>OZ241378.1:4800000-6349053 GCA_965200345.1 Candidatus Poribacteria bacterium
TTCCGGATACGCCACGAGAATATGTCGGGCAGCATCTGCTCTTTGCTTACCTTGAGCAGTTTGTTCAAAGTGTGGGTGGGACTCTGTATCTTGAGGTGCAAACAGGGCGCGGTAGAATGGATATTCTGATCCATCATAACCACCAAAAATATATCGTTGAAACAAAAATTTGGGGCGGAGAAAGTCGGTATCAGGCAGGCAAAGCACAACTCGCCGCGTACGTTAAATTGGAGCGGGCTGAGGCAGGATACTATGTCGTGTTTGACCATCGCAGTACGCCGGAACCGCGCGTGGAAACAGAGACAATAGATGGGTTGGCAATTCGGAGTTACGTGATTCCTGTGATACAAGAACGTCCATCAGATTGATTCGGTTTCGGTTCCAGTCCCTTTGAAAAACTTGCAATTTCCGCTCAGGTATGGTATAATTTTTGAGATATTAATCCAGAACACATGAGATATAAATGCCAAAGGGGTCTTACCGAAGAACCACACCAAAGATATGAACATCCACGAATACCAAGCCAAACAAATCTTAGAATCCCACGGTGTCAGGACGTTACCCGGTCAAGTTGCCGAAACGTCGGCGGAAGCGGAAACCGTTGCGCGTTCTCTCGATTGTAGTAGATACATTGTCAAGGCACAAATCCATGCGGGCGGGCGCGGGAAAGGCGGCGGCATCAAAGTCGCGAACTCACTCGCTGAAGTCAAACAACACACTGAAACACTCCTTGGCATGCAACTCGTGACCCCGCAGACCGGTCCCGAAGGGAAACAAGTCCGAAAAGTGCTTATCGCTACAGCCGTAGAAATAGAGAAAGAGTACTACCTCGCTATATTGCTTGATCGGGAGACCTCACAGCTCACCTTAATCGGCAGTGAGGAAGGCGGTGTCAACATTGAAGAGGTCGCAGCGGAAACCCCCGAAAAGATTATTAGAACACAAATTGACCCCGCTTTCGGGTTAACCGAATTTCAAGCGCGAGCGTTCGCATACAAACTGATTACCGATATAAGTTACCGTCCGATTATTCCAAATGCCACAAAACTCATTTTATCGCTTTACAATGCCTTTACCGGATGCGACTGTTCACTGGTAGAGATTAACCCGTTGGCAATCGTAACAACAGATAATGAATTAGACATCGTTGCCCTTGATTCTAAGGTAAACCTCGACGACAATTCGCTCTGGCGACATCCCGACATAGCTGAGATGCGTGATCCACACGAGGAAGATCCGAGTGAATTGGAGGCGAGCGAATCCGGTTTGAGCTATATCCGTCTTGACGGCGACATCGGTTGTATGGTAAACGGTGCGGGATTGGCGATGGCAACGATGGACATTATTAAGCAGAACGGCGGCGAACCGGCAAATTTCCTTGATGTCGGTGGTGGCGCAACCGTGGAGGCAGTCGCGCACGCCTTCCGTCTTATCCTCGCAGATGAAAATGTGAAGGCTGTTCTCGTCAATATCTTTGGCGGTATCATGAAATGCGACACCATCGCGAATGGCATCGTTGAAGCAGCGAAACAGGTCGAACTGAACGTTCCACTTGTGGTTCGATTGGAAGGAACAAACGTGGAACTCGGCAAACAAATTATCGCTGCGTCAGATCTGAATGTTCAACAGGCAGAAGGGTTATCTGAAGCAGCGCAACTGGCGGTAACGGCAGCGAACTCTGGATAAGCAGCCGGTTTTGGTTCTCACTGCGAAGCAGGACAAAACCGAGCAGAAACCGAATCATTAAAAGTATGGAAAAACTTGAATTAAAGGACATAGACGTTACCGGAAAACGTGTTCTCGTACGGGTGGACTTCAATGTTCCCATGGTAGATGGGAAGATCACAGATGAAACGCGCATCACTGCTGCTTTGCCGACGCTCCTTGCACTCATCAACGCAGATGCTAAAACCATCTTGGTGACACATTTAGGTAGACCGGAGGTCGGTTCAGCATCCGATAGAAAAGCACTCTCGACAGAACCGATCGCTGTAGCCCTCAGTAGAAAACTCGGTACACGCGTCGCCCATGTTAGCGATTGCATCGGCGCATCGGTGCAAAGTGCAGTAGACGCTTTGCGCAACGGTGAGGTCTTGCTCCTTGAGAACGTCCGATTTTACGCTGAAGAGACCGAGAATGATGCCGCATTTGCTCGGCAACTCGCTTCTGTCGCTGAAGTCTATGTCAACGATGCCTTCGGCACAGCACACCGCGCACATGCTTCAACCGAGGGGGTAACCCACTCTCTCAATCCGTGTGTCGCGGGGCTCTTGATGGCACGCGAAATCTATTATCTCAGCACGAGCCTCGAAAACCCGGCACGTCCTTATGTCGCTATTCTCGGTGGTGCGAAGATATCCGACAAAATTACGTTGATTGAAACGCTCCTTGAACAGGTGGATAAACTCCTCATCGGCGGCGGTATGGCTTACACCTTTCTGTCAGCGATGGGACTTAGTATCGGCAACTCGCTTGTCGAAACTGAGAAACTTGACGTTGCAAAATCCTTGGTTGAAAGGGAAGATTTCTCAGATACCGTTTTATTACCGGTAGACCACGTTGTCGGACGAAATTTTGACCCGGAAACCGAATCTCAGGTTATTGACAAAAGGTCTATCCCCGAGGGATGGCAAGGGTTAGATATCGGACCTGAGACCGTATCCGCTTTTGGTGAGCAGATCGCGCTCACAAAAACAGTGGTATGGAATGGTCCCTTAGGTGTCTATGAATTCGAGAAGTTTGCACAAGGCACAATTGCGGTGGCGAAACAGATTGCCGATTCGGAATCGGTGAGCATCATCGGTGGCGGTGATTGTGTCGCAGCAATACAACAAGCCGGGGTCGCAGATCGGATGACGCATATCTCAACGGGCGGCGGTGCCTCATTAGAGTTTTTAGAAGGTAAGCCACTACCCGGTATCGTCGCTTTAACAGATAATTAATTCAGACCACAGAGGAAAAGAGATGTTTGATAAAATCGTTCCGCGTAGTGAAGACTACGCAAAATGGTATACCCAAGTTATCCGTCAAGCAGAGATGGCAGATTACGCGCCTGTGCGGGGTTGCATGGTCGTGCGTCCTTATGGTTACGCACTCTGGGAGAACGTCAAGGAACAGTTGGATATCCGTTTCAAGGAGACAGGACACCAAAACGCCGCTTTTCCGCTCTTTATTCCGATGAGCTTTATTGAGAAAGAGGCAGAACACGTTGAGGGCTTCAAACCGGAACTCGCTATTGTCACACACGGTGGCGGGAAAAAGTTGGAGGAGCCGCTTGCGGTGCGTCCGACATCTGAAACCATTATCGGCTATATGTATAGCCAGTGGATTCAGTCTTACCGCGACCTACCTGTGCTTATCAACCAGTGGGCAAACGTAGTCCGCTGGGAGCCGCGTACGCGCCTTTTCCTAAGAACGATGGAATTCTACTGGCAGGAAGGGCATACCGCACACGCAACACACGCGGAAGCAGAAGAGGAAACGCTCCGCATTCTGGATATCTACACCGATTTCGCAGTCAACGAAGCCGCGATCCCTGTTATCCCGGGACGCAAGAGCGATAGCGAAAAGTTCCCCGGCGCGCTTACCTCTTATACCATTGAGGCAATGATGGGTGATAAACGCGCCCTCCAAGCCGGTACATCGCACGATCTCGGACAGAATTTCGCCAAAGCGTTTGAGATTCAATATCTCGATGCAAATCAGAAACAGCAACACTGCTGGACAACGAGTTGGGGCATCAGCACGCGGATGATCGGTGCTATTATTATGACGCATGGGGATGACCAAGGGTTAGTCCTACCGCCGAGACTTGCTCCCACGCAACTCGTCATCGTGCCAATCGTTCCTAAAAACAGAGACGTTGATAAGGAAGCAGTCATGCAAGCCGTTGACGGTATTTGTGAGACCTTGGACGGTGTCCGTTATCACGTTGACGATAGGTTCGAGTATTCACCCGGATGGCGATTTAACGAATGGGAACTCAAAGGTGTGCCGCTGCGTATTGAGATAGGTCCCCGTGACCTGAGCAACCAGCAGGTCGTTCTTGCACGGCGTGATATACCGGGCAAAGAAGGCAAAACGTTTGTTCCGATTGACAACGCTGCGGAGACGGTAACACAGATGCTCGACACAATTCAAGCGGATATGCTGAAACGAGCGACAGACTTCCGAGACGCGAACACCTTTGAACCCGACACTTACGAGACGTTCAAGGAAGTCATTGAAAATGGATTCGCGCGCGCCCGCTGGTGCGGTGACGCAGCATGTGAAGATCAGGTTAGCGAGGAGACGCAAGCAACTATCCGATGTATCCCAATGGAACAACCCGACGGAGATGGTGAATGTATTGTCTGCGGTCAATTTGCAGCGGAGATCGCAGTCTTTTCTCGGGCATACTAAATTAGTTATCGGTTGTCGGTTGTCGGTTTGCCTTGCAGTGAGAATTAATCAGGACTTACGCAATTTTGACTGCAGCTCGTTCTATTAGATGAGATTTTTCGGAAAACCCAGCGTTCTGGTGACACAAACTAACAGTTTATGCTACAAAAAGAGCAACCTGCGTAAGTTTCTATAGACATAGCACCCCTACGGGGTGAAGAAATATAAGCAAAAACGCCAAAATTTGTTAGTAGCAACTTGGGTTATTAATAACGCGAGATCGAATAAGGAATATGAGTATACTTGTTAACAAAAATACAAAAGTGATCGTTCAAGGCATTACGGGTCGTTCAGGACGCTTTCATACAGAACAGTGCGCAGCTTACGGCACGCAAATTGTTGCGGGTGCGGTTCCGGGTAGAGGTGGGACCGATGTGAACGGTATTCCGGTGTTTGACACCGTAGCAGAAGGCGTTGCAGCAACTGGCGCGGATACCTCGCTGATTTTCGTGCCTGCTCGTTTCAATGCAGCGGACTCTGTCATGGAAGCAGCGGAGACAGGCGTTGAACTGATTGTCTGTATCTCCGAACACATTCCTGTCCTTGACATGGTGAAAGCGAAAGCGTTCCTGAAAGGGAAACCGACTCGGTTAATCGGTCCGAACTGCCCTGGTGTGATTACCCCCGGCGAATGCAAAATCGGTGTGATGCCTGAGTTTGCATACACTCCGGGCAACGTCGGCATCGTCTCTCGAAGTGGGACGTTAACTTATGAAGCTGCCTATCAACTGAAACGACTCGACATCGGGCAGTCCACGTGTGTCGGTATCGGTGGCGACCCTGTGATTGGGACAAACTTTGTTGATGTCCTAAAACTTTTTGAAGCAGACGACGATACACACGCCGTTGTTTTAATAGGTGAAATCGGTGGGACCGCAGAGGAAACGGCGGCAGAGTTCGTGAAAAATGAAATGACGAAACCTGTCGTAGGTTTTATTGCCGGACAGACCGCGCCCCCCGGAAAACGGATGGGACACGCCGGTGCGATCATTTCCGGTGGACAAGGCACTGCTGCAGACAAGATTCAGGCACTCAAGGCTGCTGGAATTACCGTGGCAGATAGTCTCGCTACTATTGGGGAAACTGTGGCAGCGGTCTTGGCTTAAGGCGAGGCGAGATAGGAGAATGAAAAAAAACATCGCTTACCTTCACACCAAAAAACAGGAGCAGCAACCGATCACTGTGCTGACCTGTTACGATTACCCAACCGCTTGCTTGCAAGACGAGGCGGGAATTGACATCGTCTTTGTTGGGGATAGCGTTGGCACGAACATCCTCGGCTATAAAAGCGAGACAGAGGTGACAATGGCAGATATGCGTCATCACCTCAGAGCGGTACGCCGCGGTGTGACAGATGCTTATCTCCTCGTTGACATGCCTTACGCTGCCGACCGCGATGCCGAACAAGCCATCGCCAATGCGAAACTTTTTTTATCCGACGGTGCTGATGGTGTTAAATTGGAAGGTGGTGTTGAAAAGGTTCCGATTGTTAAAGCACTCTCCGAACAAGGTATAGAAACCTGCGCGCATATTGGCCATAACCCACAAATCCACGGTAGTAAAGCAGCAACGCACGGAAAGACCTTTGCTAAAGCGAAACGGCTCATTGAAGCAGCATCAGCACTTGCAGACGCTGGTGCGAAACTCATTGTGCTTGAGAAAATCACAGAAGAAGTCAGCCAAATCATTACGGAAACCGTTGATATTCCGACCATCGGCATCGGTGCTGGACGGTTCTGTGATGGACAGGTGCTTGTCATCAACGACATATTAGGTATCGGGCCGCCCTTCAAACACGCCAAACGCTATCAGGATTACAACCAGCTAACTTTTGAGGCGATCTGTCGGTATCGTGAAGAGGTAGCGAATGGCACATTCCCGACAGATGCGAACGCCTCGCATATCCCACCAGACAAACTTGAGCGAGTCCAGAAGTGGTTAAAATCAGAGCGTTGACATGTCTCTGCTTATTTTTTTTAGTTCCGCACCTTTGAGGACTTCCTCCCAATCCCAGAGAAGGATTGTGCCATCTGTGCCTGTACTGACAATTGTTTTCCCATCGGGAGAGAATTTCAACGTCTCCACACGAGTTGTATGTCCGATGAGCGTGGTGAGCTTGTTACCGGTTATAGCATCCCATAACTGGATCTCGCCGCTTATACGTCCATTCACAAGCACGCCATTATCCGGCGAAAATATCAATACGTTGGAATTATGAGGTATTTCTTCCTTCAGAGCAATATATTTCTCACTTCCGAACAGTCGAATTCGCTGATTACTTCCCACGGCGAGCAACGTTCCATCTGGCGAGAATGTCAATGCTGTATCCTCAATATTATTTGCAAAATCATCTAAATTCTGTCCGGCAAGAAGGGTCGCTAATGCAGCACCTGTTTCCGTATCCCATACTTGAACTTTTCCAGTATCAACAGCACTGACAAGTTCATTTCTAACTGGGGAAAATACCAGTGCGCTAATTTCAGGGTGATAAGATAATTCGGGATGATCGTTGGGATCGAAGAAGGGAATGTCGAGTGTGTGACCTGTTTCTGTATGCCACAAACGGATCTTATCCGAACTGCTGAAGGCTAACATTTTTCCATCAGGTGAAAATGTCAGAATTGAAGGATGATCTGTCTCTTTCAAAGTCACCTCATGCCCCGTGCGGGTGTCAGTTAAACGAATCAAGTTATCAGATGTTGTTGAGGTAAGAACGGCACTCCCTCCCTTGAAGATCATGTTCGCACGTTCTACACCGATACTGGCGATCCTCGTGCCATCTGGTGAAAACACTAAACTCCTGAACCAATCCCGATGTCCTCCCATCTGAAGTGTTGGATTTTGTGGTGTTTTTAAATCCCAAAAGGTAATTATGCCGTTAGATGCTGCACTAACAAGCGTCGAATTCTCTTTCAAGAAAGTAGCCGCCTTTATCCATTGTGAATGTCCGTTGATACGCGTCGCAAGCGATTTGCCTGTCTGGATATCCCAAAACCGTACGGTGCCGTCTGCACTTGCACTTGCAAGCCTACTACCGTCGGGTGAAAACGTTAGGGCAGTAATGCCGTTAATATGTCCAGTGAGTGCCGCGAGTAGTTTACCTGTGGTGGTATCCGACAAAAGCACGGTTTTATCGGTGCTTCCGCTTGCAAGTATTTTTCCGTCTGGAGAAAATGCTAACACATTTACCCAACCTTCGTGGTATTGATGAAGAATGGTCGGTTCATCGTTGCTGGTGGCATTCCATAATCGCACCGTTGTGTCTCCACCGCCACTGGCGAGTTGGGTTCCATCAGGCGAAAATGCCAAGGCTAAGACAAGTCCCTCGGAGAAGGCACGTTCTTCAGAATGAGCAGATAGTTCCGCATGTCCGCTGAGCGTGAATAATTTTTCACCGGTTATTGTATCCCACAACTCAATTCTTCCGTCCTTTCTCCCGACAGCAAATTTATCGTAAGTGAGTGCCTCGGGTGCAGGGGAAAAATGTGAAGATTGGTCTTTGATCTTCTTCACATTTCCCTTTTTGGTATCAATATCTAAATGACGAATTGAGTCTCCATGATTTGCCAAACTGATAAGCGTTTTGCCATCCTCAGAGAACTGCAATACTGAGGCAGAAAACTGCCGTGCTGGGAGATCCATTTTCCGTCTGGTAGCTACTTCCCACAACTGAAGTGCCTCTCCACCACGGTACCGATTGCCTCCATGGGCAAGGAATCGTCCATCTGGCGAAAATGCGAGGGATTGGCACATACCGGGGAACATGGACATTTCTTTCCCTGTTTCCACATCGTAAAGCCACACCCCAATATTGCTGCCTACGGCAAGTTGGGTGCCGTCCGGTGAGAATTGAAGTACGTTGATTCCGCCTTTTCCGAGACGCGCTTTCGCCTTTTCAGGCAATTCCCATTGTGTCCAATCTTTCACGGTTTCCTCCGTTTGTGCCTCTGCAGTTGTTGCAGGTGCCTCGTTAGGTTGCAGTTCAGGGTTATTGCGCTTACCGACTGCGTTGGTCCTCCCTATTTGTGTCCGCACATCTATTTTTGATTCGAGGTTCGCGACTATGGGTGTGTCAATGATTTCAACCGTCATCTCTGAAGTCACATCCAAACTATAAGGCTTCTGAAAGCGCGCCAGGTATTGACGATTGCCGAAACCGAGCATTAGCAATATAACTGCTAATGTGGACGCAGCAACTGCCCACGGCACTAAAGGTTTGCTACTGAACGGGGCATCAAATTTGATCTGTGAAACCTTGCGCATGATGATCTCGGTAAGATTCGGCGAGATTTGGAAGTTGTCTAACGCCTCTCTTATAACGGGTTCTTCCTGCTTTAAACGCTGCCGTGCGCGGCGGAGGCGACTCTTAACCGTATTTGTCGATACGCCTAAGAACGCGCCGATTTCCGTGCAGGACATCTCTGCGAAGTAATGTAGCGTCATCACAGTGCGTTCACTCTCCTCAAGTTTCGCAAGTAGTTTTTTGACGACCTCGCGTTGGGTTTCCACGGAGATGCGCTCGTTTTCTTCAACGAGATATTCAGAGTACGACGCTTTTTCAGGTCGTGCACTGCTCTTGTTTTTTAACAACTGTGCCCGAAAATGCTTTTTATGCAACCATGTGTTGCAGCGGTTTGTGGCAATCACATAAAGCCAACTCGCAAAACGCTGCGGCTTCTTCAGCGTTCGGAGTTTCTGATAGGCTCTCAGGAATGTATCTTGTGTAATCTCTTCGGCGATGTGAAAATCTCCGATTTTCCGCCACGCGAGCGCGTGCACCTGTTTTTGATATTTTTTCACAAGTGCTGAGAAGGCATTCTCATCGCCGTTGAGAACACGGTGAATTAATTGTGTATCACTGTTTTTCATGGATTCCCTCCGATTTCACCCTATAGTGACACCACGAAACGACGAAATGGGTGCATAATTCTGCACCAATAGAAATATTAGTGTTCTGCCCAAAATAAAATGATCGGTAAAAGTATTTCGCGCACGATTGGATTCTGAACCGTGTGCAGCTGCTTGTAGGAGCGAACTGAGCTCGCGACTGCCATACCTTTCAACTTTTCGGCAGATGTTTTAGTTCTGCAATGAATTCAGAATCCAAATACCTACTGGTCCTGGTAGTCTGGAGGTACTTTTTGTAAGTGAGAGTCCAAATTATAGTAAAACCTGTAATTAATTGGGCACTTTCAAACAGTCTGAATACCTATAACAGGCATTCAGACTGGTACAAACTATGAAGTTTTGCGGCGTACGCGAAGAAACACCCCAGCAAAAACCCCAGATGCGACGTGCATCATGCTACAAAGATGTCCACTTATCTATGGGCTTCACTATAACTTAAATTTGCTGATGGTGTTAAAGTTGGGGGTGGTATTGAATTAAGACTTACTCTACTGAGACTTTTCTAACTTTTCTATCGCGTCCTGCATGTTGCGCACCTGTGTACGAGTTACGCGTATTTTACGTCCAAATTCAGCTCGCGCTTCATTTTCTCGCCTTTCGGCTTCCTTTACCTGTGCTAACATTTCTGCAGCAGCTTCGGAGTAAACGGCAAGATTTTCCAAGGCTTCATTGCGTTTTAACTTTGCCGCTTTGTATGCTTCCACTGCGGCCCTGATTTGGTCACGATCTATGTGTTCAAAGGAAACGATCACCTTCTGGAGTCCTTCTATTGCTGCTTGGTAATCTGACGCTGCAAGTGCTTCTTCGGTTTCTTGGGTTGCGGACGCAGCTGGGTCAGTATCCTTAAAAGGAAATACCTGCTGGAGTCTTTCTTGTGCTGCTTGGTATTCTGATTCTGCTGTAACGTACTTTTCAAATGCTTCAGCAGCTGCTGGATCGTCAACTGAAAGACCCTCTTGTATCACGAGTTCGTCAACATCTGTAACTTCCGCCCGGTTGTTATCCAATTTTTCAGGCGTTGCAGCAGGGTCCGTATTTTCTGTTTCTATGTTTGTATCTACGCGAGGTTCTTGTATAGCTTCAGAAGGCACCGGTTTCGCTGATAAACCCTTTGGTGGTAGCGGGGTACTCTTATATATCTTCTTTGGTTCAGCCTCGAGTATTTTCTGAGCGGGACGATGATGCCCGAAATACCAAAGCGCGGTCGCACCTATCAGGAAAAGAACGACATAGATTGGCGTAAGATACTTTCTCATTTTTAAACTCCTTAGAAGATTGAACAGGATACCAACGGTTTCCTATTCTACGGAAGATTGAACAGGAAACCAACAGCCTATTCTACAGAAGATTGTCCAAACTATAGTAAGAATTAACGCAATTTGCCACCTAATTTATTCTCACTGCGAAGCAATAGCACTCCTACGGAGTGCGGTTGCTTCCATACGCTTTTTCTATAGACATGGCACTCCTACGGAGTGAGGAAAGGGTTTGAAAACACTGTTGAAATACACAGAAATACCGTTTTGTTTTGGTGTTTCTTAAGCAAAAACACGAAAATTTGTTGGTAGCAACTTGGGTTAAGAATTAGTATACATCTCATATTCGGGATAAGTCAAGGGAAGTGGACAGGAAAATCTGTCTTCAGTTAAACTTGCATGCGTACAGGAATGGTCAAAATCAGAGTGCTAAATCGCCTGTTCGTAGGTGAGATAACAATACTCGTCCGCATCAATGACGCGTGTGCCTTCTAATTGCACAGGTGCTTTGAAAAACGGTGCATCTAACACCCATGTGTGGTACTCACCTTGTTCACCACACGCATCAATCGGCAGCTGCTTCAGTTCTGAAATGAGTTCGGCATCGAAATACCTACCGACGATAGTTGGGTGAAAGTGCTTTTTGTAAGCGAGGGAACAGATGACCTTAAATTTGTCGGAGATAAGGGTATCCAATATCTCATGTCGATCCAACTCCCACAACGGTTTATGGACCTCTACTAAACCTTCAGCGACTTCCTCTATCCAATTCGGCATTCCGTCCACCGTAGAAATATCGCCCGTAATGAGCATCTCAATTCCGGTGTCTCTAATCGCCTCAATTTGTTGGCGGTAACCCTGTTTATAGGGTTCGGAAATCGGCACGAATTCAATTGGCATCCCGATTTTTTGTGCTTGTAGTTTCATGAGTTCCGTTGGGTGCGCGAGGAATTGTCTGCCATCCGAGGGGACAAAACAGACAAGCCTCCTTATATCGTAAAGATTTAAGGAGACTTGGAATGCAAGTGCGGAATCTTTTCCGCCTGTCCACAGGACGGCTGCTTTTTTCCAATTATTCATCTATAGGTACCACATCAGCGTAAACGTAAGTCGGTGACGTATTGCTGCTTGTGTGAATTTTGTCATCTTTATCTTTAGCTGAAACGATGTCCCGTTGAACGACTTTGCCGGGTTTTGCGGCGACAGGTGAACTGAACATCGGTCCATCAACAACACATGTATGGAACTCACCGTTTTCGCCGAGGGGATCCACACCCTCTGGCAAATCTGCGAGGAGGTCCGCGTCAAACCATCGTCCTGCAAAGTCGGCGGGAACTTTGGTTGGGTTAAGCGCAGTGATAATAGCACGTAAACCAGAAGCGATCATCTTTTCCGCAAGCAGCGGTGTGTCCTCTCCCCACACTGGGAAAATTGGTGTGAAACCGGTGCCTTTGAGTTTATCCTCGCGGTATGCACGGATGTCTTCCAAGAAGAGGTCGCCGAATGCGAAATGCGATGCGGTCAAATGTTCGGGCAACGCTTCCACTTCAGCAAGGAACTTTCGCATCGCCTCTTCATAGATTGCGTTGGAACAGGGGTACGGGATCGGTATCTCGTATAACGGTACACCGAGTTTTTCAGACTGCTGTTTCAGTACCCATGCGGGTGTCGAGTGGATAGAGACGCGCTCAAACGTCTTTGTGACGGTCGTAAAGATACCGCGGACCTCGTAGCGTTCGGGTTGTTGGCGGAGTGTGTGTAGTGCCCACGCCGAATCTTTGCCTGAGGACCAAGAAACCAGCACGGGTACCGGTACCGTTTCGTTTGTCTGTTTTGTCATTTTGTTACGCCTTTTTGTTGATTTATAGTATAGTTTGGACAATTCGTAAGATGCACAGGCTAACAGCCTATGCTACAGAAGATGCACAGGAGACCAACAGTCTCCTATGCTACAGAAGATGCACAGGCTAACAGCCTATGCTACAGAAGATAGTCCAAACTATTGTAATTTAGAGTGCAAGGAAGTTTGCCAATAAGTCTTTCCCGGCAGCTGTCAAGATTGACTCTGGATGAAACTGTACGCCCCAGATAGGCAAAGTCTTATGCCGAAGTCCCATAATCTCGTCTTGATCTGTCCAAGCGGTAATCTCAAAGCAATCGGGTAATGTGTCTCTTTTCACGATAAGTGAATGGTAACGTGTCGCTTCAAACGGGTTATCCAATCCCTCGAAAAGTTCAGCACCGTTGTGGTGTATCATAGAGGTTTTGCCGTGCATCAATCGATCTGCTCTAACAACTTCACCGCCGAACACATCGCCGATGCACTGATGTCCAAGGCAGACCCCTAAAATCGGGACTTTTCCAGCGAAGTGTTGTATGGTATCATTGGAGATGCCCGCCTCTTTCGGTGTGCAAGGCCCGGGTGAAATGACAATCCGTTCCGGTTGCAGTGCGTCTAACGCATCCAACGCTATCTTGCGACTCCGATGTACCTCGAGTTCAGCACCGAGTTCACCCAAATACTGAACCAAGTTATAGGTAAAGGAGTCGTAGTTATCAATCATTAAAACCATCTTTATGTCTCCGAGTTCCTTTTTTATAGTAAAACCTATAGTTAATTGGGCACTCTCAAACAGTCTGAATCCCTATAACAGGCATTCAGACTGGCACAAACTGGGAAGTTTATGCTACAAAGATATCCACTTATTTATCGACTTCACTATAAAGCGGTTCGTCTTCAATTTCGACAATCATTTCAATTATAACTGGTGTCCCAAGGGTGAGTTACTGTTAACTGAAAACGGCTAACTGTTCCTCAGCCAATGCGATAGCACTGAGCATCGCTCGCGCTTTACTCACGGTTTCGTAATACTCAGTTTCAGGTACTGAATCTGCAACGACACCACCCCCTGCTTGCATATAAGCGGTGCCATCTTTGATCACTGCGGTTCGGATGGTAATCGCTGTGTCTGCACTGCCGGAAAAGCTGAAATACCCGACCGTTCCGCCGTATGTACCCCGACGCGTCGGTTCAAGTTCATCAATGATCTCCATTGCGCGTATCTTTGGGGCACCAGAGAGGGTCCCCGCGGGTAGGCAGGCGCGCAGCACATCAAAAGCGGTAAGATCTTCGCGTAAGCGTCCGATGACGCGTGAGACGATATGCATCACATGAGAAAAACGCTCGACGATCATGAGCTCGGTGACTTCAACCGTATGATATTCACAGACGCGGCCGAGGTCATTTCGCCCCAAATCGACAAGCATAACGTGCTCGGCGCGTTCCTTTGGATCCGCGAGGAGTATCCGTTCCAACTCTTTGTCTTCTTCTGGAGTCGTGCCACGCGGGCGTGTGCCTGCAATGGGAACGGTTTGGACGATCCCATCTTCCACTCTGACCATCATTTCCGGTGATGCGCCTACAATGTCAAAATCATTCAATTTCAGGTAATACATATACGGTGATGGATTGACCACTCGCAATGCCCGATATATCTCGAACGAGTCTACGGACACTGGACAACTGAATCGCTGTGAAGGCACAACTTGGATGATGTCGCCTGCGGCTATGTATTCCTTCGCGCGCCTAACGGCGGCTTCGTAATCGGATTTTGTGAAATTCGATTGCGGATCAGCTATAATTTCATCATACCGTCCCTGATGCTCACCGCTATCCGTGCGTAAATGCGGTTCGGAAGCAGCCCTAAGTTTTTCGACCAACGCTTCAATCTTCGCAATAGCGTCGGCATAAGCTCCATCCACATCTCCATCAATATGCGCGTTCGCGACAACCTTAATCTGATGGTTCACATGATCGAATATCAAAATCGTCTCGGCAATCATGAAGAAGCAATCGGGAAGCTGCAGTTCATCTTCGGTATTATCTGGCAATTCCTCGACAAAGCGCACCATGTCATAACTCATATAACCGACCGCACCCCCGTGGAATTTCGGTAACTCAGGATTGTTAACAGGTCGGTAATCCTGCATCAATTCCTCAAGCGCACGCAAGGGATCCTCATATTCCTGAACGACGGTTTCGCCTTTTTCCAAATACGCAATCGTCACCTGATGCCCTTTACTCTGGAAAAGCACGGAGGGTTGAGTTCCCAAGAAAGAGTAGCGTGCAACGTTTTCACCACCTTCCACACTCTCCAACAAGAACGCATAATTATCAGGCATCAATTTATAGAACGCAGATACTGGTGTCTCCATATCCGCCAAAATCGATCGGTATACCGGTATTGTGTTTCCTGATTTCGCTGCCTCGCGAAAATCTTCCAACGTCGGATAATACATATTTTTAACTATGGGCCAACTTCTTCGCCTGCTGCCGTTGTTGGCAGGCGGTTTACTTTAAAATCAAACCCATCTCCAATAGTAGAGCAGTTTATTGCCTGTTGTCCATAGTGAGTACTAAACCTACAACGGACCCGTTCACGGCGGCTAATACACTGCATCTGCCTCGAAAACCTTTTCACCTACGACACGCGTTGACTCGCCGTCGGGGGAGACTTCCCGAAAAAAGCAGGAGCGATAGCCAACATGGCACGCTGCGACTTTTTGCTCGACCTTTATGAGCAGGGCATCGCCGTCGCAATCCACTGCGACAGATTCCACCTCTTGTGTATGCCCTGAAGTCTCCCCCTTGATCCATAGTTTTTGGCGGGAACGGCTCCAGAAGCAGACCTGTCCGGTTGATAGGGTTTGTTTGATTGCCTCAGCATTCATGTAACCTACCATCAGGATTTCGTTGTTTGTGCAATCTTGAATGACTGCGGCGACCAAGCCATCACTGTCATATTTAAGTTCAGATAAAATTTTCATTTTTTAAATTTTCCTTGCGGTTAACTATTGTGGATTAGGGATTTAGCGTTCCTCTCTCGAACCCGCTCTCCATTACATTACGAGCTACATACTTGGGATTTACTTTTCCGGAACCCTTCAGCAAGCGTGAGGAAGCCAATACTATAGATCAATCTGTGCACTTTGCAAAAAAAACACCTTATGCTGCCGAGGTCGGTGTGCATAAGGCTTCAACTGGACTTAGAAATGAAAAACGACGATTTTCAATATGTATTTCAGTTATCCGTTTAGGCGCACACTCCTCCGCAAGCAGTTGGAATGCCACCAATGCCAATGGTTAACGATGCTATGCAAGTTGGAGTGTGAACGCAAAAGTTTCATGTTTATCGCTTTCCGCAGATAGGTTAACAATTGTCAAATATTCGCGCGTCAGCATAAAGTTTCATACGCTAATAGTAATGATACCACATTTACTTTGCATTGTCAAATTTTTAACTAAGGGTGTATAAAACAAAATTATTTAGCACAAACCGTTTATCTACTTCTCCATTCCCAACCTGCTTGTCGGTAAATACTTCGTAATGTCCCTGTCGGGATATTGTCCTTTGTGCGTGAAGGTCGAGGAACAACGACCCGTTTCCGCGTATCTGGATGTTTATAGTGATAATGACTGCCGCGCGCATGAGAAAATTCAAAACCGTCCTGCCGGAGCCTTTTATCGACCTGAAGAAAAGTCAGAACGAAAGCCAAATCAACTCCTATTTTCTACGAAGCAGCCTTCAAAAATGTTTGATTTTCCACTCACAGAGTAGAGACTTTGGACAGGCTGACTACCTTCTTAGGCGTCACTTCACGAACTAATGCCGCCAGATCAATGGATACAGTTTCCCATAGCCCATCAGCATAATCAGGGTTGTTTGTGTGAAATGTAATATCCTTAGGATTAGGAATTGGTTCGTTATCAAGTAACAAACCTTCAAGGTAACACTCAACGGCTTCCGCAGCTTGCATCAGTGCCTCCTCAATGGTATTTCCAGCACTGAAACACCCAGGCAAATCCGGGACAGTAACCCCGTAACAACTCTCCGGATCTTTGTGGATAACAATAGGATAACGCATAAAACACCTCTTATTCTCACGAATTTGCCTACAAGCTGCTTCTTACAAATCTGAAACATACACGCGATGCGTTTCGGACGATTTTATTTTTCAAACTCACGTTAATATTATTAATGATACTGCATCGAATTTGCGTTGTCAAATTTTTTGGCATTTTACACATTTATTTTTTCAATCGCGGATTCTCGCGGATTTCACGGATTTCGCGGATTTTGTCCTTCGCACATCCAAAATCTTCTTTCACAAAACAGTATCAATAGTTGATTACACGGCTTGAGGGGAACAAGCATTGGGGCTGCGCGTTCGTCAGAATCTCGGATTTCACGGATTTCGCGGATTGGAAAGCGGAATATCGTACTCTACAATGGGACCGCCTTCCCATTCTCGCCACTCTGTATCGTTTTCGTAGAAATCCGCCATCTCTTTCGCTTGTTCGCTTAAGATACGGTTTCTCTCCGCCTTTGGTAATTGCAGAAACCTACGACGTTCACTAAGTGGTTTATCAGTAGACGAATCTGTCGTCTGATCAAGAAGGGGTTCGACTTCTGTATCACAGGTTGACTCACCCCACAATTGGGCGGACTTAACTCCAAGGGCGGAAGCGATTCGATTGAGGACTCTCGTTGTCGGTTGAAGTTTCCCGCGCTCATATTTTGACAGTGTTTGACTGTTAACTAACCCTTCAATTTCATCTTCTAAGTTCTGCAGGGACATACCACGAGCAAGTCTAAATCTTCTCAGTCGTTCTCCTAACACGATTATGACACCCCCTCATCCATTTTTGAGAAAATTTGGTAAGCGGTGAATTCGGTCTTGCATTTCATCGGAAATTCTATCATATTTTTAATTTTATCATTTTATGTTAAGTAGTGCAAATAATGTTCACTAAAATCTGCACAAAGCGTAGATTTATCAAGTTTATTTTATACGCATTGTAATATACGACTTTTCAGTTGTCAATGAAAAACGCGAAACGTCGGCATCGGGTTGCGTGTTCAGAAGAGAGGTGGGTTGTGTATTCAGGGTTCGTTTTCTAAATAGCAGTTTCTTTACTGTTAGAATCGCGGATTATCGCGGATTGTAGCGGATGACGCAGATTTCAAGGGTAACTCTGTTCGTAGTTGCGCAATTCATTGCGTCTCTTGCCTGAATCGCGGATTCTCACGGATGACACGGATGACGCAGATTGACACTTTGCAACATCAGGTAATCCGCAAAGGAGACAGTTTTGTTTTACTGCCATGCTCGCGGAGGCGTTAGCATTGCAGCGATGTCTTCTGGCGGGTTGACATCGGGAATACGTTCAAGATTCACGATGTTTCTGTTGATATGATGGAATGCGTTGATGCTGTTTTTTCCTATGATATTCGCAACAGTCAGGTCCAATCTTGCATTTTCCCACTGCTGCAGCCTTGACCATATCACGCCGCGATTGTAATAGGCTTCGGCATAATCGGGATTAGATTCAATCGCTTTGTCCAGGTCGTCGATGGCAAGTTCCAGTTCACCTTTAGCTAAGTAAACAAGACCACGATTGTTATAGGCTTCGGCAAAGTCTGGCTTGAGTTCCATTGCTTTGTTGCAGTCTATAATGGCTCGGTCAAATTCGCCTTTGGTATAATAAGCGTAACCACGACGACCGTACGCGTGAGCAAAGTCTGATTTGATTTGTATTGCCGCATCAAAGTCTTTAATGGCAAGATCAAATTCGCCTTTTTTATTTTGAATCACTCCTCGATTGTTATACGCTACTGCATAATCAGGTTGAAGTTCTATCGCTTTTGTATAGTCTTGGATGGCAGATTTAAGTTCACCACTATTTTCATAAGCAACGCCGCGATTGCAATAGGCTTCAGCAAGCTCCGGACTTAGGCGTATCGCTTTGTTAAAGTCGTTAATAGCGAGGCTTGTTATCCCTTTCATAACGTAAGCGTTTCCACGATTATTATAGGCATATGCCAAATTAGGCTGGAGTTCTATTGCCTTACTCGTGTCCTCAAGTGCTTTATCAATATCACCTCTATCTTTATAAACCGTGCTGCGATTGTTATACGCCTTGGCAAAATCGGGTCTGATTTCTATTGCTTTGTTGAAGTCTTGAAGGGCTTGGTCTACTTCATTCATCTGATGGTACGTCAAGCCACGACCATTATAGGCATCGGCGAAATTTGGTTTAATTTTTATCGCCTTTTTGAAGTCCTGAAGGGCACGCGCAAATTCACTTTTTCTGCTGTAGGCGATCCCACGATCACAATAGGCATCAGCATTATCGGGCCTGAGTTCTATCAGTTTATTATAGTCTTTGATGGCAGACTCAAAATCACCTTTGATGCGATAAGCGTAGCCGCGTATACTATAGATAGGTGCGTAATCGGGTTTCAGTTCTATCGCCTTACTGTATTCTTCAATGGCTTCGTCGTATTTTCTCGCGAACAGCCTCTGGTTACCGCGCCGCGAATGTTTGGAAAAAAGGGTGTCCTTGTCGGTTAATTTGTTGTTCATAACAGTGTCCCTCAGGAGTCAAGTGCGTCAACTGATAAGTTATAAGGTTGCGTAGCACTATTTCTTTCAAAAAAACCGAGTAAGTCGGAAAATAAGGTCTTTTCCGAGATTCCCATTTTTTCTAACACCGTTCTGATATCTGCTTTGTCACCGCTACGGATTGTAATTTCTTGTGTGATCATTTCTGTATCTATTTCCGGTAAGCCGAATAAGAACACCGATTGCTGCATAATCAGTCGTCGGTTTTCCACTATTTGACTGTCCAGCGTCGGAGACCACAGATACCAATTTTCTTGATCAGTCGGAAAAAATACTGTCAGATCCTGCTGAAGCTGCTCAAGTGTTGTTATCTCTTCAATTTTCTCACTATCGTTTTCCAACACAATAACCTTACCATCTATGTTCTCATCAGTGCAGGCAAACCAGAGAGCGACTAATGGAGCAAAGGTAAAATCAATTAAGCCTGTAGCAACGCGATTATGTTGTAAATGCGCCATACACTCTAAAGCGGACAGGTCTCTATATGTAGATGGATACCTCAGTTTAATCTCATCAATAATTTCAAGGAGATAATTCTGGTACAACTCGCGCAACGGATAAGGCAGAAGATTATCTTCCCGTCCCAAATCCTCGGAACTGCTTACCAAACGACGATAGGCACTACTGGTTATATACCATGTCTCGTTTTCCTGACCAAGATAGAGGTAGCTTTTTTCGGGATCGGTTATCGCGTTTATTTGGTTGATGTAGTCTGCTAAACTGGATATTTCTACCGGTGTGTTCATGCGATATTTTTGATTCTATGTTCCTTCAACCACAATCCTTAATCAGATTATACAATTTAGGGATGTGTTTGTCAATTGCTGTTTTATATGAATCGCAGACTATCGCGGACTAAATAGATGACGCGGATTTTAAGAGTAACTCTGTTCGTAGTTACGCAATTCATTGCGTCTCTTGTCAGAATCGCGGATTCTCACGGATTACACAGATTTCGCGGATTGACACTCTGTAACATCATATAATCTAATAAAAAGGATAGTTTTTGCTTTACTGCTGTGTCTACAAAGGAGTTAACATTGCGGCGATGTCTTCCGGTAGTTTAATCTCATGTTTCTGTTCAAAGTCAGAAACGCTTTCGTAGTCCTTACGAAATTCAATTCGATTGATGTCTTCTTGTTTGTCTCTGGCAGTTATTAAGTCGTCTTTAGCCTTTTCCCATTCTTTACGGAATAACCACACTACACTGCGATTGTAATAATAAATTTGAGGAGAATCGGGTTTTAGTTCTATTGCTTTAGTATGGTCTTCTAAAGCTCGTTCATAGTCCCCTTTTTTTCTGTAAGCAATTCCACGGTTGTTATAAATTTCGTCAACATTGTCAGAATTCATGTCTATTGCTTTTGTAAAGTCTTCAATGGCGAGCTCATAATTACCCTGTTTATCACGTAAAACAACAGCGCGATGGTTATAGGCTCCTGCAAAATTCGGATTACGTGCTATCGCTTCTGTAAAATTTTCGATAGCAAGATCAAAATCCTCTTTTTGGTTGTAAATCACACCAAGATTGAAATAGGCATGAGGATTATCAGGTTTAAGGGCTATCGCCTTATTATGGTCTTCAATAGCCTCGTCAAAATTACCCTCGTGTTTGTAAACCCATCCGCGCCAAAGGTAAGCATTGACCTCGTTAGGTTCGAGTTTAATCATTTCGGCAAAGTTCGTTATGGCACTGTCAAAATCATCTAAGTGGAAATAAACAACCCCACGGTGGTAATATGCCTCTGCTGAATCGGGTTTCAATTCTATTGCCTTATCATAATGTTTTATGGCTTCTTCATATTCCTTTCGTTTATCTTCTTTTTCAGCTTTATCTCCTCTATTTTTACAAGCAAGTCCTTTATAAATTTCTGTGTTAGCACCGGCATGGGTATCCTGGCTTCTTATAAATCCATAAAGGTCATTATAGATAGTTTCCGTAAAAATACCATGATACTTTCGTAGGTGTCGAAGTGTCAATTTTTTTAAGGCGGCAGGAATAATAACTATATTGTCTTTATTGGGTTCAATATAACCTTTTGGAGAACGAACAAATACACTTTTTTGTCCGGCAACGCGATGTCGTGGATTCCGAGGATATCTTAACATGTCCTTTATTTCATCAGTTTTTTGAAGAATTAGCCTGCCATCCTTATCATGGTGACCATCACAAGCAAAGAATAGGGCAACCAGGTAGTCGGTTGTGAAGTCAATAAGGTTAGTTTTACCGCCGTAATGCTGGATTTCAGTAAGAATCTCAAAATCGACTTCAGCGGTATCTTCTTCTCTTACACTAAACATTCTCGCGAGAATCGGGCGAAAATCCTGTGGTATGTCCCCTGTGTGAGGTAAATGTCCTGTGTGTTTTTTAGCACCATTAAGCATCTCTTTTTGGACAATTTCTATATCAAATCCTCGCATATCTATATCATCAAAATCTCGGTAAAGTGTAGAGGACACTTTCCTATCTATATTTTGACGTTCACCTCGAAAGATATAATCTCCATCAGCCGATTTTCGCTCTATCTCATGGATAATGTCCTGAATTGTAGGCGGTTTATCACTTGATGCCTTGGATTGATCTGACATTTTCGTTCACCTCCATAATGGCAACTTTTTTGTAGATGAAACCTTGCAACCTTCTGAATCGCGAATTTTCTCGGATTTATCAGATGACGCTGATTGGAAAATTTACCTTGTTCAATTTATTTAAGATTCAGACCTTTCCCAATCGCTTCCAAGCGGACAATGACGCAACTTACCTATACTTTCCACCACCAAGTTGATTGATAAATTGTCATATCATTCCAGGTAGCCTTTTTCCACATAGGAGTCTCATTGTCATCATCTGCATATTTGACTGAAGCATGCAATTTATTGTACACCGCTTCAGTCAATCGTGAAGCGTAATTGGGTGAAAGTGAAGACAACTTCGCTGCGTAGTTCGCTGCGCGTCCAACCCAAACGAGGTCGTTTGATCCTCGTATTCCCGTGCGTGCAACAAATAACTCGCTGGTATCAACACCTACGACCTGTTTTACACTATAATTCTCATCAGGGTAATGCTCCTTTAGGAGAGGGTTGATAATTTCCTTAACTGTATAATTTATTTTTAGTGCCGAACGAGCGGCTTTAGTATTTTTTGAGTTTCCAATATATACTGCCATAATACGGTCGCCGTCGTAAGAAGTGATCTCACCGCCTTCAGACTTTATAACTTTAGCAGCACAACTGAGATATGCTTTATATATTTCAGCAGCAAATTCTGGTTCGTAAGAATCCACAAGATTTGTAGATTCGTCAAGATCTGCATAGAGGACAGTTCCGTCCAACTTTACAGCATCATTACCTAAACCTAAATTTTCCGATTCTGGAACTTTTTGGCCGTCCCGAGTAGTCCATGTATCTTTAAATATCTTCTCTACCGCTTCAGTATAATCTTCAACTAAACTCATTGGAATAATCCTCCTAATATAAAATTACTTAACGCCGGTTTTGTTAATGATATTCCGAAGTTGATTACAAGCTATTTCCAGCGAGGAATTAGGATTGTTGGAGTCATCCGATTTATAACTCAATGGAATAAGGCCAAGCAAATCGGTAGGAATCTTAATATCACTCTCGCGAGGCGTAATCATAAAGGTTCGCTCATGTGACAATGCTCCCATAAACAGTCCTAATTCAAAGATTACATTATCACGCGGGGCATCAGATTTTTCGTCCCTGCTTACTACTTCATCGTCAGCCCCCAATACCAATATTGCAAAATCGGCTTCCCGAACCTGTTTTTCGAGTTCGGTGATTACAAATTGCGAAGCACCGAAAACGCCATCTGTCCATAATCGTACAATAAGGTCATCGTGCTCTAAATTAGATTGGATCGCTTCCGCAATAGGAAGCGATTCTTTTGATGAACCTATGAACACAACAGGACGTGGGTTTGTGGTGGCAACGAATCTATTTCTCTGTCGCAATCTCTCGGCGAGTTCTCCTGCAATTAGTTGCCAGATTCTTGGATATTTATCTGCTAATCGACGGAGGGAAGCCTCAGCTATTTTCGCAACGACTGTTTGTTCAATAGCGACAACCGACGCGGAACGCTTAGCGGACGGATCTACTAACACCATTTCACCGACATGTTGTCCAGGGTTCCTGATTGCGACTTCACGTCCGTTAACAACAATGGAAAGCCGCCCCGCTAAAATAAAATAGATGTCATTGTCTACGCCATTTTGAGTGATTAATTCATCCCCGGACTCAAACGCAAGAATTTCAGCTTGTCCCGCGAGTTCCGTGGCTAAATTTTCGTCGCCTTGAATGATAATTTGTTTGCGTAACACCGAAATGAGCCGTTTATGTCCTTCTGCATCACGAAACCTGTTAATCATTTCCATTTCTCATTAATTTCCAATCAAACAGTTTTCTGTTCCCCTGCTATGCTTCCGGAGGCGTTAGCATTGCGGCGATGTCTTCCGGCAGTTTAACACCTTGTTTCTGCTCAAAGTCGGCAATGCTTGAACATAGGGTATGAAATACAGAGATGATATCCTCTCCCATGTTTCTGGCAATTGTAAGGTCAGTTTTTGCTTTTTCCCACTCCTGCAGATGTAGTAACCCAATACCTCGATAGTTATATACTTCGGCATTATCTGGTTTAAGTTGTATCGCTTTGTTAAAGTCTTTGACAGCGAGATCAAACTTGATTTTGTGCGAGTACATAAGGCCACGCTTGATATGGAGGTTAGCATTATCAGGCTTGAAGTGGATAGCGTCAGTAAAGTCTTTGATTGCAAGGTCTATATTACCTTTTCGCATGTAAGCATTACCGCGATTGTTATAAGAATCTACATCATCCGAATTGAGTCGTATTGCTTCGGTATAGTCAACAATAGCTATATCAAAATCGTCGTTTTCAAAGTATACGTCACCACGTTTTCTATAGGCGAGTGCATACATAGAATTGCGCCGTTCGGCAAGATCTGGTTTTAGTTCTATAGCTTTGTTAAAGTCATTTATGGCGAGATCAAGGTCACCTTTGAGAGCGTAAGTAAAACCGCGAGTGATATAAATATTGGAATCATTGGGATTGAGTCGTATCAATTCGGTATAGTCAGCAACGGCAAGTTCAAATTCGTCTTTCTTGAGGTATACGTCAGCACGTTTGGTATAAGCTAATGCATATTTAGGGTCGCACCGTATTGCTTCAGTGTAGTCTCTAATCGCACTATCGATCTCATCTCTTGCTTTGTAAACATTACCACACCCCAAATAGGCTTCAGTAAGTTTTGGTTTTAATTCTATCGCTTTATTATAGTCTTCAAAAGCGTTATTAAAATCGCCTTTGTTGCGGTAAACATTGCCGCGATTGGTATAGGCTTCGGCAAATGTTGGTTCCAGTTCTATTACCTGGTCAAAATCCTTGATAGCACAGTCAATTTCACCTTTTTTTCCGTAAGCAGTGCCACGATTATAATAGGCCTCAATACAATCAGGGTCGAGTCGTATTGCTTCATTCCAGTCTTTGATGGCGCGATCAACCTCGCCTTTCTCTTGGTAAACGGCACCACGGTTGAGATAAGTAAGGGCAAACTTTGGGTTCAGTCGTATTCCGGTGTTGAAGTCTCGGATAGCAAGGTCAAAGTCACCTTTTGAAAAATAAATAAGTCCGCGGTTGTTATGTGCACAAACATCGCTCTGATTTAGTGTTATTGCTGTTGTAACATCTTCAAAGGCGAGGTCAAGTTGGTTTAGTGTGTGATAAGCAACGCTACGATTGTTGTAGGCAGCACCGTGGCGCGAATTGAGTTCAACTGCATCTGTGTATACCTCTATCGCTGTACCTGTTTGTCCGAACATCATCAGAAAATTGCCTTGTTGGAATACCGACTCAGCTATTATTTTTTGGCGAGATATACTGGGTGCCGAATCCGCGTGAGACAGCATTTCGTTTATAACCTTTCGGATGCCTTCTACCACACTCATCCACCCTTTGCTCTCAGGTTGCCAGTCGTTAATAGGTTTACCTTTATCCGGTAGTGCTTGGAAGTCACTAAGTTGATGATTTTGCCAATCGCAGTGTTCAAGGATAATCGGAATCACTCTTATGTTTGGATTTAACGCAGCAGTTAATTCTTTATTGCAGTTTTCAGAAGCGAGACTGTACCGACAGGTAAGGTAGAGTAGAATATCCGAATCGGCAAGATTGTTGAAAATTGCATCGCGCCATCTATCACCGGGTAGGATTTCGTTGTCGTGCCAGACATCTATTAATCCGTTTTGCTTCAGGACAGCAAGGCTGGTTATTAATTCGTCCTTTGCTTCTGAATTTTTATGTGCATAGGTAATGAAAATCTTTAGCCCTTTACTCATTCTTTCCCTCCACAATCGCAATCTCCTCTTCCGTTAAATTATACAATTCATACACCAGTTTATCAATCTCATTTTCAAGGTCGGAAGTGTCTGCATCCGAGCCAGCGCGCTTGGCAGTGAGAATTTGATCAACGTGCGCAATGATTTCAGTTTGTTGCTCATAAGCAACTATTGGTATTGGAAATTCTTTCACATAATTGTTAATCCAACGGCTTGTTCCCATTCCACTGGTCTCTGCAACAAGATTCAGATAAAAACGAATTGTAGTTGAATTTAGGATGCCAAGAAGGAACTTTGCATCTATATCTGAGGGAGGTAATAAAAAGTAGGCCGAGTTGAGTAGATAGATTTCTTCCTTACAAAGCGCGAATCGTCCTAAATCTGACAATTCGATCCACACGATCTTTTCCTTTTTGAAGTCATCATAGAATGAACAAGCTCTTAGGTTAGTCCAGTGTTGTCCCTGCGCTCCGCGGTTTTTAAATCTATCCCCGAACGATTCTAAATGTTCGTATATATCAGGATAATCTCTTTCTACATTAACTCCATTTTTGGAGAGTAAAATATACTGCCCAGGTAAAGTGTAACTGTAGCGTGAAATATCCCGACCTCTCAAAACAGGTTTTATGATTTCAGCATTGATGGAATTTCTCTTACAGAATTTCCGTTTTTGCTTTTCATCTACAAGAAAGGCTTCGTTGCTGCCGGTGGCAATACCGAGCCTAATTTTCGTCTGGAACTCTTCAAGGGTTTTGCCTGATGACTCCAATTTCTTTTGAAGTTCAACAAGTTTGGGTTCTGCGAGATTCCACGACTTTGAATTAAAGTACGCTTGTGAATAATTAAAGCCATTAATTTTCACAAAGTCAGCAAAATTGTTACCTGAAAATGGAGAATTAACAACCACGCAAAAGTCCTCAGTGGAATTTGTCGGTTTACGAGACACAATTATCGCAACGTTAACAATTGCACTTTCAAAAACTTGTGACTCCTCAATATTTAATATTCTAAGCAGTATATTTTTATTTCGGAGTAAGTTTCGGATCGGTGCTCCATATTCCGCTCTTAAGTACGAATTTGAGGTAATGAAGCTAAGGATGCCTCTCTTGCTCTGCAGTTCTAATGCCTTTTCAATAAAATAACAATATACGTCTGCAAATGGCTGATATGAGTGATAATGATCCTTGATTTGGGCTTTAAGTTGTTTTGGGATTTTATCATGACTAATATAAGGCGGATTCCCAATTACTACATCAAACCCTTCTGTGATTCCGAACATCCACTCCGAGTCAAACCAATCTGCAGAAGCGTTTTGGTCATAAATATCCCATTTAGCGATCTTTTCGGCATCATCTGCAGGCATGCCGAAATGCTTTAGTTCGGCTGCCAATTCTGTTCGCAATTCCTCATCCTTAATCTGGCACGCCCGCTTTTGCTGGCGTGTGGTGGCGTGGAAATGCCGCTCGCGGTTATCTCGTAGTTCTCGTTCCAAATCTCGCGCTTTGTTGCTCGTCAACGTTCCTTGTACCTTGAGACCTATCAATGTGTTTGCGGTGACAAAACGCGTCTCTAAATTGGGTAACGGTTTGATGCCGAAGTTATCAGCGTCTTTGTCGGGTTCCTGCTCAATGGCAAGCGAGATGAAGAATCGGAGTTTGGCGATTTGGCAGGCAATCGGTTGGATATCCACGCCGAAAATGCTGTTTTGGATTAGATACAATTTCCGTCCGAAGTCGGAATCACGGTAACGTTCAAAAGTGGCACTGATTTCGGTGAGTTCGGCATCGCGTGCTTGTTGGTCTTGGGTGTTGAATGCCGCCGCTGCGCGTTCGCCAGCGAGTTGCTTCTGCAATGCTTCCCATCGGGTGTTATCAGGGTCAAGTCGCCGAAGTGCTAACGTCAACTTGTGGAGTATACCCATCGGGAACGCGCCGGAACCGACGGCTGGGTCCAATATCTTGAGTTCAGAGATTGTTTTCACAATCGCGTCCGTTTCGCTGTCGTCAAACCATTCGTGAGCGTCGTCAAACATCTTGGCATAGTCAAACAGATAGCGCAGTCGTTCATCCCAAGGGACTTCATTGGCATCAGTCGGTTGGCACTTCTCGGAGAGCGTAGCGATGAGTGTTTCCTCTACCATATAGTCTACAACGGCGCGCGGTGTATAATAGGAACCGGTCTGTTTTCGTGCCGTTTCTCCCGTTTCGGGGTTGATAGCGGCGAGTAGGTTTTCAAACACTCTGCCGAGCAATTCGGGATCCAGGGCAACCTCCTGATCTACTGGCGTGTTCTCCTCAACGGTAAATTTGTAGTGTTCGAGTAGCGGAAGAAGGCCGCGGTTTTCGTCAAAAAAGAGGTGGTTCGGGATGGATAACTTATGGTACTGATTATCAGAAAAGCAGTCTATTCGGTAGCTCTCTTTACCTGTCGCTTTGAAGGTATCCAGACAATCGAACAATCCGCCATTGATGAAGGGGGTTTGTGCAAAAAGGGATAGCAGTTTATTGGGGTCGTCCATCTGTTTTTTATATCGGTAACAAGAGAAATCGCGATTAGTATCATAGCTTTCTTTGCTGAACTTACGCTTCCCAATCTCCGTGTTCAACGTTGCGAAAAATAGGTTTTGTAGCACAGCACGATAGTAAGCATCTCCGTTATTAAAGTCATCCTCATTGAGTAGGTCTTGGATTTGCGATTTGTTAAATAATTCATCCGCCACCAACCCTTTTTCTTTGATAAACCAGATAAAGAGCAGACGTGTGATAAGGCGGATAACATGCTCCTCCGGTTTTATCACACGATTCTCATCTGTCGGGAAGGTTGCCTCTTTAACTGCCCATTCATACCACGCGAACAGTCTTCGATAGAATTGCTTGTTGAGTTCCTCTGTATTGAGGATACCTTCCCACGCATCGTGGAGTGTATCAAAGTTACGTACACCTTCGTTTTCAATGAGTCGGTGGAGATGGAGCTCCGATATAATGTCTATATGCGCACGCTTCGGAGAATCAAGGTTAATATCCTTGATAAGTGTCACTTTTTCCAAAACCTGTTTTGTCGTGTTGCGGAGGTTAGGTCTACGGTTGATGATGGCGAGAGAGAGCACAGCACCGTATCGGAATATGACCATGATCGATTTTTCAAATTCTTTGTTGATAAAACGGGTGATGTCAGCGAGTTGTGTGCGCGTATAGGTGTTTTTCGTCAGTTGAACCGTGATAAACATGTAAGAGGTTCTGAGCGTATCGTCTATTTGGGTGCTCTCAAACAACGAACCCTGATCTGGGTCTACCTGTTGGTTAATTTCCTCATCTGCTACTTGCATGATCTGGAAAAGGGATTGCCACTCTTCAATGCGGAGTTTTTGAGATGGGTTGGCAGGGTCAAGGGCGGATTCAATGAGACGTTCAAATCTGTCCTTGTCGATTGCATTATTTCCGACTCGGTTACTGTAGTAGCCGAGGGTGTTCAGGAGGGATGTGGCGGCTTCTCTTAGCGGTTGGTTATCGAAGTTTTTTAGGGTGTTTTCAATGTTTTGTTTGATTGTTATTTCTGAATTCATATATCCTCCTATTCTTGGGAAATCACGAGCCATGTAATGAGTTCAAATTCGGTTTTTTCTGTAATCTGATTATCGGCGGTTGGGAGCAGCGCGTCAGGGCTTGCGTCAAGTTGATCGTTGACCTTTCGGTTGTATTCTTTGCGAATTGAATTTAACGCTGTATCGAGTAGCATCTCATAGATCGTCATGTCGCTGCCGTTGTCGGTCTCCTCGTTGAACCAGTGACAGAGGTCTTGATCGTGTTGTTTCTTTTCAACACAAAGTGTACTGAATCGTTCCAAAATCCGTTTCGGGTTGGTGAATCCGATAGAGACTTCGCCGTCATCACTGATATGCACGAGATAATACGGATGAATCGGGTTGAGTTTTTTCCCCTCTTCACTGTCCGCTGCCTCACCGGTCTGTCTTAGACAGAAGATGACCCCGGGTTTGATATTCACAGGCATCCCGTCGTGTGTGAGGGGTGCAGTGACTGCGTATAAGCCGAGCGGCGCGTCCCGAAGCTTCGTTTCGTTTTGACGGAGATAGTCGAGCAGCTGCGCCCGAAAATCGTCAAGTGTGAATTGGTTGAGATTCAACTGCTCCTCAATATCTTCAAAATCAAGGATTTCGGTTTGCATGCGGCGGAGTTGCTCGTCGCGATGCGTCCAGACCTGCTCCATGCTCTCCTTTTCCGTCAGTGAGAGCAGATCATCATCGCCTGTAGCAGTAAGATTGACGAGTGCCATGCGTGCTTCGACACGAGGTTTCAAGTTGATGTATGCGTCGAGTTCAGGCGTGGGCCAGAAGTTGATCAGATGGATTTTCTTGTTCTTACTACCGATCCGGTCAATCCTACCGAAACGTTGAATGATACGGACAGGGTTCCAATGGATGTCGTAATTAATGAGATAGTCGCAATCCTGTAGGTTCTGTCCTTCGGAGATACAATCGGTAGCGATGAGGAGGTCAATTTCTGGGAGTTCCTTTTCCGCTTCAGTTTCGCTCTCTTCTCTCTCTTTGGAAATCGGTGAGAAATTGGTAAGGATTTCGTCGAAGTCGTTCCTGACGAGTTCGCTTCTGCTTGCACCACCGGTAACGACAGCGGATTCAATATTAAGTGTCTCCTTTGCCCATTCGTATAGATTATCGTAGAGATAGTTGGCAGTATCGGCAAAAGCGGTAAAGACGAGGACTTTGCGGTTCTCTTTTTCGTCTCGGTTTTTTGCGGGGTTCTGCACCTTGGCGGCGATCAGTTGCTTGAGTTGCTCCAATTTTGCATCCCGATCAGACGTGATATTTTGTGCGATTTTGTAAATTTTATCCAATTGCGTCCTATCGTCGTGAAGGTCGGCAAGCCAAGTGTCAAGGTCAATATGTTCATAGAGATAAGTCTGATTTTTTCCTGCTTGTACACCGGTTTGTAGTTCGTCATCCTCTCCATATTCTTCCGTTGTTTCGGCAAAGGGATCGAACCCGCTTTCGCTTACAACACTTGCGGTTGCACTCAGAAAGTCCTGAATTTCAGACTCACGCGCTTTGATATTTTCAATGGTGCGTTCAAGGGTTGATGCGAAGGAGTGGACGCTGCTCTCAAGTCGTTTAAGAAAGTTCACCTTCATCATGCCGATGAGGTTGAACTCGCGCTGCTGAAGAAGTCTCTCGCCGTAATGGTGACGGCATTCCTGACGAATGTATTTTGACGGATTGAAGATTGCGAGTCGATATCCATCAATCTGGTGGCTGATTGTTTGGTAAGTGGGAAATTTCCCTTGCAGGTCAATTTCAGGAAAGATAGACTTCGGTGGTTCACGATCCAGGAATTGACCGATCTCTTCAACCGCATTCTCATAGAAGTTTATGACGTGCGTACGCGAACGAGCGATAGTCAGTCGATCAAGCAGGGCGAAAAAGTCAGCATTTAGGCTTTCTGCAAGGTTTTCCTGCTTTTGAGACTTTTCGGGCATCTGATCGGTTTCTGCTGTCCACGTATCAAAACGACTTTGTGCAGCATTGAGCGTCCCTCTAATGCTTGGAATACCTGTCTCTCTAAAAGCGTCATCCCTATCCTCAGTGATTAAGCAGATCTGATTCGTAAGGTCGGTGAGTTGATTGTTGACTGGGGTCGCAGAGAGCATTAAGACTTGGGTTTTGCCGCCACTCTGGATGACATCTTCCATCAATTTCTCGTAACGGGCACCACGATTTCGGAAGTTATGGGATTCGTCGATGACAACAAGATCATAATCGCCCCAATCATGTTCTGCTAACTCAATACCGTTGGATTTTCCGCTATCTCGACTCAAATCTGTGTGTGCCAGGACTGTGTACCATAACGGATCACCTTTAAATGGATTACGCTTCCGGCTGTAGCGTTTTGAATAAAGCACCCAATTCTGTTCCAACTTTTTCGGACAAAGCACAAGAACATTAGCACCGCGCAACTCGAAATATTTGATAATCGCGAGTGCCTCATAAGTTTTGCCCAATCCGACGCTATCAGCGATAATACACCCGTTATATGCCTTGAGTTTCTGGAGACATGCCTGCACGCCGTGCCTCTGAAATGCGCAGAGTTTCTGCCAGATTTCCGTCTGCAGGAATGAAGGGTTCGCTTCGGCAAATTCTGTGTCGCCTACATCCGCCAATATGTTTTCAAAGAGATGGTAAAGCGTTTTGTAGTAGATGAATTCGGGGTCTTTGTCCTGATAAGCATCTTTGAGGATTTGCAACACCTGTGCTTTTACATCCTCTACCTGCTCCGAGTCCCAAAGGTTATCAAACCACGTTTTCAGGTCAGCGCAATCGCTCTTGCTGTCAACTTCGAGGTTGAGTTCGATGTTGTTTACGGTTTCGCTGAGCCCTAAACCGCGCACGGTGAAGTTAGAACTGCCGATGATTGCGTCTTCGCTCTTACCGTTCTCAATATAATACATTTTGCCGTGCAGGAAGTTTGATTTACGGACTGAGCGGATTTCGACCTTTTCTTCGATCCAGTCGGCACAGGCTCTGGCAACCTCTTTTTGGGGAAGATAGTTTTGGAGTTTTAACCCTGATTCGGTGAGTTGGAACGCCTTGCTTTCGGTTTTGTCTGGATCAATGTTGATAAAACTCGGTTCACCGAACAGAAAACGGAGTCCTTTGATGCCGGTTAATTCGTCTCTGAGTTTGTCAAAGGCGTAAATGGTGAAATAGGCGGAGACAATGGAGAGATCGGAACCGTCTTGGATTTTATCTCGCAGAAAATCGGCGACGGTATCGTACATGCTGTTGTCTCGGATACGGGAGGTTTTTGACATTGCGTGATCTTTCTGGAAACCGTTAGAGATATATTGCTGTTTGATCAATCGCGACTGGAAGTCGCTCCTACAAGAACTAACCTTTATGATAGCAATCCCGTTTAAAATAGGCAAGTATAAAAATCCAAAAGGTAGAGCCATTCAGTTTTAACAGGACTTACGCAATTTTGACTGCAGCCCGTTGTGTTAGATGCCACAAACTGGGAAGTTTTGCGGCGTACGCTGAAGAAACACCCCAGCAAAAACCCCAGATGCGAAGTGCATCGTGCTACAAAAGAGCAGCATGCGTAAGTCCTATTTATTAATACTTCTCGAACATTTCATTTTCATGAATCTACGAAAAATTTGCAAAGAATGTCGCAATGTGATATAATATAGGCATTACATTTGAATAAACTAACGGTTCAGGTGCCGGAGAAAGCCGGAGAATAGGGAAGCGCGGTGAGAATCCGCCACGGCCCCGCCACTGTGAACGATCACAAATATCCGCTGAAAAAACCACTGTCAATTTATTGATGGGAAGGTTCAGCGGACACAAGATCGGAAGTCAGGAGACCTGCCTGGATCGTGTTTCACGCATCTGCTTTCGCGGGAAAGCGGTGGAACAGCGCACAAGTAGTATCCTGTTAGATTAAATATAGAAGTCCGGATTTAGATATGAAATCTTCGGACCCCATTGCAGGATCAGCGTATATGGAGTGTCGCCGCATCCCCTGTCTTTCCGATGAAAGCAGGGGTTTCTTGTTTCATTACGGAGGTTTTAATGAACAGATTTTTTTTCTCTCGGCGACATTTCTCATCCACACCGTGTTTCAAACGGCACGCATCCGTACTCATAGTCGTGCTATTCCTTACGCTTCTCATTAATCCAACCTTTGGACAAACAGAGGTTCAAGACCTTGCGGTTGTCATAAATGCCCTGACGCATCCGGATTTGGGTATTACGGCATCGCTTTCACTCATCGATTTAATGGAACCGAATGAAAGACGAGCCGTTGACAACGAAATACTCCATTTTAGCAACGAAGTGCTTCAGCGGAGGCGGGCAGTTGGTCTCGCCATTCGGGGGCATCTTGCTTATATCCCCACTTTTAACTTACCTATTACTGGGGCCGCAAGCTCCGGCGATAGCATCTTTATTGTCAACTTGGAAGACCGAGAGATTGTCGGCGAAATTCCGATTCAAGAAGGGGCGACACCCCAGCAGGTTGCTCTTATCAACGATCAGAAGTTGTACGTTACCTGTGGGGCAGCGCATGAGGTGCATGTCGTTGACATTCCGAATCGTAATGTAACGAAAGTTCTCACCGGTTCCTTCAATAAACCGACAGGTATCACGCTTCTCAACGGCAAAGCCTACGTCTCGAATCCGGCATGGGAGTGGGACCCAGAGGCAAGAAAAACCACCTATTACCAGAGCACTGTCACAGTGATTGATACGGAGACAGACATTATTCTGGAGTCAATACCGGTGCCGACAAACGCGGGCCAAATCCTCAACGACGGCGCATCGACTGTTATCGTCAAATCGACAGGCAATTACAATGACATTACCGGATACCTCGTTCTGATTGACGCGACCACCGATGAGATTACCGAAACGGTTAAACTCGGGTTCACACCTGGATCCGCCGCTCTTAATTCCGAAAAGCAGCTGTTCATGCAAGGCAGCTGGCAGAACCCCGGTTTGCTCATCTACGATGTCGCTGCCCAAGACTGGATTCGCGATGAAGACGATACGATTGCTAACTTCAGTAACGATGCGGATGCCCCTATCGGTGGTGGTTTGACCTTTGGCCCGGATGAAAATCTTTATATCACGCAACCCGACTGGGGAGGCAGTGGACAGGATTACGTTCGCGTCATGGATGTCATGGATGCGTCTCTTCTGCAAACGTATCATGTTGGTCCCGGTGCTTCTATTCTTGCGTTCGCACAAGTTATCTCGCGCCGCGAAGACATAAACAACGATGGGTTTATCAACGCGGAGGATTTGACAATCGCGAGCCGGTTCTTAGGAGATCAGGGACCTGGTATCATCGCTGATGTTAATGGTGACGAAGTGGTCAATATCCTTGATCTGGTGCTGATAGGACAAGGACTTTAACTTAGCATTCGCGGGCGCGGTTTGATGAAGATTTAATTCGGTAATTTATTGGCGAAGTCCGGTGCCCCTTCCCAGTAACAGGTGGGATGGCTTCGGCTTTCGGTTCCAAACCGCACCACAGGTGTCAATTTAGGAAGTTTTTGAGATATTTTGTAGGAAGTTCTACAAATGCCGCCCCTACGGGGCTTAGGTCTTTGGTCGATGCACATTTCCACACAAATGTCGCCCCTACGGGACTGAAGAGGGTTTTGAAGTTATCAAGGTTTTCGCGTAGGAGCCGGTTCGGTTGGGAAACCGTGAAGAAACACCCCAGCAAAAACCCTACCGGACCTGGAGGTCCCTAAATTGACACCTATGGGTGTGGTTAGGAAACCGCACCTACCGACCTGGGGAAAAAATGATAGCGACAAAAAAGGCAGCCTGGTGCATGCCACTGCTCGTTTTCCTAATCAGTTGTGCCACAACTCCGAAAGAAGAACCGTTTTCATGGAAGGTGACGTTCTTCTCTTTGGGGGCAAAGGTGCAATTCAGTACAGAGGCACCGGTACAGCGTCTGCGTGCTTTTAATGCAAATGGTGTGATGGTTGCACAACTCGATTTCCCAGTACCGCCTCGGCAGATAGAGTCCCTCTATTTTGAATGGCGTGAAGGGGAGACCTATAGATTTGAGGCGACTTTGTCCACAGGAGGTGTTGATACTGAAACGGTAACCGCACCACACGTATACACACAGGGAAGTTTAGAGGTTGCTATTCCGTATGGTGCTGCGCAACAGTCGGATCTGAAAAATGCGTCAGAAAGCGAGCAGAAAGCACTCGTTCTGGACGGCAGCGAAATGACAGCCACAGTCCTCGTTACAAACGGGAATGTGCCAACGACCTTTGACCTCAAACTCTGTCTGCCTCCTATGTTAACCATCGTTCGCTTGCCAACAGATTGGAAAAGTGAGATAATCGATCAGGAAACCTGTCTCTCTACCACTGGTAGACTTGGTATCGCGTCGGAAGTCTGGTACCACGAGTTAGTTCTGAGAGCATCCGGGGCAAACCGAACAGACGATCAAGAAATTTCAGGAACTGTTCATTTCACAACAGACAGTGGACAGACATGGGAGCAGCAGGCGAGGGTGCAGCTCCAGATGACAACTATTCCAGCGATCGCCGAACGCCTCTCTATAGAATCAATCGAGATGCCTACGGATGCAATGGGTAAGGTAGACCTTAAACAACGCGAAGATACCATCTATTACGCACGTCCGCTATTCGGATGGCTCGGAACGTCACAGACCAATGCGTATGAGCCGATCACTTATCAGACCGTGCAGCTCCGCAATGCGGGTGAAGAGACGATCCATGTAGTTGTGTCATCAACCAACACAGATACGCAGAGCGGTGAAACGATTCCGTTTCTCGCACCCCTGGAAACAGCGAATGGAGGATCAAATCGGAGTGTGGCGTTCGCCAGTCTACCCGGAGGCATGGTTACAGAAATTCCACTCCCTATCTATTTTCACCCAATGTATATAGCGCAGGGAAACCAACCCGAACAGGCAATCCCTGGGGAGTACGCACGGGACATTGCAGTGAAAGTTTGGGGCAGCGATGCGACGATCCTACTCGAAAAACGTCCATTACACCTGATTGTTCCAAACCAACAGGCACTGCTTATCAGTCTACTGGCAATCATCTGCAGCAGCATCGGTTTTGCAGTCGTCCTACGGTTTCATGAGCGAATTTTTGCGGGGTTCACAACAAAACAGATCATTGTTATCGCACTATTCGGTACGACAATTTTCGTAGGCGTAATGGTGCCGTCAACGCTGTTCCTCAATTTAATTCGCGCTGCCCTCGGTCCCATCTCTGTATTGCTGACGGGTTTAATCAACGAGACGCTTTACTATGCCTTGCTCACTGCCCTGTTAATTTATATTAGCGGTGCCCCGGCGGAAGCAACACGGCACGACGGTAAAGGCAGCGGTGTCATCTTGCTTGTCTCGGCAGTACGCCTACTTCTTAGCGGTGTTACGTTCGGTCTTTTCACACCGATGGCGATTGTCTACACTGGCACGAGTGTCCTTCTACTGGAAACAGGATTTCTATTCGTACGCGGACGGAATATATTGGCGTGGGCAGTCGTGCTGGGGGTCTGCGATGCGATTGCCACTTATGTCGATATCCAACTCTCTATATTGTTTTATCGGCTTTTCTATGCCGATTGGTATATTGTCCTCCGAATCCTGATAGAAGGGTTCGCCTATACGTTTATCGGTGTGCTTCTCGGCGCGAGATTAGGACGAGGCCTCTGGCGCGTGGCGGATTAATCCCACTGCTCTAATTTTGCCGACAGTTATTTCTCTTTCGCTGGCGAAGTTTCAACCTCGCCCAAGAATTGCAACACAAACATAAGGAATACAACAATGAAGCGAATTCCACTTTTTACTTTTCTCTGTCTGTTTGTTATTTTACCCATTAGCATTGCGATAGCCGACATGAGCGTCACTTGGGTTCGGACAGGCGTAGTCGTTGAAACTGAACACAAAGAAGGTATCTCAGACAAAATCAGCGTTGCGACGGTGTTTGACGGCACGGCACACGAATTAGCCGAAGTCCCCACAATCCAACGACTTGATACCGACCGCGTTCTACTGCAATTCACATGGCAACCGAATCAAGATTATCAATTTCGTCTCAACGATAGCCTGATACCAGCGACTGCGCCGCTAAAGCCGGTGTCGTATCTCATCCGCACGGTTGAATTAGATGCGCTTTTATCGCTGATGGAAAATCTTCGTCAACCCGCAAAACCGACTGCTATTGCTTTAGGAAACGGAAGCGTACCCAACACAGAGAAGCTGGCGGTTGCGACGGACAGTGGGCATCTCGCTGTTCTCCAGCCGATTACGGGTGAGACGCTCTGGAAAACCCGTATTTCGGAAGGGTACGTAAGACGGATGGTGTTTAGTTCTGATGGTTCTTTGCTCTACGTTGGGGAACAGGCAGCAGATGGACTTATCTATTGCTATGATCTAACTGCCGAAAAACCGACACTTCGCTGGAAATATCGCACCGCCGATGATATCGAAACCTCCACACCGATCAATCCGGACAGTGTCTACGCTTGGGTCAATTACCCCGGTCCAGCGTGTATGCGAACGCTGGCGAACGGAGACCTTTTGGTTGCAAGCGTGCACTCATGGAAAGAAAATGATATACCGCGTAAGATGTCCCAACTCTTTAGGTTTGACAGCGAAACGGGGGATGTCATTTGGAAATGGCCCGATGACAGCGCGACTTCAAAGATAATACGCTGGTTTGACGTAAGTGCCGATGGGAAGACTCTTGGGCTCGTGACAGACAGTGGACATAACCTACAAGGGAGTCCGACCGATGAAAACGGTATCGGTAATGGAAAACTCGTTGTTCTTAACACAGCAGACGGAATAGAAAAGTGGCACACGGATATTGAACCGCTGCGCGAGTATTTTCCACAGGTAACGTTTTGGCGTGGTGTGAGCATATCTCCTAATGGTAAGTTCATCAACCTGACAACTGATGACGGACGCGCCTTCATTTTCGACGTGAACAAGTCGGAACCGATATGGCAGGAGAATTTGACGACACCATTAGAGGTCAGTGGCATTCCTATTGTGGCAACCTCCGGTACGATCGGTGCAACGGATGCGGCAGCACTTTTTGTTACTGGGGACACTTACATTCCCTACCATCTTCGGAAGGGCGCACAAAAACCTTCGGCGGGACACCCCAACGGGATGACGCTGTTTGCCTATTCGTGGACTGGCGAAAAAATCTGGCAGTGGCAACTTGAGAATATGCCGCAAGGCTTGCGCATTGATGCGAAGGACCGTTATGCTGTGTTATCTGTTTCCAAGCGTACAGAAGATCCGAACGAGAGTCTTCACGGTGTGTCGGTGTTCGATTTGACAGCAGACGGCAGCGGCTTATCGAAATATCTGTACACCTACCGTACAGAGGGACAACTGCCTTATGATACGCTTGCGATGAGTGCAGATGGCACGCTCATTGTTGTCGTTGAAATGCCGATAGCGTTGCCAGATGAGACGGTGCGTGGAAAGAATCGGGTGCATGTGTTGTATTGATTGCCCAAGAACAACCGAATCAAAGATGATGCCTTGACAAACCCAAACTCCCTCTGTATACTTATTGTAGACTTTTCGATTTTAACAAATTAGGTGGATATTCTGATGTTGAACACAGCACAAGATGAACGGATACTCAATGAAAAACGGCGATATTTAGAGCGTCCGTTTGACCTCTATCCTGTCCTGTCAAGTCAGATTTCCGACCTTAACTTGGCTTTGTTTAGTTATGAATACCTACCGAAAGCGTTTTCTGCGGAAATATTGGATGCCAATGATCGGAGTTTGAATGAACAGCTTGCAGCCACAAAGATGATCGCCGCTGCAGATGATCCGACAGCAACTGTACTCGGAATCCTTACGCTTGGAAAGAACCCACAGGATTTCTTACCCGGGGCTTATGTGCAATTCCTCAGAGTTGATGGGAACGAACTCACGGACGATATTGTTGACAGTCTTGCAGTACGCGGGGCGATTTCTGACCAGATCCGCCGTTTAGACGATAAACTGATAGCACATAACCGCATCGCAGTTGATATTATATCCGGTCCCATTGAAAAACGGACAGCACTTTATCCAATAGAAGCCGTGCAACAGATCACTCGAAATGCTATTATGCACCGGACTTACGAAGGTACGAATGCCCCGGTTCATGTGTATTGGTATAACGACCGAATTGAGGTTTTAAGTCCGGGCGGTGTATTTGGTAGTATAACGGCTGAAAATTTTGGGAAGCCCGGGTTTGTTGACTATCGAAACCCCAATTTGGCGGAAGCGATGCGGACTTTTGAACTCGTGCAACGTTTTGGTGTGGGCATACGAATAGCGAGAAGGTTGCTGGCAGAAGCGGGGCATCCAGAACCGAAATTCGAAATTAATAGCACACATGCATTAGCGATAATACACGCAAAGTAAGCAGAACAACAGTTACGCCGTTCCCTTAAAAGATAATGGACAAATGCCGTGGGTTTTCCAGCAGCGGTGTAAAGGGAACAACAAATTTGTTGTTCCCTTTATCGCAACTATAAAGCAGACACAAAAGGCGTTGAAGAGAACGAATTTACTTTGCGATCGTCGAGATCGTCTGTTGAGCGACCGCGTTTTGCGTTGAGACAATCACGCTTTGCAACGCCTGAAAGTAATTCATCTCAGCCATCTTGATGGTATGTTTATCCTCGGTTGCGCGTGCGCGTTTGAGGGCTTCCCAGTTCAACGCGAGCATCCGATTGGTTTTCTCTAAAACTCTCCAATTCGCGTTCGAAATCATTGTATCCTCCGGAAATGGATTCACGCTATCGGCGGCTTGTCGTTCCGCTCAAATAGCGCATTCAACGCTTGGCTCAGCAGTGCTTGAATACTCGTCTCCTTCTCCAATGCGAGCATTTTCAACTGCCGATGCACATCTTTATCGAAATGTCCCGAAATCATCTTTTTACCTTGACGAGATGGCGGCACCATCGCTGGCGGTTTCGGTGTCGTTTCCACATCAGCTGCCGCCTGCCGCATTTGCTCGGTACCGCTAAATGTTTCTGCGAGTGTGGGTTTATTTGGCATTAGACCTCCTCGCTTCACGCTTGCTTGATAGAATTACCAGAATCTTCATTTACGCCTCCGTACATGTAGACATGTGTACATGTGTGAGAGTATAAACGTTGGGTTTGCAGATCGGTTACAGATTCAGATGCGGAAAGTTTGGCTTCTTTTTTAAGTGACTATTACGTCCAAATATAGTATACTTATTTTACAATTTCTGATACTGGTCAAAACAAGAAGATATGCGTCACACTGATTCTGGATGATGCCGTTGAAAGCCAAACCGATGCAACTTCAATTCTACACCAAACCGGATTGCCCACTCTGTGACGAGGCAAAGGCCGTTCTCCAGAACATCAGTGCGAAGGCGTCGTTTATTACGGTGGAAGAAATCGACATTACGAAAGATCTAAGACTCTTCACGAAATATAAGTATCGGATTCCTGTGCTTGAGCTGGATGGGCAGCCGCTTTTTACGCATCACATTACAGATTGGAAGTTGATGTGGCAGCTACGATGGCATTGGATTCGGAGGTTTTTAGCGAAGTTTGCAAACTAAAACTTGTTGTAGAAAGGAACAAGGGGGTAGACATGGCATTTCCATCTCATGGCACAACACACCGCTCCACAGTAACGGGTACACGCGGAATGGCGACAAGTGCACATCCGCTCGCAAGTCTCGCTGGCGCACGGATGTTGCTCGCTGGCGGTAATGCGTTTGATGCAGCAGTCGCCGTTGCTTCAACGCTTAACGTCGTCGAACCTTATATGTCGGGTATTGCTGGCAACGGTTATATGTTGATCTATAGTGCGAAGGAAAAACGGCACCGCGTGTTAGATTATCTGGGTACTGCGCCTTACGCAGCGACACTGGATGCCTATCCAACACTCGAAAGCCAGCAAATCGGCATTCGTGCGGGTATGGTCCCTGGTGGATGTGGCGGATGGCTGGCACTGCTGGACCGTTACGGAAGCATGGATCCTGCAGATGTCTTCACACCAGCGATTGAATTAGCAGAAAATGGGTACGCCGTCACCGTCAAGAATGCAGAATTCATGGCAGGTGCGTATCACTATTTTTCGGAAAGGGCTGCAGAAGTTATTGCCTCGCGTGGGAGAACCCCACATCCGGGCGAAGTTTTGGTGCAGAAAGATCTCGCGCAAACGTTTCGCACAGTTGCGGAAGGCGGGGCAGAAGCGTTCTATCGCGGCGACATTGCTAAAGAGATTGTCCGTTTTTCCGAAGAAACTGATGGACTGATTACTGAAAAGGATTTGGCTGATTTTGAGGTGGAGTGGCAGGAGCCGCTCTCTGTTACCTACAAAGGCTACGAAGTATATTGCCCACCGCCGCCGTGTTCCGGCTTTCAGTACTTAGAGACGCTGAATATCTTAGAGAACGATGCACTCGGTGAACTCGGACACAATACGCCCGAGTACTTGCATCTACTGATTGAAGCGATTAAGTTAGCGAGTGCGGATAGAGCCGAGTACGCGCCGCGTCCGAACCCACCGATTGAACGGTTGTTATCTAAGGACTATGCCCAGGCACAACGCGAACGCATTGGTGAACAAGCAGCAGTGAGTGGTGGTGAGCGGTGGTCAAAGGACAAACTCCCCGGTGAAATCGTCGCTGACGATTGGACAACCGAATGCACAACCCATTTCGACACCGCTGATGCAGAGGGCAATATCGTCGCGGTGACCCAAAGTCTCGGACAACCCTTCGGTTCAGGCGTGATTCTCGGTTCAACGGGGATGTTCCTCAACAATTTCATGAACTGGTTTGACAGAATCCCAGAGAGTCCGAACGCTGTTGGACCGCATAAGCGGATAGAGATGTGCATGTCGCCGTGCCAAGTTTGGAAGGGCGGGAACCCGTTTGCTGCGATTGGCACACCGGGAAGCCACGGTATCCTTCAGACAACACTGCAGATGGTGTTGAATCTGATTGAGCATGGGATGAATGTTCAAGCAGCGATTGAAGCACCTCGCATTCGATTGGTAAACCCGGGCACGCATGTGAGCATGGAGGGACGTATTCCTGTCGCCGTCCGTGCAGCATTAGAAGCACGCGGGCATGAGGTAGAGGTTTTACCCGACTGGACAGCAACTGTGGGCGGCGGGCACGGTATCGCTTTTGATCCCGAAGAGGGGAGTTTTATGGGTGGTGCTGATCCGCGGCGTGATGGGTATGCAATAGGTGTGTAGCTGTTAGTCTCACTTTATTGACGAAATAATCTTTGAAATTCATATTCATAATAAAGTCTTATGGAGGAAATATGCAAAACTTTAGCACATTACGCAAATATCTTTTTTTTGGTTTAGCACTTCTTTTAATCTGCGGTTGCGACGCAATTCAAGATGTGATTATTTCCGAGCCACCGAGTGAGATGGACGCTGCACCGCTTCGTGTGACGATGATATATCCGAGCGATTGCGTTGGCTCCGCGGCTTACTGTGATGCTTTCCATATCGGTGTAAGGACTGCGGAGGAAGCACTTGGGATTATGCTCACTGAAGTCAACGGTAATGAAAACGATCCTGCCGCCACAGCGCTGCTCCTAAGAGATGCAGCACAAAACTCAGACCTTGTTTTGACTGCGGGTTATCAGATGGGAGACGTGCTGGCTCGTGTGGCCCCCGAGTTTCCTGATGTCAAATTTGCGATTTTTGATGTTGTGCTTGACATTCCAAATGTGGCTTCAGTGAACTATAAATCCAATGAAGGGTCATTTCTGGTCGGGGCGGTTGCGGCTTTAAAATCGGAAAGTAACAAGATCGGCTACATCGGCGGTGCAGATGTCCCGCTGTTACAAGAATTTGAAGCGGGCTACGTTGCGGGGATTCACGCGGTCAATCCAGAGGCAGAAGTCACTGTAGAATATATAAGCAAAGATGCGACAGGTTTCGGTCAACCGGAAAAAGCAAAAGAACTGGCTTTAGCACAATATGCAAACGGGATAGATGTGATTTACGTCGCTGCTGGCGGTTCCGGTCAAGGGGTGCTTGAAGCAGCACAGGCACAACAAAAGTTCATCATTTGGGTTGATGCCAACGGCAACCATCTTGCCCCAGGCATTGTCTTGACGAGCATGACCAAAGAGATTCCGGTTTCTGTGCAGCGCATCATCCGAGAAACCGCTGAAGGTAATTTTATGGCAGGTGTCCGATACTTTGGACTCAAGGATGGTGGTGTCAGTTATGCCGTTGATGAACACAACCAACCGTTGCTTTCAGACGACATCATATCGACTGTCGAATCGCTAAAAGCAAAAATCATTGCTGGCGAGATTGTTGTGCCTGATACAGTTTCACTTCCGCGTGAATAGTGCCAGGTGGTAGCAAGTGCATCAGAAAAGTAGGGTTAAAGTCCAAGACTTTGCCCTACAAACCTGATACATTCTAATAACTCCGTAGGATTGTCCCCTTCGCGCCGACGATCCAACCGGCGTTTTTGTGGAGATGGATGTCCTGCAAATTATGTCGCGCAGGTGTCGGATAACGGCTCCATAAGTTCCCACCATCTGTTGTATGGAGGATTAATCCTTTTTCACCAACTGCCCACCCGCGATTCTCGTCGCGGAACGCCACATCCCGGAAACTTTGATTCACAGGTGTCTGTTGTCGAAGCCATGTCTTTCCGCCATCAGCAGTATGGAGGATTAACCCATTTGTGCCAACAATCCACCCATGGGTTTGATTTGCGAAGTGGACGGCAAATAGCGGTTGCTCGGCGTTGCTTCTCTGGCGAACCCAGCGTTTTCCACCGTCTTGGGTATGGAGCACTTCACCTTCCTCGCCAACAATCCAACCGTGTTCTGGATCAACAAAATGAACTCCCCATAAATGTTTATCTGAAAGCCCACTGTGGCTTTCCCAACGACTCCCGCCATCTGTTGTGTGAAGGATAGTCCCTGACCCACCGACTGCCCACCCTTCGGTCGTACTCACAAAATACAGATCCAAGATACCCGGCGGTCTCTTGCTGGAGCCACGAACTTGATGTTGCATGCCCCAAGAAGCACCGCCGCTGCCGGTATAATGTACCTTCCCAATGCCCGCAAGCCAACCGTTATTCGGGGTCGTGAAACTCACCTGTGTGAGTGTGTCTTTTGATACTGATGCCGCCGTCCAAGTCATTCCACCGTTGGTAGTAGATAATATTATACCAGCAGTCCCAACTGCCCATCCGTGTTTCGCATCTACGAAATGGACCCCATAAAGATGTTCACCGGTATCGCTTTCAATCTGTCGCCACTCAAATTGCACCGAATCTTGGGTACAACCGAGGTAAACAAGACTTCCGCATAGGATAAAGAGCGCGAGGTAGTTTTTTTTCTGCATTTTGAGCCTCTCTGGGTAAATTTTTATTGCATCCATTTTTGAATCGTGATAAACTACATTATATGGAATTTACTGTGGATTGTCAAGTGCTTCCCAGCGGTCAGTAATCAGTAGACGGGGTTTCAAACCTCGCCAGCGAAGAATTTTGAGCGAAAATCGGAATTACGAGAGAACGATTTCCGATTGCTGACAACTGTGTTATGATATACAGCAAGTTTCGTGCCGATTTGGATAATACTGCGCTGATAGGGCACTCTACAGAATAGCCATAAAGTTTTGCACAAAATGGGGCATACTTTCGTTCCGAGTTGCACAAAATAGGGCAGTGTTGCGGGGTGTCTATTCTCTACAGATCAGGACTTACGCAAATTGCGCAAGTGTCGGACATTCAGACGCGAAAAGCAACAATTTCCGTATGTTTAACCCCCTAAAGAATCAACGGTATGAATGCCTTATGGGCATTCACCGCCCCTTATCAGGGGGACTTTAAGACGGCATGCGTAAATCCTACAGATGAAAGACGCGTTTTGATTAATACAGAATCAATAGAGAATTGAATGACTCTGGAGAGGCTACTTAACACTGGAATATCATGTACATCATCGGAATTGATGGCGGCGGGACAGGAACAGTTGGTATCTTGACGACGGAAACAGGACAATGCCTTGCACAAGTACAATCGGGGCCATCAAATTACCACGTCGTTGGTGCGGCGGAAACGCAAGCGGTTTTAAAAAACGTTGTGGGAGCACTTTGTGAGAAAGCAGGCATCCCATCAACAAGTTCTATCCACTTCTGTCTGGGAATGGCAGGTTTGGGACGTGCCGAGGATAGAAAAATAATTGGCAGGATTTGCGATGAACTCGGCATCAGCGAAAATCGCATCCTGACGCACGATGCTCACATTGCACTCGTTGGTGGCACTGAGAAACAACACGGCGTAATTGTCATTTCAGGGACAGGTGCTATCGTCTATGGCATCAACGCTGATGGCAAAGAAGCACGCGCAAGCGGGTGGGGGTATCTCCTCGGTGATGAAGGGAGCGGTTACGACATCGCCATGAAAGGTCTTCGCGCTGTCGCTCGTGCCGCTGATGGCAGAGGCAGACCCACCGAATTGGCAAACCGAATTCTTAATGCGCTTGAACTGAACGCACCGGGTGACCTTATTCGCTGGGTGCATGCTGCAAGTAGGGATACCATCGCGCAACTATCTAAAATCGTATTTGACGCTGCCCGAACAACGGATGGGATAGCAGAACAGATTGTTAATGCGGCTGCTGAGGAACTCGTCTGTGCTGCAAATAGTGTAGTTAAACAGTTGGAATTCGTAGGGGCATTTGATATTGTTCTCAGTGGTGGTAATCTTATCCATCAGCCGGTGTTTGCCGATAAACTCCGCCAACAGCTTGCGAGGATTGCACCAGAGGCATCAGTGCTACTTCCAAAACATGACCCGGCGTATGGTGCCGTGTTAGTAGCACAAGCGAAATTGTGATAGAAAATTGTTACCAGTGAAGGAGCGCATGCAATCCACAACGGAGCAGCGAAATCTGAATTCTACTGACATAGATCTGAAATCGACTTCAGAGATCGTTCGGATCTTTCATGAAGCGGATAAACAAGCCGTCGCAGCGGTAGAGGCGGAGTCCGATGCAATCGCACACGCAATTGATCTGTGCGTCGTTGCGTTTCGCGATGGCGGCAGGTTATTTTATGTAGGCGCAGGAACGAGCGGTAGGCTTGGTGTGTTAGATGCCTCCGAATGCCCGCCAACTTTCAGCACACCTCCTGAAATGGTGCAGGGCATTATTGCCGGTGATGATGTCGCCTTGCGCCGTTCCGTGGAGGGTGAGGAGGACAAATCTGAACGCGGCGCGGACGCTATCCGAGAACGGCAACTGACATCACAAGATGTGCTTGTCGGGATTGCAAGTAGTGGGCGGACACCATATGTCATCGGGGCTTTGAAGGCAGCACACGCTATCGGGGCAACAACGATGTTTCTCTGCTGTGTTCCGCCGCCTGAGCAATTAAAGGGATGGGTGACGCATTTCATCACACCGATTGTCGGACCGGAAATTATCACTGGCTCAACCCGATTGAAAGCGGGAACTGCCACAAAACTGGTGCTGAACATGCTCACGACCGTCTCTATGATAAAACTCGGCAAGGTGTATAACAATCTGATGGTAGATGTGAATGCCTCTAATACGAAACTTGTCGCGCGGAGCATTCGGATTGTTCAAGCTGTTACTGATGTAGACGCTGCGACAGCCGAGGCGGCTTTAGCACAGGCGGGTGGTCAAGCGAAACTCGCTATTGTAATGCTCGAAAGAGGGTTGAACCCGACGGATGCCAAAGCACTATTAGAACAGCATTCCGGATTTCTGAGACATATTCTTGACTGAAAATTTTTAACGATTGGGTTTCTGCTCCGATTTTTCCCTCCTTCCGAGTAATGGGGGGACTCCTGTCAACATCGAAAGGGATTAGGGCCCTCAGAAAATATAAGGAAAAACCGATGGATACCAAAGTTGGACTTGCCAAAACCGGCAGGCGGCGTTCTAATGTCTTTCAAGCGTTAGACAATATACGTCAGGATCTCACGCCGAAAGTCCGTGAACAGGTACTGTTGAAACCGAATTTTCTCTCCAGCACAAATCAACTCGCCTCGTCGCACGTGGACGCGATGCGTGGTGCGTTGGATTTTCTGTTAAGTACACCACAACCACCGAAAGAGGTAATTGTCGCTGAAGGTGCGAATGAGAACTTTTCTGGTGAAGCGTTCCAGATTTTCGGTTATGAAGCACTCCAAGCCGAATACGATATTCCCATCCGGCTTGTCGATTTGCATCAAGAGACCGAGTGGGTAGAAACCAGCGTCTTTCTTGCGGGACGTGAGGAAGATACCGTACGGATGCCAAAGATAGTCCTTGATTGTCCTTGTACTATCTCCGTCGCTATCGCTAAAACGCACGATGCTGGGGTTGTGACGCTTGCGATGAAGAATATGATTATGGGAACCTTGCATAAGGAGGATCGGATCAAAATGCACGGCTACCATAGCCATGCAGACCGCGTACTGCCACGCGAGGCACAGACGCTCAATATCAACTTGCTCCGGCTCTCACGCCACCTTAAGCCTGATATTGCTATCGTTGACGGCACCGTTGGACTACAAGGCAATGGTCCCGGTGGGACCGATTCTGTCCCACTCGGTATCGCAGTTGTAAGCGGTGATGTATTCGCTGCAGATGCCGTCACGACAAAGACGATGGGATTTGAACCTTTGGAGATTGGACTCTTCCACTACGCAAACGAAATGGGTTACGGTACTGCAGATCTGAATAAGATTGACGTTGTCGGACCCACCGCTGAGACGGTCGCACTATCGTTTAAGCCCCATGAAACGGCTGAACTTCAATTCCAATGGCAAGAAGCGAATCCGGCGGAATATCTCGCAGCTGACTAACACAAGGAGAATTATGAGACGTTTTTATAATGCGTTGATTCTGTTTTCACTTCTTCTCACGACACCGGTATGGGCATGGTGGGGTGGCGGACACGATATCCTTACACAAGCATCCGTTAAAGCACTCCCCGAAGAGATGCCTGAATTTTTCCGTAACGCCGAAAAAATGGTTGCCCACTGTGCCTACGATCCGGATATATCTAAGGAACGAGGTACACCACATGCTCGACAAGCTGAGTATGGCGAGCACTATATTGATATAGAATTGTTCGGCGAGCACCCGATCCCGGAGGGACGCGACGCTCATCTTAAATTATGTGCTGAGCTTGGACTTGAACCGCGAAAGGTCGGCACCCTGCCCTATGCGCTGGCAGAATGGACAGAGCGGCTGGCTGTTGCTTTTGCAGAGTATCGCAAATGGCCCGATAATCCGATGATTCAACACAAATGCTTTCTTTATGCTGGCTTCCTCGCGCACTACGCCCAGGATATGTGTCAACCGTTACACTTAACCATTAATTTTGATGGGATTAAGCAACCAGACGGGACACGCCTACATCAGGGTATCCATGAGAAGGTTGATTCAGCAATTGAGATGTTGAAGCTGAATCCAACAGAACTCGCGAAAGCACAACAAATAGAAGCTGTCGGTGATTTGATGCCAGCGATAATTCAGCAAGTCAAAGCTGGATTCAGTTTGGTTGATGGCGTTTACGTACTCGCGGAAGATTGGAAAAAACTAAAAGATCCAACACCTGCTTTGGTTGATTTTACAAATGATAGAGCGCGGGAATCAGTACGTTGGACGGCTTCGCTCTATTTGACAGCGTGGCAATTATCTGAAGGCATCAGGCTACCTGGTTGGCTTGACCGCGCAAAGAACGATGAGGAACAGTAATCAAGTAACCAGTGGTCAGTGAAGAGGGGAGACCTTTGTTTGTCACGGGAAACACCCCAGCAAAAACACCCTCTTTTCTGGTAACTTCTAAAACCGCTAACTCAAAGGAGAAATAATAAATTGTTACAACAGTGGAAACCTGACCCGACTTTTTACCCATCCCCTAAGATGGCGATTGAGGCACCTATTGAAGATGTTGCTTATGTCGCTGCCCCGAGAGATGACGGCAAGCCCGACGCTATGTGTGTGGTTGACCTCAATCCAGCGTCCGATACTTATGGCGAGATTGTTCATAAACTGGAGCTCGGTGTTCGCGACGAAATCCACCACTTCGGTTGGAACGCTTGTAGTGCAGCACTCTGCCCCTACGCACCACACCCTTATATAGAACGGCGTTACCTCGTTGTGCCAGCACTGCGGGGTTCCAGTATCTATATCCTTGACGTGAAAGAGGATCCGAAGGCACCGAAACTCATTAAAACTTTAGATGCCAATGAAGTTGAATCGCGATCAGGATATACCCGTCCGCATACAGTACACTGCGGGCCTGAAGGCATCTACATTAGTGCTTTGGCTTCAGCCGGTTCTGAAGAGGGGCCTGGCGGTATATTCCTTATGGATCACTACAACTTCAACATTCTTGGGCAGTGGGAAGTCGAGCGCGGTCCTCAATCCCTCTCTTACGATTTCTGGTGGCACTTGGGTTATGATGTCGCTGTCACCAGTGAGTGGGGATATCCTGCAATGATTGAGAACGGTGTGAGCCTTGAAGATTTAGGTGAGCGCAAGTTCGGACATAAAATTCATATTTGGGATACTCGACACCGGAAGAATATTCAGACCTTGGATTTGGGCGATGACTATCAGATGATCTTAGAGTTACGTCCCGCACACGATCCAACGAAGGCGTATGGGTTCGTCAATGCCGTGTTGAATATGAATGACCTTTCGAGTTCTATCTGGACCTGGTATAAAGATGGAGACGGTTGGGGTATCCAAAAGATTATTGATATTCCGGCACAGGCACCGGAAAACCCTGATGATTTACCACCGGCTTTGAAGGATATTGGAATGATTCCACCCCTTGTCACGGATCACATCCTCTCGTTGGATGACAAATTCCTGTACGTTTCCTGTTGGGGCACCGGAGAGATGTTACAATACGATGTATCTGACCCGTTCAATCCGAAGCATACAGGGACTCTCGAAATAGGTGGGATTACCAAATCGCATCCGCACCCGGCTGCTGGACCTGTCAGTGGCGGTCCCCAGATGGTTGAATTGAGTCGGGACGGCAAGCGTCTCTACTTCACCAACTCCCTCTACGTTGCCTGGGATAATCAGTTCTATCCGGATGGCGCAAATGGATGGATGGTGAAGGCAGATGTAAACCCCGATGGTGGTGTCGAATTCGATCCCGATTTCTTCGTGGACTTCGGCGAGAGTCGTGCCCATCAGATTCGGTTGCAAGGTGGCGATAGCTCTTCTGATACTTTTTGCTATCCGTAAGAAGTGAAGGCACAAATCTAATTAGGCGCGCTTTGTAAGCGCGCCTATATCTTGAAAGGCATCTTTATGGATACTGTCTCATGGCTGAGTTACACGCTCCTCGGCGTATACCACGGTATTAATCCGGGGATGGGGTGGCTTTTTGCGGTTGCATTGGGCATGCAAGAAAAGCGGAGAAGCGCGGTTATTGGCGCGCTTTTTCCGATGGCACTCGGACACGCTATATCTATTGCCGCTGTGGTATTTGTCATCGCTTTGGCACAACGGCAGCTGCCAGAGGACGTGCTTCGTATTGCCTGCGCAGTCGTCCTGTTTGGGTTTGGCGTGTACAAATTTTTCAGTGCTCGACACCCGAAGTGGGTCGGGATGCGTGTTAACTTCAAAGACCTAACCGTCTGGTCATTTCTGATGGCTTCCGCACACGGCGCAGGCTTGATGTTAGCACCACTCTTGTTACGGATGCCTGCCGCTGAGGCTTCAGGGCACATGCACCACGCCCCCACAAGTATGACGGATAACGCGGTGATGTTACTATCCGCAGTTGGGGTACATACCCTCAGTTTTTTTGTTGTTACCGGGGTTGTGGCGATTATCGTTTACGAGGTCATAGGCCTTGCGCTACTTCGCAAGGCATGGTTTAATCTGGATTTACTGTGGTCGATTGCTCTGATGATTGCCGGTATTGTTACCCTTTTCTGGAAACATTAAGAAAAACGGAGGGTTTCCCGTTGGAGACGTTATATTTCGAGTGGTTCAATCTTCAGTGGTTTTCAACGGCCTCTCGAAAATCACAATCACGGCGGTTGATTCCCCCATAGATGCTGCTGGTTGGATGACCTCACAAAGTCTCCAGCCTTCTTCTCCCTCACGATTAAGGGTGCTTTGAAGGTCAGGAATATTTCTGGACCTAAATCCCCACCCTTTTTGACTAATTCTTATGGTTTTATATTCGTATTTCGTCATTACAATCCCTCGTTTTCTAATGCAGAAAATATCTACGAAAACGCAACGCGATGGCGACTGTTTTTTCACACACTGATTTTATACTTCAGGTCGTTAACTTCATCACCCGTTATACCTCGAAACCCCCAACAATGCGGAGCTTGCTCTTTTATCGTTATCTCGACATCTATAGGCGAAATTGACAATTGACTTTCTATCTCTTTGAAAAGCGTTTTAATAAGGGATTTTTGGGTTTCCACTTGACGACCTGCTATCATATTGATTTCAATGACAGTATACGCATCTGTACGACCTCCGGGATAGTAAAAATTCTCTTTGTCCATAGGCACAAAACGGTGTGCGCGCTTATCCTCCGGCATACCGAGAACAAGCTGCATGCAGTCATGTATTACGTCTGATAATTGCGCCTTTATAGGATTTAACTTATCTTTGATTCCGTATACGATAATCATGATTTTTCCTTAATCTGCGTAGGGATCAACTTAACGCCGTACTTCTTTTGCAATGCACGTAGGTCAGCAAAATCTGTATCTTGCAATGTATACCCAGCGTGTGAGCGCACTTGGTAATCCACCGATAAACATCGAACCTGCTTTCCACCAATAGTGCCTACAGCGTTTAGCTCTAATTCAGAGATAATCCAATCAATTTCCCCTGGACCGTAGATCGCGCCTCCATTCTTGGTCGGTTCAATTACATGAAAATCGATATTCCCGTGCAATCGATGCCCCATCACAAAGTTCCGATCCTTACGATCATCGGTATAGACATCAACGAAACCATGCGCCGAAAGTGCTTCGGTTAGAACTGCTGAATCTTCCCATGAGATAATAATATCCAAATCCTGGTGTTCTCGAGTGCATTCACCCAGCAGCGCATCAACACCCCATCCACCGTCAATCCAGACTTTGATACCGAGTTCATCGAAGAGATCGAGAAACCAGTAAACTTTGTCAACGGTCATAGGCTGGCACATTAGATTTTTCCTTAGAGTACCTTCAACGCGGCTTTATACTCGCCTCTAACGATGTCTTGGACATCCTCTCGTAGTTTCTGCCAACTCCGTTGGAGTTTTGTCTTAACCCATGCCTTACCTTCATCAATTCCCATTCCGTGGTGAATGTACGCCAAGTATAAAAGCGAAGGAACGTGTTCAATATGAGACATCGCATCGGCATTGGCAAGACATGCTCCCTCTGCACTCCGATGTTCAACTGTTACGCTTGCTCGATGTGTTGCGATAGCATCCTTGACAGCCTCTCTTTTTTCTTTTGGATAGCCGAAACGTTTGAGGAGTTTCTCCGCTTCAATCGGACCATGAATATGATGATCTTTATAGAGTGCTTTGTCCTTGATGCTGGCATAATCATGTAGTAACGCCGCAATTTCCACAATTTCGGGATCTGCATCAAAACGTGAAGCGAGTTGTTTTGTATTTTCAACGACTTTCAGGATGTGATGGGTCCAAATGTCGTAACCGAAGATGTTGGTGTCGGCGGCGCAAGCCCGTTCAACAATCTGTTCAATACTTTTTCTCACAGTTTCAATCATGTGGTGTCCTCTTTAAAATCACACGTAAACCCATTGCATTAAGCATAGCATAAAACTGAGGTTGAGACAACTGAAAGTTGTGTGCGATTCAGAACTATTTAGTTTTAAATAAATTATCGGATTGCTTCAATTCTGAATCTCCTTTTTGAAGCCCGGTGCGGTTTCAAACAGCCCCTACCGGGCCTGGAGGTTTAAAGCAGGTCGCTTATGGGGTTTTTGCTTGGGGTCTTTGCTTGGGTGTTTCTGCGGATTTCTTCGCGTACGCCGCAAAATTGGACGAAAAAACCGAAAATTGAATGGCTCTGCGTGCTTCTACCGAAAAACTTGCTTTTTTTTGCTGGCTATGCTATAATGTCTTTTCAGTATACAGAAAATTTTGCCCATTTTCTAATTAACATGGGCTTGGGAGCAATGCCCATCAACTATCCAGCTGCACCCAGAAGGAGAACCTTATTTAATGAACCTATATGGAGCAACGTATGACAGAATACAACTGCTTCGCCATGTTGGAGATATATCGCAAATCGCCCATGCGAAGATGTATCAACTCACGGATGGCAATGAAAAAGGTGTTGACGCGATTGATTTCCGAACCGGTAGCGGCTTAAATTTTACTGTGCTACCGAGCCGTGGATTAGATGTCTCTTATGCCGAGTATCAGGGGATTCCACTCTGTTGGCGTTCAAGTACAGGCGATGTCAACCCGGTGCATTATGAACCCGATGGACTTGGTTGGTTACGCAGCTTCTACGGCGGTTTACTGACGACTTGTGGGATGCGACAAGTCGGTGTGCCCAGTGAAGATGACGACGAGGCATTAGGGCTTCACGGAAGGGTGTCACACATCCCCGCGAAAAATGTTTGGGTCGATAGTCGGTGGGAAGGGCAACGCTATATGCTGTGGGCACAGGGCAGAGTTAAAGAGACCGCCGCTCTGGGCGAAAACCTTTCTCGCACTCGCAGGATCTGGACGGAACTCGGCTCGCGTACGTTGCACATTGAAGATATTGTTGAAAATTTGGGATACCAAGATTCACCACACATGTACCTTTTCCATATTAATGTTGGATTTCCGATTCTCACGCAAGACAGCGAACTCCTTGCTCCCTCTTCACAAGTCACACCGCGAGATGAACAGGCTGCCGCAAACTTAAATAACTATAACCTCTGCGAACCGCCAACCGTTGATTTTCAAGAACAGGCTTTCTACCACGAAATGGAACCAGATGTTGATAACCACATCCATGTCGCGCTGGTAAACCGTGGGTTCAACAATGGACAAGGCATCGGCGTATCGGTGCGCTATCACAAAACGCAGTTTCCAAACTTTGTCCAGTGGAAAATGTGTGGTGAAGGCACTTATGTTTTCGGTTTGGAACCCTCGAACTGTGGTGTAGAAGGCAGGGCAAAGGAGCGTGAACGCGGCACGTTACAGTATATTGAACCCGGTGGTCGCAGGCACTACGAAGTCGAAATCGGTGTGCTGACTTCCAATGCAGAGATTGATGCACTCCAAGAAAAAATCGCACAAACCCAAAATTGAATGTAACGGCATAACGGAGTATGCCTACTACTTTAGGAGAAATTAAAATGAAAAAATGTTTGTCTTTACCTCTGATCGCGTTAGCACTTCTGACAATGTGTATATGCGTCAGTTGTGGCGCGAAAGAAGTACCTCCAGCTGCTACTTCAGCAGCTACCGAATCGGCACCGGTACAGGAATCGCAAGAAATGGGCGAACTTCCCGAATCTGCGGAAGAAGCGTCAGAACATGAATCTGCTGAAGAAACATTAGAACACGAATCCGAAGAAGAACGCGAATCTGCTAAAGAGACATTAGAACACGAGTCTGCCGAAGAAGCGTCAGCACATGAATCCGAAGAAGAACACGAATCTGCAGAAGAAGTGTCAGCACATGAATCCGAAGAGGAAACGTCAGAACACGCAACTGAAGCGGAACATGAGTCTACCGAAGAAGCATCAGCACATGAATCCGAAGAGGAAACGTCAGAGCACGAGACTGAAGCAGAAACAGGTCATGAAGCTTCACCTGAAATGGTGGAGATTCCGAACGGTAGTGTGCTACATCTGATTCCAAAACAAACAATGGGGCTTATCTATTGTCCGAGTTTGCTGGAGTTGGATTATCGGATTAATACACTGGTGACAGACTTGGTCCCAACAGATGAAGCCCCAGAAATTCTTGCCGAAATCTTAGCAGATGCCTTTGGTGCTGGGTTTGAAAGTCTCGCCGAGTTAGAGGAAATTGGACTTGATTTGAACCAAGACTTTGCGATCTTCACGACATCTTTGAATCCGCCGCAACTTTCTGCAACTGTTCATCTAACAGATCCTGCAGCCATGAAACAGGTCATTGATGCTGAAAGTGCAGGAAGTGCCCCGGTTGAACATAACGGTGTAACCTATTGGAACGCAAGTGGTGGCGGCGGTAGTTTCGCTATCCTGGAGAATACGCTTGTCTTTTCTCAATCCGCTGAAGTGTGCGAAAGTGCTATTGATACCTATAAGGGAGCCCAACAATCTGTCACAGCCAACCCAAGCTACACTTCATTTTTCACCGATATTATGGAGGGCGACGCGCAGATCGCAGCACATTTCAATCTTGAATCCATTGCCCCGCTTCTGACTGCTTCGATTACGGAAGAATCAGAATCAATGCGCGACGGTCTTGAAAGCGATCCTGCCGCTATGGCGTTTGCTCCGTTCCTTACGTCTATGTTTGATTCAGCTGTAAATGTAATTGAGCAGCTGGAATCTCTAAGCGCGACGTTTGAAATCAAGGGAGCAGATGTGCAACTCGCACCGTCCTTAAAATTCAAGGACAATAGCGAGATTCAGCAATCCTTGGCAGAGATGGTACCTGACGATTTGGTAGTTCTCAATGATTTGCCAAATCTTGCCTTTGTGAACGGTGCCTTTCAAGGGAATACACAATTGCTGCTTGATATGAATATGTTATGGCTAAAAATGTTTTCAGGGGGTGCTCCAGAGCAGCAAGCGAAATTGGAGGCATTCACCGATCAGATGACAACTTTCTATAAATCTCTTGCCGATGAGTGGGGGTTCACTGTCAATTTTGGCGATAGCATTATCCCGGATTATCTAATCGTCTATGAGATGAAGGATAAACAACTGGCGGAAACTTACATGAATGACATGTTTCTTGAACAACTCCGCAACACAATGCAGATCATGCAGGAAATGATTGGGAATATGCCACAATTGGGCATGTACGACGGGGCACATGCTGGTCAACCGCTGATGCACAACGACGTTGAAATAAAAAGTTATGTCTTCCGCAACTTCGGTTCGGTTTTTGGTGAGATGCCGCCCGAAGGTGCTGCGATGCTGCCCCAAGAGTGGCACTGGTACTACGCCTTCCACGAAGATCAACTGTTTTTTGCTATCGGCGGTTCTGATCTGATTAAAGCAGCATTGGATAGGAAAGCTGGGATGGGTGAAAGTCTTTCTGAAAATGCCAGTTACCAGAAACTGACGGGTACGTTGGGGACAGACAATAACCTGCTTTTGGCACTTTCCCCGATGACTATGGTTAAAGGTCTCATGCCTATTGTTGCGAAAGCCGACCCGAATGCTGGCGCAGCAATGCAAATGTTCGCAGGCATGTTTATGAATGTGCCTGAGACTTACAGCATCGGTTTTTCTGCTAAAGTCCAAGAGGATGGCGGAATCGGCGCAAACCTGCTTCTCACCCTCGGCGACTTCAAGCAGGCCATCCAAATGATTCTGATGATGCAGAATATGCAACAGATGCAATAGATGGATTTCTAACTCGCTCACAACTCGATTGTGGGCGAGTTTTTTTATGAGGGTGTCAATTTGCGTTTACTATTAAGTCTTCCGAAAATAACGGCAAATCACAAAAAGTTTTATTAGGGTATTTATATATTTTTACTTTCATTAAAAAAATCGTCCTGACCTAACTGACGCTTAAACCCTGATGACTATTGACTTTATAGCAATTTAAAATTTGACAAAAAATGAGATTTTGATAATATATATTCTGAATTTCTGTGAAAATATGAAGTTTGTGAATGCCTCATAACGGATATTTTTCCAGCGTGAGTTTGCCACAGAATTTTTGGAACTTATCCGCATCTGGCATCTTATATTGAATTCATGATTACTTACCTAAGGGGGAAGAGCTGGTGTATAAACAGATAAGTTTCATATTCGGTTTCGGCATCGCATTTTTGCTAATCGTTTCTCCGTTCGCGATGGCGGAAACCGATACAACCGAAGAAGCAGCAGAAGCAGTTGAGGCCGTAGAACCCAAGAAAAGTCCGATTAAAATCGGTGGGGCGATCCGGATGAACTACATCTATGGCACTTACGTCAATCAAGGACGGGGCGAAAAGATCGGTGATGTTGACCTTGAGATATTCCGTCTCAATGCTGATTTGGACTATCAAAACATCATTGGCAGAGTTGAATACCGGTGGTATCCGAGGTATTTCGGGCAGAGCCACGGTTACAATATGATACATACGGCCTGGTTGGGGTATAATTTGGGGGATTTGGGTACACTTAAAGCCGGGATTGTCCGGGTACCCTTTGGACCGGGTGCCTATGGCGTTTCTACGAGCTGGTTTTTTGACCAGCATTTTTATGTCGGACTTGCTGACGACATGGATTTAGGAATCAGGTGGACTGACACACTTGATAAGCTGACGCTTGATGTGGGCTACTTTCTCATGAGTGAACCCCAAACCATAGGCGGGAGTCTGGAAAGTTCGCGATACGCCTATGACATCGTTAAATGGAAAGAAAAAATCGACGCAGCGGGAAACGTTGAATGGGGTACCGCCGATGAAAACGGGTTTAATGAGCAACACCAATTGAACCTACGGGCAATCTACTCCCTTGAAGGTATCGCTGACGTGGGAGCATCGCTCCAATTCGGGATGCTGAAAGGGACAAATGTCGGAGCTGATGATAGTGGTAACCACTATACCCTTTCCGCACACATGAAAAATACCGTCTCCGACTTTACACTCTATTCACAATTCTCTTATTACGCCCATAATATCCCTGATGATACACCTTGGGGCACCGGGGATTTAATTCCGATGGGGGCTTATGACTTCGCCTGGCCCATCGCGTCCACAGGATTAATACCCGCGCTCTCGCTGCGTTATGGCGGGATAGATACCTCGAGCATCTCATGGATTGACAGTGTCACGCCTTATGCGGAGTGGAGTACTATCCTCAAAACTGTGGATGATTACAACGCGAGTACCCTCATAACCGTTGGTGCAAGCTGGACAATTTTCGAGGAACTGTATGTGTATAGCGATGTAGGGCTTTCTAATGGCAACTCGTTTGTTGGGCACAAGACAGCTGACGGCGAGGTAGAAGGCTACGGTAATATCTATACGGGTGCCGGTGACTTTGGTGCTAACGGAAATAACGCTTGGAATTGGCGACTTAATTTCAACTTCGGTTATTATTTTTAAGTAGTTGTCAGTAGTTAGTTATCAATTTTCAGTTAAGGGACAGACTGTTACTGATAACCGTCTTAACTCTCACTGCGAGGCAAACTGACAGCCGATGGCTGACAACTATTTGAAAAAGGAGAATTTTGAAATGAACGAAGAAGGAAAACAACCGCAACATATGAGGGAAAGGGAATATAGGAAATTATTCGGTTTAGAGATTTATTTAACACCTGTATTCGTAATTTCCAGTATCGCTATTGTTGTCTTTATTATCGGATCTCTCATTTTCCAAGAAGGCGCGACTAAACTCTTTGGGGATCTTCGGGTTTGGCTTACCACGAACCTTGATTGGTTGTTCATGATCTCTACCAACCTTGTTTTTCTTTTCTGTCTGGTCGTGGCGTTTTCTCCACTCGGAAAAGTGCGTCTCGGAGGCACAGACGCAAAACCCGAATACTCTTACCTAACTTGGCTTGCTATGATCTTTGCAGCAGGCGTGGGTATTGGGCTTCTCTTCTTTGGCGTTTCGGAGCCGGTTACGTATTTTCAGGGTGGTAACTATTCGCCGCTGGGGACAGAAACGGTTTATGACCCAGGGACGGAATACAATGCCGGAAATGTCCCCGATGCAGGGGATCCCAAGGTTCAAGCAGCGGCTTCCTTGGGTATAGCGACGACGGTCTTCCACTGGGGGCTGCAAGGGTGGGCGATCTACGGTGTCGTCGGACTTGCCCTCGCATTTTTCGCCTACAATCGCGGTTTACCGCTCCTCATCCGTTCTGCTTTTTATCCGATATTCGGTGACCGGATATGGGGGTGGCCCGGACACATCATTGACACCTTCGCTATATTCGCTGGCATCTTTGGACTCGCGACCTCGCTCGGTTTAGGGGTACAGCAGGTGACTTCCGGTCTTAACCATCTGTTTGGAATACCAGTGAACCCTGTCACTATGGTTCTCCTAATTGTCGGGATTACCGCCATTGCGCTAATCTCGGTGATGACAGGTATTAATGTCGGCATCAAACGTCTGAGTCAATTTAATATAATTCTCGCCTTTTTATTACTGGCGGCTATTATCCTTCTCGGTCCAACGCTCTACATTCTTCGGACGCTTTTCACCGGACTTGGCACCTATGTTATGAAGATTGTGCCGCTCAGCAACTGGATTGGGCGTGAAGACACTGGATTCTTCCACGATTGGACAACGTTCTACTGGGCATGGTGGATCGCTTGGGCTCCCTTCATCGGCACCTTCATTGCTCGCATTTCAAAGGGACGCACAGTTCGCGAATTCGTAATCTTTGTCTTGCTTCTACCAACGTTGCTATGTTTAATCTGGTTTAGTGCCTTTGGTGGCACTGCTATCCATCAGTTCCTCGCTGAGGGTTACACGGGCGTAACCGAAAATGTTGAGACCTATACTTATGAACTTGCCCTGTTCAAAATGTTTGAAGGACTTCCGTGGACAACACTGCTCTCCTGCGTCGCTATGACGTTAACAATCATTTTTTTCGTTACTTCGTCGGACTCCGGTTCTTTGATTATTGACATCATCGCAGCCGGTGGCAAGGTTGACGCGCCGATACCACAACGCGTTTTTTGGTGTACCGTGGAGGGCTTAGTCGCTATCGCACTGTTACTTGGCGGAGGGCTAAAGGCGTTACAAGCTGCTTCCCTTGCGACGGGCTTCCCTTTTGCGATTGTGATATTGGGAATGGGTGTCTGTGTCTGGATTGGGCTTAGTAAAGAAGTCCGTCAATCTGAATAGCAATCGGCTGTCAGCAATCGGCAGTCGGAAGAATAGTTGTCGGTTCTCGGCGCGCGGTTAAGAGGTTTGATTGCGTCAATATCTCTTAACCAACCGCCGAAAGCCGAAATACTGGGGTCCCCATAGCGAATAGCGTATAGGGAAAGCCAATAAATATGAACGCAACAGAACTTGAATTTGAAAAATCACTCATTGAATTAGAACATCATCTCGTGCAATTGGAGACTTTCGCGCAAGAACATCCTGAATTGGACCTCACTGAAGGGATTGATGCGCTAAAGCAAAATGCTGACACACTTACAAAGCAGACCTTCCAAAAACTCAGTCGCTGGGATAAAGTAAGGTTGGCGCGCCATGCGCAACGTCCGCAAGCCTCCGTTTATATTGACGCGCTCCTTGATGAACCCACCGAACTCCACAGCGATAAACTCTATGGCGACGATCGCGCACTCATCGGCGGTTTCGCATGGTTTGATGGACAACCGCTTGTCTATCTCGCTCAGCAGAAAGGCACGAACCTTGAACAACGGCAGGAGATGAATTTTGGATACACGCATCCAGAAGGTTATCGCAAAGCGAGGCGGTTGATGCAGTTGGCAAATAAGTTCAACCGTCCCATTATCTGTTTTGTTGATACACCCGGAGCACATTTCGACCTCCGTTCCGAGGAATACGGACAGGCAATGGCAATCGCTGAGAATCTCGCGGAGATGATGCAGCTGCGTGTACCCATCCTCGTCGTTATTATCGGTGAAGGCGGGAGCGGCGGGGCGTTAGCCATTGCTGTCGGAAACCGTGTATTGATGATGGAGTACGCTGTCTATTGCGTCGCACCGCCTGAAGCCTGCAGCGGTATTGTATGGAAGGACAAAGGCGAGCATGCACCAGAGGCAACCGAAGGCTATAAACCTACCGCCCCCGATCTGCTCAAGTTGGATATCATCGATCAGGTCATTCGTGAACCCCTCGGCGGTGCACACAGGGATCCAGAAGCCGCAGCACGCAGTGTCAAACGTGCCATACGCAAGCATCTCACCGAATTGATGCAGATGACCCCTCAGCAACTCGTCCAACAAAGGTATGAACGGTATCGGCACATCGGGCTTTACGGCGAAAATTCTGCTGCATAGGTTAATACGCACCACATGAAAATAAGAACGATTACTACGGGCATTCCGTTGCCTTTTTCTCCTTACCAACTTCAACGTGCAGCAAGATTTAACGCCGCCTGTCAAACCTACTTTGAAGCGAACGGTTACGAAGTCCAAACAACACGCGTCAGCTGCCAAATCTGGGATGAAGCGCGGGATATAGATACAATCCTTACATTAGAATCCGATGCCCAAGCATTAGGGATTGAATTCCTAAACTTGGGGACAATCCTACCTGAGAAACGCCACACGGAAACGCATCTTGCGCGTGTCTCTGATGTAATTGTCGAAAGTGAAATGCTTTTCGCCACCGTCACTCTTACGACACAATCTGGAGGTATGGCATCGGACATCGCTGAAAACACCGCAGACATCATTCGGCAGATAGCGTGTCGAACCGATGCTGGCTATGGAAATCTCCGATTCGCAGCGTTGATGAACTGCCCACCAAATACACCCTTCTTTCCAGCGGCGTACTGGCACGACACTCGCACAAACTTCAGCATCGGGTGGCAGGCGATAGACCTTGTACAAGAGGCTTTCACAGATGCCCCGAATTTAGAAGTTGGTTTGCAGAACCTAAAAACCGTCATGGAGGCAGAAGGACAGAAGATTGTCGCACTCGCACAGACGTTAGCACAGGAGTGGGGCATAAAGTTTGTTGGTATAGACGCATCGCTCGCACCGATGGGTGACGAAAGCATCGCTTACGCTATGGAACAACAACTCCCCGGTTATTTTGGCGAGCGTGGTACATTAACAGTCGCCGCCGGTCTGACCCGTACACTCCAATCCCTCGAACTACCCCTTTGTGGATATTCGGGATTAATGCTCCCTGTCCTTGAAGATGTCGGCTTGGGCGAGCGAAGTGAAGCAGGCTATTTTAACCTTGACAGTCTCCTCCTCTATTCTACTGTCTGCGGCACTGGATTGGATACCATTCCTATACCCGGGGATGCTTCGACCTCTCAGATTGCCGCGATTCTAACGGATGTCGCCACGCTCTCCATACAGTTAAGCAAACCGTTATCTGTCCGCCTTTTTCCGGTTCCCGGATGCAACGCAGACTGCATGACAGAATTTGATTCCCCCTACCTAACAAACACCACAGTGATGCAGATTTGAATGGGCCCCTCCAAAGATTCTACTACTGACAACTGATGACTGAAAGCTGACAACTTCTAAAACTTTTCTCTTGCCAATTGTCAAATCTTTTGGTAAGATGCTGCGAACGAAATTTTGAGAGTATTGTCTATCTAATTGATATGCACATCGGAGGGAACTCACAATGTATATGCGGCATTGGTTACAGAGTCCTTCAAGTTTGACACACGGCAACATCATTAAACGTGAGATTTTTAGCAAACGTACAGAGGACTCCGCAGACAAAGAGGGCGCGATTCTCAGATATGTTGACAGCTTCTCTCGGTGCTACCTTGAACCGAGGATCGCTTCTGTGCCTACGGCACTTGATGACAGGCAGTTGATTTTTTATATCGTTGACGGTTCCGGTACATTTGAGGCGGGAGACTTGAAACAGCAAGTTACAGAGGGAGATGCAATTTTAGTCCCACCCGGACTCAACCATGTCTTGGAAAATTCGGAGGGCACGCCGTTAGAGTTTCTGATGTTGGAGGAGGTACTCGCGGACGGCGTAGAGGCACCGCGCAAGGATGCCCTGATCCGCAACTATCGGGAACGTCCTTTGGGACAAGGACATTGGACGCATCTCGTCCATCCGATTTTCGGTCCGGACGATGGCTTAGTAACGCTCCACTCGGTACTAATGGTGCGGATTGAAGCGATGCAAACGCCTGATACACACGGCCACGGTCCCGATATGGATGAGGTGTGGTATATGCTCGAAGGCAACGGCATCCATGTTGTCAGCAGGAATGTATACCGGCAGATGCCGGGCGATGCTGTCTCTGTGGCTTCGTCTAACCCAGGGCATAGCCTAATCAATGACACAGATGAACCGCTCAAGACTTTCTATTTCGCACGCTATGACCGCTAAAGGGAATAACTATGGCTGACAAACCACACGTTCTGCTCATCTCAACTGACCATTGGCCCAACTCACTTTTAGGGGTCAGCGGACATCCCGCTATCCAGACACCGACGCTTGATTCGATCGCACGAGCCGGCACCCGCTTCACGCGCGGATACAGCGAATGCCCGGTTTGCGTCCCCGCACGAAAAACATTGATGACCGGTGCAACAACGCGGACCCACAAAGACCGCGTTTTCAACGATCGGAAGGGAATAGACGGACTTCCGACAATCGCGCAGACGTTTCGCAACGCAGGATATCAGGCTTATGCCGTCGGTAAACTGCACGTCTATCCGCAACGAGACCGTATCGGATTTGACGATGTACTCTTAGGTGAGGAAGGCAGATTACAATACGGCGCGATTGACGACTATGAACTCTTCCTCGGCGACAGAGGCTATGCCGGTCAGCAGTTCGCACACGGGATGTGCAACAACGATTACCTCAACAGACCTTGGCACCTCCCCGAAGACTGCCATGTTACGAACTGGAGTACGCAGCAGATGGTACGGATGATTAAACGCCGGGATCCAACGCGTCCCGGATTCTGGTATCTCTCCTATTGCCACCCGCATCCACCTTTGGCACCACTCCAGTGTTATATGGACATGTACCGCAATATCGACGTGGATATGCCCTATTATGGCGAATGGTCAAAGCAGGGCGAGGATCTCCCTTTACCGATAAAAGGACGACAGAAACAGGACGAACACTTTAATGAAGACTTGGTCCGTTCGGCACGTCAAGCCTTTTACGCGCTTTGTACGCACATTGACCATCAGTTGCGGGTTGTTATCGGCACGCTACGAGAGGAAGGCTTGTTGAACAACACGATTCTACTGTTCACATCCGATCACGGTGATATGCTCGGAAATCATGGGATGTGGGCAAAACGGCTCTATTATGAAGATTCCGCCAACGTCCCGATGCTCCTCGTCGGCACCGCAGGCGATGAACGCGTAGGGCATCACAGGGTTGATGACCGGCTCGTCGGATGGCAAGATGTGATGCCGACGCTCCTCCACCTTGCGGGGATCGATATTCCAGATACCGTGGACGGAATCCCAATGGTAGGTGATGAAAAACGGGAGTGGTTGTACGGCGAGTGCGGCGAAGGTGGAAGTGCGACCCGAATGATTCATGAAGGACGCTTTAAGTTGATCTATTACGCCACCGGCAACTACCGACAACTCTTCGATCTGGAAGAAGATCCGCAGGAGTTAAACGATCTCGCCAATTCGCCAGCACACGCCGAAATCCTTGAGCGATTAACAGATCTCCTGATAGGTGAACTCTACGGTAGCGATGAAAAATGGATTGAAGATGGCAAACTTGTCGGTCTGCCTGACCGTGAGTATCGTCCTTCTGCGAACCGAGCCTTATCCGGCCAACGCGGACTCCACTGGCCCCCACAGCCATCTGTAGGACGTTAGGTAAAACTTATGAAAGTCTTGACAAAATTTCAGGAATCAATTATATTATTTATTGGAATCTCTTTGTTAGGGCACAATTTGAAAGCCCGTATAAGTTAATAACGCGAGCAATTAAGAAAGGAAAATAGATGTTAGCAGAAATACGTCAAAGAGAAGGGGTCATCGTTATTCGACCCACCGGCCGCATGATCGGTGCAGCAAATGCTGAAATTCGAGAGCAGATTAATGAGGAACTGGAGGAGCATTTTGATTCTCCAAAGGTTATCTTTAACCTTGAAAATGTCACCCGTATGGACAGTAGTGGGCTTGGCACGCTCGTCTCTGTGAACGTGACTGTCTCTCGTAAAGGCGGACGCACAGCACTTGTCAATGCCGGTGCGCATATCCGCAACCTTCTTATCCTCGGCCGCTTAATGACTGTCTTTGAGACTTACAACAGCGAAGAAGAAGGAATCCTCGCGCTCACCTCTGAAGAGAGTTGATGCGGACAGTAGAGCTATTTAGGAATCACTGGCATCGACTAAGCCACAGCCGGAACTATGGTAAACCCAATAGTTAAGTAGATATTTGAGCGTTCCCGTTTTTCTGTTTTGTACCACAAACTGTATGAAGATTAAGAAAACATTTCGGTAATTTGATTTGGAGAACTGTGGCGTTCTTGGTGTATACCGGTGCGGTTTCTAACCGCACCATAGGTGTCAATTTAGCAGGAATAAGGTTGTATTTCGTGTGAGAAAAATGCTGTGAAGAGGAAACACCTCTTGTATAATGTAGAAAAAGATTAGAGTGGTTATTTCTACAAAAAAGAGGTATTTCCAATGTCCATTTTACAACAAGTGGTAGATAAAATGCAAACGATCCTTCAAACCCTCCCTGATGAAGCTGCTGTCGATACCGGACTCGTGAAAAGAAAACGCAAACTCACGGGGAGTGCGCTGACGCAAATCCTTGTCTTGGGGTGGTTAGAAAATCCAGAAGCAAGTTATCAGCAACTCACCGAAACCGCTGCGACGCTCGGTATAGAAGTCAGACGGCAAGCCCTTGAACAACGCCTGACCCTCGAAACGACTGAAATGTTGAAAACGACACTTGACGCCGCCATTACAGAAGTGCTTGAAGTTGGCAGTCAACGCCAAGCCGTGTGTTTACTTCAGCCGTTTACGGGCGTCTATGTACAAGATTCGACAGGGTTATCACTCCCTGATGAACTTCATGAGATTTGGAAAGGGCAACCGAAAAAGAATCATCCCAAGAAAGCCGGATTGAAACTTCATTTACGCTTTGATGTCCTTACGGGCGGCTTTCAGGACTTCCAACTCACCGATGGTATGACGGCTGATTTGACGGATGCAAAAGCAGCCGATCCACTGCCAGAAGGGAGTTTACAACTCGCAGACCTGGCATATTTTTCCCTTGATGAGTTTGAAAAACTCACCGCAAACAGCGTCTACTGGGTCTCGCGTTTGAAAGCAAACTCTTACCTCGCTGATGAAAACGGGCAACGCATTGATTTAGAAAAGATGCTCAAGGCGACTCAAGAAGACACCTACATCCGTAAGTCTATTCGGATCGGTAAAAGAAAGCGACTTCAGGTTTATCTCATCGCTGAAAAACTTTCTCAAGCACAGACAAATCAACGCCGACGCTACATCCGACGCCGTGCCAAACGCAAAGCCAAAACACCCTCAAAGGCACTCTTACGTCTCGCAGGATACAACCTTTATATCACCAATATTGAAGCACGTCAACTCACAGCGAAACAAATCTGTGTCATTGTCGGCATCCGATGGCAGATTGAGTTGATGTTTAAGAGTTTCAAAAGTATCTCAAAACTTCATGTTTCTCGAAGTCAGAAACCCTATCGGATACTCTCTGAAATCTATGCCAAACTTATTGCGATTCTGATTCAACACGCTGTCATGTTAGGGGCTGGATACCGACATATACAGCACAGTTTCATCAAGACGGCAAAGCATATCGCAGGTTATGCGAGGCTGCTCACCTTGAGTTTTCATCACTCAAAAACGGCACTTCGTAAAACTTTCAAAGACATAAAACGTTCATTTGACAACGGTGGCTCTTTTCAGAGAAGCACTGGAAGAAATACAACCCTTCGCAGAATCCAAGAGGCTACGGAAAAGCCACTAAATTGACACCTATGGTGCGGTTGCAAACCGCACCTACCGGGCCTGAGGATTACCGATTTAAATAATTAAACTTCATTTAGTTTGTGGCGTTTGCGCGGTCTCGTTACATTACCCCACACGTCTACTTAATTATTGATTTCACTATAATGGTGCCAGCAAATAGGAGCCATTCTCTTCACTCTTACGAGAATTTCCGAGAGGGAACCAAGATACGAAAAAGGAAATTTATGGCAAATCAGAATCTTCCAACGTTTACTGTCAACGCCGGTTTCCATGATCGAGATGGATGCCCGGTCAGTGTTAACGTTGACCATCCGGGTGTGAGCCAACTTCACGATCATTCTGTCACCTTGACAGATGTCGGATCCGGTGACGCTATCTCAGCGCAATGCTACGCCAACGAGGACGGTATTACAACCTTAAACTGGATACTCAATGGACTCGCCGCTGGTGAATCGCGTACCTATACCCTTTCAGAGGGAAGCGTCGCTGGCGAATCGGGTGTCCAACTAAACGAAGAAGCCGAAACTATTGCCGTCACACTCAATGACCGACCCTTTACAACGTTCCGCTATGCGAAAACACAATTCCGACCCTACTTCTTTCCTGTCCTCGGCCCCGATGGGCGCGAGGTAACGCGCGGTAAAACAAGTGAGGTCTCAAAGGATCACGTGCATCACCGTTCACTCTACGTCGCCTATGGCGAGGTTAATGACGTGGATTTGTGGGGTGAAGGGAGCAATTCTGGGAGAGTCGTACATCAAGATTTCGCACAAAAACAAGGTGGGGCTGTCGTCGGTAGGATTTATACACATAACAATTGGGAGACACAGTCCGGTGATGTCTTGATGACGGATAAGCAGAACTTCCGAATCTATAACCTTCCTGAGGATGCTGCACTTATCGACTTGGATCTCAGTTTCATCGCTTCGGCGGGGGACGTTCATTTCGGAGATACCAAAGAAGGCGGTATTATGTCGATTCGAGTGCATCCGTCGATGAACGCTTCTGATGGCGGCAAGATTGAGAACGCTTTTGGCGGAATCAATGAGGCGGAAACTTGGGGAAAACGGGCGAACTGGTGTGATTATTCCGGCGTTGTTGACGGAACACCTGTCGGGATTGCTGTGTTCGATCATATTGTCAACCCACGCTATCCGACGTATTGGCATGTGCGTAACTACGGGTTAATGGGCAGCAATATCTTCGGTGGCGGTACCTTTGAAGGAGACCCGGCTAAAGATGGCTCCTACACGCTCAAACAGGGTGAAGAGATGCACTTCCGGTTCCGCGTCCTGATCCATGCAGGCGATGCCACTGTTGGGAAGGCTGGGCAGAAATATCACGATTTCATCAACCCACCCGCTGTTGAGGTTTCCTAACCGCGAAATTTATACCAAGATGACTGTCAGCGGTCAGTAGGCAGCGGTACCAAAGAAAACTCCGAAGGTTTCCGATAACCGGTCCGCTGATAGCCAATACACGGAGATTCATAAATGCCGATCCCAACGATTCATGTGGGATGTACCCATTTCGCGCACGGTCGCTTACAAGCACAAGTGAATTCGCACGGGTTAGAGCCTGTTGCGTGCGTGGACATCAACCTTGAAGCCGCACGCGATGGCGTATCATCAATAAACGGTGCGCCTGAAGGCTTAACAGAACGTATCTACACGACCATAACCGAAGCAAAAGAGAAGCACGATGCCCAAGCATGTCTCATCTATGCCTCAACGACTGTTCACGCCAAGTTAATCGTCGAAAGCCTGAACCTCGGTATGCATACGCTCTGTGTCAAACCCATCGCAACAACACAAGCAGAGTTCCACGACATTATCCGTGCCCATAAAGCGAACCCCGGCTTAATGCTTGTCCAAGGGCAGAACAAACGCTGGAACCCCGCCGCCGCGAAAATGCGAGAATGGCTCCGCGAAGATGGTGGTATCGGTGAAATGTTAGCCGGTGAGTGTCGATTCTGGATTCGGCAGAATCTGTACACTGGCCCTGATTCCCGACAACCTGATGCTTATGTGGATGGACTCTTTTTCCATGCAGGCTGCAGCCATCAACTTGATCAACTTGTTGCCGCAAAAGGTCTACCGAAATATGTCACCGCACATGTCCATAACCGTCGAGATCCCGAACTTGGGCAAATTGAGGCTTGGGGGACAGCAGGTGGTAATGCACTCATGGAATACGCAAACGGCGCGCCTTTCTCTTATGCTGGAACACGCGCAGGGCATGCCGGTCCCTTCGGTTGGAGCGGAAGTTGGAGCTTTCACGGCGAAGAAGGTGATCTCCGATGAGACGGAGGGCATCTGCAACTTTTCCAACTCGGTAAAAACGTTGAAGATTTAACGCTCCAAGATTTACACGCAGGACTCATAGAAGACGACCGCCTCCAATTTGATGCCTTTGCACAGGCGATTGCCAACGGCACGGATCAAGGCTGGATGCAGGACACAACCCTCGGTACATGGATACTCATGGAAGCTTGCAACGAATCCGCGAGAACACACGAACGCGTTGATGTTGAGGCGTTTGCCAAAAAGATGCTTGCTTGATTAGTTATCAGTTATCAGTTGTCGGTTATCGGTAGGTTGTTAGAGACTCCTGATGATAGGTTTTAACTTACCTAAACCACCTTTTAACCAACTGCTAACTGCCATTTTGAAAACGGAGGCTTTTTATGCAATCTCCACATGGCTCAGCGTTCCGTCCGTCTGTGATGGGTAGGAACGGAATGGTTACATCAGGACACGTACTTGCTTCACAGGCAGGTATTCAGACAATGATGGCAGGTGGCAATGCTGTTGATGCAGCCATCGCAACCGCTGTCGCTCTCGGTATGGTTGAACCTGCTGGCTCTGGACTCGGCGGCGATGGGTTTATCCTTATCTATTGGGCGGACACTGGGAAGGTCGAAGCGGTAAACGGTACTGGTCCCGCACCGCGTGCTGCAACGCGAGAAACCTACCTCAAGGACGGTGGGATTCCAATGAAAGGCATGCGAAGCGTTTCCGTACCGGGAATTGTTGACGCGTGGCTCCTCGCACACGAACGCTATGGCGCGCTCAAATTAGAAGACGTTTTTGCACCAGCAATTTCACTCTGCGAAGACGGATTTCCGGTCAGTCACAGACTTGCGGGTGGGCTTAAAGGCGAGAACGCTCGTTTCGCTGCCGAGCCAGATAGCCGCGCTATCTTTACAAACGATGGTGAGCCTATCCCCGCCGGTGAGTTCATCGCCAACCCTAATCTCGGCACCACACTCCGAAAGATCGCGAAAGATGGCAGAGATGCGTTCTATAAAGGCGATATTGCCAAAACTATTGGCGAATTCAGTCGCGCCTACGATGGACTCTTAACCGCCGAAGATCTCGCTGATTACCATGCACACTGGGCTGATCCCATACATGTCAACTACCGTGGATACGAAGTCTATGAGATGCCTCCAAATTCGAGTGGGCATATCTTGCTCCAAGAATTGAACATGGTTGAACTGTTTGATTTGCAAGCCTTGGGATATAATACCGCCGAAAGCGTGCATCTGATGGTTGAAGCGAAAAAACTCGCCTTTGCTGACCGCGAAAAATACATGGCAGATCCTGATTGGGTGGATGTTCCGATAGAAGGGATGCTATCTAAATCTTATGCCGCCGAGCAAGCTGAACGCATTGACTTGGAGAAAGCCGCTTTCGATGTACCCGCCGGTGGGCCAGAAGCACACGAAGATACGACCTGTTTCTGCACTGCAGACCGCGCAGGAAACCTCGTCTGTGTATTGCAGAGTATCCAATCCGGGTTCGGTTCCAGCTTGATTGCGGGGGACACAGGTGTTCTCTTGAACAACCGCATGACCTATTGGCATCTGGAAGAAGAACACCCGAACTGCTTGATACCGGGTAAACGCGTCCGTCATACGATGAATCCTGTCATTGTTACCAAAGACGGTCAGCCGTTCTTAGCGTGTGGGACACCCGGCGCGGATACACAGGTCCAGACGAATTTACAACTCGTTACGCATATCCTCGATTTCGGAATGACTCCGCAAGAGGCGGTCTCTGCACCGCGTTGGCGCAGTTTACAAAACCCGATGGAATCCACAATTCCACACACTTGCTCGAATGATCTACAGTTAGAAAACCGGTTCCTTTCGGATACCAAGGATGGATTAGCAGAAAGAGGACACGAACTCCAAATCATTGGGGATTGGGGCGGCCCGGGAAGTGCACAGATGATAATGGTTCACCCGGAATCTGGCGCGCTTATTGGCGGCTCTGATCCGAGAACTGATGGGTACGCCGTTACTTTTTAGTCTCTCATTTTAACAACAGAAAAGTCAAAAGAATGCCAACTCCCTCTCACATTTTGCTGTTACCATTTTCTTAATCTAAGTTGCTACTTTCCATAGCTTTTTACACGGCAATTTAGACTGTTTAAATTTAAACATTAAGAACAAAAACCTTTAGGATAACGATCTGGGTTAGGGATGCAAGGAAGAATTGAACGTCCCTAACTTAATCGATACAATAGGAGGATAATCATGAATAGTAGCATTATCGGAGTCGTTGGAGCTGTGCTCCTCATAACGGCCTTTTGTCTTTCAGCACCACTGGTGTGGGCAGCTGATACTGTTCTCTTTGAAGAAGATTTTGAGGATGTAACACTCGAAGCAAGTATACTGGAACAGGTCAAAGATAACAAAGTCTGGTCAGGTACACCGCCTGAGGGTTGGGAAATTACAAACGAAAACCCGAAAGACCTCGGAATGCCTGAATGGAGAACCTGGGCGATTGTTGACCTTGAGTGGTGGACAGCAACGGCGGAAGACCAGCGGCGTAGTGAATTCACAGGGGTACACAATGATGGCAAAGGCATCGGTAACGGAGCCGTTTCTGATCCTGATGAATGGGATGATTGGGGCGGAAATGGCGACCCTGACGCGTTGAGTCGTTGGAATGGTCACTTAATTACCCCACCCATTAAAATCAAGGGTGCAGCAGCAAAGTCGCTCGTCTTAACGTTGGATTCGAGTTGGCGACCTGAAGATACGCAAAACGGTGAAATAACAGTAAGTTTCGACGGTGGTAAGGAAGAACGCATCTTATTTTTCAAGAGCGTCGGTATTGACGCAGGCGCGCATACCCTTGTTACGATTCCTACGCTCGACCTGGATGAGGAAGATATAAAGGATGGAGAACAGATAAACGAAACGTTAGAAATCCCGATCGACAACCCTGCCGGTGCCACTGAGATGATCATTAGTTTCGGTGTCATTGACGCACAGAATGATTGGTGGTGGGCAATAGACAATATAAAACTCATCAGCACAGCATTTTCTGTGGAGCCAAAACATAAATTAGCAGTTAGGTGGGCAGAACTAAAATCCTAACAACACACCTCCTTCGTCGAGTTATGAGCGACTCGACAGCGTTTACCGTTCGACGAAGATAACCGTAAAGAAGGGCTGCACCCACCTGAAGTGTAGCCCTTTTTGTATCTTGTTGGCTTTTAGGAGAAAAATCAATGAAAATTTTAGTCACAGGTGGCACAGGTCGCATTGGATCAAACCTCGTTAAAAAATTATTGGAAAAAGGACACGATATCCGAAGTTTTGTCTATCCGGGTGATGCCAATCGCGTGGGAAGATGGGACGGCGCGGAACGCGTTGAGACTGTCCTCGGTGATCTACGCGAATATGAGGATGTAAAAAAAGCCGTTGAAGGTGTAGATGCCATTTACCATATCGCTGCTGCCTTCGGTGGTCCCTTCAATAACCGTGAGTACTTGGCAATCAATGGCATGGGGACACTCAACATTTTGGAGTGTATCCGTGAGTTCAATCCCAACATTCATCGCCTCGTCTATGCCTGTACTGAAGCAATCTATTGGGAACTCACTGAAAAAGGTAGATTTTTCAATGAACCCATCACAGAGGACATGGTTGCGAAGTACCATCACATGCCCTATTTCCTTACCAAATGGATCGGCGAGGAATTGTGCATGACCTATCACCACCAATACGGTGTGCCTTCCACGGTTTTCCGCTTCACAACCGTCATTGAACCGAGTGAATTCCTCAATGAGGACGGGTTACCAAAGCAATTCGTCTTTAGTCCCATCTATAATAGATACAAGAATTATAAAGGCGATGATCCAGCTGAATTAGAGACCGCAGAGACCGTCAAACGTCTCTGGGACGGACAAGAGAAGTTCATACTCAAACGCAACCGTGATGGACACCCCTTCAAGGAACATTTCACCGATGTCCGAGATATCGTGCAAGGATTGGTCTTAGGAATTGAGAAAGATGCCGCTGTCGGTGAAGAATTCACACTCGGTGGCAATGGCGTTTTCAAACACCAAGAGGTTATGCCATACCTGTCGGAACGCTACCAGATGGATTTTGTTGATGTGAAACTCCCACAATCCCTCTATTTTGAATTTGATTTAAGCAAAATCAAGACGTTATTGGATTATGAACCACAACACGACTTAGCAAGCATCCTCGATGCCGCAGAAGCGATGCGCCGCGGTGAAGATGTCGGCATTATTCCGACAGGTGTTCGGTGGAGTTAATATCAATCTTGCTTCGCTTTTTCTTGACAATACTGTCAACAATAGGTTAGACTCTTAACAGGACTTACGCAAATTGAATAGAGAAACGGTATATTTTACTGATTTAACCCCCTAAATCCCCCTTATCAGGGGGACTTTAAGAGAAAATGCGTAAGTCCTATCTTAAGAAACACATTTGCCCCAAATTGTGTCCTTGGAGGTTATCTACCGTGAAAAAATCCTTTGGAATTACTGCTCGTTGCGCAATCGTTCTGGTCGCTTTTGTTTTCTTGACACTGAATTGCACTAAAGTTACGGTTGCCCCGACACGGCAAGCCTCATCAAGCACAAAACACCTCGACCGGCACATCAGTGCTGTGCTTAAGAGAGAGGATATTCAACCCTCAGAGATGTCAGCGGACACGGAGTTTTTACGTCGTGTTCATCTCGACCTGACAGGTAAAATTCCCACCCCCGAAGAAGTTTTGAATTTTCTCAAGGACGGTTCTCCCAACAAACGCCAAAAGAAGATTGATCAACTGTTAGGAAGCGAGCCATACATTAACTATTGGACTGGATTGTGGGTAAACTGGTTAATCGGCAGGCGCGGTGATGGAGATGATCGGCGCATCGGATTAACAACTTGGGTACAGGACGCATTGACGCAAAATATGCCATACAATCAGTTCGTTCAAGAACTTATCGCGGCTGATGGCGAACTAAAAGACAACGGTGCTGGCAATTATATCATGCGCTATGATCAATCCCCAGCTGTTCTCACTTCGCATAGTTCACGACTCTTTTTAGGGCTGCCTATGCAGTGTGCTGAATGCCACGATCATAAAACAGAAGTTTGGAGTCAAGCGGATTACTACGGTATTGCCGCCTTTTTTACTGGTATTGAGAGTGAACAGAAAGGATACATCCAAACGATGGATATGGCGGGTAATGAGAGGCGGATGGAAAATTTTCTGATTACCAACAAACCGAGGAAGTCTATGTGGGTGGAGAGAATGGACGCAGAAGTCTCACCGCGCTTCCTTGGCGGCACAGAATACAAAGGATCACTCACTAAAAGGCGCGCGGCACTCGCACAATGGATGACCGATAAATCAAACCCCTATTTCAGCCGAGCAATCGTAAACCGCATCTGGAGCCACTTCATGGGACGCGCCTTTGTTGAACCTATTGATGGATTCGGCGAAGAGAATCTACCCACCAACCCGGAATTGTTGAATTGGCTCGCAGAGGACCTTGTCATTTACGATTACGACCTGCAACACTTGATGCGGACGATCCTTAATTCAGAAACTTACCAGCGTACATCACAAACGAATAAGAGTAATAAAGATGACGAACTTTATTATTCACACGCGTACTTGAAACCGCTAAGTGCTGAGCAGTTTTTCTATTCGCTCCTGCAGGCTACCGGCTATGAAAGGCTTCAGGAGGTGAAAATGAAAGGCGCGAACAGGCAGGGAGGCGAGGACCGCAGGGGGATGCTACGCCAGCTTGAACAGAGGAAACGCGATCATCTCGAAAGGTTCCTGTTCCTACTTGATAACGGCGAGATGGAAGAGATTGAAGCTTTCAATGGAACCGTGCCACAGGCACTTATGATGATTAATGGAAACATGGTGAACGATAGCGCGACTCACGGAGAACGCGGCAGCTTTGTCAATTATGTCATGGAAAAATGGCGCCAACCTGCCGATCGACTGGAATATATCTATCTTAACATTCTCTCTCGGTTACCAACTGCTAAAGAGAAAACCTTTTTTCAACGTTATATGGAACGCAGCCTCTATCGGAACAAAGACTTGGCTTATGAGGACCTCTATTGGGTCTTGCTAAATTCAGCTGAGTTTTCGCTTAATCATTAAGGGGAATTATGATAATAGAGGATAGTTATGGAAAGACCAGAAGCAATTCATAGATTAACTGATATTATTAATCAAGATTCATGACCACTTGCGGAGTCGTATAAATGTCTACATTTTTTAAAGATAATGGCAACAAAAATAACCTTTGGGTGCGTCAGGTACTTGAAAGATATTTAGGGGTAGACCTCAATTCGTCGTCTTGGGAACTAAAAGTAATTTCCTTGAAACACTTGAAAAATGGAAATTTAACAGTACCAAGAGCGATGTTTATAACAACAATTGACACTTATTACCTCAAGCGAACGGATTTTGAAAACGGTTACCTACACAGCAAATTGAAAAATATGATTATTGCTGCAAGAATTTGGGAAAGTAAACAAGAGGAAAGATCAATCCTCCACAGTGTGGCAACTTTCGATTTAGATGATCCTGAAATCTATCGTCAAATCAAAGAGGATTATGACCTCGTCAGAAAAACGATCCAGACACAAGGATTTTCTGCTGTTACTGGTAAAATAGGAGTATACATTCAACCCAAAGCGATAGTGCCAGGACATGGAATGGACTCAATAGCATTTTATGTAAGGACAAATTTCCTAAAAAAAATGATTTTACCGGCGACAGATGTGCATCCGTAGTTGTAGATAGAAGATCGTTAGTCTGTGTTTCCTAACCCCAACTGTTGGCAAATCATTGTAGCATAGGCTGTTAGCCTGTGCATCTGAATCACCCAAACCTTAATAGGGAAAAGGAAACGTATGAAAAGGCAAAGAAGAATGGCAATAGATCCAACTACCGGACAAAAATATGCGATAGAACTACCGGACTCTGAAGTGGTCAAGCAGGAGATTCTTAAACTTGATTACCCATCTAATGGAATTACCATAAAAGAGGCGACAAAAAAACTGGCGGAGAAATTTGGATTGTCTGATGAACAAAAAGCAGCAAAGACAAAGAGGGGCAAGCGGTATCTTGGCTTTTTCCATTATGAGGTAGTTGGTACTGAATTTGGAAAACTCTTAAAGGAGGGAGAATTGCAACAACCAGGAGGAAGGGGAAAACCTTATGTCCTCTCAGGCGATGTACCACCACCACCCCCTCCATCCCCTTCTGACAGAGATATTGAAGAGATTTATCAACAGATTAGAGGAAAAGTAGCTGAAGACCTGCTTCAGGAAATTAAAACAAATTCACCTACTTTTTTTGAAAACCTTGTTATTGATCTTCTTGTTAAAATGGGATATGGTGGTTCAAGAGAAGATGCGGAAGCCGTGGGACGTAGTGGTGATGGTGGAATTGACGGTATTATTAACGAAGATAGACTCGGACTTGATGTGATTTATGTTCAAGCAAAACGGTGGACAGGAAAGGTAGGTGAACCACCAGTTCGAGATTTCGTAGGGGCGTTAGATGGTGCAGGGGTCCAAAAGGGGTTTTTCATCACTACCTCTGATTTTCATCCAGCTGCTAAACGTTTTGTAGAGAGAAGCTCTAAGCGGATTATTCTCATCAATGGGCACCAACTTGCACAACTTATGATTGAGCACGACGTTGGTGTTTCTACGGTGAAGACTTATGAAGTCAAGCGAGTCGATTCTGATTATTTTATTCAAGACGTTGGGTAATCTTGGGGTTAAGAATAGGAAAAGCATAAACTAATAGGTTATACCTGCACAGGCTAACAGCCTATGCTACAGAAGAGACACACACAGGCTAACAGCCTATGCTACAAGGGATACGAGCAGGATGAGTCAAAATGAGTTTAAATCGTTTTACCGTCGTAACTTGCCTCATATACAGACCCCGGGGGCAACTCTCTTTGTGACATTCCAGCTTGCAGGATCTATACCACAGCATGTATTAGGGCAATGGAAAACGGAAAAATTACAATTCGAGAGAGAAAAATCAAGTCTTCTCAGGTTGCAAAATGATTCCGAGTCTGCGTCAAGGCAACATAGACATTTTGAGGAACAGAATAAACACTTGGAATGGAGACGACAATGGTTCCGCAAATTTGAAAAAACCTTAGACAGCGCGGAAAGTGGTCCCGTATGGCTCAAAGATAATCGGATTGCCAAAGAAATAATGAGAAGTCTGCATCACCGAGATGGAAAAGTGTATTGCTTGGATGCCTATTGCATCATGGCAAATCATGTCCATGTTGTATTTACACCGCTCCCAATGCGATTTTCCAAAACAGACGTTGTTAATTTGATGAAAAATACAGTACAAACAGAGGATTTATGCTACAATTCACTTTCCTCTATTATGCAATCCCTGAAGGGGTACACGGCTCGCAAAGCTAATCGGTTATTAGGACGGAGTGGTGTATTCTGGCAGCGAGAAAGTTACGATCATGTTATTCGGGATGCAAGCGAATGGCGACGGATTATTACCTATGTTCTTAATAATCCCGTCAAGGCAGGTTTAGTGGATACATGGGAAAAATGGCAATGGAGTTATTGCCGATTAGATTTTTCACCACAATCTAAAACGTGAGTTGGTATCACGTAATCTTTTGTAGCATAGGCTGTTAGCCTGTGCACGTACAGTGTAGACTGTTAGCAACGTGTTTCCGCTCGTCGGTGATCTTTCATTAGTTTCCCCGAATTCTGATTCGTAGAAGACTTTCACGATCTTTGAAAAATCAATCTAAATGTGATACGAATTGTCCGAAGTTTAGTAAGTGGAATCGGAAAAGCATAAACTAACAGGTTATACATGCACAGGCTAACAGCCTATGCTACGGAAGAAAGCACAAGAGAAGTACAGGCTAACAGCCTATGCTACGGAAGAAGCACTAAAGAAGCACAGGCTAACAGCCTATGCTACGGAAGAAAGAATAAGACAGGCACAGGCTAACAGCCTATGCTACCCCAAACACAAGTAAAAGGAGGATTCTATTATGAACAGACGTAACTTGTTCATCGTTATCTGTGGTATCACGCTTGGCATCGCCGCGATTGCGATGTCGCAAACCTATTTTGAAGATAATTTTGATGACCCAAAGGAATCTGAAAAAAAATGGGTCGCTCTCTTTGGCGATTGGGAATTCAAGGCTGATGAATACCATCAACTCCAGAATACGCCCAACTGCATGAGTGTCGTCGCTGACGAATTCTGGGACGATAAATGGAACGATTATACCTTTGAGGTGAGAGGGAGTAAAATCAGTGGTGCTGAAGGCTTCCTGATTATGTTCCGGTGCCAAGGCTTGATGCAACCCCGTGGTCAAGCACTCGAAGATCATCCGCCACGCATGGAGAAACTCAAACCTTCATTGGAGTACTGGTGGAACCTCGGCGGTTGGGGAAACACACGCTCACAGGTTGAATCCTGGGGCGGAAAAGGTGGTGCTAATAGCAATCACACCATAGAAGATGATGACTGGTATAACATCAAGATCGTCAATGAACCCGGCAGTTACACGCTCTTTCTCAACGATGAAGAAGTCGCGCAGGTGGACGATGACACCGAGAATGGTGTCGGGAGAGTCGGACTTGCAACCTGGAGCACCGTTGCGAAATATGACGATGTCTTGGTTTATGGACCGGATGGTCCCTCGTTACCAGTTGATGCGAAAAGCAAACTCGCGACGACTTGGGCACATCTCAAATCTGCAAAATAGAGTTTGAACGCTGCTCATAACATATAGCGCGAGGTCTCGCTGCCTCGCGCTACCTTTATGCAAAAAATTTCAAATGCAAAACTATTTTTCTCCCCCACGAATTGAATTTGGCGACGGTGCGATTCAAAATTTAGGCGAACATGTCAAATCGTTTAAAAGCGAAAAACCGCTCTTGGTAAGCGATGCCGGTGTGATCAATGCCGGTCTTCTTGCCAAAGCGATAGACGCTTTAGAGGCAAGCGGCTTGCCATCCACTACGTATTCAGATATCGAGCCGAATCCTACAGATGTTAGCATTACACACGGTGTGGAAGTCTACAACTCGGAAGCGTGCGATAGTGTCATCGCTGTCGGTGGTGGAAGCGTGATGGATGCTGCCAAAGCCATCCGCCTTCTAACAACCCACGCGCCACCGTTGGAACCTTATTACGCTGATGTTGGTGGCATCGAACGGATTCGCGGTGATATGCCGCCACTCATCTGTGTCCCGACAACGGCTGGCACCGGTAGTGAAGTTTCACAAGGTGCGATCATTACGGATACATCGTTCAATACAACTGACCGCTGGCGCAAGCGGGCAATTGTTACGCCGTTCAATATGTCGAACATAGCACTCCTGGATCCGGGGATAACACTCGGCATGCCACCGGCACTCACTGCTGCCACGGGTATGGACGCTATTACACACGGTATTGAGGCGTATGTTGCAACGAAGTACCATCCGATCGCCGAAGGGGTCGCATTGCAAGCACTCAGAATGTTGAGTGCGAATATCCAGAAAGCCTATCACGATGGTGGAGATGTAACGGCGCGCGGCGAAATGCTCCTGGGGTCATGCATGGCGGCGTTTTCATTCCAGAAAGGTCTCGGTGCTGTCCATTCTCTGGCGCACCAACTCTCCACGGATGCTCCAATCCCGCACGGGGTAGCGAACGCGATTCTTCTCCCACCTGTCATGGAATTTAACTTTGCCCATGCAACCGAGAAATACGCCGAAATTGCGCGTGCTTTGGGAATAGATACCAGCGGTATGGATAGCAGTGAAGCGGGGAATGCTGCTATTGATAAAATCAGGGCATTCAACGCCGAGTTAAATATGCCGAAAGGCCTCGGAGATGCTGGTTTAGAGAAAAAGAAGATTCCAAAACTCGGCGCAGATGCGATGCTCGATCACTGTCACAAGTTCAATCCGAGAGTGTGTACGGAAGCAGATATGGTGGCTTTATTTACAGAAGCATTTTAAGTGAAGGGTTTTTGCAGTTGTCAACCTATTTATATGTGATACGGGATGTCAACTGTAAATTCTCATGTACTACACAAATTCAAGAAGGTTTGTGCAGAATATAATGGTACGTTCTGCACAAATCTATCTTATATTTAAGGAGAATTGTTAATGCGAAAACATTGTTGGATAATTATTGTTATGCTAATCAGCTGCATAGTTTCCTTCACAAGTTGTCAACGGGGACAGAAAATGATGGACCCACTTTTGGCAGACGCGGAACCAGAAATGGTGGAACCGGAAATGCCTGCTGTTACAGAGCAGCCCGAACTTCCTATTGTATCTATTGATCCAGCAGAAATTGTATCGCCTTCAGTTGGTGAACAATTCACGGTGAGTATTAATATAATGGGTGGTAAAGGTGTTGCTGGATATGAAATTCATATATCGTTTGATCCGACTGCACTCAAGTATGTTTCCAGTGCGAATGCAGACTACTTACCAGGGGCAGTTGGACCTCCAGCCGATATATCTGAGAACAAACTCATAGTCGTTGCAGTTGATCCCTTTGGCGGGATGTCTGATGGCGATGGTACGCTTGCTACGGTGACATTTGAAGTTGTCGAAGCAAAAGCCTCTACTATCGGCTTGGAGAACGTTTTTCTCCCTGATATCACTGCCATGTTATTGGAAAACACCACCGCAGATAGTATGGTGACTGCTCCATAGCATCTGACAACGATACTGGTAAAAATGGGTGGTTATAGTAAGGCATCTGATTTTTTGCATGCTTTATCCGTTGGACGGAGATAGTCGGCGGCTATCGTTCGGTTGAATAGACGCAATTCGTTGCGATTGTCAGCAAGGATATAGTCGTCAATCTATTTGATATAGGACTTATGCAAAGGCATTGCGTAAGTCCTATTCATGAGACACCACTTATAGTCAGAAATTTTGGATAACTCATTTAATATAAACAGGCACAATCCATCCCTGCGTTAGTGCCGGTTTATACGCATTATCGCGCAGATAATCTGACGTTTGCCACAAGCAGAGATGCTCGCCATCGGGTGTCCAGACGACGGATGTCAATTTCATCGCGGTTCTGGCGATAGGAGACTTCTTACCGCTCTCAAGGTCATAAACCCAGACTTTCCAGCGGATGCCTTCGCAGTCTTCTCGTTCCAGATATGCTAACTGTTTTCCTGTCGGTGACCAAGCAGGCGACGTGTGTTTCAATATCTGGCTCTGCGTCAATGCCGGTGCCGACGCTGATATGTGCAACTGCTTATCAATTCGCTGACCGGGACGATTGCTGCCAGATAAAACATAAGCCAACAGTGTCCCATTTGCCGACCAATTCAGCCGATGCACCTGTTGATGCTGTGTTTGAATCTCTTTCAAGCGTTGTCCCTCTATATCTTGAATACGGATACCCACATATTTTGAGTTGTTCACACCAAAAGCGACGCGTGTGCCATCAGGTGCCCAAGATGGGGCGTGAAGATAGGTGTAAGTGCGTTGTCGGCGTTCAATCGGCACACGCGCAATTGCACGTAAACCGCTGCCATCGCTATTGATACGGTAGATAACATCCATCTCTTTTTCGCGTCTTCTAAAGACCAGACGGTTTGAGGTCGGTGACCAAGCGGGACCTTCACCACGAACTAACTGTTTAATCCGTCCGAACTGCCAATCCATTGTATAGATACGGCGTTCCCCCTCTTCGTCAACCTCAAATGCCAAGAGTCTGTTGTCCAATGACCAAGAGACATGCGGATTATAGAATTGCCCAGTCAGAAGTTTTCGCACCTGTTCCCCTTTCCGATCCATAATCCACAATTCGTTCGCATGCCAATATCTACTGCCGACATCATTCCTTCTCAGGAATGCAATAAGTTCTCCATCCGGGCTCCAGCGAGGAAACTCCGCACCTTCAACCAATTCTATCCTACGCGGCGGGGCAGTTGGTAGCCCCCGCTTACGACTAAAAGTTGTGTTGAACATGATACCGTCGGTCTCTTCAAATTCTCCAAAACCAAACTTATCCATCCAACCCCGGACACCATTCGGAAGTTCGACCTCATACCAACCCTCCGAAGTTTGCAGAATCGGCAAACGCACCCCGTCGTTGAGGTTTAACAACACAGACATGCCTTCTTTATTCGCGTAAACCGGTGCCGTGTCATGCACCACAACACCCGTCTGACGTGTATCCGTCTCACGATTCCTTGTCACCTCACTTGCGTTGGTAAACGCATAGACGCTACCATCACCGGATGCAGCATAGAGGATACCGTCAGAGATAGCAGGAGCAGCTTCCACAAAGCCTCCGAGTTGATACGTCCAAGTCTGTGTCTGTGATGCCATGTCAAAGGCGTGAAGTTGCCCGTCGCGTGCGCCAATATAGACGGCGCCATTTGCCGTTACGGGATAACTTTCACTTCCTGCTGTCTGACCTCGCCATAACTTCGCATTGTGTTCCGGGGAAACCGGACGAAACACGCCATTTGCACATCCGTATTCAATACCACCGATCTGGATTGTCTTATCACGCCTTGATTCAAGCGTACCTGTCCTGGCATTCAGCACATAGATTGTTGACCGGAACGCGCCAACATACACCTTGTTATCCGTCACAATCGGAGGCGCATCCATCCAATTTTTCGATTTGAATTCCCATAATTTTTTACCTGTTTTTGCATCCAAGGCATAGATTTTGTTATTCCGGGCACTGAAGTAGACCCGATCTCCGAACACAGCAGCAGAATAGCGGATAGCATCTCCCGCATCGAACACCCATTTAATACCCCACTGCTTAGCATCCAGTGCGTACAACTTACCATCAGTCGAGCCGATGTATAAAATGCCGTTCGCTATCACTGGAGAGGCGTAGAGGGGACCCCCCGTCTTGAATTTCCACAGCAATTCCAAGGGTGGTGCAAGGCTTTTATCAGGGCTAATCCCAGAGAAACCTAAATCGTACATGAATGTATGCCAATCTTCGGCACGCGGCGGCGTGACGGGTTCCGTCACTTCAGAGGACACGGGCTGCTGTCCCGCGGGTTGCTGTGTCTGCTGCTTTTGCTGTGAATCACATCCCCATACAAGCAGGAGTATGAGTAGGACTAAGATTTGTTTTGTATTCCAGAGACGCACATTGACCCTTTCGTTAAGCGTTTGGTCGGAAAATTGAGGCTACGGGAGAATCGTAGTTCGAGACTGTTAAAACATTTTATTCTCTATTAGATTACCATATTATTGAGTAGCATGCAACTGAAATACTTTCTTGTAGGATTCTCACTGCGAAGCACTCCCGGTCGCGATATCTCGGCGAGGTTTGATGGCGTTTATGGTGTTCGTTTTTTGAAGGAATTAAAATAAGAGGCAACAAACACAATAGTATTAAGCAGAACGGCACTGATTTTACGAGGACAACCTTCGGAAATCTGCCCAATTTACGAAAAATTTGAATTTGTGGCAAATCTGTGTTAAAATTTATGTCCTAAACTTTTACAGCACAACATCATTTTAATTCCAAGCAATGAGCGAAAAAATGGATAAATTATTAGGTGAAGTTGACCCACAGATTGTTGAGATTGTTGCGAATGACCTAACACGCCAGCAAAATTCTCTCATGCTAATCCCCTCAGAGAACTATGCCAGCCGCGCCGTTATGGAAACCCAAGCCAGTATCCTCGCCAATAAATACGCCGAGGGCTACCCCGGCGAACGCTACTACAACGGATGCGAGTTTATGGACGATGTTGAATCCCTCGCGATTGAGCGAGCGAAGGCTCTTTTCGGGGTTGAACACGTCAACGTCCAACCGCACGCTGGTAGCCAAGCGAATATGGCAGCCTACCATGCGCTGCTTGAACCCGGTGATACAATTCTCGGCATGTCCCTCAGTCAAGGTGGACATCTCACGCACGGTGCTAACGTCAACTTTTCAGGAAATCTTTACAATATTGCTGCTTATGGCGTGGATGCTGAGACCGAGCATATTGACATGGAAGAAATCGCGCGGCTCGCAGAACAGCATCGTCCCAAACTCATCGTTGTTGGCGCGACAGCCTATCCCCGGCACTTTGACTTTGCCGCGTGGCGACAGGTTGCCGATGCCGTAGGCGCGTATCTCCTTGCAGATATAGCGCATATCGCAGGACTTATCGCAGGCGGCGTTCATCCAGACCCAGTGCCTTATGCTGATGTGATTACGACGACAACCCATAAAACCTTACGCGGTCCCCGCGGTGCAATGATTATGTGTAAAGCCGAGCATGCAGACAAGATTGACCGTGCTGTATTTCCGGGTTTACAAGGCGGTCCTTTCCTCCATACGATTGCTGCCAGAGCAGTTGCATTCAAAGAAGCCAGCGAGCCCGATTTTAAAACATATCAAGCACAGATTGTTAAAAATGCGAAGGCACTTGCTGCACGGTTAATCGAAAACGGGTTCCGACTGGTGAGTGGTGGAACTGACAATCATCTCATGCTGATGGACCTCACCACGAAATATGAGAAATTGAGTGGACGACAAGCTGCCGATCACTTAGAAGATGCCGGGATTATTGTGAACAAAAATACAATTCCGTTCGACAAAAGGAAACCGAGAACGACAAGCGGCTTACGTATCGGCACTCCGATGATTACCACGCGCGGCATGAAAGAGGATGATATGGTTCAAGTCGCCGATTTTATTACAGAGACGCTTGAGAACAGGCAGAAAGCTGCTATCAAACGCCAGGTGCGGGAGAAAGTCAAGGCACTCTGCACACAATTCCCGATTTATGATTTTTTAAGTTATTAAGGTCGCTCGGTTTTGTCCGTTGTCCAAAACCGGATCCCTGTCGAGATTGATAATTCCTTGGGAAATAGCACGATTACAACTATGGATTATGAAGCGGCAGTCGCCTATATTGAAGCGTTTATTGACTATGAAAGAAGCCCTGATTTTTCACGACAGGCACGGCTCTACAATCTCAACCGAATTTCTCTGTTGCTGAAACGACTCGGCAATCCACACGATAGATTGCGGGTTATCCACATTGCGGGTAGCAAAGGGAAAGGTTCTACCGCTGCGCTCATCGCCTCTGTGCTTACACACGCAGGCTATAAAACCGGATTGTTTACATCACCACATCTCATTACGCCCCGAGAACGATGCCGTATTGATGGTGAGCCAATTTCAGAGGCAGAAGTTGGTTTCTATATTGATAGGATGAAACCTGCGATTGAAACCGTTTCCGCTTCCGAATTCGGACGTGTCTCGTTTTTTGAAATATACACCGCGCTCGCTTTTACCTATTTTGCCGACAAAGCGACTGATTTCGCTGTTATTGAAGTCGGCTTAGGTGGGAGACTTGATGCAACTAACGTTGTTAAACCCGTCGCGACTGTTATCACACCGATCGGTTTAGAGCATACAGCAATATTAGGGGAAACATACAGTGAGATAGCAGCTGAGAAAGCGGAGATCATCAAAGAGGGGTGTCCGCTCGCACTCGCGCCACAACATCCCGAAGCACGAGCGGTGTTTGAAAGAGTCGCAAATGAACGGAACGCACTGATTGTTGAAACTAAAACCCATGACACAGCTTACAAACCTGTCTCTTGTGATGTAGGACAGGATTATCGGGCATCAGTTTCACAACTCGTCCAGAATGTCGATGGTTTACCTGTCGCACAACGATTTGATGTGGAAACGGATTCCGAAAGTTATTCGCAACTCACAATACCGCTACTTGGGCACCATCAGTTTGTGAACGCAACAACTGCTATCGCAGCGATTGAGTGCCTGAAACAGGAAGGATATACAATTCCGAAAAATAGTATTTATGCCGGGTTCAAGAATGTGCAATGGCACGGACGCATCCAACGGATTATGTCTGCCCCACTTGTCGTATTGGATGGCGCGCATTCCGCTGTCTCAATGGAGGCACTATGCTTGACGCTCCGTGAGAGTTTTCGTTACACTCGGGCGATTTTTATCGTTAGTTTAATGAAAGATAAAAACCTTAAAGCAATTGGGGATATTGTCTCTAAAACCGCAGACACCGTGATTGCCACGCAAGTTTCTGAGAATCCGCGTGTGACAGCCGCTGAAGCAATACAGGATGCATGGTCTGGCACCTATGAGAAAATTACAATATGTCCAAACCCAGAAAAAGCAATCGCCAAAGCGTTAGCATCCGCATCGCCGACGGACCTGATCTGCATTACGGGTTCACTCTACCTCGTTGGTCAAGCACTTAAAATATTTAAATCAAATTTTTCAGCGAAAGATCGTATTGGAATTCCTCTTTCTTAGCGAAAGATCGTAAGCCCGTAATGAAATTATGCCTTAAATGGCATAATTTGTCTTAGCTTTACATTTGGAGGGCGGCTCTACGGAAAGGAACTTCAATGCTCAAACCCACTTTATTGAACCGCAAGGAAAATTTAAAAAAAAAGAGAGGTTTTAAATGCGTGATATCACTTGCAAAAGATGGTGGCTAAATTGGAAGTCATTTCTAATAGTCCTACCCATTCTAAATTTAGCCACCGAAGCTTTTGCCCAAACAACTCCTCGTCCAGATGTACCGCCAGCCTGGTGGATCGCCCCTATTGGCGCACTCATCGCTTTGGGATTTGCTTACCATTTTTACCGCGCCGTGATGAAACAGGACGAGGGCACTGAAACAATGCGCGACATAGCGCAATCCGTGCGCGAAGGCGCGATGGCATATATCAGGCAACAATACAAAGTGGTCGCTATTGTTTTTGTTGTGCTGTGTCTGATCTTCATCTTTATGGCGTTCGTCCTTGATGCGCAAAATAAAGTTGTCCCATTCGCATTTCTAACAGGCGGTTTTTTCTCAGGACTCTGCGGTTTCCTCGGCATGAAAACCGCGACGAATGCCTCCGCTCGCACGACAAGTGCGGCGATGCAAGGCCTCAACGCCGGCTTGAAAGTCTCGTTCCGAGCGGGTGCTGTCATGGGGTTGATAGTTGTCGGATTCGCACTCCTTGACATTACTGGCTGGTTCCTCATTCTCTACTACCTCTTCCCCAAGATATTACCCGGATTCTTAGAGGTGAACCCGTTACCTCAGATTACTGTGATTATGCTCAGTTTCGGTATGGGGGCTTCAACGCAGGCACTCTTCGCCCGCGTCGGAGGTGGTATCTATACAAAAGCTGCAGATGTCGGCGCAGACCTTGTCGGAAAAGTTGAAGCCGGAATTCCAGAGGACGACCCTCGCAATCCGGCTGCCATAGCAGATAACGTTGGCGACAACGTCGGTGATGTCGCGGGCATGGGGGCGGATCTCTACGAATCTTATGCGGGTTCAATTCTCGCAACCGCCGCGCTCGGTGTCGCTGCTGTTGCTGCGAAAGATCACGATAACCTTGTGGACCAGCTTAAATATCTCTCGGCACCGATGATTATCGCTGGCATCGGCGTGATCCTCTCTATTTTGGGCATCTATCTCGTGCGTACAAAAGAGGGCGCGACGATGAAACAGTTGATGGGTTCACTCAACTTCGGGATTAACGGCAGTGCTTTTGGCATCGCCATCTTGTCGCTCCCTGTGCTTATCTACCTCGATCTCCCGAACAAGTGGCAGGTGTGGGGCGCAATCATCGCTGGGCTTGTAGCAGGCTTGATTATCGGCAAAGTCACCGAAATCTTTACCTCCCACGATTACAAACCAACGCGTGCCATCGCTAAGCAGGCACAAACCGGACCCGCAACCGTAATTATTGAAGGGATTGCTGTCGGTATGGAATCAACAGCGATTCCAGTCATAACGATTGTCGCCGCGGTTGCTGTCAGCTACTATCTTCCTGGTGGCGCAACCGAACCGCTGATGGGGCTTTACGGTGTCGGCATCGCTGCTGTCGGTATGCTGGCGACGCTCGGTATAACCCTTGCCACGGATGCTTATGGACCCATCGCAGACAACGCCGGTGGGAACGCTGAAATGGCAAAACTCGATGAAAGTGTCCGAGAACGCACGGATCAATTGGATGCGCTCGGGAATACGACCGCCGCAACCGGTAAGGGGTTTGCAATTGGTTCAGCCGCGCTGACAGCACTCGCACTCCTTGCCGCCTATTTGGAGGAAATTCGATACGGTTTGATTCACTTGGCAGGTAAAGACACACTGGATATCGAAGGCGAAGGCACGGTTGAGACGCTAAAGGTCACCGTCAGCCAATTTATGGATTACTACGATGTCACACTGATGAACCCACAAGTGCTCATCGGATTGTTCATCGGCGCAGTGATGGCATTTTATTTCTGTGCATTGACAATGAAAGCCGTCGGACGTGCCGCCGGTGCTATGGTGGCAGAAGTCCGTCGCCAGTTTCGTGAAAAACCCGGCATTATGAAAGGCGAAGAGAAACCCGATTATGCACGGTGTGTTGAAATCTCTACCGCAGGCGCGCAACGGGAGATGATTTTCCCGTCGCTTATCGCTATCGTTGTGCCTGTTCTTGTCGGCTTGATTTTTGATGTCGGCGGCGTGTTAGGGTTGCTGGCGGGCGGCTTAGCAACCGGTTTCGTCCTCGCAATTATGATGGCAAACGCCGGGGGCGCGTGGGACAACGCCAAAAAGTTTATTGAAGAGGGAAGACACAAGGACGAATACGGCGCAAAAGGCTCCGACGAGCACAAAGCGACTATTGTCGGTGATACCGTCGGGGATCCCTTCAAAGATACTTCCGGTCCCTCGCTTAACATCCTAATTAAGTTGATGTCTATGGTGTCTGTCGTGTTTGCCGGACTCATTGCGAAATACGGCGGTATGCTTAGCAGTTGGCTCGGTATATAGTAGCCACACAACTATTAAGGGCTTGGTGCATCAAAACGGACGTAAACATGAAACTAAAAAACGTCATTGTATATACCTTGAGTGTATTCGTCTTCTCTATAGGGTGTCAGCAGTTAAACGATCAGATGAAGACGGGCCCCGATGATGCCGTATCTATTTCTGTAGATGACGTTAATCCAGACGAAATATTCTATACAGGGACTGTTTTCGTTGGTGATGCAGGAGATAGGTTCGGAACCGACGCATATGCCTTAAATTCTGCTACCATCACAGATGATACGCTAAATATCAGTGTATCCTACAGTGGTGGGTGTGAAGATCACCAATTCACACTCGTCGCTTCGGATACATTTCTCGAATCGTTCCCGGTTCAACTGTCCGCTTCTATCGCACACAATGCTAACGGCGACACATGTGAAGCATATCCAACGGAAAACTATCGCTTTGATCTCGCGCCAATCAAGACAATGTATCAGGCGGCTTATCGACAGGAAGCAGGCACGATCATTTTACGACTCAAAGATGCTCCAGACGGAGCACTCGTCTACGAATTTACAATGTAGCCATAATTACCAAATCTCGGCGTTGTAAGGCAACCAATTTTCCATGCCTCTGCCTTCTGCCTTTCTATCAATTTGTAGGAGAACACAAAGAAATGTCCAATAAATTGAAACCCCGAAGTTATGCGATTACCGATGGACCCGACCGCGCCGCCGCGCGTACGATGCTCATGTTCGGCGATGGCGGGCTTTCACCTGAAGACCTTGACAAACCGATTATCGGGGTTGCCAATACGTGGATTGAGATCGGTCCTTGTAACTTCCACTTAAGAAGACTTGCTGCTAAGGTCAAAGAAGGCATCCGCGCCGCAGGTGGCACACCGCTCGAATTCAATACCGTTAGCATCTCTGATGGTATCACTATGGGCACCGAAGGTATGAAAACCTCGCTGATCAGTCGAGAGATCATCGCTGATTCGATTGAATTGGTTTCTATCGGTAACATGTTTGATGCCGTCGTCGCGCTCTGTGGATGCGATAAGACCGTCCCCGGCACTGTCATGGCACTGGCACGCTTAGACATCCCATCTCTTACGCTTTATGGCGGTTCGATTATGCCGGGCAACTTTCAGGGACGCGATGTCACCATCCAAGATGTATTTGAAGCCGTCGGACAGCACGCCGAAGGTACGATAACCGTCGCAGAACTTGACGACCTGATTAGCAAAGGGTGCCCCGGTCCCGGGGCATGCGGCGGACAGTTTACTGCCAATACCATGGCAACAGCCGTTGAAATGTTGGGCATCGCGCCGATGGGAAGCGGGAGTGTCCCCGCTGTCGTGGAGGAAAAGGACAACGAGGCATACAAAGCCGGCCAACTCGTCATGGACATGCTCGCCGCTGACCGACGACCGAGTCAAATTATTACCCGTAAGTCGCTTGAGAATGCAATTACTTCTGTCGCCGCGACCGGTGGTTCTACCAACGGCGTTCTACATCTCCTCGCTATCGCACACGAAGCACAGGTCCCGATAACAATTGAAGACTTCCACACCATTAGTCAAAGAACACCCGTATTAGCCGACCTTAAACCGGGCGGGCAGTTTGTCGCTAACGATCTCTATGAGGCTGGCGGAATTCCGTTCTTAGCAAAACGCATGGCAGAGGCAGGTCTACTCCATACCGACGAACTCACTGTCACCGGTAAAACCATCGGTGAGGAGGCAGGCGCAGCCACTGAAACCGACGGACAACAGGTAGTCAGATCCGTGGAGGCACCGCTGAAACCAACTGGCGGCTTTGCCATTTTGAGAGGTAATCTCGCACCAGATGGGTGTGTTATCAAGTTAGCCGGACAGGACAAAACCCTTCACCGTGGTCCCGCACGTATCTTTGAACGTGAAGAGGATACCTTCGCCGCCATTAAAGGCGGAGAGATCAAACCCGGTGATGTCGTCGTTATCCGTTATGAGGGACCCACCGGTGGTCCCGGTATGCGTGAGATGTTAGGCGTAACTGCAGCACTCGTTGGTGCCGGTTTGAGTGAAGATGTCGCACTCTTAACGGACGGTAGATTCTCCGGTGCAACGCACGGTTTCATGATCTGCCATGTCGCTCCTGAAGCCGCGAAAGGCGGTCCCATCGCCATCCTCCAAGAAGGCGACGAAATCGTCATTGACGCAAAGGAACGCCGCCTCGATGTTGAACTCTCTGAGGCTGAAATCCAAGCACGGTTTGAGCAGTGGACACCCCCTGAACCACGCTATACACGTGGTGTCATGGCAAAGTACGCCAATTCGGTTTCTTCTGCTTCTAAAGGTGCTGTGACTGGATAATCCATCTATTTTTTATCCGTAGGGGCAGGTCTTCGCGCCTGCCCTTTTCTTTTTTAATCTTCGTTTTAATTTCTTCCGTGACTTTTTCTCGCAAATATGATATTATTTTCTTAATAGTTTGTGCTGTAGTGGGTTTGAGAAGATTCTCTATTCGCTTCCACATTATTACTCAAGACAGAATCTGAGTCATAGGTTGCTACGCTTGTAGAAGTAACGCAAAAAACGAAAATTTAGGGAAACCGATGAATCTAAAACAGACAATTATAAAACTTTCTCTCGGACTGATGAGCTTAGCTCTACTAATCCTCGCTGGGTGTGGTAGGGTTGATCCTGGCATGATGGACAGCAAACAGGTTGAACTTGACACTGTGGATCCAAATCTCGTCAGGGCGAATACGACGTTCGGATTCAAGTTACTCAACGAACTCCGAAAGGCGGATGGAAAAAATAATACACTTATCTCACCCTTCAGCGTCTCTGTCGCGTTGGCGATGGTACGCAACGGAGCCGGGGACGAGACTGAGCAGGCGATGATAAATGCGTTACAACTGCAAGCATTAGATCCACAATCGCTCAACGCCAACTATGTGTACTTACAAAGAGCACTTCAGGCCCCCGATTCACAGGTGACGCTGTCGATTGCGAACTCGCTTTGGGGAGCCGCAGGCATTGAATTTGACCCTGGTTTTCTAAATCGGAATCGTCCATTCTTGGATACAGAAATCTCAACACTCGATTTCACGGACCCGAATAATGTTTCAACGATTAACCAGAGCGTGAGTGACAACACCGATGGCAGGATTTCAAATATTATTGAGGCAATCGCGCCATCAACAGTGATATGTCTGATTAGCGGAATTTATTTTCGGGGAGATTGGCACGAAGAATTTGATGTATCCCGAACCGAAGACAAACCTTTCTATCTCGCTAACGGGGACAAAAGACAGGTGCCGATGATGCACAAGACGGATTGGTACCCATACTATGCGGATGAAAATTTTCAGGCTGTGCGTCTCCCTTACGGCGATGGTCAAATGGGTATGTACATCTTCCTACCGGATCAAAGCACCGACCTCAATACCCTTTTAGGACATTTGAATACCGAGAATTGGGAGAGTTGGGTGTCGCAACTTTCACCTTTGAATTTGAATTCCGAAGCGGAAGTGGCACTCGTCATGCCCAAATTCAAGCTCGAATACGCAGTAGAGCTTAAGAGCGCGTTGAGCCAACTCGGTATGGGGATCGCGTTCGATGGTGCTAATGCAGATTTCAGCCGTATGCGGGTTGCACCAGTGCCTGTGTTTATTAGTTACTTAAACCATCACGCGATCGTTGAAGTCAATGAAGAGGGTACTGAAGCCGCCACAGGAACCTTTGTTTTTTTAGATGAACCCGGAGTAGTAGCCCTGGACGCAGCGGTATCTATACCACCTATCCCCTTTGTTGTAAACCGACCATTTTTTTTCGCGATTCGTGATCACCAGACAGAGACAGTGCTATTTATGGGTGTTGTTATGGACCCCACAATGTAGATGGGATATATCTCATGAGCGAACAGAGACCGATCATTCTCAACCAAGCAGAACTTGACTGGGAAACTTGGGACGATCCAGATCTCGCTGCCAGAAGTCCAGTCCGATGGAAAATCCTCATATCAGGTGAACGCGGCCCCAGCAGTCAACTCTCTACTGGAATAGCAGAGATGACACCGGGGACCCTGCTGCCACTCCATCACCATGCCCCTGCAGAGACATACTATGTCATCAGCGGGCACGGGTATGTGACAGTAGACGATCATGAGGCATCGCTCAGTCCGGGTGCGTCGGTCTTCATACCCGCCAATGCAAAGCACTCACTCCGTTGTACCGGGACTGAGAATTTAGTTTTCTTGTTCACCTTTGCAGCGGATCGGTTCGATGAAATCGTCTACCATTTTGATGTGTAGTGCCTAATTACGAGATGGTTTGAGAACTCTACTAAGGTAAATTACCGAGATGTCAACATTAAAAACGACAGACGCTAAACCTATCACTTCCAATGCGGATGCCAGTCTGATAGACATCGGCGATGGTGTTGTTCAACTTGAACTGCATGGAAAACTGAACATCATAACGGATGGAATGCTGGAGATGTTTGATGCTGCGTTGGACGAGGTAGAAACCAATTACGTAGGCATGGTTATCGCCACAGAGGCGAAGCATTTTTCGGTCGGACTCAATCTAATTCTCCTGCTGGAGCGTGCTAAGAACCAAGACTGGGAGGCGATTTCGGGAACACTCCGCAAACTGCAAACCGTCTGCACAAGACTCCGGACAGCATCAAAACCGGTCGTCGCGGCAACAGCAGGTATGGCACTCGGTGGTGGATGTGAACTCGCTTTCGGTGCGGATGCGGTGCAAGCTTTCACTGAAAGTTCCCTCGGTCTCGTTGAACTCCGCGTCGGACTTATTCCGGCTGGCGGTGGCACTAAAGAGATGGCACTTCGATGTTTAGAGGGGCAAACGCTGACCGAACCGATTCAGGATCTGTTTCCGTCCGTTAATAAGGCTTTTGATACAATCCGCGAATCCACCGTTTCACAAAACGCTGCAGATGCGATAGCACTCGGTTACCTCCGTCATACGGATGCTGTCTCATCAAACCAAGCGACACACCTTGAAGACGCTAAGCAATTGGCACGCTCAATGCACAAAGCGGGGTATCAACCACCCGATCCCCAACAGATATTTGTGCTTGGTGAAGAAGGGATTGCTCGGCTCAATCTGCAAACACACCTACTTCGACAAGCGGACACTATCGACGATTATACGCAGCATCTCGCCAATCAATTGGCTTATGTACTCTGTGGAGGTGAACTGTCAACCCCTCAGTTTGTCTCCGAACAATATCTGCTTGATTTGGAGCATGAGGTGTTCCTCAGTCTTTGTGGAGAACAGGAAACGCACGTAAGGATAGAAGCAACGCTCCAGAGAGGTAAGAAGTAATGCAAACGACACCGAGCGTAGTTATCGTATCTGCTGTGCGCACAGCCGTAGGGAGAGCCGGAAGGGGTACGCTGAAAAACACGCGGCCAGACGAACTCGCCGCCGCTGCACTCCGCGGCGCCGTTGAGAGACTTCCACAACTGAATAAGGATAACATAGACGATGTCATCCTCGGGTGCGCGACGCATGAGGGCCCCCAGAGTTACAATGTTGCGCGTATTGCCAGTTTACGAGCAGGATTTCCGGTTTCCGTCCCTGCTATTACGATCAACCGTTTCTGCGCATCCGGTTTAGAAACGATAGCGATGGGTGCTGAGCAGATTCTATCTGGACGTGCAGAGATAGTCATTGCTGGTGGTGTGGAGAGCATGAGTCAAGTACCGTTCGGCGTCAACTTCTCCCCGAACCCGGCACTCATAGCACACGCGCCCGATACCTATCTCAGCATGGGATTGACTGCCGAAAACTTGACGCGGAAATATGGTATATCTCGCGCCGCGCAAGATTCCTATGCTTATGAGAGCCATCGCAAAGCAATCGAAGCAATTGATGCAGGCAAATTCCGCAAAGAAATCGTGCCGTTGACGATAAAGGAGACGCACTTTAATTCGGAAGATGTGCCTGAAACTGTTGGTTCTGTCTTTGATACAGATGAAGGACCTCGCCGTGATACTTCACCAGAGGCACTGGCATCGCTTAAGCCTGTTTTTCACGTAGACGGGACAGTGACGGCTGGTAACGCTTCGCAGATGAGCGACGCTGCTGCCGCTGTCGTTCTCATGTCTGAGACGCGCGCGAAGTCAGAGGGTTACGATCCGTTGGCACGTTTTGTCAGTTACGCCACAGCCGGTGTTCCACCTGAAATTATGGGCATCGGACCGGTGCCTGCAATTCCTAAAGCACTCGCGTCCGCAGGGTTAACTTTAGACAATATAGATGTCATAGAACTCAACGAAGCATTTGCCGTGCAAGCCCTTGCTGTCCTTCAAGAGGCACAACTTCCTCCCGAAAAGGTAAACGTCAACGGTGGTGCAGTCGCCCTCGGACATCCGCTCGGTTGCACAGGCACAAAACTCACTGTGAGCCTGATTACTGAGATGCGTAGACAGAATCACGAATACGGTATGGTAACGATGTGTGTTGGTGGTGGTATGGGTGCTGCTGGCATTTTTCAGACAATCAGATAGACACTTTGATTAAAAAAGGAGGACAGCGTTTCTGCCTCTGAATAAATTCAGAGGTTTCCACGCTGAAGACTTTGATGGAATCCGTGAATTTGAAAGAGATATTTGAAGTGTGGGATCGCGTGAGAACTTGGGACCCAGAAATGCGCATTGACTTGGCACGTCGGATCTTGGAGACTGTGGTCCCCTCGCGAATTCAACCCCCACCACAAACTATGTCATTGGATGAAGTGATCGGTATTGCGAAAACGGATGCCCCGCCTCCTACTGACGAGGACTGCCAGCAAATTCTTGAAGAGGAGCACTTGAAAAAATACGGATGATTCACGCATTGTTGGATACAAATGTAATTCTGGATGTTTTGCTTGACCGTACGCCCTGGAGCACCGATGCTGTAGCCCTCTGGCAAGCCAAACTTGACAGGCGATTTGTCGCTTGTGTCACGGCAACTTCACTAACTGATATTTTTTACATAATTCGCCGCTACGCAGGCAACGAAAAAGCATGGCAAGCGGTACACTCCAGTTTAGACCAATTGTCCGTTATACCGGTTGGAATTGATGAACTGCGTTTGGCGACAACGCTAGATGGAAACGATTTTGAAGATAATTTGCAAATGGCATGTGCAATAAGTAGGCAACTTGATTTAATTGTTACACGGAATCTTACAGGGTTTTCGCGTAATAATATTCCAATCCTTACGCCACAACAGATGCTATTGAAGTTGACAGGGAACGATTAAATTTAAGGAGGAAAATAGTGTTTAGGTACTTCTGGTTAACTATTGCTTTAATGATCGCTATGAGTGGATTGACGATTGAAGCGTCTATACAAAAAGCAATTTTACTGAAGGCGCACGGTTTAAACGACGACGCAAAGCGCGAACTCATCAACCTTATTTTCGATGAAAATATCAATGGTAAACATAAACCTCGCGCATATTATTTGCTCGGGGAAATCGCCTTCGATGAGAATAGGATTCAAACTGCCACAAAGACATGGGGTTATATCGTTGAAAAGTATCCTGATTCAGATGAGGCATTGATAGTAAAGGAAAGAATAGATGAGTTGTCCAAAGTGACTTTAGCAGTTTATACAGAAAGTATTGAAAGTGCTGATTATTCTCGTGCCAAATTGTATTTGAAAAATGCAGAATTCTGGTCGGAGGATAAAGATGACCGTTGGATGATTGAGTCAAGTTGGATACCCAAAGTTGAATTCGCCTTAAAATGGTATGATAAAGTGATCTCTGAATTTCCAAAGAGCGATGCAGCACGTATTGCCTATATTGGGAAGATACGCACCTTACTTAGTTGGAAAGAATTTGACAGATTTGACAGAACAGATGAAGTGTTAAAAGTGGCAAAACAGATAGTATTTAGTTGGAAAGAGTTCGACACAGATGAAGTGGCAAAAGTGGCGAAACAGATAATATTTTTTCCTATCTATGTTGAACAGCTTGTTAATACTTTTCGCGATTTTGAGAAAGATTTTCCAAATGATACTACGTTTCAGTCATGTAGGTTTCAGATAGGACAAGCTTATTTTGGTGATGGTGTCATGTTTCCTAGTCAAAATACTCTTCTATCTGATAAAAAACGAGCACGGAATTCATTAGAACAAGCGAAAAAGTGGTTCGATGAAGTTATAGCAAACTCCGGAGAGAGGGACACTTTTTATCTCCAGATTTCCGAAGAAAGAAATAGGCATATTAGTGAAAGAATTAAAAAAATTAAGTGAATAATATGCTTGCACTTCAACTACTTTCTATCATTAACCAAATCACCATTTGTCAATAAAGGGATCTCTATAGAGGTAATCATAAAAATATGCAAACGCATGTCTATCTCTCCATAGCAGGAGAAAACAGAATCGCCATTTACACATTCGACGTATCTAATGGCGGCATCGAACTTCAGGAAAATATTAACGTCACGGGTTCTCCAGGCCCCTTAGCACTTTCACCCTGCGGTAACTACCTATACGCCGGGCTGCGGTCGAGTCGTGAAATTGCGAGTTTCCGTATTGATGAAGAGACGAAACACCTCTCACATTTGCGGACAATTTCCCTGGATGCGGATACCTGTTATATCGCAACGGACAAAACGGGAAGTTTCTTGCTCGCCGCCTATTACGGTGCTGGCAAGGTTACCGTGCATGCCATCGGTGAGGATAAAACCGTCCAAGGTGAAACACTTCAGACGGTCGAAACCGACATACACGCCCACTGCGTCGAGACCGATGCCTCGAACCGATACGCCTTCGTGCCGCACACTGTCCCTCGGAACGCTATCTATCAGTTTCATTTCGATGAAAAGACAGGCACGCTCACACAGAATATTGTAGGGAATCTCAATCCGGGTGCACCGATTGGCCCCCGTCACTTCTGTTTCCATCCGAGCAAACCGATCCTCTATTTCTCAAACGAAAATGGATCAAGTGTTTCGGCGTACACGCTTCAAGAAGGCGGAGACCACCCCGGAATCTTAGTAGACCTCCAAGAAGACCTCTCTACCCTCCCAGCAGATTTTGAGGCGGACAACACCTGCGCGCAAATTCACATTGATCCACAGGGGCGATTTCTCTATGTCTCCAATCGCGGGCACGATAGCATCGCTGGATTTGCTGTTAACGAAGAGAATGGGAAGCTCACTGCTATTGGGCAGCAGTTAACTGAACCGACACCCCGCGTTTTTAACATTGACGGGACAGGCAACTTCCTTTTTGCCGGGGGTCAAGGCTCTGGCAGACTTGCCACCTATCGTATCAATCGGCAGAGTGGTGAATTATCACCGCTGGCTACCTATGAGGTTGGTGAAAGCCCAATGTGGGTGCTTTTTATCTAAAGGGAAAAAAAATGGCACAGCGCGGGATTTTCATTACTTTTGAAGGCGTAGAAGGGGCGGGTAAAACGACACAAGTACAACGGTTGGCGACCGCCCTCGGGCCAGACGTTGTTGTCACCCGTGAACCCGGCGGCACGCCTGTTTCAGAGCGGATCCGAGATGTCTTTCTGACATCTGATAGAATAACAACGATGACAGAGTTGTTGTTGATCGCTGCCGCACGCGCACAACACGTAGATGAACGCATACGTCCTGCATTGGCTTCAAATCAAGTTGTTATCTGTGACAGATTTATTGATGCGACCGTAGCGTATCAAGGGTATCGTGGCGGTATTGATCTTGAGATTATCCATCAGTTAAATCATGTTGCTACTGGTGGCTTGATCCCGGATATTACCTTTATGCTTGACCTATCGCCGGAGATCGGTTTGCAACGTCAGCAACAAGATGAGACGTACCGCGACCGTTTAGATAAAGAACCGTTAGAATTCCATCGTAGAGTCCGAGAGGGGTATCTGGCCACCGCGAAATCGGAGCCGCATCGTGTCAAATTGATAGATGCAACACAGTCTCCAGATGCTGTCCATTCCCAAATCTTAACTGAATATCAAAAATTCCTATCAAAGTAAAACGACGCTTAGAAGGAAAATGCAAAATCCGATCATTGGACATCAACAGATTACCGAACAACTCCAGCATACTGTGGCATCGGATCGTATCGCTGGAGCATATCTTTTCGTCGGACCGACAGGTGTCGGAAAAGAGATGGTCGCACGTTATTTCGCGCAGATGATCTTCTGTCAGCAAGACACACAGCCTCCCACAGTATGTGGCGCGTGTCTCGCTTGTCGGAAGGTGGATTCTGGAAATCATCCTGATCTACAGTTTATTCGACCTGACGGCAGTCTACTGAAAATTGGACAAATTCGGGAGTTGCAAAAACAAATTATCTACGAGCCTCTTGAAGCGAGTCGGAAGGTCTACATCTTGACGGATGTCGAGCGGATGAACGCGGAGGCAGAGAACTGTTTACTCAAGACGCTTGAGGAGCCCCCTGCCTCCTCCGTTTTGATCTTACTCACATCAAACATACGAGCGTTACTGCCAACCACACGTTCCCGATGCCAGATTCTACAATTCCACCCAATGCCGACACAGGAATTAGCCGAGATCTTGGTGGAAAGATTTTCAGTAGCACCCGAGCAAGCAACAACACTCGCTATTACTGCGGATGGTGCGATTGGCAAGGCACTCACGCAACTTGAAAAAGGCGACGTATTCACAGAAGAAGTCCCCGAGATCCTCAAGACAACAGATCGATTAGCGGCTTTCAGACTCGCTGAGCACTTCAAAGATAATCCTGAAACTTTAGGCGAGTTAGTCACATGGTATCGCGACCTGCTCCTTTTACAACAAGGCGCGCCCGGCGACCTCATAACACACATTTACTCCCTTGACGAACTCCAACGCATTGTCCCGCGATATTCCCGCTTACGCATACAACGAGCCATCCAAACGGTCTTTGACACCAAATCCCTCATCGAAAACACAAACACAAATGCCACCTTGGCTTTAGAGGTAATGTGTTTGAAGTTACTCAAATAAGTGTTACCTTTCCTTTGATGACGAACCACCGACTGCTGACTGCTGATGGAAACCGATAGCCAAGAAACTGAGATTGACAAATGGGTTTCTTGGTGGTATAATTTTTAGCAATGAGTCAATGCTACCTGAACTGGAATCTGAAAAGGAATACAATGAGCACATTTTACGTCACCACCCCAATCTACTATCCTAACAGCGAACCACATGCAGGAAACGCCTATACCACTATCGCTGCCGATGTTTTAGCACGCTATCACCGTCTCAAGGGCAATGAAGTTTGCTTTCTCACCGGCGTTGATGAACATGCTGCCAATGTGTATGACGCTGCGAAAAAGGAAGGGCTCTCACCGCAAGCCTATTGCGATAAGATCGCGCCAACGTTCGTTAAGCTGTGGGAACGCCTAAACATCTCGCATGACATCTTTTTCCGTACAACCAGCGATTTGCACAAGCGTGGCGCGCAAAAATTCCTTAATGTGCTCTATGACAACGGTGATGTTTATAAGGGGAAATACGAAGGGTATTACTGTCTCTCATGCGAAGAGTTCTTTTCAGAAAAAGAACTCACAGACGAAAAAATCTGTCCTGTTCATAAACTGCCACTGCAATGGTTGGAAGAGGAAAATTATTTTTTTCGACTCTCCAAATATCAAGATCGTTTACTTGCACATATCCACGAGAATCCGGATTTCGTCTATCCCACAGCGCGTCGTAACGAGTTATTAAACTTTCTGGAATCTGGATTACAAGATGTGAGTATTTCCCGGGCTTCCCTATCTTGGGGAATTCCGTTCCCTTTCGATCCGGAACATATTATCTACATCTGGATAGAGGCTTTGAGTAATTACATTACCGCACTCGGTTATGAAACCGATAGTGAGCAATACCGCACTTTTTGGCCCGCCGATGTTCACATGATGGGAAAAGACATCACCCGTTTTCACGCCCTACTTTGGCCCGCAATGCTAATGGCTGCGAACTTGCCACTTCCGAAACATATCGTCGGGCACGGTTGGCTGACAAAGGACGGCGAGGCACTGAGCAAAACACGGGGTATCTTCATTGATATGGATGGCGATATCGAAACTTATGGCGTTGATGCGTTCCGTTATTACCTCCTGCGCGAATTTAGTTTCGGAAACGATGGCGACTATCGTCCTACCCGTTTGCCTGCACGCTACAACGCCGATCTCGCAAATGATCTCGGCAATCTCCTCAATCGCGTTCTCGGTTTAGTCAACAAGAACTTTGAGGGAATTCCCGTACCGACAACACCGGGCGAATTTGACGACGAAGTCAGAGAGATGGCACAAACGACGGTAGATAAATTAGATGCACATATAAACGCGTTCGCGTTTGACGCTGCATTGGAAACTGTCTGGGAGTTTGTCAGGCGCATCAACCGCTATGTCCAACAGACGCAGGTCTGGACGCTCGCGAAACCGGAGACGAAACCGAGAATGGGCACCATCCTTTACAATAGTTTGGAAGCACTACGGTTTATCTCTGTGCTGATTTCTCCTTTTATTCCTGAAACTGCTGAGAAGATCCAGAAACAGATCGGTTTGTCAGAATTCGATACCACCGCAGAATGGGGACGTTTACCGGTAGATATCACCGTCAGTAGAGGTGAACCTATCTTCCCGCGCGTCGATACGAAACAGCAGAAACAGGCACAGCCTGAAAAAGCAGCGAAACCAAAGCAGAAAAAAGAAAAGAAAACAACCGACTTAGTCTCCTTTGCCGATTTCCAAAAGTTGGATCTGCGGGTCGCGCGTGTTCTCACTGCTGAACCTATTGAAGGTGCCGACCGACTTCTCAAATTGCAAGTAGACCTCGGCAGTGAAAAACGGCAAGTCGTTGCGGGAATTGCCGAACACTATACGCCTGAAACCCTCGTAGGCAAACAGGTAATAGTCGTCGCGAATTTGGAACCCGCCACTATCCGTAACGTCGAGTCACACGGTATGATTCTCGCAGGCAGCGGGGACTCCGTAGTCTTAGCGACCCTTGAAACCGAAATGCCGCTCGGTACACAAGTAAGGTAGTAGGCACGCGCCGTGTGCCGTGACAGATGCAAAATATAGAAAACACCCTTAAAACCCGCATTGAAAATGATAAGGCACATACCTTTGTCGTCATTGTGCCGACCGATTCCGCACGTTTGCATCGCCAACGCGAATTGGTCGGTTATCACCCTAACCGCGCAGTTGCCGACTTACGCGTCTATACACTTGGAAGCTTCATTCAGAGGCTATATGACCAAGTCCATCCAACAAAATCACATATTTCCCAAGGTGTCCAAAATCTCTGGCTGCATGAGATCGCGAACCCTCAATCAGATGATGCCAATGTTCACCTTTACAACGCATTTCGACCAAATCCAAATATTTCTGTCCCGGACAGCACGCTTTCTCTCATCGCAGATAAAATTAACCACCTTAAAGAACGCGGCGAGACAGCCGAGAACATTATAGCAGATAATCCAACCAAGATCGACCTTGCCCGCATTTATAGCGATTATGAAGCAAAACTTACAAACGACTGGATAGATGAACAGGGAAAACATCTGTACCTTGCGAACGAATTCAAGTCGGAGTTTATGCGAAACGCATTTCCGAGAGTTAACCTTGTTATTGTCGAAGGTTTTACGGTCCTTTCTAAAGCCGACACCAAAATCTTAACACGCGTTGCCAAAATACCGAATATAGAGACGTGGTTCCGTACCGACTATGTTCCAGAAAACCAAGCGCTCTATAAAAACATCGGCGATCTCGTCTCGCAATTTAAAGAAGCGAATGCGACTATCGATCCTGATTATGAACGCGAACCCGACCAACACCAACGTTTTGCCAAAAACCTGTTCCAAACAGAGAGGGCTGGCAGCGATACTTCGGTAAACGATTTTGATACAGCATCTCAGATCAAAATGTTGAGACCTGCGGATAGGTCTGATGAAGTAGAACAGATTGCCTACCTGATCCAAAAACGGGTTTCACAAGGTCCCTGCAAACTAAGTGACATCTGTGTCGCCTATTACAATATCGGACAGTATCAGCAGCGCATTGCCGAAACCTTCTCCGCCTACAGTATACCCTATTCACTCGTAGAAAGTTTGCCGTTAACAAAATCAGAGATTGTTAAATCAATCTTTTCTCGTCTTTCGTCGCAACGAGTGCCGATAGCCGATGCCTATTTCTCTGATGTCCCATCCGCAGCAGATACACGTATATTCCATCCCGACGCGTTTCAGAGATATATTGATGGATTGCTTGCAGATGGTAAGGTTGTCGAACACATTCTAAACCCAATGTTCCGAGAAAACCAAGAAGTTGTCGAAGGCGAGATTAAGGCGTATCGGCAATTCAGGCGGATTGTTAAAGATCTCTGTAGCGTATTAAAAGCGGAAGGGAACGGGTCATATTTCCTCGGTGATTATATTGGTAAACTCCACCACATTGCCAAGCATACAAACTATCGAAACAGAGCAACGACAAAGGGTGAAACCGTCAAAATTGCACAACTCAGTGAACTCAGAAGCCTGGAGTTTGATACTGTCTTTTTAGGTGATTTTGTAGAAGGCAGTTTTCCAGAAAATTATCGCCCAGATCCACTACTCCCAGAAATCCCTTATCGCACTGAGGAGGAGCAACGCCTTGATAATCGATTCCTGTTCTACCGAGTCCTGAAGTCTTTTCGCAAGCGTCTTTACCTACTTGTTCCGAAACGCGAACGTGAGGCAGATCTGATTCCTTCCCCGTTTCTGGCACAATTAAGAAAAGTTGCCAACGTAGACAATGCGGAAGTTGGAGACCCTTCGCGTGGCAGTGTGACCGGTTTCCTCAGTATCTATGGCAACTATATCTGGACGATGGATACGACTTCCAATGGAGAATTTCCCGATAGCATTGCGAATATGCGTCCGCTGATAGATCATGTAGTCGCAGTTGAAAAGAGCCGAGAGGCAACACACAAACACTTGGCTTATGAAGGGGTTTTAACGGCAGGAACACTTTCTGTTGAAGGCCAAAAGCGGTTGCAAAGCCTTCACAACAAACCCTATTCTGTCACGGAATTGGAAACTTACGCCAAGTGTCCGTTTCAGTACTTTGTCAATAACGTTTTAAGATTCCGTGTTGAAGAAGAGGAAGCGGAAGATGAGTTATCCAGTCTTGAAAGAGGATCGTTGCTTCACAAAATTCTCTTTACATTCTATCACAAGCGTCGGGAACGAGAAGATCCTCCCATCAGACAGTGTAATGATGCTGACTTTGAAAAAGCGATACAGCAATTGAATAAAATTTTACAGAATGCCTCTGAAGAACACCGCGGACAGCGAAAAGAAACTACTATCGACGAGAATAATCTCTTTTGGGAAACTGATATCCAGAAACTCCGTGTCGCGTTACACAAGTGGCTTAAAGCAGAACGCACTTATGATGTTCCAGTTTTACCCCGTTACTTTGAAGTCGGTTTTGGACCAGAAGGTGAACCAAGAAACCCAGAACTCAGGCGAGACCCAGAACTTAGCTGCACTACCCCGATCTCCATCGGCAACGTATGCATGACTGGGAAAATAGATCGCATTGATATCGGTAATGGAATCTTCAATGTTATTGACTATAAGACAGGCGGCTCCACGATTAGAATGCCGGAGATTCTTAACGGACGCAGCATTCAACTTCCTATCTACCTACAGATCGCAAAGCAATTGCTGGATAATAATAGAATGGCTGGCTTAGAATCAGCGTCAGGTCTTTATCATAAAATCAGACTGGACGAATGCACAGTTGAGCTTGGTATCGGAACGAAATTACAAAATGGGATTGCTTACAAAGGGTTCGGGGGTAAAGACTGGAAAAAATTTAATTCAAGTGGTCAGTTATTGGAGGATGAAATCTTTGAGGATCGACTTGTCCGTATCGGTGGCTACGTCCAACAGTATGTTGACAGTATATCTAAAGGCAATTTTCCGCTGATCACAAGCGTCAAAACATTTGTAAGGACTGAAAAAGAAGTTGAGGAAGATCGCCTTATAGAGACTGAAGAATACGGTTTTGTAGAGACTGAAGCAGATGGCAACAAACCTCTTACCCCTCGCAACAAAACGGCACCCTGTAGTTATTGTGCTTATAAGCGTATCTGCCGTGTCGGGGCGTTCGCTGAATCAAGCGAATCAGAAGAGTAACCTTCCTGTTTCTACGCTTCGCTGCCGAAATTGAAACCCCACCCTTCAGAAAAAACTTGCACACTTCTAACAAATCTGCTATACTCTTTGTGATTTTTTAAGTACATTGTTTGCACGCCTCTTAGCGCGCAACTTGCAAACGCATGTAAAAAAAATAACGCAATAAGTAGTTATTGACTTGACAAAAAGTGCATAAAATGGTAAAATATACGTATATTCTAAGGATATAGGAGTATTTTATCAATGGATTTAATCAAAGTCATGGAACGTTTCCCAAGTCAAGAATCTTGTATTAAGTATCTTGAAAAAGTTCGTTGGGGTGCGAATCCTGTTCCCTGTCCACATTGTGAGAGTATCCACACGGGAAAACGCAACGAAAGTGGGAAAGTTGGACGCTGGAATTGCCACGACTGCCATGCATCCTTTAGAGTAACGCATGGTACAATCTTTCATGATACGAAAATACCGCTTCAAAAGTGGTTTCTCGCGATTTCACTGGTAGCAAATGCCAAGAAAAGTCTATCAAGCTATCAATTAGCACGTGATTTAGACCTAAATCAGAAAACTGCATGGTATATGCAGACACGTATCCGTGCGGAGATGGCAAAAAAGGGAAGTGCGTTACTACAGGGCATCATAGAAGCAGACGAAACCTATATCGGTGGCAAGCCTCGCAAGGAAAATAAACGCGAGGACGATAAACCGAATAAACGCGGTCGCGGTACAAAGAAAGATGCCATTATCGGAGCGGTAGAACGTGGTGGAAAAGTCGTAGCACGGCTGGCAACCGATCTGACCGGTCGCGGTATCCTGAATTTCATTCGGGAAGTTGTCAATACGAAAGAATCAGAACTGATTACTGATGAATACCGTGCTTATTGGGCAATAAGTCGAGAGATGAAGCATACCGTCATCAATCATCAAGAGCAGTTTGTAGATGGTGATATTCACACCAACACTATTGAAGGCTTTTGGAGTTTGCTAAAACGCGCATGGTACGGTTCACATCACCATTATCAGACGGGGTATACTCCTCTCTATGTAGCCGAGCAGTGCTATAAGTATAACTACCGCGAACAGAGTATCTTTTGGAAGTTTGTTAGGGAGAGCGTTCAAGTGGGGGGGGGCAGCCGCGTGAACAAACTCTATTATGGCGACTGCCTCACCGTAATGCAGCAAGAGATGAAGGCAAACAGTGTAGATTTAATATATCTCGATCCACCTTTCAATTCCAATCGTGCTTATAACGCTATTTACAAAGATGAAACAGGGAGACCTTTACCAGATCAGATAGAAGCCTTTTGTGATTTATGGACACTTGATCCTGATCGAGAAAGAGCAATTCGTGAACTTCCCAAACAAATGTTAATGTCTGGAGTGGATGATGGCATCGTCAGATTTTGGCAGGCATGGATGAAGGCACTCACGAATACAAACCCAAAACTTCTGGCATATCTATCATATATGGCAGAGCGATTACTGCAAATGAAAATAGTTCTCAGACCAACTGGAAGCATTTTTTTGCATTGTGACCCAACATGTAGCCATTACTTGAAAATATTCATGGATGGCATTTTTGGAGAAAAAAATTTCAGAAATGAGATTGTTTGGGCATATACGAGGATGTCGGCAAAGGGACAACGCCAATTATCTCGCGCTCATGATACGATTTTCTGGTATTCAAATGGAAGTCAATGGTGTTTTAACGTTGATCCAATTCGGTTACCGTATGCTGAAGGCAGCAAAGCACGGGAAGGACAAACACTCAATCGTCTCGGAAGTGGTTATTCAAAAGAAGGTGTCACTAAACTTAATCCTTTAGGTAAGTTCCCAGAAGACTGGATTATACATATACCTTATTTACGTGGAAATGAGCGTCTTGGCTATCCGACTCAAAAACCTTTAAGACTGCTTGAACGTATTATTTTGGCATCAAGTAACGAAGATGACATTATTTTTGATCCTTTCTGTGGCTGTGGAACAACTCTTGAGGCTGCCCAACAACAAAATCGTAGATGGATTGGTATTGATATTGCCATTCATGCGATCAAACGCGTAAGTGCCGTTCGTTTACAGGAGCGTTGCAGATTAGTAGAAGATCAGGACTATCAAATCACAGGTATTCCTCGTAGCGTAGAAGGCGCGAAAGACCTTTGGCAACGTGATAAGTACCAGTTTCAGAAATGGGCTGTAGAAATGGTTGATGGCTTTGTAACAGCACGTAAAAGTCGGGACGGTGGTGTAGATGGAAGACTCTACTTCCCTTATGACGAAGACCTAAAAGCGATGAAGTTAGAAGTAAAGGGTGGTGCAAGGGTGGGTATACAAGATTTACGCGCACTTGCGGGGGTGATAGATGAAAATGATTATCCACTCGGTGGTTTCATCACGCGTAAGACCCTCGGACAGATACAAAGACAGAACTTTCAAGACTTCTGCCGAACTAAAGGCACAATCACCATTGATAGCAAAGAATATCCTCGCCTACAGGTTCTCTGTATAGAGGAAATCCTTGAAGGCAAACGCTTTGATACCCCACTGGTACGGGGCAAATCAACAACTGACCAAATGGAATTATTTGACAATTAACAAGTCAATAACTACTTATTGCGAAAAATAAAACAGGAGGCTATTTTTAAATGGCACACACATTACCAGCGCTCCCGTATGCGCACGATGCTTTGGAACCTCATATTGATGCACAAACCATGGAAATCCATCACGGCAAACACCATCAAGGCTACGTCAACAACCTCAACGCTGCCTTAGAAGGACTCGGTGCTCTCGCTGATATGGATATTCATGAGTTGCTCAGTAATATTGATCAGGTTCCCGAAGATAAGCGTCAGGCTGTCATCAACAACGGTGGTGGACACGCCAATCATTCACTTTTCTGGTCTATTATGAGCCCTAACGGTGGCGAACCCGGCGGCGAAATCGCAGCAGCGATAAGTGGTGCTTTCGGGTCGCTTGAAGCGGCAAAAGAGCAGTTTGTGACTGCCGCAACCACACGCTTTGGCTCCGGTTGGGCATGGCTTGTACTCGGTGATAGCGGCTTGGAAATCTACTCCACCGCAAATCAGGACAGCCCAATTATGGACGGACATACCCCGCTCCTCGGCATTGATGTCTGGGAACACGCATACTATCTGAAATATCAGAATCTGCGTCCAGCTTACGTTGAAGCGTGGACAAATGTCATCAATTGGACACGGGTTAACGAACTCTACGTGGCAAATGCCTAACTTGCCATAACAACTTTTGGGTGTCGTAGGGGTAGGCGCGAGCAGCGTTCAAACCTACCCTCTACTTCCCAAAGGACCTACTATCTGTGGTAACGGTCTACCAGATTAATTTTTCTTGACATCTCTCTTGAAATGTGTTATACTTAAAATACAAAAGATAATTCTTTTTAGCATACCCGTGAAACTTCATAAAACGGTGTGCGTAATTAACATCTAAATAGGTTACCCCAAAAAGCGCTGAAGGGGAGGAGTAAGTCGTTCGGGCTTGCGAGAGATGGAGACTCATCGGCTGAAAGGTCTCCTCAAGTTTCCTCGACTGAAGGTCGCCCTGGAGCTGCTAATCTGAATGACTGTAGCAATAAGTAAGATTAGTCGGTGTGATGCCCGTTATCGCATCCCAAAGAGTGCTCTTTCTCATAAGGGAAAGGGAATTGGAGTGGTACCACGGTAAGGTCAGTATTATGTCCTTCTCGTCTCCATGTTTGGAACGAGAAGGTTTTTTAATTTTAACGACTCCGGTAGGGACAATCCCTACTACTTATAAGGAAAATTGGCATGGAACTTTCAGGAGCACAAATCCTGGTTGATGGTCTCAAGCGGGAAGGTGTCGAATATATCTTCGGTGTGAACGGTGGCGCAGCGATGCCGATTTTTGATGCCTTGTACGGCGAGACTGAAATCAAATTGATTCCGATGCGGCATGAACAAGGTGCCTCCCACGCCGCTGATGGCTACGCGCGCGCCACAGGGAAAGTCGGTGTTGCACTTGCAACCTCCGGTCCCGGCGCGACCAATCTCGTCACCGGTATCGCTACTGCCTATATGGACTCCATTCCGATGGTCGCGATTACTGGACAGGTTTTCACACACTATATCGGCAGTGATGCTTTCCAAGAATGCGATGTTATCGGCGTGACACGACCGATCTGTAAGCACAGTTACCTCATTACAAGCAGTGACGAAATCGCAGATGTTGTCGCTGAAGCATTTCACATCGCGAAAACCGGGAAACCGGGGCCTGTTATTATTGACATCGCCAAAGACGCGCAGATACATGAAGCACTGTTTCAGTATCCAGAAACGGTTGACATCCGTAGCTACAAACCTCAAGTTCATGGCGATCCGGCCCAAATTGCCAAGGCGGCGGCACTGATAAAAGAAGCCAAACGCCCTATGCTTTATGCCGGTGGCGGTGTAGTCCTTGCGAATGCCAGCGAAGAACTACGGCAGCTGACCTTGAATACACAGATCCCGATTACCGTTACCTTGATGGGACTTGGCGCGTTCCCTGAGACGCATCCCTTGGCTATGGAGATGCCCGGCATGCACGGCTCCTGTTGCGCAAATTATGCCTTCACCGATTCAGACTTGGTTATCGCTATTGGTGCGAGATTTGACGACCGCGTTACCGGGGACCTCAGTAAATTCGCACCTAACGCCAAGAAGGTCCACATTGATATAGACGCGTCTTGTATTGGGAAAAACGTCCCTGTTGATGTCCCGATCGTTGGCGATGCGAAAAGCGTCCTAACGGAACTCAACAAACAGGTCGGTACAGCGGATATTGACCCGTGGCGCGCCCAGATTCAGGAATGGAAGCAGAAATACCCGTTTGAATACGAGCAAAAATCGGATATAGTCATGCCGCAATTTGTTATCGAAAAAATATATGAGCATTACAGTGATGCCATTGTTGTTGCGGATGTTGGACAACACCAGATGTGGGCAGCGCAGTACTTCAAATTCACTGAACCACGACAGTGGCTTAATTCCGGGGGGCTTGGCACGATGGGCTTTAGCCTACCAGCCGCAATCGGTGCGCAGCTCGGATGCCCAGACAAAACCGTCGTCAATATTAACGGTGATGGTTCCTATATCATGACGATCCAAGAATTGGTGCCAGCGGTTACGATGAAGCTGCCGCTTAAGGTCTTCATCATTAACAATATGTACCTCGGAATGGTACGCCAGTGGCAGGAATTGTTCCACGGCAAACGTTATTCCGCTGTTGATTACCACGACAACCCTGATTTCGCCTTGCTCGCACAGGCGTTCGGTGCCACGGGCTTGCGGGTCGAACACCCTGAAGACGTCGAACCCGCATTACAAAAGGCAAAAGGGATTACCGACGGTCCTGTCGTCATTGACTTCATTGTTGATGAAGAAGAGAACGTGTTCCCGATGGTGCCAGCCGGTAAAGGGCTTGGAGATGTTATCCGCGGGTTATCTTAACGATTTTTATGATTAACTGATCTGGGCACTGCTCCATTACATTACGCAGTAGTTTCTGGTGAAGAATGAATCTTTAAATCAAAAACGTAGTCCGTAATGGAATGGTTCTCACTGCGAAGCAGGATATACGGAGAGGCACGTTGATAGCCCAAATTCTCCTCACCGAACCGCAAGGTAAAATTAAAAAATGAATCCAGAAGAACGACATATCTTTTCCGTCTTAGTCGAAAACCGATTCGGAGTCCTTGCACGCGTTGCTGGGCTTTTCAGCGGGCGCGGCTTTAATATCGACAGTCTTAATGTCGCTGAGACACATGACAAAAGCATCTCGCATATAACTCTTGTCACACACGGTGACGCGCAAATTATGGAACAGATCTACCAGCATCTAAACAGACTCATCGACGTTATTGAGGTGACCGACCTTTCCGCTGCTGGGACGCATGTTGAGCGAGAACTTGTTCTTATTAAAATTGCTATCGCTGATCCTCAAAAACGCACCGAGATTCTACAAGTCGCGGAGGTCTTTCGTGGGCGGGTTATAGATATGAAGCCTGCCTCCCTTGTGCTTGAAATTACCGGTGATGAAGGTAAATTGAAAGCGGCAATTGATATTTTTAATACGTACGGTATCCTTGAGTTGACACGCACCGGCAAAATAGCGATGTTACGCGGCTCCGAGAAATAGGATATGGTTGTCGGTACGTTCCGCTGCGCTCCACTTTCAGCTATCGGTTATCAGTTGAATGTGTGGCGGGTGAAAAGGTTTAGCCTGCTACAAACGAGTTACTGACAACTGGCAACTGACAACTGATAACTTAAAAAGGAATAGACTTTATGGCAACGATTTATTACGATAGTGATGCTAATTTTGACTTACTGAAAGAGCGTACCGTCGCTGTCGTCGGTTATGGCGCGCAGGGTCGCGCCCAGTCGCTAAATCTCAAAGACAGCGGTGCAAACGTGATCGTCGCATTATACGAAGGCAGCCGTTCAAAAGCCCGCGCAGAAGCGGAAGGTTTGACTGTCAAGAACGTTGAAGAAGCCGCAGCAATGGCAGACATCGTCCAAGTTCTCATACCTGACGAACGCCACGCCGCTGTCTATCGCGACCAGATTGCCCCTAACATGGAAGCAGGCAATATGCTCCTCGTCTCACACGGGTTTAGCGTCCACTTTGGGCAGATTGTGCCTGCCAGCGACATTGATGTCGCAATGATTGCGCCTAAGGGACCCGGTTCCCTCGTTCGTGAGGTGTTTGAAGGCGGTGGTGGTGTGCCGTGTCTCATCGCCATCCATCAAGACACCACAGGTCTCGCGCGCGATGTCGCACTCGCTTATGCAAGAGGTATCGGTGGTACTCGCTCAGGGGTCATTGAAACGACTTTCCGTGAGGAGACTGAAACCGATCTCTTTGGTGAGCAAGCCGTGTTGTGTGGCGGAACCGCTGCCCTCATCAAAGCCGCCTTTGACACACTTGTTGAAGCCGGTTACCAGCCAGAAATGGCCTACTTTGAGTGTCTTCACGAACTTAAATTGATTGTCGATTTGATTTACTCTGGTGGCTTGAGCAAAATGCGGAACGATATTAGCAATACCGCCGAATTCGGAGATCTCACACGCGGTCCGCAGATTATTGATGACACTGTTCGCGATAAGATGCGCCAAATTTTAAAGGACGTGCAGGAAGGCGTTTTCGCACGGGAATGGGTTTTGGAAAATGAGGCGAACCAACCCGTCCTCGGCGCGCTCCGTCGGCAGGAAGCAGAACTTGAGATCGAAGAAGTCGGCAAAAATCTCCGCAGCATGATGAGCTGGCTGGACGAATAGGCTGCCTTCCCTAACCCAGCAGGTGCGGTTTGCGACCGCACCGGATACAAAGATGGATTTGTCCGACAACACAAATACTCTCACAGATTCCTTCTTCATCCGAGAGTGTCAGCCAGAAGAAGCAGAAGCACTTCTCACATTATGGCAGGCTGCTGGAACATCTCCGAGTGTCACAGATACCATTACAGATATCCAAAGTGTGATAGAAAGTCCTGCCTCGGTCTTGGTCGCTGAGGCGGATCGACACATCGTTGGCTCCTTAATCGCTACTTTCGATGGCTGGCGCGGCAATATGTATCGCATAGCCGTTCATCCTGACTATCGACGGCATGGTATTGGGCGCGCATTGGTTGCGGAAGGCGAAAAACGTTTAGCAAAACTCGGTGTCAAACGCATCACAGCACTCGTGGAAAAGAAGTATCCGTGGGCGGTCGCGTTCTGGTCAAGTGTCGGGTACGAGATAGAACCTGGAATCGTGAGATTTTTCCGCAATCCCTAAATAGTAGTAGGCACATGAGGAGATCAGCCGTGAAATTCAGAGGACATCTATTAGACGATACCGTCAAAAGCGTTTATGGACTTGCAGTCGCTGATATAAACGGCGACAGTCAACTCGACATCATCGCTGGCTCCACAGGCGACCCCATCATCGCTTGGTACGAGGCACCGCACTGGAAAAGACACCTCGTAACCGATCAGGGCAGCGGACACATCACTATTGCGCCTTATGATCTGACCGGCAACGGTACACCTGACCTCATTGTTGGGAGCGGTTTTTTTCGTGGTGTAAACGCTGCGGGTGGCTATCTCCATTGGCTTGAAGCACCGGCGCAAGACGGACAGAACTGGAAGAGCCACAACATCGCTGATGTCCCTTTCATCCACCGCATCGCACTCGCAAATTTGTCAGGAGGCGCGGCGAATGCAACGCCTTTCCTCATCGTCGCCTCAATCCGAGGTGAAGACGGCAAACCCGGCGAATGGCACAGTCCCGGCTCCCTCTGGTGCTATGAACTCTCTGATACCCCGCGAGATACAGCCTCTTGGCACTCCCACCTCCTTGACGATTCTCTTCATATCAATCACGGTTTGAGCATCAACGATGTTGACCAAGACGGACGCGATGACGTGCTGATTAGCTGCACAGAAGGCTTAATCTGGTATGAACCGCCTGTTGCACCAATGACAGACGACTGGGGCAAATGGATTATCAGTGACCGTGAATGTAGCGATACTTATGCTGCAGACATTGATGGCGACGGGATCAACGAAATTTTAGCGATTGAGCCGTGGCACGGGAACAATCTCGTCTGGTATAAAGCCACTGGCGATCTACGGACCGATCCGTGGGAGCGTCACCTCATTGACGACACACTCAATCGCGGGCACTCCCTCGCCGCTGTTGACGTTGATGACGACGGTGTGCTTGAAATTATCTGTGGCTACAACGGCGAAGGCACGAGCCTGCACCTCTACCGTCCAGCGAATCTGGCGCATAACCACTGGCGTAAAGAGACGATTGACGATGGCGGTTTAGGGGTCGGGCAGATGCACGTTTTAGATATGAACGGAAACGGCAGATTGGACATCGTAGCGAGTGGACTTAGTACCGGCAACGTCAAGTGGTATGAAAATTTAATCAGTTAAGCCCCCTCAATCGCTTCAACGTTCGCGCGGGGCAATGTCGTCTGTTCGCCGTTTTCGAGTTCAACGCGCAGTACCCGTACCTGCGCCTCTGTCTCTAAATTCTGGAGTTCTACCGGTAGCTCCGTGACGCGTCCTAATTTCCCAAAATACGGTTCCCGGATGATCCGCACCGAGCTGCCAACTTCCAGAATCCCTTCAGTCGCACCATCGTCCGTATTGGCGGCTGCACCTGCAGTCTCTGGTGCGAACGGAATCACGATCTCCGGACGGACAACCCCAGCACGAATCTGCGTCGCACCGTTGATAGAGGTCTTCATACCTTCCCGCGCTTTCAAGAGCGTAAACGTCTGCTCCGCCATCGCGATGCCTCCGAACCCTTCCGTAATAACCAGCGTAATGCCGATTTCCTCAGAACCGGTAATCGCAACACCAAGTTCATAGCCGAGAAGTTCTCGCAGGTCCGCGTCATCAATACCACCAGCAATAATGCCCTTTACACCATGCTGAACCGCTTGCTGAATTGTCTCCGTTGTAACCAGCGAACCACCAACTAAAATGTTATCTTTATGTTCTGGCAGTATCTGTTCAGTGGTCAATGCATCGCTCGGTGATTGAGAGACAACGACTAAGTTCCCCACCGTTTCACCACCGATCCCGAAGATGCCTTGAATATAGGTACCGTAAGTTTCGACTGTGACACCTTCGTTCGGAACGGTCTCCGTTACCGTGCCATCTGTATAGGCTTTGACCTCCACAGGGATAGGCGGTTCGCGAAGGATAACCTGTCCGGTAACATCCGAAACCGCTTCAATCGTACCGCCAATCGGTGAACGCGCTTGCGATTTGAAAAGGCCGAAAAGTCCTTTGGTTGTAGCGATAATCTCGTCTTCTGAGACGGTTTCGCCTACAGATTTGAGCATGTATTCCGCAATCTCTTCCGGTGGGATACTGAGTAAGTTAGCAATATTCACCAGTTGAACGTTGCCTGGCAGGTCTGCCTTTGCGATGACATCCTCTGCCTTAACTGTTGTACCGGCTTGCACGAGTACCTCGCCTTCAAGCGGGAGCCGGCGTTCTTTTTGAATTGTCGCCCCCTCGGTCACCTTAAGACCGGGGGTATATGCATGCGCCATTAATTAGCCCCAATTTCAAAATATAATCCGTAATATGATTTTTATGTTATAAATTTTCAGTTTCCAGCCTTCGGTCTTCAGTTACAAGAGGTTATCCGTAAATGAACACGCTCTTAACTGATAACTGATAACTTCTCTAACTGAATGCCTAATATATTATACCATTTTAGTTGAGTTTGTGGTAGAATGAAATCAGAATTTTGATAAGGTGCAACTAACAATGGCAACTCAAAGCGTAGCTTACAAGACTGATAAAGTCATGCCGACGTGGGAACAACTCGCTGAGATGGGGCGCGATCTCCAATTTCACCCAAGCGTCACCGAGCAGCCAAAGGTCCTAACTCAGGAACAAGTGGCTGATTTTAACCGTGTCGGCTATATCAAAGGCATTCCAATTTTCGATGCAACCGGAATCGGTGAACACCGCCAATACTTTGACACGCTATTGGCGAATGTCCTCTCAGAAGGCGGAAGTAGTTATTCAATTATCTCCGCGCACATGAAGTATGGAAAGGTCTATGATCTTCTCACGCACCCAAAGATCGTTGCCTGTGTAAAAGATTTGATCGGTGAGGACGTTATTGGTTGGGGTGCGCACTATTTTTGCAAAATGCCACACGATCCAAAGAGCGTCGGCTGGCATCAAGATGCCGGTTATTGGCCCCTCACGCCGTCGAAAACCGTCACCGTCTGGCTCGCAATTGACGATGCAACCGTTGAGAACGGTGCGATGCGATTTATAACAGGCTCGCACCATCTCGGACATTTAACCGCTCGACACAGCGAACCCGACGAAAACAGTGTCCTGGGTCAAATCGTTGAAAACGCAGAAGAGCACGGTGAACCGGTGGATGTTGAACTCAAAGCAGGCGAAATTTCTATCCACACCGACCTGCTGCTGCACGGCTCGAACGCCAATCCTTCACCGAAACGGCGGTGTGGTCTCACACTCCGCTACTGTGCCTCCGATGTCCGGGCATCTTTTCGCTGGGACAGGGAAGGTGTCGTCGTGAGCGGAAAAGATAGAAACGGGCATTGGAGCAACCCGCCACGTCCTGCTGTCGATTAATCCAACAAACACAAAATTCAAAATCATCTATTGCCAACATCAATTCTGGGTCTTGAGTGCGCCCCAAGTTACCGCCAGTTTTTCAGTGGGTTCAACTGCCAACGCCAGTGTATGCAATCTCCTTACGTCGGCATCACTTAACGCCCCTTCAAAAATGGCAACTTCGTCAATGGCACCGGCGTACCAGATACCACCTAAGTGCTGTGTGTAGGCGATTGTCGGCTTCTGCGCCGCACCGTAAGCGATGCTGATGGGGTCAGGTGCCTCGGTCGTCTTTTTCAACTCACCATCCAGATAAATTCGGACGGACTTTTTGTTCTCAACAACTCCAACGACATGATGCCACTCGCCATCAGCCGGGAACGGCACATAAGCGGAGGGCCAATGCTTTGCCGCGTTCGCCGTGTCCGCTCGAATCCAGATGCCAACATTATTGTTATCAAGCAGTTGAATACCGTAGTTGTATTTGTCATAGATCGGATTTCGTGTGCCAAGGGTCGGCTTAATAATCGCCTCCATCGTCACAGAAGGGAAGAAGATGTCTTCACCCATTCGGACCAAATCAACAGCACCGTCAAAGTCGAGGGCTTCACTGCGAAATCCATCGATTTGGTTGGGTTTGCCGGTAATAGTTCCGATGTTCTTCCCGAAAACATCCTCAACATCTTTCCCTTGAACGGTGCCTTTGTCAAAGGTCCAAAGCGCCGCAAGCCCCATTTTGACCCTTGGATCCTCGGCTTCTGCAGGTTGAATCACCGTGATAGAAATTACGAAACCGACGAAAAGCAGAACAGAGACAGATAATTTCGTTTTCATGAATCATCCCTCCTTAGATTCTGATGCCTTTTAGACAATTTAAAGTACATACTTAAAATCCAATACCTTCGCCCAAATAGGACAAGTCTCCTGAAGTTATGGAAAACCAAACCATAACTTAGAAAAGATACTAACCCGTGTTTGAACCCTCTCCAGTCTAAAGACTGGAGATTCCTTTTGTTCCTCATGGGAACATTCTCCGCTCAGGCGGAGCAACGTCGACATTCTAATCGTATACCGACGGGCGATGCCATAGTCGCCACTACTGGGACACCGAGGCATCCCAGATACTTTTGTCTTATGTTAATCGCGCCTACACCATCGCGATGATATGTGAAACCGCAGTCGCACAGATACTCGCGATTATTAGATTTCTTCCTATTGCCGCACTGGGGGCAAGTTTGTGATGTATAAGCCTCATTAATCACTTCCACTTTGATACCTAACGCTTTTGCTTTGTATGAAATCAGCTGTGTGATTTTACCAAATGCCCACTGATGCAGCTTTTGATTGGCATGTTTGCCGTAATCTATATGTTCGCGTATACCCGTCAAATCGCCAATCACAATGGTAGCAATATTAGTGTCCTCACACATTTTTACAAATTGAGTTGTGTGTTTGTGTAAGCCATCACGTATCTGATTGTCGATTTGCCTGATACGTTTCCATTTGCGTTTGACGAGATACCACCAGCGTTTAGAATACTTTTTACACCTATCAATCTTCTTGCCATAAGATGCTATCACCTTGTTTCTCAACCGGTATAGACTGCGTATATACCGCCCATTGAAAATCATAGTATCAACACCATCATGGCTGACCAGAGGATGTATCTCGCCAATATCAACGCCAACAATACCTTCAGCATCCGACTTCAGAGGTTTTTCTACGCCATACACAAAATGCAGAGAATACTGACCTTTATCATAGACTAACTCCACAATGGCAATATGCGCTATAGCATACTTCAAGTCAAAACTCTTTGGCAATCTCGCATTTAACGGTTCACCGTGTCTACCATTAGACAGTATCAGCATATTGCCTTTAAAGTGAATAGCAGATTTCTTCCAAGTGGTTGTTTGAAATCTTTTATCTCTATGGGGTGGTTTCGCTTTCTTATCACCATTCTTACGCTTTTCACGAAAGCCTTTACGATTTTTGAAATAGCGTTGTCTCACCTCCTGAATACTCTGTGAATGTAAAGGTTGCGATTTAGACAACTGTTTATCCATCCACAACTCACAAAGCGCATCAAGATTACCACCCGTACGATATCCATGCGCATAATCCCACATCTCCTTCAATACCAAACACTCACGCCAGACAGACGCGGTCGCGGCATTCAAAGACTCCAGCTGCTCAGTATACTGCAATTTCAACTTACGGGTACGCACGGCTAACTCCTTTGACATGGCTTTCGGTTTCAGTCGATGGGAGGTAGAGCCCCGCCTTGCGACGGGCTGAAACTCTCTACCGGTTTCCATGCGAGATATAGCATATCAGACAAACAAGAATTTGTCAAGACAAATTGACTTGACAGATTTTGAGTAAATGAGATATACTAACACACATCTCAACAGAAAAGCACTGGCTGCTTTATTGAATCAACAATTGAAAAAGGGAAACCTGAAGATGTTTTCTCATCCCAAGTCGAGTTTCTTGCCACAGGTTTCCCTTAGGATTTTTCTACATCTCCAAGCTAAAGCATGGAACTTTGAAAAATCAAGACTTTAGATAAAATTGTATTACTGTTTACGGTTTAAATCCACGCAAAAAATTTAAAGCCGCGCAATGCACTGCGCGACTACAAACGGCACTACTAACAGTGTTGGGTTTCGCTTACACTCTACCCAACCTACGATGAATTGTTAGGTTTTGCCACACGCTAATCAACCTACGGAATCGGTTATTTCACATCGCTCCGCAAAAACGCTAAGACAGCCAATATAAACAGGAGCAGCGAGAGTAAAATTAACAACGTCAGATCCAACAGTGCTGATTTGAAAGTGATACCCAAGGTTAGTTTTTCTGAAAATTTAGGGATGCTGTTAAAGGCAACCGGTTTTTGGGACAATCCTTCCTTGACAAGATAGACGTGATAACTTTCTTTATCCCCACTGTCCTCAGATTTGATAAAATTAACGAACTGTTGCCTGTAGCGGCGCGCGCGTTGGATAAATCTTCGCAATAAGTAGTTATTGACTTGTTAATTGTCAAATAATTCCATTTGGTCAGTTGTTGATTTGCCCCGTACCAGTGGGGTATCAAAGCGTTTGCCTTCAAGGATTTCCTCTATACAGAGAACCTGTAGGCGAGGATATTCTTTGCTATCAATGGTGATTGTGCCTTTAGTTCGGCAGAAGTCTTGAAAGTTCTGTCTTTGTATCTGTCCGAGGGTCTTACGCGTGATGAAACCACCGAGTGGATAATCATTTTCATCTATCACCCCCGCAAGTGCGCGTAAATCTTGTATACCCACCCTTGCACCACCCTTTACTTCTAACTTCATCGCTTTTAGGTCTTCGTCATAAGGGAAGTAGAGTCTTCCATCTACACCACCGTCCCGACTTTTACGTGCTGTTACAAAGCCATCAACCATTTCTACAGCCCATTTCTGAAACTGGTACTTATCACGTTGCCAAAGGTCTTTCGCGCCTTCTACGCTACGAGGAATACCTGTGATTTGATAGTCCTGATCTTCTACTAATCTGCAACGCTCCTGTAAACGAACGGCACTTACGCGTTTGATCGCATGAATGGCAATATCAATACCAATCCATCTACGATTTTGTTGTTGGGCAGCCTCAAGAGTTGTTCCACAGCCACAGAAAGGATCAAAAATAATGTCATCTTCGTTACTTGATGCCAAAATAATACGTTCAAGCAGTCTTAAAGGTTTTTGAGTCGGATAGCCAAGACGCTCATTTCCACGTAAATAAGGTATATGTATAATCCAGTCTTCTGGGAACTTACCTAAAGGATTAAGTTTAGTGACACCTTCTTTTGAATAACCACTTCCGAGACGATTGAGTGTTTGTCCTTCCCGTGCTTTGCTGCCTTCAGCATACGGTAACCGAATTGGATCAACGTTAAAACACCATTGACTTCCATTTGAATACCAGAAAATCGTATCATGAGCGCGAGATAATTGGCGTTGTCCCTTTGCCGACATCCTCGTATATGCCCAAACAATCTCATTTCTGAAATTTTTTTCTCCAAAAATGCCATCCATGAATATTTTCAAGTAATGGCTACATGTTGGGTCACAATGCAAAAAAATGCTTCCAGTTGGTCTGAGAACTATTTTCATTTGCAGTAATCGCTCTGCCATATATGATAGATATGCCAGAAGTTTTGGGTTTGTATTCGTGAGTGCCTTCATCCATGCCTGCCAAAATCTGACGATGCCATCATCCACTCCAGACATTAACATTTGTTTGGGAAGTTCACGAATTGCTCTTTCTCGATCAGGATCAAGTGTCCATAAATCACAAAAGGCTTCTATCTGATCTGGTAAAGGTCTCCCTGTTTCATCTTTGTAAATAGCGTTATAAGCACGATTGGAATTGAAAGGTGGATCGAGATATATTAAATCTACACTGTTTGCCTTCATCTCTTGCTGCATTACGGTGAGGCAGTCGCCATAATAGAGTTTGTTCACGCGGCTGCCCCCCCCCCCACTTGAACGCTCTCCCTAACAAACTTCCAAAAGATACTCTGTTCGCGGTAGTTATACTTATAGCACTGCTCGGCTACATAGAGAGGAGTATACCCCGTCTGATAATGGTGATGTGAACCGTACCATGCGCGTTTTAGCAAACTCCAAAAGCCTTCAATAGTGTTGGTGTGAATATCACCATCTACAAACTGCTCTTGATGATTGATGACGGTATGCTTCATCTCTCGACTTATTGCCCAATAAGCACGGTATTCATCAGTAATCAGTTCTGATTCTTTCGTATTGACAACTTCCCGAATGAAATTCAGGATACCGCGACCGGTCAGATCGGTTGCCAGCCGTGCTACGACTTTTCCACCACGTTCTACCGCTCCGATAATGGCATCTTTCTTTGTACCGCGACCGCGTTTATTCGGTTTATCGTCCTCGCGTTTATTTTCCTTGCGAGGCTTGCCACCGATATAGGTTTCGTCTGCTTCTATGATGCCCTGTAGTAACGCACTTCCCTTTTTTGCCATCTCCGCACGGATACGTGTCTGCATATACCATGCAGTTTTCTGATTTAGGTCTAAATCACGTGCTAATTGATAGCTTGATAGACTTTTCTTGGCATTTGCTACCAGTGAAATCGCGAGAAACCACTTTTGAAGCGGTATTTTCGTATCATGAAAGATTGTACCATGCGTTACTCTAAAGGATGCATGGCAGTCGTGGCAATTCCAGCGTCCAACTTTCCCACTTTCGTTGCGTTTTCCCGTGTGGATACTCTCACAATGTGGACAGGGAACAGGATTCGCACCCCAACGAACTTTTTCAAGATACTTAATACAAGATTCTTGACTTGGGAAACGTTCCATGACTTTGATTAAATCCATTGATAAAATACTCCTATATCCTTAGAATATACGTATATTTTACCATTTTATGCACTTTTTGTCAAGTCAATAACTACTTATTGCGAATTAAAAATCAGGCGTATGTCCTACCTGTACTGTGTCAAGTACCCGCTGACTAAAGTCAGGGGATTGTAACGAAGTTGTCCCGTCTTTCTCAGCAGTTTATGTGCCGCGGTCTTGGCTCGTAACTTTACCTGTATGCCACCGCACCCCTCAAGCAGGGGTTTAGAGAGATGACTTCACGCGCTCCATACAGAACCTCAGACGCTTCCGACTTCGGAAGTAGAACGAGCGTTCTAACGTCTTCGAGTTCCTTGGATGCGGATATAATCAACGCATCTCCCAAGGCACCACTTCCGATTACCTTTGATATATTAGGTGTTTTAAGAGACAAAAAGTTTAGATTTTTTACACAAAAACACCAAATCTTTTCCGGAAGGTTTGGTCTAATTGACGAAGGCGGATTTTCCTCCCAAGTCTCAAGGCTTGGGCTTCCAATCCGTAATTTTTGGTGATACTTGGTAGGTTAGCGGCACATTCGATTGAGACTGCTGTAAGAATCCTATGATATAGTATCCATTTAGCCGTGACGACTATATCATAGCATTTTATAACTATTTTTGGGGTTTGAGATGAAAAGCGAATAATTGCGATAGCCTTGTTGCTGCTGTAACATCGCCTTATGCGCGACAACCTTTCACAGTAAGCAGATTGACGCGATGCGTCAGCTTCAGCCAGCGAGTGTTCCTTGATGCCTTGAGATCAACCGAACTTTAGAAGTCCAAATGGATGATATAAAACCGAATCGGAAGATACCCTAAATGCAATCTTTTACGCGAATGCAATTACTTGATTTCTTGAGCAAATTGAATGTCACTCTGAGGAGCCATGATGGTGAATGGTACGCTGCGACCGCGCCGATCTATAACCACCTCGGCGTAGATAAGTCTCACGCCAACCGCAGAATGAGGAAATACGACAACTTGAGTGTGAATATAAAGAATAAACGCTTCATTCGGTTAGAGTATATCCCCTGGCATCTGGCGAACTTATATGGGCATCACACACTATCGGATGAAACCCAACAACGTATAGCAGGCCTCCTAAATCACTGGGGCATTCCTGTCCCGCAACTTCAAGGAGTTTTTGATAAACGGAACACATGACACGTTAGTGGCTTATGCAACGGAGAATACCCGCGCGGTCTTTGGTGAGGGAGGCATTTAGACACTCACCAGATACTAAAAGGCACCTGCGGACCGATATACCCAGAGTTGAGTTAACCCAGTATATCGGCTTTATCTGATACTTTCCTATGATGAATCCAGCAATTCTTTCAAGGGTACTGTTAAAAATACAACTGATGCAGTCTTGTTGCAAGTTAGGGTTGAAGTTCACTTGTCAAATGGACAAGAGTTGGGACCGACAGTGCCTACTGATCTTGATCCGGGTCAAGAGATATCTGTTGTGTTAGTAGTTCAAGGACAGCCCTTTGACAAGTGGACTGATCATCCCGAAGTTGGTACGATGACAAGTGGCGGTGAAGGCGAGCGCGAACATGCAACGGATGCTAAAGGTAGCAACAATCAATTGAATTTGACATATTCTATAATGTGGCAAAAATCGAGAAAATTTTGATTTTTGCCACAAACCTTTAAAAACAGCAGGGCATTTTCAAAGGTTACCTCATTGGCAGAATATATTGAAGCCAACAACAAGTCAACCAATAGGAGAACCAACTAAAAGGAAAATCGTATGCTTACGACTAACAGTAGACGTTTCATAGGCGGTTTTTGTTTGGGTATTTCTTCAGCATCTGTGTGGAAACGTGCATCAATCAAACACCCAAGCCCCAGAGTGATGGCAGTTGTAGGGACTATGAATACAGAGAAATATCCTCAATTGACGTGTAGAGGGTTTGGCAAGGCAACCTATTTGGGATGTAGAAATGGTTCATGATTGATGATGAAAATTAGGAGATGTTTATGAAACTTCAACTCGGTGGCAAGCAGATCCAACTCAGTAGGGTTCAACGCATCCGCAGAATTGGACAACACATTGCCCAAATTAGCTTCAAAACTGGTGAATCCATACACGTGAAATGCGGTGTCCGTTCCCCGGATGGTATGACAATCTCTTATCACGGCACATTTGAAGAACTCAAAGCGTTGGTTGATAAGTTCAAGTGAACTTATCAAAATGAGGTCCTGGCACCTTCAAAAATCTACAACTATAGAAAGGAGTTAATAGGAATTTGATTATGTTTTATTTCGAGTTGACCTTATCGGTCTTGGGCATCGTCTGCTTAATCTTTATGATCGCAGTGTTATGACGATTCTTTGAAGTGCTGAGGCTGATTGGGCATCCCCTTAAACGGTTGAGGTGTCATCAAAACGCTATCGGTGAAAATAGTTGAGAAACCATGCCTCGGTGCGTTTCGCATCAATCAAACGTGAGTTTGATAAATACTTAGGGCAGAGGCATTTCCGATTATAGTAAAGCCCATAACTATTTTGACACGCGGTGGGGTCGTAGAGGAAACTGGGTAACCCAGCCCCTACGAGTGGGCAATGTTGGATTCTTGTCTCATACATCTATCCGATACACACGCGTGGCAGTGTCATGAAACAGAGATGCGCGTTCATCGTTCGAGTAACCTGACGACAAAAGTTTAAACGCGTTATACATCACATTGTAGGAGAACGAGACCTTATCGACCGGGAAATTGCTTTCAAACATACACCGCTCCGGACCAAATTGCGCAATACAGTAATTCATAAAAGGTGCTATAGATTCGGCTAACTCTTCAGAACCGATCGGTTTTTCTCGCTCGTGCCAATCAAACCCGGTGCGTGGCATCCCAATGCCACCCAGTTTTATATGCACGTTCGGACACGCCGCTACTGCAGCGATACCACTCCGCCAAGTCGCTAACACCTCGTCATCCCTTCCACCGTAAGGACCGACCCGCAGCAACCCACCAATATGATTGAGGATAATCGTCAAATCGGGGACGGCTTTCGCAAAATCGGCGAGTTCATGCAATTGTGGAAAGTACATCCAACCCTCAAAGGACATCCCCATATTTGCCAGCACCCGCGCCCCAGCACGAAAATCCTCACGCGCCAGTTGTCCTGCTGTTCTGTATGCCGAAGTCCCTCCGATCTCCGGATGCGGATCTGAAGTGACAGAATGCCGAATACCGCGAAACCGATTTGGACTCGCTGCCTGTAAGGCTTCCAGCACAGGTGCAACGCGTTCACCCAAATTCAGGTTCGCATGCCCGACGATCGCAGCGGCGGCATGACTCGTGCCATATAAACCGCTTGCACTCGCAGCCGCTAACCCTTGCACAAATTCGACTTCACCGACGGGGCGCATCTCCTCTGGTCCGTCAGCACGATACATCGCTCGTGCCTCAACAAACACGGTAGAACGGACATTGTGTCCACTGTCGATGTCTGCAATCAACTCGTGGAGCAGATATCGTTGGTACGGAATACGCTCGGCTCGGAAATCCCAAAAATGGTGGTGCGGGTCACAGATAGGAATCTCTGGTTCCAGTGTCGGTTCCTCAGTTAAAGCAAGCCAGTCGTTGCCGCCAAATGGCATAGAATACCTCCATCTCTATAGTCACTCAAGTTGTTTGTTCCACTCCTGACGTACACTGTAGGGTATTTTTGTATTTTTGTCAAACAAGTTTTGATTGCTTAATTACACTTTTCTTGCTTATGAAATGTATTTATGCCATAATAGTTGTCAAATACTAAAATGACTCCTGGATTAACTTCGGTGAAGGGGTAACCTCAGCAATGGTGAACCGATTAGATGACAACGATCCTCCGATTATGCTTGAAAACTTAGGACTCAAGCACAACCGTTCGTACACCGTTCTGGTTGTATGCCTCCTTTTTTTATTTCCGCTTTTTATAATTACCGGTTGTGGTCCATTGGTAACCACCGATCCGCAGTCCAATGTTCCACTTGGGGATTCCGATACAGATTCACGTCCTGAGAAGACATGGCCCGTGAAACGGACCCTCGTCAGCAATGAAGTTAACTGTATTGCTGCCGATGCGGACAACGTATGGATTGCGACAGCACGGGGGGTCTCACGCTGGGAACGTCAGCAGGATAGGTGGCTACACTATACCATGGAAGATGGGTTAGCAAACGATATGGTGAATGCCGTTGCAATTGAAGGGCAGTGGATTTGGTTCGCTACAGATGAAGGCGTAAGCCGCTACGATACCCAAACAGACACCTTTTCAACCTTCCGAACGATTGATGGCTTAGCGAGCGACCAGGTTTCCTCTATTGCAGTGGATGGGAATTACGTCTGGTTTGGAACATCCGAGGGGTTAAACCGCTATGACAAAACGATTGATAGTTGGGCGGTACGTACCCGAAAAGACGGTTTGGTTAGCAAAATAATCACAACGATCGCAGTCGAGCCAGAATACGTCTGGGTTGGTACAGATAGGGAAATAAACCCAGATCCCCACGGATGGGATGAGGATCCGAGGTTCAGCAGAGGCGGCGTGAGCCGTTACCACCGAGATACCGATTCTTGGAATAATTATACGAAATCAGATGGCTTGATAGACAGCGAGATCGCTACGATTGCAGTGGACGATGATAGCGTTTGGTTTGGTACGCAAAAAGAAGGGGTCAGTCAATACAACAAGGTTGATCAGACCTTCATCAAGACGTATACGAAGACCGATCTCCTGAAAAGCAATATGATCACCTGCATCCGTTCAGATGGATTTCAAGTCTGGTTTGGGACTGCCAATGCAGGCATCCATCGGTTCATCAAACCTGTCAATACATGGGTGCATTACACCAAAGCAGACGGATTAGCAAGTAATCATGTCAGTTGGATTACTACACAAGGGAATGATGTCTGGTTCGCGAGCAAAGAGGATGGTGTGAGTCGCTTCGATAAGGTGACCGGCGAATGGATAATTTACAAGCAAGCAGATTTTCTTGCCGACAATGATGTCCGCGATATAACACGTGATGCCGATGGGAACCTCTGGGTAGCGACAGTTGCGGGAATTTCGGTTTACTCCCCTCAAACGCGCAGCTGGGAAGTTATCTCGAAAGAAGATGGATTGCCGACACCTTATGTCACGTCAATACTTATTAGCCAGAATAGCCATCAGCCAGAGGACTCTCATGGCAGTGATAACAAAAGCAACATCCACAACAAACCTACTGATAGCGGACAACCGACGGTTTCTGATAGCCGCCGGTTTCCGACAGCTATTTGGATTGGGAGCGATCGAGGACTTGGTGAAGGGACATATCTTAATGATGAATGGGCATTTCATACCCCACCTCAAGCGGAGACGCAGGGTGAAGCCTTTATAACAGCACTTGATGCTGACGCGGCACAGTCCAATCCTACTATCTGGATCGGCACCACCTTGGGACCCGCCATGTATGACTCAACATCTCAAAAATGGACGCAGCTTGCCGTGCCAGACGCGCCCAAAAATCCGCTTATATTATCTGTGCGTGTTCACGATGGCAGTGTCTGGTTCGGTGGCACTGAGGGCATTTGGCGATATTCAATTGCCGATAAGAAGATGCATGCTGCTGCTGACGGGCTTCCCAATCTCAATGTTAATGTCCTGCTATCCACAGGCGAAACAGGAAAGGAAGAGACGCTTTGGGCAGGAACAGGTCAAGGGCTTGCGAGATATGACAGCACCCGGCAGCGTTGGGTGTCGTTGTCCTTTAATGCCCAATTGCCTTCGCCTAATGTCACCGCGCTCGCTTTTCGAGATGGCATCCTCTGGATCGGCACACCGCAAGGTATGGGAAGCTATACAAGTGCCTCCAACGCTTGGAACTCTCTCTCAAATGTACCACATAACATCCGCGACATCCTCTGTGAGGCAGATGAAACGCTTTGGTTGGCGACAGATATCGGTCTTGTCGAATATAACGTACAAAACGGGAAAGAGGCACTGCATCAATCCCGTCCAGTACGGGAGCCGTTCCTTGAAATCAGAGTCTCAGACATCAAATTTGATGGCGATTATATCTGGTTCAATAACTGGCGGGCTTCACCGAACGGTAGTATTGTGCGGTTTCATCGTCCAACAGAGACGTGGCGGCGTTTCACACGCTTAGATATTCTGCAGTCCACCCAAAAAAGATCTATGACGTTTATACGTTGGAGTTATGTCGATACTGATGCCGTTTGGTTCACAACGGATTACGGTGTGCTGCGTTACGATAAAATAGCGGATACGTGGCAGCATTTTACGACAGAAGATGGACTCTCTACAGATGATGTGGATAAGATCGCTGTCAGTGAGGAGAGTGTCTGGGTCATTCCGATAATAGGGCTGGAATTAAATCATTATAGTAAAGCAACTGGAACATGGCAGGTAGTTGAAGAAGAAGGTCACCGTGAGATTGAGCGCATAAAGACACTTGGGGTTGATGGACCGAATGTCTGGTTCGCATCTGGCCGTGGGCTCACTCGGTACAATGAAATTACCGGTGAATGGAAGAATTTCGGACCGAGGGATGGGCTGGCAGGTCGAGGCGGCGAATGGATTACTATAGATGATGATTTCATCTGGGTGGCACGTTCGGAATGGGACAGAGGCAGCAACCGTCCGTTGTCACGATACGATAAGAAAACAAAAAAATGGACGACGTTTTCAACGAATGACGTGCTTGCTGCGAGTACCATTAGACGCGTTATCGCAACAGAGAATGATGTCTGGATACTCTACAGACCTTGGGATGACGCAGGTGTCACTCGATACGACCGGCGTACAAAGGAGTGGACGACAATCCGATCCGGACGCGGAACGCTCGAACTGGCAGCCGATGACGACTATCTCTGGTTAGCTGCACCTAATGAAGGACTTCGACGATTTCATTTCGCCTCTGGTACTTGGACAACGTTTAAAGATCTCAAGGGGCTGCTCCACAATCATGTCGGCGAGTATGGACTTGCAGTCGATGAGGACTATGTATGGGTAGGGACCCTGCGCGGGCTTTCCCGTTATGATAAGCGGAAAGAATCTTGGACACCATTGAGCGCTCTACCCACCCTTATTGGACGCACCGTTCGGACAGTGGATGCCGATGAACGTTTCGTTTGGGTCGGTACCGACGAAGGTATGTCCCGCTATGATAAGGTTTTAGGGACCTGGAAGAATTATCGGCAGGAGGGTGGATCCGAAAATATAGAAACCCACGGGGGCCATTGGCACCAGCATGGACGAAAAAAGAAAGACTCTCTCTCCGATAACGTTGTGAGTTCTATTGTAACGGATGCACAATACGTCTGGGTCGGCACACGCGATGGCGCGAACCGCTTTGATAAAATAGCACTGCAGTGGGACCAGTACAAGACTGAGCATGGGTTACCCGCTAATAATGTGACTTCCGTCAGCAGCGATGGCAATAGTATCTGGGTCGGGACGAATTCCGGGATTGGGAAGTATCCGCGCACAGCGGATGACCTCAACGCATGGATTACCTACACATCAGGGACCGAGATTCAACCTTCCGCCGTATCTAAGGAGTTCGCAGAATCATTGGTTACCGACCAAATTTGGTGTATCACGGCGAGCAAGAGACACGTCTGGGTCGGCACACGCCGAGGTGTGAGCAAATACGATGTCGGTAGAGATATATGGAAGACAATCACAATGGAAGATGGACTTGCCAGCGATGAAGTCAGTTGTATCGCTATTGATGGTGACAATGTCTGGTTTGGCAGTGATCGCGGCGTGACACTCTATAATGAAAGAACAGAGGTGTGGGCTGCCTATACAACGGAAGCTGGACTCGCCAGTAACAAAGTTACCACTATCGGTGTTGATGGAGCAGCGGTCTGGATCGGTACTTACAATGCTGGCATCAGTCGATTTGATCAGTTAACAAACAGTTGGAGGACTTATACGCGAGAGGATGGTTTGGCGCATAATGGTATCCTCTCTATGGCTATTGATAGGAACTACGTTTGGTTTGGCACATATCGTGGATTAAGTCGTTTCGATAAACGCACAGGCATCTGGACGGTCTTCACAGAGGTCTATGGGCCCGAGGATATTTTGAGATAATCGTCAGCCATCAGCAGTCAGCAAAGTGGGGGTTGGGTTCATCAGGCACCTATAACTGAAAGCCGAAAACCAATAAGATATGCACACAAAAACAGGTGTCCACAAGTACCTGATCCCTTGCTTTCTCCTCCTATTGTTGAATTGCTCTCTGGTGTTCTATGCTGACGCAGAGGACGTATACAGTCTATTTGGCAAGTTATTCCTGTCTGGCCGCGTCGAATACGATTTCACAAACAGACGAAACTTTCTTGCAGACACTGAAGAAGAGCGGGTCAGGCAAGACGACTTTGATTTTGATCGCCTCTTTCGGCGCGGTTTCCACAGTGTCATGGTCATTGAGGAAACCGCGGGCAGCGTCAAAAACATCCTCAGCCTCGGAGAGGTCCCGACAACCTTTACGAAATTCACCTTTGATCAGATTGACCTGAGTGGTGTCCGTTGGGAGGTGCGCTCCAATCGCACTGATTGGACGATCCTAATGGTACCTGGCTTGCTCAATCGCCTGAACGGGCAAGAGGAAAGGACAGAAGGGTCAGGTATCGGTTTGCGTGAGGTCACAAAGTTCGGCAATTCACAACTGGGGCTTTCTTGGTACTTCCGAGAGGTACCCGTGTGGGCGGTGGACTTGGAAACTAATTTTACCAACTACGGTGTGAAAGCAGAGGTGGCTGTCACGCCGAAGAACGCGTTGGAAAAGAATCTGGCTTCACGTTTCGATGCAACGACAACGGTTTTCAAAGCCTTCCAAACCGTCGGCGATACGATTTTTCAGGCAGAAGCATTTCGTGTCGGTCCTCGGTTCGATGCCTCCCGCTCCGTCGGCGATAATGATGACCAAGATCGCTACTCCGATAACACGTTTCTTGACCCACCCTCCCTGATTATTCCCGGCGACCTTGATAAAAATAACAACGGTATCTTTGACTATGAGGATGACATTCTGCTTTTCGATGTCGATGAGGATTTCCTTGACGAAAGCGACCGGAACAACAACGGTATTCGGGATGAGGAGGAAAATGATAAAGACCCGAATTACGAATTCGATGTCGGACTGCGAGGTATACGGCTTTTTATGAACCGTAAGATAAGTCAGCAGGCGAGCGTTGTTGACCTCGATCTTGGGTTGCAGATAGAAGAAAACCTCAGCCTCAGAAATACACCCACCTCAACGAAAGCATTCGCTAACGTCGTTTACCAAAAACAATTGGCACAAGCTTCTTCGCTTGTTGTTGAGAACGAACTCAAATTGGTAAAGGATCGGATTCCTGACGAGACGTGGTATTATGCCGGATTTCTCGGGAGACAAGAGGAACGCCTCTATCGATCCCAGCCGGAAATCCAGAAAATGGTCAGAGAGGGAGATCTACAATTCTTCTATGTCGATGGCGGTGTCGAAGTGGAAAAAAGACGCAGGGACCCGCGATTGATGCAGAACGACCTCATTAACACCGCCAAAATCACGTATGAATATCACGGAATTGAACGAATGGTCACGACGGCTCGTGCCAAAATTCAGTACGATTACGATTTCGACAGAGGTAATGAACACTACGAGGTCGGTATTTTCAAGACGTTGTACCGCCTGCGTCCCTCCAAATCACTGGAAATTAGTCCAATGTTCAAATATACCATCCGCAACGGTTTCCGGATGGCAGAAGACAGGATCGAGTACCTTCCCCTAACCTCGGAAATCGACGGTGAGGAGATCTCACGCGGGCTCCGATTGCGCGAAATCGAACGTACACACGTGCGTGATATGGCTCCTGCGCTTATTCTCAAGGTCGTCTATCAATTTACGAAGACTATCAAACTTACTGGTGGCGGTCAAATTCTTTTGTTCAATGATATGCGTGATGATGATAACGATTTTGTCCGTCAGGCGTTATTGGCTGAGATGGAGAAAAGTTTCACCGCCTATCGGAAGCAGATGTTTTTACATATCGGTGCGCGATACATAGACCAACGCGCAATCGGGGAAGTTAACGACCAAAACTACATGGAAATTTTTGTCCGCGTCTTTGGAAAATTCTAAGAAAACAGGACTATTTAGTTTTAGATAAATTATCGGATTTTCTAAATTTTTGAATCCTCTTTTCAGGTTTCCCGGTGTGGTTCCAAACCGCACCATAGGTGTCAATTTAGGGATATTTCATAGCATTTTGTAGCAGTTTCTCTATACATGCCGCCCTTACAGGGCTTAGGTCTTTTTGAGCACATGCTGCTATAAACATTGCGAAGAAATCCGCAGAAACACCCAAGCAAATACCCCAAGCAAATAAACCCTACAGGACTGAAGAGGGTTTTGAAGTCTTCAAAGTTTCGGCGTAGTATCCGGTTCGGTTGGAATGCAGATCGCAAGAAACACCCCAGCAAAAACACCCCCCTTGATCCCGCCTTATCAGGGGGGCAGGTGAGTACACCGCGAAACCGAACCTACCGGACCTGGGTACCCAGGCGATTATTTTTTCTAAAATTGACACCTATGGTGCTTTCATAAATCAATGTCTCGGATGTCCCTTGATGAAACTCAAAGATCTCGTTCTCGCATAAGGAAAAATCTATGTTTACAAGATTAATTAGCACAAGTCGTCAAATTCCTTTTTTAATATCCTTTGGCGTTATCTATGAATTTTAGTTTAGCAATCTTGAGACAACATATTTTTCTCAGATTTCTCATAATTGCTCTAAACCTAATAATCATAAGCACATATTCAGAGATTGCTGATAGGTCCCGACATCTCAACCGTTTTGAGAAATGTCAGTAATACTAATTCCGTTTCTTTTACGAGAACCAAGCGTGTTCGTGACACGCGCTTGGCTTTTCTGGGTTCTGAGAAAGAACACTTCTGAGGCACACGAGAAGCACCTCTAATCCTGTGAATCTTAATTATAGTTCAGACGACGAATACGACCCATGACCTAACAGCTGAATTTTCGTATAATTTGCGTTACAATAGTGTTGAAAGTAATCATGGGCTTTACTATAATACACTCAGTGGAGGTCAAAACGACTGCATGAAACTAAAATTTGTCATTGCTCTGTTTACGTTTACCACTATGTCTATACCCGTTGTTGCTCAGGCAGGCGATATTCAGGGAAGCGTCTATCAGCAAAGTACTGGAAAACCGCTCGCGGGTGCTGACGTTCACATTATTAAGACCGATCAGCACCAAAAAACCGATGAAAAGGGTGTTTTCCGCTTCACAGAACTCCCTGAAGGGACTTATGTCTTTATCATAACGCACCCTTCAGAAGCGACATCAACAAAAGTCTCCATAAGCATCAACAGTGGCGATACGACCGAAGTTAAGATACACCTCGGCGCAGCCTTTAAACTTGAGACAGTCATAGTGGAAGGGAAACGTCTCCCACCGACGGTGAGTCGTACGGAGATCCGTGGTAGTGAACTGCTACGTATTCCTGGCACCACCAACGACGCGCTCAGAGGATTGACAACGCTTCCGGGCATCGGTATTCCGAACGACTACTTCGGTATCCTCTACATTCGCGGCAGTGGTCCCGGGGACACGCTTTACTATTTTGACAGAACGCCGCTCGGTTATCCGTTCCACTATGGTGGACTTGCTTCCACCGTTAGTACCCACATCGTTGACAATGTCCGTATCTATGCCGGTGGTTACGGTGCTGAATTCGGATTAGATTCACAAACTGTGCTTGACATCCTCTCCCGATCCGAAACTGATGAGCAGACGCTAAGCGGTAAGCTCAACCTTAACGTCCTCTATTCTGAGGGAATGCTTGAAGGTAGGATTGGAAATAAAGGCTACTTTTATGCCGCCGGAAGGCGGAGTTATCTTGATTTCATCGCTGGACTGTTTTTTGAAGATTGGGTGTGGCCCTACTTCTCCGATTATCAATTCAAATTTGTCTATGAGCTTGCCGAAAAACATCAGCTCACTGTCAATGCCTTTGGAACAAACGACCACTTTAATATTGGACAAAGTGCTATGGCAGAGGTTGACTTTTCTGCGTACTTCAGAAACGGTTTTGAAGCGCAAGGTATCCATCTCCGTTCAGAGTTCACTGAGAACCTAACATCCAACATCTCTTTCACCCACACCTTCACTTTTCTTAATACGGATTTTGAGGCAATTTTCGGTCAATCTTTCTTAACGGGGGTGGATGGCAGAGAAGTAGAACCAAAACTTATATCCCAAAAAACCAGGTACAACAACATAAAGGTGAATGTTCCAATCTATACACTCCGTGGAGATGTCTCTTACCAGTTAACGCCTAAGTTCCAATTTGAACCCGGACTGCTTTTCACATTTAGCCCAGCAAATAGTTTTGAAGACCGAGGTATAGTATATGAAGGGTTAAGCGATTCAGATTTACTTTCCATATTGCATGAAGATGAAGAATTGATAAGCAGCGATAACGAGTTCTATCAGGTAATCCGTCCTGAGGCAGATGGCGATGAGTTTTGGTACGATTTTCAACGCTCAGAAGGGTATCTACAGGGACGATACGATCCACTCTCATTTCTGTCGCTCGCACTTGGTATGCGGTTCGACTATTTCAATCTAACGGAGGAACTCTCCGTTCAACCGCGCGGAAGTCTGAGTGTAAAACTTTCCAATAACGCCACGCTCCGCTTTGCTTACGGCAGTTATGAACAGAGGCCGTTGGCGTATCAGGTGCTTGCGGAGAATGGGAACAGAGACCTAAAATCGAGCCTTGCACGGCACTATATTATGGAGTTTGAACACCAGTTCTCATCACAGACAGCGTTGAAGTTTGCGACCTACTACAAAAGTCTACTGGACCTGGTAACAACAGATGTCGTTGAATTCACTAATGATTTCGGTTTGCAAACGACAGTTAGTTACCATAATCAGGGGGCGGGATACATTGGGGGTGCAGAGGTGTTTCTACGACACCGCGTGAATGAAAAGTTCTTCGGTTGGTTCTCTTACGCGTGGACACATCGGGAGCAGCGCGCACATCCTGATGCGCTTTATGAACCACACATCTTTGATAACACACACATCATTAGCCTTGTCGGTAACTACAACATCAGCCCAACTTTAGAGATTGGCGGGAAGTGGCAGTATTCAAGCGGGACAACAGGTGCGCCTGTAAGCGAAATCCTCCTGATCCAAGATCCAATAACACGAGGTATGCAACCTATTTTCACTGATGTTCAGGGCGCAGAGGAAATATCTTTGGTATCATTACCCTCCTATCACCGATTTGATGTCCGTGTGAGCAAAACATGGTGTCGTAAAGGGTGGCAAATGAGTGGATTTCTTGAGATTCTGAATATCTACAATCGTAAAAATACTATCAAGCTCTATAATCCAGCGGGGGACAATGTACAGGAGGCACCCCAGCTCCCCATCATCCCCTACATCGGCTTAACAATCGAGTTCTGAATCCAAGAATCTAATACTATTAAACCCGCTTCCACTACTGCTGGCGGGGATCCCATCCTCGTCCTTTTCCAACCGACGGCTAACCCCCCATAGACATACCCGAGACAATCTACACCCTTGGCTTTTCTGTGTTCTAACAAGAAAATAAATTTACGGAATAAGTCATATAGTGCTTGCAGTTAATTTTTCGTGTTGATTTATTAACAAATGGGTTTGTGTGTATTGTAGCATATTTTGGGATTACTTGTCGAGGGAAAGCCCCTTTTTACGGGGGCTGTTTTAAGGCTGGTTTGTCTTTTTAGAGTGAAAACATTTTAGGTAAAACGTGTGATTTAATAAACTTGTGATATATGCCGAATTCTACGATTTTCCTTGACGTGGTGTTCTAATTTTGTTATAATTTAACTGAATTAGGGTCAGGCTGACGTTGATTGGCATGTATTTGGGTTTACAATCAACGTTGCTTGTGATGCTGCCAATATGCGACTATTTCATGAGTCATAAGGATCAGATTTAGCACCTGTCCATAGAGACCCGGAACAATTTGTAGAATGATTAGTACCTGAATTGTGAAAACCAACACAAATCGTCCAATTTTTTTTCCTTTTTCTGTTATCATTGGAATCTCCTTATATAGGTAGTAATGTAACCGACTGTGAAAAAAACCAGCCAAGTTTAATTAGAGCCGGTCACATTACCGTATTATTTTAGAGAGATTCTAACGTATAACAGTACACCTGTAAAGTTAATTCTTGATACGTATAAAAGCCGTGAGACCTTGACAGGTTTCATGGCTTTTACATTTTCCTTAAACTAAAGTATGTTTTAACTTGACTGATACCTCACCTACCCCCATTTTTTGGAGAAGCATTGTGTTATCAGGTATTTGATTGAAAATGTATGGGAAAGGCAGTGAGATTATAGTAAAATACCTCCTTACGACCCACTACTTATCAGCGACTGATAAAAGTGTAAGGAGGTATTTTATGAAAAACAGATATGCCCCGAACCGGGCAAATCCGAAAACTATGATAACGCATTTTCGAGAACTTTTCAAGTCCATTGGTCTGAAAAAACCGAGTTTCCGAAATCTGTTGTTAGCTGTCATGGCGGTCTGCACAGCGAAAACCTTTCGTATCAATGAAATCGCGACGCGTTTACCGATTGCTGTGAAAACAGAAAAGTCGAAACAGAAACGGCTGCTGCGTTTCCTTGATACACCGTTGCCTATGCCACGTCTTCAGAACGCATGGTTTAGTTTCATTGTCGGGCGTCTTTTGCGCATCAAAGCAGGTCGGTATTTCCTCTTGCTTGTTGATGAGACCGACCTCATTGACGGTTGGAAGGCTATCGTTGCGGCGATGCCCTTTCGCCACCGAGCGATCCCTGTGTTTTGGTTTATCTATAAAGATGAGGAGATACAATCAAGAAAGTATAAAAGTCATAACGAGATTATTCAACGCTTCTGCCTGAAACTTTATCGACTTTCTATCACTTCTCAAGCGACTCATAGAAAGCCACCGATCCTCGTCTTTGACCGCGGTTTCGCCCGTGGGAAATATGTCATCAAGTTTCTCAAAGACCGAGAGATCCCGTTTATCATGCGGGTTTGCCGCAACGTCGGGATCCGTTATCAAGGCAGTGTTAAGAAACTTGATGACCTGAAAAATAAGTTTTATGGAGACGTGCTTTACCACGCGACGCATCAGATACCTCTTCAACTCTACGTCCGCAGAAATAATGGATTCAAAGACCCGATGTATCTGATTTCAAACCACGTCTCGGGACATCAACTCTATCACTGCTACAAACGCAGGATGCAGATTGAACATGGGTTTCGAGACATCAAGTCGTGTTTTGGTTTCGGCAAACTCGTTTTGAAGAAACCTACACACCCCCGTGTCGCCGTTCTATGGCTGCTGGCGTGCGTGGCTTACGGCTTGTTATTTCTCAGTTATGAGAAGGCGGCGACACGGTGGGCGAAAACCTTCAATGGTCGCCAAAAACGATATTCGGTCATAAATGTCATCAAGCGCGTGATTTCTGACGTTTGGCATCCGGGGTATCTCCTATCATTTTTCACGGATCCTCGATGTAGAGGGGATACGCTTTTTGACATTTATTAGCGTGGGTTTCTCGTACCTATACCCTCTCACAAACCCTAATCTTATACCTCAGAAAAAAATGGGGGTAAGTGAGGACTGATACATGACGCTTAAGATATAACTGTTAAGGAGAACTGTGTGTCTTGTCAAAATGGCGAGAGTTGTCGCAGATCATATTCATTTTTTAGGGGAACAGATATGAAATTAAATTATCAAGAGAGTTCGATTGTTTTGGTAGGCGGTTGGAATTCCAGCATGCTTAATCCAATGTGGCTTGAAGAATTTATAGTTAATCCTATGAATACTAAAGGCTATGAGATACGGAAAGCGGATTTTAGTTTCACTTTTAATGATAATGCTTTTTCTTTCAGGCATTCACCTATTTCAGTTGCTTTGGGGGATTTTAAGATAGTTTTTACGGATACAACCATCGCATTTCATTTAGAAAATGGGGAAGATTTCTCTGTACTTGAAAAGTATGTCCTGAATTTTTGTGATTCCTTATCTTTTACTTCAGTTTCCAAAGCCGGAATAAATTTTGTTTTTCGTAGTGAGGAAGACGAAGATTTAGACATTGTATCGGAAGTTGCCAATCTGAACAAATCTGATCTTCAAACTACTCTTGAGAAGTATTCATTTGTAGTGAAGATTCGGAATATAGATACAATTATAGAACTGAATATAGATAAGGCTGGAAAGCAGTTTGAGTTTAGAATCAATTTCAATTTTAATGTCCAGAATTTGAATGAGATTAAGCAGGCAATATCAGAAAATCCTATGAATAACCTCAAAGAACTCATTGAAGTTTTTTTGACTACTGCATATAATGCCAAAGTAGTGGAGTAGAGATATGAGTGTTGAAATTATAATTCTTGATCCAAAATCTGGTGCGTTAGAATTTCCAAGCCCTGAAAAATCAGAACGCAGATATGGTACTTTTACAATAGAAGTTCCTGCCAGTGAACCCTTTGAGAATAAAATTGGTAAACCTGCTTCTGGTTATGCTTATGTAAGACGTTCTCCGTATAGGAATTTACAGATAGCCCGTCCTAATCAGAATGTGGAGACTTTTGGCAATGTAATTACTATTAGTTACGAGTTAGAATCCGAACGCTGTCCAAAACTTATGTTCATTTGAACACAATCAAACGAAACGGAGGTTAATGTTTCCATCATGGAAAAGCCATTGTCTATTCTATTTTTGTTGATGATTATAACGCTACCTGCCCTTGCCGAAACTGGCGATATTCAAGGAACCGTCTATCAGCAAAGCACGGGAAAACCCCTCGCATCCGCTGATGTCCGCATTACCGAAACAGAACAAACTCAAAAAACCGATGAAAACGGTATCTTCCGCTTCATCGAACTCCCCGAAGGCACCTATACTTTTGTTGTTACCCATCCGCTTGAACCCCAACCTACAGAAATCTCCGTTGACATTAGCAGCGGCGACACCACCGAAATCAAAATACACCTCGGCGCAGCCTTTAAACTTGAAACAGTGGTGGTGGAAGGGAAACGCCTCCCGCCCACGGTGAGCCGCACAGAAATCCGTGGCAGTGAACTTCTACGGATTCCAGGTGCCGCCAATGACGCACTCAAAGGATTGACGACACTGCCGAGCATCGGGATTCCAAACGATTACTTTGGCGTGCTTTACATCCGTGGAAGCGAACCCGGATCAAACCTTTACTATTTGGACAGGACACCCCTCGGTTATCCATTTCATTGGGGCGGTTTACTGTCAACCATCAGTTCAGAAACCATTGAAACAATTGATATCTACGCTGGCGGATACGGCGCGGAGTTCGGATTGGATTCTCAGGCGGTGCTTGACATCCACGCACGCGACCGCATCGAAGAACGGTTCGATGGGAAATTTAACCTTAACGTTTTTTATTCTGAAGGGGTGCTTGAAGGAAAAATCGGAGATAAGGGATATGTTTCCGCCTCAGGACGGCGAAGTTACTTCGATCTCATCGCTGGACCGATTTATGAAAGCCAGACGGGCGACACACAACAGTTTCCCTATTTTTCGGATTATCAACTCAAATTCGTCTATCCACTGACTGAAAATCACAGTCTCACACTTAATGCATTCGCCGCAACTGACCATTTTCATGTTGAGACAGAGGAAGAGGCAGATGATGAAATGGAAATAGACGATCCTTTTGAGTCTTCTGCCTTTTTCAAAAATGGATTTAACGGACAAGGCATTCATCTGCGTTCAGAATTCACCGAAAATCTCACATCCAATCTATCACTGACCCGTTCACTCAATTTTCTTGATATAGACTTAGATGCCATTATATCAGAGACGACAGTTGAAGTTGAATTTGTCGGTAATGAACAGGAGAAGATAATCACTAAATCCAAAGATTCCATTCCTACAGACTAACACCGACGCTCCAACTTGAACCGGGATTTCTCCTCGCATTCAGTCCAGCAAACAGTACGGAGCATTCCAGTTTTCCGGGATTTGAAGAAGAAGTGCCAGATGACCAGACAGTGAGCGAACTGCTTGAAACAGATCCAACGAAAATAAGGTTTGACGATGATGGAAATGCCCGGATACGCACGACTGAAACCAGAGACTACGAATTTGGACACGATTTACAACGCGCCGAAGGCTATCTACAAACACGATATGATCCACTACCCGCGCTTTCAGTCGCGCTCGGTGTACGCGTCGATTACCTGGATGTGATAGAGCAGCTTTCCATCCAACCGCGTGGGAGCGTTAGTATCAAACTTCCGATCGGTTCTAATCTCCGGTTTGCTTACGGACATTACGAACAAAGTCCACAACTCTCTGAGCTGCTATCAGAGAATGGGAACGCAGCGTTAAAATCAAGTCTCACACGCCACTATATCATGGAAATAGAGCACGAACTTTCATCACGCACCGAATTCAAGTTTGCTACCTACTACAAAGACATGCAGAAACTGATAACACCCGATGAGGTCTCAAATTATCTCAATCAAGGCGTTGGGTACGTCGGCGGTGCAGAATTGTTCCTACGACACCGAGTTCCAGAGAAATTCTTTGGCTGGATTTCGTATGCCTACACGCACGCCGAGCGCCGAGAAAATCCTGATGTTACATATCAATCTTACCTTTTCGATAACACACACATTGTTAGCATTGTAGCAAACTATAACTTTAGTCCAGATTTTGAGATCGGCGCGAAGTGGCAGTACCTCAGTGGCACCGCCGAAGCACCTATCAGCTCCATCGTTCTCATCCAAGATCCGGTGACGCGCGGATTGAACCCGCTCTTCGCAAGTTTTAGCCGCGTCTTAGGTGCTAAACTGACACCCTATCACAAGTTGGATTTGCGGATAAGTCGCAAATGGAACTTCATGGGCATGAAGATAGGCGGATTCATTGAAGTTCTGAATGTATACAATCGCAAAAATACCATCGAGTTTATCCAGAATGAAGGCACATTTGAAATACAAGGCGAGGAAGTCACGATTGAAGAACACGAGGTCGGAGAAGCCAGGCAACTTCCATTACTGCCTTATATTGGGTTGACGCTTGAATTTTAATCGAATCCAAGATTAAATCAGGTTATCTGTCTTGCCTTGGTAAAGTGTATGTTTCACCATATTTGATGCTTTTCTGCAATGAATCTTATGTCAACCGGAAATCCAATTAGACGTTAGATAATGTTAATACAACAAGTGAGGGCTAAACGACTGCATGAAATTACAATTCGTTATAGTTGTGTTTGCATTTACTATCATGTCTACATCTGTTCTTGCGCAGACCGGTGATATTCAAGGAACCGTTTATCAGCGAGGTACTGGGAAACCCCTCGCATCCGCTGATGTCCGCATTACCGAAACAAACCAACACCAAAAAACCGATGAAAATGGTGCCTTCCAATTCACCGAACTCCCCGAAGGCACCTATATCTTTGTTGTTACACATCCGCTTGAATCCACACCTACCTCAATCTCGGTTGCGATCAGCAGCGGGGATACCACCGAAATCAAAATATACTTAGGCGAGGCAGTTAAGTTAGAGACAATTGTTGTTGAAGGGAAACGTCTCCCACCGACGATCAGTCGTACTGACATCCGCGGCAGCGAACTCCTACGTATTCCGGGTGCTGCCAACGACGCACTTAAAGGGTTGACGACGCTGCCGAGCATCGGCATTCCAAACGATTATTTTGGGGTTCTCTATATCCGAGGTAGTGAACCTGGTTCTAATCTCTACTATCTGGATCGAACGCCATTGGGTTATCCATTCCATTGGGGTGGGTTGCTTTCAACCATCAGTTCAGAAACGATTGAAAGAATTGACATCTACGCGGGTGGATATGGTGCTGAGTTCGGATTAGATTCGCAGGCAGTGCTTGACATCCACGCCCGTGATAGCATCGACGAACGGTTCGATGGAAAATTTAACTTGAACATTCTCTATTCTGAAGGGCTGCTTGAAGGTAGAATCGGAGATAACGGCTATATTTCTGCCTCTGGACGGCGAAGTTACTTTGATTTCATTGTGGGACCGATTATTGAAAGTCAGACAGGATCAGAGCAACAATTCCCTTATTTTTGGGATTATCAGTTGAAATTTGCTTATCCACTGACTGAAAAGCATCATCTGACCCTTAACGCATTTGCCGCAACAGACCATTTTGACTTCAAAGAGGGAGAAATAGAAGATGATATAGACGCACATCTTAAAAGAGCTACCTTCTATTTCAAGAACGGTTTTAACGGACAAGGCATCCACCTCCATTCAAATTTTACCGACAATTTTACATCCCATTTTTCATTTACACGCGCCTTCAATTTCCTGAATGTAGACCTTGAAGATCCTGATGTGGTGTCTTATGAATTGGAAAACGGCGATTTTAAACTGGAGGACGGTAAATTAGTAGCAGAAGAGATCATCTACAATTCCTATGATGTGAAGGTCAAGGTGCCGGTCTACACCCTACGTGAAGATGTATCTTATAAGTTTACATCTACGCTTCAGTTTGAAGTGGGTTCCCTTTTATCGTTTAGTCCTGCCAATAGTTTTGAGGACAGCAATATTTATGAATATGAACCCGTCGGCGAGGAGATTGAGATAAGTGTTCCGATTGTTGAGAATGGAGAGGTGGTTGGGGAAAGCATAACAAGGCGACCGGCACGCTACAATGTAACAGAATTGGAAGAGACACACTACGAGTTTGGACACGATTTTTACGGTGCCGAAGGTTATCTACAAGCACGATATGATCCATTGTCTTTCCTTTCAATAGCACTTGGCACCCGATTAGATTACCTTGATTTGACCGAGCAACTCTCTGTTCAACCGCGCGGTAGCGTAAGTCTCAAGCTTCGCAGTGGTTTCAATCTTCGCTTTGCTTATGGACACTACGAACAGAGCCCTAAACCGTATCAGATACTATCAGAGAACGGAAACGCAGATTTGAAATCGAGTCTGACACGCCACTATATCATGGAAATAGAACATGAACTCACGGATCAGACAGAATTTAAGTTTGCTACATATTACAAAGATAGCCAGAAGTTAGTAACGGAGGATGAGGCTTCAACACCCTCCGAAGTGGAACCTGTTTCTACGGGTGGGAGATTGGCAACAGAAGCACAGGTTTCAAATTATCGCAATCAGGGTGCTGCGTATGTTGGTGGCGTAGAGGCGTTCCTGCGGCATCGGATCCCCGATAAGTTCTTTGGATGGATCTCTTATGCCTATACGCACGCTGAACAGCGTGACTACCCACAGGCAGCTTATCAACCTTATCTTTTTGACAACACACATATTCTTAGCATTGTCGCCAACTATAATTTCAGTGCCAATTTTGAGATTGGGGCAAAATGGCAATATTTGAGTGGCACCTCTGCAGTGCCTATCAGTTCTCTGGTACTCATTCAAGATCCACTGACACGCGGGTTGAATCCGTTGTTGGCGAGTGTTGACGAAGAATTAACTGCCGAATTGACACCGTATCACAAGTTAGATTTCAGAATAAGTCATAAATGGAATGTGCGAGGCATGAAAATAGGTGGATTCCTTGATATTTTGAACGTATACAACCGCAAAAATACGATGAAATTCTCTTTTAAAGAGGCAACGATTGAAGTACAAGGAGAAGAAGTTGAAATTGAAGCGTGGGAATCCGAGGAAGTTTCGCAACTTCCGCGGATTATTTATCTTGGGCTGACGCTTGAATTTTGAAGTCAGGGATTTGCCATTTAAACACTCGTTTGGTATAATACTGCTGTGGCAGGGAGTGGACACCCTGCAGAGGTATCCAACAAGGAGGAATACCTATGAAAATCTGGATTATCTTTGGTATCTGTGCTCTGGTGCTCGCTGGCTGCACAACTGTTGAGTCCCAAAAGATGCGGGCAGAACGCGATCAACTGCTCAAGAATTATGAGGACCTCCGTGAAGAAAACAGTGAGCTGAAGGTAAAAGATCGTATAACCGATACGCTCCTCGGAAAGTGGAAATTTTTGAACCTTGAAATCGCGGAGAGCGGTGTTACCCAAGAGGTTGCAGAAGCCAAAGCCGCACTTTACGCCCTTGAATTGAGAAATCTCACACTTGAGTTCTTTGAGGAGAAAGGTATTTACCATTACCGAGGTAGAAGGGGTGGAATGGCGGTTTTCGGTCAATGGACTATGATTACGATTCGGTACGGCGATGAACCCTTCCCGTTCATCCGGTTCATCAGGCGCACCGGGCCAGAGATGGAAAAATTGCTGTTCGCAGCAACTGAAGATGGAAGGGCACTTGGATTGTCGAGCGCGCCGGGATTGGATACAGCGCGGGATGTGAGTATTTCGGTTACGCCTGACAGGCTGTATCTCACAATGCACGGTAAGATGCAATCAGGTCCGGCTGGTTGGGTACAGAGTGGTGGTGTGCGTTGTTATTTTGAGAGGGTTGAAGAATGAAAATATTAGGTGCCTTTGGTTTGATTATACTGGTTTTCGTAGGCTGTACCTCGGTGGAATACCAGCAGATGCAGAACGAACGGGAACAACTCCGTGGGGCGTATGAGGAAGCCCGGCTAAAGAATGATAGAGGGGGTGTCAAGAACAGGGTTGCGGGCGAAGTGCTTGGTACATGGCAGTTCCTTGGTATAGAGGTCTTAGAAAGCGATTTGAGTAATGAAATTGTGCGCGCTGCTGTTGCTCTTGATGAATCGAGTCGTAAAAACTTGACGGTCCGATTTTTTGAACAGAATGGCATGCGTTTTTACGAGGGTAACAACGGTAGTATTCGGGTTACCGGTAAATTCTCGATCTACGTTGAGCGGATTGCTGAGATTCTATACCCAGAGCTTGGGATGAATCAGAGCTCAGGCATTAAGCCTGGAGAGTTTTTATTCAATCGTGCGGGGGTATTCGGTGGGCCGCCTGGAACGTCCGATGTTTTAATTTCTGTACAGGGGGATCAACTTCACCTGACATTAGGTGCGGGTGTATCGCCGTCTCCGACTCCTGATGGGTGGGTACAGAGCGACGGCATCAGGTATTCATTCAAACGGATTAAATAAGACTGTAGAGGCTTTTTCTTGTAGGACGGGTTTGAATCTTAAATTACCTGAAGACTTTTTTAGACTTCATTTAACCGTGAACCTGCTGTCAGGGCACTTGAACAGACTCATATTAAGGAGGGGAAACATGAAACTGTTAACACTGCTCACTATCTTCGTGTTAGTGTTTATGGGTTGTACCAACTTGCTGGACCAAGAATTACAGCAGGAAGGTAAGAGTTTAATCGAGAATTACGAAGATACGCGTATGAAATACGAGCCAGAAAAAATCAAAAATGAAATAAAGGCACAGTTGGTTGGCAAATGGCAATTTATGGGCATAGAAGTAAAAAAAGGAACTATCAACGCACAAGTGAAAAACTCAACATCAGAAAGGGACCAAACAGCCTTGCCTTCTGATACGAGCACACAAACGCCGATGGTGCTTGAATCACCGCAGTCTAACACGGATGAGCGGATGTCTGAAAGCGATGAGGTGCAATTACCGCCGATCACAGTCCACGAGACCAAAGACAACGAAAAAATAGCCGCGGCGAAAGCTGCTTTACTCACCGCCAACCGTAAAAATCTAACGCTTGAGTTTTTTGAGGAGCGCACTTCCTACTATTATCGTGGCAGCAACCGCAGCAGGAATGTCACAGGGCAAATTAGTGTCATCACCTCGCGGTTTGGGGATATACCCGTGCCGTTTGTCCAGTTCAGACGGCGTACGGGACCGAAAATGCTCGAGTTTCTATTTAGTTCCGATCCTGCAAGACGTGCGTCCGCCAGAAGGAAGCAAACGTATGTCGAAAATATACAGCGGGTTGAAGGAAAAAATTTTGTAAATACCAGCGGAAAACGTGGCGAGAAAGCCTCCCCAAAATCGGTTTCTTACAGACCAATTTCAGCAATCGGGATTGAGGTGACGGACGACCGGCTTTGTCTGATTCTACATGGAGATATGGAGTTAACCCCCAAAGGTTGGATCCGAACCGGTGGTTTGCGATGCACCTTTAAACGTATCGAATAAACAGGGATTTTGTTATAAAGTTAGCATTTGCTTTGAAATAGAGGAGGAAATCAAAAATGAAAATGTTAATAGTATTGGGTGTTATGGCAATAGTCTTCATGAGTTGTGCGATCTTTACGCCGCAAGAGGCGCAGGAAGAGCGACGGCGTTTGCTTGCGATGCGTGACGCTGCACGCGAGCGGCACAACCCGGAAAGAGTTAAACAGGCGGTAAAGGATCTTCTTGTCGGTAAGTGGCAGTATGTCGAGTTAGAGGTTGAAGAGGGGAATGTTTACGCAAATCGGACGAAGTCAATGCCGCTGAAGGCTGCGGATTTGCCAAATGCTTCAGTCGTCGGAGTTCCTAACAGTAGTTCCGATGGACAGACAGCAACACCGAACGTTCCTGCGGAAGAAGCGACAGTGCCGAAAGAGATGGAAGAAAAGGGACAAAGTTCGGCTGAAGGTGCGACGCGCCTGCCATCTATTGAGGTTAGAGATGAAAAGTCAAATCAACGGATATTGGGGGCGAAGGCTGCGCTCGTTGCGTCTACCCGCAAAAATCTCATCCTTGAATTTTCAGAAGATCGCAGTTCTTACTATTACAGCGGTAGCAATCGCGGCACGAACGTCACCGGGCAGTGTTATGTTACCACGAAGCGATACGGAGATGATCCGATGACATTTATCCGTTTTAATCAGCGGACGGGACCAGAGTTGCTTGAATTTCTTTTTGGTTCTGAACCTGTAAAACAGATAGCAGCGAAGGAAAAACAGAAACGAGCCAGGATGATACAGAGCAGAAAAATGGGAATACAAGGGGCGCGGAAAGCTGCTGCAAGACAGGCTTCTTACTCAATCGCTTCAATGGCAAGTATTACGGTGACGGATGATACACTCTTTTTAGTCCTCTATGGGGATATGGAATTAACCCCAACGGGTTGGATGCGAACTGGAGGGTTGAGATGCACTTTCAAACGGATCGAATAAAGGCGAAAACTTTAATGTCATTCAGCATTCTGATTCTGACATTTACGGGTTGTACCTCTGTGGAGTACCAGCGGATGCAGAACGAGCGCGACACCCGTCGTGAAGTGTATGAGGATGCCCGACGAAAAGAATTTCGCAAACGCAGCCGAAACCTTGCAGCGCACAACATGCTCGGCAAGTGGCAATTTCTTGAACTCGTTGTTGAGGAACGCGGTGGAAGCGAAGACATTTTGAAAACGAAAGCTGCACTCACTGCTTCCAAACTTGAAGGACTCAGATTACGGTTTTGGAAGAACGGTGACAATTACTTTTATCGCCTTGAAAATGTGATTGCAAAGTCTTACGGGACCTACACAACGCGGTCGGGGCGCCTTCAGTTCCATCCAATCTCCGGTTCACAGGTACCGGATCTGATATTCAATTTCGTGAAGGGCACACATAAACAGGTGCTTCTCAGTGATGGAGAAGTTGATACGATGATGATAGGGGCAAAAATCATAGGGGTTGCTGTCAAAGGGACGCAGCTGGATTTGACGTTAGATCTCGGCATGGTATTAAGCTCCGACGGTTGGTTACGCCGTGGGAATATCCGCTGTTCGTTTCAGCGGATTGAGTAGTTTGTGCCAATGTTCAGCATTGTGGATCGTTGACTGAAAACAGGAGAAATATGATGAAAGATGTCCGCCTTTTTGTTTTTCTATGCCTCGGTTTGGGGTTGGTATTAAGTCCAGCCCCGCAGATTTCGGCACAAGCACCGACAACCGCAAAAATCGCATTTTCATCGAATCGAGATGGCAATTGGGAAATTTACCTGATGAACCCGGATGGGAGTCAGCAAAAACGGTTAACGCAAAATACCGTGAACGATTTCGGGCCCGTCTGGTCACCCGATGGAGAACAGATTCTGTTTGTCTCAAACCGAGATGGTGTCAGCGATCTCTATGTGATGGATGCCGATGGCAAGCGCGTCCGTCGAGTATTTAGAAAGTCGGCACGGCGGATGGAACCGACATGGTCACCGAATGGTGAGCGGATCGCATTTCATGCGGAAGAACCGCGATGGAGCATCCAAACGGCTACAATACATGGAGCAGATATGAAACAAGTCGCTTTAGCGGAGTGGCGTGGTGGAAACCCGTCATGGTCAGCCAATGGCAACGAGATAGCGTTTGTTGGGGGTATTGGAGCGACACGCCGGATCCTTATTTTAAAGCTCCGTTCGGGTGGCATACGCACGTTTCTGCCAAAGGAAAAATCGTGGATGTACGCACCCGCATGGTCACCGGATGGTGACAAGCTCGCCTTCGTTTGGTTGCAGGTGGCGTTGGACGGAAAAGAGTCTATTTACGTGGCGAATCGGGATGGCAGCGATTTTAAACCGATCGGTGAACCCGCGTTCCATATCAATAGTCCGGCATGGTCACCCGACGGTGATGAAATTGTTTATGTTGAAGATGCCAAGAATAACGATGATCGACAAATTGTTGTGGTTGATGTAGAAACCGGTGCGAAAAAACAGCTGACGCGTCAAGGTTTGAATATGACCCCTGCTTGGTTCAACCCGAAAAGTTTACCTGTTACACCACAGTCTCACCTATTGACAACCATGTGGGGAAAAATTAAGGGACAAGACTGATGTGTCATTAATAATAGATCGTCCGAGGAAACCTTATGAAAATTAAACATTTTTTCGTTCTGTGTTGCTTCAGTTTGATCCTTGCGTCCATCTACGGTGGTCAGATGCACGCACAAGCACCAACAACCGCAAAAATCGCGTTTGCATCAAGTCTGAACGTTAAGGTGAAAGATAAGCGTGATATTTATATCATGAATCCTGACGGGACTGGGCGCGTCAATTTGACCCGTCATAATGCGAAGGATTCAGAACCGACTTGGTCGCCTTCAGGAAGGCATATTCTTTTTACGTCGGACCGAGATGGCGGCAGTGACATTTACCGCATGAACGCGGATGGAACAAATGTAAGGCGGGTTTTCAAAAAATGGGCAAATCGATCAAATCCAACATGGTCACCTGATGGTAGGCAAATCGCGTATTTCCGTGGAGACGAGGAAGCGATCTATATTGCTTCAATTGACGGGGCAAATGAAAAACGTCTGGTTAAAGGGTGGCATCCGACATGGTCACCCAACGGCACCGAAATGGCATTTGTTTCGCTTGCAGGGAGTCTTGATATTCGTGTCATCGACTTAAAAACCCGTTTGGAAAGAGTCGTTGTCCCGATGGAACACGGACTACTTCTTCACGAACCTGTATGGTCCCCGGATGGAACCAGAATCGCTTTTAATCGCATCAATTTCTTAGTGTTTATTCTTAAGGTGCTGTTTAATGCTAAGGATAATCCGCCTGCACAGACCATTGATACTGTTAATAGCGATGGCACCGAGATAGAGGCAGTCGTTGTTGACGGAACCCAAGTTTCCAACCCGGCATGGTCGCCACAAAGCGATGCCTTAATCTACAGTCAACTTGATGGGAAAGAACGTCATCTCTTTAAAATCGCTTTAGGGAGTCGTGTTTCGGAACAGATCACACAGGCTGGGAGCAACTATAGTTCAGATTGGTTTGATCCAGCGGTTCTATCTGTTGCACCGCGACTGGCGTCACACCTGACGACGTGGAGTAGAATCAAGACCAAAACTAATTAGAACTTACATAAGTAGTAATAAAGGGTTTCCGGACGACAAACAGATAGACTGGGAAGGACGTATATTTTTCAAAAGTGGTGATGTAAACGGGGGAAACATGATTGACGTTTAATGCTGAAGAAGATGACGATTCTGAAATAACCGCTTTCATTTATGTTTACACAACTACTCAAGAGGTTTCCGACCTCGCTTCCAAGGAGGAACCCATGAATTGCAGATATGAATATATAACACTGTTTATCTTTTCTATGTTTACACTTGCAGTCATCGGATGTGCGACACACACTATCGAACATGATCAAGATGTTGAAGCTTTATATAGCCCTTGGTTGAATCAGCCCTTTGAAGAATTTCTGCAGGAAAACCCTGATCCGAGGCAGTCAACGCCTATAGGTCAAGGTAACTATAGGCATACTTTCGTTTATGACATTGAGTCCCAAGCTGAGATTGTTGCCAAAATATTGGCAACACTGGGAGAAACGGGTACCGGGCACGATGATTACTACCATGTCTATGTCTATGTGAACAATCCGGGTATTATATATAAGGTGGATTACCGGCGCAGGACTGAAAAATGGTAGTAATCGCAAAGGAGGCAAATGAATTGTTATGAAAAATATCCCTTTCCGGTTTTTCTCTGCACTTGGTTTGATATTAGTGCTCGCCAGCGGTCATATAGTGTTCGCGAGAGCTCCGACAACTGCCAGAATCGTATTTTTCTCATTACGCGATGACAACGCAGAGATTTACACAATGATGCCCGATGGCAGCCAACAGAGAAACTTAACCAAGCATCCTTCAACGGATAGAGAGCCTGTCTGGTCGCCTATAGGGGAACGCATTCTTTTCGCATCTGACCGAAGTGGAATTCTTGATCTCTATCTGATGGATCCAAACGGAACGAATGTGCGAAAAGTATTCAGAGTGTCAGCACAGAGAAAACATCCGAGTTGGTCGCCTGACGGTAAAAGGATTGCCTATGTGAAGCGGCAGGCGATCTACACCGCAACGATAGATGGTGAAATGGAGGAGCAAATCGCAAAGGTTGGCGAAAGGGGTGGATCGCCAGCATGGTCGCCCGACGGATCGGAGCTCGCCTTCGTCCGAAAGGAACCAGGCGGTTACCAATTAGTGCTTATCAACGTCCAGACGCTCGCGGAAAAAATGCTGTTCCCCCAGTCAGGTCCGTGGATTTATAACCCATCGTGGTCGCCCGATGGCAGCAAAATCGCCTTTTCTTGGTGGGACGAGGCAACAGATACCAGTACCTTCTACAGTATAAATCGCGATGGAAGCGATCGCCAGGAAATTTTTGCACCCGGACACAGATCTCGCAGACCTGTCTGGTCTCCACACGGAGACGAGCTGCTTTATGAAGATTATATTCCGTTGCAGCTTGCGCATATAAAACTTAATCTCGCTCAAATCTACAAAATCGCTCTGGGCAGTCACGAACCTGAACGCCTTACAAACAATGGGGCAAATTTCGATCCAGATTGGTTTGATCCTGAAGCCTTGCCTGTTCAGTCACAACCCCACTTGTTCATGACGGTGTGGGGAAAAATCAAAGCGGATTAAGAACGTACCGTCCGCATTTGCCCACGGAGATCGAGCTGCACTTTCCAATTGTTCCAGCGTGGTAGTAGGACTGGACTCAATGTCGGTTTGCGGATGCCGCGCTGCCATCGCAACGTGACCAATTTTTGCGCGGGATTGTATTCCACATCGAATTTGGCACCATTGACAGAGAATTCTTTGGGATACTGTGCCTCAATTTCAGTAATAGTGTTGGGGTCTATCTCAGTAAAAGTTAGATCGTCCGGAGAGAGGAGTTGCCAGTCCTCAGCGACCTCTACACCCAAGACTTTGAGTCGTGAAGTTAACCACGCGTGTGGTGTCAAATCCACCGTTTCCGATGTCTCTATATCAGGGTTGAGCGCGCGGTGAAGTATCCAAGCGTCGATCGCGCGGGTGAGTTGTGCACCGACTTCCGAGAGTAGGGAGCCAGAGAGGATAAGGGATGCCAACGCGTCTCTCAGCAGCGTGCCACTCAATGGTTGGCGGCTGCGTCCGATCTCGCGTCCTGCGTATTCAGTTACCACCTCTGCGACAATGTCTGCGCCTTCCAGTCTCGGAGCAGCGAGTTGAGAGTTACCGATTCCAGCGTTGACCAAGTCGTCAAACGAGCAAGGCATAGCAGTCCGTCCCATCAATTGTACGCGTGTGCCTTTTGCGATGCCAACAGTTTCCAAAATCAGGGCAGCGTTCCGCTCTTCAGGCAGCAGCGAATCGGAGTCAAGTAAGACCTCTTCGTGTCCATTTCCCCATCCCTTCCCTTTCCGCCGCTGTACGTAAGCACAAGTGTCCCATTCACGCAAGAGATACGCGATCAAAGCATTACGGTTGGGTTGTGCCGATGCTTTATCTTTCATCACAGGTGGTAACCCGAAGAAATCTCTCAGCTGCGTCGCGATTCTACGGCATTCTGCAAGGGCAGTTTTATGAAGATGATGCCGTTTGTTGTCGCCGTGTCGCAGCGTTCGGATTGCTGTCGTAGCATCGCATCCATCGCGGAAAAGTTCTTTTTGGCGGGCTTCGCGAACCGTGTCCTGCCGTTCAGTTGGCAGGCGGTCGATGCGCTGCCATAAGACGGCGGGACGTTCCAGTGTTGCGATCAGATCAATCAGATCACGTCGCAGAGAAGATGGTGCTTTTACCAATAATCGGGCGTGAAGCGGATTGACAGGTAGGGCACAAATCTTTGCTCCCTCGGTTGTGAGTGTGCCATCATCTGAGAGGACACCCCAGCTTTTCAACGCGGTTTGTGCGCGTTCCACGGCGAAATCTGGGGGCGCATCGAGAAACGTCAGATCTTGCGGACGGTAACCCGTTGAAGCGACAGTGAGTACGAATTGCGTCAAATCCTCCCGCCGAATCTCTGGTAGTGTTTCCTGCTCAAGTTGACCGTGTTCTTCCCAGAGTCTATAGCAGATTCCTGGTCCGAGGCGGCCTGCGCGTCCGCGGCGTTGTTCGGTTGAGGCTTCCGAGATGGGACGTAACGCTAAGACAATCCGTCGGCTTTGATGGACACGCTGGCGTACCAATCCAGTATCTACAACAGCAGTAATCCCCGGGAGTGTGATGGATGTTTCTGCGACATTGGTCGCAAGAATAACGCGGCGGCGTTGGGATTGTGTGTTGTCAAATGCTCTGTCTTGTGCATCGGGTGGCAGATCGCCGTGTAGCGGGATAAACTCAATATGCCGCATCTTGTGAAGTGTGTCATGGCATGCATTAATTTCACCCTTACCTGGTAGGAATACCAAGATATTCCCATCGGTTTCTTTGAGTGCACGCTTAATTCCTTTTTCGACGCGTTCTACTAAGTTCTGAGATGTAGGGACCGCTGTCCCACCAACGTATCGGACTTCAACAGGATAGACGCGCCCTTCCGCGCGTAGCACCTGTCCGCCAATGAACCGGGCGAGTTGTTGTGCCGCTATCGTGGCAGACATGAGAATAAGTCTCGCGTCGGGTCGTTTCTTTTGGCAGATCGCGAGAAAGAGGTCTGTTTCCACACCGCGTTCGTGGAATTCGTCCAAAATGATAGTGCCATATTGATCCAGTTCTGGTCCCGCTGCGTATCGTAAGGCGACCCCGGGCGTGACAAAACGGATGCGGGTTAGCGTATCGGAACTCACATCCTCAAAGCGTACCGTGTAGCCAACTGAATGCCCCAGGGGTTCGCCGCGCTGTTGTGCCACCCATCGTGCAAGTGAGCGGCATGCGACGCGACGCGGTTCCACGACGAGTACAGGTGAGTTTGACCGCGCGGCACACCAAGGTGGAATTTGTGTTGATTTTCCACTGCCAGTCGGTGCCACAATCACCACAGGACCCCCTGTGATCGCCTCGTGAAATGTCACCTTTAGTTCTGTGATGGGAAGGTCTGTTTCGTTCATGGTGGATATTATAGCCTATAGTGGCATTGGTATCAAGAACGGAGTTGCCAAACGCTCTTGACATTTCCCCACGTTTCTGATATTATAACCGTTATATCTATCAACACACATTTTGAAGGTAAAACTATGTTGTACCAGAAGTTCATAAAACAGACACATACAAAAAAACAAAAGACGCACTGCCTATTTGCCTTAATAGTGTTTACTGGGTTGTTTTTCTACCAACACTTGGCACATAGTCAACAATATGTCATCGTTGACAGTGAAAACGGCGATAGACTCACCGGTATTTGGCGCAGTGGCACTGATACTCACTTTGAAATTGAATACCAAGGACAAGTCTTAAGACTCCCATTGACGGGACATACCCTTAGTTTTACATCGGACATAGCGAATGTACAGGATCGAACCGCTGCGAAGTATTATGACAATGGGCTGGCGCTGCTGGAATTAGGTCTCCCTGAATTAGCACAACGGCGGTTTGAATCTGCTATTGAAGAGTTTCCGAGATATCCGGCTGCGCATTATCAACTCGGTTTACTTCACAAGGCAAATGGCGACAATACAAATGTGTTGGAACGCTTCCGTTCTGTGGCAATCCTTGATGCGGCGAATTTTGACTTGGTGCCACATTTTCAGGAACTTGGAAACGCTGCCCTCGTCAGTGAGGCTTATGCGGAAGCCGTAGATAACTATCAACTGATCCTAAAGTATTATCCAGAACATGCGTCTGTACCGGAATTGAGTTATATCACTGGGTTCCTACTCGTTGAGGAATTAGAGGCGTATAGTGAAGGGCTGCCTGTCCTTAAGTCGGCAATCGAACAGTACCCGGACCTGTCGTCCCATGAAAAAGCACTTTTTCTCATTGGAAAAGTGCAAGCGAAAACCGGTCAGTTGGAAAATGCGCTTCATACTTTACAAGGATTTGTGATGCGCTACCCAGTAAGCGAGTGGGTTTCTGAGGCACGTCTCATCCGCGCTGAAGTTAACCTGAAATTGGGTAAAACGGCAGAAGCTCGGAATGAGGCATCCCAGGTCCATGATATGAGTGCAGATGAGACGATAAGGGAACGCGCGAAACAGATTTTGGATCAGACCCAATGGACGGTTTACACAGTGGCAGAAGATCTCCCCGACAACCGTATCCAAGCGATCGTTTCCGATGGTAAGCGGTTATGGATAGGTACCCCGAAGGGTGTGATGCTATTTGAGACGGCTTTCAATAACTGGATACCGATTCCAGACGTGCCGCAACTGATTAACAGTTCAACGGCAAAGGTTCCAGATGTGCGAGCTATTGCGGCGAACTCAGAAGAAGTATGGGTCGGCACGCGCTCTCAAGGCGCGATCCATTATAACAAGTTAACGCGCGAAATCCAGCTGTACCCACCAACCGATGGGTTCCCTGCTTGGGTCAAGGACATCAAGATGGATGACAGTGAGATATGGTTTGCTACCGATGAAGGCGTTGTTCGTAAAAGTGATTCTTTGTCTGTTTACAACAAGCGACAAAGTTTCATTCCGGAAGATGATATTGAGACTTTGTTATTGATGCCTACAACCGTTTGGGGTGCCTCGGCGGAAGGAGATATCATAACATTTGACCGTGAAACTGAAGAGTGGGGTTCCTATCGTTCTACTGAAATCGAAGAAGGCACGACGATCGTTGGCTTTGATACTGCAGAAGATCAGATGCTTTTTACATGGTATAATGCCGCTGAAAAGACTAACGGTTATTTTCGAGCAGATTTGGATGGGCTGAACGGAAAATCAACGACGCTTCACACCGGTGTAGAGGATGAGAAGGACTTAAGAAACATTTACATCAGAGGGATTTTGGACAAGACACCGGTAGTCACGGAGGTAAATGAGATACTGCCTGTAGAAACACCGGATCCACCAACATCCGAATTTTCTCCCGAAACAGAAGCGTTAGCGTTGGAGGAGGAAATCCCACCACCGCCACCACCGCCTACGCCTTTAGTGCTGTGGATAGCGACGAATGATCTGTTTTACACGCATCACACACGTTCTTCTGATGACTGGGAGTATACAACGACTCCGCAAATAGTGTCGGGTGAATTAATAATACATGCTCTCATCGTAGTAAACAACAGGGCATGGATAGCGACGAACAACGGTTTAGCAACTATAAACGTCCAATGAGTTCTGTTATCGGGGGTGTGTGGACTTAAAACTATGGAACCGACATCCACAAAACTTATTACGCGCTGGGCGGCTGCGGAACCTATGCGGGTCGAAGATGAATTGGTTGTTGAAGAGCCGCTTGAGATCCGGGTCGGACAGGAGAGTCTAATCGTTGTGATGCGAACTCCGGGACACGATTTTGAACTCGCGGCGGGTTTCCTTTATACAGAAAGCCTCATAACTTCCGGCGATGACATTGAAATTATTGCATATTGCGATGAGGATGTTACGGAGACGGAGGGTGGCAGTTTATCGTCGTTGGAGAACATTGTCAATGTTCAACTCACAGAAGAACTGAATCTTGATACGCAATCAGGTTGGCAGCGCAACTTTCACGCGAATGCAAGCTGCGGGCTCTGTGGTAAGATGACAATTGACTCTGTGAGGCAACAGGTGTCGCCTCTGAATTCAGGGTTCCATATAAATCAAGCGGTGCTCTATCAACTTAACGACCGATTAAGGACGGCACAATCGGTTTTTGAAAAGACAGGTGGGCTTCACGCCGCTGGGTTGTTTGATGAGACAGGCGAACTCCTGATTGTTAGAGAAGATATAGGTAGGCATAACGCTGTCGATAAAGTTATCGGTCAAGCGTTACTATCTGATTTGGTGCCGCTTGAGCGGTATATTTTGATGGTGAGCGGTCGCGCGAGTTTTGAAATTGTCCAGAAGGCACTCTTTGCTCGAATTCCGGTTGTCGTTGCTGTTTCTGCCGCATCTACACTTGCGGTTGACCTTGCGCAAGAAGGAAACCTGACGCTGATCGGTTTCATGCGGGGACAGAGTATGGCGGTCTATACATGCCCGGGGCGTGTTCTCCGTGAGTCTTGAGCGAACGAGGGAAAGTACACATTTTACTATCTTTTTCAGATGGCGCGTCTCTACAATAGCAAGTAAAACTTAATAAGGAGCAACATTGTCATGGTGAATTTCATTTTAGAGAGCATCCAAAACCTTGTTAATTTGCTATTCCTGATAGCTATTATTGGCACTTTAGGCGTGTCGTGGTTATACGCAAATCGGTTGAAAAAGCAGTATAGTACGGACTTTCCATGGAACAAAACAGCGCTGATCGTTGGGATTGAAGTCCTGCTTTGGATCGGATTTACCATTTTCTGGGGATTCGTTAAAGCGTTTTGGCTGCCAATTGTCATCGTCGCTATAATAGCGATTGTACTTATCTCGCGGAAGAAGCGGAAGTATGTCTGAGTATAATCAAACGCGGGTGCACTTAGAAAGTGTGCCCCAGGAAAACCAACCGAAGGAGAGATTGATATGAGTCGGACGGGGAGAGCTGTGGTTGCGCACGGCAAAGATTTTGAGATTCGTGAATATCCGGTCCCAGAACCTGAACCGAATACGGTATTACTCCGTCAGGAACTCGCAGGTATTTGTGGGACGGACCTGCATAACTGGCAGAACGGCTTCCAACAAGAAGTTTTGTTGGGTCATGAAAACGTCGGTATTATTGAGGTACTCGGTGAAGGTGTAGAGACCGATTATGTCGGTAAACCGGTGAAAGAAGGCGACCGGGTTATTTTTGCGCCGGGAACGAACTATGGTGCTTATGGGTTCCAGTGGAATCCTGACGAAGCACCCCACTTTCGCGGTGGGTTCGCGGATTATATGTATCTCAATTATCCGAATACCTGTTTTATAAAGACCGAAGCTTCTCCTGAGGTTGCAGTGCTCACAGAACCCTTCACTGTTGGTGTTCATGCCGCAATGCGCGGTGAAATAAAGCTCGGTGATACTGTCGTTATACAAGGTTCCGGGGCTATCGGGCTTGTAACGCTTGCGTGTGCGAAATTGAGCGGTGCCGCGAAAGCGATTATGGTCGGTGGACCCGCCGGACGATTGGAACTCGCGAAACGGCTCGGTGCAGACGTGACGATTGATATTGAAGAAGTCACCTCTGTTGAAGAGCGGACGGAACTTGTGAGAGCTGAAACGCCGCGTAGGGAAGGTGCGGACGTTGTTTTTGAATGTGCAGGTTTTCTCCCCGCTACACCAGAAGGGTTGGGTTACACCCGACGCAGTGGTACTTTTGTTGAGGTCGGTCACTTCGTGGATATGGGGTCAATTGACTTCAACATTAACCAGTTGCTGATGCGCAAAAACCTTCGGGTCGAAGCGATCTGGGGGAGCAGTTACGAACACTTCGTTCGCGGTTTGCCGCTCCTTGAACAGAGCGGACTGCCCTTTGCCGACATGATTAGTCACCAGCTGCCACTTTCACAGGTTGAAGACGGTTTTAAAGCACTTGATGGTGGGTATCGTATTAACGGCGAAACAGCCATTAAAATAGCAGTTCGAGCTGAAGAATAAACACATTCGATTGTAGCTGCGCTTTTTTAAGCGTATACACATTGCGTGCTGATTTAGCGCGCCTATAGGAGGCAGAGTTGATGGCAAAAACATATCGCATTGGCTTCGCGTCGCTTGTCCATGATCATGTTTGGGGCGAGCTTCGTCATTGGAAAGCACATCCAAACGTTGAAATCGTTGCAGCGGGTGATGTCAATGCGGAATTACGCACACAATTTAGTAGTGAAACAGGTGTTGAGAACATCTATGACTCTTGGCAAGAGATGATAGAGAAAGAGGAATTGGACATCGTCCAAGCATCGGCAGAGAATAACGCTGGAGCCGACATCGTTGAGGCTGCAGCAGCAAAGGGTGTCCACGTCGTTTCAGAAAAACCGATGGCGGCGCGCCTCTCACAGGCGGACCGGATGGTTGCTGCCGCAGAGGATGCCGGTACTTTACTAATGGTGAATTGGCCCACGGCGTGGAGTCCAGCACTCAATACAGCGATGGACCTCATCCAGGATGGTGCTATTGGTGACATTTTCTACTTTAAGTGGCGTTCTGCGCACAATGGGCCGAAGGAAATCGGATGCTCCCGTTACTTCTACGAATGGCTCTACGATGAGGAGAAAAATGGGGCTGGTGCGTTGATGGATTATTGCTGTTATTGTGCTGATATGTGTGCCTATCTCCTCGGTACCCCTCAGCAGGTGACGGCGTTCCGCGGCACTTTCGTGAAAGATTATCCGATTCCTGATGATAACGCTGTCATCGTCATGAAATACGGTAACGCTTTCGGAATTACAGAAGCGTCTTGGACACAAAAGGTCGGTTATGTTACACCGAATCCAGTGGTTTATGGCACTGAGGGTGCGTTGATGGTCAGTGGTAACGAAGTGCATTTGCATCCCGCAGGTAGTGATGCCGAGGTGGTAACGCCTGAGCAACTTCCAGAAGGTCGGCGCAACGGTGCGGAATATTTTATCCACTGCTTAGAGACAGGCGAACCTATTGAAGGCTTATGTAGTCCCAAAGTGAGTCGGGATGCTCAAGAAATCCTTGAAGCGGGATTGGTATCAGCAGATAGTGGGCAGGTCGTTAACTTACCAATGTCTTAAGTCAATATGGGTGCACTGAGAACCGCCCCTACAACAGTGGAGAAACGATACTCGATGAGCAATAGAGTTCCGATTGCATTACAGTTGTATTCCGTCAGAGACGATTGTGCTGGCGACCTATCTTTAACGCTCCAAGCAGTCGCACAGATGGGTTATGAAGGTGTTGAGTTTGCAGGTTACTATGATCGGAGTGCCGAAGAATTAAGAGGGATGTGTGATGACCTTGGATTGAAAGTTGCTGGGACGCACACAGGATTGAACACGCTTCTCGGTGATGAACTTGCCAAAACGGTCGAGTTCAATCAAATCCTCGGTAATCCGTATCTGATTGTGCCGGGGTTATCCGAAGAATATCGCAATTCGCAGCAGGCATGGCTCAACACAGCGAAAATCTTCAACGGCATTGCCGAAAAAATTGCTGACCAAGGAATGTTTTCCGGTTACCACAACCACACCGTTGAATTTGAATCAATGGAGGGTAAAGTTCCGTGGGATACGTTCGGCAGTAACACCCGCGATGATGTCGTGATGCAAATTGATATTGGTCACACACTGCGTGCCGGTTCTGACCCTGTATCGTTTATTGAACGCTATCCGGGTAGGTCGAAACTGGTACATATCAAAGAATACTCCGCCACGAATGGCGAGGCACTCATTGGTGAGGGTGAGATCCCTTGGGACGATGTGTTCCATGCCTGTGAAACCGTCGGTGGCACCGAGTGGTACATTGTCGAGCAGGAGAGTTACCCCTACCCACCCATTGCGTGTGCTGAACGTTGCATTGACGCTCTACGAAAGATGGGGAAAATTTAAGTTTGCTTGCATCCGATGGTCGTGCCGACACTGTTGAATTAGACCTCTTGCTCTGGTGGGAAGACTTCTACGTCCCTGTTTTCGAGTATGTGCTCCCGAAAATGGGGACTTTGGAAGGAAAAAAGATACTGGAATTAGGGACTGGGACAGGTGGCACTGCGACGCTGTTAGCAAAACGGGGTGCATCTGTTGTCGGGATTGATTTACTCCCTTTTCGGCTCGCTGAAGCACAGGCACGAGCATCGGAACACAACGTTGGCGAGTCTGTTGACTTTGCGTTGATGGATGCGATGCACCTCGCGTTTGCAGACAATACCTTCGATTTCATAATCTCCAAATCGGTGTTGGTATTTACAGAGCATGCGCAAACTGCAAAAGAGTGTTACCGCGTCCTCAAACCCGGTGGAAAGGCGATTTTCATTGAAAATATGCGCTATCACCCGATGGTTTGGTTCTATCGCAAGGTGTTTCTGAAGTATTCGGGAAAATTGCGCTATTTCTCAGTCCGAGATATTGAGACCGTCGGTGCTAAATTTGAGAGGTTGGAGCATCGTGAGTTTCATCTCTCGGCGGTGAGCGCGCTGTTCTGGCAGAAATGCCTCCCTGTCCCAATCCTTTATAAAAGTTTCCTCCGTTTCCTCAAAGCGATTGATACATTTCTCCTTAAATGCCTCCCCTTCCTCAAACGGCTATGTTGGATCACAGCGATAATCTGCCACAAAGATTAGTGCGCTGTTCATTGTGGCTATCCGTATTTTAACCAGTTGTCAAAGAGCGGTTTGAGTCGATCGGGAAGACTGTTCAGGAAAGTGGGTTCATTAAGCCACTCCTGACTTGTTGGACTTTCTGGATTTGGCGGTTCGTTCTCTGGCGGGGCAACAAGGACAGCATAGTGAAGCGTCTGCCGTTTTGACCCGTCAAGGTTGTAACCTTTGTGGAGTAAACTTGAATTATAAAAAACGATGTCCCCGGCTTTCAGTTTGACGACAAGTTGATCCGGCATCGCTGCTTTTGGTGTCTGTTGTATGACTGCGCGCTCAGCATCCATGAGTTCGCGGCGATGGCTACCGGGTACGATGTAAAGTGTCTCATCGTCATAGAGGGCACCGTTGAGTTGTACATGGCTCCTAAGCCGACCGAGGAGGGTTTCAAGAGGTACTTCTCCATCGGATGCAGCGTCCCGATGCCAATTGATATGATACGGTTTTCGTTCAGAACTAACGAGGAGGGTACAGAGGTGATACCTTAGCCTTTCCCCAATGAGTGCTTCAATGACCTCCAATATCTGCGGGTGCGCAAGTGCGTCTACAAGTGCCTGCTCATGAATGCTCGGATGAAAAATGTTATTGACACCCCAGATGTCGTCGCGTTCACCATCTATATAGCGTAGGTGATCGGCGTGTAAACCTTCAGCACGACACTTATGAAGTATGCGATCAATAGCACTCCGATAGGTGTGAATGTCTGTTTGGGAAAGCGCGCCTTTACGAATGATATATCCGTTTTCAACAAAGGCGTTGATTTCTGCAGAGGTTAGCATTTTAGGTTTTCCTCACGATATATAGCAATCCCTAAGTCGAGTCGTCTGGGCAGTAGAGGTCATTAAACTCAATTTCATTTCCGTCTGGGTCAAAGACAAAAAAAGCACGACATTTGCCGCGTGGGTCATCAAAATCAAAAGGACCCCGAGTCCGATAAGATAGAGCAGTAAACTGTTTGACGAGTTGGTTAATCCGTTCGGTGCTTGTTACAAAAGCGAAGTGCATCGGTCCCCCAGCATCGTGTCCAGGGCTTCCGGCTTCCTTGAGGACAAGATGTCCATTTTCTAAGTAGATATAAAGCTGCCGATTGTTCCGTTCTATCACTTCAAATCCGAGTAGATTTCGATAAAATTCCGCTGCACGCTCAAGATTTGCAACTTTAACGAATACTTCTCCAATGCCGTAATAACCGTCCATTGTGTATTCCCTCCGATATTGTATTATTGTGGTGCCTCTGTGTGATAGACTAACTCGCCGCCAACAATTGTTGCTATCAGATTGATTTCATATTGTGCTGTGTCCCACTCAAAGAGGATTAGGTTTGTTTCTGATTCCACTTGTGCTTTTGCGTTGAGCAGATGCATCGGTTGTAACGTGGCGAGTGATACGGCTTCTTTAAGCGAAATGCCAGCAAATCGGACACTATTTTCAACGCCGCGCGCCAATTCGATAGCGGAACCAGCGAGATATTCCGTGCCAACCAAGCGGACACACCGATCTGTTGTCAATTCTACAGATCTTTCAGCAAACTGATATGTACCCGGTTCCATGCCAGCCAAGGCCATTGCATCGCTGACGAGGACGCATCGATCAAGCGTCTTCGCGCGTATCATTGACTTGGCGACAGAAGGTGGTAGATGATGTCCATCAACGATGAGACTTGCCCAAAGTTCATCGGCACCGAGTTGTTCCCATATATAGTTGGGGTGCCGTCGGATTAGAGCGTGTGCCCCGTTACCGAGGTGTGTTGAAAGTTTCGCGCCAGCATCGATTGCGGCTTGGATATCGTCCGCTGAAGCATTTGTATGCCCCAATGCGACCACAATTCCATTCGCAGCCAGTTTTTCGATAAACCGGATCGCCCCCTTTTTCTCCGGTGCGAGGGTTACGATGGAAATATTACCTTCGGCGATGTCCTGCCACTGCCGAAATTCGTCCCAATCCGGATCTCTGACATGTTCGAGCGGGTGTGCCCCCCGTGGTCCGTCCTCTGGAGATATGTACGGTCCCTCAAGATGGATCCCAAGCACGGAGTGGGCGACCAATGCATCCGCTTTGCAGGCTTCTACGATGACACGCAGGGAGTTGCTAATTCCTTCAAAAGAGGCAGTCACGACTGTTGGACATAAGAAACCGGTGCCGACACGCCAAAGGGCACGCACCATTGCACAGACATCCTCTGGTGTAACGGTGGCAACATTGAGATCGAATCCTGCGAAGCCGTTCACCTGAATGTCTATTGGAGCCGGGGCGATCCATATTTTGCTGTCGGCGGTGGTCACTTCACGAATTGACTGAACACGGTCATCAGCGATGGTGATTTCAACAGGTGTGTTATTGAAAAGTGTATGTCCACTGAGTTTCATAATATTTTGGTGCATCTAAACAGGTGTTGGAAAGATTGATAAGGCTTGCGAACTTATCTTCTATGATACCTGAAAAGCAGTTTGTTACCAAGAAAAAAGGCATCTGAGAAAAAAGGGTTGCATTTTTGGGCGAAATTCGGTTAAAGTATATCAAAGAACATCTGAACCAGTTTACGGAATCATGGTCACACAAACATCTGTTGAAAAAATAACGACTGGATGTGGAGGACACAATGGAATATTTAGCGTACGGGAAAACGGGTTTAGAAATCTCACGGCTCTGCTTCGGCGCGGGACGAATTAAGAACACCTGCGATACCGTTGAAGCCGGTAGCAAGTTGATGTTGAAAGCACTTGATGAAGGCGTTACCTTCTGGGATACCGCCGAGGGTTACGGGACGCAACCGCATCTCGGAGAGGCTGTCCGCCAGATTTTTCGGGACGAAGTGGTCATTCAAACGAAGACCGGCGCGAAAGATTATGAAGGTGCCAAGGCGAGCATTGCGCGTTCGCTTCAGGAGCTGCAAACGGATTACTTAGATGTTTTATTATTGCATGGCATCTCCACGCCTGAAGATTTGGTGTCCCGTGAGGGGGCGTTAGACGCGTTCCGAGAAGCAAAAGCCGCTGGCAAAATCCGAGTCATCGGCTGTTCTACCCATATTCATACAGGGACAGTGATGGATGCCGTAATTGATCACCCTGAAATTGAGGTTATCCTTGCGACAGCGAACAAAGAGGGTCGGATGTTAGAGGGTGGCCCCCTTGACAAGCATCTTGCGTACATTCAACGCGCATACAACATCGGGAAAGGTATCAGTATCATGAAGGTTGTCGTAGCGGGTGATGTTCCAGAGGCAGATATACCGGAATGGATTGAGTGGGGTTTCAATCTCGAGACGGCGCATGCAATTAATCTCGGTATGACAGATTACCCGCATATTACGTTGGATGTTGGACTTGCACGTGCCAGCGCAAGGCGACGTTTGATACAACGCAAGGCTGCATAACTTATCTCTTGTGGGAAAAGTTTGTAACCCTTGATGTTTCCAATTATCTATCTTTTGTGCGAGGGGTTTGTAACCCTGATGTTTTCATAGAATATGAAACAATTACGCGGTAAACCGCTCAAAGATTTTCTGAAGCAGACAGAACCGCCAAACAGAGAACTGGTTTTTATCCTACAAGACGTGCAAGACCCGGTTAATGTTGGTTCTGCATTTCGGATAGCGGATGCGTGCCGTGTGAAAGAACTTATTCTAACAGGCATCAGCGCGCAACCACCGCATCCGCTCGTTCGCAAAGTCGCACGCGGGAAGCATCGACGGGTAAAATGGCGGTATACGGAACAGGCAGCGGACGCGATTGTATCACTCAACGCAGAGGGTTACACGAGTTGTGCTTTGGAGGTTACGGCGCAATCGATTCGCTATGATGCGGTGGACTATCCAAATAAAATCTGCCTTATCGTCGGACACGAGGACCACGGCGTAACGAAACGAACGCTTGCTGTCTGCGATATGATAGTTTTCCTTCCGATGTATGGGGCAGGGGCATCGTTGAACGTTCATGTCTCCTTAGGTATCGCTGCCTACCACATTTTACACCATCCTTAGATGCGGGTCTACGCGCAACCGTAGGTCTCAACGGTTTCTGTAGGTTGGGTTGAACGGACTGAGAAGACAGATGTGGACGTTCCAAGTACCCGCAAATCCAACATGTCGTTAGATATACTCAAGAACGCAGTGAAACCCAACTTCATACCCTCGAAGTCCCAAGAACTTTAAAACAAAAACGTTGGGTTTCACTCCCTTTCTGTTTGATGTGGCATGTATGGAGAGCACTTCATTTTTCTACGACTTTTCACGGTTTTGATGGAGTCCATTCAACCCAACCTACAATGCTACTCTGAATTCCATAAGGAGATTCTGAATGCCGAAAACGATGCGTGCGATTATGTGTCGCGAACCGTGGGACTATTGTCTTGAAGAGGTCCCGATGCCGGAGGCGGGTCCCGATGAAGTCGTTATTAAGGTGGATGCCTGCGGCGTTTGTGCGAGCGACATCAAATGCTATACAGGCGCACCGCTTTTCTGGGGCGATGAACACCGTCTGCCGTATGTGGAGGCACCTGTTATCGCTGGTCACGAATTCATCGGTGAGGTCGTAGAACTCGGTCCGGGGGCAGCCGAGAAGTATAAACTCGAAATCGGTGACCGTGCCATCTCGGAGCAGATTGTTCCTTGTTGGGAATGTCGGTATTGTCGAACTGGGAAGTATTGGCTCTGCCAAGTCCATAACATCTACGGGTTTCAACCGGTTGTCAATGGTGGTATGGCAGACTATATGAAGTTTCCGGCGCGTTCGCTCGTCTACAAGGTGCCTTCCGATATTCCGATAGCGAATGCAGCAGTGATTGAACCACTTGCTTGTTCCATTCACGCCGTGCAACGGGGCAACATTGAGTTTGGTGATGTTGTCGTGGTGGCAGGTGCGGGAACGCTCGGATTGGGGATGATCGGTGCGGCGAAGTTGAAAAATCCGGGTGTGCTGATCGCTATTGATTTAATGCCTAACCGGTTAGAGGTCGCCAAGAAGTTGGGCGCGGATATTGGGATTAACCCATCGGAAACGGATGCTGTCCAAGAGGTGTTAGATTTGACGGAAGGCTACGGATGTGATGTCTATATTGAGGCGACGGGACATCCAAAGGCGGTTGAGCAAGGGCTGCACATGATTCGGAAAGCAGGCACCTTTGTCGAATTTAGTGTCATGCGGGAGCCTGTGACTGTGGATTGGACAATCATTGGCGACACAAAAGAACTGAATATCCACGGTTCACATTTGGGACCGTATGCGTATCCGCTGGCGATTGATTATATCCACCGCGGTTTAATCGATGTGAGTCATATTGTGACACATCAATTGCCATTGGAGGACTATCTTACAGGATTTGAGATGGTTCAGAAGGGGACGGATTCGATTAAAGTGCAGTTAGTGCCTTAACTTTGCCCAACAGATGCCTTACTTGCCGCTTTGAAGACGGCATTAATTGCCCCAAAAAGGGTTGGTATATTATCAACGCTAAAACTGGTTTTATGTCGAGTAAAGGCATCGCCGGTAAGTTTCCCAAATTGCCACCGTTCCCCGTCGCTCACAATACCGTACACAGGAACATCCGGATCATCGTTTATTTTTTGTGCTCCTACTAACTCTGCCAGACACTGCCCCCAACCTTGTTCAAAGTCGTTTTTCTTCGCCTGAACCAATATTATCAAGGGTGTTCCGACAACAGTCATACCCAATTCGGATTTTGTAGCAACGAGGTAATCCGGCGTGCCGCTCAGTATTTCATCATAGGTGATCGGTTGCCTTATCCAAAGCGCGTAAGTGTCAGCGTACGGTTTGTATGCCTCCCTCAAAATCGGAAAGATAATTGCTTCACAACGCGATGCCTCAGAGGAGAAAACGTTGATGTTTTCCATGGTAAACTGGAATTCTTGCAAAAATTGCGACGGAGGATTCACTTCCTCAACCTTGAAAAGGTTATTTGCTGTGTATTTGATTCTGAATTTTTCTTGAACGTCAGAGATCACTTTGAAATCACTAAATGCCATTATGTTACACCTCCGGTGGAAAATCAGGCATCAGTCAGTCATCCCTACTTCCGCCGATTTGTGTCTTATTTCCCACGTTCTTCAATAATTGCGCGGCTAAACTCGTTATCCTCTGCGCGAATGCCGTGGCGTGCCATACTCTTGCGAAGTTCTTCAAGCAGTATGAGTTCTATATCGGCAATTCCGAGATGTTCGCGCATTTTCTGGATGGCTTGTGCCTCATACTGCTCATTCGTTGTTTTGTACGCCTTCGGCTCCGCAGGCATCGATGCATCAACGACCTGGGAGAGTTGCAGCGTCATCTCTGCAATCACCTTACTTTTCTGCCTTTCTTGTAACACTAATTATTCACTTTAATTGTACTACACCTTGGCTTGAAAAGCAAATCTTTTCAGGTAGCAAGGTGAAGTGCCACCCTTTATTTAGACCGAAATTTAGCAAAGTTAAGAGAAGGTTTGTCGTTGAAAATCCATAGGTGTCAGATACCCTAACGCCGAATGTGGGCGTTTGTTGTGATACACCTGTTGAATAAAATAACCGATGCGTTCTCGAGCCTCGGTAATATCTTGGTAATCATTGAGGTGAACTTCTTCCTCCTTCAGCGTTCGGATCAACCTTTCGGCGTATCCGTTCTCCCAAGGACACCCTCTGCGAGCGACTGAAATCTCAATACCATGTTCTTTGAGTCTCGAGAGATAAGCACTTGAAAGATACTGCACGCCTTGATCGGAGTGATGAATCTCCGGGACCCTGTCGTCTAAAGCTTGCTCTAAGGGGTCCAACGTCAGAGATTGCGTGAGATGTGGACTGAGGTTCCACCCTCTAATCATGCGCGTGAAGACATCCATAAGCAGAGCGACATAGATGAAACGGTGCTTGAGGCGGACGTAGGTGATATCGCCCACCCAGACCTGATCGCATCGGCAGACCTCAAGCGTCTTCAGCTGATTCCGCCAGGGCTGCGGACTCTCAGTGGAGTGGGTCGTTTGAGACGCACGTTTGACGGAAACCGATAAGTTCTCTTCTTTCATCAAGCGGGCGACGCGTTTATACCCAACGGTGTGTCCTTCAGCCACCAACACCTTCGTGATACGTCTATACCCGTAGGTCGGCTGCGCCGCCGCTAATCGCTGTATTTCGGATCGCAGGACTTCTTGAGAAGCGTCAATCCTCGGTTGATAATAGAAGGTGCTCTTGTTGAAACCCAGCACCTCACAAATCTCTCGCACTGAATACTCCTTGCGCAACGTCTCAACGACGTGTCGCTGTTGAGATGGATTCAATCCAACAAGGTCGATGCTTTTTTTTGGATTTCCAGTGCCAGCGTCAATCGCCCAACGAGTTGCTCAAGTTGAGCGATCCGCTCGCTGGAAGCATCGGAGTGCTTCTCTGGAGATTCAAAAAAGGTTTCGGCATTTTCAAGAAGTTGGCGTTTCCATGTGGAGACCTGGTTTTCGCTGAGGTTATGACGCCTACAGAGTTCTGCTTGTGAAGTTTCACCGCGGAGGGCCTCAAGCACAACTTCTGCTTTAAACTTAGCAGTGAATCTTCTGCGTTTCGCCATCGGAATGCTCCTTTCAGTAGATTGTCATTGTAGCACAATCTTATATTAGAGAGTGGTCTAAATTTCCGGTGGCAGTACAAAGGTGTATAATAAAATACTTTTGACACATTGTTTCGGATGGAACGCCCGTGTAAGTAGAGAGTCCTACACCTACGTGAGAAAGGTGAACCGATTTCAGCACTTTAGGTTTGATTCTTTTCATGGGTTTTGGTAGAATAACTTGGGAACACGAAGAAACAGTAAGGACAACCTAAAGCGAGAGACGATAACCGAGGATACAAGGAGATAGGCAATTCCTCCAATCCGTTGCCTAATTTTTCCGATGAGAATTACCGAGATTGAAGCGATTCCGTTGCGTGTGCCTTATGAGGAACGGATTCGTACACAATACTATCACTTTGCGATGACCGAGTTGGTCACGGTCTACAAATTTCATACCGATACGGGTCTCATCGGTCTCGGAGAAAACCCGGGACCGCCGTTTGATCAGAACGTGTTGGACACCTATCTCGGCACAAATCCATTTGATCACGTCATGGGTGAGGGACGTTTTAATCTCGACATGGCGTGCTACGATCTGATGGGAAAACACCTCGGTTTGCCGGCGTGGAAATTGATGGGACAGCAGGTGCGGCGGTGGGTTGCGATGGGATGGTGGATGCCGTGCATGTCTCCTGAAGATACTGCTGCTGAAGTTCAGGTGGCTGCCGAACGCGGATACCGTGGTCTCAAATGCAAAGCACGCGCCTTCTACGATGTTGTTGAGCAATCGAATGCAATTCAAGAGGTTGCGCCTCCCGACTTTCGTGTGGAGTTTGACTTCAACGGTTCGTTAATCAACGTTGAGAAAGCACTGCCTATCCTGCGAGAGTTAGAGAAGATTCCCGTTGTCAAAGGTCTTGAGGAACCGATCTTCGCGTATGATGTGGAGGGTTGGCGGCGGTTGCATCAGGAGATTCGGATCCCGTTTTATTTGCACGGGGTCGGTGTTATTCGGGAAGGTGCGTCGCGTCAACCTTCGGGTCCTTGGATTGGACTTCGAGCAGGCGATTTTGACGGTGCGCTATGTAGCCATGAGAGCGTGAAAAGTGCACTGGCATCGGGTTGGGCATTCGCCGCCGCGAACACGCCGATTTTGTTACAGTATGTCGGTACCGGCATCACAGCAGCATTTGCGTGTCATCTGGGTGCTGTGATGCCAACTGCCACGTTGCCCGGTGTTACTGCCAGTCACGCTTATGAAGACGACTTAATTATTACGCCGCATAAAGTCCAGCGGGGGTTTATGCAGGTGCCAGAAGGTGCTGGTTTGGGTGTCGCGTTAGATGAAGATGCTGTGAAACGGTATTCTCAAACGCCTGAGCCGCAATGGGAGCGGCATATCTCTGTTGTCACTTTACCGGGGGGTATAAAGCACTACTACCGAAACTTGCAGCAGGCGGAACGTCTTATGAAACAGGGTGTGGATGAATCGTATGCGCCGGGCGTGCGTCTCGATGAGTGGGAAGATGACGGTAGTGAAGCGTTTGACACACTATTCAAGCAGCTACAGGAGAATGACTGGCCTGTGTGGGACGCATCAGTTTAATGTTGGGTTTCACTACGATACCGATGACCTCAAGAGACATGAAAAGTCGAGAATCAATTCTTTCTTGTGCGTTTTCGGTGATTTCCGCTCAACCCAACCTACGTATTATTTATTCTATTTGTGAGACAAGGAGAAAGCAGGATGATGACTCCTGAACAACGGTATCTATTTGATGTTACTGGATACCTCCACCTGAAGAATGTCCTAACTGACGAAGAACTAAAAGCGGCACAAACAGCGGCAAATGAATACATCAATACGCCCACCGAAGAACTTCCACCCGGATTTGATTCCAGCGAAAAAAACCTCCCGAACGGCTTTGCCTTTGCGAAACCCTTGGAAGCACTCACACTGCACCGATCAACGTGGCCCATCATCAAGGAGTTGACGCGGGATAAACCGCAGCTCTTTCGCGGAACGATGATTGCGGATCGGGCGGGTGTGTCGGAGTCGGCTGAGGGGCTGCGCTTACATTGCGCACGCGAAGATTTTGGATGGCACTGCAATCGTTATGAAGTCCGGGAGGGTCGCATCTTTTGCGATGATTTTGTCGTTTTTCCGTACCTGTACGATGTGCATCCTGGAGATGGCGGGTTGCTGGTCGTTCCCGGTACACACAAGACCCTTTTTGATCGACCGGAACACCTCTTCAACAACGGAAAGATTGAAGATGCCGATGACATTCCGCCGGGGGTCCTTAATATCACACCGAAAGCAGGGGATGTGGTGATTATCTCTGAACTCCTGACGCACGGCGCGCTGCCTTGGAAGCCGAAGGATCGGTATCGTTGCATCCTGACCTTACGTTATAGACCGCAACACCGTGGTGAGAGTCGCGTGTCTGAGGAGGTGAGGGGACGGCTCTCGCCGGAGACGTTGGAACTCATCTCCCGTGCAGACCACTATCACACGAAAGAGATTGTCAAACAGGATGTTGTTACATTGACCTAATCAAGGTTCCAAACCGCTCGGACAATCGGAGTTCCAAACCCCTCCTACGGCTAATGAACGGGTCTTACTGCTGGCGCGCCGTGCTGCTCGCACCATTCAGCGAGGGGACTTTCACTACCGCTGGGAATAAATTCCTTCGTTTTCGTGAAAGGTTCACCGACCAAATACTGCTCAAGTGGCGTGAGTTTATCTAACAACGTCTGTTCCTGTGTCCGATAGTCCATCGGCATCAACCATCGGTATCCGTAGCCAAACATTACACCTTTACGGATCTGGTCGGTTAAGTTCGCAGCCCCCGCATGAAAGGTGCGGTTTTCAAACAGCAAGCAATCCCCAGGTTGTAAACTCGCTTCAAGGGCGCCTTTGGGATCCGTCTGTCCTTTTGGAATGGGAACCCGTTCGAGGAGGTGGTTGCTACCGGGTGCGACAAGTGTTACGCCGGAATTGGGTTCACTTAGGTCGGTGAAGTAGTAGGCACATTTTAGCAAGATGCGTGGTACCTTGTTGCCGTGTGTTGTCGTTGCCATGGCGTAGTCGCGATGCCAACCGGGTCTGCGAGTGGTATCGGGTGTTCCCGGCGGATCTGGGTGTTTGTATATCAGGTGTGAGGTCATCAGTTGCAAGTGCGCGCCGAGCAGCTGGACGACAACGGGGAGGATGGTCTTCTGTGTAAGCAGCGGGATGAAGGCATCGACAATAGAGATGCTATTCCGGAAGCTGTCGTATAATCCGTCGAAATTTTGTTGACGGTTCTCGCGCCGATCGCTCGCGATGAGCCGATCGCTTGCTTCAATGAGTTCGGCGATGGTATCTGAGTCCAACACATTCCGGACGATGAGATAACCGTTGTCGTCAAAATGGCGGATTTCTTCTTCTGAGAGTGGGTACCAGTCGAGATTGATTGTTGCTTCGTTTGTGTGTGTCATAGTTTTTTCTTTCATGTTTTTGTGAAGAAGATGTACGACTCTTCAGGATTGGGGATCAATTAGTTTACTGAAATGGATAGAAAACATTCGTGAAATTTTCAGAAAAACCTCGGGACGGTCATGCAATTTTTCCGTGTAATAAAAGTTTTCTGTGCTTCGTTTGCTGGGGTCGTTAAGACGGACAACACTTACAAATCGGTACTGATATCCATCAAGGAATTCTTCATATTCCCAAAACGACTTCCCTATACACCTACAGTAGTCAACAAAACAGTATGCTCCTTTTAATTGTTGAACAACTTCTGTTCTTGTTTTATTTCCACCCTTAGTTTCGAGGCAGATAATCCACTTTCTTTCACTTTCATCATTGGCTACAATCACGAAATCAGCCCGCTTACGTTCACCTTTTGAGCCCGTAAAGATAGTAAGAGGGTTCTTGAAATCTTCCCCTCTGATAACAATAGAGTCAGGGGGTAAGCCTTTTATCTCTACCGTTGTGCCAGCTTGCAAATCAGTTAATTCAACGGAAAGTCTATTGTGTCTTTGTTGTAACCTAACTTGCGCGCGACCGACGAGCATTTCCCGTAATATTTGTATGTCATTCACGAGGTTACTCTTCCCCCCACACGATATCGTCCTGAATCCTGTTCATGTCATCAATCGTTTTGTCAAAACTGGAGACCCCAATACCTAACTCAGGGTGGATCTTAGCTGGAACAAGTGTGTGACCTCTTCTCCGTCTCTTTTGCCCTTCTTCCAATGGCAATAGTGCTTTTTCGGCTATATATACTTTAACCTGATCAACACTAATCAACTCGCTGTCCTGATACCCGTTTTCCTTGGCAACTCTTTTCAGGTGCGGCTTATCGTGGTTAAGCATGATGAGTGTGTTCAATTCCTTGATGATGTAGTCGCTATGGGTGGTGATGAAGACTTTAACACCCAGATTTGCGAGCCGTGCAAAAAGTCTGGCGATACGGCGTTGGTTTTCTGGATGCAGGCTTAACTCCGGTTCGTCTACCATTAGCAAGTCTCCTTTTTGAGCGATGCAACGGAGATAAAAACTAAGATTTAAGAGGGCACGGGCAGTGCTTGAGCTTTCAACCATCGTCAGTTTTGAACGCGTGCCTTTGGGGATATAGTAGAGTTGATCATTTGACGTGAGGGCATAGGTACCACCAACAATATTTGTAAAGTCGTCCAAAACTTCAGGATGTTCTTTAGCGATGAAACTTTTGTTTTTAGTAATCTCTTCGAGATTACGTATCCACTCCATATTCGCCTCTATAGATGAAGGATAGTTTTGAAGAGGTTTGAATAACAGCTCGTTTGGGTCAGGATTAGGGTCTGATTGATTTATTCTAATTTCAGCAAAGCGGCGGTTCCACGCAGAATCAAGTTCTTTGCGGAAAGTAGTGATGCCCGTTCGTTCGGCTGTACTAATGAATGGGTTTGGGAGGACCCCCCAGAAAATAATTGCAGCAATAATCTTATCAATCGTTTGCTTTGTGATCTTTATAAGTGCAGAATCAATTGTTACTTCTGGGTCTTTTTTTCCGACAGTAATTACGATTTCATCGCTCTGTTTGTGTTTTGAAACAAGAAAATAAGAAAGTTGCGGGTGTTCCACTCTACTGTGCAATTCTCTTATATCGCGGATGTTAATGTCATTCGTCAGGACACAGAATTCGCTGTTTTGAAAGGTTCCTTCGGGTGCCGCAAATACTGTATCTAATCTACTTGTATAATTATGACATATTGTTGTAAGCAGCTGACCAATTTTCTGCGGGAGTTTAATCTTTATTGGGGTGCCTTCTGTAAATAGATTTAGAATTTGTGCATTGCTGATCGAAAAATGGATAAGTTCCTGCCATGACCGTAAAAAACCGTACAAAATATAAGAGGTATAAGTTTTACCGGTATTATTTTCACCACAGATGATCGTCAAGTCACCCAGCGAAAATTCTGCCTGCTTTAGAATTCCGATGTTTTTTAACTGAACTGTAAGACTCATACTGATACCTCTACAATCTTTATCGTATCATTGTTAAAATGTTGAATTAATTTGGGGAAATTGCGGTGAGATATGTCAATTACCCAGTAAAGATTGATTCGCAGTTAGAATAGGTATTTGCTGAGTTTTGAAATCACTGTCGTTTGTTATTAAGGTGAATCCGTTGTTTTTGCAGATTTCTGTTATGACCTGATCATTGAAATCGAAATCACCGGTGGCGTAATCGTTGAGCAGATCGTTCATTGGCAGTGTTGTAAAGTTGCTTTCTACCCGTGAACAGTGATTCAGAACAAGCTTGACATCAGCGGCAATATTTACAGCAACCGGTTTGAAGCTTGGATCGTTACGAAAATCTTTAAATTGGTTGATGTGTGGTGCAGTAAGTTTCCATTCTAGCCTGGCGTAAGCGTTGATAAACTCTGAAACGACAAGTACATCAATGTAAATTTGGCTGTTCGCTTTCAAAATGTCGTTAAAAACCGTATTGTAAATAGGTCTCCAGCGAGACTTTAGTTTTGGAGGCCCGTACAGGTACAGCCAAATGTTAGCATCTAAAAATATTTTATCTCGGGAGGTAAAATTGTAGTTAGACACTGTTATTACGTTATACTTCATCGTCCTCATCTTCCATTACCTCTTGAAACACTTGGTTGAATCTTTCCGGATCTTTGAAATACCGTTTGGCATTGTCAACAACGCGTTTCAGTAGTCTGAGATCGTCTTGCTCGGCATCCACAACTTTCAACGAAGATCGGATTTTTTCTTCGCTAAATGGCCCATACAACTGGCCGACCGCGGCATTCAGAAAAGCCGAGGTTAGCGTTGTGACGTTGTGAAATGAGAGGAAGATCTCTCGATCCGCTTCAAGGGCAACCTTGAGGCGGTCATAAACCTTCTGTCCATCACCGGAAGCGACACATAACGGGCTGCCCACAACTTCAAATATAGATATCTTAATCTCTTCCGACATAATTATCTCCTTAGAAGATGTCCTCTGGCGTAAGTTCAGAAGCAAGACTGTAACTATGCTGATCTGCCGTATTGATTTCCACACTTACGACTGTACCCGGAAACGGGTGACTTAATCGCTTGGTTACGATTTTATAGTTTCTTCGCTGCCAGTAACCGGCATCCGACACAATCTGAATACAACCGCCGTTCAAGTCAATAAAATCACAAAGTATCTTCAATCCCAATCCGCCAGGCAATTTACCACGTTTGGTTGTATTAAACTCTTCAGTAGCCCAGGCAATTGCTTTTTCCGGTGAGAGTTTTAACTCGGCATATTCTTTTATATTTTCTTTTATATTTTGAAGTATGCCAACCCCTAAGTCTGCTACTGTAAAATCAAGTCGATTGCGATTAGGAAAAAATTGTCCGCAGCTAAAAATGCCCAAGTCTGTTTTTGAATGTAACACGGCATTGCTGAATATTTCAAATATGCTCTCTCGGAATTTTTTCAACAATGCTGGTGACATTTCAGGTATTTCTGAACGATATATTAATTCACTTTCAATATAGTTGGCAAAATAGTGGTCATCTTCAACATCAAACCGCCGGTAAGCAATAGTTGTATCATATTGGTCCGGGATTCTCGCGCGTCCATAATGGCTGAGAAAACCGTTCTTTGATAGAATTCTTTCAACTCTTTGAGGAATACCAATTAAACTAACTTCGTTCAGTCTTCTTCCTAAACTATAGAGAATCGCGCCAAACGCCGCGCACATGTCAGCATCAAACCAATCGGTTTCCTCCATGTAAATTTCAATATCATCAAGAATGTACTCTTTGGTTTGTGTATAGAGATATGCTAGCGTTTCAAAACTTGAGTAACTGTGGCGAATCTGGGGTAAAGAGAATCTCACACTGATACCTCGATAATTGTCATTGTATCATTGCCGAAGATGTCCACTACTTTGACAGCGAGTTTGCGGGGCCCGGGTTCGCATTCGTGCGCGACGCTGGTCAGTTCCAAAGAACGGTCTTTCTTGGTGCGGAAACTCTGCCATTCGTTTTCAAAGACGTAATCGCCTGTCCACTGTTCTTCCCACTCGCCTGTTTGCGAATCTTGCATGCGGATAATCTCTTGTTTGCTCTCAAAGTCAAAATCAACCGACCAATAATCAATCCAGTCTGTCCAGTGTTTGGTTAGGACCTCACGACTCACAATCCCATCTGTATCTTTGCTGACCTTTACGACCTGTCCCTTTTCCACTACGATTCGACTACTTTTGTTCCTTAGTGCCTGTTCAGCGTGAGAAATTGAATCTTGTGAGTAAAAGACGGAAAAATCGGTTAGCTCTACCGCGACGGTTGTGGGTTCGTCTTTTGCCTCTGCTGTGATATGGGGTTTGACTTCAATAAACGCCATATCGTGGAACATCACCTGCCCTTGCTCTACTGCCCGCTTGTCGAAAACCTCGGCGGGGATGAATTTCGGTGCTATGTTGATGCCTTTGCTTTTTGCTTCATCCAGAACGTTGGGAAACAGTCCCATCTCAAACTCAAAACCGAGAACGTCCACGCGCGTAATCTGATGCTTACGGCATTCAAGGATAATTTCTTCCACAAACAAGCGCGTCACCGGCAGATTGACGGGGCCGACTGCTACAAGTCTTCCTGCTTTTTTACCTTGAAAATTGGTGAAACCGTCTGTTTTCTCGGCGGCGTAAGCGCGCAGGATGAGATCAATAAATGCTTCTTCCTTCTCTATTGATTGCTTTTGCTGTTCAGCCTCACGCAGGTTGGGATTGACACCGATGTAGTGCTGCCGCTCATACTTGCCGAGGTTAAGGATTTCAAAGGCGCGGTAATCTGTTCCATCCGCTTTGAGTTGACGCTGGACTCCAATCATCCGCTTACGCGTAGTGTGGATGGCGAATTTACCAAGGTCTGTAGCGATCCACTTGCGTCCGAGTTTTTCGGCGACGGCTGCGGTTATGCCCGAACCGCAGAAGAAGTCAGCGACGAGATCACCAGGTTTACTACCTCCTTCAATAACTCGTTCTAATAGTGCCCAAGGTTTTTCGGTTGGGTATCCAACACGCTTAATCCCATCAGCAGAAAATCGAGAAGCAACTGCCATTTCCCACCATGATTCAGGGATTTTCCCTTCAGAAAGTTTATATGTATCTGCTCTAAATCCCGATCCTTCAAGACCAGGCTTAAAATTATCTGATGTTTTTTCATGATGTGCTATGCGAATAGCTGTATCTTCAAATACCCAGTTTTCCTTTGCTTTGCTATACCAATAAATTGTATTGTGTTTGCGATTGTATTGCCTCATGCCAGGGGAACCAGGCCCAGTGAAGGTCCATATCAATTCATTTCTAATGTTTTCTTTCCCGAAGATTTCATCAAGAACCTCACGTATGTAACTTGTAACTCGCCAATCACAGTGCACATAAATACTTCCATCTTTTGTCAACAGATCATGCATCAAATTCAGTCGTTCATAAATCATCGCGATAAAGGAATCTGCCCCTTTACCCCAAGTATCGCGGTAGGCGATCTCTTCAAGGATGTTGGGATCTTTGGTAAAAGTTTCATCACCAATTTCTATATCCATGGAAAAGTCCGCACCTACGTCAAAAGGCGGATCGATATAGATGAGTTTTAGTCCACCTTGTGCCTCAATCTCCTCGCGCAGTGGTCCGTTTTTGAGGGATGACAGAACCAGTTTGTTGTCGCCCCAAATCAGTTTGTTTGTCCAACCCTTGCGTTGGCGGCCGCGTAGATCAAATAAACCGAGTTGCAGATTGTCTTCGGAGGGTTTTTCGGCGCGGGGTTCGTCTACCTGTTCAATCGTCTGGAAAGGGAGGACGATGTTGCAGACCTCGTTGGTTTTGCCGTTCCAGACGAGTTCGACCTCGCGCTTGTCTTCAAACAGTAGAAAACGGTATTTGTCGGGCAGCGGTTTGTCTGCCTCAATGAAGCGGATGATTTCTTGTTGTTCTTGTTCGGTGAGTCTTGGCATAGATTTATCTCTTGTCTCAATTGAGAAGGTTAAGTTCCTCAAACAGATAGAGTTGATTATCACTTGGAATTTGGTCGGCAAGGTAACTGGATATTTCCTCATCAACTTCACTGATAGGATCTAGCCATGGGCGATCTGGTAAAACAGGATCCAACATTCTGTTAAATTTGCCTTCGTCAACAAGTTCAACAGTCATACAATATGGATCAGCCTTAGCTGCGTCCGCAGCCATTATTGCTTGTTGCGAAAACCGCGCAGCTGTAGAAACGACGATCCCTCTACGTACTCCTCTCACAACCATAGCACCGAGTATATCTCGAATCGTCCCAACGCCTTCGGAAAAATTTGGAGATCCGCGTCGTTTCACTTGTATGAGCCATTCCTTTTTCTCAGTATCTATTAACAAAACATCAACCCCGCCATCTCCCGGCCTTCCAATGTGTAAGACTTCAGCATTCGTGTGATTGGCTCGGAAAACATCAGCAACGAACTTCTCAAAACGTGTAGGGTTGCAGGAATACAAGAAATTTGGGTGCCTCCGTATGTACAAGGCTAATTCTTCACTACATCCTTCAGGTAGGTTTGTATCAAACTCCCGTAGTTTTGAGATATAAGCCCAATTATCCGGTGGTGGCATACAAGCACGGAATGCAGAATAAATGCGTGCCTGCCAGAAGCAACATTTGTCACAATACCAGAGGCAATAGTCGCGATGCATCTCTTTTTCAAGAGTATTGTTTTCAACCTTTATCAATTGGGTTGAGCAATAAGCACATTCCTCAAGATCCCGCAGTGGATTCTCACAAATAGTTTCCTCTTCTTCACTATTGTGATAGGCATCATCATGTAGGATATACTCCTCATCACTTATGACTTGAAACTTATCATAAGCAGTCATTTGTTTTGGTTTGTTTGTAGTGTCTGTCATAATAAATTCCTTATTGTATTCACCAAATTAATTTTACCAATCACATGCCGCTCCGCTGGAGCGGAAGACCTAAAATCCGCGTGTACTATAGACATATCGCTCTGCTGGAGCGAAAGAGCGGAGTAAGATAGTTTGCTGTAGTGTTTCTTCAGAAAAATTGTATGAATCTTGCTAATCTGGCATTGATTACCAGATGTTAGAAAGATCGTAAGTTGACTCAATATGTACTTTCATGCCGTTGTCCGTAGCATTGACAAGGTTTTTGAAGAAAGCCTCAGTCTCTTGAATGGCTTTGCTTGTCAGGCGGATTCTGCCACTTGGTGATTGTGTCCAATTATAAGCTGGCATATCAGAACCGTGGGCAAGAGTATGGCGTACCCGTAATATCTCATTTAATCGTTGATGTACCTGTTCCAAATTCATATTAGTTTGAGACCCACCCCAGTCGTTGATGGGATCATACCCTGTACATTGATTGAGGATATCGCGTGTATTGTTCCAGTTTGGCGTATTGAACCACTTCAAAGCATCTTCTACTATGCCTTTGGCAAGTGTATGTATAGCGTCAAATTTAGGGTTCGTGGGATCTGCTATCACATCATAGAAGTTACGCACTAAGTTATCTATGTATGCATTCCACGCTGCGACGTAACTGGTAAGAGCTGCATGATAGTAAACCTGTATCTCATCACGCGACATTGGGCGTAAACGCTTGTCCGTTGCCGTGCTGCGAAGTGTCTGTATACGCTCTACTGTAGTCCTATATCTCAATGCTGCTGGTGATGGCACAAAAGAAACCTTTAAAGATAACTTACAAACTCAGTGAGTGCATTTCTATACCCTTCTAAGGGTTGGGGATTGAGTTGAACCCGTTCACCGTGAACTATATACCATCCGGGGCGAAGACTATCTAAAGGTATGCCTTTAACTGTCATAACCACACAAGCACTATGATAGTCAGGTATCTCCATGAGTTTTTCGCTCGGTGGATCTTTCGGTGTTGCGTAGATTTGACGGTGCCTTTCGTGAAGCTCATCCAACGTGACTTTAATGGCCTCATTCACTGCCTCAAAAGCCTTGCTTGCTTTGCGGCCATAGAGGGTTACACGATTACTAACGAAGGTGTGAAGTTTCGGAACGTCTAGCTCTTTCTCCTTCGCTCTATTAGCAAAGTTGATTCTTGCATAAGTTTCTATCTTCGGGTCACCTATGCCGTAACCATAAAGTAGTGCCACAACATTCTCCAAAGCCCTTCGTGAACTATCATCAGGTGTAAAAGGAATAATAAGATTCTCGGCTGCAGTAAGTGCTAATTGGGTGTAGATCGAGAAACTCGGATTACAGTCAAGAATAAAAAGGGTATCTCGATGTCCACTCCGCTTACGCAATGCAGCTGTTAAATCTTTGATCCAACTGAGCACCTGCTTCCAAGCATCCACTGGAATAGCAAGTTGTGAGGTTTGACGAATCGCTTCTGAGAGAATTTCAACCAGATAATCGCCGCAAACCAGAAGTAAATTTGCTGGAATCTTTGTATTGAAATCTCGAGGACGGCATACATAAGGAGACACGTCTTGGATCCGCTTGAACGGGGAATTCAGCCGTGCTTCAAGGTAACCCGCGACCGTAGCACGTGGTGTTTGCCCTATCAGTTTGTGTATCGGATCAAAATTTTCACGGACCACATCATAATTAAATATTGACATTTGGTCGCTGGTGTTAACTAAGATTTCGGAATCCAATAACAACATCTCAGAGATATTTGCCTGCGGGCAAAGGTCTATAACATAGACATCAGTGTTCCGGTGAGTGCGAGCGTACTCTGTTGCTGCAACAAAGCTTAAGAAACTCTTGCCAACCCCTCCTTTATTGTTCCAAAATGCGTAAGCTGTCATAATGCCACTCCGTCTCAAAAATAAGAAAATTTGTGAAAAGATGTCTAATATTTTAACATCAATTGGTATGGTGTGTCAAGTAGTTTTCGCGTTTTGAGTGTGTAAATATTTTGTTAATTGTCGTCTGAATCACGGATTTGAAAATCCTTGCCACAGGCTAACAGCCTATGCTACAGCATACAGACTAACAGTCTATGCTACAAGAAGACCACAGGCTAACAGCCTATGGTACAGGACCATATTTTTATTTTTTGTTCGTCAGAAACTTTACACACCCGTCGTGATGGGGAGATGGCTCCTACCCTATAAATGCGTTTCAGGTCTTGTATTCTGTGAAGCCGTCGAGAAGCTGCTGAAATGTTTGCGGTTTATATACGTCAAAACTTTCCTGATCCACATAGACAAAATCATAGGTAACATCTGTTGCGATTCTGTTGACATCTTCACACCATTGTGACAAGCGTGGCATCTTGCGGGGGACATCCAAATCTTCTCTGCCTTTTGTTTCAGCAACAACCACGCGTCCATCGGTCAGTTTGACGAGGAAATCTGGGTAGTAGTTGCTTATGTCACCATCGGCGTTGATATAGTCGAGTTTGAAGTGGGTACTGAAGTAGTTTTTGGCGTGGGAGACGACATCCGGACAGTTTTCGAGAAATGTCGCAAACTCCAATTCAAAATGACTATCGCCGGTGATTCTGTTGAACACAGATTTTTTGGGGACCAGGTATTCTTGTTCTTTGACCATAAAAGGGCGTGCGTCCTGGACCCGGGTAGTTTCGCTCAGCTGTGCATCTCCCCTATCTTGTATCGTGAGGTCGTTGATGGCATATTTGAAGGTTTCCATGACGGTTTTTGTGGCAGGGAGTTCCGACAGATTTTGTAGGGTATTCGGATCCTCCAACATCACCGTTTCACCGAAGAGTTGGTGCTGGACGAAGTCTTTAACCTTTCCATATAGCACATCGTAGCCGCTGACAAGCCGCAAGTCCTTGCGGATTGTCTCGGCAAAATAGCCGACCACACTGCGGTAGTCTGCAACTCCGTTACTATCCATCACCGTGGTGTGTGTAACCTCGCCTGTCGTCATGTCCTTGAACACAATTTCCCGTATTTCCGCTTCGCCAAACGCCTGATAGGTTACAGGGGAAAAATCAAGTTGTGTAACGTCCAAGTCTGTTAGGTTCGTGTACTCGCGGTAGATGCGGCGCGTGAGTATCGGGATTTCAATATCAAGTGCGTCAATATCTTTGTTCACATTGGTTTTGTCTATTTCAATAACGAGGGGTGCTTTCGGTTTTGTGCCTTCGCCCATGGGTTTGCGTTCCAATTCGACCCCTTCCGATTTAATGGATTCAACAAATTCCATGAAGGCATCAGTGCCGATAACGCTCACTGTCTCCTCTGCGGTACCGGCGTACATCAGACGCAGCCCGCGCCCCAAAGTCTGCTCCGGTAAGATATTGGGTTTAGCCGAGTAAGCGCGCAGCCCGACAATAGTCGTTACATTCTTGACATCCCATCCTTCTTTGAGCATCAGGACGGAGACGATAGCCTTATATGGACTCTCCAGTGAATCAATTTCATTTGCCTGTTTACGGAGTTTCTCCAAGTCTGCTTGCTTCTTGCTGGATTTCGCTTCAGAGATTTCACCGCTTTTGTTGGTATGGATTACCAGTACGGCATCTTTGAGAGCAGGATGCAGGTTTTCGAGATGCGCTGCCACTTCGTCACAGTTCTGGGTATTATCGGTCATTACAAACAGAATGGCTTTCTTCCCTAATTTTTCGTGTTCTGCATAGGCCTTACGCCACTCTACAACACCGAGCTCAAGATAGTCGGCATATTTTTCGGTGTACTTTACACTCTGTCGCTCATCAAGTTTTGCCCGGCTCTCAGCGTCAGGGAGGACAGGGTGTTTGACGACGTTTTGTGAAATTGCCTCTACGAGCGGGTAATCCGAGACTGTTTGGACGAAAATTGCACCGTTACTATGTTTGGGAGTCGCGGTTACGTCTACTTGTAACGCCAACTCGCTGCCTTTCTGCAGGAGACGGTTATGAATATCCTCAATAGACTTGAACCACGCCAGTTTGGGATCGTGGACGTGATGTGCTTCATCGTTGAGGATCATTAGTTCGTCAATGTCGCGGACAATGTCTCCGAGGTCTACTTTAGAATCTGTTGTTGCTCCCGTCGGTTTATTCCCCAAGAAGTAGTCCATACTATTTTCGTCATCGGGTGCTGGTGGGGATTGATCACTGGAATAGACGCGGTGGATATTGGTGAGAAAGATATTGCCGGTGGAACGGATGGTACGTACCTCGTCTTGGACATGCAAGGTGAGTTGAAAATCGTTTCGCCAATCGCGACCTTCAAAACCGTTATCGGGTAGCACCGGATCTTCAAGGAAAATGCGTAATCCTTGGAAATCGTGATAGAGGCGGTCTAATACAATGATATTGGGCGCAATGACGAGAAAGTTACGCGAGAGCTCAGAGTCAGATTCATATAACTTATGAAAGAAACTCCACACGATGGCGAGGCTCATCACCTTTGTTTTGCCTGTCCCTGTCGCCATCTTTATCACAAACCGCCGCCAGTCTTCATCAAATAGTCCGGTTGAAATGGCACCAGAACTGTCAAAACGCATGAGATCGAATTTGTCCCTTACCTTGACCGAATCGTATAGGTAGATGATGGTTTCGATTGCCTCACGTTGTGCGAAGTAATACTGAAACTCGCTTGCCGTGTTGTCAGACTGTTCTTGTAAGTGCCGAGTATTGAACCACCAATTGAGCAGTGCTTTGCTTGTTTCGGAAGCACCGCTGTATTTATTGTCGCGCCACGTTTTGACTTGCTCTCGGATCTTTTGCACGAGTGGCGGGAGTAGCATTTCGTAGCCCAAATCGAACAGGAGTGATTGATCTGGGAGCCAACGCACCGAAGGATCAATAATTGCATAGGGAGATTCAGGGAAGTCGGGGTGTAAAGCCATGATTGTTAGGTGTTTTTAGGGGATTTCTATTTTTCGTGGCTACATTGTATCAAAGACGGATTGGAATTACAAGTCAAATGTGGGAAAGAGCCAGGGCGATTCAATTTTAAGAAATTGTTGGATTGGATGTCTTTTTTTTCAGAATCCGGTGCGAAATGCTGCGAAATGCTGCGAAAATTTCTGCGGTTTTTTAAAAAACATAACATATATAAAGTATTAACGCCTGCGAAAAGGACAACACCAAAAATGGACAAGTGAATGACCTTGAGGAAAGAACGCGCTTAAGCGGTGAGGTTGGGAATGCAGATCGCATGAATCAACGGTATGAATGCCTTATGGGCATTCCCCGGGGTGAGTACACCGCAAAACCGAACCTACCGCCCCTGGGTCTAAGACGATTGTTATTTCTAACAGGACTTACGCAAATTGTCCTCAAAAGTAATGTATTTCATCAGAACAGTCGATATTTTAGTTATTTAACCCCCTAAATCCCCCTTATCAGGGGGATTTTAAGAGGAAATGCGTAAGTCCTATCTAAAATTGACACCTATGGTGCGTTATTGCAGCAGCTCCACGAATGCTTCGACATCCGTTGTGGGGGCTTGGCAGACGTAGTTTTCGCAGACGTATGCTGTTGCGGTATCGTCAACTTGGGTTTTACCAGTGAGAAGGGGTAATGTCTGTCCCTCATCAGCGGATTCGCTTGAGGCGACGATTTTGTTGGGTTGATATGTGCCGTGTAATGCCGTCAACATCGCCTCTGTTTTTGCATCGTCTTTCTTACCGACGATGGCGATCTCTTTGGGAGTGGACAGCAGGAACGCTAACTCACAAAGCAGCTGCCCGGAGCCTGTTGGCATCCCTTCCATCTGATGGAAATAGAGCTTCAAGGTTTCCACGGCTTTGTCGTGGAATTCGGGGGTGTCGAGGTGTTTGGCGAGTCGTAAGAGACTGTGAATCGCCATGGATGCCCCGGAAGGTGTGGCACCGTCGTAAGCGGATTTGGATTGGACGATAAGCGTTTCGTGGGCTTTGCCGGTGAAGAAGAAGCCGTCTCCGGCATCGTCACCGAATTGATCAATCATGATCTGTGCGAGACGCTCGGCTTCGGTGAGCCAGCGCGGTTCAAAACTGGCTTCGTAGAGCGCGACTAATCCTGCAATGAAATAGGCGTAGTCCTCAAGATAGGCGTTGAGATGGCTTTTACCGGCACGGTAGGTGCGTAGGAGGAGACCGTTGTCTTGGGATAGCGTTGTCAAGACGAATTCGGCGGACTTTTCGCATGCCTCAAGGTATTCAGGTTTCCCGGTGAGTTGGTATCCCATCGCCATGCCGCGGATCATGATACCGTTCCAACTCGTCAGGATTTTGTCGTCAAGTCCGGGTTTAATCCGCTTTTCCCTCGCTTCAAAGAGTTTCTGCTTGCTGTCTGTAAGGAGAGTCTCCAGTTCTCCGGGATCCATTTGCAGCTTTCGAGCAAAGATGTCCGGTGGCACTTGGACGTGGAGGATGTTTTCCCCTTCAAAGTTACCCTGTGGCGTGATATCGTAATACTCACAGAAGATCTCGGCATTCTCTTCGCCGATGGCATCTTCGACATCGTTCGGTTCCCAGACGAAGAATTTGCCTTCTACACCTTCACTATCTGCGTCCTGTGTGGAATAGAAACCGCCGTTCTCTGCGTCGTACATCTCGCGGAGGACGTAATCGAGTGTCTCAACGGCTATATCCCGATAGAACGGTTTTTGCGTGGCTTGGTACGCCTCGAAATAAGCGACGACGAGTTGCGCGTTGTCATATAACATCTTCTCGAAGTGCGGGACAAGCCAGTGGGCATCGGTGGAGTACCGATGGAAACCGCCACCGAGTTGGTCGTACAGACCGCCGCGTGCCATTTTTTCTAAGGTGAGTTCCACCATCTCTAAGGCGTTAGCGTTGCCGCTGTGATGCCAATAGCGTAGTAGGAAGGGCAATCCCATACTGGGTGGAAATTTAGGAGCGTTGCCGAATCCGCCGTGTTGGGCATCGAATTGCGATCGGTATTGTTGGAACGCGTGGGTCATCAGTTCATCCGTGAGTTCGTGTTCATGTGGATCGACGACATTGCTTATCTGATTTAGCTGTGCTGTGAGTTGATCTGCCTGTTGTAGGACTTGTACTTTCTTATCATTAAATGCCTCTGCTACGGCTTCCATCACCTTCGGGAATCCGGGTCTGCCGTATCGGTCAGTGGGCGGATAATAGGTGCCGCCGTAAAAGGGTTTAAGATCCGATGTGAGGAAAACGGTCATGGGCCATCCGCCTTGACGCGTCATGACTTGGACGGCGTTCATGTAGATTTCGTCTAAATCGGGACGTTCTTCTCTATCGACCTTGATGTTGATGAAAAGTTCGTTCATGACCGCGGCGATTTCCTCGTTTTCAAAGGATTCGCGCTCCATGACGTGGCACCAGTGGCATGCGGAGTAGCCGATACTCAGGAGAATAGGCTTTTGCTCTTGTTTGGCGCGCGCTATTGCTTCTTCGCCCCACGGATACCAGTCAACGGGGTTATGTGCGTGCTGGAGTAGATAAGGGCTTGTTTCATGGATAAGGCGGTTGGTGTGTGCGGGGGTATCGTGCATTCGTGTTTCTCCAATGTATAGGATTCTATATCGGAAGCATTCGTGCGCTTAAGACAATGGGCGGGTAGTATGCACGCCCGCCCTTACAAGTGAAGAGATACCGCTACGGGGATTCGAACCCCGGTTTGATGGCTGAGAACCATCCGTCCTAACCCCTAGACGATAGCGGCTTATATATTGGAAATTCTTACAGAGACAGTTCTGCTACTTGATGTTCACGATTCAGTTTCATCTGTTATTCTTCCAGCGTGTTCGATCATCTCACTTAACACATTGAGATTCACGTTCGACAGATTGTGAAAACTGATGCTACTTTTTCCTGTTTTGACTTTACCGAGTCGGGGTCCGTAAATCTCAGCGAGATACTTTTTCCCTTCGGCAGCGTTAACATACAGACTGAAATAATTTTTCTGCCGTGCTAACCCAACGATAAACCATTCGACTTGCTTCTTATCAGAACGCTGGTAGGAATAATTACCGTAGCCGATAATTTGCTGTTCGCTACCACCCCAGAAAATACCTTCCCACATACAGGCATCACGACCCGGTAGTGCTGTTTTGATCAGTGTGTGAAGTTCCTCTAAAACTGCGCGAATATCTGGGTCTTGGCTCGCTATATAATGATTAGGTGAAGATTCTACCCGTTCCACTGTGTCTCCTGATTAGTTGCAGAAGGACCTTTTAACAAAATGACTGCCCGGGAAGGACTCGAACCTTCACTACATGGTCCAGAGCCATGCGTCCTACCATTAGACGACCGGGCATCAACGTGCATTTGTAGATGCGCTATATTTTAAGTATACCTTAAGAAATCGCGTTTGTCAATTTATTCAATCATCTACTGAATCGGCATGACCGAGACTGAGATATTGGAGAAGGTATAAAAGATATTCAGGAATCCGATAAAAACCGTTGGGATAACGAATACGCTCAGCAATGCAAAGGTGCCGGTAGAGAAAGAGACGCTATCGGTTTCCTCGCTTGCCTCTTCAAAAAACATCGCTTTCACAATACGTGCATAATAGTAGAGCGAGACGACACTGTTTAGTAAACCGACAAGTGCGAGCCAGTAATATCCCTGTTCAAGGACGGCGGTGAAGAGGATCCATTTTCCGAAGAACCCAGCGAACGGCGGAATCCCAGTTAATGAAAAGAGGAAAATCATCATTGCGACAGCGACTAATGGTGCACGTGAAGCGAGCCCACGATACCCGTCAATCATTTCACTTCCCACCTCGTTCGCGACGAGGACAACAACATAAAATGCCCCCAGGTTCATAAAGAGATAGACGACGAGGTAGAAGAGGATTGCCCCGACACCTTCGGAGGTGAGGAGGACACCGCCCATCAAAAGGTAACCGCCGTGTGCGATGCTTGAATACGCCAATAGACGTTTCACATTTTGTTGGGGTAGAGCTGCGAGATTACCGACGGTCATCGTCAATGCGGAGACGATTGCTAACATGAAGGGCCAGTCAACGGCTTCCATGAGTCCGGAGGCACTGAATCCGGTATAAAAAAACCTGATGAACAGTGCGAATCCTGCGGATTTTGAGGCGACGGATAAGAAAGCGGTTATTGGGATAGGTGCGCCCTCGTAAACGTCAGGGGACCACATGTGAAACGGTACGGATGCTATCTTATAGCCGACACCTGCGAGAACGAAAGTTATCGCGATTAGCACAGCGAGCGGTGCTATCTCTCCTGCTGCGAGGAGTTCTGTGAGTCGTCCGGCAATTTGCGTCAGATCCCCTGTACCTGTCATTCCGAATAGGAAGGAGAGCCCGAAAAGCATTGTTCCAGATGCGACCGCGCCGTAGGTGATGTATTTGAACGCCGCTTCACTTGAACGGGGGCTATGCGTCAAGAACCCAGCGAGGATATAGGAAGTGAGACTGACTGTCTCCAGCGAAATGAATATCATCAACAGATTGGTTGACGATGCCATGAGGAACATGCCGAGAGTGATGGCTAACAAGAGGGCATAGTATTCGCCCTTCAACCGCGCGTCGAGTTCCTCAGAGCGGAGTGAAAAGAGAACGGTTGCAGCGGTTGCGAGTAGCAGCAAAATCTTGAAAAAGCTGGAAAACGCATCGAGTCGGATCATTCCCAGAAAGAGGGGGATAGGCCCTTCATTGCCGAAAGAGAAATGTATAAAGAGAACAGCAGCAAAAGTACAAATACATCCTACCAGGGAGAGGTATGCAACAGCGGCACTTTCCCTGTTTTTCACAATGAGATCGAGCAGAATGACAGCAACAGCAAAAATTACCAGCAGGATTTCCGGGGTGAAATAGAGGAGGCTATCAATATTTTTCATACTTTCCTCAAACCTCCTATATGGCGTTCAGGACATCTATAAGGTTGGTAACGGATTCTCTGAACATATCAATGGCGAAGTTGGGCCAGACACCGAGCACGATGGTTAAGATGCCGAGCGGTACAAGTGTTAGAATTTCACGTCCGTTGATTTCCGGGAGTGCTTCGTATTTGGGGTTGAGTGTCCCTAAGAAGACCCTTTGAAGTGTCCAGAGGAAATATGCGGCACCGACAACAATACCTATTGTGGACAAGATGGTCAAGAACTTGAATTTATCATAGGCACCGAGTAGGGAGAGTGCCTCTCCGACGAATCCACTCAAGCCTGGCAACCCTAAAGAAGCCATAAACGCGAGCGTCGTGATGCCGGTATAGATGGGCATTCTGGTTCCCAAACCGCCAAACCCTTCGATTTCACGGTGGTGTGCCCTGTCGTAGAGAACGCCGACGAGTAGGAAAAGCATTGCACTGATGACACCGTGGTTGAACATCTGGAGGATTGCTCCAGTGATACCGCTATCGTTTCGAGCGGCAAGTCCCAAGATGACGAAACCCATGTGTCCAATACTGGAATACGCGACGAGTTTCTTAAAATCGGTTTGTGCTAATGCACAGAAGGAACCGTAGACGATATTAATGAACCCAAGTAGTGCGAGACTGTTTCCCCAGAAACCTATCCCGTTAGTAAAATGATCTAAGCCTTGTGGGAACATTGCCATGTTTATCCGAACCAACCCGTAAGTTCCCATCTTTAAGAGGATACCTGCAAGGATAACGCTGATGGCTGTCGGTGCTTCGACGTGTGCATCGGGGAGCCATGTGTGGAAGGGGAAGATCGGCACCTTAACGGCAAACCCAATAAAGAAACCGAGGAACACCCAGATCTGGAAGTTGAGGTTGTTAAGGGCGTGTCCTGCCGTTGCTGCTAAGGTGATGAGTGTCGGAATATCAAATGTTCGCGCGCCCGGATCTCCACTGTTAAGATAGACTGCTATCATTGCAACCAGCATCAGCACGCTGCCGAAGAGGGTGTATAGGAAAAACTTAATAGCAGCATATTCTCGGCGCGGTCCGCCCCAGACACCGATGAGGAAATACATCGGCAATAGTGTGAGTTCAAAGAAGACGTAGAACAAGAAAAGGTCTAACGCAGCGAAGAAGCCGAGCATCCCTGTTTCAAGCAGCAGAAACAGAGCCATATATGCCTTGATGCCCTTTTCAATGTTGCGCCACGATGCGATAACACAGATCGGACCCAGGAGTGCCGTTAGAAGCAATAACGTTACACTGAGGCCGTCAATACCGATGTGATATTGGATATTGAATGCATCAATCCAAGGTGCATTGACGACATACTGTGTTCCTGCAGTTGATCGGTCGTAAGATATAAATAGATATACTGCGAGTGCAAGCGGAATGAGCGTAAAAAGGAGCGTAACGCGCTTAACCAGTTCCTCCGATTCGCGCGGCAGCAGTAAAACAACAACCATCCCAAGCAACGGGATAAAAATCATTAGGGACAATAACATCTCGTGGGAATCCTCCTTCTCCCATCAAAAGGGCAGCTACAACGCCCGGAAAATTAAGATTAACAATACAATCCCAGCCAGCACAACGAAAAGATAGGTTTGAATCGCGCCAGTCTGAATACGGCGGATTCTGCCGCCGACTGCCCATGTGACTTGTGCAACTCGATTGACGATACCGTCAACAACGTGGTTATCAAAAGCCCCGGTGAAAGCGGCGAGGATATCTCGTGTTACAAAGCCAACACCGTTGACGATGCCATCAACGACACTTCCATCAAATTGGGCAAAAAGCCGTGCCTTCCACACTGTCAGCGCGACCAGTACACCGTCGTAAAATTCGTCAAAGTAGTATTTGTGCCAGAACAGGTTGTAGAGCGGTCGGCAAGTCGTTGCGACGGATTCAGCAGACAAGGTTCGTCTATGGTAGAACAGCCATGAGAGGAATATACCCAACCCCGCCACGATGATGGATAGCACCATGGCGATGGTATGCGCGGGACCGTGTCCGTGATGTCCGTCGTCTGCGTGTGTACCATCTGTGCCGTGTGTTCCTTCTTCCTCAGCTGCGACTGCTTCAGACACGCCAAAGAGTGATACTGTGTAACCCTTTCCACCTGTGTTACCATCGGGGGAAATATAAGCGTGTTGTGGTGCATGCAGATGTGGTTGCGGTGGCGGTTTAACGTAGGCTTCGTTAAACCAAAGTATATTGACGACAGGCAGACTCAAGAATGCCAGAATAAGAAGCGGCACAGTCATTGATCTCGGAGATTCGTGTGCGATGTCGTGCATCTCTTGATTGCGGGGTTCACCGAAAAAGGTCATGAAGATTAGGCGGAACATGTAGAACGCTGTGATTCCGGCGGCGCAGAGTGCCATACCGAATAGGAGATAGTGATGGACAGAGTTCCATTCCATTGCGCGTCCCAACACACCGCCTAAAATAGCGTCTTTGCTCCAGAATCCGGAGAAGATGAACGGCACACCGGAGATAGACAGTGTTGCGATGAGCATTGTTATGAAAGTAATCGGCATTTTGTGGCGGAGTCCACCCATGTTCCGCATATCTTGGTCGGGGGGTATCTCAGAACCGAGGATATGCCCCGAATCGTGATCCTCACCGTGTTCATGTGCGTGTGTATCGTGGTCGCCGTGATCGTGTTCATGTGCGTGTGTATCACTATCACCATGTCCGTGTTCGTCATCGTGCCCGTGTGCATGCATAGCGTGGAAGGCGTGAATGACGCTTCCAGAACCGAGGAAAAGCAGTGCCTTGAAAAAAGCGTGGGTCGTGAGGTGAAAGAGTCCCGCGACATAGCTGCCTGCCCCAATTGCCAACATCATGTATCCCAATTGACTGATTGTGGAATACGCCAAGACCCGCTTGATGTCAAACCGAACGATAGCGATTGTTGCAGCGACGAGTGCTGTGATACCACCGACATAAGCGATGACCAGAGACGAGGTTTCTGTCAAAATCGGGAACATCCGAGCTGTGAGGTAGACACCGGCGGCAACCATCGTTGCTGCGTGAATCAATGCGCTGACAGGTGTGGGACCTTCCATCGCATCAGGAAGCCATGTATGGAGCGGCATCTGTGCGGATTTACCGATAGCCCCGCAAAAAATCAGAACACCCGCAATAGAGAGCCATACCATATCGCCTGTGGTGAGTTGGGAAGCGGCGAGGGCGAAAATGCCGCCTTCTCCGTAGAGCGAGAGTGTCTTAAACTTGGTGAAGAGCATCATCATACCGATGAACATGCCGACATCACCGACGCGTGTTGTCAGGAACGCCTTTTTACACGCATTCGCGGCGGAGTCTTTTTCAAACCAGAAGCCGATGAGCAGATAGGAGCAGAGTCCGACGAGTTCCCAACCGATATAGATACCGAGGAGGTTGTCCGACACAACCAGAAAGAGCATTGAGAAGGAGAAGAGCGATAGGTAGGCAAAGAACCGTGGATACCGTGGATCACCGTGCATGTAGCCCATAGAGAAAATATGGACGAGGCTACTGACAAGCGTCACAACAATCAGCATGATGACGGTGACACTGTCCAAATAGAAGCCCATAGAGAAGGTAACACCACCAAGCGAAAGCCAATCGACGGTATGTGCTTCTGGACTGGGAACCACCTCTCGTAAGAGTAGGAACGAGCAGGCGAGTGCAATGAGCATTGCTGCGGTGGACAAGTAGTCCTGCCGCGGGAAACGCCGATTCGCTAAACCGAGAAGCCCGAAAATCGCAAAAGCGGCAAGAGGGCAAAGCAAGATGATACTTATTAAGGGAACAACCATATATTTATTTTTTTAAGCCTTTTCTTTTATAAGTTTTTGGTTATCGGTTATCGGTTAAGAAGATTTTGGCATCTCAGAGACCTCTTGTAATTGATAGCCAAATACTGAAAACCGACAACAATTTCAACCTTTCAAGGTATCCACTTCGTCTGGACGTATACTGCCGAATTCACGGTAGATCGCAAGGATAATCGCTAAGAAAACAGCGGCTTCCGCTGCAGCGAGCACAATCCCAAAAATAGCGATAATTTGTCCGCTGATGTCCTCCGGCGGTGTCATAAAACGCGAGAACGCGGCGAAGTTCAAATTACACGAATTAAGAATAAGTTCAATGCCCATCAAAATACTAATGGCGTTCCGACGCGTCAAAACAGCGAAAATACCGAGTGTGAACAGAATTGCACTGATAACGAGATAGTGTTGTAAGGTCATTTTTAGTCCCTAACCTCCTTTCGGGAGATCAGGGCGGCTCCGATTAACGCGACTAACAGCAGCACGGAGACGACCTCAAATGGAAGCAGGAATGGGCCATCCAAAATTTCTTTGCCGATAAGTTCCGTTGTCGGTGGAAGTTCTGTGCCATCATCGGTGAGGTTTTTCCACGCCGGTGTATTGGCGATAACGGTCAGGAGGAGCGTAAGGAGTGCCAGGGCAACAACGCCACCGAGGAGAAGTTGCCCGCGCTCAATATGAATACGCATCTCCAAGCGTCCACTTGTCATCATGACACCGAATAAGATAAGGACAAGGATACCGCCGACATAGACAATCACTTGCGTTGCGGCGAGAAAGTCAGCCTGTAAGAAGACGTAAAGCCCTGCAACACCGAAGAGTGTCACCATGAGCGAAAACGCCGCGTGGACGATGTTCCGCACTGTCACGACAAGGAGTGCCGAGCCGACTGTCATAAGTGCAAAGCCGTAAAAAATAAAGTTTGTAAGTGTAAATTCCATATTTTTAACTTACCTTGCGGTTAAGGCACAGTGGTTTGACTTATGACGTTCCTTTCATAAATCCGCTTTCCACTTCATTCTAAGCTACATGCTTGGTACTAATATTTCTTTTAGTCTGCAGCTTCCACGTCTTCAACGCCATCTTTACCGTACATTTCCTGCTTGTCGAAGCTGAAAATGAGGTCTGACCTGTCAAATTTAGAGTACTCGATGCCTTCAAGCGTGTCTTTCATCGTGAGGCACTCTGTCGGACAGACTTCCGTGCAGAGCCCACAATACATACAGAGGGACATGTCGATATCAAACTTGTCAAGGTAAAAAACGACAGGGTTTCGCGTAACAACCCGCGATATTTCGTCGCCCGAAAAAGTCTGAGTTCGGTTCTCATCCGCCGATGCTTCAAGGCGATCTATGACTTCCTGTGGACCTTGGCGAGAGGTGATATTCGTGAGGGTTATTGAATCTTCCGATTTTGCCTTTTTGTCGTCGCCTTCAATGATACCGATGATTTCACGTCCGTCTTTGAGATGAACGACGTTCATGCTATCCCAGAGTTGTTCACCTTTCGGGAGTTTGGTAGCGTCAATCATAATACAATCAACCGGACAGATCATTTCGCACTTTTTACATCCGATACAGTCCTCAGTGCGGTTATAGAGCTGCCCACGGTACCCCTTCGGGATTTCTCGGACGTTTTGCTTCTTTTCATAGTCGTGTTCATACGGGTATTGATGTGTGACATTCGGTTCAAAGAACTGTTTGATTGTTACCCGCATGCCGACGAGAACGGTGTAAACGCCTCTATAGATGTTTCGTATGTATTTCTCCATTTAGGTGTTCCCTCCAACAGTTAGCGCTAACCCGGTTGTGGTGCTGGCTTTTGTGTCATCACGCGTCCGGCGATCGTATACGCGATAATAAGTCCAATATAGATAATTGCACAGCTGATAATAATGCTAACGAGCGTATCCTCTGGGAAGATAAGCCCCCAGATGCCGGTGCCTAAGATGTTAAAGAAGGCGATCGGGATGAAATACTTCCAACAGAGATTCATCAGTTGATCTACGCGCAGGCGCGGTAATGTCCATCTCAGCCACATCATCAAGAAAACGAGCGCGAGGGTTTTGATAACGAAACCGGGTAGCCCGCCGAGGATATCGAATCCGGGTAAGGCACCTTCCCAACCGCCGAGGAAGAGCGTTACGGCGATTGCGCTCACAGCGAACATATTCGCATATTCAGCGATAAAGAAGAGTGCGAACCGCATTCCGCTATATTCGGTGTGAAAACCTGCGACAATTTCAGATTCGGCTTCGGGTAAATCAAAGGGTGTCCGGTTTACCTCGGCAATAGCGGAAATAAAAAAGATAAAGAATGCAATAAAGGTGAAAGGTGTCCGGAAAATGAGCCAGCTGAAAACGCCGTTGGATTGGCTTGCCACAATCTCTGTCATGCTCAAACTTTCCACGAGCATCACGATGGTCAGGATAGAGAGACCGAGCGGAATTTCGTAACTAACAATTTGCGCGGCGGAACGTAAAGAGCCCAACAACGACCATTTGCTGTTTGATGACCAACCTGCCATAATCACGCCCATGACAATCACAGAGGAGATCGCCATGATATAAAAGATTCCGATGTTAAAGTCACTAACCAAGATGTTTTGACCGAACGGGATAGCGGCAAAAACAGCGAAAGAACAGGCGAAAATGATATAAGGTGCAAGTAGAAAAAGAAGTTTATCACCTTGTGGTGGGATAAAGTCCTCTTTGAAGATGAGTTTTATACCGTCGGCTAACGTTTGAAGTGTACCCCACGGACCAACGCGCATAGGGCCTGTCCGGTTCTGAAAACGGGCGGCGACTTTTCGCTCTGCAAGCACCAGGACTAACGGAAGTAACGGAACAACTGCGACAAAAATGCCTGCACATGCAAACATGACGAGAACTGTACCTAACTCTACAGGGAAGTGTGCAGCAGCAGCTTCCGGCAGTCGCGGAATTAAAACATTCTGTATAAATTCCTCAGCCCAATTGAGTTTATCTTGTAGGTCTATGTTGGGAAAGAAATTCTCAGATATATTGAAATCCGGGAAACCTACAAACATCGCCCTAAAATCCGACATCCAATCTCCTTATCCGGTAAGCAAAAATTCCCCAATTTCCAAGATCCAGTCTACAGTCACGATTCCCCCTGTTAATAGGAGGGTCCATCGCAAAAATCTGTTATCGGGCAGCAATTTCGGCAAGTGTGCAAGCACGTGTTGCCCTGGACCGGAACGGCGCACCACCTCGAATAAACACAAAGAACCGATGAAAACTAAGCCAACGGTTGCAGATATCACCTCAACGTTGGTCAAAAAATTAGCGATGGCACAGCCAAAAAGGGTTATAGCGATGGCCCACACTAAGACATTTACCTGTTTTCCCGTTGTAATTCTCATCGTTTACCCCTTTATTGCGTATATTTACCGATCGACTTCTCCCATCACGATGTCAATGCTGCCAATAATTGCGATAATATCCGCTACCATCAAGCCTCGGCTAAGTTCTTGTAGCGCGCTCAATGCACTGAAGCACGGTGAGCGTCCTTTGAGACGCACTGGCTTCGGTGTACCATCACTGACGATATAGAATCCGAGTTCACCGCGCGGTGCTTCACTACGGAAATAGATCTCGCCTTTTGGAGGACGGACAGCTTTCAAATCTGCCATCACGGGACCATCGGGTAGCCCTTCCGCTAAAATCTGCCGCACAATCCGGATGGACTGCTTCATCTCATCCATACGTATCTTGTATCGGCTCCAGCAATCACCAACAACGGCACCGAGTTCTGGAACATCTACTGCCACAGGTACGTCGAATTCAAACCTATCGTAGATAGAATAAGGCTCATCTCGCCTAAGGTCCCAGTCCACACCGGATCCGCGGAGATTAGGACCGGTCGCGCCGTAGCTCAATGCCATATCAGCGGACATGATAGCAACGCCTGTCGTGCGTTCTGCGAAGATACTGTTTTTCGTCAGGAGTTCGTTATACTCGTCAATCAGTGGTTCAAAATAGTCTAAGAACTGTTCTATTTCATCTAAAAAATTCTGTTCATCAATAGATCCGGGTTCCATGGGGATGATTTCAGATACGCCGCCAATACGGATATAGTTATAGGTGAGGCGCGCGCCACAAACTTTCTCGAAAAGGAGGAGCAGCCGTTCTCGGTCGCGAAAGGCGTATAGGAAAGGTGTGAATGCGCCGATGTCCATCCCGTATGTTCCAAAGGAGAGGAGATGGCTCGCAATACGATTTAGTTCACAAATAAGTACTCGGAGGTATTCTGCCCGTTCCGGCACCTCGAATTCCTTGCTTTCATCTGCTTCCAAGAGTTTCTCAACAGCGAGACAAAATCCCCAATTCTGGTTCATTGCCGCCACGTAGTCCATTCTATCGGTAAAAGGGATGATCTGGGGATAAGAGAGATTTTCGGAGTGCTTCTCAAAGCAGCGATGCAGATAACCGATATGCGGAATCGCTTCACGGACGACTTCACCATCCAGTCTCAATTCCAGTCGTAGTACACCGTGTGTACTTGGATGCTGAGGTCCCATGTTCACGACCATCTCATCGGCGAAGGGTTTTAATTCTATAATTTTGCTTTCAGTCTGTTGTGTGCTTTCCATAGTGCGGGTTCTGCAAAGCTTAAAACGAATTTAGATTTATGATCAATTTCTATCTGTTTGCCACTATATATGATACCATTTTTGCGGTTGAATGTCAAATCTTAACCTGTATGGGTGTGCTGATATTTTGTGAAAAAGTTCGGGGTTACAAACCCCTGCTACAATGTAATATTTTCGTTTTTGAGCAATACCACATAAGACGGAAAATTCAATATCCTCGTACCTAATATGGCACGCGCATACCACGATAGAATTCAGGCTCCTTATAGTCTTTGCGTAAGGGATATCCGTCCCAATCATCCGGAAGTAAGATACGGCGGAGATCGTCGTGTCCCTCAAAGAGAATTCCGTAGAGGTCATAAGCTTCGCGCTCGTGCCAATCTGCGGTTTTCCAGATATGCGAGACGCTTGGGAGGTGCGGATCAGTTTTCGGGACTGCCGTTTTTAGAACCACGCTATGCCGATGTTTCATAGCATAGAGATGGTATACGACGGCGAATTCTTCATCCTTGGCACTTAAATCTACCCCGCTGAGACACATCAAGGAATCAAACGCCAGTGTGTCGGTTTCAGCGAGAGATTGGCACACATCGGCAATTGCTGTGGAGGCAATTTGGATGTTCGGGTCACCAGCGAGTTCGGTATCAAAACCGAGGACGACATCTCCGAACTGCGCCGTTAGTGCCTCATAAATTTCTTCGGGTTTCACGTAATTCTTGCTCCATGTTCGCGACTACAAGTCGCTCCTACAAATCACTCCTACAACAGTAGCGATTACAAATCGGTTCTACCGTTGGAGGCGTTGGTATTTTATTTAGGCAGTGGTTTCGGGACTGTCGCTTTCTCCTTCTGCAGATAGCTCGTCTGTTTCAGTCGCAGTTTCAGCTTCAGTTCCTTCAAGTTCGTACCATTCTGTTTTGGTAAAGAGTCTTTTCAGGAAGGGGACATGCTCACGTTTGGCGACGGTTTGCGTTTTAATTTTCTCTTGTAGTTTGAGCAACCCTTCAATGAGTGCTTCTGGGCGCGGTGGACATCCCGGTACATAAACATCAACGGGGATAATCCGATCAACGCCTTTGAGGACATGGTATCCGTGTTGCCAGTAGGGTCCGCCGCTCGTTGCACAGCTCCCCATTGAAATGACATATTTCGGTTCCGGCATCTGTTCATAAAGCCGTCTGATACGCGTTGCCATTTTGAGTGTCACTGTGCCAGAGATTACCATCAAGTCGGACTGACGGGGTGTCGCGCGCGGCACCCCTGCCCCGAAGCGGTCAAGGTCGTAGTTAGAAGCGGCAGTCGCCATAAATTCGATGGCGCAACAAGCGAGTCCAAACGTCATGGGCCAAAGTGCTGAAGAGCGTGCCCAGTTAGCGACAGCATCAACTGAGGTAACAATAACATTTTTGTCCAGTTTTTCATCAATTATCATAACTTTCTTCCCTCCGGACGGATTGGACTTCCAGCTGCGTAGATCGGATCCATTCCAGATCACCTTTTGCCCAGACGTAAGCAAGCCCTACTAAAAGAATAACGATGAAGACAAGCATCTCCAAAAACGCGAAGAGACCGAATTTTCGGAAAACGACTGCCCACGGGAAGAGAAACACAGCTTCGACGTCAAAGATGAGAAAGATAAGCGCGATGACATAAAAACGGGTGTTAAACTTGATCCGCGTATCACCGATTGGGTCTTCGCCGCATTCATAAGGGATATACTTTTCGCCTGAGAAGAGTTTGGTATGCAGGAGGCGAGAGACAGTGAGATTTAGAACAACAAATAGGCAGCCAACAATCAAGAAGATTAGTACATTTGCGAAGTTAAAAAGCATTCTGGATTATCCTTAAGAACCGAGATGTCACGAAAACTTTACTGACACGATTTCGTTCTTAAAATTATATATCATTTTGTGCTGATTTGCAAGTAAAATTTTTGACCTATATGAACAATTTGTTCAAGTTCATTCGTGAGAACGCTTTTCAGGTTACTACGTCAATTGGTTGTTTTGACTTTTGCCCAGACTGTGGTGAGTAAATATGGTTTCGGGAATACTGGTAGCGCGAAAGCTGGGTCGAACCAATCGGGATAGACATTTATACCACGACGTGTCAGCTGCTGGCTTTGGCGACTTGCCAAATCAATTTTGAAGATTTGTCGGTTTTCACCGACCTTTTTATGATAAGCAAGTTCGTTCTGAGATGGAGCCCATACAGCTTGTTCAGCTATCGGTTCCTTCTCAGGGACAATCTCTTGCAGACCACCACCATCGCGATTGATGGCGTAGAGGGTTCCCTCAACCGGACCGCCAGCCCCCAATCTCTCAACATAAGAAAAAGCGATGGTGCCATCGGGTGCCCAAGAAGGGTAGAACATCCGTAACTGTTGTTCTGGGTGAAAAATCTCCTTTTCTCCTGTGCGCAGATTGTAGATGGCCATCGGCGATGGGGCTTGCCCTATGAAATGTGCGGTAGCAAAGACTATTTCTGTTCCATCCGGCGACCATGCCGGGAATCCACCCGTTCTGCCACACCATGATAGCCGCTCCTCTTTTCCGTCCAGTGTCGCTACATAGATTGCCCAGTCATCACCCTTGTTTCCGAGATAAGCGATCTGTTTGCCGTCAGGCGACCACGCCGGTTGTTGTCTAAAGGAACCTTTTTTAAATATTTTCCTCACATTCTCACCATTGGGATCCATTAGGTATAGGTCATGTACGCCATCTCGCTTAGATACAAAAAGAATCTGCTCCCCTGTTGGGGACCAGACGGGTTGTGCGTCTCCGGCGGGATGCCGAGTTAATCTAATCTGTTGGCTGCCATCCGTATCCATCATGTAGATTTCGGCGTTGCCACTTCGGGTAGAGTTGAATATTATCTTGGGACGTGTCGGAACCTGCGCCGAGACACGACAAACGCTGACGCTTAATATAGCGAAACTGGCGCAACCCAACAGATAGAGATGTAGACGTTTCATAACAGACTCCATTGAAGTTTGAATTTAATTTTGGATCTTCATTTTCCCCCAGACGGTCGTCAGCAATTGTGGTTGTGGGGAAACCGCTAAAACTTTAGGATCGAACCAGTCCCACCCTGTATTTCCATTACGGTGTTTGCTTGGACCGATGCGCGCGAGCAGTGTTTCAGTGCGAGTGTCAAGATCTATTTTAAACAACAGATCTGAACCGTCAATTGTCTTTGGATAAAGCAGTTTTTTCCCGTCGGGTGACCATGCGAGTGTTCCGAACGTGTTTTTAACGATCTCTTCACGTTCTTTCCCATCGCGCCCGACAATGTAGATGCTCGGTGCACCCTCCCATCTCCACACGGAAAAGGCAAGTCGTTTCCCGTCAGGTGACCAGGCCGGATATAGCATATTGTCTCCTTGGATCTTTGGCTGGAGTATATCCTCTTCACGCGTTTCTATATTAATAATTCGGATATGCCATTCCGGTGATTTACCACTAACGAAAGCGATTTCGGTTCCGTCGGGTGACCAAGCAGGAAAGCCGCTCAATCCGGTTCCTGATTCGGCAATTCGTTCTGCCTCACCGCCACCGAGTGTCTTGGTGTATACTGCCCAGTCCGGCACGGGTGAATACGTACGATAGGCGATTTGTGTTCCATCGGGTGACCAAGCGGGCGCGGTTCTATACTCCAAGTCATCAAAGGCTCGGCGTATATTTTTCCCATCGGCATCCATGAGATAGATGTCGGGAAGCCCTTTATGTTCTCGATCTGAGACAAAAGCGATGTGCTTGCCGTTTGGTGACCAAGTCGGATCGGTATCGTCTCTGGGGTGGTGCGTCAATCGTATCTGTTGGCTGCCATCGGCATTCATCACATAGATTTCAGCGTTGCCGCGATTGCCATTCCGAGTGGAGGCGAACACAATTTTAGCGCGTGTTGGTGCTTGTGCCGGGACACGGCAAACGCTGAAGCAAAGCAGAGTGAAACCAATGCTACACAAAAGGAAAAAATATGGACGTTTCATAATAGACTCCATTTAGTCTTTAATTTTCATTTCACCCCAAACAGTGGTAAGCGACTGTGGCTGCGGGGAAACAGGCAAGACTTTTGGATCAAACCAGTCCCAACCTATATTCTGTCCATGGCGTATTGTTTGACCGAAGCGGGCGAGCAAGGTTTCGGTGTGAGTGTCTAAGTTTATTTTAAAAAACAGTTTTTGGCCCCCAACAGTTTTTCGATAAAGCAGTTCTTTCCCATCGGGTGACCATGCAACCATTCTGGATGCATTTTCAACTATCTTCTCAAGATTTTTACCATCGCGATTGACGATGTAGATATAAGACTTTTGCTCGTCTGGCTTCCACCAATAAAAAGCAAGTTTTTTTCCATCAGGAGACCAAGCAGGATCCTGCATGTTACCTCCCTTAATCTTTGGAAGAAGTATCTCTTTCTCGTGGGTTTGTAGGTTAATAATCCAAATGCGCCATTCTGTCCGGCTGCCTCCGGTGAAGGCGATCTCAGTTCCATCAGGGGACCAATCAGGGAAACCGCCAGGGTATATTCCTGCTTTGGAAACACGCTCCGCTGTTCCGCCCTCTATTGTGTTGAAGTATACTGCCCAATCTGGTATAGGTGAGTATGTATGGTAGGCGATTCTTTTGCCATCGGGCGACCAAGCGGGCGCGGTTCTATAGTCAACTGGTCAAATGCAGGGCGTATATTTTTTCCATTAGCATCCATGAGATAGATATCAAAAACCCCGTTCTGTCCTCGTTCTGAGACAAAAGCGATGTGTTCCCCCGTTGGGGACCAGGTAGGATCGAAATCGTCTCCAGGGTGATGCGTCAATCTTATTTGTTGGCTTCCGTCAGCGTTCATCACATAGATTTCAGCGTTACTATTTCGGGTAGAGGTAAACACAATTTTGGCGCGCTTCGGAGCTTGTGCCCAGACATGAAAAATGCTTGATAACATGAACACCAAACTGGAAATCAGTAAGATGGAAAGTTTCATGATTTTTATGGAGATTCCTCCGCAGACGATGCCGCGCGATAGACGACATAGGGATGTGCTCGGGTGCTCTGTTATTCTATATTTACGGTAATACTGTTGGAGGTAAGCATTGCCTTACCGAGCAGCGACTCAACAGGCAGATAAATGTCCTTGTGTTTCTTTTCCAGAAATTCAATTTGTTGTCGGAGATCGTTAACTGCGGAACGCTTGTCGGCGGCGGAGACATGTGCATCGGTCACATCCTCAATCCGTTTAATCTCTGCTTCTAACTCTATAACTTCTGGGTGTTGTTTTTTCAAAAAATCTCGGTAAACCGACAACTCCATTGTGAGCGTGATTGTGTAGCTCCCTTTCTTCAACTGATAATGTTTCTGTAAATCTTCCAGAGGGACAACCTGCGTTGTCGCGGCTTTCAATTCCAACCCTTGGATACACTGAACAGATCTCCCATCCTTTTCAATAAAGACTTCTGCAGGACTCGGAACAGGGATTGAGCGTTTAGGTTTGACAATATTGCCGTCGGTATCTGTAATTTTTAACTGTGTAAAGGCTCCTGATGTCCCAACATTGACAAAAGGCACGAGCAGGTCAAATTTTCCGTTCTGAATACTGAGTTCAAGCGAAATAGTGTCCTTAAGTACATAAGTCTCTTTAGGTGTTGAAAGAGAAAAGATTACCCCTGAAGTGGCTGTTGTCACATCCGTTGGCATCGATTGGGTTTGCAAACCTGTGGTGCAGCCTACTATACTAAGAATGAGAAATGAATAAAACGGCGTAAAACTTTTAAATATTCTCATAAGAATTTCCTTTCCAATATTTCCGTTATTCTATTGTTATGATGATGTTGTTGGAAGTGAGCGTTGCCTTGCCAAGTAGCGATTTGACGGGCAGGTAAGTGTCCTTTTGTTTCTTTTCAAGAGATACAATCTGTTGTTGGAGATCGTTAACTGCGGAACGCTTGTCTGCGGCGGAGACGTGCGCATCTGCCACTTTCTGGATCCGTTTAATCTCCTCTTCCAATTCTATAATCTCTGGGTGTCGTTTGTTGAAAAAATCTCGGTAAACCGGTAACGCTATTGTGAGGGTGATTGTGTAATCACCTTTCTCCAACTGATAGTATTTCTGTAAATCCTCCAAGAAGACGATCTGTATTGCCCCAGCTTTTAATTCCAATCCTTGGATACACTGAACAGACTTTCCGTCTTTTTCCATAAAGATTTCTTCGGAATTCGGTGCAGTGACTGCGCGTTTAGGTTCGACAGTGTTGCCATTAGTATCTGTAACCCGTAATCGTGCAAATGTGCCCGATGTTGAGACGTTGGCATAAGGCACGAGCAGGTCAAATTTTCCGTTCTGAATGCTGAGTTCGATCGGTATGGTATCTTTAGGTGTATAAGTCGCCTCGGGTGTTGAAAGAGCGAGCATTACCTCCGAAGTGGCTATTGTTACATCCGTTGGCGAAGATTGCGTTTGTAAACCCGCGACACACCCTATCATGCTAAAGGTTAGAAGTAGGTAGAGTGGGATTGTGTTTTTGAATGTTTGCATAAGAACTCCATGTTATGGCGCGTTGTCATCCACAATCGCAAACTCGTATGGTATTTTCACCTGATTGCTGGTGGGTTTACCGTCTTTCATTGCCGGATGAAAGGTGCTTTTCTTCAATGCTTCAATTGCTGCCGCCTCAAGTCCAAATCCGAAATTCGTGAGTGCTACAATATCTTTTGGGGTGCCGTTCTCGTCAATGGTAAACTGTAAAACAACAGTCCCTTCCTTTTCCGCCTCTTTGGCACTCTGCGGATACTCGGGATCCATTTTGATCTTGTACTTAGGGGCAACCCATTCGGATGCCGGCCGCGCGATGATGTCCTCTAACCCGAGTGGTTTCTTCCGTGGTACAGTATCAGATTTGTTAATCCCTGATGGCGTTTCGCGCTGTGTCTGCCCGGCTGGAGGCTCTGTTTCCGGTTCCACGGTCACAGTAATACTGTTTGATGTAAGGGGTGCCTTTCCACGCAGCGATTTGACGGGTAGATAAATATCTTTTACCGCGTCCTTATGCCGTTCCTGAATAAATTTAATCTGTTCTTGGTAGTAACTGAGGGCATCTTGCTTTGCAGCACCTTGAAGGTTCGGATCGTTCTGGATGCGCGCCATATCTTGTTTTAATTCTCGGATTTCGGGGTGTTCTTCGGTTATAGATTCTGTGTAAACTTCGAGTGCGATTGAAAGCGTTACGGTGTAAGTTCCCGGCTGCAACAGGTAGTATCTCTGAATATCTTTAAATTTTAATTCTTGATTTGCAGATGCTTTGAGTTCAAACCCCTGAATACACCGGACCGTTTTTCCGTCGCTCTGCACGTATTTTTGCGGGTTTTCTTGCGTAATAGGGTGCTTCGGGTTAACAATCTGTCCATTCGCGTCATTCACAGTTATTTGCGTAAATGCGCCTTTTGTTGCGACACTGAAAAAAGGTACAAGAAGGTCAAATTTCCCGTTCTGAATGTTAAGTTCCAGTGGGATGGCTTCTTTCACAGTATAATTCGTTTTAGGCGTTGAAAGCTGGAGTTCTGCGAGGGCTGTGGGGGCTTCTGTTTCCGCAGTTGACGTAGTTTCATCAGTTTTAGATTCGGTTGCCGTTGTCTGCATACCACCAAGGCATCCAGCAAGTGTAGCAACGCTGAGCAAAAGACAAAAAAGAAGGAACTTTGGTGTTATTTTCAGATATGCAATATGGCTAAATATCATTTGATCGCTCCCGATGTATTATGGGTTTGCTATAATGTGATGCCTAACCCAGATTGGTCAGGCACTTCAATAGATCCATTAACTATTTTCTCTGGCGGTTCAATAAGCGAAGCACGCCACTCTACTTCTCCCCATGCGTATTCAAGGATTGCGAAGTTGGTTACACTTGCCATGCATTGCACACTTGCAGCGGTTGCGACGGGCCCGCTTGGATTGTGCGGTGTCATCATAACATTTCGCGCAGCGGCGAGCGTCGCAATTTTCTTCAATCCCGATATTCCACCGACATGTTTGACATCCGGTAAGATGTAGTCAACGTGTGTTTCGGTTAGCAGTCTGTCAAAATCGGTGAGGGTCCGTAAGCGTTCACCGGTTGCGATCGGGATACCGATGGAGCGACTTATATGCGCGAAGGCATCCAAATTATCCAACGGGATAACGTCCTCAATCCAGAAGAGGTGTAGATCTTCTAACTCTTTTGCGACCTGGATGATGGTGCCTGGATTAAAACGGCTGTGGCAATCCACCATCAGGTCGATATTACCACCGATTGCGGTGCGAATTGTGCGGATGCGGTCAATACCGAGACAGATAGCGGGTGTTAGACTCCCGCGCGAAATATTAGCGACTGAAACATCGTCAAAAGGTGCGCATTTTATGGCGGTAAAACCTTCAGCAACGGCGCGCTCGGCATTGTTAGCAAACCCGGAAGGGCTGCGGTTCAGGGTTGCGCGGTTGATATTCGCGTAGAGACGAATCTTTTCTCGGCACTTGCCACCTAAGAGTTGATAGCTTGGTACGTCTAATGCCTTGCCAGCGAGATCGAACAGTGCCTGCTCGATTCCACTGAGTGCGGTATGATAGGTATGGCTTTCAGTGTCTCGGTAGAAACGTTGGTGGAATGCCTCCAGTTGAAACGGGTTCCATCCGACGAGTACGGGTTTGAGGGTATCAATGATATGTCGAACGCGGTCATCATCTCTACCGTGGGAAGCCTCGCCGACCCCCATAGTGCCATTATCAGCGTGTACCTTGACGAAGAGCCAATTGCCGCGGTGGTTTACCTGAATGACCTCAGTCTCTATGTCTGTAATTTTTAGTGTCTGCATTTGCGTATGCGATAATGTGGCGTGGCGAGGCATTTATGCCTCGCCTCACAGAATTTTCGTTAGGATGCAGCTGCCCATTTCACGCCTTGCGTGAGGAATTTCTGCATACCAGCGCGCTCGAAGGTGCCTGGTCCATGACCTAAAGTGGTATAGAAGACGCGTCCGGAACCGTAAGGCTTTACCCACGCCATAGGATGCGCCTTGCCGAACCACTCAGCGGATGCCAAGACATGGATATGCGGGTCGTGTGCGGAGATATAAATCTCATCTTCCACATCAAAATCTTCAATGCCTTGGGTCGTTGGATGCGCGTCATCCTCAATATGGACAGTAAAGGTTGAGCCGGGCGGATGCCAATTGGAGGCCCCCCCGATAAGATCCATGGCGCGACCGCCGATCCACCATGCGGTCCCGTGAATCCCGACTAATCCTTTGCCTTCACTTACAAATCCGAATAAACCGTCTTCTTCATCTGGGGTTAAATCGGACACACGTGCGACAGATCCGTCTTCTTGGCGTTCCGTGCGCGTGAAGCCGGTGCCAAAGACACACGCATCATAGGTTTGTAACTCGGATGATGCTAAGATCCCTTTATCATCGGTTAACGTCGCTGAAATGTCAGCATCTTCGGAAAGAAAATCGTGAATGATGCTGGCACTTGCATTAAAACGGTGATTTTCACCTGACAGTACAAGGATTTTCGACATGAGAGCCTCCTTTAGAAACGGCACTAAAGCCGCCGCTCACGATGCGTAATTGAACGTAAAAACTGTACTTTGTGGCAATAGTTTAATTCAAAACCGAAATTGTGTCAAACCAAATTTGAAGCAGATATAAATATTATGATAAAAGGTAAGATGTTGGGTTTCACTGATTTTTTAGTGGTTTCAAGGTGTTTGAATGGATTTGGTTTTCTGGGCTAATGGGGTGATTTTTCCGTTCCGTTCGACCCAACCTACGGGTTCAGGAGGACAGCTGCCAAAACTTTACACATCCAATTCTGGAGGAAAGAGGCATTCGGTTTTCATCGTTTTTGTCGAAGCCGTCGCGATTCGGAGAATGCTTCGACAGGAGGTTTTGGAAGATTCAAAGGTTTCTTGTAAAATAGAACTGAATGTTTTGTTCTGGCGGAAAGATAATTTTGACAATAATGTTGCAACGTGATACAATAAAATTAATACATCTAAGAGAGAAAGTAAAAAAAGAAAGTCGAGCGGAGCGTATGGAAAAGAACAGTGTTACATTAACCCTTGGGCAGATTGCTACTGGCAGTATCATCGGACTGATAGGTGGTTGGGTTTGCCTGTTTGTTTTTGAGAATTTTATTTGGCAGGTGCTGCTCGGGGATCGGGTCAATCACGGTTTCTGGGTGGGTTTATTTTTGCTCATCTCGCTGGTTATCACGTATGGTGTCGTAATTGTGGGAGCGGGCGTAGGAATGCGGTTTGTGAGTCAGAGGTTCGGTGTTGATATTCCGCTGAGACCGCTCTGTTCGGGCGCGTTTTTGGGTCCGCCTGCTGTTGTTGGCTTACTTGCGCTTCTTAACGTGCCGTGGGAGATATTTGGTAAACCGAATCTGATTCTGGCGTTGTTAATCCCTATGCTTAAAACCCTCGCGTATATTATTTCGTTACCGATGCGCGGGTGGGTGTCCGCAGGTTTACCGGTTGAAATTTGGTATATCCTTGCTGTTCCTATCGGTGCGATATTGGGGTATAGGTTAGAGTTGTCCGTATCGGTGCGCGATATTGGGACGATGGTTTAGAGTTGTCCGTATCGGTGCGCGGTATTGGGATTGTTGTGGGTTAGCGAGCGTCGGAGAGACTGAGGCGAGTGCAGCACACGCGTAAATTTGTGAAAGACTTCCTCAATGACGAGTTGCGAAAATTTAAGAGTGCGTGTTGGAGGGTTTAACCATCAAAATGCAGTATGATGATAAGCCGAAGGACGAGTGTGGTGTCTTCGGTGTTTTCGGCCATCCAAGAGCCGTAGAGTTGACCTATCTGGGGTTACGTGCCCTTCAGCATCGAGGGCAAGAGAGCAGCGGCATTGTCGCATCAGATGGCGAGAAATTTACGTATCACCACGGCATGGGTCTGGTTCACTCTGTGTTTAGTGCTGAGACTTTAGAGAAACTGGAAGGTCATATCGCTATTGGGCACAACCGCTATTCGACAGCGGGGGCAAGCACGCTTGAGAATGCGCAACCGCTGGTCCGAAATTACAAACAGGGGCCGCTCGCGCTTGGACACAACGGCAATCTTGTCAATGCTGTGCACATTCGGAATCATTTGGAGAATGCTGGCTCGATCTTCAGCACAAGTTTGGACACAGAAGTCATTTTCCACTTGATAGCGCATTCGCGGAAGCAGGCTTTAGAGCATAGGATCGTTGATGCGCTACGCAGTGTTGAGGGTGCATACTCGTTCGCATGTATGGATAATAGCACGCTGATGGGGGCTCGCGATGCGCACGGGTTCCGTCCGCTGTGGCTCGGTAAGCTTGGTGATGCGTATGTGTTAGCCTCCGAAACGTGTGCCTTTGATGTCATTGAAGCAGAACCGATACGCGAGGTAGAACCGGGGGAATTGGTATTTATACGCTCTGCGCATCTCGGTTTAGAGTCGTTGCGCTTTCATAAGAGACAGTCGGAGTTATCGCAGTGTATCTTTGAATATATCTATCTGGCGCGTCCGGATAGCATGATGTTCGGGCACAGTGTGAACAACCCGCGCCGAGAGTTCGGCAGGCAATTGGCGCGCGAACATCCTGTTAAAGCAGATGTCGTGATCCCTGTGCCTGATTCTGCGACGATTGCTGCGCTCGGCTACGCTGAGGAGTCTGGCATTCCGTTCGATTTAGGGTTGTCGCGGAACCCTTTCGTTGGCCGCTCTTTCATGAACCCGACGCAGGATATCCGAGAACTGATGGTGAAAGTGAAGTTGAACCCGATACGCGAAGTGTTGCGGGGCAAACGGGTTGTGCTCGTAGACGATTCGATTATGCGTGGGACAAATAGCAGGAAACTTATTAAAATCGTTCGGCAGGGCGGCGCGACAGCCGTACACCTCCGAATTGCATCGCCTCCAAATAAGTTCCCGTGCTTCTATGGTGTAGACACACCGACACGTGGCGAGTTAATCGCGAGTTCACACACGATTGATGAGATACGCAAGTACATCCGCGCCGACAGTCTCGGTTATCTAAGTATTGATGGGTTGCTAAATTCGGTGAAGGCGTCTCAGGATTTTTGTACCACCTGTTTTGATGGAGAATATCCGATTCCGCTTGTGGAAGAATCTTCAGAACAACTGCCGTTGATTATGTAGATTTACTGAATGTTTTATAGTCAGGACTTACGCAAAAAGTTGGAATTTCCGTCCTTTAAACCCCCTAAATCCCCCTTATCAGGGGGACTTTAAAGCGGAATGCGTAAGTCCTAATAGTAAAATCCGAAAATAAGTGAACACTTGGATGAAGATAACCCCCTTATCAGGGGGGAATGAGATCGGAATCGCTAATTATGGTCTTAGCACCTACGAGGGCAATTTTTATGCTGATTTTTAGGCAGACTAAAAAAAGTGGGAATCAGAAAAGACCGAATCCGGTAGGCACGCCCCAAGGACGCAATACGCTTATTTCTCTGCTGATTTGTGCGATTCTTGGAATGGTTTTGAGTTGGATACTTCCTGTACTGCTTGAGAAGTTGCAGCCGAGTATAAAACCTGAAAAAGCGCAGGAGATCGGTGTTCTCGTTGCTTTAGGTATTAGCGGTGTTGTGTTAGTCATTAGTTTGTTAAGACCGAGGAAAAGCGTTTCTCCGCTTCGCAGACAATTATTGAAGGAACAAGAGAAATCAGATGGCAGATAAAAAGCAGTTGACGTACGCTAATGCCGGGGTCTCGTTTGAAGCAGAGTCGGAAGCAATATCTCGGCTTAAACCTCTCGTCCGGACCACCTACCGCCCTGAGGTACTCAGCGATGTTGGGAGTTTCGGGGGGCTTTTTGCGCTCAAATCGTATCAAGAGCCAGTGCTTGTTTCCAGTACGGATAGTGTTGGCACAAAGTTAAAGGTCGCGTTTAAAGTAGGACGACACGACACTGTTGGCTTTGATATTGTCGCACATTGTGGTAACGATATTGTTGTACAGGGAGCGGAACCGCTTTTCTTTTTGGATTACATTGGCATCAGCAAAGTAGAACCAGCGGCGATTGAAGGTATTGTGACAGGTCTCGCGGCAGGATGTCGAGAGATTGGTTGCGCCTTAATCGGCGGTGAAATTGCAGAGTTGTCAGATATTTATACGCTCGGTGAATACGATTTGGTCGGGACAATTGTTGGTGCTGTTGAGAAAGCCGATGTAATTACCGGAGAAGAGATTGCGCCCGGAGATCAACTCATCGGATTAGGCTCGACAGGTTTACATACCAACGGCTTTTCCCTGGTCCGCCGTATTCTATTTGATAGGTGTGGCTACGATGTTGATACCTACATCCGTGACCTCTCTGCTACAGTTGGGGAGGCACTGCTTGAGTGTCACAAAAGTTACGTAAAATCTGTTCTGGAACTTCGCAAGGTCTGCGAGATTAAAGGGATTGCCCATATCACTGGTGGTGGGTTACCTGCGAATATACTACGAATTCTGCCGGATGGATGTGTCGCTGACATTCAGAAGGGGACATGGGAGATTCCGCCGATTTTTCCGTTTTTACAGGAAAAAGGGAATGTTGAAGAGGTAGAGATGTACAGGGTCTTCAACATGGGGATTGGGATGGTAGTCGTGCTTGCCTCTGATGCTGTTGATGACGCTTTAAAGTCCCTCAACGCATCTGGGGAATCTACTTATCGTATCGGTGAGGTGGTCGCGGGCGAAAAAGGGGTGCAAGGTGTCGGTTCCTAATACAGACGCACAGACGAATCCTCCATTTTTGGATGCTGCTGCACTGCAAGCGTTGAAGGCTTTGCTTGACGAAACACACCCACAGGTCATTTTAGCAGCGTTCCAGAACGTAGATGATGACGACGCTGCGCTGTTTTTTGTGATGTGCACGCAGCTGAAAAGTGAATCTATCGAAAATGCCCTCGCCGTGCATGTTGGAAAAGTTTTTGCGATGTTACCGTTTGATAAACAGGTCCGCATCGCTGAGAAGGTGACGACAACAGAGATCGTTGATGCCGAACGCGCGACACAAATCTGGGACGAACAGGTTGCCAAGATTAAGGAGGCACTCCAGAAAACGACCTTCTTGGGTGAAGGCGCAGCAAACCTTGCTAAACTGCTGTCCTATATGGATATAGCAGGACAGAATCGGTTGTTGGAAAGATTGGCAGAGAGACAACCGGAGGTGGTGGAGAGCGTCTCTGAGAAACTGTTTACCTTTGAAGATTTAAGTAATTTGGAGGATGAAGCGATCAAAACTGTCCTGCAGGTATTAGACAAACCGACCTTGGCTCTTGCCCTACACAATGCCCCACCAGCAATACACGATCGGTTCCTTGAAAATATGTCAGCCTCCCAAGCGGAAGCTGTAGAGGCGGAAATTGCACAATTGACGTTTGAACAGACACAGATTGCCGATACCGCTCGCCAATCGGTTGTCAGTTTGGTGCGAAACTTCGCAGCTAAAGGGTTACTAAAAATCGGGTGAACTTCTCCCGTTTCTTACGTTCAGCACGACACTGCTGCATTTGACTGAGCATGCCAGAAGTTCTGCGACTCATTCATTTTGTTTCCTTTAACTTTAAGAAGAGCGGAATAACAAGCAGTATGCTTAGTCGTCAAGTGTAAACTCGTAGGTTATTTGAACTTGCTTACTAATAGGTGTTTCACCCTTCATTGCTGGACGAAAAGAAGATTTTTTGAACGCAGCGATTGCCGCCTCTTCGAGCCCGAATCCGAGTTTTGTCAATGCTTCAATGTCTTTTGGGATGCCATTTTCATCGATGGTTGCTTGTAAAATAACGTCGCCTACCTTACCTGCTTTCTTGGCACTTTCCGGATACTTCGGCTCTACTCTGAACTTGAACGCAGGGTCAGTAACGCCTGGTTCGGAACTGAAGTTAATGTTACCTACGCCAAGTGCTGCGTCGGGCTCAGGTGTGTCAAGTTTATCAAGCAGTGTTGGTGCTTCACGTTGCATCTTAAAGCTGGGTGCCTTTGGGTCGGATTCGACCGTTGTTCTCGGCTGTACAAAATTCCGATCGACATCTATGGATGTGAGGCCTTCACCAACCTCAGGCGTTGTGAGATCAAGTGCTGTCTCCGGGCCTTGGGGAATTGTGAACCCATCTTTTGGCAGTTGGGCGGTGTTAGTCCTTACCGGCTGCTTGAAAAGCTGTTTCTGTTGCGTCTGTCGTGCCTCGTTGAATTTCGGTGCTTCCCGACGTATGAAGCGACGTTTCGCTTTTGATTCTTCTGTGACTATACTGATATTAAACGTCTCACCTTCCTGTTCAATCCGATCGACGATAACGTAAGTCCCAATAAATATAGCGATGAGGACATGAAACGCCATTGCGACTGAAAACGCTGTGGAACTCTGTTTAATGTGTTTCTGCGTGATGGGGTGTTTCGGCAGGTTTGCCTGTGCGTTGGAGATGTCGCTCTGCTGGCTCGGATCTAGCGAAACCTTCTTCAATGCGACAAAACGCTTCGGTTTCTTACGTTCAACGCGACGCTGTCGCATTTGACTGAGCATGCCGGAAGTTCTGTTGCTACTCATTCGCTTTTCCTCCTATAAACAGAAAAGGGATAGTTTCGGTCTCAAAATGCTGTTATTGTGTGTAACTGACCGAAACCGGCGTTGCAAAAATACTTTTTTTGAAACTATTCGCAAGTACTTACTTTTAACGTCAAGTACGACCAAAATGTTTAATATGACTCACAAAATGTAATAAAACCCTCAATTTTAGCATAAATATACTCTAATTATAGCATATTTTTATTTATGTGTCAATTTTTTACTGCTAAAAAGTGGAACCGTTCAGTTTTCAGTAGTTAGCAATCGGTTGTTAGCCGCATACGGTAGATGGGTTGGTAAAAAAATTGGAGACAACTTAGGAAATTGATGGGCGATGAATCGCCCTACTACAAACGGGGCTGCTTGTAGTAGGGAAACCATTATAGTGGATGTTCGGAGATTGTTTGACGAAATAGCCGCATATTGAGGGGACTTTTTTCTTGTGATTAGGGATTCCACCAATAGGTCATCTTTGCAACCACGGTTGAATCCAACAGGCGGGATTTAGTAGTGCCGTTCGTATCATACGTTTGGTTGAAAACGAAATAGAAGTCGCTTCCTGGGCGATAGATATAGTTAATAAGGAAGTTAGTAGACACAACGTTTGTATCGGCATTCCATTGGGCAAAGAGTTTCGCAAAGAGCCCTGTAGAAAAAGAATAGTCAAGTCTGCCTCTAAAAAGATTGACGTAAACAGGCCGGGGCTGTCCATCGGTGAAATACGCTTCAGGTAAGTTCACTACCTGATTAAATTGGTATTGTGCGCTCACACTGATATGCCCATTCGGTTTAAGAGTGGTTTGTACGTATGCTCTACGAACTGTGCCGTTGTAGAAATCCTCAATGCCGCCGCCGAGGGTGGCGCCAATTGGTCGGCTGTCATTACTGGACATGCGGATATTAAATGCGTTGGATTGGTAGTCGCCTATCGGAATTTCTATACCATCCCGAAAATCGAAAACCTCATTCAATTGCTCAAAATTGCGTCTACCGCTAAAAAAGATATAGTCTCCGGTGTCGAATTCAAACCAATTGATGTAGGAGATGTTCCATTCTTCTAATTCGTTGTTGTGGTTGAGGAGATAGTTCATCTCTGGACCTGTCCAAATCTGTCGGATGCCAAACTTTTGGGGGTTTGGGATCCAGCGCGCCTCGCCACGAAGATTTCGGATGCCGGTACGTCGCACATATCCGACGGCGGGATTGAAATCATCATCAATGTCGGTATACGCACCCTCCAGCCGGAAGCGATTGTTCTGCCATCGGGAACCGAGGTACCAAGCGTTATTCTGACCGGACATACCGGGTTCAAAAGTTCGGGACCACATGCCTCGAACATTTAAGCGATCGTTGGGTCGATATTCAAAGTCGAAGCCGCCTGCGCGGTTGTAATCGCCAAATTCATCTTTATTAACTGCCATCACGCCGATACGCGAACCTGCAGCAATATCTTTGGTAATCCGCATCACGGAAAAGTTGGTGCGCGGGATGTCTATCGGATCATCTTCGTCTGTGCCAGCCTCATAGAACTCATTTGTCAGAACATTGAGAAATCCTACGCCGTAAGAACCTACCTTGCCACTCGTTTTTCCACCAAAGATAATCGGGATCGCATTCCCTTGTGCGAGACCAATCCGGCGGCTATAAAAAAGGAGCATCGGTGGCGGTCGCCGGGAACTGGTCCGTGGAATACCAAAATCGAAGAGCCCTGCACCTTCGAGAAAGAAAGGGCGTTTCTCAGGGAAAAAGAGACTGAATCGGGTAAGATTTACCTGTTCCTCATCTGCTTCAACTTGTGCGAAGTCAGTGTTATAAGTGATGTCAGCGGTGAGATTTGAGGTGATGCCGTATTTTGCATCGAACCCGAGTTTGAATTCACGTGTTGTTTGGAGCGTGCCGTTGTCATCATTGACTTGCGTAATTCCGGGCAAAAAATACGGAAGAAATTCAAGGTTTCGCGATGGCGCGATTCCTTCGAGTCCGACGAGGTTCCCGACATGTGCGGTTCGGTATTTTGCCCGACCGCCGTAAGAGGATGGAACGGGCATCCATATTGCCTCTTCTCGATGGCGAGCGATTCCGCGTCCAGCATTGATGCCCCATGTCATCGGATCGTTCTTTTCAAAACGGAGTTGACTAAACGGAATGCTGAGTTCCGCGGTCCAGTAAGCATCGTTAATTTTTGACTTACATGCGACAACGGCATCCCAATCGGTGTTCATTGAATCGCCACTGTTCGTGATGGCTCTGTCCTGTATTGCGCCAAGCGGGTTCATCCGAAAGAAAAAACCGCTCCGTTTATCGTTATATGTATCCAATAGCACAAAAACGTTGTCGTTTTCGTGTAGGTCGCGTGCATCCCTGCGCATTTCGTTGGCGATGAGTTTGGACATGTCTGAATCGAAACAGGTGAAACCGAAGTAAATGTTCTCATCATCGTAGAGGATCCGCAGTTCCATGGGTTCCGACATGTTTTCGCCGACGTGTGGCTCGACCTGCACAAACTGGTCCATGGGTTCCGCGTGTTTCCAATCCGCCTCCGTCAAATCGCCGTCAATCTCGATGCTTTCGTAGGTGCGATATGCTTTAATCTGGTTGTTATGTGTCTCGGCATGTCCGCTGGCGATAACAGTGTGCAATAGCGTGACGACGCACAAGAAAGTTATGAGCTTTTGGAATTTGGGGGAAGAAAATAGATACTCGTCCAAGAACGTTGCCTCCTTTGGGTAAAGAGATTCTGATTAATATATAGACGAAAAAGGAGGCGAATTAGGCTATATAAAATTCAATTGGGCAGGATTATCAAAATTCCAACGTCAGTGCCAGGAAGGGGATTATAGGCAATTGGGCGACCGGTACTTGTTTTGTATAATTTTTGTTGTAGCGAACTTGGAGGGTGTTGGTGCGGTTGTAAGCGTTCCAGAGTTCTGCGGTAAACCCTCCCTTCCATCTGCCGATATTTAAGAAGGACAAGTGGAACCGTAAATCCAAGCGGTGATATGCTGCTGTGCGCTCCGGATCGCCGTAAATTGGTAGCCACGTTTTGTTTTTGGTAAAGGGATTGGTATACGGTTCCCGATCAACCAACGGCGAATATAGCGCACCACTCTTGTATTGCCAATTTGCGCCAAATTCCCATCTATCTGATTGATAATTCATACCGATCGTCACGACATGCGGTGTATTGTACATATAAAAACGCTCATCATCCCTTGGAGAATCTTGGCGTTTAGAGATGGTATAGGCATAAGAGAGCCAACCCCGCAACGCGTCGCCTATTTGATGCTCCAATGAGACCTCAACACCTTTCACGTATCCGGTTCGCTGGTTTTGGTAGCGTTTTTCAGATATGTTATAAGTAATCATATCGCGAAGATCTTTGTAATAGCCAGCGATTTCAATCTTTGTCTGGTTAGGTAACGGTCTCTTCTTTGTAGGTGCAGTTGAACCTATTTCCCTCGGTTTTGAGGTTAACATTTTTTCCAAGGCGACGACATAATGCCTTGCCAGACTTGGGGCAATTTCTGGATTCTCTTTCCCAAGGACGACTTGATAAAACTGCGGGTTCTGAACATAACTACCGTACATGAAACGGAGATCTACCGGAAAAAGATGTAGTTCTTCGGTATTCTCAAAATCGGGTCCGAGCCTCACGCCGAGGAGCCCACGCGGTTGGAGTGAAAAGTTGTCTATGAGATTCAAATAGCTTGCACGCATCCCGACAGTGGCATAAAGGTCAGTGTAGCGAGGCGAAGGTAAGTCCTGTGTTGCTTGCAGGTATCCTTCGAGACGGTGCAGGCTCTTGGATATATTGGTAAGGATTTTCTCTCCATCTTGCTTAAGCCTGAAGTCATAGTCTGGATCCCCTTCTTCAAATGGACGCGCACCAACGCTAATCAGTGATGTAGGAAGATTTGAAAGTACAAATCCAGATTCCAGCAGCGTTTTCGGATGCTTGGCCCAGTACTTGAGGTCGCCTCGCAATGCATAGACACTTTGTGCATCCCGATAGAAGTAGCCATCACCAAAACTAAGTTCCGTGCGAGAGAATGAACGCGTGAGTGACACAATCGATGTGAATACATTCTGTTTTTCGGAATGGAGGTGAATTCCTTGTGAATCGAAGGGGTTATTTGAGCTGAGCGGACCTGGCAAATCGCTATCAGACACTTCATCCGAAGTAAAGTTCAATTCGCCGGAATCGTCTGCTCCGATGGTGTTGACTACCAACCTGTGTGTGTTATTTAATTGGTAGACCGCTTTACCCTGATAACTCCAGAAACTTGGCACCTCGGTCACCCGATCATCCTCAATTTCTAACAACCGTGGTAACAAATCAAAAAGAGGCCCCATATAACTCCGCCGTCCAAAGGCGTACCAATACCCTTGTTCGCCTATATTTCCTTCAAGAAAGGCTTGGGCATACACGGGATTAGCGTTGGCAGTTCCACCTAACCGAGTATCAGTCTTCGTACGCGAGTGGATGTCAATCACAGCTTGTGAATCAGCACCGAACTCTGCGCCGTATCCACCGGGATACACCTCGATATTTTCAATCACATCAGCGTTGATAGTGGAGACGATTCCGTGGAGATGGTACGGGTATCCTAACGGCAGTCGATCGAAATAGTAGAGATTATCCTCAGGTCCACCGCCTCGCACAGAGAGGATGCCGACGAAATCGTTCAGTACACCGATGCTCGGGAGGTGATTTAGTACGCGAAGCGGGTCTCCTGCGCTTCCTGTGGCACGCCTGATAAAGCTGTCATCCAAAGTATGTCTCGGTTTTCTTTCGATCCGTTCTCCTTCAACTGTTACAGGGTCTAACTTAACAACAGGACGAGGTGTTTCGTTTTCTGCTGAGCTTGACTGGGGCGTTTCATTAGTTTGAGCGATAGCATTAAACGGGACCATGCAAATGAAAAGGATCAGTATCTTTTTCAAGGCTTGTCTCCTGAAAGGGTTAGCAGACAGATTCTATTAAAAAAAGGAGGTCGGGTTAAAATTCCGCTGTAATTCCCAAATAAGGAAGGATAGGCAGCTGGTTGATATCATCCCGTGTTTGGTAATCGTCGCTGTAATTGTAATCGAGCAAATTTTTTCGGTTATAGGTATTCAGGAGTTCCAAGAAGAACCCGAGTTTCCATCCGCCAAATTGGAAAATTTTACTGACGCGCAAATCCAACCTGTGATAAGCCGGTAACCGGTCAGAATTCGTTTCAGCATAAATAGGAATATAGATAGGTCTTCCGTTCCTTGGATCGAACTGGATTCTCGCGTCTTCTACTGGGGTATACGGATTACCGGTACGGTATTGCCATTTCGCGCCGAATTCCCATGTGGGAGTGAGATTGTAGCTGGCGGCGAGTGTCGCGACGTGTGTCTGATCAAACGAGTAAGGACGGTATGGTTCACCAGCGCGGTCGCGGCGTTTAGATAACGCGTAGGCGTAGGAAATCCAGCCAAAAAACCGATCTTTGCGCTGATGCCTGAGAAAGATTTCAGTGCCTTGTGCATAGCCGACACCTTGATTGAGATAAGCGGCTTCTTCATCAACTGTCGCCAGGTCTGCAAGATCTTTATAGTAAGCTGCCATTTTGATTTCTGTCCGTTGTGAAAGCTGCCGTTTGAGTTCGAGGATGTAATGACTGGCGCGACTTGGCTTTAAGGCGGGGTTACCGATAGTAGGCGAGAGGAGTGCTGGTATGGGAGCTTGGTTGTAAACGCCATACGCGAATTGCAGTTCCGAGTTATTAGGGAGTTCTACAAGCAGGCTGCCACGCGGTTGAATAGAGAGTTCATCGGTACGGTTGAAATAATCGAAGCGCAGTCCAAAGACCACAGATAGGAAAGGTAGCGGCGTGTATCTATCCTGCAAATAGCCTTCAATGCGTTGCCCACGGACGTATTCGTCTAAGGCGACCTTTTCTTCAAATCGGATGTCGTAGTCAACTTCACCTTCATCGGGTATCCGCGTGAAGGTGCCTGTAACCTGCCCCGGCTCAAGCCCGAGAATTAACCCAGACTCCAGTCGGTGCCTCGGGTTTAGCTCATAAGTGAGATCTTCGCGGAGGGTGTAACTCGGGGCATCAATATTAAGAGAAATCTCTGGACCAAAATTGACATCAAATAGGAACTTTGAACGGGTTAGCGATAGGTAGGAGGTGAACCGTTCTGTGAGGAATGAGCGGAGGTGGATCCCTGCGCCCTCAAAACCACTTTCAAAGCTGGTATTCCCTCTGAAATCTTCGTCTACATTTTCGCCGTCCAACTTTAAGGCGAATCGGTCGCCAGAGGCGAAGAGATTAAAAAAGAATTGATGTTTTTCGCTAAGATCGTACCCCGCCTTAAGTTGATAATCCCAGAAGCGAGGGAAGGCGGTGATAGCACCTGCATCGAATGCCAAGGATCCGACAAAAAGGTCAATGTAGCTTCTGCGTCCGGCTGCATACCAGAACCCGTTTTTGCCGATTTTTCCCCGGAGCAATCCCTCGGAGTAGAGGGCGTTGAGATTGAATTTTCCACCGAAGTCTGTCGGACTGCCGTTTTTCGAGGAGATGTCAATTACAGCTTGGGAATCCACGCCATACTCGGCACCGTAGCCTCCGGCGTATACATCAATGTCATCGATAATTTCGGAGCTCAAAGATGAGACAATCCCGCCGAAGTGGTAAGGATAACCGACAGGTACTCTATCAAAGTAGTAGAGGTTATCTTCATCGGAACCACCACGGATGTAGAGTGCGCCGCTAAAATCATTTGCGACACCGATGCCGGGAATGGCTGGTAGGGCGCGGAGCGCGTCGCCAGCGGTGCCGGGTAAACGCGTAATTTCTGCTGCTTGAATGCTTTTTTTCGTCACAGTCTTGGGGACGCGTTTGCCGGTTACCTCTACACTTTCAAGACGAACTTGTTCTGTTGCGACATAGATTTCGGTTTTTTGACTTTCCCCCGCTACAACGACCACCGAGGTTCGTTGTAGCAGTTCAGTCTCAGGCACTTTGGCAACTAACGTATAAGTGCCTTCAGGAACGGTGCTGAATACGAATTTTCCATTTTCATCAGTTTTTTGACTTTCATCGGTTTGAAGAATCTGGACCTCTACGCCTGCCAATGGTGTTTTCGTGTCGTTGTTGTAGACGGTGCCTTCAATTGTTCCTGTTTGTGAAAAAGCAACTGCAGGAACTATAAGAGTTATCATCAGGCAAAACAAACTTTTCATTAGAATTGGAAACCTCTGTTTTGTATATGTTACGGCTTGTGCCAGTTAATTTTGCTCGGGTTCCTTAGAGGTGCGCTATCGTTGACGCTGTAGCATAGGCTGTTAGCCTGTGCTTCTTATGACACAGGCTAACAGCCTATGCTACGAAATCCGTGTGAATCATGCCTCTGTCAAACAATTAGCACAAGCCGTATATGTTAGGAAATTGTATGTATTTTATTTAATTACGACTTACGCAAATTGAACAGAAAATCGGCATATTTTGCTGAAAATTCGTTATTTGATTGTATTTAACCCCCTAAATCCCCCTTATCAGGGGGACTTTAAGAGGAAATGCGTAAGTTCTATTAATAAAAGTATACAATTTTCCTGCTTGGATTGCCAAAAAAAATGTAGTGCTTTTCAACTTTCAGATGTCGGATCGCTTAATGATTGGTTTACATTGACGGGTAAGGACGGGCAAGGTTGCCCGTCCGGTGTGTTTCTCTGTTAGTGTACGACCGCTTCGGAACCGAGGTTTTCCTGAATCCATGTTCGGAGTGGGACATCTTTTTCCCTGGGAGAGGTATACCCCATACCGCCCGTGCTTTTACCCAAAATCTGCTGTCGAATTGGATCGGAGTGCTCCATGACGTGTTCCACTGTCATATTATCGCGAGGTTGGAGCCAGCGGTAACTATAGCCGTAGAAAAGTACCTTGCGCATGATGTCGGAGGTATTACGTCCTGCTGCGTGCCAGAGTCTCCGATCAAAAAAGACAGCGGTTCCTGGTTTCGCGAATATAGGTGTGGCGTTCTCAGGGTCCGCGGTGCTGTCTTCTGGCATTTCTACCTTGTTTAGTCGGTGGCTGCCTGGTATTGCGGAGAAATTACCACGTCCTGGTCCCGATGTATCCGTCAGGAAATAGGCGACCTTCAACGATACACGCGGGCGCGGGTTGCCTTCCAATTCAATGTTGAGTCTTCCACTGTCTTGGTGCCATCCGAGTCGTTTCTGTTTATCATGTTCTTCGGGTGGCAGCGGTGGTAGCACAATTAGATGTGAATGGTAGAGTTTGATGTTCCATCCGAGAATTCCCCACACTTTTGGGAATGTTGTGTGCCAATCCAGCAACTCGATAAAACTTTCATCTCTGCCGACAAAATCAAGGAGGTTGAATTGCGCGTCGGGTGGGAGTTCGTCTTTGCTCAAGTGCTCCGCACCGACACGATCGACAGCGGCAATTAACTTCTCAACCATCTCTTGTGGGATGGCATCTTCAACGACCAAAAAGCCGTTTTCCTCAAAATGCTGTTTTTCTGTTTCGGTCAAACAGTGTTCTAAACATAGCGGATTCATTGTGTTCCCCCATGAAAGATGCTTTGGTTTGCGAAAAGTTTACACTGATTTTGAAATTTCGTCAACGTGAAAAATACATGTAATCGGTTATCGGTTGTTAGGACAAAGTGGAAACCATTAGTTGTTAGCCGTCAGCAGTCAGCAAGGGAGTTAATGAGAAATTAGGAAATTTTCGGACTCCACCTGCTTCGCTCGCTGGGCGGCGCGCCATCTCCGCCAAAAATTCACGCTTGCAGTAAAAAGGAACCCTACACCAATCATGCCAACGATCGTACCGCCTAACATCAATTCAGGATTTACCGCAACGCTATAAACTGCGCCTCCGATGAGAACGAAGGCAATCAGGGCATCTTTAAAACTGTTTCTTTGTGCCCGTTTCTGAAGGAGTTGTAGATTGGCGAGTTTCTTTTTTTTGATATAGTCAATAAGTGGCTCTACGGGAACATGCACCGACTCGGCTTGCCCGGGTGGCACCTCTTCCACACAGCGAAATCCGATATTTCCGGCACTATAGTTTGGTGGTGCATGTAAGCGGTTAGCGCATCGAAAATAGCGTTCTGCTGTGCTATCGCGTACTTCCAACCATGAACCACCGCGTAAGGCTTTCTGTTTTTCAGGAGTTGCCTGTTTTGTTTCTTTGTGTTTTGGATTAGGATATGGTTGATACCAGTCGGCAGTCCATTCCCACACGTTCCCAGCAGCTTCGCCGACCCCGTAAGGACTTGATGTGGCAGGACGGGTGCCTACGGCGGTAAGGGACGCTGTCAAGATCTGCAAAGTTTCTGGCGGTGTTTCTGTAGAATCTGATGCATCAGGAACGAAGATATTGCCCCATGGATAGATGCGTCCGTCGGGACCGCGGCACGCTTTTTCCCATTCTGCTTCTGTTGGTAGCCGTTTGCCTACCCATTGTGCGTACGCATTGCTATCGTGCCAACTGACGTGGACAACCGGGAGGTTCGCGTCCTCAGGCGTAAAGTTACCGTTTTTCCAATGTACCGGCGGTGGATGATCCGTTGCTGCTACAAAAGCCGCGTATTCGGCATTCGTCACAGGATATTGTTCAATGAGAAATGCATCCAGAAAGCGAACGTGCATCGGTGCCTCATCAAGTTTCGCGTGCTCCGAGTTGACTAATGCGGTCCCATAGAAGGGTTCAATATCGGTGCCCATGATAAACGCACCTTGTGGAATAAGAACGGCATTGGTAGGTTTTGGGTCTTGATTCATCCAAAGTTCCAACCTGATGTAGCATATTTTGTCTCAGCTAAGGTTTTAGCTTGCACATATTCTGTTGATGACAATTCACTTGAATGAAACGCAATTCCGAGGTTAAGTGTTTCAGATATTGCTTGGATGAGCGCGCTTCGGGGGATCGAACGTCCATCTGTATTAATAGCGGTCGATTTTTCACGCAGCATCTCTTGGACCTCGGGGTCTTTTGAGACGCGTGCAAGGATAGAGAGGGGTGGCATATCCAAGGAGATGTAACCTTGAAACATGATCCCATTTCGACTGCGCCTGACAGAAACGCCTGCCAATTTCTTGTTATCCGACATCACATCATGTTCAGCGGGATTTGTCAGGCAGATATTTTGTGCTGTTTGGGAGGCATCAGGACATGCAGCGTGGCACTGTGCAGGGATGCCGAGTTTCTGGAACGCTTTGACGAGGGATTGTCCGATGCGTTGATAAGCGTCGGAAACACTTAATTCTCCGGCACTCCTTGGGAGGATCAGTGTATAAGTCAATTCCCATCCATGCACAACGGTGCCGCCACCGGTCATTCGTTTCACCAGTTCGATGCCATCTGCACGGCATGTATCCAGGTCGACTTCTGCGGCAATATCTTGGAAGTAGCCGAAACTGAATGCGGGTTGCGTCCAACCGTAAAATCGTAGTGTCGGATTCGGCTGTCCTTTCTGTGCAGCGAGGATTGCTTCGTCGATTGCCATGTTCATCGCCGCACTATTTTTTCCCATATTCAGCAGTCTGCCGATGGTTTCCATTAGGATAGTGGGACGCGGCACACCGCTGTCGTATGCGCATCGCAGTACCAAAAATACCCGTCCCAGTACGTCATTCCGTGTGGTTCCGGGTGGGGTTCGGGTATCTCAATTTTGTTGATATGGCTGCCATCTTCTGGATCGAGATGGAAGATCGCGCGATGGTTCGTTTCGACACACCAGAGATCGTCACCGACCCATGCGATACCGTGCGGTCGGTCGCCGGGGGCAGGGAGTGTATGTATTACCTTGAAACCGTCTTCAACGTCTACCTGATAAACGGTGGCGGAAGGTGGTACGGCTAACCAGAGTTTATTGTCGCGCCATTCCAAGCCGTGTGCACCGGTCTGACCTGCACCGGGTGTTTCAAAAGAGGCGAGCGTCTCACCGCTTTCTGGATCGGTTGATAGGATTTCACAACTGTAGGTAGACGCGAGCCAGAGTGTGTCGCCTGTGTCCGTAATGCCGCTGCCTCTGTCAGAGCCGGTAGCGAGTGTCTTTTTCACAGTGCCATCGTAGGAGACGAGGTGCACTTCATTGGTCTGCTGGTCGAGAATCCAGAGTCCTTCTTCTGTGGCTTGCATTCCGTTGGGTTGTGGACCTGGAGAATCAAAAACTTTTTCGATTGTTGGCATGAGGAACCTCCACATAAAATATAGATTGCTTGAGGTTTCATTGTATGCAGTTTTGGGAAGGATGTCAAGATTTTTTAACTGCTGTTTAGATAAGGTAGAAATGGATAAACCATTACTCAATAAAAAACAGGTACAATACTCGGTCCCTATAAGTTTAATAAATTGCTGAGCAGTCTCATTTCATTCTACTACTTCAAAGTTAACAATTCTAACTTCATAAGTTTTCGCAAGTTGCTTAATTTCAGGAGTAATAAGACTGTATGCATTAGGGTTTTGACCTTGACTACCCATTATTACAGCAGCTAAAGTTATTCTGTCAACTGCATAGTCACCAAGATATCCTTCCGTCTTAATATTTAAGTCAAACATGCTAGACCGAAGTATAGATCTCTGCCCTCTTGATGGTATCTCCCCTGAAAACTTCACAAAATCTAGATGAATGGGCTTTTTTTTGTCATTTCTGAAGATGACAAGGCAATGAATCTCTCTTATAGCCCTATAACGTCGTTGATTTAACAAGGTAAATTTATCTACGTTTTCGGTTCTAAAACCCAATGCTTTAGCTTTGGGATACAGAACCGCCCTATTGAATTAGACCATGGGGCTATAGTTAAAAAAAGAGTTGACATTTCGTCAAAAATGTAGTATAATTAACATAGTCATTGATTGAGACGTGTAAGCAGTAGCTACCTTGCTACTGGTCTCAATCACCCTCTTACAAGGACAGAATGACTATGGCTAATATCCATTAAAAACGAACATCACAAAATCCGAATACGTTGAAAGATACGATATTCCTGAAACCTTGCGAGGTTCAGATTTTGTTGAGATTTCAAGTTCTGAAGCAAGAAATACTTGCCAGAAGTATCGGTCGGTCACGAAGGTTCAAGTGATTTTCCGTAGTGTGCCAGATGACCCGCACCGCGAGATTACACTCGTGTCGGTTCGGATTAAACCCGAACAAGCTCCCAAGGATAACGTCTGGACGATTGCGACGCTGAAGGGAGTCAGAGAAGCCAGTATCGCAGAACGTCAAATGGACGTCGTGGTATAACCTAAAAGAACCACTTGGGAGTTCCGTCAAAGGAATCCCAATCCTTTAGGTTTGGGAGGGGTCAAAAGTATTGGATGTATGTTCTGATTCCAACCATATTAATTCTTCATTGACCCATTTCACTCCGGCAAGTTTTGCCAACAACAAAGGATATACGGTGTGTTCCTCGATGCTTGTGATTAGTTTTTTGACATAGGCTGAAGGGATAGCAAAGTTAATGTTCTGTCCATCGTTGTGACTCAGGACAGAAACTCCTATCACTTCACCATTACTGTTTATTACTGGACCACCGCTACTTCCAGGAGAAATTGGAGCAGTCATCTGAATCAATTTATTGGCATCGCGGATACCGCTTATGATACCATTTGAGACTGTACCTTCATACCTCTTCGGGTTGCCAACAGCATAAACTGGTTCACCAATGTGAATAGAAACACTGCTACCAAGATTAAGAGGAACTACTGATTCATCAACTTGTTTAATTTTTAAAATAATCAAGTCGTTTTCTGGATCAATTGCGGTATAACCTTCAATTTCATACATTGCTTCTTGACCAAAGGGTTTTGCCAGGCATTTCTCGGCCCCATGGACAACGTGAAGATTGGTTGCTATCAGATTATTACCAACGAAGAATCCGCTACCAAACGAAAGTGGCTTATCATTGGCATTTTCTGTAACCAAGAGCACCGTAGAATCTAGGGCTCTTTGTGCAAGTGGTATAGCATTTTGTGGGGACACTTTATTCTCCTTTCTGTTTTTCATAGTAAATCTGTCAAAATTTATCAGATAATTTTATTTCGCTATTTCAAAGTCAAGGATTCTGAACTTCACATAGGTTTCCTTTATCACTGAGAATTCAAACCGCATCTCAGACTTCGTTGCCATATGCTTGACGCTAGGGTCGCTAACGTTTCCTCTATGCCGCTTAGCTAGTCTAGCGGGTATAATTCCAGAGAATTCTTCAAAGGTCGCATCAATCGGCTCCCCCAACCTATCATAAAAAATCACGAGGTAACGGACATTCCGGACATTCTCACGGAGTTTGTTTCGCAGGGAAAACGTATATCCGAGATCTCCAAACGCGAATGTGGGGTCGTTCCATTGAAATTTTCCTGCAGTTACTCCTTCGCCTTTTTGTTTGTTGAAGTTTTTCAGCAGCAATCGTTGACTGTTTGCAGGTTTTGCTTGAGACAGAGGTTTCGAGATTTCCACTTTGGTAATCAGGTTATTGAGATAGTTTGATGGAATCGCGAAGTTGAGATTCTGCCCGTCACGGATAGTCAAAACAGAAACGCCTATAACCTTACCTCTGCGGTTTAGCACAGGTCCTCCACTGCTACCGGGAGAAAGCGGTGCAGTTATCTGAATCAATTTATCGGTCCCAACAGGGCGGATGCTACTGATGATGCCATTCGAGAACGTCCCTTCTAATCCACGTGGGTTGCCAACAGCATAAACCGTCTCGCCAACCTGCGCTAAATCACTATTACCCAACGAAATTACCTGCATTCCAAAAGCAGTAACCTTTAAGATTATCAGATCGCGTTTTTCGTCAATAGCAGTGTAGCCTTCAATGTTGAACTTTGTTTTTTGACCAACTAATTTTGCATAACCTCTTGCCGCACCTTCTACAACGTGAAGATTTGTCGCAATCTGACCGTCTCCGACAAAGAATCCGCTCCCCAATGATAGTGGTTGACCGTTAGTGTCCTCCATAACAAGCAGCACGGTAGAACGGAAAGTTGTTTTAGCGATCTGTTGAGGAGTCTGGGCATTTACGACAGTTGCTGCATAGGATAAGAAAAGGACCAAGAGTATGAAATACGTTAGCGATTTTTTCTCATGTTCTATCATAATATTTCCTGTTCTGTTAGTAAAGTAGGTGGTACCCATCGAACAGGGGCATTTAGTTTAAACATTTACTTTACTTATATAAATATAATTCCCCGTGTAGGAGCGAGCTGTGCTCGCGATCTTGCGAAAAAACGTTAACATCTGTAAACAGAAATCGGGATCAAAACCGAAAACTAAATAGCCCTGGTGGTACCTATCGAATCTGTTAAATAGATTCTCCGACTGGTTTTTTGGGTTCGTGTATTTCCCATTTTTTCTGTGTAGCATGAACGTGGAGGTAATTTCCTAGTTCTTTGAAATCTATATTTTGCTCCCGATAGTCTTTCTCATGAATGACAATTGTCAGTTTTTCACAGAATTTTCTTTCTGAATATGTAGCACTGATAAAAGATGTGAGTATTAGTATTAAACTCAGATTTCTAAATACGAATGAAGAAAACGCGTTAGATCGGATTATAACATATCAATGACACTAATCAAATACTGCTATATCCGTACGCTAAGACCTACCCGCAAGGTTTGAAACATCGCTGGTAAAAGCGTTTTGTATTTGCTGAAAAAGGAAGGAACTGGTAAACTTGTAGAGGGGTATACTACATGATGTTAACGCTTATCCGCCGAGAACTTCTTGACAACCTAATGACCTTCCGTTTCGCGGCGGCAGTCTTCATTACAATGTTACTTGTTGTTGCAAATACCGCTGTGCTCATCAGAAATTACGAGCAGCGTTTAGAAAGTTACAACACCGCTGTCAAAACGCATCAGCAGAAAGTGCGGGACACGAAAACCTATTCGGCGGGTGACGTGGTTGTTGACCGGGCACCGAATCCGTTGAGTATCTTCAATGTTGGGTTGGATAAACGCCTCGGAAACCAAGTGGCGGTTCATCACGGTTTTGTGCCGACGCTCTGGGATGCCGAGATGCACGGATCGGATACGACTTTTCTCAATATCTTTTTCGCAATTGATATTGTCTTTGTCTTTGAGGTGGTGCTGAGTCTAATGGCACTCCTTTTCGCGTACGATGCGATTGCTGGGGAACACGAGTCCGGCACGTTACGCTTGCTCCTGACACATCCCGTCCGTCGAAGTCATATTCTGTTAGCCAAATATACGAGTGCCATGGTGTGTCTGCTTATCCCTCTATTGATGAGTCTATCGCTTGCGGTAATTTTGCTGACAGGTACGGGTTCGATTTTCCTAAAAACGGCGGATTTTCTTCGGATCGGTGGGATTGTTTTTAGCTCGGTCGCGTATATGTCGGTATTCTACCTCATCGGTTTACTCATTTCAGCGGTAGCGCGTCGGACGGGGACCGCGCTCATGATTTCTATGTTTGTCTGGGGTTTTTTGGTGCTGGTGTATCCCAACATGATCCTTGCAGCCCTTGAGCCGTTGCATGATTCAGAACCGCGTGCGAAATCGGTTTTTTCCCAGATTCAACAGATGTGGGAGCATTTCGACACAGAACGCAAAGCCTTTCTCATAAATGACTCGGTGCAAGGGGAGAGTACAAGTTTTGGCATAGGATGGGTGGGGTACAACTTCAAACGCTTCAGGGAAGATCCAAGAACACTCCGTTATTACTACAAGGCGGGTGCCCACTTTGAGGAAATTGATGAGAGATCCCAACCCAAAGTACCCTACGCCCAAAATTATTATCGCTTCCTCGTGCCGCTGACGATTAGCACCGCAGAACGCACATGGATCGTTCGCAGTCAAGGACTCAAAGACATCTTCGTCCAACCCGCGAAAATAGATAGAACCTTGTTGAAACTCTCACCCGTAGGGATCTATGATGCTGCGACACAAGCGTGGGCAGGCACTGACCTTCTCAGCATCCAAGATTTTTTCGACGCAGCACGGCAGTACCGACAGACAGTAATTGACTATTTCTACGATAAAGAGGTGTTCGAGTCGCGTCAATGGTTTTCGGCAGACAAAGGGGCAGTGGACTGGCGCACGCTACCCCAATTTTCTTTTCAAAGAAGTAATATAAAAATAAATGCAAAGCGGGCATTACCAGATCTATTTCTACTGTTGATTACCAATGTCGTTCTGTTTATCATAACATTTCTGATTTTCACCAAAACTGAGGTATAGGAGAGTCATCAGTTGTCAGGACTTACTTTGAAACTATCAAAAACCTCTTGTAACTGATAACTGTTAACTGATAACTGTTAACTAATAAAATGTGGCATATCGCAAAACGCGAACTTTATGATAATCTTAATAGCTTACGGTTCGCGCTGACAACTGTCCTCTTATTAGCATTGATGCTGACGAATGCTGTTGTGCATCTCCAAAAACATCCGAAGCGAATCCAGAAGTATCGTGCTTCGGTCACGAAATCTCTGAACGATTTGACGGCTCGGGGAGATAGCTTGTATGACATTGCGCAACAGGGGCCTGGCTTGCTATACAAAAAGCCGTCCCCGCTCCGTTTCTGTGCGGACGGCGGGGAAGCCTTTCTATCAGATGTTGTCGGCGGGGCTTTTCTCTGGTCCATCAGTGCGAGCAGTGGGAGGTTAAAGGGCTTCTGGCGGTTAGACTATCCAGCCGCTACTCCGAATCTGATCAATATTCGTCCGGACGTTACCAAAGTGGATTGGGGGTTCATCATCGGCTACATTCTGAGTCTCATCGCGCTCCTGTTCACTTTTGATTCAATCTCTGGTGAACGCGAGCAGGGCACGCTGCGCTTGATGTTAGCGAATGCAATACCACGGCACACCGTGCTCATTGGCAAGTTTTTCGGAGCCTTAATAAGTATCAGCATTCCGCTATCCCTCGCTGTGTTGACGAATCTCTTGGTGATTTCCATGTCAAGTGATGTTCATCTTGGTGCTGACGCGTGGGGACGTTTAGGTATCATTTTCTTAATCGCTGTTCTTTACCTGTGTCTCTTTCTCGCCTTGGGGTTACTTGTATCGGCGCGTGTGCAGCGGCGCGCAGTGAGCCTTGTGATCCTCCTCTTGGCATGGGTTATCTTTGTGGTTTTTATGCCGAGTACGCTCGCCGCGATTGTGAGTGGATTCTCATCACCGATGAGCACGGATGAACTTTGGAAACGCTCAACCCAGCTTTATGAAGCACGTTTTGCAAGGTACGACACGCATCTTCCGAAGGAATCTGAACCCTCTCAAAGAATGCAATTTCAAGGTGAACACGTTATCCAAGAAGCACAGGAGCAGGAACGCTTGAGCCAAGAACAATTGGCGCAGAAAATTGATCAGGCTAAATTTGCGCGCACCATCACCCGCATCTCACCCGTAGCGATTGTGCAACATCTTCTCGAATCGTTCGCTGGCACCGGTTTTAATCGCCATCTACAATTCATAGAGAATACACAACTTTACGCACGACAATTTCGCGAATTTGTTGCTGACACCGATAGAGCGGATCCAGAAAGCCTCCATTTCATAGGCGTTCGCGAAGGTATGTCGCAGAAACCTGTCAGCCCAGAGGCAGTTCCAAAATTTGAAGACACGCTGAGTCTCAGTAGGGATTTCGACGCAGCGGCAGTCGATCTGCTGTTGCTAACGCTGTTCGTTATAGTCCTCCTATCCGGTGCGTATCTCGCGTTTGTGCGCGTTGAGGTGTAGAGTAGTTGTCAGTACGATTTTTTTCTGCGAAAAAAATCTTTTAGTTGTCAGTTTTCAGTTAAGAGGTTTTTGTGTTATTCTCGGTTTTTGCCTAAGGTCCGGTGCGGTGTTTTTGCTGGGGTGTTTCTTCTAAGAAACGCACTTACTGGGCCTGGGGAACTGTGTGTTGAGGTGTAGTATAAAATGCTTAAAACACTTATTGGTAGGGAACTGCTTGATAATCTGATGACATTTCGATTTGCGGCAGCGACTTTCATCATGTTGTTGCTTGTCGTTGCCAATACCTACGTATTGATTATAGATTACGAACGACGTTTAGCAAGTCATAACGATGCTGTCAAAATGCATCAACGTCAACTGCAGGAGAAAATCACCTATTCCGCAGGTGAAGTGCGTGTTGACCGTCCGCCGAACCCGTTGAGTATCTTCAATGTCGGGTTTGATAAGCGTCTCGGAAATGAGATAGAGGTATCTCACATATTGGTTCCGTCGCTATGGGATGCTGGCATGCACGGGTCGGATAATCCGTTCATGGATATGTTCGCTTCAATGGATATTGTTTTTATTTTTGAGGTTATCCTGAGTCTGTTCGCACTCATTTTCGCGTATAATGCGTTCGCGGGAGAATACGAAAGTGGAACCCTGCGTTTAGTCCTAACGCATCCTATTGGACGCGGTAAAATATTAGTTGCTAAATACATGAGCGCAATGCTCTGCCTAATTGTCCCCCTATTGATAAGCCTGCTTCTCGCGATAATTTTGCTGACGACATCTACCGCTATATCTCTGAACAGTGACGATTTTCTTCGCATCGGCGGGATAATCTTGACATCCGTTGCGTATCTTTCCGTATTCTACCTGATCGGGTTGCTGATTTCAGCGGCGACGCGCCGAACGAGTACTGCTTTGATGTTGTCCATGTTTATCTGGGGTTTTTTGGTCTTAGTCTATCCCAACATGATTCTGACCGTGATCCCACGTCCGGCGTCACCAGATGCGCTCAGAACGTCCGCTTTCAACCGAATTGAAAGTATCTGGGAGACATTCGACAGAGAACGCAAACACTACCTATCTACCGACGATTTTCCTGGCGAAGATTGGGGGTATGAATTAAGGGGGATTGGTTGGCGCGGTGCTAACTTTCGGAATTACGCTCCGATACTGCTATACACCTACAGAAGTGACATGAACTTTAAAGGATTTGAGGAGAAAGATGAACCGAAGATGCCGCACGCACAGAAACATTTCGGTTTCCTTGGCGCGCAGACGATTGATGCCGCGGATCGCACATGGCTCATCCGAAAGCCTGCACTCGAAGAAATTTTCATTCAACCCGCCGATACGGAGAGAATCTATTTGAAACTCTCACCCGTAGGGTTGTATGATGCCGCAACGCAAGCGTGGGCAGGAACCGACCTACTCGGAGTCAGAGATTTTTTTGACGCTGCGAGACAATATAGACAGAGCGTTATTAACTATTTCTACGATAATAAGGTGTTTGAATCGAGACAATGGTTCTCTGGAGACAAGGGTGCGGCGGATTGGAGCGGTCTGCCGCAGTTCTCCTTTCAAAGAGATGATATCAGCACAAACGCAAAACGAGCATTACCGGATGTATGTTTGCTGCTCATGATTAACGTCGTTTTGTTCATCGTGATATTTCTGATTTTCGTCAGGAGTGAGGTGTAGGATGATTTGGCATATTGCGAAACGTGAACTCTCTGACAACCTTAATAGCCTCCGATTTGCGCTTGCAACCGTCCTGTTGCTTGGATTGATGCTGACCAACGCCGTTGTACATCTTCGAGAACATCCAGAGCGGGTGCAGCAGTATCGCGAGCGTGTCTCCGGACACCAGAATCACATCGCTGCGCATGCCGAGAACGGCCTATACGACCTTGCGCAAGAGGGACCTGGTAACCTTTACAAAAAACCGTCCGATCTCCGTTTTTGTGCAGAGGGTAGCGAAACCTTTATGTCAGATCGGGCACAAGCAGGTTACCACCGTTGGAGTACCGGCACACTCAAAAGCTTTTGGATACTCGCATACCCATCCGCCACCCCGAATCGGGATAATGTGCGTCCAGAGGTAACCAAAGTGGATTGGGGTTTCATCATCGGCTATGTTTTAAGCCTCGTTGCACTTCTGTTTACCTACGATTCGATCTCCGGCGAACGCGAACGCGGCACACTCCGACTCACCTTGTCTAACCCAATTCCGCGGCACACCGTGCTAATTGGCAAGTTTTTAGGGGCGTTTATAAGTGTTAACATACCCTTCATCCTCGCCGTTCTGGTGAACCTTCTGGTAATTTCTACGTCAAGTGGTGTTCACCTCGATGCAGAGGCGTGGGGACGTTTAGGCATCATCTTCTTTGTTGCTGTGCTTTACACCTGCCTTTTTCTGGCATTGGGGATGCTCGTGTCGGCGCGGGTGCAACGGAGCGCGGTGAGCCTCGTCATACTTCTACTGGTTTGGGTTGTATTTGTAGTATTTATGCCGAGTACCCTCGCTTCGATTGCAGGTAGATATACATCATCAGGGCCTACTTATGACTTCTCGGAACGTTCGTGGAAACTTCATGAGGAACTATCAAGTGACTACTACGCTAATTACTATGAAGGGCCTGAGGGTTCGACCAAGAAAATAGAGATGGATGGTGCGTACGTTACCAAAGATGCGGAACAACAAGAGCAGTTACACGAAGAACGCTTAAACCGGCGGATTGCTGAGGTACACCGAGCGCGCACTATCACTCGGATTTCGCCTGTTACAATTGTACAGAACCTCATTGAATCCTTCGCCGGAACAGGGTTTGAGAGACATCTTCAATTCTTAGAAAATGTCCAAACTTACGCCCGAGAATTCCGAACATTCATTGTTGATACAGATAACTCGGATCCAGAGAGCTTTCATATCTTCGGTGTTAGAACGGGTATGTCACAGGAATCTGTCAGTCCAGAAGCAGTGCCGAAGTTTGAAGATACGCTTAATCTGAGCAAGGACTTCAATACCGCAGCAATGGAATTGTTACTCCTCACATTATTTGTTTTAGTGCTTCTGTCGGGTGCGTATCTCGCGTTTGTGCGCGTTGAGGTTTAAACCCCCTAAATCCCCTTATCAGGGGGACTTGGAAATAATGAAGAAACACCCTAAATCCCCTTATCAGGGGGACTTGAAAATAATGAAGAAACACCCTAAATCCCCCTTATCAGGGGGACTTGGAAATAATGAAGAAACACCCTAAATCCCCCTTATCAGGGGGACTTGGAAATAATGAAGAAACACCCTAAATCCCCCTTATCAGGGGGACTTGGAAATAATGAAGAAACACCCTAAATCCCCCTTATCAGGGGGACTTGGAAATAATGAAGAAACACCCTAAATCCCCCTTATCAGGGGGACTTGGAAATAATGAAGAAACACCCTAAATCCCCCTTATCAGGGGGACTTGAAGGCAATAGAAATGCTGTTTACACTGATCCGTCGAGAACTCCTCGACAATCTTATGACATTCCGATTCGCGGCAGCTGTTTTCATTACATTGTTGCTTGTGGTCGCCAATACTATTGTGCTCCTCAAGGACTATGAACAACGACTCACCGCTTACAACAAGGCTGCCAAGGAGAGCCACCAAGCATTACGCGAGGAAAAAACCTATTCCGGTTATGGCGGCGCATTAGTTGTCCATCGCCCGCCGAACCCGTTGAGTATTTTCAATCTCGGATTAGATAAGCAGGTGGGGAACAAAATAGAGGTATATCATGCGTTTGTGCCGACAATTTGGGATGCAGAGAAACACGGGATGGATAATCCGTTTCTCAACCTCTTCACTTCAATTGATATTGTGCTTGTTTTTCAGGGGGTACTGAGTCTGCTCGCGCTGATCTTCGCTTACGATGCGCTCGCTGGCGAACGTGAACGCGGTACCTTACGCCTCGTGCTGACGCACCCCATCCAGCGCGGATACATCCTGTTTGCCAAGTACATCAGCGCGATGCTCTGTCTACTCGTGCCGTTGTTGATCAGTCTTCTCCTGTCTATCATCTTGCTGACAACATCCACTACGGTCGCCTTGAACTCAGATGATTTTCTTCGCATCGGCGGGATTGTCCTGACATCACTGCTTTATGTGTCGTTGTTCTATCTCATCGGCTTATGCATCTCTGCGATGACGCGTCGCACCAGTACTGCGCTCATGCTTTGCATGTTCGTCTGGGGAGTTTTAGTGCTTGTGTACCCAAATTTGATTCTTACCGCAGTTGATATCGTCCCGCAACCGGAAACGCAAACCTCCGTCTATAATCAAATCAAACAGATGTGGGAAAAATTAGATAGAGAAAACAAGCAGTTTATCCGCAATGATGCTGTCTTAAGCCCCCCATCGCGTGGCGGTGAAGATATGGCTGCCGGATTTGGCTTGGAAGGCGTTGAATACACCTTCTGGAACGATGAGGACAAACCCTCAATATTGCTCTATTTCCACCAAACCGGATTGTATGCCGGAAAAATTAAAGCAGAATCTGAGCCGCAGGTGCCACACGTACAGGATTACTACGACTTCTACAATAGAGAGACTATCAATACCGTCCAACGGACGTGGCTTGTTCGGAAACCGGCACTTGAGGCGATCTATGTCCAACCCGCAAATCTCGGTCGAATGCTGTTGCGGTTTTCGCCGGGCGGGTTGTATGATGCGGCAACGGAAGCCTGGGCAGGCACCGACTTAGAGGGTATTCAAGACTTTTTCAGCACGGTTCAACGTTACCGGCGCGCAGTCGTTGACTATTTCTATGACAAAAAGATATTTGAATCGCGACAATGGTTCGCTGCCGACAAAGGCACAGCCGACTGGGACGCGCTCCCACAGTTTTCCTTTCACAGAAGCGATACCGGTATCAATGCAAAACGAGCACTCCCGGACATGCTTCTGTTGCTTACAATGAATGTTATTCTCTTTACAGTGATATTGCTGATTTTCATCAAAAGCGAGGAATAGGATGGCTGTCGACTGTCAGCCGTCTTGTAGGGGGTTTTAACCCCGATAGATAAGCAGTGGTTTCATATCAGAATGTCTTAAATTCGCGTAATCCGAGATTCAGACAAAATAGGAATTATAGAGATAAACATGCTGAAGAGATGCGCATCAAACAGCATCTTATACCAATTCTGATTGATGATTCCTCGTAAAAGAATTTACTGTTTTTGGTTACGCCCGGTTCGGTTAGGAAACCGAACCTACCGGGGTTTGGGTGAACGGTGCGGTTAATGTGATATAAACATTTAGAAATGATATTAGTCCCGTAGGGACGTTATGTTTATAGCAGCGGTATCAAACAAGGACCCAAGCCCTGTAAGGGCGGCATGTTTATAGAATTCAGCATGTCTATCAAATTACAAGGAGATTTCCCTATGCCTAACACCTACACCCAAATTTATATACATATCGTCTTCGCTGTCAAAGGCAGACAATCCCTTATTCCAAAAGAACACAAGACCGAACTTCACCGTTATATCACGGGCATCATCAGAAACAAAAAACAGAAGGTAATTCAAATAAACGCCATGCCTGATCACATCCATATCCTTGTCGGGATCGCCCCTGAGGCTGCTGTAACTGACTTGGTCAGAGACATCAAGGCAAATTCATCACGATTCATTAACCAAAAGCGGTGGGTTGTAGGTAGATTTGAATGGCAGAAAGGGTTCTCAGCTTTTTCTTATTCGCATTCACAATTGGATGTGATCGCCAGATATATCAAAAACCAAGAAAAACATCATTCGCGGAAAACGTTTAGAGAAGAATATATCGAGCTTCTTGATCTTTTCAATATCGATTATGATGAAAAATATGTTTTTGAATCTGAAAATAACGACTACACCTAAACATGTGTGTTATCAACATATGCTATAAACATGCCGCCCTTACAGGGCTAAATTGGCTTTTTCAACGTTCTTCTATAAACATGCTGAAGAAACACCCCAGCAAATAAACCCTACGGGACTAAAGAAGGGACTGCTATGTTGATAGAAATAGGATAGCGTCCAAGTTCAGTCTTGTAACGGGTTTTGCTTGGGTGTTTTTTTCAGATTGTCCAAAATTTAGTATAGGATAGTATATGGCACTTTTTAATATAACTTGGCGTGAAATCTACGATAATCTCAATAGCCTCCGATTCGCCCTAACGACCGTTTTATTGCTGGCACTGATGGTAACCAATGCCGTTAAGCATCTCCGCGAGCATCCAAAACGGGTACAGCGGTATCAGGACGCTGTCGCCGAATCTTCGGATCACTTAACGGATCGCGCCGACGACAGCCTCTATATACTGGCACAATACGGACCGGGAAATTTCTACAAAAAGCCGTCTCCCCTTCACTTCTGTGCAAACGGCGGGGAATCCCTTTTACCTGATGCTGTTGAAGTGGGCGAACCACCTGTGTTTATGACCGATGCAGAAGGCAACCGGCTACTCGAAGGTATCTGGAGCCTGTCCTATCCAGATGCCAACCTCCAGAATAAGAACGTTGGACCGAAGGTTTCACAAGTGGATTGGGCATTCATCATCGGTTACATCTTGAGCTTGATAGCCCTCTGGTTCACCTTTGATGCCTTCTCCGGTGAGCGCGAGCAAGGCACACTCCGATTGATGTTAGCCAATTCAATTCCGCGACACACTGTCCTTATCGGCAAATTCTTAGGGGCATTGCTCAGTATTAGTATCCCCTTTGCGCTTGCTGTGTTGGTGAACCTCTTATTAATTTCTACTGCAAATACCGTTCACCTGACGACAGAAGCGTGGGGACGCTTAGGTATCATTTTCTGTCTCGCGCTTTTGTACACGAGTCTATTTGTGGCGTTAGGGCTGTTAGTCTCGGCGCGTGTACAACAGAGCGCGGTGAGTCTGATGATCCTGCTGTTGACGTGGGTAACCTTTGTCGTTTTTATGCCCAGTACCCTCGCTTCAATCGCAAGTAGTTTCTCACCTGCGATCTCTTTCGATGAATTTTGGAAACAGCGTAACCCGATTCAAGAGGACTTATGGGATATATATAGGGAGGGTCGGTCCAGTGAATTGGAGGACAAAAGGTTAAGGGCGAAAAGCGAGTTTTACACCAAAAACGCTGAAAGAGATGAACGCTGGCAGGAAGAACGATTAAAGTACCGGACGTCTCAGGTGCACCGCGCGCGCGCTATCACCGGTATCTCACCCGCTACACTCCTGCAGCATCTTATGGAAGGGTTTGCTGGCACCGGATTTGAGCGACACTTGCAATTTGTGGAAAACACACAACGTTATACCCGTCAATTACGGGAATTCGTTGCTGATACCGATAGAGCCGATCCAGAAAGTCTTCATATTTTGGGCGTGCGTGAAGGTATGTCCAAGAAACCTATCAGCCCAGAATCCGTTCCGAGATTTGAAGATACCTTTAATCTGAGTAGGGATTTCAATACTGCAGCAACGGAATTGTTACTGCTAACGTTATTTGTCTTAGTGCTATTGTCGGGGGCATATCTCGCGTTTGTGCGCGTTGAGGTGTAGAGTAGTTGTCAGTACGATTTTTTTCTGCGAAAAAAATCTTTCAGTTGTCAGTTTGCCTCGCAGTGAGAGTTAAGAGGTTTTTGAAGTTTTTAAGGTTTTCGCGTAGTATCCGGTTCGGTTAGGAATGCAGATCGCATTTGGGGTGTTTTTGCTTGGGTGTTTCTTCGCGTACGCCGCAAAACCGAACCTACCGGTCCTGGGGACCGCGCATTGAGGTGTAGTCTAAAATGCTTAAAACACTTATTGGCAGGGAACTGCTTGACAATCTAATGACCTTCCGTTTTGCGGCGGTGTTGCTCATTACGTTGTTGCTTGTGGTCGCGAATACGGTTGTGCTTGTCCAAGATTATGAACAACGTTTGGAGAGTTATCATGATTCTGTCAAAAGGCATCAGCAGGAGCTACGCAATTCCAAGACCTATTCTACTGCGTATTTGTTTATTAACCGCGCACCGAATCCGTTGAGTATTTTCAATGTTGGATTAGATAAACGTTTGGGGAACTACACCGGTATCTATCACGGATTTATGCCGACACTCTGGGATGCCCGAATGCACGGTACTGATAATCCGTTTATCGCGTTCTTTTCTTCTATTGATATTGTCTTTGTCTTTGAAGTGATCTTAAGTTTAATGGGATTGATATTCGCTTACGATGCGATTGCGGGAGAACGTGAACGCGGCACGTTACGTCTCGTTCTCGCACAACCTATCGGACGCGGGCAGATTTTACTCGCGAAATATATCAGTGCGATGGCGTGTCTGTTGGTACCTCTGGTATTGAGTTTACTTTTCGCGCTATTGTTGTTAACGCGTTCAATTCCGTTGTCAACTGCTGATTTTCTTCGCATCGCCGGGATTGTGCTTACATCGTTTGCGTACCTATCTCTGTTCTACCTCATTGGGTTGCTGATTTCCGTAGCGACGCGTAGAACCGGCACGGCGTTAATGATTGCGATGTTCGTATGGGGGTTTCTGATACTTATGTATCCAAACCTAATCCGAGCAACGGTTAATCCCGGAGGCGACATCCAAGCGCGTGTGAAGACCGCTCACAACCAGATTCAACAGATTTTAGATGAATATGAAAGGGAACGCCAAGAATTCCTTGAAAAAGAAGGAATCGCTGGAGAAACGTCAGAATTCAGCAAGGCGTTGGGGTTTTATCACCAAGCGGATGTGGATCCAGTAACGCTGACCTCTTATATAGAAAATATGAGTGTCATTTCAGAGATCCAGCCCGACTTTGAGAAGTACGTCCCCGTTGCCAAGCGATATTACAATTTCGTTGGACCGTTGGTGACCCGAACAATAGAAAAAGCGTGGCGCGTCCGCAAGCAAGCACTTGATGAAATTTACGTTAAACAAGCCGCAACGGATAGGATATTCTTGAAACTCTCACCCGTAGGCATCTATGATGCTGCGACACAAGCGTGGGCAGGAACAGACTTATCTGGACTCAGAGATTTTTTCGAGGCAGCGCAACGTTACCGGAAAATCATCATTGACTACCTCTATGCAAAAAACGCCTTCGCGTCACGAGAGTGGTTTGTTGCTGATAAAGGTGCAGTAGACTGGAGCACGCTCCCAACATTTACTTTTCAGAGAAGTGATGTCGGAACGAATGCCAAACGGGCATTACCGGATCTGTTTCTACTGCTAATCTGTAACCTCATCCTGTTCATGGCGATCGTTCTTATTTTTATTAAGAGCGAGGTGTAGCATGGCTGTCAGTCGTCTTGTAGGGGGTTTTAACCCCGATAGATAACCAGTGGTTTCACATCAAAATGTCTTAAATTCGCGTAATCCGCTATTCAGACGTAAAAGAATTTACTGTTTTTGGTTACGCCCGGTTCGGTTAGGAAACCGAACCTAAACCAAAAGCGGTGGGTTGTAGGTAGATTTGAATGGCAGAAAGGGTTCTCAGCTTTTTCTTATTCGCATTCACAATTGGATGTGATCGCCAGATATATCAAAAACCAAGAAAAACATCATTCGCGGAAAACGTTTAGAGAAGAATATATCGAGCTTCTTGATCTTTTCAATATCGATTATGATGAAAAATATGTTTTTGAATCTGAAAATAACGACTACACCTAAACATTTGTGTTATCAACATACGCTATAAACATGCCGCCCTTACAGGGCTAAATTGGCTCTTTCAACGTTCTTCTATAAACATGCCGCCCTTACAGGGCTAAAGAACGGACTGCCATGTTGATAGAAATCGGATAGCGTCAAAGTTCAGTCTTGTAATGGGTTTTGCTTGGGTGTTTTTTTAGATTGTCCAAAATTTAGTATAGGATAGTATATGGCACTTTTTAATATAACTTGGCGTGAACTCTACGACAACCTGAATAGCCTCCGTTTCGCATTGGCAACAGTGCTGCTGTTGGCATTGATGCTGACGAACGCGGTCCTGTATCTGCGCGAACACCCGGCGCGAACACAGGCGTATCATAACGCCGCTGCGGGTGCAGTAAAGGCGTTAGAATCTCGCAGCACCAACTTATATAGCCTCGCGACAGGGGGACCTGGGGATCTTCACAAAATCCCCTCACCGCTTCGTTTCTGCGCGGAAGGCGATGAGGCGTTTCTACCGACACGCGCCAGCGGCGCGAACTACGGTCGCCCCATCGCCAATATGACACTCGTCTGGCGGATGTTTTACCCCCAAGAAACACCAAATCTCCGCAATATCCGTCCGGATTTCACAACGCTCGATTGGGCGTTCATCGTCGGCTATGTGCTGAGTTTTGTCGCGATCTTGTTCACTTTCGATTCGATTTCTGGCGAACTGGAACGCGGCACATTGCGATTAACATTGGCAAACGCCATTCCGCGGCACATCGTCTTGGTCGGGAAGTTTTTAGGGGCGTTCATCAGCATTAACATTCCATTCGCGGTTGCAGTGTTGATGAACCTAATCTTAATCTCCACCTCGGATACAGTACAACTCAATGCCGAGGCGTGGGGACGTTTAGGCATCTTGTACGGTATCGTTATCCTCTATACCTGTCTCTTTATCGCTTTGGGTCTTCTCGTCTCAGCCGCGGTACGAGAGAGTGGTGTGAGTCTTGTCGTGCTGTTGTTAATCTGGGTAAGTTTCGTAGTGTTTATGCCGAATACGTTGGCATCTATCGGCAGTCGAACGTCAGTCCCAATAGCATACGAGGAATTTTGGACCCAGCGCATGCGGCTTGCAGATGAGGCGCGCGCGGCATATCGAGATAAATATGGAGATTCACAGACTCCGCCGTCAGTGCATGTACTCGGTGAGTATGTCACCACAGAAGCAGAGGAATATGAACGCTTCAACGAAGCATATTTGAAACAGCAGATCGCACAAGGGAAACGAGCACGCGCGATTACTCGTATCTCACCGACAGCGATTACGCAACGCCTCTTTGAATCTTTTGCCGGGACGGGATTTGAACGGCATCTACAATTTATCGAGAATGTACAGCGTTACGCCCGCGAATACCGAGAATTCGTCGTTGATACCGATAGGGCCGACCCTGAGAGCCTTCACGTCGTTGGAATTCAGGAGGGTATGTCCCAGAAACCTGTCAGCCCGGAGGCGATCCCCAAATTTAAAGACACACGCAGCCTCAACCGTGATCTCAACACCGCAGCGACGGATTTACTGTTATTGGTGCTGTTTCTTGGCGTACTTACGTCAGGGGCGTATCTCGCCTTTGTGCGCCTTGAGATTTGAATCGGGCGGGTGATAGGGAAAACTGAATGCTGCTGCTTAGAAATCTGAATCGCTTGCTTTTTCAAAATTTTTCGTATATACTTTACAATTAGGACTTACGCAAAAAGCAGTAATTCCAGTGTTTTTAACCCCCTAAATCCCCCTTATCAGGGGGACTTTAAGAGGAAATGCGTAAGTCCTAATAATAATAAGCACCTGAAACTTACCAACGAGGGAATAGCAATGAACGACTACACAGGCATTATTACCGTTGAACCGGGCAAACGCAGCGGGCAACCGTGCATTCGGGGCATGCGGATCACCGTTTACGATATCTTTGAATATCTTGCATCCGGTATGACAGTGGCGGAAATTCTTGATGATTTTCCGTATTTAACTGAAACGGATATTCGCGCCTGTTTTGCCTATGCCGCCAACTGGAAAAAATCACAGACAATTGTTTATACGGATGAAACTTCTATTCGATCAGAACCTATCGCCGAATCTTGTGAATCTGCTGGCGGATCTGTTTCCTAATTCCACTCATGTCCAAGATGCCAGATTAGATGCGGCAGCGGATACTGAGTTATGGGATTACGCCCGTGAAAACAATTATCTTATCGTGTCAAAAGATGCAGACTTCAGACATAGAAGCACTGTTTATGGACCTCCTCCAAAAGTAGTTTGGATCGGTTTAGGGAATTGTTCAACAAGGACTGTCGAAAATAATTTGAGAAATCATTACTCGGATATCCAAGCCTTTGCGAGAGATGCCAATCGGGGATTATTTGTCCTGCTGTGATCTGCTTAGACTTTAAGAAATATCGGTAACTGGCTAAAGACTCTCCTTCCATCCTCCTGTCCTTCCATTTTTCCATTCAACTTGGCGGAAACACCCAAGCAAAAACACCTATAGGGTCAATGATACAGAGCCATTCAATTTTAAGAAATTATTGGATTTCACGTCTTTTTTCACAGGAGCCGGTGCGGTTAGGAATGCAGATCGCATTTGGGGTTTTTGATAGGGGTCTTTGCTTGGTGTCTTTGATAGGGTGTTTCTGCGGATTTCTGCGGATTTCTTCGCGTACACCGCAAAACCGAACCGTGGGTGTTAATTTAGTGGTCATCCAGGCCCGGTAGGTTCGGTTTCCTAACCGAACCGGCTCCTACGCAGAAACCTTGATGACTTCAAAGCCCTCTTGAATCCCGTAGGGTTTATTTGCTTGGGTGTTTCTTTAAGTATCTCTGTAGAAAAACGGGACCTCACACACCTAAGCCCCGTAGGGGGTTTTTGATAGGGTGTTTCTTCAGCATTTGTAGAGATGCTCCTACAAAATACCGTGAAATATCCCTAAATTGACACCTATGGTACGCCGCAAAACCGAACCTACCGGGCCTGCGGGTGAAGATTCGATCGGAAAATGGAGAATTGAATGTCTCTGTCAATGATAGGTGATTGCTACAGGAAATTGTCCAAACTTTAGTATAATATACAGGACTTACGCAAATTGAATGGGAAACGGTATATTTTGCTGATTTAACCCCCTAAATCCCCCTTATCAGGGGGACTTTAAGAGAAAATGCGTAAGTCGTAATATAATTAAATGTACAGGCAAATTAAAATTAACAGAAATTAACGAGTCTTTTTAACCGAAAATTATAATATTTTCAAAAAAATAAAATAAATTTGACTTAATTATACATTTTTATGTATAATTACTAACGTGAGGGAGATGTTATTCTCCTCCATAGAAAACAAAAACACCGAGAACACGTGCCTGTATTCCGTTTTGAGGAGTAGGGAACCTTGACATGGAATGCGCCCGGCGCGTGTTTCGGGTTAAAGACCTACTTTTCCTATTCTTTACTCTCCTTTTTCTACTATTTCCGTTTTACAATTTTTTCTTGACAAATTGCATCTAAAGCGTTTAATTATCGTTAAATCAAATAAAAGTGAGGTTTAAACTTGACAAATCTTTTTTTAGTGCGTATAATTAAAGGTAATTGGTTGTTAGAAAGAGGTGTCGCGGTTCTATTTTCGCACTACAGAGACGCGAATTGTAGCACAAACTTCCCAGTTTGCGCATTTTGGAGGTGTTGCAGGTTCTATTTTCGCATGACAGAGACGCGAATTGTAGCACGAATTTCCCAGTTTGCGCATTTTGGAGAGGTGTTGCGGGTTCTATTTTCGCACTACAGAGACCTAAATTGTAGCACAAACTTCCCAGTTTGTGCAGTATATGACGTCCATTAACACCTGACGCTACATAAGTCCAACATTTATCAAACTCACGTATTTTTTATTCTCACTGCAAAGTAACAGCACTCCTAAGCAAGATAAAGAAAAATTAGCAATTTTATAAAAATAACTTGCTTTTTTTTTACTGTTGTATATTTTCATAAAGTTAGGTTTAGACTTTATTATTTCATCTTGGATAATATTTTATAGTAAATCCTGTAATTACTTCTACACTCGTACCGTCGTGTGAACTATAAAGTTGTGTGTTCCAATGTCACAGGAAATCAACAGTTTCCTATGCTACAAGTATAAACTTGTTTTCGGATTTTACTATAAACTGACTTTGTACAACCAATAAACACCGACAAGATTTGAACGATGCGGTTTCTGCGTCTTTGTGCTGTCAACTGTGAGTTTTCGGAAGCACAACAAACCCAAACGAAGCGTCCACGCTACAACAAATCGCAGAATCCAAGACAGTCCGATAGAAAAGTAGCCACTTGGGTTAATTTTAACGAAGGGATGGAATTTCACATGCCAAAACGAGTAAGCACGAAACAACTTCTAATCGCCTGCCGGATGTCGTTTGACGGTAAAAGCAACCGTGAAATCGCAAGCGAACTCGGTTTCACCGAGGCAACTGTATCGAATTGGCGGAAACTTGAAATCTGGAAAGAATTCGAGACTGAACTCATTGATGCATACAAACAACACGCGTTAAACCTTGAAAATGGAACCCCATCGTAATCTAATCATTAACGACACAATCGCGCCCGGAACGCATATCCCGGTATCAGTTACCAGTCACCAGTGACCAGTCACCAGTTAAAAGAGGTTTTGGATAGACCTAAAGTCTCTCTCAGGAAACTGGAAACTCTTATAGGACTTACGCATTCCCTCTTAAAATCCCCCTGATAAGGGGGATTTAGGGGGTTTAAAATATGGAAGTTTCAAAACAGTTGACAGTAACCAGTTAATTCTTTCTGGCAACTGGTAACTGGTAACTGATAATCGGTGTTCTTGTTTTCTATGGAGGAGAATAACATCTTCTTAACCGAATTAACCCCATAAAAAAGCGGTGGATTCCCTGTCCACCGTTTTTCACTTTTTAATGACAGTACCCAGTTACCAGTTACCAGTAAAAAAGGCTACTGAAAACCGAGTCCTGACGACTCAGCAGTTCCCCAAGAGCACCCTCCCTGTAGAAACTTCAACACCACAATCAGCAGCTTATTTCCCACCAGAGACCTCATCACAAAAATCAAAAAAATCACAGAAATCACAGTTCAGACTTAACCATAAGCGTCAATCTAAGAAAAAATAACCCTCTCGGCCCCAGGCCGGTAGGTTCGGTTTTGCGGCGTACCATAGGTGTCAATTTAGCGGTTTTTGATAGTGTTTTAGCAATTGTAGATATAAACATGCCGCCCCTACGGGGCTTGGGTCTTTTTTGGCCACACGCTGCTATAAACATAACGTCCTTACAGGACTAAAGAGGGTTTTGAAGTCTTCAAGGTTTTCGCGGCGTATCCGGTTCGGTTAGGAATGCAGATCGCATTTGGGCGTGTACGCCGCAAAACCGAACCTACCGGGCCTGGGTCCGAGACGGTTTTTCTTCTTAAATTGACACCTATGGTGCGGTTTTGCGGCGTACTCACCTGCCCCTGCCCCCTGATAAGGGGGGATCAAGGGGGGTTGCGGATAAAGGGGGATGTTTTTGCTGGGGGTGTTTGCTTGGGTATTTCTGCGGATTTCTTGCGACCTGTATTCCAACCGAACCGGATACTCCGCGGGAACCTTGATAACTTCAAAAACCTCTTGAATCCCGTCTCGGCACCCAGGTCCGGTAGGGTTTTGCTGGGGTGTTTCTTCACGGTTTCCCAACCGAACCGGATACTCCCCGGAAACCCTGATGTCTTCAAAAACCTCTTCAGTCGCGTAGCGACGGTATGTTTATAGCAGCGGTATCAAACAACAACCCAAGCCCCGTAGGGGCGGCATGTTTATATCCACGCTTGACGAAATCCCATCAAAGCCCCTAAATTGACACCTATGGTGTTTCTAAAATTGACACCATAGGTGCCAATTTAGTCAAAGTCAATCTGTCGAGACCAGATAATATTCAAGTCCCGTAGGAACGCCCTCTCCCTAAAAACTTCAACGCCACAATCCGAATCTTATTCTCCTTCAGAGCCCTTATCACAAAAATCAAAAAAATCACAGTTCAGACTTTGTAGCATAGGCTGTTAGCCTGTGGCATTGCGCTTGTACTACCTGTTCGCACAGCGTAAACTAACTTTTATTGGCAAAAAATAGGGTATAACCAACACTTACCAGAAAAAATTTGACTTAATTATATATACATTGTATAATATTATGTATAAAGACAAAAATTTGGTTTAATTATAAATTAAATAGAATAGATTGTCTTAAACATAGTTTTACGGTAGCGGGATTGATGACCAGTGGCTGGCTTTCTCGGGTGTCGGTACCGCGAAAAACGGGTTTTCTCATTGGTATAAATTGCGATAGAATCAATTTTTATCAAAAAAAATAAATAAAAACTTGACTTAATTATATATATTTTGTATAATATTACCATATTGAGGCAAAAACATATTTAATTGCCAATTAAATAGCATAAATTGTCTTAATATACCGATTTAGCGTTTAGGATCCGGTGTCCAGTGGTTGGCATTTTTGTGTTGGAACTGCGAAAAACGGGTTTTCCATTGGTAGAAAATTGCGGTATAATCAATTTTTATCAAAAAAACACAAAAAAATTTGACTTAATTATATATCTGATGTATAATATTAGCATATTAAGGCAAAATTTTTGTAACTTACAAAAAAATAAAACGTCTTAATGTATATCTGAAATAATTCGGGTTGTTTTGTTTAAGTGGCAGCTCGAGTTGAGGATTAGTGGTCGTTAGAGACGCTAATTTGACGAACGGGGGAATTTCGCATGCCGAAGAAAGTAAGTACGAAACAGGTACTGATTGCCTGCCAGATGTCATTCGATGGTAAAAGCAACCGCGAAATTGCCAGCACACTCGGTTTCACTGAAACAACTGTATCGAATTGGCGGAAGTCGGAGGTCTGGCAGGAATTTGAGGCGGAACTCATTGACGAAGGGTGGAACGCCACTCTTACGTATGCTGCAGCACCCGCGGCTACTGTTACACTTCCTGTTGCTACAGCAGCGGGGGGAACTGCTACTGGTTACTTTACCGGCAACGATCCTACGGATACGGTTACGGTAGGTGATGCTACTGCGACTGCGTTTAAGTTTAATGTAACAGCTACTACTGCTGGTAGCGATGTAACTGTAACGTTTGCAGCTGGTCGCAGAACCACTTTCAAAAATGCGCGGGATCTGGCGGCGACAAGCATCGCTCAGCCGAAATTGAAGAGCATCACCGCGCCCGAAGCGGCAAATCAGTTCTTTGATGCTGTCATTACGTTTGAAGCTCCAGCAGCTGCAATGACAGGTCCGCCAGCAGTCCCTGAAATAGGTCCTTCGGATAGTCTCGCCCAGGGTGATTTAACTGTAGCTAACGGTACTATTCTGAGTTTCACTGATAATAGGGATGGTACGTATACTGTGGCTATTAATCCTACTGACACTCCGGCTACTGTAAGCATAGCAACTAGCTTCCCATTCCAGGCACCAGATCAGGCTGCTGACGCTACAGCATCGGTTGTCTATGATACTTTAGTACCAGCAAGAGATGCATCTACTAATTCTGAGACTGACGGTCCAGATACAATTCCCGTGAATAACAGGAAACCGGCACCGCCTGATAGTGGTCAGTGGGGACCTGGAGATTTTGATTTTATTTTCACGATCATAGATGCTGCCGCTGCTGGTACTAGTGGTAGTAGTGGCATAAGAGCTTCAAGCATTATGCTTGAGGATAATCAGAGTCCGCACATCTTATCCTTTGACAATATCGGCAGAACTCTTATAGCGAATCAGTTCGCCGCCACGGTTTCAACAGCAAATGTTGATATAGAGGCGGGCACTATAGTCACAGTCCTCGCAACAGTTAGTGATATGGCTGGCAATGAAGCCACGTTTCCGGTAGGCACTGTTACGTTGGCAGCAAAATCGATGACTGCGGTGGATATGACTGCGGCTTTCACTTCGGCAACTCCAGCTACCGGTGGTAGTGTTATGCAAGGCGGCACGATTGCTCTTGTATTTGGCACCGATCCGGGTGTTGTAACAACGTCTGTCGGTACTATCACAGGTACCGGTACAATGCGTACGCTCACGATTCCTGCTACTCAAACAACAGGTGCTGTAAGCATCATGCTTAGTTGGGGAACTTCTGGTACGCAAACGCTCGCCTACACAGTTACCGAAGCGGATGCACCAGCTGCTGATGTCATGGTGACGATTCCAGCGAAGAGTTATGTTATTGTCGCACGGACGATGTCGCCTATGGGACTTCCAATGTCTGCGATTCCAGCTAACCCTGATGCAATGAGTTCGCCTACAACCATCATGGTTTGGCCAACTATGCCGAATTTGGAAGACTATTTATTCCGAGGCGCGACGCTGTTATTGACGACCCCTAAGGCAACACTGTTGGATCGCGATGGTGACGGTGGTACTACTGCAGCGGAAGCAGCCAAAAAGCGTGATGCGCTGATCACTGAAGTTATGGCAGCGGTTAACACTGCTGAAGTCGGAGAAATGGGGTATACCGCGCACCAGTGGATTGAACTCTATAACAAACTTCCTGTTCCAATAACTGTCACGTTGAGTGCCACGCAAGGGCGTCCTGCTCCTGATGCTGGTAGTGATGATGTCCGGTTAGACCGTCTCAGTAACCAAGTCGGTGCAGGTTGGGCATTTGACCTCGGGCAAAACGGGTTTGATGACGGTGACATGGAAACCAGGGATGTTGACTTCGTCTCCTTCTACAGAAATGACCGTGGTGGACAGAATGACCGTGATGGTCACAACAAGAACAGATGGTCAACATCAACAGACTACTATCTTAGTGGTCATAAAGGCACACCCGGTGCGAAAGAACGTAAGACAGCAACCGTTGTTGGTACAACCTCTTTCAATGTCGGTCCGGTCATCTTCAACGAAGTTTCTAACAGATCATCTGGTAAGTACGAATGGTTTGAACTTCGCAACAAATCTGATAGCGAACAGAACTTGAAGAACCGCGAGATTCGCATTGTGAAGGAAGTTGGTACAGATACTTCGCTCTTCCAGTTCGGTGATCAGGATCTGAAGATTCCCGCAGGTGGTGTCCTTCTCTGCGTGTTCACGGATCCGAGAGACGATGATGATCATCCAGTCGCCACTGGTTGGAACGTCGACTTGGGTGAAAACGATCAGATCAACGGTGTCAACAAGGAAACATCCGCACGCTATCTCATCATAGCGGATAGTAGTAATGGGAAGCGTAAGTTGAATGAAGATGCGCTTGATCTTGATGGTGAAGGGTTCCCCGCCGAATTCGTACTGATTCTGCGTAGCCGAAGGCACAATGATGATGTCGGTAAAGATACGAATATCTGGGACATCGCCGGTTATGACACGAGTTTGAAAGTCCCCGCTGAAGAGGCTGGGTTCACGAACCTCTGGCCCCTGAAAGGCGGAGTCCGGAATGCCCAACTTTCTAACAACAAGTGGGACGTTGGTACAGTCCACCGTCGCCAGAAAGATAACGTCTGGGGTACGAGTTCTACCAACTACGGTAGAAACAGTGGTAACCATCACGATGATACCGCTTGGCGGAATATCGGCTGGACCGGTATCGGCTATAGACGGAATGCCAAGGCAGGTAATGAGAACGGTGGAACACCCGGGTATAATCATAACACGCTGCAAAGTAATGAGACGCAGGCAGGCGCGGATCCTGTCATCATCAGCGAAATTATGTATGCCACGGGTACCCGTGCGAACATACCGCAGTGGATTGAACTCTATAACACGTCGAAAACGGTCGGTATTAATTTAGACGGTTGGCGCGTCACTATCATCAACCATGACCAAGATATCGGTGGTGAGACGTACGCCGGTGATCTGAATAAGGATTACGCTATTAATGGCAAGATCCCACCGGGTCAGACGTTCCTGCTTGTCGCATATGCGGGTCGTGATGATACGAACCTCCCGAACGAACGTGTCCATGCGCTCCGTGGTAACAAACGCGGTGAATTGATCCTGAGTCAGTATGGCTTTGAGATTACCCTGCTAACGAAGGGCAAGGACAATAAGGATGCGAATCGTAAACTGGCTGATAAGGTCGGTAACCTCGCGACTGTCGTAGCAGGTGAGGGTCGTGTCCGTAGAAATCCGCAGTCCTATGAGGATCCTGTTTGGATGTTGCCAATGGGTACGAATGATGATGGTGATCGTGTCTCTATCGTTCGCGCATCCATGAAGGGCGATCCTATCAACGGGCAGCTGCCAGGTGCTTGGAATAGTTTTGATATGAGCGCACAGTTCGTTTCAACACTTGAGACAACATCCTACGGTCATAACTCTGACCTCAGTTCTCCAGGTCATACCGTTGGTGGTGTGCTCCCCGTATCGCTCTCTAAGTTCCGTCCGGAACGGATGAAAGATACTGGCGCAGTCGTTATTCGTTGGATCACCGAATCTGAATTGAACAACGCTGGATTCAACATCCTGCGGAGTGAAACCCGAGACGGTGAATTCACGAAGATTAACACGAAATTGATCGCAGGTCAAGGCACGACGAGTGAGCGTACGCTTTACACGTTTACCGATACATCTGCGAAACCCAATGTCGTCTATTACTACCAGATCCAAGATGTCTCCCTTGACGGTCAGGTTCAGACCTTGCGTCAGAGCCGTCTGAAAGGTAACGTCACAGCGGATGGTAAACTCACAACGACATGGGGTGAACTAAAAGCGTTGCAATAAGCAACAACTCGGTTATTCAGGGAGAAGTCTATAACCGAACTAACCTAACGCAAAAGCGGTGGATTCCCTGTCCACCGCTTTTCACTTTTTTAATAGTAGTCAGTTATCAGTACGATTTTTCTCTCACTGCGAGGCATGAAAAAATCTTTCAGTTGTCAGAGGGATAGTTATCAGTTTTCAGTACGCTGCGCTTTCAGTTATCCGTTAAGAGAGAGGGGTGGTTCTCCAGCCACGCCTTTTTTGGTGCATGCCCGTAGCTTGCGTATTTCCAAAGTGTTTTTCAAGCCCTTTACACTCGTAGCATAGGCTGTTAGCCTGGGCATCCCTGACCAGAGACCTTATCAAAAAAATCACAGAAATCACAGTTCAGACTTTGTACCAAAGGTTCTATTGAATTTGAGATGTGTTTGGTATATGAACATCTATCTTCTCAAAACCGTTCAACCCAACCTACGGGACTATTGCTTCTGAACTGTGATTTATCTGATAGCTATGATTCCCATGATAAGAAAACCCAGGTCTGACGACTCAGCTGTTCCGCAGGAGGACCCTCTCTGTAGAAACCTCAACCCCACAATCAGCATCTCATTTTCCACCAGAGATCTTATCACAAAAATCAAAAAAACCACAAAAATCACAGTTCAGACTTAATAGCACGAGAATACCACGAAATATCACTAAATACGACACCTATGGTAAAGCTTCCCCTTCATTGGCTGTCCGTTCTGCATAAAGTTCCTGTAACCGAGCCGTCACGGGACCGATGCCGTCGTCCCCAATTTCTCTACCGTCAACCTCCAAAACAGGACTCAGTTCACCGACAGTACCGGTTGTGAAGACCTCGTCTGCCGTGTAAACCTCAACCAACGAAACATTCCGTTCTGTGAGCGGGATCCCCACCTCGCGGGCGATTTGGATGACCATACCCCGCGTAATGCCAGGTAAGCAGCTATCGGCGTGCGGTGTCAACACATGTCCACGTTTTATAATAAACATATTCGTCGCATTCGTCTCTGAGACATACCCGTGGATGTCGAGCATAACCGCATCGTCCACGCCAGCGACATTCGCCTCAATCTTGGCGAGGATGTTGTTAATCAGGTTATTGTGGTGGATTTTAGAGTCAACGCACTGCGGCGGATTCCGTCGGATGGCTGAAGTGATTAAACGGATACCACCCTTTGAATAGATAGGCGGTTTCCATTCCGCAAGCACAATCAGACCCGTACCGTACTGATTGGCGCGCGCGTCCATACTGGAGGTAACTTTTTGCCCGCGGCTGAGTGTTAGACGGATATGGACACCGTCGCGCATGCCGTTGGCTTCAAGCGTCTCAAAGATTGCCTTTTTGACTTCCGCACGTGTTGGGATATTCGCGAATGCCATGGCGTGCGCCGAATCCATGAGTCGGTCAAGGTGTTCATCCAATGCAAAAATCTTCCCGTTGTAGACGCGTAAGCCTTCCCATACACCGTCGCCACCTTGGACGAGGCTATCGAACACAGAAATCTTCGCATCCTCGCGGGGTAGGAGCTCACCGTTGACGTGGATCAAAATGTTTTCGTTCCTTGAATCAGGTAATTTAGGCTGCATTTATCCTCCATTTTAAGAGTTATCAGTTACCAGTTGCCAGTTACCAGTTAAAAGAGGTATCTGACGACTGGAAGTTTTTTTCATAGGACTTACGCACTGCTTCTTAAAGTCCCCCTGATAAGGGGGATTTAGGGGGTTAAAAATCTAAAAGTCCCCCTACCCCCCTGATAAGGGGGATTTAGGGGGTTAAAAATCTAAAAGTCCCCTACCCCCCTGATAAGGGGGGATATGGGGGGTTGGGGATTTAGGGGGTTAAAAACATGGAAAATATCGCTTTTTTGCGTCCAAACGTCCGATATTTGCTCAGTTTGCGTAAATCCTATTTAAGAAAAACGAACTGAAAACTGGTAACTGGCAACTGAGAACCAATACTACCATGTATCTCGAACACTCACACCCTCATCCGTCAGATAGGTCTTGATACTTTCAATCGTGAATTCGCCGTAGTGTGTAATGGACGCAACAATCGCGGCATCGGCGTTGCTTTCGACAAATACATCGCGCAGATGCCGCGGGTTCCCGGCACCACCAGAGGCAATCACAGGCACCGGCACCAAATCCGCGATAGCACCCGTCAATTCGAGTTCATATCCGGCTTTCGTGCCGTCTGCGTCGATACTATTGACGACAATCTCGCCTGCGCCCAAATCAACACCGCGTGCCGACCATTCCAAGGCATCCCAGCCGACAGGTTTCCGACCACCGTCTATGTAAATCTCATAACCGCTCGGAATCTGTTCGCTTTTCGGGACACGCTGTACCTGCATACTCAGCACGACACACTGACTGCCGAACGCCCGCGCACCTTCCGCGATGAGTTCAGGGTTCCGCACGGCACCGGAGTCTATACTCACCTTCTCTGCACCTGCAAGTAGGGCGCGTCGCATATCTTCAAGCGTCCGCAGCCCACCGCCGACAGAAAAAGGGATAAAAATCTCAGAGGCGACAGCGGAAACGACATCAATCATTATATCACGGCGTTCATTGCTTGCCGTGATGTCGTAAAAGACGAGTTCATCGGCACCGCCTTCATAATAAAAGCGTGCCATCTCAACCGGGTCGCCGACATCGACATTGCCTTGAAAAGCGATGCCTTTCGTGACCTTTCCCGCACGCACATCTAAACATGGAATTATTCGTTTCGTTAGCACTTTTTAATCTTTGAACCTCGCTATATGATTTTCTATTTCAGCATCCAGTTTCCCCATAGGAGGAAACCCCGATTTCCGACATAGGCCTGCTTCAATGTTGAGCTTATACGTCATCCTGGACGTGCGATAAATCGCACTACTACGAACCGCCCATCAAGTTCAAAGTTGAAAGACTAATAGTAGTGCTTCAATGTTGAGCTTATACGTCATCCTGGACGTGCGATAAATCGCACTACTACGAACCGCCCATCAAGTTCAAAGTTGAAAGACTAATAGTAGTGCTTCAATGTTGAGCTTATACGTCATCCTGGACGTGCGATAAATCGCACTACTACGAACCTACCCTCAAATTCAAAGTTGAAAGACTACGAGTCCTGACGACTCAGCGGTTCCGCGGGAACGCCTTCTTTGTAGAAACGTCAACCCTACAATCAACATCTTATTTTCCATCAGAGATCTTATCACAAAAATCACAAAAATCACAAAAATCACAGTTCAGACTTACTCTGCCGAGAAGGGTTTATTTGCTTGGGGTTTTTGCTTGGGTGTTTCTGCGGATTTCTTCACAATGTTTATAGCCGCCGTTTGAATATATTCAAGATGTCATCAAATTCGGAGACCTGTAAAAGTTTATACATCGCCGCGAGTATCAGCAACCCCAACCCTATGGGTGCAAATACCGCGACAGCGCGTGGGATGATGCCTTCCGTGCCGAGCCAATCGCTTTCAATGACCCCATTTGTCAGCCAGCAGACGAACCCCATCACCGCCGAAGCGATCAAGATTTTAAGCGTCAGTGGGACAACCGCGCGTAACCCCAATCCACCGACTTTTCGGCGGAGCAGCAACAATAGGATAGCACAATTCAGCGTTACCGTCAAAACCGTTGAGAATACCACGGCACGCGGGTCCAAGAAGAATCCGCGAAAGATAAAGAGATAGTTGAGGCAGATGTTAAGCATCACTGCGCAAATACTAACAACAACAGGGGCGCGAATATCTTTGTAGGCGTAGAACCCATCGGTCACAATTTTGAGTGTCGAGAAGCCACACAGACCAAAGGCATAGACGAACAGAAGCCCGCCTGTCCTGATTGTGTCTTCTTCGATGGTTTCACCCCATTCGTAGAGCAAACGACAAATCGGTTCAGATAGCATCATGAGTCCAACCCCAGCGGGAATTGTTAAGACCAGCATTAAACGGAGTGCATAAGAGAGCGCATCGCGAAAATTCTGCGTCTCTCCGGCTGTTACGAACCTTGCGAGTTGTGGGAGCGCTACCGTTGAAATCGCGACACCGAATATCCCGATAGGGAGATGCATGACGCGGTATGCCCGACTAATCCACGTCAACCATCCAGAATCGGAAGTAATAAAGAACGTGTTCGTCAGTAGGTTCACCTGCACCGCCGCAACGCCTAACACGGCGGGTCCAATGAGATGAAGGACTTGAAGCACTCGCGGATCGCGTAGGCGCAGCATCGGACGATACCGAAAGCCGACACGGTACATAGACGGCACCTGAATCAGGAATTGCAGGATACCGCCAACGACTACGCCGATCGCCATACCCGTTACGGGGTGAATCTCGAACAGTGGACACACATAGTAACCACCTATCCCAATCGCAAGAGAACTCACATTAAAGAAAGTGGATGCGCAGGCTGGAATACCGAACTTTCCCTTACTGTTCAACAACCCCATCGCAATTGCTGCAAATGACACAAAGAGTAGATACGGAAACATCAACTGCGTGAGATAAATTGCCAGTTCAATTTTGCTGTCAAATCCGAAATGTTGTACGGGCTGGGTCGCCCAGTCCGTACTATTATCAAAATTGTCTCGTGCCAACACATCAACAATAGTAGGTGCAAAAGCGATACCGAGAATTGTGATACCGACTAAAACGAGGAGCGTCAGATTAAAGATACGGTTCGCAAGATTCCACGCCGCCGCTTCGCCGTCTTCAGCTTCCGTCGCGAGGAATGTCGTAATAAACGCTTTGCTTAAGATACCTTCGCCGAACATATCGCGCAGAAAGTTCGGTATACGGAAAGCGAGGTAAAAAGCGTCCGCACTGACTTTTGAAGCGAAATAGTACCCGATCGCCGTTTCGCGAGCGAGTCCCAATATCCGAGATACCAGCACAGCGATGCTGACAACCCCAGCGGCACGGGTGACGTTTTGATGCTGTTGGTCCGTGGATTTCGTTTCATTTTCCATTTTTTTTAATAGTTTTCAGTCTTCAGTTTTCAGTTTTGGGTTTCTAATAGACGCGCAATTTCTTTGGCGTGCGTTAGCGTTTCAGACATGTTAACAGTCTCAAAGAAGATTTTCAACTATCAAAACCCTCTTGAATCCCGGCACGGTTCCCAGGCCCGGTAGGTGCAGTTTTGCGGTGTACTCACCTGCCCCCCTGATAAGGGGGGATCAAGGGGGGTTTCTTGCGATCTGCATTCCAACCGAACCAGATCCGACGCGGAAACATTGATGTCTTCAAAAAACTCTTCAGTCCTGTAAGGTTTATTTGCTTGGGTGTTTCTTCACAATGTTATAGCAACGTTTTCAAGCAAAAATCCAAGCCCTGTAAGGGGTTTTTGCTTGGGTGTTTCTGCAGCATGTTTATATCCACACTTGACGAAATCCCATCAAAGCCCCTAAATGGACACCTATGGCGCGGTTTCCAACCGAACCAGAGTGGCAATTTAGCGATATTTCGCAATATTTGGCGCGATCCGATCACAGATGCCGCCCCTACGGGGCTTGGGTTTTTCCTTAATCCGCGTTTCTACAAAGATGCCGTTCCTACGGAACTCAAGAGGGCTTTGAAGTCATCAATGTTTCCGCGGAGGATCCGATGCGGTTAGGAAACCGCATCTACCGGCCTGGGGTCGCGACGGTTATTATTTCTAAAATTGACACCTATGGTGCAGTTTTGCGGCGTACTCACCCAAATTTTGCCCATACGCGGCAAAATTTGTCTTTGCTTTACATTTGCGATCTGCATTCCAACCGAACCAGAAGTGGCAATTTAGTCCCGTAGGTGTTTTTGCTTGGGGTGTTTTTGCTTGGGTATTTCTGCGTATTGCTTGGGTGTTTCTGCGGATTTCCCTTAGGTTGAACGGATGCCACCGAACCCTCCAAATCATAGAAAAACACAACTTGCGCCTGATACGCTACACCCAACAGAAACCGAGTGAAACCCAACGCTCTTGCTTCAAAGTTTCCGGAACCCTGACAGCGTAAAGTTGGGTTTCACTACCTTCACCAATAGATAGCGCAGGATATTGACTTTCAGCGGTGTTTGACCCGTCAACAGGCCATTTCTCAACGCCGTTCAACCCAACCTACAGGACTTATTTTCCTTCAGAGATCTTATCACAAAAATCACAGAAATCACAGTTCAGACTTAATATGCCGAGAACTGAAAACTAATAAATTGACATTTCACGTAAATTCGTGTAAATTTAGAGAAACGATAGAAAATAAGGAGAACGCAAGATGCAAGACAAACGATATTTTACACTCGAAGAAGCCAACGCATGTATCCCCGAATTAGTTGATGAGATTTCACAGCTAAGAGCCATAAGAAACCTACTCGCAGGGCTCCATGCAGAAATTACGCCACTCTTAGAGGTGGTCTCCTCTAACGGTGGCAGTAAACACACCCCCGCACTCCTTAAAGCGACTGCCGACTTTGAGGCAATTTTGGAACGGATTGCGGCGCGTGGCTGTCATCTGAAAGGGCTTGACCCCGGATTGGTCGATTTCCCACACCTCCGCGAGGGTCGGGAGGTCTATCTCTGCTGGCGGATCAATGAAAATAAAATTCGCTACTGGCATGAAATTGATGGCGGATTTGAGGGACGACAACGGTTGTAGGCGGTTTTTGCTTGGGTGTTTCTTCCAGGGTAACCCGACGCCTACATCCTAAAAAAATGGTGCGTCGGACCGTGTCCGTGCCCGATATCCAAGGCGTGCTGAATAGCACCTGTAATATACGCCTTTGCTGACCTGACAGCATCCATTAAACCTTGGTTTCCGTGCGCCAGTTGTGTTGCAATCGCCGCCGAGTAGGTACAGCCTGTACCGTGCGTGTTTTCTGTTTCAACGCGTTCCGCCTGAAAAAAAGACCACTCGCCGTTGTAATAAAGCACATCGGTTGCATCGTCTCCAATAAGGTGTCCACCTTTGACGAGAACGGCGTGACAACCGAGTTCAGCAATCGCTTTCGCAGCACTTTTCGCGTCATCTATGCTTTGGATCTCCTGTTGTGCGAGCAATTCCGCCTCGTAGACATTAGGTGTAATCACCGTCGCCAGCGGAATCAACGCCGTTTTGAGGCTATCAATCGCCTCCTCTTTCAAGAGCGGGAATTTGCTTTTGGAGATCATCACCGGATCGACGACGATAGCAGGTGGTGTATACTCTTTCAATTTCCCAGCGACCGCTGCAACAATCTCCGACGAGGAAAGCATTCCTGTCTTGACACTGGCAACATCGAAATCCGTGAAGACCGCGTCCAATTGTGCTTCAATCAGCGAAATCGGTAAATCAAACGCGTCCGTCACCGCCACTGTATTCTGTGCTGTAACGGAGGTAATCGCGGACATCGCAAAGCCGCCATTCGCGGAAATCGCCTTGATATCCGCCTGTATACCGGCACCCCCACCTGAATCTGAGCCTGCAATCGTTAAAATCTGTTTCATATTTTTAAATATTAAATCTGGGCACCGTTCCAAATGTAAAGCAAAGACAAATTATGCCATTTAAGGCATAATTTCATTTCACGGTGGTTTTCGGTTAATTCCAACTTTCTCTGGACTATGAAAGGTTTTTAGCGATTTAACCTCTGCAAAATAAGGGATGCAGCAGCTTAGAAGGAATCGTTAAAAAAATCAAGATAGCGTCTCGCCTGTTCTCCTGCATCTGCGGGAGACATAACACCCGACATCACAGCCACGCCAAAAGCACCAGCAGCCAAGCATTCAGTAACCCGTGCGGGTGTAATCCCACCTAAGGCGAAGATGGGCAGTTTAACGTTTCCGGCTACCTCCTTGAGAGAGGCTACACCAACCGCTGGACCATATCCGGGTTTACTTGCTGTCCGATAGATAGGACTATAGGTTAAAAAATCCGCACCTTCCGCCTCTCGTTTTTGCGCTGCATCAAGACTATGCACTGAGCATCCGACATAGAGACTGTTACCTGTTCGCGCTTTTACCGTCTCTACCGATTCTGCATTCGCTGGTAGATGAACGCCCGCGGCACCGACTTCGCGCGCAACGCGCGTGTTTGTGTTAATGAAAAGTTTCGCCTCATAATTTCGACACAACTCAGCAATCGGTTGTGCCAGTCCGATCAACTCGGTCCCGTCTAAATCCTTCTCACGCAATTGGATGGTGGTGACGCCGGCATCTAACAATTCCGAGACGACATCGACCAGCGGGGTCGGTGCACATCGATGTCTGTCCGTAATGGCATACAACTTAAAATCGATTCTTTTAATTTTCCTTGCGGTTCGGTAAGGTAGGTTTAGATATTGACGTGCCTTTCCGTAGATCCGCCCTCCATTCCATTACGGGCTACAGTTTTGACTGATGCTCTAAAGAAACATTTTTAATTTTCCTAAATTTCTTTTTGGAGGCGTGCAGCAAACGCGCCATCAACGCCGTGTTCATGTGGAAATGTCTGAACAAAACCTTGTGGGGTTATCACACTTGGTGGCACATCGGGCAGAAAATCTTTAGCATTTTCTATCGTCCACATCGGGAAATCTGCCAAAAATCGCTGGACGACCTTTTCGTTTTCGATCGGTTCAATGCTACAGGTACTGTAGACGAGGATGCCGCCGGGTTTGATGTGTCGCGCTGCATTTTTTAATAGGTTATATTGCATCTCGCTGAGGGCACGTACCTGTTCAAAGGTCTTATTCCATCGGATGTCAGGATGCCGCCGGAGTGTCCCGAACCCTGAACACGGTGCGTCAATTAGCACGGCATCTGCAGTTTTCATAAAACTCAGGTCGGCTTTTGTCGCGTCAAGCACTCGTGTTTTAACGTTACATGCCCCGATACGTCGGCAATTTTTTTCTAACACGGCGACTTTTTCGGCTGAGACATCCACGGCGATAATTTTCCCAGCATTGCCCATGAGATGTGCGAGATGTGTTGTTTTACCGCCGGGTGCAGCGCACAGATCCACGATGTATTCCGCGTTCTCTGGTGAGAGTAGGCGCGCCACTAACATTGCGCTCTCATCTTGAGCATAGATATCCCCTCGATTGAGGATATCCTTTAACGTCTGCTCGCCAGCAGTATCAAAAGCGGTGATAGCCCGGCTTTCAAGGACCACACCATCGGGTGCTATTCTGGAGGCGGTCGCGGCGATGCCGCTTGCTGCTAACGATTCGCAAACTTCTTCACGTTTTGTCAGGAGGGTATTCACACGGAGTGCAAGTGGTGCGACCTGGTTGCTGGCACGACAGAACGCCAACGTCCACGTAACGCCACGTGTCTCAAGCCATCGCTTCACTAACCACGTCGGATAGGATAACGAAAGTGCTATATGTTCAATGGGGTTCGCATCAAGCAGTGGATAGGTGAGTGTCGCGCCTTCGCGTTGCACGGAGCGGAGGACTGCATTGATAAATCCCGCGGTTTTCCGCCCTCTATTGCGTCGCAGGTGAGAAGTCGCGAGTTGGACGGTTTCAAAAATAGCGGCGTGTGCAGGTATGCCGTCAAGGTGTAGCAGCTGAAACGCGCCGAGTCGTAGGATATTACGATGGCGCGCGTCTAATTGAAATCGTGGATTGATAAACCGATCCAGCACCCAATCCAGTTGTTTCTGCCAGCGGATAACGCCGTAGACGAGTCCATTAATGAAGCGACGTTCACGTCCGCCAACAGCGTGCCGTCCGAATGCGCTGTCAACGACAGATGCGATTGACGTGCTGCTATGGGAGAGGGTCAGTAAACACTCTAAGGCGACTTCGCGCGCGTTCATATTTTTTTAACTTTCGCAAGGCGTGTAATAACACGAAACGTTTAAGAGCAGCCCTCGCTTCCGAGTCGCCTGCTGCCGCTGTTGCAGGCTTGTTATCCTTTTCGCTTTTTAAATAGCAAGCCGAAATTATGCTGCTGCCGCGGTGAGAGTATGCAACTTACGGGTGAGCCGAGATTTTTGGCGATTTGCTGTCCCTTTTTTGATAACACCTTTACTCGCTGCTCTATCCAAGAGGCTTGTTACGGTTTTGCACAACTCTTGTGCCTGCTCAACGTTGCCTTCCTCAAGTGCGGTTTCTGTCTGTTTAAGCACTGTTCGCAGTGTTACTTTGCGGTGGCGGTTGCGTATCCGCTTCGCTTCGTCCGCACGTGCGTGTTTCTTTGCAGATCGTCGATTCAAAACTCATACTCCTTTTGAAAACTTGTCGCCTCGAAACCGAGGTATTGAATATTTTCAGAATGTGTGTACTTAATGATACCACAAAATATCGGGTTTGTCTATATTTTTTTACCAGACGCTCAGAGTCATTCAGTTTTAAGAAATTATAGAGTTTCTCGTCCTTTTTTTCTATGCCGGTGCGGTTGCATGAAGTTCAAGAAAATATTTCGGTAATTCTATATTTTCTCCAGGACCGGTAGGTTCGGAATGTAATACAAGGAATGGATTTAGTCTATTCCCAGACTAAATCCCCTAACCGAACCGGACTTCCCTAAAAATTACCGAATTAATAAATTAATCTTCATCAAACCGCACCATAGGGGTCAATTTTAGAAAAAATAACCCTCTCGGCACCCAGACCCAGACGGGCGGTTTCCTAACGCTTTACACTTTTGACTCCTGAACTCTGATTTCTCTGATGGCTATGATTCCCATGACAAGACAACCCACCACAAGAAAATGAATACTCAAAACCCAAACCTGACAACTCAGCAGTTCCCCGGAAACGCCTTCTTTGTAGAAACGTCAACACCACAATCAGACCTTTATTTTCCATCAGAGATCTTATCACAAAAATCACAGAAATCACAGAAATCACAGTTCAGACTTAATAGGACAAGAATAGCACGGAAAATCACTAAATGGACACTTATCGGGCGGTCGCAAACCGAACCATAGGTGTCAATTTAGGGGTTTCATACGTCATTTCAAAGCAGGGTCTTAACAGATGCCGCCCCTACGGGGCTAAAGCATTGGGGTAAACGTGTTTCTACATAGATGCCGCCCCTACGGGGCTTGGGTTTTTCCTTGATCTGCGTTTCTACAAAGATGCTGAAGAAACACCCAAGCAAAAACACCTACGGGACTTTGCTTTACATTTGCGACCTGCATTCCAACCGAACCGGATCCTACGCGGAAACATTGATGACTTCAAAAACCTCTTGAATCCCGTAGGGTTTATTTGCTTGGGTGTTTCTTTAAGTATCTCTGTAGAAGATCACCACCTCCCAGCCCTAAGCCCCGTAGGGGCGGCATTTATAGAAAAACTGTTACAAAATATCGCGAAAACTCCCTAAATTGACACTTATCGGGCGGTCGCAAACCGAACCTACCGGGCCTAGGCTAAAATTGGACCAAAAAACCGAAAACTGAATCGCTCTAATAGCGGACGCTACTGACTCCATCTTGCTTCCGGATGCATCCACTTCTTTGCTTCAGCCGATTTTACTAAATCGCGCAAGGTAAGTGGTAACTCAGAATCGTTATCGTTGAATTTTTCTCTGTCAAATATCCAGTAGTAGAGCATAACATATATCTCAAATGGGTTGCATCCCTCTGTACCGAAATATTTCGTGTGATCAATCTCACACACATTTTCGATCTCAAATTTTTCACAAAACGCCTCAAGGAGTTCATAACCATCGTCACCGGCTATCCCTAAGTCGTCCGCCAACAGCGTGTCTGGATTGAGTTTTTCCGCTGATGTAGACCAGAATTCTGCCACAAAAACTTTAACGCGAGCATAAAGCTCAGGATTTAGTTCTTCTTGAGGCTCTTCTATTAGGGAACTCCCACAGCGTGGACATCTGATAGCGTTTTTCTAATCGATTTTGAACAGTGAGGGCATTCCCTTAAAGAGAAAAGCGCGTAGAAAAGCCGAGTCGCCGCGTACAAAACAGCAGAAATGACCACAAACAAAACATTAAGAATAAGCGTAACACCGACAAATATCAGCAACACACCGAAAACAACAAGAATAAAAGACTTAACAAATTCCATCCATTTCGCCATTAGGGTAAGTAAATCCGATCTATTTTCTATCGCCAAGCACACCAAAGGCAATTAAAATAACCCATATCTGGAAACGAAGGCACATACGTTTTAAAATTTTCCTTCTCACTCTCATCTGGCTCCCGAAACCGAATCCTATGTGCACCCTCAAGTTGTTTCCAGTATGTTGCATCCCAAGGCGCGATATAATCCCGCACAACGGACTCTAAAATCACATCCTCTGGCTCATAAAAACATTGAGATTCAAAGTACTTTTCGAGCCAATCTTTATCTGCACAAATCATTTCGCCCATACTATATTCATGATCCTCTAAACATCCAAAACTCGCGGTTACGTACCTTTGCCAGTCTGGGGCAGCGAAGGCTTCCCATTGTGCACCGCCTTCCTGCGTCAGCCCATAATACGTGATTTTTTGTTTATCCATAGGGACACTGCCCCAGGCTTTGGATTCATCCAATGCCAGTTCGATTTGTTCGGCAGTTGAAATAAAATCCAGCACCTCCTCTGAAAACATGAAGCGAGTTTCCGCATAAATCAGTCCCGAAGAGAGTAAACGGTGAAGGGTTTCAACGAGTGCCGCTCGCGTTAACCCGTGCCCTTTTTTATTTAGGTGTAACTCAAGATCGCTGCCAATAAGGCCAGAGATATCCCATTCGTGCTCGACGACAGTCTCAAGTAGCCAATACTCACCTCTTGTAAATCGTGGTTCCATGCTGTACTTCCTTGTAAAATTATAGTGAATCCGAAAAATAAAGAGACACTTTCACCCCCCGGTAGGTTCGGTTTTGCGGTGTACTCACCTGCCCCCCTGATAAGGGGGGATATGGGGGGTGTTTTTGCTGGGGTGTTTCCTATAGGGGATAAAGGGGTGTTTCTTGCGACCTCCATTCCAACCGAACCGGCACAGAGTGCCCTATTAATTCTAAACTTACTATAAGTTCGCTTTTCGATTCATTTTTGCTTATTTTTCACATGGGTGGCAAGTAAATCCAACCCGTTTTTCTATTGCCAAGCATACCAAGTCTGATAAAAGTATCTTCCCCACGGCGGGTAAGGCGGTTTAGCATTTCCCTCCCCGCTCTTATCTCGACACCGAAAACGGACGCTATGTCCGCTATCGAGTTGTTTCCAGTACGTTGCTTGCCACGGCGTAACAGAATCCCACACAATAGACGCTAAAACCAGTTCCTTTTGATTGTAGAAACACATAGGTTCAATGTACTCTTCAAGCCAATTTGGAACAGAATCAGGCCAATCTTCAGTCTTATCCCAATCTTCATCTTCAGTCCTATCAGTCTTGCGCCAATCTTTATCTCCACAAATCAGTTCCCACATTTCGGATTCACCGTCGTCTGCCAATTGGAAACTCGCGGCTATGTATTTTCGCCAGTCCGGGGCAGCGAAGGCTTCCCATTGCGCACCGCCTTCCTGGGTGAGCCCATAATACGTGACTTTTCGCTCATCTATGGGAACACCGACCCAACGTTTCGGTTCATCCAATGTTAGTTCGATTTGTTCAGCGGTTGAAATAAAACCCATCTCTTCATTTTTCGCGTAAATTAGCCCTGAGGAGAGAAGTCGATAGAGAGTCTCGACGAGTGAGGGGCGTGTTAACCCGTGGTCTCTCTTATTCAGGCGCAACTCAAGGTCGTTATCAACGAGAGCACAGATTTCTAATTCGTGCTCGACGACAGTCTCAAGTAGCCAATACTCACCTCTTGTAAATCGTGGTTCCATGCTGTACTTCCTTATAAATTGTGTCTTGTCATCTATTCAAATACCGAAGTTAGCCAACTGCAGATCCCTGATAATTGATAGCAAAAAGCGGTGCAATAATACACGTCACAAGAAACACCCCAGCAAAAATACCCCTTATCAGGGGGATAGACGAGTACGCCGCAGAATTGCGCGACTACAAACGTTGATAGCCTATTCTGTGGCAGCAACATCCCACAAAAAGAGAACACCATCATCACTCAGACTCGCAAGCACTTTCCCGTCCGCGGCGAACGCAACAATCTTTACCTGCGCTTTATGTCCCGTGAACCGCTGCCGAGATACGCCTGACTCTGCATCTAAAATAGTGACAGCACCCTCTGCACTACCAACTGCAAGCTGCTTCCCATCCGAACTAAACGCCACACTTATAACACCCGCACCATGCGCTATGCGAAACTTCTTTTGCGTGCTTGTCTCCATATCCCACAGATAGATCGTTGCTGTGCTATCTACAGCAGCAATAGTTTTCCAATCTGCACGCAACGCCACATCTGTGAGGGCACCCATATCTCCTGAAAAGACTTTCTTTTCTGTCATCGTGTTCGCATCCCACAATTTGATAGTCTTATCCGCACTTCCACTGACGATTGTTTTGCCATCCGCACTGTATGCGACACCTACCACACCCCCCTTGTGTGCCTCGATGAATTGCTTTTGATAGTCTCGTCTATTCATATCAAACATTCGGAAGGTCCCATCCGCATTCCCAATTATGATTCTATTTCTATCCGGGCTGAAGGCGTAACTCAAAATACCTGACGGAGATTGTAACGTGAAAACCATTGGTTCCACTTCGCCTCGATCCCACACGAACCACCGAGCCTTCTTAGCTGGAATGAAATTTCCGTCCTTATCGTACGGGGAACCGCTGAAGCTATGTTGCCCGTAAAACAAACTATTGATAGGCGTTTTTCTACGTTCACCCGCTGTTGCATTCCATAAACATATCCCTTGACCGCTGCCCCATAAAGCGATTGTTTTGCCATCCGGACTCACGCCAAAACTGCCAGCACTTGTAAGCGGATTGAAAAATCCGTCAGATGTGTGATTTTTTTTGCCGGAAGCGATGTCCCAAATATAGAGGGTGCCGTCTATACTGCCACTCGCAAACGTCCGCATATCCGCACTAAAGGAGATGGCAACAACCCTTCCGCTATGCCCTTCAAGTCTTTTTATGTATTTGCCAGTGTTTGGGTCCACCAAGTGGATTTGTCCAAATTCGTCACCACCGGCTAAGAGACTCCCATCTGGACTAAAGGCGACACTCCAAATATCATACATATTTTCACCAGAAAAGCTATGTTTCCGTTTTCCTTTAACAGCGTCCCACACATGGAAAACCCCGTTATCACGACGGAAATTTCCGTCTTCACCACGGATGAACTCACCCTCACCTCCGCTTGCTAATGTTTTGCCATCCGGACTGAAAGCGAGGCAATTAAGACCTCCTTTGTGTCCTCTCAGCGTTTTTTTGTGTTCACCTTTAACTAAATCCCACAAATTGATGGTGTCGCCCAATTTCCCAGTTGCCAGTATATTATTATTCAGGTCGAAAGTCGTATGGTAAGATTCAATAAAGTCTATATCATTCATAGCCATACTTTTGACCTGCTTTTCAGCACCTGTGTCTATGTGATAAAGAATGGTACTGATGAATGGGCTCCCCCTACCTAATGTCACGAGTGTTCGTCCATCCGCACTGAAGTCGAAATGTTTGATACCGCCCCGGTGGTCAAGTTTATATTTATGTTTGCCTGTGTTGACATCCCACAGATGGATTTTGTCGAATTGTTCCTCACTTGCGAGGAGGCTTCCGTCCGGACTGAAAACGATACGTTCAACAAGGTTTTCGTGTTTCTTGAAAAAATGAAGGGGTTGATATGTAGTTGCATCGTATATCCATATCCCCAGCGTCGTAGCAACAGCGAGCCGCGTGCCGTCTGGTGCGTACTTCATATCATAGATACGACCCTTTCCGAACCATTCTATTGTGCCTTCGGGTAAACGCCATTGATGTGAGTCTTGGGCAAAAACGATAGGAGGAAAGAATGTTGAAAGGAGAATAAGTATTAAAAGGGTCAGAATGTCCCTGTTCTTTATCGTTGGGTATTTTTTCATTAGATGCCTCCTGAATGTGAAATGTTAGGATCTGATGTGCGTTTACAATGTAAGGTGCACAGTTTTGTATTAGCCATCAAATGCATTTGCCACAATAACCAAGTCTTGGATATTCACAATTCCATCACCATTGAGATCGGGTTTTGCTTCACCAAACGCATTTGCCACTGCCACTAAATCAAGAATGTTGACGACACCATCGCCAGTCACATCTGCAGGATTGCTGGCTTTTAGTTGCGCTTCATCATATTCAAATTCAACGAGATCCAAGGCGAATAAAGGGGCAATGTTTTTCACAGGATTATCTTTGATATTGAGTGCTTCTAAAGCGGGTAAGTTCAATATCGGACTAATGTCTGTAACACGGTTATCGTTTAGCCACAGTTCTAACAGATTCTTCAAATTTTCCACTGCGCTTATATCCTCAACCAAATTCTCAGCGATAGCTAACTTCTTCAATTTCGTCAAATTTCTGAGGGGTGTAATATCGTTAATTTTATTCGCACTTAAATTGAGCCAAGCCAGGTTCGTCAGATTCGCAAGCGGTGAAATATCGGAAATCTGATTCCCGTGGAGTGTTATGTTATTTAGATGCACCAAATTCGCTAAGGGCTGCAAATCTATGATTTCATTACCCCCAACATCAAGTTGCCGTAAAAACACCGCATGTTCTAAGCCTGTCAAATCGCTTATTTGATTGCCACTTAAATTGAGCAACGTCAGGTTCGTCAGATTCGCAAGCGGTGAAATATCGGAAATCTGATTCCCGTGGAGTGTTATGTTATTTAGATGCACCAAATTCGCTAAGGGCTGTAAGTCCGTGATCTCATTACTACCAGCATCAAGACGCTGTAAAGACACCGCATGTTCTAAGCCTGTCAAATCGCTTATTTTTAGTCCGTTAATGCTCAAATTGCGTAACAGGCCCACCTGATCTTTTCTGAGTGGCACACCCTCCGGTAATGCCACATTTTCTCTGAGGTGTTCTATTACTGCCACTTGCAGGCTTACATCGGGCATCCATTCCGCGGCATCTTCTATGTTAGTGGTATCAATGTCCACAACACCATCCTCTTTAAGGTCAACAATCTCGTCTGTTTTCAAGTAGATCTCACCATCCAAATCTGCGAGGGTATGCGTGTGCCCTTTACTGCCACTTGAAGTACTTGTTGTGCTCCCTGTGAACTTGATCTGCTGTTCCTGTCCGCTGCGGTTGTAGACCGCCCAACCGTTGGTGAACTCGCGGATGAATACGCCGTCGCGGCTGTCATAAAGTTGTCCTTTTGTTTCGGTGCCGCCGACAGGGCCACCCAGATCAGCATTCCAGAAATCATACCAAATACGATCTTTGGTCCGATCAATGTCTTCTACCCCGAAGAAGAGATAGCCGTTAGAGTGCGTGAGGGTCAATGTTGTACATAAACGCATCCACCGTTGACTCGTTGGACTCTCTGATGCGCCGATTCCTATGCCCTGCAAAATGTTTATCTGTGGGTATCGTAGATTTCCTTCATACCAGAGGAATGCCTCTTCTATATCAATGAGTTGACGATAGGTGTAGCCTGCTTCTCGGAGGTCAGGTCCCGTTTCAATAAAACTGCCGTTAACGTATTCAGTAAAACTTACAGGTTTTTGAATGCCGGCATTCGCCAGAATTAGGAAATCTTCTGGCACTCGCAGACGTACTTCATGTAATATACGTTTGTATGCTGCTCTGATTTCCTCATCGGTCGCGGGGTGTAGTTCGCGCCCGATGAACCCCGCGCCGTCATCGACGAACCCATCAATGGCGATGCCGTCGTAAAGTCCGCTTTTCGCGATACCGACAATATGTTCTATGAGGATGTCCTGGACATAGGGTTTGACTAAATCTATCTGATATTCCAACCACGGTTGATTGACATCTTTGGCGACGATCTGTCCAGTAGCGTCCCTGAGCCAAACATCAGAATCTTCAGGGAAAGCTTCGGCGTGTGTCGAATAGAACCCAGTCCCAAACAGAAGTAGATAGTTCGGATTAGCATCCAGCCGCTGTTGGTAGATCGCTTGTGCGATGTCGCACCTACCGGACAGTCGGTTTGCTAAGCCTTCGGTCGGTCGATCTTCGGTGATATGGACTTTAATCTCTGCTGCTTGGTAGGGTGTAAAGTCATTAATATGAAGATCGTGGTAAGTCTCACTAACTTCTCTGGGTAAATTTGTGACATAAAATCCTGATTGAGAGAGAGAGGGGTATGTTCGTGTTGTGACCCGCTCTTCAATAGATGGCGTAGCCAGCGGTATTGTTTCACAGACCTCCTCGTAATGAAAAACTTCAATGTTTAGATGGCGTAAGGGGGCGATATCCTCGTTGAAGTTCTCTTTGATAGAGAGTTGTCTTAATCGGGTTAGATTCGCTATGGGGCTGAAATCTGTGATGCGGTTGCTTGTCAGTCGCAAATCTTCTAAAATTGTGAGATTGCTGAGGATGGATATATCCCGAATCTGATTATATTCAAGGTCTAACCATCGCAACCCTGTTAGATTTTCAAGCGGCGTAATATCGTAGATTTGGTTTGTTGACAAATTGAGTCGATGCAAAGTGGTGAGATTCGCGAGCGGTGTAATATCAGAAATCTGATTTTCACGGAGGGATAAGGTGTGAAGGCGAATTAAGCCCGACAGTGGGGTTAGGTCACTGATTTGATTTCTATCGCCATTGAAATCTTGCAAGTTGATTGCGTGTTCTAAACCGGTGAGATCCCTAATATTGCTGTTCTCCACGTCTAAATTCGCAAGATGTTTTAGATGTGCTTCGGTAAGCGGTGTATGATCTGGGAGTCCAATCTCTTCTCGGAGTGTTTCCCTGATTGCCATCCGCAGATTCGGATCGGGGAGCCAATTTTCGGCGGAAAGTGGATTGGTTACGAGCATAACAGTGAGCAACACAAAAGCCACAAAGTAGTTTCTTTTTTTCATACAGATTTCTCCTGAGCAAATTTTTATCACTTTCAAGTTTGTGTTATTCACTAAATGCATTAGCAACAATCACGAGGTTAATGCTCATCTTCCAAGAGTTTCAGTTGAATAAGCAACCATTTCGCGCACCATGCTTGTTGGTCTATCACCTTGGACGGAGATTCTCCATCCTCATCCATGACGAACGCGCGTTTGGCATATTGCTGGAGTATGTCATACTCAGAAGGTGTCAATTTAATCACCGCGTGAATAGGTTTTCCAGTAATACGCTCAATAGCGTCTATGTAGATAGTGTGGTACGGGTATTGAATATCATCCAACCAAGCATCTTCTGTGGTATAGTCTAATCCTTCCATCACATACGGTCTCCGCAGTGTCAGCAACTTAAAACGGAGTGCCTCCATAGCGGAATCTAATGCTAAATAACCCGCGAGCATCACAGCAGGTGTCGAATCTTGATAGATGTAGTCAATTATAATATCATCCACTTCGTTCTTGTTCGCCTCAAACCAATTCAACTCTTGGGGCGTAAAATACGCTTCTACAGGATCTATAGCAAAATCGCGAGTATTCAGTCTCAAGCCTAACTTCAGTGCTTCTATTGTCATGTAATCAATCGGTTCTGCTATCATAAATTCAATTTTTGGCTGTTTGTGTCCGACACACCCGACAACTATTAGCAGTAAAAAAATCGTAATGAATCGCATTGTATTTTCTCCTGTAACCTCAGTTGCTACTGGCGCGAAAGTAGGGATTAAATCCAAAAGTCTATATGACGGAACGCCTTTAACAAGTGCCAGCACCCTTCATTCTATCTTGGGTCTATAAGGTTCAATCCAACGAGCGGTGTAAAGTCTGCTATCGGATTTCCTTGAACCTGCAATGTCCGCAACGCGACTAACCCCGCAAGGGGGCTGATGTCTCCAATGGCGTTGCCGCTAATATCCAAAATACGAAGCCTCTTCAACGCAGCAAGCGGACGGATATCCGAAACCTTACTATTCGCCAGCCAAAGTCGCTCCAAATTGATGAGGTTCGTCAATGCGTGTAGATCAAGATTTGGCGTGTTGGGTGTCAGCCCCGAAATATTCAAGACCTTAAGGTTCATCAAAGTCGTCAGTGGATATAGGTCTGTTATCGAATTCCGACTCAGGTTAAGTTCTCTAAGGTTCGTCGCAAACTCTAAGCCACGAATGTTATGGATACCTTTGTCGGAGATATTGAGTTCCTGCAGTTGTAACATCTTCTCTTTCGTAAGCGGCACATTCGGTAGGAGTCCAATCTCACCGCGTATTGCAATGCGCAACGCAGCATCTGGCATCCACGCTTCGGCAAAGTTAGTTTGTTGCGCCATCTGTTGGATAGCATCATATTTGAAGTCCGTGAGATTCATTTTGGGGATCGGTGTAAAATCTGCTATCGGATTTCCCTGTACCCACAAAGTTCGCAGCGCTGTTAACCCCGAAAGTGGATGGATGTCTTCAATGTTGTTGTATCTAATATCCAAGATGTGCAGATTCGTTAACGCCGAAAGCGGACGGATATCCGAAATACCGCTGTATTCCAGACAGATATATTCTAAGCTGGTGAGACGCGCTAACTGATGCAGGTCTATTAGCGGACAATGGCTCGCGTCGAGTTCCCTCAGATTCAATCTGTAGAGTGGGCGCAAATCTGTTATTGGATTCCCTTCAATGGATAATGTCCGCAGTTTTGTCAATCCCGAAAGCGGTGTTAGGTCCAAAACGCCACTTCTGTGCAGAATGAGCCTCTCTAAGTTTGCTAAATTCGTCAACGAATGGAGATCAAGGTCTGCCATAGGTAGAGAGATATCTCCGATATGTAAGTCTTTAAGTTTCGTTAAGTTTGCGAGCGGACGTAAGTCTGTGATTGGATTCCGACCCAGGCGCAACTCTCTGAGATTCGTGGCAAACGCTAAGCCGGTAATATCAAAGACACCTCTGTCGTGCACATCAAGGGAGTCCAACCTTAACATCTCTTCTTTCGTTAATGGGATCTCCGGTAGAAGTCCGAGTTCGCCTCGAATGACGGCGCGCAATACTGGATCTGGCATCCATGCTTCAGAAGGCTGCATTTGTGATGCGTGATTTGCGACACCATCGTATTTCAGATCCGTAAGCTGCAGTTCAGAGAGTGGGCGCAGGTCTTTTATCGGATTCCCTTTGATCCATAGTATTTGTAGATGCGTCAGTCCTATAAGCGGACTAAAGTCTCTAATATGGTTTTCCGTAAGGATCAGATGCTTTAGGTTTCTCAAGTCTGCGAGCGGAACCACATTTTGCAAGTCGTTGTCAAAAAGGTCTAATTTTTCTAAGTTTACCAGATTCGCGAGCGGACCGAGATCGTCTACATAATTGTCAGCCAGATTCAGATAAGTAAGGGCAGTCAAAGAAGCGAGGGCGGATATATCGTCTACTCGGTTATTCCAGAGGCTAAGCCCAGTTAAATGCGTCAGGTTCGCGAGGGGCCTTAGGTCTGTGACTTGGTTACCGCCCACATTGAGATAGGTTAGGTTGGTGAGCGTAGCGAGGGGTTTTAAGTTGATGATAGCGTTACCCTCATCGCCTAAATGTAAATCGACTAAATTTTGGGCAAATTCCAAGCCCTTTAAATCGGTGATACCTCTTCCGCCTGTGTGTAGATGATGCAGCACCAGCAGCATCTCCTGCGTTAAGGGCACGGCTGCCGGAAGTGCGAGTTCCTCCCGAACAGCGGCACGTAATGCTGGGTCGGGCATCCATGAGACGGTCTCCTCTGGATGCACCTGTGCACCTGGTGCTGAAACTGTTTCGGAATCTTGTAATCCGGGACTATTGGTCTTACGGGTCATGATAGCGCGTCCGACTTGATAGTGAAGTGCCGGTTTTGCGTCGGTGTCAAGGACAATAGGTGCTTCAATGATTTCGATGGTCGGTTCCGATGCTGCCTCAAAACTATACGGTTGCTGAAACCGTATGAGGTATTTGTTGCTAAGTCCGAGCATCAGCACCACCAAAATTGCAGCCACGCCGACGGCGAGCCACGGAATAGGGGATTTTGTCGGGGGCGACGCGATCGGCTTCATATCGGCAATTTTCTGCGTGATGGTTTCTGCAAGGTCGACAGAGAGTTGGAAACTTCCGAGCATTTCTTGTATCAAGAGCGTTTCGTCCTGTTGTAAACGTTTTCGTGCCCGCTGCAAACGGCTGGTAATTGTGTGCACAGAGACACCAAGAAATCTGCTAATCTCTCGCGTGGTCATTTCACCGAGATAGTAGAGCGTCATGACAGTACGTTCGCTCTCAGGAAGTTTATCAATCAATTTCTTGACAAGCTTCTGGCGGTTTTCAACAGATTCAGCTTCGCGTTGCTCTGATACATAACGCGCGTATGCAGATTTATCAACTGCGTCCATAGCGATCGTCTCCAGCAATTGTAGCCTTGCTTTATTGTTGCGCCGCCAGTTGCTACAGCGCCGACTTGTCATAACATAAAGCCAGCCAGCGAATTGGCGCGGATCTTTAAGCGTTGAAAGTTTGTTATAGACTTGGAGGAAAATGTCTTGCGTAATCTCTTCGGCATAGTGGAAATCACCGATCTTCCGCCACGCCAAAGCATGTACACTTTTCTGATATTTTCGGACTAAAGCAGTGAAAGCTGCGTCATCGCCCGACAAAATCCTGTGGATGAGTTGAACATCTTCTGCTATCATCGTCGTGCTCCGTAATGAATGGATTTAGGTCTCTTGCCTATCCGTTACTTTTTGGATAGAACACGCCTTTCAGTTTTCCGAAACTTACTTATTCGCGGTCCGCTAATGATATTTATTATAGTGAAGCGCATAAATAAGTGGACATCTTTGTAGCATAAACTTTTAGTTTGTGCCAGTCTGAATGCCTGTTATAGGGATTCAGACTGTTTGAGACTGCCGAATTAATTATAGGTTTTACTATAAAGACACATTTTATTCCCGAAAACGTGCATAATACGAAAAAAAACTGAATAGCACCTACGCAGATCAGATGTTTTGTCTCCGATTGGGTGTATCTGTTTTCAGCGGGGTGGCAATTTCTTCAACACCGATTCAGCGGCTTGAATGTAATTTTCGTTCTCGGCATGTTCGACGACCCACTGTAGATATCCTCGCGCCATTACTGCGTTGCTGCGATAGTAGTGTACCAACCCGATGTAGAAATGGTATACCTCTTGTATTGCATAACGCTGCCAAAAATTATACTGCTCCAATAACCCAATGAAGAAATCGTGATTCTCAGTATAGAATCTTTCGTTATTCAAGATGTATGTGGTGCCATCCCACTCGAAGAAACTCATCCATTGCAGGTATGCTGCGCCAGGCGCACCATCCATAGATATGCAATCAGGGATTTTGATTTCATAGATGCCATCACTATCCCAGTCAACGTATTCTACAGGGTTCTCACTGCGGGTAGAACTATAACCGCTGCAGACTTTCTTGAACGCACCGTTCTGGAAAGAAATCACAGCCACACCGTAGGCATGTTCCACCCAGATGTCTAAAATACCATCACCCGTCAAATCGACGAGTTCAAAGGAGACACCCTTGAAACCCCAAGACTCACCTCTCTGCATCTTCTGAGAGAAGAAGGGTGCCCTATAAACGCCAACGGTTTTCCCTGGAACATCAAAATCATAAGAACCCGTACCAAAAAGTTTGAAAAGTTCTTTTTTCTTTGGCACGGTTCCCTCGGTCTCAGCCCCAGCAATGAGGAGAAACGCTTGGCACCAGTCGCGCCATTCCTCCCCTGCCTCAGCCACCATCAGAACAATCGTCTCTTTTTCGGGCGTGTTATCAACATTTGCTGTGGCTTTCATGCGAGTATTGTAAGAGGCACCTTGCGGTGCAGGGAACTGCAAAAAACGGTGATACTGCTGTCCCTCAGGGTCAATTGGAGCATCAGGATACCCTTTATATTCGATATCAGCATTTTGAGGTGTTTGCGTGTCAGCACTCACCACTGGACCCAATAGCAGGAGCGAGATAGAAAGTCCTAAAAGTGTGGTTTGAAGGTGTTGGTTCATATTTTGTCTCCGAATAAAAGCGGCGATGATGCTCCGAATGGATCGGTTTTCATCTTCGCCGGTGTGGCAACTTTTTCAACAAAGATTCAGCGGCTTGAATGAAATCATCGGTCTTCCCACGTTCGATAACCGACTGTAGATGCCCTCGCGCCATTCCCACATTGCCATAATAGTAGGATACCAACCCTATGTAGAAATTGTATGTTTCGCACAGGGTGATAATGCTGCCGTGTCGAAGCATCTGATAATTATACTCGCTCAATAAACGAACGAGGAAATCGCCATCTTCGGCATAGAATCTTCGATTATTCAAAATATAAGCGGTTCCATTCCACTCGTAGAGGCTCATCCACGGCAGATAAGGCGCGCCAGGAACATCGTTGATAGGTATACTGTAGGGAACCTTTATTTCATAACTCCCATCATTATCGAGGTCAACGTACGCAGCATCAGGCAGCAGCCCCGGAACCGTGTAACTACTGAGGACTTCCTTGAACTCGCCATCCTGAAAAGAAATCACAGCCACAGCGTAACCAAATTTAACCCAAATATCTAAAATGCCATCGCCTGTCAAATCGACGAGTTTACAGACGATTTTGCGAGATTTAAGAGCATCTTTTGGCGGTTCGATGAAGACGAATGGTGGACTCCGAAGCTCAATCGCTTTCGCTGGCACATCAAACGCAAGCGCACCCGAATCGAAAAGTTTGAAAAATGCTTTTTCCTTTGGACCGGCTGCCGCGTTCTCAGCAATCAGGAGAAACGCTTGTGGCCAGTTGCCAGCGTATGCGTAATTTTCTATACCAACATCAACCAGCATCAAAACAACGGTCTCTTTTTCGGGCGTGTCATCGATATTCGCTGTGGCTTTGAGCAGGGTCCTATAAAAGTGTCCTTCCGGTGCGTCGGTGGAAAAAAAATCGTGATATTTTCGATCCTTAGGATACCATTGATACTTGACTTCAGAAGTCGTGGTTTTAGCAGTATCCGCATTCACCGAAAAACAACTCAGGACCAGCAAAATAGAAAGCCCAAAAAGTGTGGTTTGAAGATATTTTTTCATATTTTTTCTCCAGTTGGATCTGTTAGAGGTTAGACGCGGAGGATCCGGTTTTCAGTGAGATGTCAGTTTTTGCAAAAGGTCTTCCGCGGCGTGGATGAAGGACATATCTCTCAAGAGGTGTTTGATGATTCATTTTTTTACGGGAAACCACAGTGAGTGGCATCGATGCCGAAAAACATAAAAAATAAGTTTCGGATTTTCTATCGCCAAGCGCACCAAACGCTATGAAAGTATTCCATACTCGGCTGCGGAGACGATTCAGCATTCTCCGCCTCGCGCTCGTCTCGCGCCTGAAATCGGAGTCGATATGCGCCGTCGAGTTGTTTCCAGTACGTCGCCTGCCACGGCGCAATATAATCCCACGCAACCGACGCTAAAGACATCTCTATTGGGTAATGAAAATAGATAGATTTAAAGTAGCTTTCGAGCGAACCTTTATCGGCACACATCACTTCCCATATTCCATATTCACTGCCATCTATCACCTGAAACCCTTCTTTTATGTAGCGTTGCCAGTCTGGTGAGGCGAATGCCTCCCATTGAACACCGCCTTCCTCCGTCAGCCCATAAGACGTAAGCTTTCCCTCGTCCGTGGATTTCATTTCATCCAAGGCGCGTTTGATTTGTTCGTGCGTTGAAATAAATCCGGTCGCCTCACTTTTGGCATAAATTAGCCCCGAAGCGAGAAGGCGATGGAGAGTCTCAACAAGTGCGGTGTGCGTTAACCCGTGCCATTTTTTATTCTGGTGTAATCTGAGATCGCTATCAATGAGCGCACCGATTGCGAATTCGTCCTCAACAACGTTTTCAAGTAGCCAATACTCGCCGCGTGTAAATCGTGGTTCCATGCCGTTGTTCCTTTACTTATTTTTTTATCGCCAAACCCGCAAAATTTCATGAAAATCTTCCAGAGGTGGAGGCGGAAACGGTCTAACATCCTCGCCATCGCCCTTGTCTTGATAGTGAAATCGGAGCCTATATGCCCCCTCGAGTTGTTTCCAATACGTCGCTTGCCAAGGGGTAATATAATCCCACTCCATGGACTCCAGAGATGCCTCTACTTGACGATAAAAACAGAAAGATCTATAGTACGATCCGAGTTGTCGTTTATCCGCACAAATCACTTCCCACATGCCACATTTGCTGCCCTTTGGCCAGTAAAAACCGTCTTTTATGTATACTCGCCAGTCGGGGGCAGCGAAGGCTTCCCATTGTGCGCCGCCTTCCGCCGTCAACCCATAAGATGTCGGCTTTTTGTCATCAAAGGGTGCATAACCTCTGGATTCGGGTTCATTCAGGGCACGTTCGATTTCCTCGGAGGTTGAAATAAAGCCGTCAACCTCATTTTCGGCATAAATCAGTCCCGAAGAGAGAAGTCGATAGAGGGTCTCACCGAGTGAGGCGCGTGTTAACCCGTGTCCTTTTATATTAAAGAATTCAGATTCGCTCCTCAAGAGCGCACCGATTGCAAATTCATCCTCGACGACGTTTTCAAGTAGCCAATACTCACCGCGTGTAAATCGTGGTTCCATGCCGTTGTTCCTTTACTTATGCCTCTAACAGTCAGGTTTTACACTTTAATTAGGACTTACGCAGCAGTTTCAAAGTCCCCTGATAAGGGGGATTTAGGGGGTTAAAACGTCCTGAATAGTTACTTTTTACGTGCAAAATACCCTTTTTCTGCTCAATTTGCGTAAGTCCTGTTTAATTTCTCAAAGGGAGCCAAAATTTATCTTCACATTGTGGACAAGTCAATCCGATCTATTCTCCTATCGCCAAACACACCAAACGCTACGATACCATTCCGGACTCGGAGGCGGCGATGGTCCATAATCCTCCGCCTCGTGCTTGTCTCGAGCCTGAAATCGGAGTATATGTGCCCCCTCAAGTTGTTTCCAGTACGTTACCTCCCACGGCGCAATATAATCCCACTCAACTGACGCCAAAGATGCCTCCAGTTGTTGATGAAAACATATAGATTCAAAGTACCTTTCGAGCCACTCTTTATCTGCACACATCACTTCCCATACTCCATATTCATACTCGTCCTCGTCCCCGTCCTCGTCTGAAAATGTTTCGCCCCCCTCTACGTATTTTTCCCAGTCCGGTGCGGCGAAGGCTTCCCATTGCGCGCCACCCTCCGGCGTCAGCCCATAAGATGTGCATCTTTCCTCACCTGCGGGGGCAATCCCTCTGGGCGGTTCATTCAAGGCACATTCGATTTGTTCATAAGTTGAAATAAAGCCGTCAACCTCATTTTTGGCATAAATCAGTCCCGAAGAGAGGAATCGATAGAGGCTCTCAAGCAATGATGCTCGCGTTAACCCATGCCCTTTTTTATTGAGGTGTAACTCAAGTTCGCTATCAATGAGACCAGAGATAGACCATTCATGCTCGACAGCGATTTCAAGTAGCCAATATTCGCCGCGTGTAAATCGTGGTTCCATACTATTATTCCTTTACTGCTCTTACTAAAGTTTGGACAATTCGTGTTGCAAATAAGTTGAGTTTTCAAGGGGCTATGTATTTTTCCGCGAGTTTCCTACATTCATGAAACTCTGAGAAAATGACCCCACTCCAGCGGAGTGCTATTGCTTCGCGGTGCGAATAGAAATCAGTTTAGCGAGATTCCAGCCGTTCAGGGATACCGTTATCATCCAAACGGATGATAAAATATCGATCTTCTGAGTCTATTCCCCGAAACCCCGGAAGCCAGACGCTATAAAATTGTTCGGGTTCGAGAGGTACCGCTTTCACATCCGTTTGATAGTTCGGTGGTACTTCCCCGTAGGTCAGACAAGAAACAGGGGATGCTGGTTTAATACAAGATAAGGACCAAACCTGTTCAATTCTGTCCCAGTGCGAGTCAAACTCCGCGGAACGTTGCACTTTCCAAACTACAATCGTTCTAATGCCCAACCGTTCTTGAAGAGATGCATCCCGATACAGACAGAACGTCGGCTGCATCAATCCTGACCTCGAATCAACAGTAATATACCCAGGGGCCGGCTGGCATCCACCAGAAACCAAGCAGTAACTGATGATAAGAGGACTAACGACTGCAATAATAACACCGATTCTATTTTTCATTTTATTTTTCTCTGGGGTCCCTTACAACTGTCACAGTGCCGGTATCAGCAGTAGCATCGCTTTTGGTATCCACTGATAGAACAATCTTCTTCAGGAAGATATCGCTGTCTAAATCCGGCACCGCGTGCCAGCGTGTGTTCTTCAGCTCAGAGAAGGACTACTAACCTACTCAAAAGCATTGGCAACAATCACAAGATCGAGGATGTTAACGATGCCATCCCCGTTGAGATCAGGAGCATTTTCGCCAAACGCGTTTGCGACAGCAACGAGGTCAAGGATGTTCACAGTGCCATCTTTGTTGATGTCGGTTGGATTGCCTACCTGCTTTAGGTAGATCTCACCATCTAAATCTGGGAGGGTGTGCAAGTCCGCTTTGGTTCCACTTGAAACGCCTGTTGTGCGCTCCCGTAACTCAATCTGCTGTTCCTTACCAGAACGGTTATAAACCGCCCAACCGTTGGTGAACTCGCGGATAAAAAGTCCTTCAATGGAGATGCCATTCTTATTTTTGTAAAGTTGTGCCTTTTCTCCGATAGGCTGTCCGAGATCTGCATCCCAGAAGTCATACCAATAATGATCGTGGTAATCAATGTCTCCTGTATCTGACCGATTGCCAAGCGCAAAAAGCACATACCCATCAGAATGTGTAAGACTCAGAGTGGTGAAAAGACGCATCCACTGAAGATTCCGCTGGGCATCCGGCAATTCATCGACAAGTGCCCAACCCTCTACACCATTGATTCTCGGTTCGCGTAGATGTTCTTCCGACCACAGAAGTGTGCTTTCGATCTCTAAGAGATCCATATCAGTGTAACCGTAATTTTTATAATCTGCAAAGAGTGCAGGAAGCGTCTCCATAAAAGTCCCATTGATATAGGGAGCCCATCTCGGAATTTTAGAATGATTGGTATTCGCCATAATCAAGAAATCGTCGCCGACAGCTTCCCGAATACCTGTAAGAATCGCATCTCGAGCAGCATGTTCTTCTTCAAGAGCCCGGTGCTCTTTAAGCCTATGATCCTCATTCCAATGATCTAAGAAGATTCCATCGAAAAGTCCACATTTGAAAACAGCTACAGCTTGTTGGATTACCCAATTTTGTGTTTGAGGTAACGTGAAGTCCAGCAATGCCTCTCTCCAATACTCATCTATAACGGGATCACCATTTTCATCTCTAAGAAAATATGGCGAGCCTTCGCGGTAGTCCTGTGCAGGTATACCACTATAATAATTAATAACGGCAAGTAAAACTAAATTAGGATTCTGATTTTCTAATATTTCTCGCTCTTTCATCGCGTTGGAGAAATCACCTGCAAGATGAACACCTTGTCCTGTTTCCACGAATCGCAAATGCAACATCGGTGGGGTCCCAAAATACAAATCGTGGTAAGAGAGGTCCTCAAGTTCAGATAATGTTGGAAGATTTACAATACCACCCCACGCTGCGAAAACTGAAGGATAGTTGCGATCAGTGATTCGTGTCTCTATTGAGGGAGGAGGCAGATCACAGACCGCGTCATACTCGAATTCAACAAGATTCGCTGTGGGGATTAGAGAAATATCTACACCTGAGTTTTCGTTGATTGTCAGCACTTGAAGATTCACTAACCCGGCAAGGGATGAAAAATCAGCGATCTGATTATAGTGCAATGTCAAATCCCGCAAGTTTACCAAGTCTGATAGAGGTGCAATATCAACGATCCTATTGTTTTCTAATGCTAACTCTTCCAAGTTTACTAGTCCAGCGAGTGGCGAAATATCTGATATTTCATTCTTGTAAAGTTTTAGGACCCGCAGATTCGATAAATCCCGAATCGGTGTAAGATCCGAAATATGACTGGGCGCAACGTGCAAAAATTCAAGATTCACGGCGTATTGTAAACCTTCAAGGCTTCTGATTCCATCACTGATACTCACAAGGTCGTAAAGCTGTAGCATGTCGTGTATCATCAACGGTGCGTCGTTAGGGGTCTCGAGTTTTTTGCGGACAACATGGCGTAAATTGGGATCCGGCATCCAATTTTCGAGTGCCTCTTGTGCATAGCTTGAAGTTGATATCAGTATGAACCATAACGATAAAAATATACGAACTATTTTTGTTTTCACTGATTGCCTCCTTTACTTAAACGTGAGTTTGATAAAAGCATATTGTAGCGCGATGCACGTCGCATCTGGGGTTTTTGCTTGGGGTCTTTGATAGGTGTCTTTGCTTGGGCGTTTCTGCGGATTTCTGCGGATTTCTGCGCGTACGCCGCAAAACTTTATAGTTTGCGCCCATAGCACACAAACTATAAAGTTTGTGCTATAGGGGTCGCAAGGATGTTCCCGGTGAGGCTATCAGGTAATTAGACCCGCCCGAAATCAGTTGAACATCATCTTCAACCATTGAAATGCTCCATCATTGGTGAATCCTAAAAACAAATAAACATTTCAGCAAACCTGAAAAACTGTGAGAGAGGTTGTAACCCCGATCTTTCTCAACCCCATCTAACCAGAGCGTCCAATTAATTCTAAAATCCATCAATGAACGGATTCAGATGCGTTCACTTCCACAGAAGTACCGTCCGGTCCCGACTCCTACTTGCGAGGGTCTTGCCATCCGGACTGAACGCGACACTATAGACACTACCTGTATGACCAACGAGTTTCGTTTTGGGGACACCTGTCTCTACGTCCCATAAAAGCACCGCATGGTCCCCTGCGTCCCGGCTCCCAGTTGCAAGCACCTTACCATCTGGGCTGAACGCTATACTCCTAACCTCACCCTTATGTTCGCCGAGTTCCGTTTTGAGGACACCCGTCTCTACGTCCCATAAACGGACCTCACTATCATAACCCAAACTGGCAAGTACCGTACCATCTGGGCTGAACGCGACACGCCTGATTTTACTACGGGTATCAAGTATCCTTTTGCGTTTACCGGTTTCAACGTCCCATAAAAAAACCTTATAGTCATAGTCGCCATAGTCTTTCGGGTTCCAAGTTACACCAGCGAGTGTCGTGCCGTCTGAACTGAACGCGACACGCCTCACCTCACCTGTAGGTCTCGTGAGTTGTGCTTTCACCGAACCCGCCGCAACATCCCACAAAATAACCTCACCGTTATAATAATTCACACCGGCAAGTATAGACCCATCTGGATTGAATGATACACGCCTGACCCAGCCGCTATACCCGGTGAGTGCCCTTTTCACCGAACCTGTCGCAACGTTCCATAAACGAACCTGACCATCCGCATTCGCGCTGGCAAGTGTCTTGCCATCCGGACTGAACGCTATACTTCTGACTCGATCCGTATCAAGTCTCGCTTTCACTGAACTTGTCGCAACGTCCCACAAATGCACCTCACCATCCGGGCTCCGACTTGCAAGCGTTGTGCCGTCTGGACTGAACAATACACTACTGACCCCGCCCGTATGCCCGGTGAGCTTCGCTTTCATTGAACCCGTCGCAACGTCCCACATAAAAACCGAGTGGTCTCCTTCACCCTGACTTGCACTTACCAACGTTTTGCCATCCGGACTGAACAACACACTACCGACCCCACCCGCATGCTCGGTGAGCTTCGCTTTCACCGAACCCGTCGCAACGTCCCACATAAAAACTGTGTGGTTCTTCCCGCTCCGACTTACACTTACCAGGGTCTTGCCATCCAGACTGAACAATACACTATTGACCGCAGCCGTATGTCCTGAGAGTTTCGCTTTCACAGCACCTGTCCGAACATCCCACATAAAAACTGTTTTGTCCCAACTTCCACTTGCGAGGGTCTTGCCATCCGGACTGAACGATACACCATAGACGTGGCTCGTATGCCCAGTGAGTTCCGCTTTCACAGCACCTGTCCGAACATCCCACATAAAAACTGTTTTGTTTGAACCCGCTGCCAGCGTCGTGCTATCCGGGGTGAACGATAAATTATCGACCGAGAATCCACGCCCAACGAGGGTCGCTTTGAGGGTTCTCGTTACTACGTCCCACAAAAGCACGTTATCGTCATAACTCCAACCACCACTTGCGAGGGTCTTGCCATCCGGACTGAACAACACACTACTGACCCCGCTTGTATGACCGGTGAGGATCGCTTTGAGGATGCCCGTCTCTACATCCCATAAACGCACTGTACTATCCAAACTGCCGCTGGCAAGTGTAGATCCATCCGGACTGAACGATAGGCTTTTGACCCCGCTCAGATGTCCAGTGAGGGTCGCTTTCACAGCACCTGTCCGAACATCCCACAAACGAACTGTACAGTCCATATCTCCACCACCACTGGCAAGTGTTTTGCTATCCGGACTAAACGATAAACTATAGATCCAGTCCATCTGCCCAGCGAGCATGGCAAGTTCTTGGAATGTTTTGGCATCATACAGCCATATGCCGATGTTCGTTCCTACGGCAAGCAACGAACCGTCTGGAGAATACGTTACCTCTCCCACGCTTCCTTTACCGAGACGCGCTTTGGCACCTTCGGGCAAACTGAGTTGAGTATATGCCGTATCCTGCGCAAACCCAGGGCAGATCCTGACGCACGAAACTATTAGGAGCGTCAAGGTGAACAAAAACGTCGTCTTTACTTTCATGTGCTCATTCCTTTTTTCAGACGGATAGTGAATGAATTATAGTAAAACCCGAAAATATGTTTACACTTGTAGCATAGGAAACCGTTGGTTCCCTGTGCCTCCATGAGATTGACATTCACAAGTTCACATAACGAGACCTACTCTAAAGGACCCGCTCAAAAACATGAAATATATTTTTCTGATTGTTAAAGACACAATTTTGGGGTGGAAAACGTGCATTCTGCAAAAAAAAATCAAATAAGTTTGGATTTTTTAGGGATTGTCCGGTGAGTATCAGGATAGACTTTTACCGGTTTAGGACTCATCCCCTTCATTTATAGGACTTACGCATTTCCTCTTAAAGTCCCCCTGATAAGGGGGATTTAGGGGGTTAAAAACACCGGAATTACTGCTTTTTGCGTAAGTCCTAATTTAATTATAACATCCGTTTAAAACGCATTGCAAGAAAAAGCAAAATACGTCCCTGTCTGCTCACTGAATTAGGCGAGGTTTGAACCTCGTCAACGAAGCGCGGATGCTTTCTATTTGATTTCTCCGTGAAAACGCGGTAAAATATATTTCAAAGGAGACCTCTTCATGAAACTGTTATCCCATCTACTCGTTTTTGCGATTGGCATCGGACTTTACACCGCTACAGCAGCACCCGCTGATACTAACAACACACCCCCGTGGCAACCCATCGGAAAATACATACACCCCGATATCCGAGAGAGTTCCGGCATCGTCGCGAGTCGGCAGTTTGAAGGTGTCTACTGGACCCTCAACGACTCCGGCAACCCTGCAACACTTTATGCCACAAAACTGAACGGCGAACTCATCGGAGAAATAGCAGTAAAAGGTTCTGGAAACTTCGATTGGGAAGCACTCGGTATTGACGACAAAAATCAGCTCTGGATCGGTGAAATCGGCAATAACAGCAGACTGCGATTCGATCTGAAAGTGGTTGTTGTCGCGGAACCGGACCCTTTCACCGAAACGGAGGTGGAAGTCATCGCGAGTTATCCGTATCGGTACCCGAACGAAAATGTGGATGCAGAAGGGCTTTTTATTTTTCAAGGTATCCCTTATATCGTCTCTAAGGAGCGAGAACGTGCGGTGCTTTACCGATTTCCAACTCTGCAGGTTTCCGATACAAAACAGGTCTTAGAAAGGGTTGGCGAATTCGCCGAAGCAAGGTTCGTGACAGGTGCGGGTGTGTCAGAAGACAGCACGCGGCTTGCCGTTTGCACCTACGACGCACTCTGGGTATATCACAACACTGCGGGTGATTTGGCGAAAATGATTCAAGGTACACCGCGGCACTTACCGCACAGTTTCTACGGGGAAGCCGTCTGCTTTGATGGCTATAACCTCGTCTTGACAAACGAGGCGCGGGACATCTACGCAGTACCACAGTTTTGGTATGAAAAGGAATGGACATTACCACCAAAGAATACGCAATCCGCAATTGCTCTATTACCTAAGACAGCAGCCCATGGCGTAACGGTTCAGGTAGAAAACTACCGTGCAGCGGGGGTTGATATAGGCGGAAGCCATCTCGCTTTCACACCGGAGGTTGCTGGAGAAACAGGATCCTTAACCATCCCAATTGAGGCTCCTTACAGAGATGTTTATGAAATTCGTGCCGTTTTGACACACGGGCAAGAGTATGCAAGCATTCAATTATCTGTCAATGGCACAGCAGTCGGGACACCCTACGATTGCTATGCTTCTGAGCCAATCGCTGGGACACTGGTTTCATTTGGAACTGCGCCCTTGAATGCAGGTGAAAATCAGATAATGCTCAGCACCGTTGGGAAGGCATCCGAAGCCACAGGTTCTAAAATCGGTGTTGATTCCTATCAGGTGTTACATGCCTCCCCATTCGTCAAGCGTTACATGATTTTGGGGCCGTTCTCAAAGGCAGATATTGACACAATTGATGAACTGTTGCGCCCTGAAGGTCAATTGAACTTGAAAAAGACTTACACCGGTATTGATGGCAAAGCCGTCCGCTGGCAGGAAGCGACTACCCGAGCAGACGGCTTTCTCAATTTACGTAGGGACCTGAGCCCTACACCCATGACTGTCGGATACACGTTGGTATATGTCCACGCACCGAAAGCAACCGATGCTGTGATGTTGATCGGGAGCGATGACGAGTTCGCCGTTTGGTTAAACGGCACTGAAATTCACCGGAAAAGTATCAACGCTGGCGCGACAGCAGATGCAGATGCAGTGCGGTGTCAACTGAAAGCGGGATGGAACACGGTTTTGTGTCAGAAAGTCGATAACGGTTGGTCTTGGGGGCTCTATTTGCGGTTCACAGATGCGGATAGGGTTCTCAGATATGCTATCCACCCCACAGAGTGAAGACCGACAATTTATCAGTTGGATTTCGTTCCAAAATCGGGGTTACAAACCCTTCCGACAAGCAAAAAAGGACCTCTAATCCCAAAAACTTTACACACGCTGTCCTATCAAATTCTCCTACCTATAACCCTGCTTGTACCCATTTCTATCAATTCAACGTTAAACAAGTAAGTAAATATACCATCAAGGTTTAATCAGTGCAAATAGACACATCATCAAAGTTGAAAACAGCAGTGGGGTGTATTCGATGCAATTCAATTTTATTAGACGTAGCGGACGAAAGTTGCTGCTGCGAATCATACGAAAGATCGTTTTGGTTGGGGTAATCTTGGCAGTCGTCCCTGTTAGTGCGGGTGCTTCGAGTATAGCGCACCGTGATATTTTTGTCGGTGCAAGTGCACGCGCAGTCGGTATGGGGAGTGCTTTCACGGCAGGTCCCTCCGCAAACAACGGTTTCCTCTGGAATCCGTCTTCATTAGGATTTATGGACGGTGCGGAAGTGAACATGGGTGCGATGCCGCTGGCAGGAAGCACCTCAAGCAGTGAGCAGACGTTCTCTGTTGCAGCGAACCCGAACACACTCGGTATAACGGACAGAAATTTTGGGAATCTCTCCTTCGCAACGTGGCTTGACGGCTGGGGCAGCGACATAACCGAATCCACACAGATTGTGCTTCTGGGATATGGACTCGCCTTCGGAAAAAACGCCTCGGCAGGCGCGAACCTACGTTACTATCAGAACAATACACCTTTCCGAACGAATTTTCTATGGAGCGTAGATTTAGGGATGCAGTTTGCCTATCCATTGGAAAAATGGGGTGATACCGTGCGGGTTGGTCTCAACTTCTCCGAATTGAGTAACGGTATTCGCGAGGACGGCGTACTTCTTGAGAGTATCCCCTTAGCTGCACGTTTCGGCACAACGTACGAATTAGGTAAGGATACACTTTTTTCCGCCGATTTTGCTGTCCGAGGTGAGAACAACATAAATTGGGGAGAACGCCTCCGATTCCATGTCGGGGCAGAACGCTGGCTCATCAATGGACACTTCGGGGTACGCCTCGGTTATACCACTTTAACCACGCTTGACACACTCTGGAATGGCGAATTAGCACGAGGCTTCAGCTTCCGAAATTCCACAGGACAACTCGATTATGCTTATGTGACCGGCAGTGAATTAGAGCAAAATGTCCACTGGATCTCTGCGACCTTACGCTGGGGACGGAGTGATGTAGAACCCGAATCAACCGTCACGCCGCCGGAGGTTGTTAAAACCGAGGAGCCCCCAGCGGCTCCGATTCTGATGCCAGCAACGCTCACACCGACTGTAACGCCTCCTGAGACAATCACAGTAGAATTACAACTTTCAGTGCCCACAATTTCACCCAATAACGATGGGATTGCCGATAACACGATTTTTCGCTTTGATCTCCAAGAAACTGGGAATTCGCAACCGGTTGCAAGTAGCATCTTAAAGTGGCAGTTGAACATCCGCGATGAATACACCGAAAGTATCTGGGAAAAATCTGGGACAGGTGTACCCGCAGAGGGTATCGTCTGGGACGGCATTGCGAATACCGGTAGTTTGGTGCCTGACGGTAATTACGAGGTGCAGCTGCATCTTCTTGACGCGCAAGGGAAACTGCACTTAAAAGATAGCGAAAAACTTGCAGTAGACCTCATTCCTACGACATTAGAACTCTTTGGGAAAACACCGACAACGGTCGGCGTGAAAACGTGGGATATGAGTCCGATCACACATTGGAAACTTGAACTCTTTGACACGGCGAATACACTTGTTGAACAGTTGGAAGGGGAAGGCTCGCCGCCCGCCGAGATCGCTTTAAGCAAAGTAACAGCGCAGCCAGCCGCAACTTACACCTGTAAGCTGTACGTTCAAGACATCGCCGGTAATCAGAGTACACAACAGGCGGAACTACAACTCGGTACAACCCCTCAACCGACAGCAGGGCAGACAACGCCAACAGCCAAACTGACACTGATGGTCGGTTCTTTTGCGCAATCCAGTAACGCCGAAATGATGGCTGAGAATTTGGGATCGATGTATCCGGATGAAAAGGTGCAGATATACACGGCTGTTGTTGACGCGAGAACGATGCATCGGGTAACGATTGGCGAGTTTAATGCGCGGGCAGAAGCAGCGGATCTCAAGCAGCACATCCAAGAGACACAAGGCGTTGAACCGGTGTTGATTACAGTTCAATAATATGGCTGTCGGCTTTCAGTAGTTGGTTGTCAGGCTCGAACCGCTTTTCGTCTCCGCTGGCGAGGTTTCATGAAGATTAAAAAATTAATTCGGTAATGTCGAAACGTGCGATGAATCGCACGACTACGAACCTGCCCGTTTGTAGTAGGGCAATTCTGCGGTGTACTCACCCAAATGCGAAGTGCATTATTGCCCGTTATTACCGATTTATTTTCTTAAACTTCATCAAACCGCACCATAAGTGTCAATTTTAGAAATAATAACCCTCTCGGCACCCAAAAACACCCTCGCCACTCAGACCCAGACGGGCGGTTTCCTAACGCTTTACACTTTTGACTTCTGAACTGTGATTTCTCTGATTCCTATGATTCCCATGATAAGACAACCCATCACAAGCAACTGAAAACCGAAAACCGGGTCCTGACGACTCAGCAGTTCCGCAGGAACGCCTTCTCTGTAGAAACTTCAACCCCACAATCAGCAACTTATTTTCCATCAGAGATCTTATCACAAAAATCACAGCAATCACAGTTCAGACTTACTATGCCGAGAATGGCACGGAAAATCCCTAAATTGACACCTACGGGGCGGTTTTGCGGTGTACTCACCTGCCCCCCTGATAAGGGGGGATACAGGGGGGTTGCAATCTGCATTATTGCCCGTTGTTAGCACTTTTCAGTGCCTTGTGATCAGTGCTCTTATCACAAAAATCAAAAAAATCACAGTTCAGACTTACTATGCCGAGAATGGCATGGAAAATCCCTAAATTGACACCTATGGTACACCGCAAAACCGCACCTACCGGGTTGGAATAGACAATTCTATACCGAATAGAATTCCGAGGCGTTTTCGTAAAAAAGACTGTTTTTCTCTGCATCCGAGGCATCTTCGACAGCCCATAAGAGTGCGTCTACCCACTCCTGATATGTCGCCGCCAATGTGCAGACGGGCCAATCACTCCCAAACATCAATCGCTCATAACCGAATGCCTCTATTAGATGTCGGATATACGGCTTGAGTTCCTCACGCGTCCAATCCTCGCTTGCAGTTGTCACAATCCCCGATACCTTGCAGTGGACATTCTCGAAACCGGCAAGTTCACGGATATGGGTTGCCCACGGCTCAAATTGTCCACCCTTTATATCCGGTCCACCGCAGTGATTGAGAGCATGCCGTACATCTGGTGTCGCCTTGACGAGTTCGATCGCCGCGGGCAGCTGCGCATGGTTCGCACAGAGTTCAAATGAGAGATCAAACTTCGTCAGCAATTTCACGCCGCTAATCAGTTCAGGACTCGCGTAGAACTGTGGATCGGGATGATGCCACGCCATCCGGCGCACCCCGACAACGAGTCCGAACCCTACAAGCTGCGCAAGGATAGCTGCAGCGTTCGGTTTTTCCAACGGCACCGCCGCCGCGATTGCCCCTATCATCCCATCCGTCTCAGCGATCTCTGTTAACCACTCGACCTCTTTGACGACCTCTGTTTCAGCGGGATCCCCCTCAACGTGTACCGATTTGATAACGTTAAGGTCGCCAATCGCCTCGCGATAATCTTGCGCTGTATACCGTTTCGCCAACAAATCAAAACCTTCAAGCCAAGGGTATTCCAAGTTTTCAGTATCCCAGAGGTGTTGGTGCGTATCAATTATTTTGAGCATCTACTTTTCCTCATTTCCTATAGGTTAGACACATCCTGCAGTATAACACGTTATCGGAATAGCATCAACTTATAGAGATTTTCAGATGAGAAAAAAATGATTTGAATTTCACGGCAATATCCCGTATAATTTCTTAACCGAATAAATATCTAACAACAAAAAACAATAACAGAATTTGGAGGTGTTTACTATGTTTTGGGGTTTCTTTGACCCGCTATATTTTATAATTATTGCGCCGGGTCTGGCATTGTCTCTATACGCGACGTTTCGCACAAAATCGACATTCTCAAAATATTCAAAAGTCGGTTCTGGTAGTGGACTGACGGGTGCACAAGCCGCCGAGTTGATGCTAAGAAGACAAGGTGTCAACGGGGTACGAATCGAACGCTCTGGTGGGTGGCTCAGCGACCATTACGATCCGTCTAAGAAGGCACTACGGTTGTCTGAGGATGTCTATTCGAGTCCGTCGCTCTCTGCAATAGGTGTCGCCTGCCATGAAGCCGGACACGCAATGCAGGATGCACAGGGTTACGGCATGTTAAGCCTGCGGACTGCGCTTGTTCCTGCGACCAATTTCAGCTCAACCTTTGCATATATTTTGCTGATAGGAGGATTTCTGCTCCAGTTCTCAGGTTTGATATTCCTGGGCGTATGCCTATTTTCGGTGGGTGTTGTTTTTTCGCTGATAACGCTTCCTGTTGAATGGGATGCCAGCAGACGTGCGAAAGTCGCAATGGATGAAGCGGGAATGCTCTCGCCGGAAGAGAATCGACACGCGAGTAAGGTACTTAATGCTGCATTTTTGACATACCTCGCAGCAGCATTGACAAGTCTTCTTACACTGGCGTATTATCTGATACGGTTGGGCGTATTGGGTGGCGATGAATAAAATCAAGTAGATGGCGCGGTCTCGAACCGCGCCTATGGAAGAATAAGGTTCAAGCCTTGTTTTCGATATCGACACCGGGCCACTGATCGTCTTGCTCGGTAATATCAACGACGATACCGTCTGGGTCTTCCACCTTGAAAGCAACCGAGGGCAGTTCGTCCGAATCAGGATCGTAAGGTTTGCTGCCGTCTAAGCCTTCCCAAGTGATCTCAAAGCCGAGGTCTTCACACCGTTGTGCGGCTTCTCGCAAGTTTGGCACACGAACGCCGATGTGGAGGTAGTCTAACATGCCACCGACGTGTTCGGGACGTTCGGGACCGCGGTGTTGAAACACACGGAAATTGTGATAACCATCGGTGAGATCGTAGCAGCCGTTCATCGTTGAGAACACGCTCAATCCGAGCGCATCGCGCCAGAAACGGATGCTCTTCTCCAGATCGGTTGTACGGACACCGATGTGTACAAGTGTTGTTGCCATAAGAGATTTCCTTTTTGTTACGGCACACGGCGTGTGCCTATTACTGCTATGTCAAGTCCCAAAGTTGAAGGGTACAAAGATCGCGAGCACAGCTCGCTCCTACAACAAGAGGTGTGTGGTTCTGGGAGTTGATACGTGAAATAAGTATTATCGCCTATCATTTCAAAGATGACAAAGCACGACTTTTGTCACGGCACGGCGGCGCGTGCCTACTACTTTAGACCCAGACAGCCGGTTCTCGGTTTTCTGCGCGATGTTCGTAGAGCATTTTGACATCATCGGGTAACTGATCAAACGTCTCACCCGGAATCGTGGCAGTATTGACCCCGAAGAGTTCCAAGTTCAGCCACCACGGTGCGTATCTGACAACGACCGCAGTCCGTTTGCCTGCACTCGGGTTTTCTGCGTTGGAGTGCCAAATTCGGCTGTCCATGATAAGGACACTCCCGGCACCTCCAATGGCTTGCATTTCACCGTCAAGTGGGTTCCGGTCGCCGATACCGTCCTCTTTGCCTCTGGGGTTGCGAAGGTCTACATGCGTCTTCGGGACAATCCAAGTACCGCCGTTCTCGGTTGTAAACTCAGAGAGCATCCAGAGGGTCGTGATACCGATGACCGCGCTTGGGAACGGTTGTCGGATGTGCCACTTCTGGTTCAGATCATACGGGAAATCAGAGTGATATGCCCGCACTAATTCGTAATGCGGGGGACGAATTTTATACTCAGTCTGCGAGATACGGACCTGGGGTCCCAGTAGCTGCTGAATAGTCGCGAGAAGCCGCTCGTTCGCGAGATGCGCGGCAAACTTCGGCATGAAACTGATAACATTGCGTTCCCATCTGCCGTGCTCTTTGCTGAATTCATTATAGTCTGCTTCTGAGGTTTCGACCTCATCACGAACCTCATCAACGACATCAGCGGGAATAACGCCATCCAAGACGCACCAGCCTTCTTCCCGCAACTGCGTAACATAAGGTTCAACTGTTTCTAATGCATTGTCGGTTTCCATTGAAGTCTCCTTGCGTGTCAAGAATCGCAACTAATTTCTCGCTCACGGTTGTAGCGAACGGCTGTCTTAATGAGCGGTGCAAGGCGCATCACCTTGCCGAGGGAACCAATGATACCAATTTCGCGTGTGGTTATGGCGCCCATGACGTTGAGTTCACCTGTCCAAAACCTGTGTGCCACATCACCTGTCATAGTGAGTTCAACATCTGGCGATGGATTATTAGATGTACCGCAGGTGATACTATATTCGCCATTTGCCGCTGTTAGCGTTATCGTACAATCAGGCACAGTGTAGTTAAACTGGACGCTCAGCGTCAGAGATTTGAGTGCCTCTCGTGCTTCCGGTAGCGTTGCGATTTCTGCAAACAGTTCACTCATATAACTATAGAGTTGTTCAGACGTTTCAAATATAGCCATAGTTTGCGGTATAGCATACTTTATAATAGATTCGAGGTCAAATTAAAAATATCAATGAATCCATTTAAAACATTTCCTGAAGATCTCCCTGTTGAGGTTCAACCTTACAAAAGTATATTAGAGGATTTTGCTGCTGGGGCTATCTCCTACGTGTCTCCAATAGGGTGCATAAACATAGTGGCTGCGGACCAGCGTAACCTTTCGCACGTTTTCTTTACCGATCACTCGCCATTCGATACCCTTCAAGACCTTCAAATACAGTCCCCTGTGTTGACCCGCGCGCAGGCGCTGCTGGATCACTATTTCGCGGGTGAGTCGCTTGATGTATCCGAGATTGCGATCCAAGTCAATAGTGGGACAGTCTTTCAACACAAGGTCTGGGACAGCATACAACAGATTCCTTATGGCGAATTACGCAGTTATAAGTGGATCGCGGAGCAGATAGGGAAACCGGAGGCAGTTCGTGCAGTTGGCAACGCCGTTGGTGCAAACCCCGTCTCCATTTTTAGACCGTGCCACCGTGTTATTAGGAGCAATGGTGCCTTAGGGGGTTACGGCGGTGGATTAGACCGGAAACGTCAATTGTTAGCACTTGAAGGACACACATCAGACAAATTCAGATAGTACGCTCTTTTCACAAGAACACCAAACAGACTTCAGGAGTATTAAATGGCATCTGAGAAAAATTTAGGGAAAGCCACGCAAGCGATCCATGCCGGTGAAAGACACCTCGCCGCCACCGAAAAAAGTGGGACCCCCCTCCTACCGCCTATCTATCAGAACAGTACTTTCCGGTTCACGACAGCCGCTGAATGTGCGGAAGCGTTCCAAGACGAAGAAAGCGGTTATATCTATACCCGATGGGGGAACCCGACACAAGAGGTATTAGAAAAAAAACTTGCCGTACTTGAGGCAGGCGAAGCAGCACTCGCGACAGCATCGGGAATGGGAGCGGTGAGCATCGCCCTGCTTACGGCGCTATCTGATGGCGGACATGTTGTTGCCATGGAAAATCTTTATTCAGCGACGTTCCAAATCCTTAACGAAGATCTCCGACGCTTCGGCATTGAAACGACATTCGTTGATGCCACCGATCCGTCGCAAATTGAACGCGCCATCAGAACTGATACAAAAGTACTCTATCTTGAAAGTCCAACAAACCCGCTTCTAAAACTGATTGACCTGCGGGCATCTGCCGAACTTGCGAAAGCACACAGCATGACCACAATTATTGATAATACGTTCGCGACACCGTGTGGGCAGCAACCGATTGCTCTCGGTATCGATGTTGTCGTCCACAGTATGACGAAATATTTGAGTGGTACGGGGGCAGTGATTGCCGGGGCAATTGTCGGGCAAAAGGAATTTATTACGCACGCTAAAACAGGGGCACTGCGCAACTTCGGGGCAGTTATCAGTCCGTTTAACGCATGGCTAACGCTACACGGGATTACAACGCTGCCATTGCGATTTGCGCGGCACTGCGAAAACGCGATGCACGTTGCGGCGTTTCTGGAAACACACCCCGCAATAGCGTGGGTTCGCTATCCCGGTTTGCTGAGCCATCCGCAACATGAACTCGCTAAACACCAAATGGAGGCGTTTGGGGGTATGATCACACTGGAACTGAAAGAGGGACGTGCCGCGGGCGAACACTTCGTCAATCGCCTTCAACGCTGCGCGCTCGCAGTCAGTCTCGGAGATGTACGGACCCTAATCTGCCATCCAGCGTCAACAACGCATTCACATGTTCCTGCCGAAATTCGTCAGAAGATCGGAATTACAGACGGTTTGGTCAGAATCTCTGTCGGTCTGGAGGACGTTGAGGATATTATCGCCGACCTCGAGCAGGCGTTAGAGTCCTGCGCTTCTTAGGGTTTGTATATAATTCTCATTGACATTATTCGACGCATGCGTTGCCTCTTTATGCGGTTCTGGAAATTCCACGAGCAGCTTCTGATATGCCGCTACTGCTAAATCCGTTTCACTATTGTCCTCATAAATTTTTCCGACCGAATATTGTGCCATCCGTCGAGTGTCATAATCGTAGGTGGCATTATCCGCCACTTTTTGAAACGCATCAATAGCAGCTGTTATATCCTTGCTTACAAGGGCGATTTGTGCGATGTAGACCTGGGCGTTAGCGGCATTTTCGTTGCGGGGGAAAAGTTCGATCCCCTTTTCAAGTTGGGCGATGGCTTCGTCATACTTCTCAAGTCTTTCATAAGCCCATCCCATGTAAAAGTAGGCATCCTGCCCGGCTTTGGTGTCTGGATAGAGGTCAATGACCTTTTGGTAGCCTGCAAGTGCCTCCTGATACTTGCCCTCCGCCAGATAAGACTGCGGGATACCGAAACTTGCCAAGGGTGCGAGATCCGGATCCCCGGAATCAACGACGTTTGTGAATTCAATGCGCGCGTTTTCGTATTCCTGCTTCTTGAGGTAAATCTCGCCAGTAACATATAAAATCTGATAGAGCAGCGGACTATCGCTGAAGGGTACCCGAAGGATGTCAAACTGTGCGAGGGCATTGTTCAATTCATCTTTCCCATAGTAGCACATTGCCGTATTAAACTGCGCTTGTTCCGAGAGTTCACTGCCGGGGTATGTAGCGATTAATTGATTGAAAAGCGCGAGTGCCCGGTCATAGTAAGCATCTAAGGATTCAAGTGTACCAGTCTTTTTTAGCTCTTCTGCAATCTGATAAGAGGCGAAAGCAATGGCATACATCGAATCGTCCGCCCACTCACTGTCCGGATAATTGTTGATGAGCCGTCGGAAGAGCGCGAACGCCTCTTCATCGGTCCGCGAAATACGTGAGGCGAGCTGATAGATCGCATCATCTGCCCATAGGCTGTCTGGGTAGTTCTCGAAAACTTCACGGTATGCGGCTCGGACTTCGCGCAAACGGCTTTTATCGGGACTATCAAGCCCGACGGGTGGTGCGTCAAGCTGCTTTACCGCTGTCCACGCCTTATCTGCGTTGTCGTAATAGTGCTCGTAACTGGTGTTGTTCCCAGTGACACGCCCCAGCCAAAAACCACCAGCAAGTGCAAGCAGAACACAGATTTCTGCGATTATGAACTTCTTCATTTTTTTTCTCCTTACCAAGTATTAATTCTAAATATATTAACAAGACTTCCAAAATATGTCAAGCACAGCGTACACAAGTTCCTGTGCCGCCACCCCGCGGTCAGCATTCCCAACAAGGTATGCAACGCTGGCAATCAATAAGCCAATAATTAAGTATGTGATGCGTTCAAGTATACGTTTCATACGATCATACCTCCTATCAATTTCATCGAAAAATAAGAATTCGCAATCGTTAACGCGGTTAACCTATTTTGTTCACTTTACTGTAGCAAGTTTCGTGCCGATCTGAACAATACTTTGCTAACGGAATTCTTTGTAAAACAGCCATAAAGTTCTGCACAAAATAGGGCATACACTATCATCCACTGCACGAAATGGGGCAGATTTGATTTGTGAGACAATCGGAAAATCGCGCGCACAACTCGCTCCTACACAGACATATCAAGATTTAACGTTCACCCTTAACGGAAGTAAACGCTCCCAAATTTCCTTGACAACATAAAGGTAGTTTGGTACAATGGATAAAAGATGATACTCGCCTTTGCTTATTAGAAAGGCATAAGATATTGATAAAATTGTTAATAATGATAACAAAACTTAATCAAATTGCTTTGTTGCAACGACCTTTTCGATAGAGGTCATATCATAAAGAGAGGATTACTGTGCGTAAATTTTTGTTTCGCGTTTTTGCGTTAGTTTTAGCGACTTCATTAGTGACACCGCTACTTGCAGACAATCACGAGAGTATCTTGGACAAAGTTAAAAACAGGGGGCGCCTGATCTGTGGCGTAAACAAAGAATTGCCCGGTTTCGGTTTCCTCAGTCAGGATGGTAAATGGAAAGGCTTCGACGTAGACTATGGCAGAGCGATTGCCGCTGCTGTGTTGGGTGACCCAGATAAAGTTGAGTTCCGTCCCTTAAAGGCAGCTGACCGTTTTCCCGCCCTTCAGACAGGTGAAATAGATGTTTTAATCCGCAATACCACTTGGACGCTGACGCGTGATACCGACTTAGGTGCTGACTTCGCGCCGCCAACCTTTTATGACGGTCAAGGTTTTATGCTCCGCAAGGACCTCGGTATAACTTCACTCAAGGAGTTGGCAGGTGCCACTATCGGTGTCACGGCTGGTAGTACGACAGAGTTAAACCTCGCCGATACCACCCGCGCCTTAGGGATCGAAGTTGAACCAATTGTTTTTGAGGAGACTGAAACGCTTTACCAAAGTTACGATCAGGGACGTTGCGATGCGGTGACAAGCGATAAGTCGCAATTAGTCTCCCGCCGCCAATCCCTAAAAAATCCAGACGATCATATTATTCTTGACGTAACCATTTCAAAGGAACCTTTGGGCCCTGTCACTGTCCACGGAGATAACAAGTGGAATGATATCGTGAGTTGGGTTGTTTACGCGACGTTCTTTGCCGAAGAGCATGGTATTACGCAAGCCAACGTTAACACTTTTGAAACAGAGCACCCCGAAATCAAGCGTTTCTTGGGCATAGATGATGGTGCCGGTATGGGCGAAAAACTCGGTCTTCCGAAAGGCTGGGCGCGTCAAGTTATTGCTGCTGTCGGCAACTATGGCGAAATTTTTGAACGCAACCTGACACCGCTGGGGCTGCCGCGTGGGGTCAACAAACCGTGGACGCAGGGCGGTTTACTTTACGCGATACCGTTCCGTTAGATAGCCTCTATGCCCGTCCCTTACACACCAATTATAGGCTGCACATTTTGTATGGCTGCGTAGCGAGGTTCTATGCCTCGCTACACCGTCAGCGTTTGCGGTGTTGGATCAGGTCCCCTTAGATGTTGCGTATTGAACTCACTTTACTACAAACAACATCGCTCCGGTATACCTGAAACTATGAGATTTAAGGGGCGTTTCCTAATGAAGTTTCGACGGTAAAAAGATGGAAAATAATTCACATACACCTGTATCGGGAAAAATCCCTTTTTGGCGAGATGTCCGAGTTTTGCGAGTGCTGTTTCAGGGTATCTTCTTGCTCGGTGTAATCCTGTTGTTGGCTATTCTTTATAGGAACATGTTAGAGGGACTTCGTGGGCTTGGTCTGACGTTGAATCTCAATTTCTTCCAAGATGAAGCCGGGTTTGGCATTTCAGAGGGAATTACCTACGATTCATCGGATACCTATCTGAAAGCGTTCTGGGTCGGGGTCCTGAACACCCTCAAGGTCAGCATCATAGGGATTGTCTGTGCGACCTTTATCGGTCTCTTTTTCGGCATCGCTCGCCTGTCGAGTAACTGGTTAATCCGAACGATAGCCGCTGCCTATGTGGAATGTTTCCGCAACGTTCCGCTTCTACTCCAGATTGTATTTTGGTATACTGCCGTAGTCGCACAACTTCCGAATGTCAGGGAGAGTATTTCGCTTTTCGGGGGTGCGTTCATTAACAACCGAGGGGTATACCTCCCTTCGCCTGAGCCGACTTCAAGTCTGAAAATTTGGCTATGGTTTCTCGGTGCGGGTTTACTCCTTGCTGTGTTTCTCTATGTGCTGCGGTGGCAACAGCTGCAACGATCGGATCGTCCTGGTTTTCGTGCGAAGTGGGCCCTACCTGCTTTCCTTACCGTCGCGCTCTGTGGATGGTTTTTGACACCCGGTAGCCCCTTTACGCTGGATCTACCAGCACTGCAAGGTTTCAACTACCAAGGCGGGATGAGTTTTTCACCGGAGTTTTCTGCACTTTTAGTTGGGCTCTCCATATATACAAGCGCATTTATTGCCGAAGTCGTGAGAAGCGGTATACAATCAGTCGTTAAGGGGCAAAGGGAAGCCGCGAGATCCGTTGGTTTGAAGGAGGGGCAAACCTTACGCTTGGTGGTTCTCCCGCAGGCTGTCCCTATCATCGTGCCGCCGCTCACAAGCCAGTACCTGAACCTCGCGAAAAACTCAAGTTTAGCGGTCGCAATCGGTTTCCCTGATCTGCTTGGCATCGGAAGGACGATGATGCTTCAGACGGGACAATCAATTCCCGTTTTCGCGATAATTATGGTAAGCTATTTGGTGATGAGTTTGACGACATCAGCAGCCATGAATTGGTATAACCGTCGGATTACTCGAATTGGTCAATGACAGCAGAGAGGTACATCCCTGAATGGAAGAACAAGAGCTTACACAAGAAATTAAACCACCCGCCAACACAAAAGGGGCAGCGCGATGGCTGAAGGACAATTTATTTAACACTTGGTACAACACGCTCTTGACCTGCCTGGCACTTGTGTTCTTATTCTTTGCTTCTAAAGGGTTTCTGACTTGGGCACTCACCGAAGCGGAATGGGATGTGATCCCAGCGAATTTTCGGCTCTTTATGGTCGGGTCCTATCCACAAGAACAGATATGGCGCGTATGGAACGCGATTTATATCTTAAGTGTGCTCATGGGTTTGAGTGCTGGACTCTGGGGCGGTTTGGTACGCCGATTTGCTATTGTTCTCAGTGGTGTTTGGTTTATTAGCGCGCTTCTCCCCGTTGAACTTTCAACGCGGGGATGGTGTTTAGGCGCGATCGCTATGATAGCGGTTTCGTTCTTCCTTGGCCGCGGCAGAACAGGTTTGCGACCTTGGATTTTGGGAGGGTGGATACTCTCTTTCCCAGTAATCATGGTGGTGTTACGCGGGTTCGGGGAAAATGGTGTGCTGACAAGCAATTGGGGAGGACTGCTTCTCACGTTGATTTTAGCCGTCATAGGTATCGTCGTTTCTTTCCCACTTGGCGTATTTTTAGCACTCTGCCGTCAGAGCAATCTCCCAGCTATCCGCTGGGTCTCAACGACTTACATTGAGACGGTTCGCGGGGTGCCGTTGATAACAATCCTATTCATGGGCAACACCCTGATACCGATATTCATGCCGGGCTTTGATATTAATCAAGTTTTACGGATGATGATCGGCATAACCTTTTTTTCCGGTGCCTACATGGCAGAGAATGTGCGTGGCGGCCTTCAAGGCATCCCCAGGGGACAACATGAAGCTGCACAAGCCGTAGGCCTTAACTATGTGCAAACGACACTATTTATCGTCTTACCGCAAGCACTCCGATCCGTCATTCCAGCGATTGTTGGACAATTCATCGCGTTGTTTAAGGACACATCTCTCGTCTCTATCATCGGACTCATTGATCTCTTGGGGGTCGCTAAAAGCGTCATCGCTAATCCGGACTGGCTCGGACTGCAAGCGGAGGTCTATCTGTTCGCCGCAGTTATCTATTTTGTTTTTTGTTATGCGATGTCCTATGCCAGCCAGGACATTGAGACAGACTTGGGCGTTGGAAAGCACTAAAGTTTAGAGGTTCAGGCTGGAGCAATTCGGGAATATTTAGGAAGGGGAAAAAATGGCAGCACAAGAAAACGTGTTGAACGATCCAATTATTATCTGTGAGGATGTTCATAAATGGTTTGACGATTTCCATGTCCTCAAAGGGATTACGACCTCGTTCCAAAAAGGCGAAAGGGCAGTGATATGCGGTCCTTCAGGGTCAGGCAAATCTACATTTATTCGGACGCTGAACCGTCTGGAGGAACATCAGCGCGGCACGATTATCATTGATGGGGTAGAGCTCACCGACGATCTCCGCAATATCAATCTCATCCGTCAAGAAGTCGGTATGGTGTTCCAACAGTTCAACCTATTTCCGCACCTGACAAACTTGGAGAATATAACCTTAGGTCCGATACGAGTCAGGAAGCTGGCGAAAAGCGAAGCAGAAGAGGTCGCTTTATCGATTTTAGAACGTGTGGACATCGCAGACCAGGCGAACAAGTACCCCGCAGAAATATCGGGTGGACAACAGCAGCGCGTCGCTATCGCAAGGGCATTAGCAATGGAGCCAAAGATCATGCTCTTTGATGAACCCACAAGTGCACTCGACCCCGAAATGATCTCAGAAGTGTTAGACGTGATGCGTGAACTTGCACATTCCGGCATGACAATGCTGGTTGTTACGCATGAGATGGGATTTGCTCGGGAAGTGGCGGATCGCGTCATGTTCTTTGACGAAGGTGTGGTTATAGAGGAAGCAGCACCCGCAGATTTCTTTGATAACCCACAGCACGAACGCACAAAACTTTTCATCTCACAGACCCTGCAGCATTAGAAGATTATGGCAAAATTGCGTATGTTCCACAGATCAGGTTCGTTGCGCGGCTTGCAAAAGCGTAATCGGAATTGTTTCGGAGATTGAAGGCGTATATGATGAAATCAGGAGAATGTCGCTAACTGGTGGGCGTTGAAGAATATCCAAGACAATTTCTCGGAGGTCATCGGATAACTCGGTTAAACCTGTAAGCGGAAAACTCCGGGGACCCACGTCCGTCTTCTGGGCAAGTAAAGAGTATTCCAGAAGCGTCAGTCCAACAGCTTTGCGTTCCGGTTTGTTGAATCGTAGCAAGATATGGGAAGTCAATTCAATACCTGTGGCGTGTTCATTGGGTGCAAACGAGACGTAAAGCGTATCGCTGACTTCATCGTAGTTAGAAACTGATTGCGTCATACATATGTTTCCTCTTCAGGTTTTTAAACGCTAGCTTGCAATCTACTTCTTAGTATACCATATAAAATAGATGAAAGCAAAATATGATTTCTCTAAAGGTGAACGTGGTAAATTCTATAACCCAAAAGCTATTTTTAATATCCTCAATCCTTACACAAAAGATATAGGATAAAAGATGCGATTGAATAACAAAATTGCTATTGTTACAGGAGCAGGACGCGGTATCGGCAAAGCGGTGGCACTTCGGTTTGCGGAGGAAGGTGCTAAAGTCGTCGTTGATGATGTAAATGATGCCAACGGCACTGAAACTGTTGCTGCGATCACTGATGCAGGCGGCGAGGCGATGTTTATCAACGCCGATGTCTCTAATGCTGCTGATGCAGAGAGACTTATTACGGAGGCTATTGATGCCTACAGTACAGTTGACATTTTGGTGAACAATGCTATCTGCTCGACAGCCGATGTGCTGAACAACAATTGGGAGGCGAACTTAGCAGTTGTACTCCGAGGTACCAGTCACTGTTCCGATGCCGTCATTCCTGCGATGCAACACGGTGGCGGTGGCAGTATTGTTAATATCGCTTCCGTCAACGGACTCATCGGATTGCAGGGTATCCACGCCTACTCTGCTGCGAAAGGTGGTGTCATCGCACTGACCCGCTCCATGGCAGTCGCACACGGCAAGGATAACATCCGTATCAACTGTATCTGTCCGGGAACAATTCAGACCGAAGTCTGGGAACCGATGATTGAACGCAACCCGCAAATCTTGGACGAAATAACGCCGTGGTATCCATTAGGACGGATTGGACAACCCGTTGACATCGCGAACGCTGCACTTTTCCTCGCTTCTGATGAAGCCAGTTTCGCAACAGGTGCAGTCTTCGTAATCGACGGCGGGCTAACCGCAGGCAATCACCAGTTTCCGATTTAAAAGTAGGCACGCGCCGCGTGCCCTAACAAATACAAATTACCAAAAGGTATAGAACAAAATGGATAAAAACGAACCCATCCGAATCTCATCACTGGGTGAGTTTATTGGATGGGTAAATCAATTAGGAACCGGAAAATATCTGTTTCGCGGTGTACCAAATGCAGAATACAAGATACAAGCGTCCGCTTACCGCCGTCCAAAGAAGGAAGATGGCAGAAGTTTTGAAAAATTTCTTCAAATCAATAGAGATTTAATCACAGACGCACGACTTCGAGGACATGGAGAGAAAGACGGTCGTGAACTCGGAGATCTGGAAATACTTGCGCAACTTCAGCATTTTGGGGCAGCTACATGTCTAATTGACTTTACCTATAATGCACATATTGCTCTCTATTTCGCTTGCGAGAAAGATCCCAAATGGGAAAAGAAACCGCAAGATTCCGAAAATCCACCAGATGGCAAAGTCTATGTTGTACGCAATGATCCGTTTCAGTTTAAAAAAGTTACACCAGACTTACTGAAAAAAAAGATTGATTGTTTTTTTCCACGCTTTCAACCCTACGGACGCGACCGTCAATTGTATCGTTGGGAACCCGGATACCATATTAACCGTGTTATTGCGCAGCAATCCATCTTCATTTTTGGAGACTACGAATTTGATGAGAATCATGCCTGCATCGTTGAAGAAAGCTGCAAGGCGGATATCCTAATTGAGTTAGAACGGGTATCGGGTATCACGCCAGCAATATTGTATCCTGACTTTGATGGTTTTGCGCGTTTACATGGTGAGACGGAACCATACACAGAACCCAGTGCCTCGGACTACTTTAACCGCGCTATGCAAGCATCTGGAGAGATAGCCATCGCAAATTATGACAAAGCTATTGAATTAGATTCCCAAGATTCAAGTTATTACGAGTGGCGAGGATACGCGAAACGGAACATGGGGCGAAATGATGAAGCTATTGATGACTTTAACAAGATGGTTGAGATAGATGGCAGTCCCTATGCATACGAAGTGCGAGGGAAAGCATTGTTAAAATTAAAGCGACATCAACAAGCCATCGCTGACTTTAGTAAGATGATTGAAATAGCCCCCGATGTTCCGTTTGGCTATTTCCGACGAGGAAACGCAAAATACGAATTAGGACAATATGAAGATGCTATCGCCGACTTTGACACATATCTCCAGATAACCGGTGATACTTCTACTTACCTTTTGCGAGCAACGGCAAAAGAACAGTTAGGGGATCTTGACGGTGCTAAAGAAGATTTCCAAATGGCATTGACCCTGGAATACCAAAGCCAGAGTGCAACGCGCGTAGATCAAATTAAGTTTGACCTGCAGCGAATTGAAAGACGCATCGTAGAAAAGACTGAATGAACAAACGCTATCTCTGTAACAACCTATCTAACTATTAGCACAGAAAGGACACGACCCTATGTTAAAAGAAAAATTCGATAAAAAATTGATCAAACTCCTTGAATCCAACCCCGACTTTGTTGATGAAGCAGGAGTACTCCACCGCGCAAATGTCAGAGAACGCGCACGGAAACTTGATCCAAACCTTATCAAATTGCTGCTGACCGACAAAGATATCGAAACTCAATTTTTTAAGGAAATTGACGGACGTTGGATTTTCGACAACAATACCTTCGTTGACTATATCACCGACAAAAACTTCTTTGCTGATTCCTATACCAAGTTTCGTAATAAAATCGGTTTGAACATTGATGGAAAATTTCTCGCTGAACGCGGCGAAGTTGCACTTGTTTGGCCCTACAAGGATTGTGTGTTGGAGGGTGGACAAACGCGCGAAGAGGAGAAACGTAAAGAGATTTTCTTTAATGAACTCCTGGCACCCGACGAAATTAACCGCATTTTTGATCCGAAAGTGCTCACAAATTGGAAACGCCATACTGCCAACGGTGAACAGGACGTAACAGACATCCAACGTGACGAGAACGGTACGATTCGAGAAAATCTCATCATCAAAGGTAATAATCTTATCGCTCTCCATTGCCTCAAAGAGCAGCTCCGTGGCAAAGTCAAATTGATCTATATTGACCCTCCGTATAATACAGGCGGAGAAGCAAATATTTTCGCAATAAGTAGTTATTGACTTGACAAAAAGTGCATAAAATGGTAAAATATACGTATATTCTAAGGATATAGGAGTATTTTATCAATGGATTTAATCAAAGTCATGGAACGTTTCCCAAGTCAAGAATCTTGTATTAAGTATCTTGAAAAAGTTCGTTGGGGTGCGAATCCTGTTCCCTGTCCACATTGTGAGAGTATCCACACGGGAAAACGCAACGAAAGTGGGAAAGTTGGACGCTGGAATTGCCACGACTGCCATGCATCCTTTAGAGTAACGCATGGTACAATCTTTCATGATACGAAAATACCGCTTCAAAAGTGGTTTCTCGCGATTTCACTGGTAGCAAATGCCAAGAAAAGTCTATCAAGCTATCAATTAGCACGTGATTTAGACCTAAATCAGAAAACTGCATGGTATATGCAGACACGTATCCGTGCGGAGATGGCAAAAAAGGGAAGTGCGTTACTACAGGGCATCATAGAAGCAGACGAAACCTATATCGGTGGCAAGCCTCGCAAGGAAAATAAACGCGAGGACGATAAACCGAATAAACGCGGTCGCGGTACAAAGAAAGATGCCATTATCGGAGCGGTAGAACGTGGTGGAAAAGTCGTAGCACGGCTGGCAACCGATCTGACCGGTCGCGGTATCCTGAATTTCATTCGGGAAGTTGTCAATACGAAAGAATCAGAACTGATTACTGATGAATACCGTGCTTATTGGGCAATAAGTCGAGAGATGAAGCATACCGTCATCAATCATCAAGAGCAGTTTGTAGATGGTGATATTCACACCAACACTATTGAAGGCTTTTGGAGTTTGCTAAAACGCGCATGGTACGGTTCACATCACCATTATCAGACGGGGTATACTCCTCTCTATGTAGCCGAGCAGTGCTATAAGTATAACTACCGCGAACAGAGTATCTTTTGGAAGTTTGTTAGGGAGAGCGTTCAAGTGGGGGGGGGGGGGCAGCCGCGTGAACAAACTCTATTATGGCGACTGCCTCACCGTAATGCAGCAAGAGATGAAGGCAAACAGTGTAGATTTAATATATCTCGATCCACCTTTCAATTCCAATCGTGCTTATAACGCTATTTACAAAGATGAAACAGGGAGACCTTTACCAGATCAGATAGAAGCCTTTTGTGATTTATGGACACTTGATCCTGATCGAGAAAGAGCAATTCGTGAACTTCCCAAACAAATGTTAATGTCTGGAGTGGATGATGGCATCGTCAGATTTTGGCAGGCATGGATGAAGGCACTCACGAATACAAACCCAAAACTTCTGGCATATCTATCATATATGGCAGAGCGATTACTGCAAATGAAAATAGTTCTCAGACCAACTGGAAGCATTTTTTTGCATTGTGACCCAACATGTAGCCATTACTTGAAAATATTCATGGATGGCATTTTTGGAGAAAAAAATTTCAGAAATGAGATTGTTTGGGCATATACGAGGATGTCGGCAAAGGGACAACGCCAATTATCTCGCGCTCATGATACGATTTTCTGGTATTCAAATGGAAGTCAATGGTGTTTTAACGTTGATCCAATTCGGTTACCGTATGCTGAAGGCAGCAAAGCACGGGAAGGACAAACACTCAATCGTCTCGGAAGTGGTTATTCAAAAGAAGGTGTCACTAAACTTAATCCTTTAGGTAAGTTCCCAGAAGACTGGATTATACATATACCTTATTTACGTGGAAATGAGCGTCTTGGCTATCCGACTCAAAAACCTTTAAGACTGCTTGAACGTATTATTTTGGCATCAAGTAACGAAGATGACATTATTTTTGATCCTTTCTGTGGCTGTGGAACAACTCTTGAGGCTGCCCAACAACAAAATCGTAGATGGATTGGTATTGATATTGCCATTCATGCGATCAAACGCGTAAGTGCCGTTCGTTTACAGGAGCGTTGCAGATTAGTAGAAGATCAGGACTATCAAATCACAGGTATTCCTCGTAGCGTAGAAGGCGCGAAAGACCTTTGGCAACGTGATAAGTACCAGTTTCAGAAATGGGCTGTAGAAATGGTTGATGGCTTTGTAACAGCACGTAAAAGTCGGGACGGTGGTGTAGATGGAAGACTCTACTTCCCTTATGACGAAGACCTAAAAGCGATGAAGTTAGAAGTAAAGGGTGGTGCAAGGGTGGGTATACAAGATTTACGCGCACTTGCGGGGGTGATAGATGAAAATGATTATCCACTCGGTGGTTTCATCACGCGTAAGACCCTCGGACAGATACAAAGACAGAACTTTCAAGACTTCTGCCGAACTAAAGGCACAATCACCATTGATAGCAAAGAATATCCTCGCCTACAGGTTCTCTGTATAGAGGAAATCCTTGAAGGCAAACGCTTTGATACCCCACTGGTACGGGGCAAATCAACAACTGACCAAATGGAATTATTTGACAATTAACAAGTCAATAACTACTTATTGCGTTCTTAAGACTACATTGATTTTCAGATAATCGAAACGTTCTCTGTTCATAGAGCAGCTCGAAACTGAAGCGATTAATAAGGAGAAACTCATGCCAGTTTTTGATGCAGAAGCCTTAGAATTTTGGGAAGAAAACGGCTATGTTGTCGTGCCGGAAGCGGTGCCACTTGAGAATTGCCGCGCCGCGGAACAAGCCGTCTGGGATTTTCTTGAAATGGATGGTGATAATCCAGACAGTTGGTATCCGGATCCACCGCGTCGGAGCATCATGGTAGAAATTTATCAGCATCAAGCGTTATGGAATAACCGCCAATACCCGCGCGTTCATCAAGCGTTCACAGAGATTTGGGAAAACGATAAACTCTGGGTCAGTTTTGATCGTGCGAGCATGAATCCGCCTGAGCGTCCGGATGCAAAGTTTACCGGTCCCTACCTGCATTGGGATATGTCGTTAGACAGTATGCCGGTGCGTTTAAAAGTGCAGGGTGTGCTATATCTGGCGGATACGCCGGGCAATCAAGGCGCGTTTACCTGTATTCCGGGTTTCCATCGGAAGTTGGAAGCATGGTTGAACGACCTGCCTGACGATGCGAACCCACGGGAAGTGGTACGAGAATACCAGTCCGAAGCAGTGCCGGTTGCTGGGAAAGCCGGTGATCTGGTTATCTGGCATAGTGCACTACCGCACGGCAGCAGTCCGAACTCCGCGGAACGGCCACGGATGGCACAGTACATTACAATGTCACCGGCACCAGATGGCGGCAAAGGGACAAGCGAAGGCCGTGTTAAAGGATGGCGCGAACGCCTAACAGGGCTCGGGAGAGAGGCGAAAGAGAAGGAGCATCACCACGGTAAGACCGCCGAATTGACACCTTTAGGCAAGAAGCTTCTCGGACTTGAACCGTGGGTTGCGTAATGCCTCTTTGTTGTTCAGGAGAGACGTGTATTAGAAATACTAAAGTCCAGCTGGAAGGATGGTAGTCAGTTACCAGTGTCCAGTCGCCAGTGACCAGTTAAAGAGGGGTATGATATATAGAGGGTTTCCTTTTCTCTGGTAACTGGTAAAATGAGGTGGGTGCTTGGAGCCACTCGCTGGTGTGCAGCTCGTGCATGAAGGAGAGCACTCTCATGACAGATTTATTGGCAGCACGCGCACAGATGGCGATGTCCCTTGCATTCCACATCATTTTCGCAGCAGTCGGCATAGCCATGCCACTATTGATGGTGATTGCCGAAGGGCTGTGGCTCAAGACGCGGGCAGAAGTCTACCTAACGCTGGCGAAACAGTGGGCAAAAGGCACGGCTATCATGTTCGCCGTCGGCGCAGTCTCAGGGACTGTTTTGTCTTTTGAACTCGGCTTGTTGTGGCCCAATTTCATGGCTTACGCCGGTCCGATCATCGGCATGCCGTTTTCGTTGGAAGGGTTCGCATTTTTCTTAGAGGCGATCTTCTTAGGGCTTTACCTCTATGGTTGGGACCGTATCCCGAAATTAGCACACTGGTTCGCGGGGATGATGGTGCTGCTCGGCGGCACATTTTCCGGTATCTTCGTTGTTACCGCCAACGCATGGATGAATACGCCTACTGGGTTCTCAATTGTTGATGGCAAAGTGACAAACGTTGATCCGATTGCGGCAATGTTGAACCCTTCCTCTTTCAGCCAGGCACTTCACATGACCATCGCTGCCTTTCTCGCAGTTGGCTTTGCAGTCGCTGGCATCCACGCCTATTTTCTCAGACGTGACCCCGATAACCTATTCCATCGTCGAGCCTTTGCGATTGCTTTGAGTGTGGGGGCTGTATTCGCGCTCCTCCAACCGATTTCGGGCGACATCAGTGCCAAGCGCGTCGCAAAATACCAACCTATTAAACTTGCAGCGATGGAGGCGCAGTGGGAGACGGAACGCGGCGCACCTTTACGCATCGGTGGTATTCCCGATGAAGATGCCGAGGAAACTCGGTATGCACTTGAAATCCCGAAAGCACTTAGTTTCCTTGCGCATTTTGATTTCAACGCTGAAATCATGGGGCTCAAGGAAGTACCGCGCGAAGATCGTCCGCCGGTGACAATCGTGCATTTCGCATTTCAGATTATGGTCGCGTGTGGGATAGTCTTGATTAGCGTCGGTATCATTGGAGGCTGGTTGGCGTGGAAACACAAAAGGCTGCCAACCCAACGCTGGTATCTTCGGTTCGTTACGTTCTGCACGCCGCTCGGATTTATTGCGATTGAAGCGGGTTGGACAGTCACAGAGGTCGGACGGCAACCGTGGGTTATCTACAATATCATGCGCACAGCAGATGCGGTGACCCCGATGCCGAACCTCGTTGTTCCCTTTGTCAGTTTTACTATCCTTTACATTTTTCTTTCAATTATTGTTGTTGTCTTATTACGCCGTCAAATCTTCCAGAGTCCGCGCGTGTACGATGCGAATTAATGGAGAAATCCGATGCTAACACTTGAGTTCTGCATCGCAGGCGTGATGCTCATCTCCCTGATTATCTATATGCTGACAGGTGGCGCGGATTTTGGGGGCGGGATCTGGGATCTGTTCGCGACCGGTCCGCGTGCAAAATCACAACGCGCACTCATCACACAAGCCATTGCCCCTATCTGGGAAGCAAATCACGTCTGGCTAATTGTGATTGTCGTGCTGCTTTTCGTCGCATTTCCTGTTGCATTCGCGGCGATTAGTACAGCGTTACACATTCCACTGACGTTGATGCTTATTGGGATTGTACTGCGCGGTTCAGCTTTTGTATTTCGCACCTACGATGACCAATCGGATACAACACATCGCCGTTGGAGCCGAGTGTTCGCCGTGGCAAGTGCTATCACACCTGTCATGTTGGGAATTACATTGGGCGCGGTTGCGTCCGGCACGATTCATGTTGATATAGAAAGTGGACAGGTAGACACCGACTTCATATCAGCGTGGTTTGCACCGTTTCCCTTTGCGATAGGGTTCTTCACCTTGACGCTTTGCGCGTTGCTCGCGGCAGTGTATCTCACACTGGAGACGGATGACAGCGCGTTGCAAGAGGATTTTAGGCAACGTGCCCTCATTGCCGCAGTAAGTGTCGGTGCGATGGCGGGACTGAGTTTTATCTTATCTGCTGAAGGTGCTCCGACAATTCGACGTGGGCTCGGTAATGCACCTTGGTCAATCCCGTTTCATATCTTAACAGGTGCGGTGGCATTGTGGGCAATCTGGACGATTTGGAACCGTCAATTCCGTCTTGCACGTATTCTCGTCCCGATACAGGTTACGCTAATCGTTTTTGGTTGGGGATTGGCACAGTATCCGTCCCTTGTCACACCGGATTTAACCTTTTCAAACACAGCCGCGCCAGATGCAGTGCTGCGTCCGATACTGATTGTGCTCGGTGTAGGCGGTGTGCTGTTGGTCCCCGCATTCTGGTATCTTTACGCTGTGTTTAAGGGTGCAGCTCGGAAGGCGGAGCAAACCGAAGAAGATATTAGTACTTAGTGTGAGCAAGTAGTTGTCACAGACTGTTCTATGCGATTGCTCCGGCACCAATAAATTCCAATTCCCACTTCCCTTTTCTTCTCATCCAGATGTATGAAGCCCAAGACGCGCTAAGATCGCCTTCGGAGTATCCGCCAGAAATTTTAACACAATTTCCAAACAAACCAATCCATTTATAATTATCAATTCGGAATAGAAGACCATTCCCCTCCATTGAAGCTTCTCCCTCAACCACGATACTGCCCGCCATTACAAATTCCGAACCCTTCTTTACGGGGGGCGAGTGTCCCTTAAATCGCGCAAGAAATTCTGGTGAAGGGTCTTCTCCCTCAATTTCCAAGAAATACGCTTCGGCTTCCTGTTTTTGTGCGGAGGCGTTATTTTCAAATTTATAGCGGAAAACATCTCAAAGAGGTCAAGTGTTTCGGGATCAGGTGTTTCGTCTTGCAAATCGCCACATGAAGATAGGATGGTGATAGCCAAACAAGAGACGGCTAACACATACATTTTCTGTTTTCTCTTGAATAAAGTCATAGAATTCTCCAATCTTGACAGCCTCCATTTGGGTTGGTGTGTCGTCGTACAGCTTTACTCATCTATACCAACCACACCAAAAAAAATAATAATCGTCCCACCGGTTAGGCCCAGGCAACCGAAAGCGGATCCTGCGGCCCCTGATTTCATCTGATACGATCGCATTTTCGCCCGATAAGCATCGGCATAAAACTTAACGTATTCAGGCGATTTTCCGATCAATCTTTCAGGGGGTGGATTCGGTGGATGGAGACGGATATAATATCGAATCAGCAGACTAAAGACCGTTGCAGCACTCATTGAAGCGGTTATGTATGAAGGCTCGGGCTGCCTATGTCCAAAGTACAAGTCAGCGATACATCCAGTCATCAAAGCACACATCCCTGCAGCGAGAGGTGCGCTCATGCCTGCTCCAAAATAAGCCCGTAAATTAACATCGTGTTTGGCATCCGATTCAGCATCTACTTTCGCCTGAAGATGTATGGGATCATGCGGTACATTTTCATAATGTTTTGAACCACAGCCTGTAAAAGCAATGATACACGCAATTGACAAACAGCAGAAATATAGCAAGAATTTCACAAAAAATCTCCTTCATACAGTGGAAGATTATCTGGAGGCTGTCCGTCCCTTATTCGGTTTCTATTCGACCCAATCTACAGGAAACCGCTTTTCCTCATTTTTCATTTTCTTAAACCTTTTCCCAAATATTTCCCTCTTTAAGTCGAAAAAATTAGTGGTAAATTCAGGTTGTTACCTTCAGTTTTTATTTTCTCCATGTATAGTTTCCCTTGATTTTCCCCTCATTTCCTGCTAAACTTAAAGAAATTTAGGGCATCCCGTTATTCGCCTTGAAAACAGGTGGAAGTTCAAACCCGTAGGGGTTGGATGACCCAACCCCTACAAAAAGCAGGGTCGGTCAATCTATTGATACAAAAGATAAAAAATAACATCTTTCTTGTAGTTTCGGTTGGGTTGTGTCTCTTTATTTTAGCCGAGGTCAATTACCCGCAGCTCGCACCACAATCAGAGTTAGCACTCTTCGCTATGTTGGGGTTAATAGTGGTATTTTTGAGATACCCTATTCATCCACGTTTCGCGGATAACCCTGTTTTTCAAACGCTTGATGTTGTGTTTATAGGTAGTGTGATCGTCTGCTTCGGCTACGTTGTAGCGCAAACAGAACCGATTTTTCAAGGCTTCTGGTTAGACGATAAATCCCTCGGTGATCGAGCTGGTGCCGAACTCTCGCTGGATTACATCGTCGGCGGGATCGGACTCGTCTTAGTATTAGAGGCGACGCGTCGTTCTATTGGTCTGACACTCCCGCTACTTTCTCTCACATTTCTTCTCTATGCTATCTTTGGGCAGTTTATGCCGGATGGGTTGTTTCCACATCGTGGGTATTCCGTTCAACGTATTATCAGTCAGACTTTTTTACACAGTCAAGGCACATTTGGCATCGCGCTTCGGGTCATGTTCACGTATGTGTTTCTGTTTGTATTGTTCGGTACGTTGCTCGAACGGACGGGAGCAACCAGTTATGTCTTGGATTTGGCGAGGCGCGTATTCGGTACGAGTGCGGGCGCGCCTGCCAAGGTTGCTGTGCTGAGCAGCGGTATGATGGGATCACTGTCGGGTTCTGCCGTAGCAAACACGGCGACGACTGGAACCTTTACGATTCCGCTGATGCAACGCTCTGGGTTCCCGCCTACGATAGCAGGCGGAATTGAAGCCGCGGCGAGTTCTGGCGGCGCATTGGTACCACCCATCATGGGGGCAGCCGCATATATGATGCTCGAAATCGTGGAGCCTGCTGTCACCTATTTGGAGATCATCAGGGCGGCACTACTACCAGCTATCCTTTATTATACTGGTATGTTGTGTATGGTACACTTTTCCGCGAAGTTCGCGAGCCGAGAACTTGCGATGAAAAAGTCAGTGGAGCTTGACAGGCAATCTTCAAATCTGGCGGATGATGAAGCATCAGACAGTTCTAACGAAACGCAAGACACGGCGCAGGAAGAAAAGCATGGAAAACTTTTGACGCTGCAAGGGTTTATCTTTCTCGCTGCGTTTGTTACGCTCATCGGTGTTTTGCTAATAGGTGCTACGGCGTTCCGAGCGGTGAGTTGGAGTCTATTAATAGTTATCGCAATAACTCTGTTAGGCTACCTGATACGTCGCATACGTGGAAAACCCTCTACCGCTGAAACCGGTCTTGGTGTTTCGGATTTGAGGCAAGGAGTCAATTTTTTAATATCGCCTTGTGAACGGGCAGCGCAGAGCGGCGTTTCGTTGATTGCGGCTGCAGCGTGCGTTGGTATCATTTTAGGGGTCGTGACACTGACGGGTATCGGTAGTAAGTTGCCATCGGTGCTTTTACCGCTTGCATCCACTAACCTCGTGTTAGCACTGTTCTTTCTGATGATCTCGACAATTATTCTCGGGATGGGCTTACCTTCATCGGTCTGTTATCTACTGATGGCGATCTTGGTAGGTCCCGTGCTTCTGGATTTGGGTGTTGTTCCGCTCGCGGCGCATTTTTTTATCTTCTATTTCGGGATGATGTCGATGGTGACCCCACCTGTTGCCTTGGCGGCGTATGCTGCAGCTGCAATCGCAGGTTCCGGGATAATGGCGACAGGGTTCACAGCCTTCAGGTTCGCGCTCGTTGGTTTCGCGTTGCCTTACGCGTTTGTCCTGCGCCCCGCGTTACTCTGGCTCAATAGCGATGGTGATATACCAGGATTATGGACAGTTTTCGGGAATTTCTCTCTCACGCTGGTTGGCACTGTTATCTTTGCGGCTGCGATTGCTGGTTATGTCTTTAACAGGTTAGCCCTATGGACACGCGGTATTCTGTTTGCCGCTGCACTCATTCTCTTTTTTATCCCGACCGACGTTCAGTTTGTGTGGATTCATGGAATAGTAATGCTCACAGGTATTGCCATTTTCTATTATAATTGGCGAAAAAAGGAGACACACCATGAAAAGCCCAATTAGATGGGTGTTGTACTGTCTGCTCGTCCTACTGTTTTTCCTTCACAACGATTTCTGGTTCTGGAAAACACCGCAAATTGTTTTAGGGTTACCGGTAGGGTTGCTCTATCATATCGGTTACTGCCTTGTGGCAGCGGTACTGATGGCCGCTTTCGTCAAAGCACGAAAGGATTGGGGACAGAAATGAGTCTTGTTGTTATTTTTTTCTACCTTGCTGTGGTATTGATTCTCGGTGTTTTGAGTCATAAACTTTTCCGAAATACTGGGGAGGACTACTTCGTCGCGAGCCGGACCATCAATTGGTTTATTCTGTTGATGACGCTTTTCGGTACGAATATGACAGCGTTCTCGATTCTCGGGGCATCCGGTGAAGCCTATCATAGAGGTATCGGTGTCTTTGCGCTGATGGCTTCTTCTTCTGCGATCGTTGTACCGTGTGTGTTCCTCTTTATCGGGACCCGCTTATGGCGGATTGGAAAACGATTCGGCTATGTAACACAGGCGCAGTACTTCCGAGACCGCTGGGAGTCCGATGGCATAGGGCTATTGCTCTTCATTTTATTTGTGTTGCTGCTCATACCGTATCTACTGATCGGTGTAATGGGCGGCGGAGGGACCTTGGCGACCCTCACAGATGGCAAAATTCCACAATGGGCTGGCGGTTTACTCATCTGTGCTGTTGTGCTCTGTTATGTTACCTACAGCGGGATGCGAGGCACCGCTTGGGTGAATACCTTCCAGACACTCGTTTTCATGACACTCGGAGGCATCACCTTCTTTGTTATCACAAATCGGATGGGCGGTTTTGCAAACGCTATTTCTAAAGTTGATCCGGGTTTGCTGATGCAGGCGGAGCATATTAAACCGTTAGAACTATTGACATATCTCTGTATTCCGCTCTGTGTCGGTATGTTCCCACATATCTTCTCACATTTCCTAACCGCAAAAGATGTCGGTACGTTCCGTTATGCAATTATCCTGTATCCATTGTGTATCGCAATTGTGTGGATTCCGAGCGTGCTGCTCGGAATATTAGGAAATGTAGATGTCCCGGGTTTACAGGGATCGCAAGCAAACAATGTGCTGATTCAGATGATCGGTATGCACGCGCCCGGTGTCTTAGCGGGGTTTTTAGGCGCAGGTGTCTTCGCGGCGATTATGTCGTCGCTCGACTCACAATCACTCGCTATTGGGAGCATGTTCACACATGATATTATTGGGCATTATCGTCGAGAGGTGTTTTCCGAGAAACAGCGGGTATGGGTCGGACGGCTGTTTGTCAGCGGTGTGCTTTGTATCACCTATCTAATCTCTCTCATTGCGACACCGAGCATTTTTAGGCTCGCGATCTGGTCGTTCACAGGGTTTTCGGGGCTTTTTCCGATTGTGGTGGCAGCACTGTTCTGGCGGCGGAGTACAAAAAGCGGAGTATTCGCCGCGATTATAAGCGTTATTCTGTTATGGCTCTATTTCTTTCTCCGCAACTGGCAGACACCGGGATACACTGTGGGCGGAACAGGGGTTATGCCTGTTACGATCCTGATCGCTGTTTCGTCTGTCACCTTGATAATCGTTTCGCTACTCACGAAACCGCCGAATTCGCAGACACTTGAGAAGTTTTTTGATTGACGGAGTTTCGTTGAAAACGTGCAGCTGCGCGGCAGAGACCTCGCCGGACAACACTTATAAGGAGTGATAGATAAATTATGATACCCCAAAAAATAGTTTTATTTTTATTATTCGTGGTATGCATTTCTGCATGTGAACAGGCTGAAGATCCACTTGAACCTGAACCTGAACCTGAAAAACCGGTCGTGCTTGAGTACGGTACAGTTTCTGGCACCATTACCGATGCTGGGACAGGAAACCCTATTCCGGGGGCTACTGTAAAACTGTTAGAGTCGTCAGTTGAAACTGGTGTGGAGGGGGTCTACTCTTTTCAAGGTATTGTTTACGGTGATGCGCACACGCTAATTGTTGAAGATGCAGATTACAAACCCTATAACGAACCGTTCGTGCTCAATCAGGAACGCTTAGTTGTGGATGTTGCTTTGACACCACTAAAGGATCCAGCAGTAGAGATACAAGAATTCTTTGACAATTTTTCCGACCTCCTTGAATCGCTGGATATGGAGAACCTTGAAGCGATCCGGGCACTCTTTTCGGAGACTTACGTCGCTGCAGACGATCCTGCTACACTCTTCGGTGTCGCATCAGGTATTATTCCCGAAAATTATGAAGATGTCGTTCCCGCGATGACACAACTTTTTGAGGAATACGTCTCACTTGAATTCATATTCAATGATATAGAGGTAGATGTGACACATGCCCGTAAAATGGCAGTAACACTTCGACTGGATGTAAACGCGGAAAAGGGAGAGCAACGGGATCTGAGAGAACTCAAAGCACATTGTACGTTTGAGTTCCGCCGTGAAGGGTCAGATTGGAAGATTGTCTATTGGCAGTTGATTGAGTTAGACCTCCGCTTATAATCTCTCCTTGTAGGAGCGAGTTGTGCTCGCGATCATAGTCTCTTCTTGTAGGAGCGAGTTGTGCTCGCGATCATAATCTCTGCTTGTAGGGGCGAGTGTTTTTGCTTGGGGTGTTTTTATTTCTGTGTTTCTGCGTATTTCTTGTCGCTCGCGACCGGTGATGTGATTTCAAGATTATATGTCTCAAACCTCCGTCTTTGCTGATATGGATTGAGACAAGAAATTCGCAAGTGCTGCAAATTCGGTGATGTCCAACGTTTCAGCGCGCCGTTGTGGTGCTATACCAAGTTCCTTAAATGCAGTTGCCAATACTTCACCTGAAGCAAGCCCGCCTCTGACTAAAGCATTTTTTAGCATCTTCCGTCGCGTCCGAAATGCAGTACGCACTACCTGAAAGAAGAGTTCCTCACTTTCTACCGCAACCTTTGGCGTTTCGCGCATTTCCAACTTTAGAAGCGCGGAATCTACCTTCGGAGCGGGATAAAAATTTTCTGGCGACAGCGTTGCAATAAGTGTCGCCTCGGCGCGATAGGCGACACCGATTGTTAACGCACCGTAGTCCTTTCCCCCGGGGCCCGCAACAATTCTTTCCGCTACCTCTTTCTGCATCATTAACACACAACTATGAATTTGTTTGTGATGCGCGAGGAGTTTCCACAGGATGGGAGTTGTAATATTATAAGGCAGGTTCGCTATAACTTTAAAAGTAGTAGGCACAGTCCCTGTGCCGTCAACCAACAGTGAATTGAGTTCCAATTTGAGAATATCGGCGTTGAGGAGTTGGACACGCGGATTTGTTGACTTTTGTACGAGGTTTTTGCTTGAGGGTGTTTTTGTTTGGGGTATTTCTGCGTATTGCTTAGGGGTATTTGCTTGGGTGTTTCTGCGTATTTCTGCGGATTTCTTCAAGGTGACCTCGTCCGTACGCCAAGTTACGCCAAAATGAGATGCTAAGGCGTTGTATAATAGTTCGTCCACTTCGATAGCAATGACGCGTTCGGCATGCCGCGCCAATACCTCTGTGAGACATCCTAACCCAGCCCCAATTTCTATGACCGTGTCGTGCGCTGTAACCGCTCCAGCTTCAAGAATTATTTTCAGGGCTTCTGGATTAACGAGGAAATTTTGACCTAATTTCTTTTTAGGGCGGGTATGGTTTAACGCGAAAAAGGCACGGATTTGTTGGTGGTTCATTTTTGGAGGAGTTATTTCCGGTTGTTTCGTATAGAAACGATCTTTGTCAGAATGGTATCCGCCACGTCCCGTTTTGAGGAGCGGGGCAGTTGTTCGCAGGTACCATCCCGGTCCAGCAGGGTGACGATGTTCGTATCGGATTGGAAGCCCGCGCCTTCTTCAAGGATGTCATTTGCTACAATCAGATCGCAGTTTTTGCGGACCAACTTCTTTTTAGCGTTTTCGAGAAGGTCGTTCGTCTCGGCGGCAAAACAGACAAGCGTTTGGCGCGTTTTCTGTTCGCCGAGCGTCTGCGCGATATCTGGGTTTCTTTCAAGTGGAAGCGTCAATGTATCAGTACTCTTTTTGATTTTATGCGGTGTGTATTCGCTTGGACGATAATCAGCGGGCGCGCCTGCCATAATGACAATGTCTGTTTCATTGAATACCGCCAGAAGCGCATCATACATATCAAGGGTTGTTTCGACGTGCTGCGTCTTGATGCCAACGGGCGGCGAAACAGTAGCGGTGCCGCTAATCAAGTGTACTTCTGCGCCGCGTTGTGTCGCTGCTTCGGCGATGGCATATCCCATCTTACCGCTGGAACGGTTTGTAATAAAACGCACAGGGTCGATAGGTTCGCGCGTTGCACCTGCTGTGACAACAATATGTGTCCCTTTTAAATCCTGTGTTTTTTCTCTTGACGCGGCAGATGAGAGGATATCACTTGCACCTTCGAGGATCATCTCTACTGTATTTAAACGTCCTACACCTTCATAACCGCATGCGAGATCACCGCTGTCGGGTTCAATGAAATGAACGCCGTGCGTTTTCAGAATGTCGATGTTCCGTTGAACGAATGGGTTTTGATACATGTGTCCGTTCATTGCAGGGGCAAGGAGTATAGGACAGTGGACAGAAACGGCGACCGTAGAGAGTGCATCATCAGCGATACCGTTTGCGAGTTTACCAATGATGTTCGCCGTCGCGGGGACAATTGCGAGCAGATCGGCACGGTCAGCGAGATCAATGTGCGGCGGTTTCCAATCTGTGCCTGCATCGAATAGGTTCAGTAGGACAGGGTTCCGTGAAATAACTTGGAATTGCAAAGGTTGGACGAGACGGGTGGCGTTTTCTGTCATAGCGACATGAACGGAGGCACCACTCTTAACAAGTTGGCTTGCCAAGTCAAGTGATTTGTGGATGGCGATACCGCCTGTAACCCCTAAGATGATAGTCCGCTCTCTGAATTCCATATTTTTTATCAGCGTTGAGATTGAGCCATTTGTGCGCGTAGCTTTTCCAATTCTGCTTCAGCCTGCTGTCTGCGTAGTGCTTCTTCTTCTGCGCGTGCTTCTGCTGTTTCTGCGCGTGCTTCTGCTGTTTCTGCGCGTGCTTCTGCTGCCTCTTTCAGGTGCTGTTCCTCCAGAGATGTTGTGATCGGCGTGCCATCTGGCAGATACGGACGCAACAGCCTAACGTGCGTCCGATGTTGTTCCTCGCAGCGAAAGTAGAGATTTAACGCTTCACTGAATAGACCGCCTTCCGCATCCGATTCCATCTCAACAATACTACCTGATAAATCCTGCCGCCACCCGCGAAATTCCGCAGGTTTCTTCAACTCCGGTTGATGGATAAAATACTCTTGGACACCTATATCATTGAGATACACGCCGACTTTTTCATTCCGATCTTGACGTGCCGTCGCGTCAGAGAGGAACTCAAAGACAGCAACTGGGGCGGTGCCTTCTGCCCACGTATAGAAGCTACGCCGTAGCGGATACTTCGCAACCCCGAAGACGATGTGAATATCAGGCGCGACACATTTTGTGATGTCGCCTTCGCTATAGTAGATAAAACTGTCAATGCCAATATAAACAAGTTCGTTGATTGCGAAGTACCGCTTGAACTGTTCGTAGATTGCTGAAATCTGTTCGCCGTGAAAATCGGTTGCGGACATAGGTTCGTCATCTTCACACGGATAACCTTCAATATAGACAGTCGTTTTACCGTTTGCTTTTGGGAAGACTGGCATATATTTTTTCTGTTTGAATCCAAAGTCGTTTATGGTATCCATGGTTCTCTCCATAATTTAATCTGATTTATCAACACCGAGTAACGGATTAATCGTCTCTATCAATTGCGGGTCAATACGGGAACGTTCTGCGGCGATAATAGCCTGAATCTGCTGAACTGCGTGTTGTAGCGCGTTGTCTGGATTGCTGATCCAGTAATCAAAGTGTTCAATCTCAAGAATTTCGGATTTCGCGATAGCAAGGCGTTTGTTGCGTTCCGTTTCCGATTCTGTTTTTCTGCGACGGAGGCGTTTCTCCAGGATGGCGAACGATGGGGGTATGATGAAGATGAAAAGGCTTCTCGCCAGCGATAAGTCCTGTGTTCGGATTTGTAGGGCACCCTTTACCTCAATTTCTAAAATAGCATCTTTTTCTGCTTCGCGGGCAGCGACTATTTCAGATTTGAGCGTGCCGTAGAAATTACCACCATATTCCGCCCATTCTAAGAAACTGCCTTGCTGAATATGGTTTTCAAATTCTGGTTTTGATAGAAAGTGGTAATCAACGCCATCTACTTCACTCGGACGTGGCTGACGCGTCGTTGCAGAAATAGAAAACCGCAAAGTTTCATCCGATTTGCAAAGGGCATCAATGACGGTGCTTTTCCCTGAGCCAGATGGTCCAGAAATGACGATGACAAGGTTCGGTTTATAAAGAGGTGTATTCGCCATTGGAACATCGCACCCACAACGTTAATCTGCTGCTTCGGCTGCTTCGGCGAGTTCTACAAGAACAGGGGATTCAATGCGGATGGCATCCTTGATGCAGACTTCTTCGCACAACTTGCAACCGACACATTCTTTGGGTTTAACAAGTTCACAGATGCCAAAGAAACTTTCGGCATGTTCGCCGGTGTCCGGATCCTTAAGTTCGAGACACTCCCAAGGGCAGATATGGACGCAGAAATCGCATCCAGAGCAAAGTTCTTCGTAGATAACGGCAATAGGACGGTGTGTCGGGCGGCGGATGAATTTACACACCTCGCCAAACTGATCACGAATTGCTTCGACGGGACAGACCATCCCGCACGCAGTGCAATCGATGCATACGTCCGGATCAATGATGTGCAGCATGTTCCTATCCCCTGTAATCGCATCAACGGGGCAATTCGTCAAACACGCCATACACCCAATACATTCGTCGGTGATATAGTATGCCATAAGTCCTTTTCCTGTTTTTTTAATTCGGACAGAATCTTTTTATGATCTTCAACACATATATTTTACCACAGCCATTATATATTGTCAAATCAATTTTATTTTACGCCAGAGCCATTCAGTTCTCGGTTTTTTAATTCAATTTTGGACCCCCAGGCCCGGTAGGTGCGGTTTCCTAACCGCCCCATAGGTGTCAATTTAGGGATTTTCCATGCCATTCTCGGCATAGTAAGTCTGAACTGTGATTTTTGTGATTTCTCTGATAAGATCTCTGAGGAAAAATAAGGGGCTGATTGTGGCGTTGAAGTTTCTACAGAGAAGGCGTTCCTGCGGAACTGCTGAGTCGTCAGGATTCGGTTTTCAGTATTCAGTTGCTTGTGATGGGTTCTCTTATCATGGGAATCATAGCCATCAGAGAAATCACAGTTCAGAAGTCAAAAGTGTAAAGCGTTAGGAAACCGCCCGTCTGGGTCTGGGTGGCGAGGTTGTTTTTGGGTACCGAGAGGGTTATTTTTCTAAAATTGACACCTATGTGCGGTTTCCCAACCGCACCCGGACTGACAAGGGAAAATCAAACATTTAGGAAGTCCAATAATTTATCTAAAACTAAATACCCCTGCCTGACAAAAACTACTGTGTTGACATTTCAAAGGTTATGAGATATAATAGCGACTATTAGGACATTGCTCTCAAACTATATTATAAAAATAAAAGGACATAGAATTCTAATGGATTTAGGATTAAAGGATAAAGTAGTCGTTGTGACAGGAGCGAGCCGCGGTATCGGGCGCGCCATCGCACACGGATTCGCTGAAGAAGGCGCGCAACTCAGCATCTGCGGCAGAACCGAGGATACACTCCAAAGTGTAACAGACGAACTCAGCGCGAAAGGCGCGGCGGTTTTTGCCAAGCTCACAGATGTTACGGATACCGAACAAGTTGAAGCATTTATGGCGGAAACGGTGGAAACCTACGGTAGAATCGATGTTGTCGTAAACAATGTCGGCGGCAGCCGATGGACCCCTCTCGAAGAGATTTCGGATACCGAGTGGCACGAAATCCTCGATCTGAATCTGGTTTCCGCGGCACGCGTTAACCGACTCGCGATCCCTGAAATGAAAAAACAGGGAAGCGGTGTGATCCTGATGATAACCTCTATCTACGGCAGAGAAGGCGGTGGACACATTACCTATAACGCCGCGAAAGCTGCCGAGATCAGTATGACAAAATCTTTAGCGAAAGAGCTCGCGCCAGACAGTATCCGTGTGAATAGCGTCGCTCCGGGTTCAATCCTGTTCCCCGGTGGCGGTTGGGCGCGTCGTATAGCAGCAGATCCAGAGGCGATGGAAGCCTTTGTGAAGAGTGATATGCCACTCGGCAGGTTCGGGAAACCGGAAGAAATTGCGAACGTCGTTGTCTTCCTCGCATCGGAACGTGCAAGCCTTGTAACAGGTGCCTGTGTGAATGTTGATGGGTGTCAGACACACTCAAACATTTAATGCGTTCACCTATAGGTGCGGAATCGTTCAATTTGAAGGGTTTACGCATACATGTTTGTAGTAGATGTGTAGAATATCTATATATTCGGATTTCGCTGGACGGAAATTTTTCCCTTGTTTATAAAGACACAAACATGGTAAAATGGTATAGATGAAATAATTGAGGAGGGTGGACATGGACACGAAATTGTGGGTTCCGGAATACGACACACCAGAATTATGGCACAAAGAAATCTCACGCCGCGGCTTTTTCAAGAGCGGTATCAGTAGTTTTCTCGGACTGATTGCGATGCAGCACTTCGGTGCCAGTAGCTTCGCGCAGCTTGAAGATGTAATACCACGCGCGAAGCATTGTATCGTGCTTTTTATGAGCGGCGGTGCCAGCCAGTTAGATACATTTGACCCCAAACCCGGTACCAAAAACGGCGGTCCCTTCGCAGCGATTCCGACAAGTGCTAATGGCATACAGGTCTCCGAACATCTACCGAATGTTGCCGAACAAGCACACCATCTCTCTATTATCCGTTCAATGGTTTCGCGTGAAGGAAATCATGAACGCGCCCGCTACTTACTACATACGGGATATGCCCCCGGTGGAGCCGTCAGACATCCGACCCTCGGATCAATCACCTCTTACTATCTCGAAGACGCACTTTTGGACCTGCCGAGTTGTGTTAACATTAATTCGCCGACGTACTCAGGCGGTTTCCTCGGTGCAACGCACGATCCGTTCGTCATCAAAGATCCGATGAAACCTGTGGAAGACATCTCCTATCCAGCACAGATGGATACGCACCGTTTTAGAGAACGGCTTAAGATGCTCAGAACAATTGAAAAAGATTTTATTTCGAAACGGACGGGGCGCAGCACCGAAGCGCACGAAGCGATTTACAAGAAAGCAGATGAACTCATCAACTCCCCGAAAATAGACGCTTTTCGGCTCGACGAAGAGCCAATCGCCATCCGCGAAGCGTACGGTATGAACAAATTCGGTCAAGGGTGTCTTATGGCACGACGACTTGTGGAGGCTGGTGTCAAATTTGTAGAAGTCTCACTTGATGGATGGGATACACATCAAAACAACTTTGATCGGACAAAGGAACTTCTTGATATGGTGGATCCAGCATTCGCGATGCTCCTGAAAGACTTGTCCGAGCGGGAGCTTCTCGAAGAGACTGTTGTGCTTTGGCTTGGTGAATTCGGACGTACGCCGAGAATCAACGAGAACGATGGCCGTGATCATCATACCAACGGTTGGTCGGCTGTTGTCGCAGGCGGTGGCACCCGTGGTGGGCAAATAGTTGGTGGTACCAATGAAGATGGTAGCGAAGTCGTCAGTGGTGCCGTCGGCGTCCCGGACCTTTTCGCATCCCTCTGCTTCGCACTCGGAATTGATGGTAATGAAGAGAACTATTCTCGCTCCGGACGACCGATTCGAGTCGTCAACGATGGATCGGTGATAGAGGAGTTGTTCAAGGCTTAAGAGTTGTCAGTTATCAGTCCGGTTTTTCTGTGAAAAACCTTCAGTTTTCAGAAAGAGACTTCAGGACTATCCAAAACCTCTTGTAACTGACAACTGGTAACTAATAAAAAATGAGAGTTATCGCTGGCGTATTCAGAGGCAGACGTTTGGTTGCACCGAAGGGCAATCGTGTCGTCCGTCCTACTGCTGATCGCGTTAAAGAATCTGTCTTCAGTATTCTGCGTGAACAGATTGTTGATGCGAATTTTCTTGACCTTTGTGCCGGTACGGGGAATATAGGAATAGAAGCGTTGAGTCGTGGTGCAAAGCATGTCACCTTTTTGGAACGCGATTCGCGGTGCATCGAGATTATAGAACAAAACCTTCGGACATGTGGACTTATTACTGAACCTCGCGCGGCTCGCAAGCCGGCTGATACAATATCCCTGCTCCGTCGCGATGCTGTGAAAGGAATTACGTATCTCCAGAAACAGGATGCTATCTTTGAAGTTATCTATTTCGATCCGCCCTACGGTACAGGTTTAGAGGGCGGCTCAGAACTATACGCCGCCTGTTTAGCATTGCTGGCTGAGGGCTCATTGCTCCGCATCGGTGGCACGCTAATTGTTGAGCATGCAAAGCAATTTATTGTACCTGACACAGTCGGAAGTTTGACACAGAGTCGGCAGGCAAATTATGGGGATACAGTAGTATCATTTTATCAAAAAGAAGTCGTAGATCTTTAAGCCGTGTGTTATTTATTATAGGGTAATCTACCCTTTACGCGCTGGGTATAGACAGAAAAAATGGAAATTTTGAACCTTCAATCCGGAACACCCTTTCAGATGGGCAAAGGCAAAAATTGGCGTGTCGTACACCCAGATATGGGATCGACACAGTTGACGCTAAACCACGGACTCCACGCTCCCGGTCAAGAATTTACACAGCACTATCATGACGCATCGGAAGACGCTATTGTCGTTTTAGAAGGTGGTGGTGCTATCCGACAAGGGAGTGTTTATACACCGATTGCTGCAGGCGATGTTATTTTTGTACCCGCGGGCGAAGTCCACGGAACAGTCAATACTACGCCGAACGAGGCTCGCTTGATTAGTTTCCAAGCGCCGCCAGATATGGCACTCTATCGGGGTGAACGGGATACACCAGATGAAGCCCCAACACCGCAAAATGGGCATCGGAGCAACGTTCAGGTACTTAATATGGCACGGTGTGGGCCTGTGTTCGGAAAAGCTGCCGATTGGCGAAGCGTCGTCTCACCGCAGAAAGGGTCTGTACATCTCTCCTTAGATTACATCTGTCTTGACAACGGACAACACTTTACGCACGGACCGATACACAGCGAATCAATTTATGTGCTAAAGGATGGATGTGCTGAAGTGACCGATGACAGTGGAAAGACCCATACACTCGAACGACATGATGTTCTGTTCCTCTCCCCTGGAGATTCCTTTTCGCTTTCACATGCTGGAAGTGAACAGACAGCCGTTATATCTTGTCGGGCGGTTGCCGCTGCTATGTAAATCATGATGTATGCCAGATGTTAAGGGTTTCCCGCAAAATTGTCCAAGTTCAGTCTATACACTTGTGCCAAGATGAAAAAGGAAGTTAATGGATGAGACCAGATGATGTAGCAGTCTCACGGCAGGGGAACCTCACCGTGATAAACCACAATAAATTTCAGATTAAATTCAACCTTTCAAAAGGAACTTGGGATTACATTGATGAGAGCGGTGACACAATTATCCGAAACGGATGTACACAGATAACCTTTGACGACGGAACTGTCATCAAAACCGAAGACACTGGCACCCGTGAATTTATTACCAAACTTCCCAAGACCGATGTGTTCGGTGATTATCATCAGCTCCGTTTCTCGCATGAGGCGACGGGTAAGGGCGTTCGGATAAATACCTACCTCAATTGTTATAGCGCGCATCCCGCCATACACCTCAAAGTTGGTGTTGAAAACCTAAAACCTGAACCGTTGCAACTTGATAGTGTAACAGTGCTCGGTGTTTCAGCAAACCGAGGTGCCGTCTTGTTTGGGGCAGCACCGTCGGACTGCCATCTCTTTATCAATATGCCTCCCATCTCTCCCGGTGTTAGTAAAAGACTCTATGACGGGTTTCTTCTCAGCGAGACCGATGCTATGCATCCCAGCCATGATGGTGTGCTTCACGATACACAGAGTGGCAAGGCACTCGTCTTCGGTTTCCTAACGACTGAGAAGTGGTGGCCCCGAATTCAAGTCGGTTGTCAAGGAAGTAGTGGGCAGCGTTCAAAATCCAATGCTAAAAAGGCATCGGTGTCAGGCGTTAACCCGTGGGCACTCTACCATCAGTGTGGGCAACGTTGCAACGCTGGTGAGGAATTCTTCTCCGAAACCGTCTATATCAACTTTACAGGCGGTGCTAAGGCTGCCTATGAGCACTATACGGCTCTCAGGGGAGAAAAAAGCGAACTCACGGATGTTCAATCTACGACGCCTCGCGATGATTCATTTGCTGCTTGGTCCTTTTCCGACGCATCAGAACCACTTGATCCCGATGCTATATTAACCCAAGTAGATGCACTCGTTGAGCACCCCTTGTTTCAACCCAACTCCCCGGGAGGTATCGGTTATGTTCAACTTGACACAGCGTCAGGATTGCAAAACCCAGAGATTGTCAATCAGATTCAAGCAAAAGGTTTTAAGACAGGGATACGGATTAATCCGTTCGCGCTGACGCTTGATTCAGAACTTGTCCAGAACCATCCAGACTATTGCATACAGGAACAGACTGAAACTCGCGGTGGAAAGAGACATCCACGTAGACGCACTGAGCATAACAGGTCCAAACCCGCAACAATCCATCTGCCGGACACTGGCAAAGAGGTCGCACTCTTGGATGTTTCCCATCCAGAAATACAGTCACGTATTCGTGAACAGATTAAACACATGGTGAGCGATTGTGGGTATTCACTCATTAATGTAGACTTCACGGCGTATACGACAGGACTTACCAACGCCTCACACAACTTGAAATGGCATGATGACAGTCTAACAGCAGTGCAACTCTACCGTCTTGCCGCGGAACTACTAAGAGATACAATTAATGAGGTCCGCTTGGAAAACGTGCCAACAAAAGAGAACGTTGTGCTGGCAGGATACAATGCTGTTTCGGACTTGTGTATCGGTAGTATTAATCTCAACACGCCACTCCTGAATCCACCCGTCGCTGGTGGAACCCAGAACCGAGCAAGCGATCAGTGGCATCATCAACGAGGCACGAAGCATCGCTTGAGTAGATATGCGGCGTATCTACGAGAGCATAAGGTCCTCTGGAACCATCTTTTTGGCGAACTTGCTGTTGATGAACCACGACCTATCAACGAGGCAATCGCGGAGATGACAGCCGCCGCACTCAGTGGTGGGGCTGTTCTGTGCGCTGATCCGATCACAACCCTTACCCCACTGCGGGCAGCGTACTTGGCAAAAATCTTCCCGCTTATCAATGAAGCCGCTACGCCTGTAGATATTTACGACGACCCTTTCCCCAAAGTTTGGAGCCTGCCTATTTCAACACCTCGCGAAACATGGCATCTCGCCGCAATCTTCAATTGGAATGATCGCGAAGATGACGTTTATTTTCAACTCGATGCGCTGGGTGTGCCTGAATCTGCTAACGGGTTTCTTGTCCATGATTTCTGGATGCGTCAATACCTCGGCAAGGTTTCGCAAGGTGTAAACTTATTGAATATTCCACCCCGTTCCGCTAAATTGCTCTGTTTCCGTGAGGAGCAGGATGTTCCCCAATTGCTCGCAACCGATATCCACTATACACAGGGCGGTGCCGAGATATTATCTGCCGGTTGGGACAGGCACAGCCAAACCTATCTACTCGTTTGCAAACCGCTTAGACAAGCAGAGGGCACCTGCTTTATCCATGTTCCAGAGGATTATCTACCGATAAGTGTGGCGACTTACGGCAGCAACTACGAATATAATTGGGACAAACCAATTTATCAATTAAAATTTACCGAGACGCAACCGGATCAGTTAGTACACGCCAGCATTCACTTCGCAAAAACTTCCGGAGGCACCGTGTAACTTCAGATACGCCCCAGACCCGGTAGGGGCGGTTTTGCGGCGTACTCGCCTGCCCCCCTGATAAGGGGGGATAAAGGGGGGTTGCGACCTGCATTCTAACCGCACCGGACTGCCCAAGAAATTACCGAATTAATTTTTTCATCTTCATAGGAAAGTAGGGGTCAGGACATGAGCACTGTTCATACACAAATACAAGCCCTTAAAACGCGGGCAAGTGTTTGCACGGCTTGTGAATTAGCGGAAACCCGCACAAACGTCGTTTTCGGTAGTGGGGATGCTGCTGCGAAATTAGTACTTGTCGCAGAGGGGCCCTCCGCTGCAGATAATCACACGACGCTGCCATTTTCAGGGCCTACTGGGAACCTACTTGATGAAGTATTGACAATAAATGATTTAACGCGCGCTGACATCTGGCTTACCAACATCATTAAATGCCGAGCTGCAGGTCTCAAAGGTGGTGTGTTGAAAAACCGCCCGCCGAAAGCATCAGAGATTAAAGCCTGCTCTAAATGGCTTGATGGTGAACTCACCTTAGTCCAACCTTCCGTGATTCTCTGCATGGGTGCACCTGCAGCGAAGGCACTGATTCACCGAAGTTTCCGCATTACCGAAGAACGCGGCATCTGGTTTACCGATACGCAGTACGCTCCCTTTGTGATGGCAACGTTTAATCCTGCTTACATCCTACGACAAGAGGGTGAAGATTTCACGGCAATGCGTCAAATTCTCATTGATGACATTGCCGATGCCGTACGGAAATTACAGGAGGCACCCGAAGTTCCCAGACTTACCCTTTTTTAACTAAGATTTACCGTTTGCCATTTGTACCTATCTGCTCTGCTTGATTTTACCCCAAAGAGTCGCAGCTTTATCCGCAGGTTCAACCGCCAGTGTCGCGTCTAAACCGTTAGCCATGAGCATCTGGATGTCGTCTTCCTCAAGTGCGACATCGAAGAGGATCATTTCATCGAACATACCCTCCCACTCTCTGCCGCCGCCACTCCATGAACCGATGCGTCCAGGTCCAAATTCCCCCGGCAAGGGCCCCCATTTACCCTCAGCGTCAAGTTCGCCGTCGAAGTAGACACGAACGGATTCGTCGTTGCTACTGTAGGCGACTGCAAGATGGAACCATTTATTCAAGATGCTCTTATCGGCTGTGAAATCCGAATCAGGCCAACCCGGATGGCGAACCGGGTTGTTGGAATGAATAGCCATCTCCATCTTATTATCCGGTCGAAATTGATAATGGACATACCCCGCTGCCCAACCGTCACGGTTAAAGAAACATCTCCACGCGCCAACTCTCCCTGTTGAATTGAACCATTTCATGAGCGTAAAGTCTTCGAGCGGTCCAATCTCTGGAACGGTGACCCAAGCGTCTTTTCCATTGAGTTCAATGGCGTTACCGAATTTGCCTTTCACCCATTTGGCACCGCCGACAAGGTCTCCGTCATTACCATTGTCAGACGAATCTTCAGCCACTTTTCCATTTGTTTCGTCAAACAACCAGGCACCGACAATAGATTCTGGGTCGATTTCAGCGTTACTGAGTTGCACAAACATGCAAACTACGATGATTAAACTGATGCTAAAACGTATCATCTTGGTTCTCCTCTGTTTATCGGTTGTCGATTTCTGAAAACTAAGAAAATCTCTAAGGGGAATTATATCACAAATTATCGAAAAGTTGAGCAAAATTTTGCTGCTTTCATCCAATTTATCTAATCTTCCGCTCCAAAACCCAATCCTTTAGGTTTGGGATGTAGTAGTGGTTAATCGGTTGACATATCAAAAACTAATATAATTTACAAATTGACTTGACAATAACTATTTTTTGTAGTATAATTAATAGTATGAGAATTACTAACAATGACCACAAATATATTTCAGCAGGCACGACAATATATGCTTGTGAGTATCACATAATTTGGTGTACGAAATATCGGCGTTCTGTTCTATCTCCTGAAATTCAAGAACGTTTGAAAGCGTTGATTCTTGAGCAACAAGAATCATATCGATATATTGTTCGTGAAGTTGAAAGTATGCCTGACCATATCCATTTGCTTGCGAGTATCCCGCCTGAAGTATCGGTTACAAGTGTAATTGGTAAGATCAAAGGCTATACGGCAAAAATACTTCGAAAGGAGTTTCCAACGCTCACACGTCGCTTGCCTTGTCTATGGACACGTTCAAAATTTGTAGCAAGTGCAGGAAATGTTACACTTGACGTGCTAAAGCAATACATTGAAGACCAAAAAGGTGTGTAATGCCAAGTTTTCACCGAACCCAAATACTGAAAATAGAAGAACAACCGATATTTTCTGAAGTCAACGCTGCGTCTGCTGCGGTTTGGAACTCTTGCTTAACGCTCATGGACTTCTACCAATATCAACGTGGCTACCCGCATGCTCACAGAGACTTCTATTTTGGTAGAGACTGTGAAGGTTGGATAGACAAACAACTATCTAATCCACTCTTGCATTCACAAAGTAGGCAAGCGATTCGGGAGCGTTACTTCAAATCTTGGAAATCCTACGCCTCTTTGAAAAAGAGCGGTAGTATTCAGAGACCAAAACATCCTAACAAACGAAAAAACTATATGCCGACGCGGTTCAAAAAGTCTGCTATCCGCTTTGTTAGAGGGACATTCTTTGAAAAGCGTGTTCAACTCTCTTTGGCGAAAGGTCAACCGAAAATAGATATACCTTTGCCAAGCAACTATGATATGTCTAAAGCATCACATATCGCAACGATTGATTTGTGCTATAACTATGGGCAATGGACGCTCCATTTCTCGTATAAATACGAAACCGAAACCACCGCAACCGGTGAAGAAGTCGTAGGCGTTGATATAGGCGAAATACACCCGATTGTCTCTCACGACGGGCAAGATACGCATATCTACAATGGACGGTATATCCGCTCACTATACCGCTTGAGAAACAAAGTGCTTGCCGAGTTTAGTCAGAGGATTAGCCGTTGTAAACGCCACTCTAAACGCTGGTGGAGACTTACCCGTCAGAAGTGGAAGCATATTAGAAAGATTGATAACCAAATCAAAGACGCACTCCATAAACATACCACGAAGTTTGTCAAGCACTGCCATGCTAAAGGCATAGGCACGATTGTGCTTGGAGCCCTGACAGGTATCCGAAAAAGCATTGACTATGGCAAACGTGCGAACCAGAAACTTCACCAGTGGGCTTTTGGTAAGATTGCGGAGTTAATAACCTACAAGGCAAAAACACTCGGTATCAAAGTCAAAGTTATTGACGAATCCTATACTTCGCAGACTTGTCCAAGTTGTGGCAATCGAAAGAAACCTAACAATCGCAACTATACCTGCAAATGCGGATTCAAATATCACCGCGACGGTGTAGGTGCTATCAATATCAGGCAAAAGTATCTGGGACACTTCGGTGTTCCCGTAGTGGCGGAAAAGGTCTCTGACCGCATGACACCGCCCTTGGGCTTTCGGCTAACAGTGCCTAAAGTTCAAGTTGCCTTGAGTCAAATCAAGGAATGTTCCTAAAAGGAACAAAAGAACCACTTGGCTTTAGCCTTGTGAGTATGTCAGTGAGCAATATAATTACATCGAGACGTTAATAAAAAAAATACGAAGTAGTTCCCTGAAATTTTTCCAAATTCTGTGAGAAAATTGAAAAAAATGGTTGACAAATCTCTGAGAACATGTTATAATATTTAACGCTCACGATGCAAAATAGCGTTGGGTGAATTTTGTGTCTTGGATAATCGAGCCAATCTGGTATTGGCGAGTATGTTTTACCCGCGCAGGAATGACTTTCAAATCAAAGATTTTGGTGATAGTTTGTTTAAAATCGGGCTATAATGTAGGCAGTTTGCCTTTAGTTTCGTAGAACCGACGCGTGAGCGTCTATCTACTAAATCGGGGGTGGAAGTGGTATCTCGACGTAAATTTTTCAAATTCCTCGGTTGGGGAAATTTCACTGCAGCACTGGGTCTAACCTTGGGACCAGGGCTGGTTCGGTATCTCTATCCGCGTGTGCTGTTTGAACCGTCCTCCATTTTTAAAGCAGGATTTCCAGCAGAGTATCCGCCGGGCAGTGTTAGCGAAAAGTTCAAAAAGGAACCTTATGGTGTTTGGATTGTCCGAAAACAGGATGGCGAATTCTACGCACTCTTAACTATATGTACACATCTTGGATGCACGCCGCGCTGGCTCGGTTCTGAAAATAAATTCAAGTGCCCCTGCCACGGTAGTGGTTTTGACCGTGAGGGTGTCAACTACGAAGGTCCCGCACCACGACCGCTTGAACGCGTTAAAATTACATTAGCAGAAGATGGTCAGATCGAAATTGATAAGTCTGTGAAGTTTTTAGGTGAGAAGGGGCAGTGGACCGACCCAAGCTCCTTTTTGAAGGTCTGAAGAAAGGAGAGCATTTGTGCCTGGCTTCGGTCAGGTAGAAAAGGCGTTTCGGCGTTATAGGGCGTATCTCGAATATTCCTTGTTGCAATGTACGCGTCGAAACTTGCTATAATAAAGTATGAACGAAGAACGTAAAGGGCTCAAAGAAAAGATTACGAATTCCGACATTTGGCGCTCTATATTCCGCCACGGATATGAAGACACAGGGCGCAGGTACACCTTACAAATTCTCCAAAACGTCTGGTTGCATCTCCATCCTCCTCGGGTTTCTCGCCATGCACTCAACTTCCGTTTTACATGGTGCATGGGCGGTATTACCTTCCTCATGTTCCTCGTGACGGCTGTCACGGGCGTGCTCCTGATGTTCTATTATCGACCGACTGCCGAATACGCCTTCCACGATGTACAATATCTCGAATTTGATATTCCGTTCGGGATGCTCCTACGGAACATGCACCGCTGGGCAGCGCACGGGATGGTTATTTCGGTGATGTTGCACATGTTCAGAGTCTTTTTGACCGGTTCCTATAAGAAGCCACGCGAATTCAACTGGGCAGTGGGTGTCATCTTACTACTTGTGACATTTTTCTTGAGTTTCACTGGCTACCTGTTACCCTGGGATCAATTGGCTTTTTGGGCGGTGACTGTTGGAACAAACATGGCACGCGCAACACCCGTGTTGGGACACGAAGGTCCATTCGCACCGCAAGACATCACACAATCCAACGATGTCCGATTTGCATTACTTGCAGGTACGATTGTAGGCCCCTCAACCCTCTTGAGGTTCTATATCCTACACTGTGTCGCTGTGCCACTTTTGGCAAGCGTTTTGATGGCGTTGCATTTCTGGCGTGTCCGTAAAGATGGAGGCATCTCTGGACCGCTATAGACAGCATGGCTGGAACAAATCTTTGGTGGCAGCGGAGCACAGTTTCTCTTAGCATGGGCAAGCAATCCTACCTTCAAAGGAGCAGAAAACCGTATGGAGCATTTTATAGCACTGGTGACGAAGCCGGATAATGTCCCTATTGTTGCTATTCTCTTTTTGATACCCTATTTCATCTGGCTCTCTTATCGGCAGGCACGCCTGACTGACAAAGCAGGTGTACCTTCGGATGCTGCACTCAACGATAAAGTCTATGTGTGGCCCTACCTCTGCCGAAACGAATTTATCTGCGCAATTATTGTGATGCTGGTGCTTGGGGTCTGGTCTATTATGATTGATGCCCCACTTGAAGAGCCGAGTGATCCGACGAAAACCCCCAATCCATCTAAAGCACCGTGGTATTTCCTCGCACTCCAAGAGATGTTGGTTTACTTCGATCCGTGGATTGCCGGGGTCGTACTGCCGGGGCTAATTATCGCAGGCTTGATTGCTATTCCCTACATTGACACGAACCCAAAAGGTAAAGGCTATTATACCATCAAAGAACGTCCGTTCGCGCTCGCTGTATTCTCTTTCGGATTTATCATTTTGTGGATCGTTTTGATGGTCGTTGGGACATTTCTGAGAGGACCCGGATGGAACTTCTTCGCGCCGTGGGAAGCGTGGGATCCACATCTTGTTGTGCCGTTAACAAACGTAAATTTATCGTATCTTTTCGGTATTCGGAGTGAGGTTACTGCAAACTTTTTCGGCTTGGTCGTTGTCGCAGGTTATTTCTCGCTCGGGCCGATTGTCTATTTATGGAAGCGGAATAGTAACCGTTTCTTACAGGAACTCGGTCTCGTTCGATATATTATTGTCTCGTTTCTGTTTTTAACTATGCTCGCACTGCCAATAAAAATGATTTTGCGAATATTCTTCAATGTGAAATATATCTGGGTCTCCCCGTGGTTCAACATTTAGCAAAAATGGCGCGCCCGTGGGCATTTTGTAGGCAATGACATCGTATCGTATCAATCGACATGGAGGTAGTAAAGTTCGTGAGGAACAAAAAAGAAATTCCTGCTGAAAATAAATCGTATTCTGCTTTGTTCTTTATTCTGTCCGGTCTGTTAGGGCTTGTAACCTTATGGGGGTTCTGGAGTGAGATGATCACGCGTCGCCCGTGGAAGCAGATCCAGCAGCAATTTTATCAGTATGAGTATGAGAAGACAGATGCAGAATTGGCAAACGCAAAGTTAGATTTGCCTGAACTTTCCACACCTCAAGCACCTGACGCGAAAGAGTTAGGGAGTTTAACAAAAACGGTTGAGACTGCTCAAGTTTCACTCGACGAAGCATTGCAGGAACGAAAATTCCGGCAGAGCGAATCGGATGCGATTAACTATAAATATCAACATAGCCTCCACGTAGCAAAAGGTAAACACAACGCGACTGTTGACAAATGGCAAGAGAAATTAGCTGAACTTGAATCTCAGATTGAAGGTGAACTCACCGAAGCCGTGTTAGCAGCAGAGGCGACCTTCGCGAACGCCAACAAAGCATTGGCGCAGTTCTATCAAACCAGTAATGACCCACAGCGCGCACTCAGCACCTACCTTATTGCACAAAAATATAATGCCACAGACGCAGAAATCGTTGATGGCATCGCCGCTGCGCAAGCATCTCTACAAGCATTACAAGCCGACAAAGCCAAGTATGATGAAGTCGCACGTCTGCAGGAAAAATTAGGTTCGGTTGGCGGTATCAAACGAACTTTCCTCGGTAGCCTATTAGAAAATCCGTTCCGTGAGACACGAACCATTACGCAATACTATCTTGAAGATTTCGGTTACACCGCAGATAGGTGTGCTACGTGCCACTTTTCTGCCGATAGGAGCGGTTATGAACAATCTGCTCAGGAGACGTTTGAGGTGGAGGGTGATGGCGAAAATCCCGTCGTACATCGCCTCAAGCACGCAAGTGTCAAGGTCGGTAGTGAAAGCGTCATAATTGATGGGTTTGATGCGGAAGCAGATGAATATACACTGGAAGCAAACGGGACGCTTACCTTTAGTGATGTGGATGTCTTCGGTGAAGTTGAGATTTCTTATGAAACCGGCTACCGATCCGTCCTTCAAACGCATCCGCACCGCGATGTTCTCCTCGCGATGCACCCGATTGATAGATTTGGATGTACGCCGTGTCACGGTGGACAGGGGCAAGCACTAACGGCGAAAGCCGCCCACGCATTGACACACGCTGAATACTGGCTCAGTCCTGTACTCGGATTAGATGAACACACCGGTAGAACATCTGAAGAGACGACAGGGTATATGGAATCTAATTGTCGGCGTTGCCATGATGGGGTCATGAAATTAGATTACGGCGTAGATACTGAAACAGATGAACCTGTTGACTATGCTCCGAATCTTACAAAAGGGTTGGCTCTCTTTGAAGACCTCGGTTGCCACGGTTGCCACGCTGTAGAAGGATATAGTGCAATCGATAACATTAACAAAGTCGGTCCCTCGCTCGCAAAAGTCGGTAGTAAAGTAAAAGACACAGCTTGGCTTGAGAGTTGGGTTAAGAAACCGGAAGCCTATCTGCCAAATACAACAATGCCGAACTTCTTCCCCGCCGAGGGTATGAGCCAAGTCGTCTACCTCAAGAACGGCGGAGTACGCACCGGTGTTGTTACGAAAACAGCCAACGGTATTGAGATTAAAACAGATGATGGCACTGTATATCCGTACCCAGACGATTATGTCCTCCGTATCGTTGATGAGGTAAAATCAATTGCGGCATATCTCGCAACGATGAGTGATGCAAATCTTGATGAATCCTCGGTAAACTATTCCCAATCTGAGAGCGTTGTTAAGGCAGGAGAGGAAACTGTTAAAACTGTCGGCTGCCTCACATGCCATACTGTTGACGGTTTAGGGAGCGATTTCGGCCCAGCACTTGATAGTGTTGGAGCAAAGGTCACGCCGAATTATCTCCGTCAGTGGATCAGCGACCCGAAGGCTTATGATCCCGATACCAGTATGCCGAGCTTGCGGTTAAGTAACCGCGAAATTGACAACGTCGTTGCCTATCTGATGAGTTTACAGAAAGCAACTCCCAACGCAGCGGGTGAATCTATTGGTGAAGTGGACGTAGCAGAGGGCGAAACGCTCGTCAGAACCTACGGATGTTTCGGGTGCCACGAAATACCTGGTTTTGAAGATGAATCGAAGGTCGGTGCTGACCTCGGCGAATTCGGCGCGAAACTCGCTGATGAACTTGATTTTGGTGATACAGTAGACATTGAACACAGTTGGACCGGATGGACGATCGGCAAAGTTACCGACCCGCGGCGTTATCAAACCCGACGGATTGCCTCGCGGATGCCCGTCTTTCATCAAATTAAAGACAACGAAGAAAATGCAAGGGCACTCGCTGTGCTTCTGAAGAGTTTCCAACCGGAGCAGTACCCGCTCAGTTACATCCATAATCGATCTGAGAAATTGAACCGCATTGATGCTGGTAGACGACTGGTCAAAAAATATAACTGCACCGGATGCCACGAGATTGAGGGTGCCGGTGGTGATTATCGCGACGTTATCATCGCACATGAAGGACTCAGTGATATGATTGCCACGCAGCTTGCACCTCCACCATTGAAGGCTGAGGGAGCAAGGGTCTATCCGGACTGGTTGTTCGCATTCCTTAAAGAGCCGTCTGATATCCGCTACGGACTCAAAGTCCGGATGCCAACATTTGGTCTCTCTGATGATGAAGCGACCACGCTTGTTGAATACTTCTCTGCGCTTGACGACGAACCGTTTCCCTACGAGACGCTTGAAGTACCAACCCCAACGCGGGCTGAATTGCGGGTCGGTAAGCAGATTTTTGACGAACTCCAGTGTATCTCTTGTCACCCTTCGCAGGGTGAAGTTATTCCTGAAGGAAGTGACAAGGCAGGACGTCCCGACCTTTCATTGGCAAAAGAACGTCTCAAACCGGATTGGCTCATTGACTGGATGAAAGACCCGCAAGCGTTCCAACCCGGAACGGCGATGCCACAAGCCTGGCCACTTGTTGGTGGGCAGCACATGGCACTCGATGGATATGCTGGAAATGACGCTGAAAAACAGATTCAACTCGTTCGAGATTATCTCATCTCGTTAGGACGTTAATAGTTATCAGTAGTCAGGGCGGTTTGCTCCGAAAACCTTCAGTTTTCAGAAAGACTTAGGACTATCAAAAACCTCTTGTAACTGACAACTGATAACTGACAACTATTATGAGACACCTTGTTGTCGTCATCGTCATGATTATTGTGTGGCTCAACGGGTTAATCTGGTTGGGTAAGCAGGTCGATCCAAGTACGAAGTATCAGTCGGAGATAGAATACAAGTACGCACGATATTGCGCTGGATGTCACGGGAACAATGGAGAGGGGAATGGACGTATCGGTCGTTTCAAGAAGTTAGACCCAGCGGACCTAACGGACAACAGCCTCTGGGAAATGCACGACGACGAACAATTGTTGAATAGCATTAACGACGGAAAAGATGATATGCCGGCGTTCTACTACTATCTCAGTGATGAGGAACAACGCGAAATTCTTGCTTATATTAAGGAAACATTTCGTCCGTAATACAAAAACGATCTTTAAAAAAATAATCTATATCTTAGGCAGAGCCATTCAGTTCGCCCGTAGTTTCTATCTTGCGCGCAAGATTTCTTCGCTATGTCGCGATTCTCGCTGACTGCTGAAGACTGATGGCTGAAAACTGGATGCCTTTTAATTTGCGTTCTTAATTTCTGTAGTGTTAATATATTACAGAACAAATTTAAACTATAAAAGGAGACTATAATCATGAAAACCCTAATTGCCTTGCTTGTCTTTGGAATGCTGGCGAGCGTTGCATTGGCAGGCAATATCACCGGCACCGTCCTGTATGATGGCGATGCCCCGGCGCGTTCGGAACTAACGGCTACTAAAGACGATCATTGCATTAAAACTGTAAAAGGCACAAAGTCAGAGGCACTCATTGTCTCAAAGGGCAAAGGCATTAAGAACGTTGTGATTTATGCCCGCGTCCGTGGCGGAAAAGTAACCTTGCCAAAAGAAAACCCGAAGATGGACCAAGTGGATTGCGCTTACTACCCGCACGTGCTTGTTGTGCCTGTCGGTGCTACAGTGGATCTTGTCTCCAGTGATCCAGTGGCGCACAACGTCCACTCACATGCCCAGAAGAATGAGGCAGTGAATACGCTGATTCCGAAGCCCGGGGTTGTCGTCCCACATACAATCACTAAGGCTGAAGAAATTAAGTTCACCTGCGATATTCACGCCTGGATGACCGGTTACATCGTCGCTGTTCCGAGCAACTTTTATACAATTACCGGTGGAAAAGACGATGAAGGCAAAATGATCAGTTCAGATGCTTATGAAAAGTCAGCGGACACTGGTACCTATACGCTTGAGAATGTGCCAGCCGGTAGAGCACGCGTCGTCGCATGGCATGAGGAACTCGGCTCAGCAAACAAAACGATTGAAGTGCCAGCAAGTGGTGATATTGCCGTAAACTTCACGAGTGCTGACTTTAAGAAAAAGGCGAAAAAGTAACAGTCAGCAGCCAGTTTTCGGTGGTCAGCAAGAAACCTTCTTTGCTGACGGAAACCGAAAGTCAATAGCTGATCGTCTGTTTGATTTGATAGGTTCAGAAAACTGAAAGGGATCCCGCTGACAGCCGATGGCTGACAGCCGAAAGCCATGAAAATATCTAAGAAGAGGCTCTATCTCATACTGGGCTGTGTGCTTGTCTGTTATGCTGTGTTAGCTATCGCACCAGCGTTCGCACAGGACGTGACCGAGGCTGAGTATCGCGCCTTCCCGAAGATTGGCAGCCGAAACGCAGCATGGATCGCTGCACAGCTCCACCTGTTATTCGGATCCTTTATTCTCGGTGTCCCGATGTTTGCCGTTATCATCGAATTCATCGGTTGGAAAACCAAGGATGAACGGTATGACCGGATGGCGCAGGAGTTCATTAAACTCTGTATGGGTGCGTTTTCGACAACAGCCTTACTCGGTGGTGTTCTCGTCTTCATTCTTATCTGGTGCTATCCCAAAGTAATGAGTAAACTCAGCGGGATATTCGGACCGACGATGATTTTTTACGTCGTCCTGTTCTTCGGTGAGACCTTTACGCTCTACCTCTATTCCTACGGATGGGACAAGATGCAGGGGCGGCATAAAGGGTGGCATCTCTTCCTCGGTGTTTTATTAAACGTGTGGGGCACTGCGATTATGTTTGTCTCTAACTCTTGGTTGAGTTACCAGACGAGTCCGGCAACCCAATACGGCGTGCTATCTGAAGGAAGGCGGAAGTCTTGGATTGAAGAAAAATTGGCTGCCGACCCGGCTCTAACACCTGAAACCGCTATGGAGGGTGTTACAAGCCATACAATGGTGCCACTCCACAACGAGACAACAGGCGAGTTCATGGGAACCATTTGGGATGCAGTCAACAACTTTACGTGGATGCCCGTTAATCTCCATCGACTCGTTGGGAACATTGCCTTCGGCGGTTCGATTGTGGCGGCTTATGCGGCGTTCCGATTCCTTGTAGCGAAGACGAAAGAAGACAAAGCACACTACGATTGGATGGGGTATACTGGAAACTTCATCGCACTCTGTGGACTTATACCACTGCCATTCCTCGGTTATTGGCTCGGTCGAGAGATCTACATGTTCAATAACACGATGGGCATCAACATGATGGGTAGTCTTTTCTCTTGGTTGTTTATCATTCAGGCAGTGATGATCGGTGTCCTGTTTATTGGTGCGAATTACTACCTCTGGTCAGGCATGGGGCGCATTCAGGGGGCGGAGATCTACGCGCGTTACCGTCCATACATGATTACCATTATCGTTATTTGTGTCGCAGTCTGGATGACCCCACGAACGCTCTCTAAAATCTCAACCGCCAGTGAATTGAGCGCAATGGGCGGTGCAAATCATCCACACCTCGGATTGTTCGGCTTGATGACTGCCAAGAATACGGCTGTTAATATCATTATCCTCGTCACCTTTTTGAGTTTTTTGTTCTATCGGCGTTCAGGGAGAACACCGACGGCAAGTTGGCGAAAGGTTGGGAACATAGCGATTTCCTCTATCTTCTTTCTCGCAACTGTCTCAATTGTAGTTATCGGCATCGTCGGATTTAGCGTTCCTACGGACTTACGCGTCAATGTCCTAACCCCGTACCAAGTTCTGGTTGCTCTTGTTGTCATGGCGGTTGTCACGGTTGTTGATATTTTCATGTACCGCAAAGCCACAACATCTGGTGCTATCAATTGGGGCGAAATGACGGATCGATCACAGTACGTCTTAATCCTTATCGCTATTACGTTTACGTCCCTGATGGGACTTATGGGTTATGCGCGTTCAGGGCTGAGGGAGGCGTGGCATATCTTCGGGGTCATGCAGGATACATCTCCAGATGCATTTACACCGCTTCTCAGCGAGGCTGTGAACATGGTAGCGATTATCATGGTCGTCTTCTTCGCACTCGTCGGGTTTATCTTCTGGCTCGGTTTATGGGGTGAAAAGAAGAAGCAAGCGGCAGCTGCTCCTGTAGGGACGGAAGCTGCTATTCAAGGTGATGATTAAATGAGAGGGATGTATATCGCTATTTTGGTGATAGGATTGGCCCTTGGTTTTCCTTTTATAGCGACTGCTGATTCGTCTCAAGCAGAGTTAGAGGTATTGCACCGAATTGCAAATGCCGCTAAGCATGATGCTAATGCTGACGAGGATGGGTGTTTCTGGTTTTGTAGCGGTTTTTCTCTGGCACTTGGTGGCGGTTGTCTTTTAGGTTCGCTGAGTTTGGTAAGTTCTTATTCATATAGACCTTCTCCTCCCCTCACTCGACTGGTGGGGAAACCGCCTGAATATATCAGTGTCTATATAGATACCTATAAAGAGAGGAGGAGATCGGCTGCAGCAAGCGCAGCAATAGTCGGTTGTGCTTTGGGGGCAGCTACTGCTGGATGTCTGGCACTTATTGGCGTTTCGCCATGGTCGACTGCCCTTCAGGAATCAACCGACAAGTATGGACACGGTGTGAATATCGTTCTTTCAGGGATCAGTCGCGTGGCGGTCATAAGAAACTGGTGAACTATAGTGAAGAAAGATATTGGTTGAGTCGGAGCAGTCGTTGCAAGCTGTCTTGTAACACCGTGGGCGGTAGGGTTAGGAACTTATGTGGGAAAAATCGCTGACGAAAGGGGTTGGTAACCCCTATTAAGGACACAGCCGTGTCCGAACCCAAATTGGCTCTTAACTCCGATGTCCTTAATCAGAAACCTGCTCGGAATAAAATGAAGAGCGGCGCAAAAACTTAATAGATAAAAATATGTCAAGAAATACGCTCATAAAAATCGCAAGTTTAATCTTAATGGTGGTGAGTTTCATCGCCTATATTGCTGGTGCATCCGCGTTCCCGATTGCCTCGGAGAATCTACTCCCTTGGTCGGTCTGGTTTCTGATCGCGGTAATTGTAAACATCGTCTTATGGACCAGCGTCATGAGATTATTGACGTTCTCGCTTGCCGTGATATGGTTTTACGCCTTTGTTGCAGGGCTTGTCCCGGAAAGTTCCACTGCGGTAAATTTAACTGAACTGGATTGGAGCGATCCAGACGCAGTCGCTGAGCAGGGTGCCTTGGTGTTTAATGGGAAAGGACAGTGTAGCGCGTGCCATACCGTGGATACCTCCGCACCGCCAGGAAGGTGTCCCGACTTAACAGACATTGGCGTTAACGCTGCAACCCGTGTACCCGGCATGGATGCCAAAGCGTATTTGATTGAGTCTATGTATCAACCGGCGAACTACCTTGTACCTGGCTACGGCAAGATTATGCCAGAAGTATGGAAAGCACCGATCGCGCTCTCCAAATTAGAGATTGAAGCGGTTATCGCTTACCTCCAGAGTCAAGGCGGCGAAATTGATCCAACGCCGTTTGATGAACCGATAGATAGGGCAGATGTAGCGACAGCCGCTGCAGCACTTCCACCTTTACTTACCGGTGACCCAGAACTCGGTAAAAAGGTTTTTGTGGATGCCGCGTGTATCTCATGCCATGCTGTAACAGGGATAGAGAGTCCCGCAGCGGGCGAGACCAATAAAGATTTTGAAGTCGTTACTGCACCAGACCTCTCTGAAATCGCAGCCTTTAATGACATGCGGTATCTTGAGGAGTCAATCCTTGTACCCGGTGCCCAAATTGTCAGTGGCTATGGCGCAGTTACTGTGCGTGCCAAAGGAACAACCTTCCAAGGGACACTTGTTTCGCAGGACGAAGAAAAAATTGTCGTCCGAACCAAAACCGCAGATGGCGTAGAAGAAGAGCACACTATCTTATTGAGCGAACTTGATGATGAACCGATTGAAGATCTTGAAAATCTGAAAGCAAAAGGTTATTTGACTTTAACACTAATGCCTACGGAGGCAGACGCATCAGTAAGTGGTGAAATCGTTTCGGAAACTGATGAAACCGTAACGCTTAAGATTGGCGAAGAAAATCAGACTTTTTCTAAAACTGATGTGAAGATGCAAATGACCCTTGTTGATTTTGATGAGATCGAAACTGTTGGCGAACATGTTTCAGGAACAATGGCCGACTTTGAAATCGTCTTAATCGTTGATGGCACTGAGGAGATTTATGATCCGTTTGATTATGATAGTGCTACTCTGACCCGTGCGTCTGGCAAGAGACTTCATGTTACATCACCGATGCCCGAAAACTTCCCGATCATCTTATCGGTTGCAGATTTGACCAATCTACTCTCTTTCTTGAGCACACTCACTGGTGCAACAGTGGAAGCGGTGCCAGAGGAGACAGGAGATACTCCCGCAGAATAACAGACAAAGAATAGCTGGTAAAAAACAAAAAATATAGCCTGTAATGTAATGGAACGGTATTTCTGTGGATTTCTTCAGATATACGTCAGGGAATGTCAAACCCCGAATCCACCTGACCGAACCGCAAGGAAATTAGAAAAATGAAAAGACCGTCACTTTTCACAATATGTCTCATAATTCTGGTTGGTTCTTGGGTCTTCCTACGATTCGTCGTTGGAGGCATCATCTCAGTACCGATACCGGGTAGCGTGGTCGCTATGTATATGGGATTGATTATAATCGCTATCTTGGTGCATATCTCCGTTGAGGACTCGCTATTTCGCGAGTTTCGCCGCCCTATCCTTGAAACGCTGGTGGATGACAAACGCCGTCTCCACCGCCGGGTTCTTGTGGTGTTAATCCCGCTCCTTCTGCTCGGTTATACCTACTCGATTATCGCGCAGCGAGCAAATCCACCCGGAAGCCCACGGGACGCACACCCATCGCCGCCCCTTGAATTGACCTACAAAGATGAGATCATCGGCACGATGCAAGATGTCGTCAACCCCTTCCGGCATTATGAAAAAGATGATCCCGAGGCGTTCAAAGCGCATGTTGAAAACGGTAGACGCGTCTATCATCAGAACTGCTTTTATTGCCACGGAGACCACTTAGATGGGCAGGGACATTTCGCAGCGTACCTCCAACCGCTTCCCGCTAATTTCCAAGACCCCGGAATTATTCCGAACTTCCAAGAGTCTTTCTTTTTTTGGCGAATAGCAAAGGGCGGACCGGGATTACCCGCAGCTGGCACCCCGTGGGATTCAGCGATGCCTATCTGGGAAGATCACTTGACAAAAGACGAAATTTGGGACGTTATCCTGTTTCTATCTGATTACACCGGTTACCAGCCACGAACCTTTGGGGAGGCACACTAAAAAATGAGAATCAGAACAGCCGCTCTCCTACTCATCTTGTTTGGAATACTTGTTGTGCTTAGCTTTGTATATGCACAAAACGCACCAGAGGCTTCCGAAAGAGGAAAAGAGGTTTACGAAAGTAGCTGCGCACATTGCCACGGCACCGAAGGCAGAGGCGACGGCTCCGCCGCTGAGAACCTCCTCCCAAAACCGAGGGATTTCACACGCGGTTTGTATAAGATCCGGTCTACAGAAACTGGGCAACTTCCAACAGATCAAGACCTATTTGACATCATCACCGAAGGGATGCCCGGCTCGTCTATGCCAGGGTGGGAAACTGCTTTAAGTGCCAATGACCGCTGGGAATTGGTGGCATACATCAAAACCTTCTACGACGGCTTTAAGGAAGCTGAAGCACCGCCAAAGCAGATTAACCTGTCCGGGAAAGTCCCTGACTCTGAACAGAGTGTAGAAACCGGAAAAGCACTTTATACCGAACTCGGTTGTATTGAATGCCACGGAAACATCGGAAGAGGGGATGGCACTTCGGCACCGGACCTGACCGACGAGTGGGGATTCCAGAGCTGGCCCGCGAATCTGACGCAGGGTTGGAATTTCCGCGGCGGTGCAGACACCGAAGACATCTTCAAACGCTTCATCGGGGGACTCGCCGGTTCAGCTATGCCAGCGTTTGAGGGCGATAGCTTTCCAGGCTTCGGACTGACAGCTGAAGAATCCAGTCGCATGATTGAATTAGATAACAAAGATGAAATGACAGAGGCAGAGGAAGAAGAATCTGCCCGGCTTTACGAGAAATACGATGCTGCTGTTGACATCGCTCTCAATCTTGCAGAAGGTACAGAACTATCTGCAGAAGAAAAACAGATTTATGATGATGCGATGAAAGTCGTCTATGAAAAGAGTTGGCATTTAGCGAACTACGTTAAATCGCTTATGCCTGAGAAACGTCCTGAACCCGCTATCGGCAACAACGTACTCCGCTCACAATACATTCAAGGTGAGTTGCCTGAAATGGATGATGCCGCATGGGAGACGCTTGAAGCAAGGTACTTCCCGCTCGTAGGTCAAATAGTCATTGAGCCGCGGCAGTTTAATCCAACGATTGATGCTGTGAACGTCAAATCGTTTTACAATGATACGGAGGTCGTTTTCCTTTTTACGTGGGATGACCGAACGCACACGACTGGTGACGAAACGGATGAGGTGACAGGGAAAACGCTTGAGGACGCATTGGCAGTCCAATTTCCCGTGAAGGTGCCGCAAGGACCGACCGCACCAAAGCCCTATTTCTTATGGGGCGGTAGACTTCCGGTCTATCTATGGCACTGGAAAGCCTCCGCACCTGAACAAGTGACCGAGCTCACCGCCAAAGGTATTAACAATGCAGAAGTGCAGGAAGCACAGGGCAAATTACAAGCACAAGGCACCTATACAGAGGGGCAATACAAATTATGGGTGAAACGCACCTTAAAGACTGAGGACAAAAAGGACTTGCAACTTGATCCCGGTGTCTTCGTGCCTATCGCTTTCTCGGCATGGGACGGCGCGAACGGTGATGTTGACACAAAACGAGTTATGACAAGTTGGTATACCTTTGTTCTTGAACCTGTACCATCTTCAAAGCGATTCATTTATCCGCCCTTAATCGCACTGCTCTCTGTTGGCTTCCTCTTCGGTTTACGGGCATTCGTACAGCGCAGAAATTCAGAAGAAGCCTAAAAATATGTAGACCCGAATGGCTGTCGGTTGTCGGCAGTCAGCAGTCAGTAAACAACTTGTAGCGGTTATGTTAACTGTTACTATCGCAACAAATCTCTTAACTGAAAGCCGAAGGCTGATGGCTGACGGCTATTAAAGGAGAAAAAAAATGAAATCCTATTTGTTGGCAAGTCTCACGGTACTGCTCGCGTGCTGCTACATCGGAACTGCTTTCGCGGCTGACTCCGACGCAGGCGAAATGGAAATGTTGGTATTCCCGAAAGACTATAAAGCTATGGCAGTGAACAACGGCGGCACAATTAGTGGTGTTGTGAAGTTTGAAGGAGACATGCCTGAGAAAAAAGCACTGGAAATCACAAAGGACCAGAAGGTTTGTGGAGCTGACGAAAAGTTTGATGAATCACTGGTCGTCGGTGAGGGCAACGCTTTAAAAAATACAATTGTCTACCTAATTGACATTTCAGCAGGTAAAGGTTTTGACAAAGATGCTAAAGTGGAGATTGACCAGAAGGGTTGCAAATTCACGCCACATGTCCAAATCGTTCCGATAGGCGAACGCCTAACAATGCTGAATTCCGATAAGATTATGCACAATGTGCATATCTTCAGTAAGATCAACAAACCGGTTAACAAAGCGCAGCCAAAAGCCCGTCGGAAGATGCCGCTCAAGGCTGTCCAGAAGGCAGAGGGCCCCGTTGAAGTCAAATGCGACGTTCACGGGTGGATGTCTGCTTGGATTTCCTACGTACCGCACCCCTATTTTGCTGTTACCAACGAAAAGGGTGAATTCACACTTGAAGATGTCCCCGCAGGTGAATATAAACTCGGCTATTGGCATGAAGCTTGTGGCACGAACAGCAAGGCACCTGTCGCTGTTACTGTGGAAGCTGGCGGCACTGTCACGCAAGATTTCACACTGAAAATGAAGTAAGCTATCAGCAATCGGCAGTCAGCAAGAGGGTTCCCTTGTGGCAGACACAAAGGTTTCGCATACCATAACTACTGATAGCCAATTGTCGACAGTTTCCAACAGCCGAATTGAGGTGGAGAATCTCTCCCATGCTTATCAGCGACGGCAGGCACTTGACAATATAAGTTTTGATGTCTCATGCGGCGAGATTTTTGGACTTCTCGGACCGAACGGAAGTGGGAAAACGACCCTTTTTAGGATCTTGTCTACGCTGATGCCAGTAACTTCTGGCACTGTTCGTATCCTCGGACATAATTTAGCAACCGAGGTGAAAGCAATTCGGAACCTTTTAGGGGTCGTTTTTCAACACCCAGGGTTAGATGTCAAACTGACCGTCGTTGAAAATTTACGACACCATGGTCATCTTTATGGACTTGCTGGCAGAACCCTGCGTTCCCGAATTTCGGAGCTCCTGGAGTGTTTTGGGGTTTCCGATAGGGCTAAGGAACGTGTTGAAATCTTATCCGGCGGTTTGCAGAGACGTGTTGAAATCGCGAAAGCCCTGCTCCATTCCCCGCGCGTTCTGCTCCTTGACGAACCGACGAGCGGGTTGGATGTAACCACACGCCGACAACTCAATAACTATCTCGGTATGCTTGCACAGACAGAGAATATTTTGGTGCTACTGACAACGCACCTGTTAGATGATGCTGAGGTATGCAATCGGGTTGGCATTTTGGATGTGGGGAAATTGGTTGCAATCGGGGAGCCTAATGAGCTCAAAAACCAAGTCGGTGGTGATGTTATTCTCATAGAGAGCAGAGACAATGAAACGCTTGGGACAGCTATTACCGAACGGTTCGGCGTTTCAATCGTATCTACGGATAACCAACTGCGCGTTGAGTGTCAACGCGGACATGAGTTCGCTCGAAATGTAGTCGCTGCTTTTCCAAATGCGATTCAATCTGTTCGGTTTGGGAAGCCGACACTGGAGGACGTATTCGTAAAGTTGACAGGAAACCCATTCGTGGAGAGGAAGGATACGGAAAATTAAAAGAATCCAAAACTGCAAACCCGTAACATTGTTCCGCAAACCTCTATAGGCTTGCGCTGGGAGGGCGGATCTACGGGGAGGCGGGTGTATGCTTAACCCACCTTAACGAACCGCAAGGAAAATTAGAAATTTGCTACCGATTATAACAATTTGGTGGCGCGAAATCATCAGGTTTTATCGCCAACAGAGCCGACTCTTCAGTGCTATCGCGCAACCTTTGGTATTTTGGCTTCTCATCGGCAGCGGTTTGAGTGCCTCTTTTCAGCCCTCTGGGGCAGCAGACGGACCCGGTTATATTGAATACTTTTATCCAGGTATCGTCGTTTTGGTCTTGCTTTTTACATCTATTTTCGCTACAATTTCTGTTGTGAATGACCGGCGCGAAGGCTTCTTGCAGGGGGTACTCGTCGCACCAGTGCCAAGGTGGCGGATTGTCTTCGCACAGGCATTAGGTGGAACAATGTTAGCACTCTTACAAGGTTTGCTACTACTACTATTCACACCGATGATAGGCATTCGGTTCGGCGTAGCCTCTCTCTTACTCTCGCTCGGTGTGATGGCACTTTTAGCGTTTGGTCTGACAAACCTCGGATTACTTATCGCGTGGCGGATGGATTCAACGCAAGGGTTTCATGCAATTATGAATCTCCTGCTAATTCCGATTTGGCTTCTCTCTGGTGCGTTTTTCCCGAGTACAGGCGTACCTGGTTGGTTAGCATGGACAATGAAATTCAATCCACTAACGTATGGGCTTGCAGCTTTTCGACACAGCCTTTACCTTGATACCACCGCAAAAGCGTTCGGAGAGGGACCGCCCTGGATCCTCTCTCTGCTGATTACCGGTCTGTTTTGTGTTTTGACGTACGTAGGCGCAACCCTTACAGCGTCTGCACAAACGAATTAGACGTGTTAAAAACGAAACTCTTACGCGCTTGTCGCTTTTCAACGAGCGAGGCGCACTATTAAGGAGGACTGGATGCTTCAATGGCTACCAGAGAACGTATCAACGTTCGGGCAAGGCGTTGATGACCTCTTTCACGCTATCTATTGGCTTACCCTTATTGTGTTTATCCTTGTGATGGGCACGCTTATTGTTTTTCTAATTAAATATCGACATCAGGAAGGCAAAAAGGCAGACTACATTGAGGGGAGCACATGGCTGGAAATCATCTGGACAGGGGTAACAACGGTGATTGTCTTTGTACTCGCGATGCTTAGTTACCCGCAATGGAACAATATTAAGTCGCCGACACAATTTCCTGAGAATCCAGATGTTGTCGTCCAGGTCAGTGGAAAGCAGTTTAACTGGGATATGACTTATCCCGGTCCCGATAACGAATTCGGGACAGATGATGACTTGGAATTGGAAAACGAATTGCATGTCCCAATCAACGCGGTCGTGCATATCCGATTAACCGCTGAGGATGTTATCCACAGTTTTTTTGTGCCACAATTACGGCTGAAACAGGACGCATTGCCCAACCGATTTATCAATGTCTGGTTTGAGGCGACAAAGGCAGGACGTTATGAGATTCCTTGCGCCGAACTCTGTGGATTCGGACACTCTGGAATGCTCGGCTACCTTAATGTGCACGCACAAGCAGACTACGATGCTTGGGTGCAAGAAAGATGGCCTCAGCAGGCTGAAGGAGGACAATAACGATGCACGATAACGAACATACGGAACATCATCACGAAGAAAGTTTTATTCGTAAATACATCTTTTCGCTCGACCACAAGACAATCGGTAAGCAGTTCCTTATCTATGGACTGATTATGTTCTTTGTCGGTGGCGGACTTGCACTGCTTTTTAGATGGCAACTCGCCCACCCTGATCAACCGCTACCAATCATCGGTGCCTCGCAACAGTATCTTGACGAAGGTGAAGTTGTCACAGGTGCTGACAGGATGTGGGAACGTATCTATGAGTCGGATAAAGAAGAATGGCTTGAGACAAGCATGCCGAGTGGTGTCATCACACCCGAATTTTACAACATGCTCTTTACGATGCATGCCACCATTATGGTCTTCTTTGTCGTCGTTCCGATTTTGGTCGGTGCTTTCGGAAATTTCCTAATTCCGTTGATGATCGGTACACGAGATATGGCGTTTCCGATCCTCAATATGCTCTCATTTTGGCTCGCAGTTCTCGCTGCAATTGTGATGGCGATTGGGTTTTTTGTACCCGGTGGACACGCTGCAGCCGGATGGACGGGCTACGCACCACTCTCTGCTGATCCGCAGTGGACAGGCGTGGAGTGGGGACAGAACCTCTGGGCAATCAGTCTACTCATTCAAGGGTTCTCTTCTTTGGTAGGTTCTATTAACTATATCACCACGATTATCAATATGCGTGCACCGGGGATGACCTTCTTTCGCATGCCATTAGTCATCTGGTCGCTTTTCATCGTCGCGATCCTCTTACTACTCGCATTCCCTGTGTTGTCTTCCGCACTCGCGCTTCTCATCTTTGATAGGCTGGCAGGAACAACATTCTTCTCTGCAACAGCGGAAGGTGGTGGTGACCCGCTCCTCTGGCAACATCTCTTCTGGTTCTTCGGACATCCAGAGGTCTATATCCTCATATTACCCGGCATGGGGATCGCTTCCGAGTTGATTGCCGTCTTTTCACGGAAACCGATCTTCGGATATCGGTCCATGGTCTACGCCATGATCGCCATCGCGTTTTTGGGATGGATTGTCTGGGGACACCACATGTTCCAAAGTGGTATGCGGCCCGGCTTGGGTTCCATATTCATGACAACGACTATGCTCATCGCAGTGCCTTCAGCTATTAAGACATTTAACTGGCTGGGGACAATGTTCCGCGGTTCAATCCGATTTACAACCCCAATGCTCCACGGGATCGCCTTCGTTTCGATGTTTGTTATCGGCGGGCTCAGTGGTATCTATATGGCAAATACGCCAGTCGATATTTTCATCCACGATACTTACTACATTGTGGCGCATATTCACTATGTTGTGTTCGGTGGAAGCCTGTTCGCTATCTTCGGTGGCATCATCTTTTGGTTCCCAAAGATGTATGGTCGCTATATGAACGATGCACTCTCCAAAATTCACTTTTGGTTGACGTTCATCGCGTTTAACTGCACATTCTTCCCGATGCATATTCTCGGTGTAGGTGGACACATGCGACGCATCTCCAACCCTCAGCAGTATGAATTCCTGATGGAACCAACAACGATTAATTTTTTAATGTGGCAGTTTGAATTCCAAGGATTTATAGGTATGAACATCTTTATCACAATGAGTGCATTTACCCTTGGGTTCGCACAACTGATACTCGTCTTTAACTTCTTCTGGAGCATCTACAAAGGGAAAGTCGCCGAACAGAATCCGTGGCAGGTCAATACACTGGAGTGGGAAGCACCGACACCTGTGCCACACGGCAACTTCGGTCAAATCCCAACTGTCTACCGCGGCCCCTATGAATATAGTGTCCCCGGTGAAGAAGCTGATTGGATTCCGCAGGCACAACCTGAACATGCACCCGCTACAAGCGGAGACTAAGAGATGGAGGTACGGTTTTATAAAGACCGTACCTACAGAAACCCTGAAAACGCAGCATGGAAAATCGCGCTAACTATAGCCCATGGCTACATAGAATCGCACGCCTCACCGCAGGCGCGACATTCTTGTTGATTGTCATTGGAGGGATTGTCACAAGTACAGACTCTGGATTGGCTGTCCCTGATTGGCCAACAACTTTCGGATACAATATGTTCCTCTATCCTTTATCGGAGATGGTAGGCGGCATCTTGTATGAACATAGCCATCGACTCATGGGTTCCCTCGTCGGAATCTTGACAATCGGGCTCTTTCTCTTGATATTAGCGAAGGATTCCCGAAAATGGCTGAAATGGCTTGGGCTCGCTGCACTCATTGCTGTTATTGTACAGGGTGTGCTCGGTGGGCTCCGGGTTACGCAAATTAATCGCAACTTTGCGATCGTACATGCATGTCTCGCACAAGCGTTTTTCGCACTGCTCTGTGGCATCGCTTGGTTCACCTCGCGGGACTGGAGGCAAGATATAAGGACAACTACAGGCGAGACAGCACGGAAGTTGCGCCGGTTAAGCCTGATTACAACATGTCTCATTTATATGCAGCTCATCTTTGGGGCCATTTTGCGACATACCGGCAGCAGACTTGACGCGCATCTGCTCTTTGCTTTCTTGGTGGCACTACATATCTTTTTGTTGGCAAGACGTTTGTTAGCAGTGGATAATGAATCAGACGGAATTGGACAATCGATGCCGTTATTATTACTTGGACTGCTTGTTGTTCAGTTGATGCTCGGCACCGGGGCGTTTTTTGCGAAACTGACTGCATTCGGAGAAACATTCGCAGCAGCACTTACGGTCACAATTACCACCGCGCATGTCGCAGTCGGCGCACTCATGCTGGTGAGTAGTTTTGTACTTACCCTGAAGGTTTACCGGTTCACTGACGCATCGGTAACTATTGAAACAGCAGCGAGCGGCGCGCTGGCTACAGAATGAGACAGAGATACTGAGTCCGTTTGTAGTAGTGCGATTCATCGCACGTTCTGAGGGTGCATACAACGGGTAATAAATTACCCTACTACGAACTAATAGAACAATGCCCAGATTTATCGGTAACAGTTGATGCGCCTGCAAGTGGCGCGCTGGCTACAGAATGAGACAGAGATACTGAGTCCGTTTGTAGTAGTGCGATTCATCGCACGTTCTGAGGGTGCATACAACGGGTAATAAATTACCCTACTACGAACTAATAGAACAATGCCCAGATTTAATAGTTTAAAAAAATGCGTTCAACAACAGTAACGTTACCAGACAACACAGATACGGCAAATCCACCGGCAAAACACACGGTTTTTACGCGACGCGCCGCTGACTATGTTGAGTTCATCAAACCGAGGTTGGTGGTGATGATCCTCATTACAACCGCTGCCGGTTTTTATCTCGGCGCGCCGCAGACTATAGATTGGCTGCTCTGCTTGCATACGCTTATCGGAGCAGGATTGACAGCGGCGGGTGTGTTAGGACTCAACCAATACCTTGAACGTGATGTAGACGCCCGGATGAAACGGACGAAGGAGAGACCGCTCCCCGGTGGTAGGATGAACCCGTTGGAGGCATTAATCGTTGGTGTTGTTCTCACAGGTAGCGGAATGCTTTACTTGGCGTTCATCGTCAATACACTGAGCGGATTTGTTATTTCGCTGATAGTCGTGAGTTACCTGTTTCTCTATACGCCGCTGAAACGGAAGACTTCGCTCTGTACGCTTATTGGTGCTGTGCCGGGCGCGCTCCCGCCTGTCGTTGGATGGGTTGCAGCAAGAGGTTCGCTGACAGGTCAGGCGTGGGTGTTATTTACGATACTCTTTTTGTGGCAGATACCTCACTCACTCGCAATAGCCTATATCTATCGCGAAGATTACGCGAAAGCAGGTTTCCGACTGTTACCGGTTATCCATCCGGACGGCGCGAGTACATGCCGTCAAATTGTAATTAATTGCGTCGCACTCCTCGGGGTCGGCTTGTTGCCTGCATTATACAACATCGCTGGAAGTTTCTATTTTTTTACAGCACTGTTGGCAGGTGTAGCGTTTCTGGCGGTCGGTATCTATCTGGCTCGCACGCGCTCGGTGAAGGCGGCACGCTATCTATTATACGCATCGCTCCTCTATCTACCGTTGGTATTTGTCACGATGGCGTTGGATAAAATTTAGGGATTGGTAGTATTTGATCATTTGTTGAATTGGGTTGTCTCAGAGGAACTTACGGTCGGAACCGTTTTGTGCCGGACCCACTGGAGGGATCATGAATGCATCGGAGCATCACAAACGAAATCGCCGCCTTGGACTTGTCTTGTGTCTACTGTTTGTTGGGCTGTTTACCATCGCAATGACGGCACTTGTTACAGGGAGCAAAATACCTTCGCCTCTTGAAGAGGTTGTGAAGAATATTGGCACCCCAAGTTTAGGGGTCATCGGGTTGTTGCTAATTGTCACGGCGGTCGTTGAAATCATTATTCGGATCCTCCGAAAGACTTAAAATAAAAATATCTTGATTACGAGATTGAAATAAATAATGATGACACACGATAACTCTGAAATCCGTGACCGTCAACCCTTGAGCAACGCACGATTGGGAGTATTAGTTCTGCTCGGTGCGGAGACAATGCTGTTTTCCGGACTCATCGGGACGTTTCTTGTGTTTCGGGTCGGGAATGTTACCTGGCCCCCGCCATCGCATATCGGGATTGAGTTGCCACGTGTCGTAACCGGTATTAATACTGCCCTGCTGCTGCTCAGTGGTTACACAATGTTTCAAGCGTGGCGCGCCATCCAGAGAGACAGAGTAAAACAGCTCCGTAATTGGCTACTGATCACCGGGGTACTTGGACTACTTTTTCTCGGTGTACAAGGAAGCGAATGGGTACAACTCATTCGTAACGGGCTTACACTCCAGTCGGGTGTGTATGGCGGTATCTTCTATGTGTTGATCGGGTGCCACGCTGTTCATGTCCTAAGTGCTGTTATCTGGGTGTTCATAGTTTTTGGCATGGCAATGGCGGGACGGTTCTCAGCAAGCCGTTATACCGGTGTTGATACTTGTACCATTTACTGGATTTTTGTTGTCGCACTCTGGCCAATTCTTTATGTTTTGGTATATCTTTCGTAAGTATCATGAAAGGAGTTATGAGGATGCATAAATTTTTTATCTGGGTTTCCCTCTTGATGTTCGTTATGCTCATCGTACCGACATATCTTGAGGCGTGTCCCGCTTGTAAAACACTTGAGGACCCGATCGGTAAAGGTTTTAATTTCAGTATCCTTTTCCTGATGGCGATGCCATTTACAGTTTTCGGAGTCATAGGCGGCACAGTTTATTTACAATACCGACGGGCAAACAGAAAATCGACGGATCAGGAAATCATCTACAAAAAATAGCTGTTAGTTATCAGTAACCACTTAAAACGCGATTCCGGTAATTCCAAACGCTTCTTTAACTGATAACCGATAACTGATAACCGATAACTAATATAAGGAGTTTGAATATAGTGGAACACGCTACCACTTTAGATCACACTGAAGACGTATACGAGCCTTCGCTTACGCCGGATAGTCTCGGCAAACTCGGCATGTGGATTTTCCTCGTTGGGGATACCATGTCATTTGGCGCGTTGCTCGCAGCGTACGCGGCACTCCGGGCAGGTGCAGGCATCGTCGGTTGGGCACCACCCGACGCAATCCTCGGCATTAACCTAACTGCTTTTATGACATTCCTGTTGATATGCAGTAGTGTCACGATGGTAAAAGCACTGGAGTCTATTCAGAACAGCAATGTTTCGCGCATGTGCCTGTTCCTTGGACTCACAATCGCAGGAGGGGTCATTTTCTTAGGCTTACAGGCTTATGAATGGTATCAGCTGATTCACCATGGGTTGACACTTACCGGTATCCCCGAACACGGATCATACGGTGCCTTAAAAGGGCAAGCGATTAGCGGATCAAACCTCTTCGGTCCCACTTTCTACGCCATCACAGGGTTCCACGGGATGCACGTGACGGGTGGAGTCATTTATCTTATCGTTATTTTGATACATGGCTTGCGGGGTAGGTATACCGCTGAGTTTAACCATGAAGTGGAAATTGTTGGACTTTATTGGCACTTCGTTGATCTTATCTGGATTATGGTTTTCACCTTCATCTATCTACTGTAGGAGGACACGAAAATGGCAGAAAACGGACACAAAGAGCATCCGAAATACATGAATATTTTCTGGTGGCTGCTCGCGCTAACTATTATTGAAGTCGCCGTGGCGATACCGGAATACTCGATTGTGCTGAAAGCCATCCTGCTCATCGGGTTGGCATGTTCCAAAGCTGCTCTTGTCGCTATCTATTTCATGCATCTGAAGTTTGAGAGAAAAACATTGACAGCTATCGTGCTAACACCTTTTATTATCTGTGTTTTTCTTGTCATTATGTTGATGCCTGACCTCACATTAGATACGCGACTCGATGGCATAGAGAAACCGGCAGCAGAAGTTGTGGATACGTCGGCTCACTAACTACCCACTGGGTTTGGAATATGGAAGCACAAGCTGATAATGCCACTAAAACGAAGCGCAAATTTGACAAAAGCACCCTCATCTGGGTAATACTGGGTGTCATCATTATCGCTATCGCGGCTGTCAACTTATGGTCGGTATTTGGTACCAAACCAAAAGTACTCACTGAAACTGCTTCTATTAGCGTGCCAGACTTTAGGCTGACGAACCAGCAGGGAGAGCCATTAGGGTTATCCGACATGGCAGGCAAAATTTGGATCGCAGATTTCATCTTCACCAATTGCCCAACGATTTGTCCAGCGATGACACAAGAGATGGCACGCTTGCAATCCGAATTTGTTGCAGACCCTGTCTATTTCGTCTCGTTCTCTGTCGATCCAGAGCGCGATACGACAGAGGCCCTCACGCGCTACGCGAAGGCTTATGGCGCAGACGATAGGCGTTGGCACTTTCTCACCGGCGACAAGGCACATATCTACCAGTTAGCCGAACAAGGGTTCAGTTTGGCCGCGGGGCACAAGGGTAGCGAAATACTCCATAGCCCGCGATTTGTTCTCGTCAAAGCGGATGGGAACGTCCATGACTACTACGATAGTCGAAGTAAACCCGCGATGCTGCGTTTACGCCGGGATGTCAAAACGCTCCTCAGAAAATGAGAGATATGAATCTCCTAATCTCTCTCGCAGCTTTTCTGGTGCACTTCGCCTTCGGATTTTTTCGTGGACGGTTTAAGAAATTCAGTCGCCCGTGGAGCAGATGCCTCTATATTCCGATTGTGATTAACATCGTTGTTCGGCGTTTTATCCTTCACTGGGAGTGGCAAACTGCGATGGTTTACTTATGGCCAGCAACGCTCATTGCCCATATACTCGGTGGCTTTTTAGGGGCGCGTTACAGAGACCGGAGCCCGTAATGAAATTATGCCTTAAATGGCATAATTTATCTTTGCTTTACATTTGGAGGGGTTTTTGCAAACGCTAAAATTCAATGCAAAGAAAGTATTTCTTCAGATATAAGCAACGTACTTGAAAGTTGAAACGCACGTTGTTTCTCCGCAAGGAAAATTAAAAAAATGATCAAAAAAATCTATGTGCCTGTTGACAATTCGGACTACTCCGATGCAAGTATCGCTTTAGCGGTCGAATTCGCAAAGAAATTCGGTTCGCAGTTAGTGGGTTCACACGTTTACGCCGCAAAGATGCACGATGTCCGCTTCAAGCAGATGGAATACACCCTGCCGGAGGAGTATCAAGACGAGGTCGAGCTTGAAAAACAACGCCGCATCCACGATACCCTCATTACAATGGGACTGCAACTGATCTCCGATTCCTATCTTGAGGTGATGAAACAGAAGTGCACCGAATTTGATATCCCATTTGAACCCAAAATGCCGGAAGGCAAACACTACATAAAACTCGTTGAAGACATTCAGGAAAGCGATTACGATCTCGTCATTATGGGGGCACTCGGCATGGGGGCAGTCAAAGATAGCCTTATCGGTGGTGTCACTGAACGCGTCGTTCGCCGTATTAATACCGATACGCTCATTGTCCGGGACCTTGAACCCATTGAAGCACATAACGGAAATATCCTCGTCGGCATTGATGGGAGTCCTGAATCTTTCTCAGGTTTGAAAACCGCAATCCAACTCGGACATAAGTTCAACAAACAGGTTGAAGCCGTTGGTGTCTATGACCCCTATCTACACTACATCGTCTTCAATTCTGTCGTGAATGTGCTAACCGAACGCGCTGCAAGAACTTTCAGGTTTAAAGAGCAAGAACAACTCCACGAAGAAGTGATTGATACCGGATTAGCAAAAATTTATCAATCACATTTGGAAGTCGCACGCGCCATTGCAAAAGATGAACACGACTATGCCCTAAAAATTACCCTGCTTGATGGAAAAGCCTACGAAAAAATTCTACAATACACCCGAAAAACAAACCCGTGGCTCCTCGTCTTAGGTAGAGTCGGTGTCCACAGTGAACAAGATATGGACATCGGAAGCACTGCCGAAAATCTGTTACGTCTTGCCCCTTGCAATGTTCTCTTATCCAGTCAGCGTTATTTCCCACAAATAGATGTGAAAGCCGAAGAGATTCTCGTCTGGACGCAGGAGGCGTTAGATAGGATGGAAAAAGCCCCCCCCTTAGTCCGTGGCATCGCTAAGACAGCCGTACATCGATTTGCCATTGAACGCGGTCATTCTGTTATTACCGAGAGCGTCATTGATATGGCAATGGAAGCGATTATGCCGCAACGTGCCTCTGAAAAACTCACGCGTGTCGCAAAAGAGATCGCCGAACAGAAAGTCTTGGAGTCAGATGCCGTCCAGACATATATCTGTGGCGAATGTGGCTACGCTGCACACAACCAGCAACCCGTCCAGTGTCCTGTCTGTAGTTCACCGCCGGAACGTTTTCAAATGGTGGACAAAACTTCTCTGGAGAACATGGCCGTAGACGAAGGTGGTGCCGCCGAGGAAGAAACGTTTGATGGCGTACGACTCCAATGGTCAGAACAGGCGAAAAAAGCACTGCGTGGAGTGCCGCGCGGCTATATGCGGCGCAATGTCAAAGCACGGATCGAAAAATCCGCACGCTCCCAAAAGATTGGAACTATCACCAATGCCTTCGCAACAGAGATTATCAACGACAGCATGGGCGAAGCGGCTGCAGTTCGTGAGGATGCACCTGAACTCAGAACCTTGCAAGCACAGACTTCCGATTCCCAGAATGCTGAAGTTGTTCCAGGTTTTGAAAGTCCAGTGAAATGGACGGAAGAAGCAATCGAACGTTTGAATTTGGTGCCTGCTGGGTTTATGCGAAATATCACGCAAACCCGAATCGAGCAACGCGCACAAGAAAACGACATTGAACAAGTTACACTCGATTTCGCAGCACGCGTCATTGAGGACGGTCGAAGCCTCGCCAATGAGGTACTCGGACAGTATTATCAACAGCCAGATCAGGATTAATGTCCCTATCAAAATATGGAGATCCCTTTGCTTCGTATCTTATAGTGGTGGACAAAAGTTGCAGAAGTTTGTAGGATATAGGTAAGGCTACTTTGTCGTGGGCGACTTTTATCGGGAGTTTATTTTTCAGATTTAGAACTGGCTTACTTGGAAAGGGAGGCCGCAATGCCTTTATCTGAATTTCTGCTTTCCTTTAAAGGACGAATTAACCGTTTACAATATTTGTGCTATCTCCTGATGTGCTTGTTTGTCTTTGTTCTTCTTTTTCTCATCAGAGAGGTTGCCCTTCATATTGGTTTGCCTGTAGATGTTTGGAGCGTTCTGATTCTTTCCTTTCTCCTTGTCTGGTTATGTGTCAGTTGCATTGTTTCGACAAAACGCTTACAAGATATTAATATATCAGGTTGGTGTTTATTGTTGGGCATGATTCCCATTATTGGGTGGATAGTTCTTTTGGTGATTCTTTGTTGTCTGCCCGGCACGCCAAGCAGTAATAATTATGGTGAGCCTTACTATTAAGTTTTCGCGTACGATAGATGTGAGAATAAGTTTTGATTTTCAGTGCTGCGGTTGCGATTTTCGCAACTATCATTGGTCGTGTGGGATTTAGAAAAGCGAGGCGTTGCTGACATCGATATCCCTGTCCTCATTCTTGGTATTGACGTATAGGTATGACTATTTTTTAGGATGGTAAATAATGAGCGATATTCCAACGGTCACTTTCCAAATCCTCGGCCCAAATGAGGGCGTTGCAGAGGGTTCACACAAAGGTTTATGGTTTAAGGTGCACTCGGATCCCCCACCGGCGAGTAATCTTCTCGTCGGCGTGAAGGTTTGCGCATCTAATGGAGAAGTTCAACAATCCGGTACTGTCATGATCCTGAAACATGAAAGCCATTCTGCAGATTTTTTTTACAAGACGGTGGAAGGTAAGCTGGATGTGTGGCTGGAAATTGAACCTTTTGCTTCGCTCGCCAAATTAGAGTTCCCTGTTTTCACAAACGAAGGTTATGTAATAGAAGCGGGGTGTGAATTTCTGGAGTACAGTGTTGGCGATTTGTCGAAAATAGTGCCTTACCAGTGGAAGGGACCTGATCGCGGCTTATGGACAGACGAAAAACGTTGAAACTTGCCACAGGTGCAGAATTGTAACAAGGTTCACTGAAAAGCGGAGGTTCATTATGCAAAAGCATGTTTTGAGAAATACTTTGACATTCATAGGCGTGATATTTATTTTCACTGCTAACGGTTTTGCCGACAATTGGCAACAGTGGCGCGGGATGCACAACGACGGAATCAGCAAAGAAACCGAGGCACCCATCCAGTGGAGTCAAACCGAAAATATCAAGTGGCGTTTACCGCTCCCCGGCGAAGCCGCCTCTACCCCCGTTGTTTGGGAAGACAAGATTTTCCTCACCTCGGCTGAAGGTGACGCACTTGTTTTGATGTGTATTACCACCGATGGTGAAGAGCTCTGGAAACGCACTCTGGGACATGGCAATCGAGATGTCCGTGGCGGCGAAGGCAATTCTGCCGCACCTTCTCCGGTAACCGACGGCGAGCATGTCTGGGCATTCCTCGGAACCGGCGATCTCGCCTGCTATGATTTTGATGGGAATCAGGTTTGGCACACCAATCTCGCTGAGCGTTACGGTAGCTTCAATCTCTACTTCGTCATGTCTACGACCCCGCTCCTTGACAAAGATCGACTCTACTTCCAACTCATCCACAGCAATGCATGGGTCGTCCTCGCACTTAACAAAATGACTGGCGAGGAGATTTGGAAACATAATAGAGATAGCGACGCGACCGATGAATGTGAACAGGCTTATACCTCTCCAATTCTCTATCGCGACGCGGTACGTGAATACCTTGTTGTCCACGGCGCGGACTATGTCACCGCACATAGTTTGGAGGACGGCAGTGAAATCTGGCGATGTGGCGGCTTTAATCCAATATCGAGTTATAACCACAGCCTCCGATTCGTCGCTTCTCCTGTCGCAACAGAGGGACTCATCGTTGTTCCCTCCGCGAAGAACGGACCCGTTGTCGGCATCGATCCAGCTGCACAGGGTGACATCACTAACAGCAAATGGCAACTTTGGAAACTGCGACAGGGCACACCGGATGTTCCCTCCCCACTTATTCACGACGGCTTGGTTTATCTCTGTCGAGAGAGGGGCGATTTGATATGTCTTGATGCCAAGACCGGAGAACAACTCTATCGCGAGCGGACGCATCGACACCGGCATCGTGCCTCACCTGTCTATGCGAACGGACACATCTATCTAACATCTCGTGACGGTATTGTCAATGTTGTAAAAACAGGACGTAAATTTGAAATCGTCGCCAGCAATTCCGTGGGTGAAGTCATCGCTGCGTCTCCGGCTATCGCAAATGGGACACTCTATCTCCGCAGTTATCAGGCACTCTATGCCATCGGTGGCGGAAAATGAAAAGTTACAAAGAACTGCCAAACGATGCTGGTTCCAACATTATCGGGCAGGTCACGGCGCAAGCAAACCGACTCCAACAGCGACTCGCTTCGGTAAAACACACCGTAGCTGTTATGAGCGGGAAAGGCGGTGTCGGCAAAAGTTCGCTCACCGCGAACCTTGCTGCCGCCCTCACACTAAAAGGCAATGCTGTCGGAGTCGTTGACGCTGATATTAATGGACCGACGCTTGCGAAGATGATGGGGGTTCGCAACGCCACACTGGAATACACGCCTACAGGCGTCAAACCTGCGATTACCGCAATCGGCACCAAACTGATCTCTATGGATCTACTTTTGGCTGAAGACGACGCGCCGGTGCTCTGGAATGCACATTCACAAAAGGACGCGTTCACATGGCGTGCCACGATGGAGGTGGGCGCACTCCGAGAGTTTATCGCCGATACGGAATGGGGCAACTTGGATTATCTCCTGTTGGATCTGCCACCCGGAGCCGATCGGCTTCCTAATGTAGCAGAACTTATTCCAAATCTTGGCGGTGTCGTTGTTGTGACAATCCCCTCTGAAGTCTCCCAATTAATCGTCAGAAAATCGGTGACCATGGCAAGAGACATCTTAAATGTCCCAATCATTGGCATCGTCGAAAATATGGCTTTCTATGTATGTCAACACTGCGGCGAGGAAGAACCACTCTTTTCCGCAGACGAAACGCCTGATAAAGCATTCCAGCAGACCGTTCTCGGCAGCGTCCCATTTGACCCAAAACTTGCACGCTCCAATGACAACGGAACCTCTTATATTGACAAATGCCCAGATACCCCCGCAAGTAAGGCACTCATCCAAGTCGCGAAAAAAATCCAAAACTTTTTTAGTATGTAGTACAATTCAGTGGAGCACTGAAGTTTATTAGAAAAATGAAACTTAACCCGTAATGAAGCTGTAACACAAACTGTTAGTTTGTGCCTCTTTCGTAACATATTAGATGTGAGATGTATAGTCCACAATGAAATGGAGGACAGATTTAAAAAAAGTCCGTGAAATACTAATCTCACGTTGTTTAACCGCAAGGAAAATTAAAATTATGAAATTTCTATGTACAGACTGCGATACAGCGATGAAGTTTAAAGACGTGACCCGCCCCGCACAAGGCTCCGTAACAGCACTTTTTGAATGCCCTGACTGCTTTACAGAGATCGCCATGTACCTTAATCCGTCGGAGACCCAGATGCTGAAATCCTTGGACCTTAAACTCGGTGGCACTAACGAAGCAGCACAACCGATGCAGCTGGTACGCTCACAGTTAGAGACGGCAAAGGGCGAATCAATGCCTAATATGTTTTCGGCAGAAACCGGTTCAGGTGAGACTGCTGAAGGCGGCAAATGTCCGTTTACTGGCGTTATCTCGGATGCATTTCAGGAAGAAACAGAACCTGCCGAGCCGACCGGTCCCACCTGGACAGCGGAGGCACTCGAACGCTTAGAGCGGATTCCCGCTTTCGTCCGTCCCATGGCGAAGATGGGAATTGAGAGTTTCGCCAAGGACAATGGTCATGACGAAATTACGGGCGAAGTTATGGATGCCGCCCGCGGCAACTTCCCCACACAGTTCTAACGGTTTGGAACCCGTTGACTGACTACTGTCTCGACTCATTTAACGTAGGGCTACCACTGTTTCCAGCAGATATGTCTGCCTTTATTGCGCCCTATTTGTCACTTTCCCTGATCCGATTGACAGCCCCTGCTGTGATCTTATATTTTCCATAAGGAAATCCGACAATGGAAATAGGTTCGCCTTTCCGCACAACATCGCTGTTGTCAAGTGGAAGCGGTGTGCCTTCACCCGCAATTTTTACAACGATAAGATCATTTTTGACATCAAACCCAGCAACGCCTTCAACTTTCCAAGTCGTCTTTCCATCAACCGATTTTACCAAAACGGACTCCCGACCTACGATGCCATGGATATTGGTTACAACCTTGCCTGGTTCCACAAAAAATCCGCTACATCCACCCGTTGAAATATTGAATAAAGGGATATGCTTCTCTGTATAGACTATAGAATTGTTGTTTTTGGTATTTGTAAAGGTTTCTATGGACATAGTACCCCTCTGGCGTAACAGAAAATATCTTCAAGGCAAGAATTTTTTTTCTATAAAATCCACGATTTTTCAATAGGTAATAACTTGCCATAGCTATAGCACATCAGAAGTGAAAAATCAACTTAGTGAAACCTAACCTCGGTACTCATCGTTTATTTATAGCGTTTGGGTTTCATTCTAATTTAGGCACCTTAGAGATATCATGCAAACTCGGAGGATAGCCGACACTACTGAAATCGGCTAATTCGCACTGCGATTCCAATAAAGGAGCAACATTATGAAAAATAAAAAATTAAATATCAACAATATAACCTTTTTAATCAGCGGTCTGCTCATTATACTTATCAGTATAGCAGGCTGCACGGATATCCCTTATTCGGGACCCGTAGTAACCTCCGGCGACCTGGACCAATATCTTAACACAATAGAACAAGATACCGTCTGCCTGGAAGATGGATTCGACGCAATCTGTGTAAAACTTTTGTTGGATAAAACAGAAATCGACCCGACAAATATAGACTATACACCGACTGTCCACGTTCATCCAACAAACATCGCCTATGTCTTTAATTATCGAGGGCGAACCATACTGGAAGCAAAACGACTCATGGATACCAGCCAAATTGTACAGGAATTGGTAGAAGCAGGCAAAGCCGAACTGCCATCAAATGTCAATCTGAACGGTGGCGATACCAACTATATACCCGAGGGTTGGAGCATTGAGGTATACTATCCAAGCGCATTCCGTGAAGCGAACCGCGGCAACACACCCGAAACCAGCGGACTCGGTATCAGAATCGCCGAAGGAGAGACAATCCCAACCAATAGGCAAAGCGATTTGAAGATCACTGAATTCGCCCAAATCAACAAAAACGACGGTAGACGCGGCGTTCGATTTTCCGTCAAAACGCAAACTCCAGAAATAACAATTCAGGTAAACGGAGTCGTACCTGCCAATATCGCAACCTTTCATGTCAACGGAGACAGCGTAGAAGCCAACAATAACCAAAATATCCTCCGCTTACGACCCATACAGTAGAGGGTTTTGCTTGCGGTATTTCTGCGGATTTCTTCAAGGTTCCCTCGCCCGACATTCGCAGATACCTTCAAATCCAAACTTTATGCAGCAATAGTATAAACTTCGATGGAACAGGAGCAGCATCGTGAGAGAAACATCACAAACGAATTCCCGGAACCCGAAAAAATTTAAACCTACACCCGCGAAATTCATCATCGGAACCCTCATGATCCTTTTTGCTATCACCGGATGCTCCGATATGCCTTATACAGGTTCAACGTTGACTGTTCATGAAGTGGATCGCTATCTTGTCTCAACCGATGGAAATGCTGTCTGCTTTCAGGATGATCTTGACTCAACCTGCGTAAAACTTACGCTGCCAACAGGGACGGGCGCAGATACCACTAACAGACCCGACATCTACATCTATCCGGAGAGACGGTTGTATATCTTCTATCATGAAGGGAAACCTGTTGTACGCGCAGAAAGAGTCCCGATACAGACACCGACGGATACGACAGGAGACCCGTCAACGCCTAACGGACAGGGTGGAAATAACAATAATGACAGCAATGGAGGTAATAACGGCAATAACAACGGCAATGGGGGTAACAACGGTAATAACGATAATAACAACGGTGGTAACAACGGCAATAACGGCAATAATAACGGTGGGAACAACGGCAATAATAACGGCGGTTCACCCAATGGCGATAATCCGGATGATACCAATGGTGATAACAACGGCAATAACAGCAATAATCCAGATGATACCAATGATGGACACGGATGGATTATCTGGATATACTACCCCGAGGGAACAATACCCCAAAATCCACCAACACTTAGCGAGAGCGGCGTAACAATTACGATAAATGGAAAACAGCTAACAGACGATGATATAACGGGGTTTGCACAATTCATTAGTCCCAATAACGAAGTAGGTGTTCAGTTCTTCTATCCAACGCAGTCCGCGGATCTTTTAGATTTAAAAGTGCGAATGGAAGGAATCGTCGCTGCTGAGGACCCAGTAAAATTCAACATAAACTACTTGTGGAACTCGCAATAATGTCATTATCTACCCATTGAATATCTATGTGGCCCACTGCCCATTATTCGTCCAATTGATGCACAACAGCAAGCGGCGTTGCCGCCAGTAAACCCGCGTCAATCGGGATAACGACACCAGATATCCATTTCGACTCGTCGCTGGCGAGAAAAACCGTCGCCCACGCCACATCCCAAGCCGTTCCCTCTGTGCCAAGCGGTCCGATAAGGCGGCGACGCTCCCGTTCCGCTTCACTCAGATACGGTGCAGGAAACGAGGCATAGAGATGCCCAGGCGCGATACAATTCACGCGGATGTTGTCACGTCCGTGATGGACCGCCATCACCTTTGTCGTCGAAATCATCCCACCTTTCGCTGCCGCGTATGGCACATTCCGAACCCAACCCGCCCGCAGCGCATCAATCGACGAGACATTGATAATCGAGCCACCTCCCGCCTCAGCCATTCGGGGCACCGCATGCTTACACGCCATGATCATGCTCTTAAGGTTGACATCCATCACTCTATCCCACTTCTCCTCGTCTACCTCCGTGACCATCCCGGAACCGCCAAGCCCGACGTTGTTGAAAAGAACGTTCACTTTGCCAAAGCGTTCAACAGCAGCGTCCACCATCCCAACGCAAGCTGCTTCTGTGGACAGATCCCCAATGAATACCGAGGCTTCGCAACCTTCTGCCTCAATGTCTGCAAGCGTGGCGTTGGCGTTCTCAAGTGAGATATCCGCCAACAGTACTTTTGCACCTTCTCTTGCAAAGAGCATGGATGTCGCATACCCGGTCCCGTCAACTTCACCTTTTTTGCCAGCACCCGTGACAATCGCAACCTTGCCATTCAATCGATCCATAGTTCCAACCAATTACGAGGACGGAAGATTTTCCAGTCTTCCAACCTTCCAACCTTCCAATCCCATAGAAAACGAATATCCAATCGTAGAAGTTATATCTACACACCAATCCCGAGTTTATCGTTAATCTCTTTCTGATAGCCTTCGAGTTCACAGTTTTCGATCTCCGCGATCGTCACAGGACGACCAAACCAGCCGGATTCATAGACTGCCATACAGATCGCTTCAGACCGCATCCCTTCAACAGCGTCCACTTCAGGTTTGCCACCGCTCCGAATCGCATCGGCGAAGTATTTCAGTTCAATCGCGACTGTATCTTCAACGCCACTTGGGAAGTAGTATTCCCGTTCTGAATCGCTGAGGCTATCCATGAATTCTTTCATCAAATCCTCGTTGGAAATCGGTTCACCGCCACGCGGCACTAAGCCCCTACCCCAATCAAGCGCGCCATCGCTGCCATAGACAGTATGTTGACCGAACCCGTGTCCCGGTGCCGAACCAACCCATGTCCACTGCGCCGTAACGCCTTGTTCAAACTTGATGGTCGCAATCATTGCGTCTTCAACATCGACGGCATAACCCCCTTCACGCTCACCCGGATTGTCGTAGCGATAGGGTTCATACGCCTTGTTGATCGCGTAAACTTCCTCGGCTTCCAGACCGAGAATATAGCGCATCAGATCGGTGAAGTGCACACCCCCATCTAATGCCCAACCGCCGCCAGCGTCCATTTTAAAGTTGCGCCAGCCCCATTTACCGAGGTTTTCACCGACTTCAATCCAGAAGAACATACGTGGTTCGCCGATACGACCTTGTGCAATTGCCCAGCTCCGCGTGCGTTGAATGCGCGCCAGACGATAGTTTTCAGCCACAGAGATGATCTTACCGTTCTGATCCGCCGCTTCCATCATCAATTGGCAGGCCCGCATCGTGATACCGAACGGCTTTTCAATGATAACGTGTTTCCCCGCCTCAAGTGCAGGCACGGCGAGCGTATGGTGTGCACTGTGAAGCGCGCAGATGTCAACACACTCCAAATCAGGATGTTTCGCCAGCATCTCATCAAGTTCTGTATAGACAGCAGGTTTTGTACCGCCTTGAAATTCGTGTGCCTGATTCGCGCGTTCCTCAGCACGTTCCTCGGCGATATCGCACGCCGCCACTATCTCAAAATCTCTAAGCCCTTTTGACCAGAGTTGGCGATAACCACCCATGTGTGCACCCGACATACCGCCGCATCCCACTAATCCCATCTTAATTCGTTCGGTTCCCATGTAAGCCTCCTTATAGGTCTGTCCAAACCACGATTCGCGCGTCCAACGCGCCTAACAGGACATGCGAAATTATATGCTATACCGAATCCCCTGTCAACATTTTTTCTCGTTCTGGCTGCTAACTCCAAATCCCTTGACTTAAAAATTCTCTCTCTGATAGAATACATAAGTAAAAGGAGGAGTAACTATGTGCATCACGAATGCGAAATTCTTCTATAGTCTCATTGGGATCTCAGTTGTCCTCGCCGTTTCACTCCTGTTTGGTAGCGGAATAGCCGACTCAGCAGTTGATAAAAATACAGTCGCTGTTTGGCTCTTTGAGGAAGGGGCTGGAAGGACTGTGAAAGACGCGTCCGGTAATGGACACGATGGCAAATTCAAAGGAAACCCCAAGTGGGTAAAAGCAAAATTCGGAACTGGATTGGAGTTTCCGGGTGATGCTCGCGGTTACATTGTCGTCGATTCTACCAAAAAACTGGAGTTGGAAACACTCAGTATTGAAGCATGGGTTAAAGTGAAAGAGGGCACCGGTAAATGGCAGGGCTTGGTCTGCAAACAGCAGGCCGGGTGTAACAATCGAAACTACGGCATCTGGGTTCATGTAGATCAGAGCGTTCTACATGCGCAGATTGGGGCAAACGGCGAGTGCGCGTTCAGTATAAATGGCACAAGCGATATCACCGACAACAAATGGCACCATCTCGCCTTTACCTATGATGGCAAGATGGGACACGTTTACGTTGATGGTGATTTGGAGACCAAAGCACCCAACAACCAAAGTTTTCAGAGTAATGATCCAATTACAATCGGCGTACCGAATCTTGATAACGCAAACGGATTAAAGGGTATCATTGATGAAATACGCATCTCCAACGTCGCGCGAACCGAGAAGGAAATTCAGCAAGCGATGGATGTCGGTTTAGCCCAAATTCTGAGCGTTGAACCCGGCGGCAAACTCGCAACGCGTTGGGGATACCTCAAGGTTGTACAATAATTTATGGTTACTGGTTTTCAGTACGGATTTTTTTCCCAAAAAAATCCTTTCGGTTTTCGGTTAAGAGGGTGCTTGTGTCGGTAATCGATTGTATCATTGCCAGAAAGGACTCTTAACCGTTAACCGACAACGCACAACTGATAACCATTAAAGGAGAATGGATTGGGAAAATTAGCGTACATATCTTTATTGCTTTTTTCGATGACAGCATTCGCATTCGGACAAGGACTTCCAAGAGCAGTACCAGAAGAGGTAGGCGTTTCCACTGAACGTCTTGAACGTATCCGTCCTGTCATGCAAGGCTATGTTGATGATAGACGTATAGCAGGGCTCCTGACGGTCGTGGCGCGACGCGGAAAAATCGTTCATTTTGAAACCATCGGCATGCGGGATGTTGAAAACAACAAACCCATGGCAGCAGACACACTCTTCCGTATCCACTCCATGTCAAAACCGATTACCAGTGTTGCAGTCATGATGCTCTATGAGGAGGGATATTTTCAACTCAATACACCCGTGTTCGATTTCATCCCTGAATTTAAAAACATGAAGGTCTACAACGCGGACCAGACGGAAATCTTGGACGCAAAGAACGAGGTAACGATCAAACACCTTCTCACACATACCGCAGGGTTAACCTATGGCTGGGGCAGCGAACCGGTCGATAAACGCTATCGGGAGGCGAAAATTTTTGAACGCGGCGCAACGTTGACGGATATGGGAAAAAAACTTACTGCTATTCCGCTCGTTCACGAGCCGGGTGAAAGGTGGACCTATGGGTTATCTACCGATGTACTCGGCTACCTCGTCGAGGTGGTTTCCGGTATGCCGTTTGAAGAATTTCTCCAAACCCGTCTCTTTAAACCGATCGGTATGGTTGATACCGCATTTTCAGTGCCTTTAGAGAAGTTGGACAGGTTCGCCGCACTCTATCAACTTCACAAAGAAGGGCGAATGAAGGGTGATAAAGACAAAGAAAAAAAGACGGACGGTGCTAAAGAAAAGGGGATCGAAGGTGATAAAGACCAGAAAATGAGGTTGGAACGTATTGAGAAAGATCCACCCCTCAAGAACGGTGAGGTCCGTTTCTTTCCAGGGGGTGGTGGTAAACTCCTCTCAACGGCGCCGGACTACATGCGGTTTTGTCAGATGTTGCTCAACGGAGGCGAACTCGAGGGTGTCCGCATATTAAAGAAGGAAACGGTCAAACTGATGCGCTCCCCACATCACGATACTTGGTTCGGACTCGGTTTCGCTATTGTTACCGATAAGAAGGAGTCAACCGACGATAAAGAGCCGTCAGACACACCGGAGTCGATAGGAAGTTACAGTTGGGGCGGTGCCGCTGGTACCATCTTCTGGATTGACCCCGAAAAGGAGTTGATCGGTTTGCTCATGACGCAGATCAGTGATGTCTCCACTTCCCACGATCAATTTAAGAAACTAACCTATCAGGCACTAACCGAGTGAAGGAGAATGAATTGAAAAAATTAACGTATATATCTTTATTACTTTTTTTCATCGCCTCGTTCGCTTTTGGGCAAGGACTGCCGATGATAGTACCAGAAGAGGTAGGTGTTTCTGCCAAACGGCTGAAACGCATTCGCTCTCTTCTGCAAGGCTACTACAATTCAGGACAAGTCTCCGGATTCCTAACGGTCGTGGCACGACGCGGAAAGATTGTCCATTTTGAAACCATCGGCATGCGAGATTTTGAAAATAGCAAACCTATTGAACCGGATACGATCTTCCACATCTATTCTATGTCAAAACCGATTACCAGTGTCGCCGTGATGATGCTCTATGAGGAGGGGCATTTTCAACTCGGCACGCCTGTTTCCAGGTTTATCCCTGAGTTTGAGAACATGAAGGTCTACAATGAAGACCAGACGGAAATCTTGGACGCAAAGAAGAAGATAACCATCAAGCATCTCCTCATGCATACTGCCGGACTCACTTACGGTTGGGGCAATAAACCCGTTGATACACGCTATAGGGAGGCAAAAATCCGTGAACCCGGTTCAACCTTGGCGGATATGGCCAAAAAACTGGGGAACATTCCACTCGTTCACGAACCGAATGAAAAGTGGACCTATAGTGTCTCTACTGATGTGCTTGGTTACCTTGTAGAGGTTGTATCTGGCATGCCTTTTGAGAAATTTCTCCAAACACGGCTCTTTGAACCCCTCGGTATGGTAGACACCGGATTTTCAGTACCACCTGAGAAACGAGATAGGCTTGCCACACTCTATAGACGCACAAAAGAGAATGGAATTGAACGGACTAAACGGGCTGCAATCCCAGATGATGAATTCACGTTTTTCCCCTCCGGCGGTGGCGGACTCGTCTCAACCGCTGCGGATTATATGCGGTTTTCTCAGATGTTGCTCAACGGCGGTGAACTTGATGGTGTCCGTATATTGGGCAAAAAGACAGTTGAATTGATGCGCTATCCCCATCACAACAATCGGTTTGGACTCGGTTTCGCCATTGTTACCGATAGAAACCCGCCGAACATTTTGGAGTCCGTTGGAAATTTCAGTTGGGGCGGTGCTGCCGCTACCACCTTCTGGATTGATCCGAAAGAGGAATTGGTCGGTTTGCTCATGACACAACTGCTCAATAACCGCTACCCTTTCCGACAGCAATTTAAAGTCCTAACCTATCAGGCACTAACCGAATAACACTTGTCATGAACATGAAGCGGTTGTAAGGGAAATTGGTGCCTCTCTAACTGACAATTGTTATGGTGAATTATAAAAGGAGGATGGATTGAAAAGATTAACGTTCGCATGTTTACTGCTTCTCTGTATTACTACACTCGCATTCGCGCAAGGGCTTCCAATGGCAATACCAGAGGCGGTCGTTGTCTCCGCCGAACGTCTTGAACGCATCCGTCCTGTGATGCAAGGTTATGTCGATGACGGAAACCTATCGGGATTTCTAACGGTCGTGGCACGACGCGGAAAGATTGTCCATTTTGAAACCATCGGCATGCGAGATATTGAAAATGAAAAACCGGTTGAGCCCGATACGATATTCCGTATCTATTCCATGTCAAAACCGATTACCAGTGTCGCTGTGATGATGCTCTACGAAGAAGGACGTTTTCAACTCGGCACCCCCGTCTCTAAGTTTATTCCTGAGTTTAAAAACATGAAGGTCTACAACGAAGACCAAACTGAAATCTTGGATGCAAAGAAGGCGGTAACAGTCAAACATCTCCTCATGCATACCGCTGGATTTACCTACGGTTGGGGCAATAAACCCGTTGATGAACGCTATAAGGAACTGAAAATTTTTGAATCTGGCACAACACTTGCTGATATGGTGAAAAAACTCAGTGCTATCCCACTCGTTCACGAACCGGGTGAGAAATGGACCTATGGTGTGTCTACGGATGTACTCGGCTATTTCGTCGAGGTAGTTTCTGGTATGCCATTTGAGAAATTCCTCCAAACTCGTCTCTTTGGACCCCTCGGTATGGTAGATACCGCGTTTTCAGTGCCACCGGAGAAGGTGGACAGATTTGCGGCACTGTATCGGCATAATAGGAGAGAAGGGCTGATGAAACGGGTAGGAGAAGATGCGCCACTCGCTAACGATGCAGTCAGCTTTTTCCCATCCGGTGGTGGCGGACTCGTCTCAACTGCTGCAGATTATATGCGCTTTTCTCAGATGTTGCTCAACGGCGGTGAACTCGATGGTGTCCGTATATTAGGAAAGAAAACGGTTGAACTGATGCGCTATCCGCATCACGATGATTGGTTTGGACTCGGTTTCGCGGTTGTTACGGACAAGGAACCACCAAACATTCTGGAGTCGGTAGGAAATTTCAGTTGGGGCGGTGCTGCCGCTACCACCTTCTGGATTGATCCGAAAGAGGAATTAATCGGCTTGCTTATGACGCAACTGCTCAATAATCCTCACCCTTTCCAGCAGCAATTTAAAGTCCTAACCTATCAGGCACTCACTGAGTAATGGTTATCAGTTATCGGTTTTCGGTCCTCTTAACTGACAACTGAAAGATTTTTCGTAGAAAAAATCGTACTGACAACTATCCTATAGGAGAGTTTAATGACAGTATATGAAGGATTATCGCGGGCGGTGCCTGAAGATGTAGGCATGTCAACCTCGCGGTTAGAACGCATGGTCCCTGTCATGCAAGGCTATGTTGATGCCGGAAAAATCCCCTGTGCATTGACAATGATCGCGCGGGGTGGCAAACTCATCCATTTTGAGAAGTTCGGCATGCAAGATATCGCTGCCGCCAAACCGATACAATTTGACACCATCTTCCGCCTCTATTCAATGACAAAACCGATTACCAGTGTCGCTGTGATGATGCTCTACGAAGAAGGGCACTTTCAACTCACCACACCTGTCTCTGAATTTGTGCCAGATTTCAAAGACATGAAGGTTTACACGGAAGATGGCAGTGCTATTGTTGATGCCGAACGCGAGGTAACGATAAAACATCTGCTCACACATACCACTGGACTTATCTATGAAAGCGATACGGAGGATCACCCGATCGATCAGCGATATGAAGACGCAGATCTCTACGGCGGCGACCTCGCAAACATGATACAAAAACTCGGAGATATTCCGCTTTTTCACCATCCAGGGGACGCATGGAAGTACGGGATGTCTACCGATGTCCTCGGGTACCTCGTGCAAGTCGTTTCTGGAATGCCGTTTGAGACGTTCTTGAAAACTCGTATTTTTAATCCGTTAGGTATGAACGACACCGGTTTTTCAGTACGGGTTGAAAATGCTGACCGATATTCAAAGGTATATGAATTCGGGGAAGACGGTAAACTTCAGGCAATTGAGAAGGTCCATGCTGCAACTGGACCGCTGAGTTTTTTCCACTCTGGTGGCGGCGGGCTGCAATCGACTGCCGCAGATTATCTCCGCTTCTGCCAAATGGTGCTCAACGGTGGTGAACTCGATGGTGTTCGGCTCCTCGGAAGAAAAACTGCTGAACTCATCACGATGAGCCACGTTCCACCGGATTGGTTAGCACCTAAGAGAACCGGTACCGGTTTCGGACTTGGGTTCTCCGTTGTTACGAATGTCGCTGATACCCACACGCTCGGTTCCGTAGGCACCTGCAGTTGGGGTGGTATGGCAAGTACCACATTTTGGATTGATCCTGTGGAAGAATTGATCGGCATTTTTATGACGCAATTGGTCGGTGCCGATTCGCCATTCCAGGCACAATTCCGCGTCTTAACCTATCAGGCACTAACCGAGTGAGGGAGTTAACAGTTGTCAGTTAACAGTTATCAGTTAAAGAGGGTGTTTTGCTTGGGTGTTTCCTATGATTTATAGTGAAGCCCATAAATAAGTGGACATCTTTGTAGCATAAACTTTCCAGTTTGTGCCAGTCTGAATGCCTGTTATAGGTATTCAGACTGTTTGAGAGTGCCCAATTAATTACAGGTTTTACTATAATCACAACAGTCTTGTAACTGGCAACTATCTTAGGAGTTTTTAATGACATTATATGAAGGATTACCGCGGGCGGTGCCTGAAGATGTAGGCATGTCAACTTCGCGATTGGAACGCATCGCTCCGGTCATGCAACGCTGGGTTGACGACGGGAAAATTCCCTGCGCATTGACAATGATCGCGCGTGAAGGCAGACTCGTTCATTTTCAAAAGTTCGGCACGCAAGATGTCGCCACTGCGAAACCCGTGGAATTTGATACCATCTTCCGCATCTACTCGATGACAAAACCGATTACCAGCATCGCGGTCATGATGCTCTACGAGGAAGGACATTTCCAGCTCGGGACACCCGTCTCTGAATTGATTCCTGCTTTCAAGGATATGCAGGTTTACACTGAAGGTGGCGAGGCTGTTGTTGATGCCGAGCGAGAGATGACCATAACACATCTGCTCACACATACCGCTGGGCTTATCTACGGTGGCGACTGGGACCACCCGATTAATGAGCGGTACAGAAAAGCGGATTTCTACGGTGGAGATCTCGCACACATGGCGCAAGAACTCGGAAATATACCGCTCCTTCACCACCCGGGTGATGGATGGAACTACGGTATGTCTACCGATGTGCTCGGTTATCTTGTAGAGGTCGTGTCTGGTATGCCGTTCGAGGAATTTTTGAAAACCCAAATTTTAAATCCATTGGGTATGCATGATACCGCTTTCTCAGTGCCGGACGAAAAGGCTGATAGATATGCGACATTATATGAACCCACAGAAGACGGCGGTATTCAAGTAATTGAGAATGCACCTGTTTCGAGTGGACCCTTGAGTTTTTTTCATTCTGGTGGTGCCGGTTTACAATCGACCGCCGCGGATTACCTCCGCTTCTGCCAGATGTTGCTCAACGATGGCGAACTTGATGGCGTGCGACTCCTCGGAAGAAAAACCGTTGAGCTCATCCGAATGAATCATATTTCTGACGATTGGCAACCCCTTGAGAGAACCGGATGCGGTTTCGGACTCGGATTTGCCGTTGTCACCAACGTCGCCGATACCAATAGTCTCGGTTCTGAAGGTACTTACAGTTGGGGCGGTCTCGCGAGTACCACATTTTGGATTGATCCCGTTGAAGACTTAATCGGCATCTTAATGACGCAATTGATCGGTGATTCCCCATTCCACGCCCAATTTCGAGTGCTAACCTATCAAGCAATTACGGATTAAACATGACTTATCTCACTGACTGGTAAAAATAATTAGGCATGTTTTAATTGAGGATCGCAAGCCCGTAATGAAGCAGATCGCTTATGGGGTTTTGCTTGGGGTATTTGCTTGGGTGTTTCTGCGGATTTCTTCAAGTACGCCGCAAAATGGAGGGGTGTTTTGCTTGGGTATTTCTGCGTGTTGCTTGGGCGTTTCTTCAGATATACGGGGCGGAACGTCAGATCCCGAACCCGCCTCGCCAAACCGCAAGGAAAGTTAAAAACATGAAAATCGCAGTTGTAACTGGTGAACACGGATTTCAGGAAAAACAGTTTGACGCAGTTTTTGAAAGTATGGACGGTATCCAATTCGTCCGAGAAGATCTGGATATTTTTGTAGATGACCCTGACCAGCAGGACTACAACACTGTCGTCTTTTACAATTTCCACCGTCCCTATCCGACAGAAGCACAAGCACAGGCTATTCTCGGTTTGACAGAGCGTGGACAGGGCGTGGTAATTCTCCATCACGCTATCCTCGCATTTCCAGAATGGGATGCCTATTCTGAAATGTGCGGGGTGGACGCTCGCGGCGAATTCGGATACTATCCACGGCAAACGCTAAACGTACAAATCGCTGATGCAACGCATCCTATTACCGACGGTCTGACCGAATGGGAGATGGGGGATGAGACGTATACGATGAAATCGGCTGGTGATGATAGCGCAATTCTATTAACAGTTGATCATCCGAACAGTATGGATGTCCTCGGTTGGGCGCGTGAATATGGAAAATCCCGCATTTTCTGCTTCCAGAGCGGACACGACGATGTCACCTTTTCTAACCCCAACTTCCGAGAGGTACTGCGACGCGGCATTCACTGGTGCGCAAAAGCGTAGTGTAGGTGACGAACAGTGATTATTATTTTTTCTTTCCGTCAACCCAAAGAACTTTGGATGCGCGCGCACCGCATTGGCGCGTGTTGTATTCTGTTGTTATTTTCAACGATATTTGTAAAGGCAGATAAAGGGGAAACGATGGCGCCTACATCATACGCAGTGGCAGCGAAGACGATTGAAGGTTTTCAAGTTTACTATATACAGCAAGATAACAAAGCCATCGCAGAAATCGTACCTGCACTCGGTAATAACTGCTACGCATTCAGGGTGGCGGATGGAGATACTTGGCTGAATTTAATAGATGCACCGCCGGATCTTACCACACTCGAAGAACGACCGACTGCTTACGGCAATCCGATTCTGTTCCCGTTCCCGAACCGAATCCGGGACGGCGCGTGGCAATTTGAAGGAAAAACCTATCAGTTTGACAAATCACCCGAATCCCCAACCACAATCCACGGCTTGCTATTGAATCAGCCGTATCAGGTCGAGAGCCATACCGCTGATGAAGACGGGGCAACACTGGTATGTTCGCTTAATTCTCAAGATTTTCCCGAAGTCGTTCGCCAATATCCGTTCCCTTTCAAAATTGAGATTACCTATACCCTTAAAGATGCTGTGTTGGCGATGGAGATTTCCATCAAAAATACGGGCGACCGAAATATGCCGATGGGCTTCGGTATCCATCCCTATTTTAGCGTGGATCTCGGTACCAAAGCGGATGCGTCAGCAGCGGTGGTTACCGTCCCTGCTGCCAAGTATTGGGAACTTGATGAAGTCCTCGTGCCAACCGGGAAACGGTACGATGTTAACGGCGCGCTTGATCTACAGACTGGACAACCCTTCGCAAAACTCAAACTTGATCATGTTTTTACAGACGTTCAATTGGTTGATGGGGTAAGTCGATGCCTCATCGAAAATAAAGATACAGGATACGGTATGGTCATGGAATCGGATGTGCAGTTCAGAGAATTGGTTGTCTACACACCCCCCAATAGAGATGCCATCTGTTTTGAACCTTACACCTGTCCGACAGATGCTATCAACCTTGAAGCGCGCGGAATTCCCGCAGGTGTGATTGTCCTCGCACCAGATGAGACTTTTTCGGGTACCGTTCGCTTTATGTTACAGTGGTAGGCAGGCTCCGTTCGGTTGCCGTCCACGAAATAAAGTAGTAGGCACACGCCGGGTGCCGTCCACGAAATAAAGTAGTAGGCACACGCCGGGTGCCGTCCACCTGAAAGCGCGCAGCCTTGGATAAAGGAGAACATCGCTTGATTCGTGCCTTATTACTTCTTCCATTTTTCTTTTTACTTACGCATCCATGCATGGCGATCCGTGAAGGTACAGCGACTGCGGGCATCTTTATCAAACGCTACGAGCGATCTGGCGACTTCGGGAAACTTGCACTCTGGCACGAAGTCGCAGCAGAATGTCTCGCACATATTTCTGTTCCAATGAACGAAATTGCCCACGACTACTACAGACGGCACGGATACAAGCAGTGGGTGGCCCGCTCAAAAAAAGAGGCGCGTGAGATTCAGGAGTACTATGAATACCACCGCAAGCGTGCCAAGATTGCTTGGCAGAAATCAGAAACCTCGGAGTCCGTACTCGATGCCGAGCGTGAAAATATCGAAAAATTTATCGCAACATGGCTCCCTCGTTATCCCGATCGGTTTTACGAGTTCGGCATCTATCCGACATTTTTCAGGAAACAACGGGAAATAGCAGAACAGAAAGGCGATTATGTGAAGGCTCTCCTGCTTGAAGCAGATGCAGCAGAGATGTGCGCAACGCAATACGAAAGGATTCCGATCGCCTATGGTCTCAAGGATTATCAAAAACACCGAGATGTCTATCGCCAACATGCATCACTGCTCCAGAACCTTGCACAGCAGAATCCGAAAAGATTGTCCAAAGAAGTAAACGAAGTTAAACAAATAGCACATTCACTCGAAATTCAGGCGGTTTCCGCTCCACAAAAAGCGGACGTAATACTACACATCGCAAAATCGGATGAGCGAGTCAAAGCCGCTTTAGAAAATCAGATCGGCGTTCACGCATACCCATCTTTTCAAGGATTCGCTTGGATAGTCAGATTCTCTAATCACAGTCGCGGAAATCTCGTGACTGCAATTATTGATGAAAAAACCCTCAAAGTGTTAGATATATTTTAGCGTATATTCTGACCAGCGCGGGTTCAGTCCGCACGTTATCTGCGAATTTGGTTTCCTAATTTTCGTCTATGGTTAGTAGGCGAGGTTTCCCAGTTTGTAGTAAGGCAATTCATTGCCCGTCCGCTCTCCACCGCTGGCGAAATTCCTAACCTCGCCTCTCTCCGATCCTGTCCATCCCTTAATCTCATGAATCTTGATTCTGCTGACTGCTGATTGCTGACCGCTAATACTCTGAAAACCGATAATTGGAAACTGAAAACTCGTGCTTTGTCGCCTCTAAACTGATAGATGGTTCGTAGTGGCGCAATTCATTGCGCATTGGATTTCCGTGCGATGAATCGCACGACTACGAACCGGATTTATCTCTCATTTCAAGGGTGACAGACTAATCGTTTTTTCTTGACAATAATTTCCAACTATGAAACAATAGGCGATGGTTAAATTTTTCAGACCGGAACGTTGTATTGTAATGCTTCGCTCCAAAGCAATTTTTGGAGTATTGAAACGGATTCATACAAAAACTCGTTTTTACTGACGATAACAAATTTGGTTGAAGGTAGTGGCGTTTTCTTGATTGACACCGCCTGAGTTTTCATTTTTAATGAATTGTCAAAATGTGTAGACACTCCGTGGTAGGTGTGCTTTGTAAGCGCGCCGGTTCACAGTGTCTTGTTAATTATAAAATTTATTGTAAGAATAAAGGGGATTTAGCATGATTTTAAGAAAAATTGCAACATTCGCGTTTATATTCGCAATTGTTGGTTTAGTTGTAGGACTTTCCAGTTGTGAAAGGGTAGTTCCGATGATGGATGATGCTGAAGCACCACCAACAGAGGAAATGCCGCCGATGATGGACGAAGGAATTACCATCGGTGTCGCTTTAGCGCTGACGGGTCCCAATGCCGAGCCGTATGGGATTCCAATGCAAGAGGGCCTTGAGTTAGCAAGAGAAGAGATTACTATGCTTGGTGGTCCGAGCATTACGTTCATTACTGAAGACGCTTTGAGTACCGTAGATGGCGCAAAGGCAGCTGTTCAGTCATTGGTGGATCAAGGCGTACCCGTTATCATCGGGATTGGTATCTCAACGCATCTCGAACAAGCTTTTCCGATTGCAAACGCAGCAGGAGTGGTCGCTTTTAGCCCGATCTCCTCCGGTTTGGATTCAAGCGGTGTGGGTTTAAGCAGTCTTGGGGATTATATCTTCCGCACTGGGCTCACTGTAAGTATACTAAATTCAAATGGTACGATGGTGACGCACGGGAAACTGGACTATAAAAAAGCGGCACTGATATATGATGCCGCGGATACCTACTCCAGAAGTAGCAACGCGGCATTTGAGAAAACGCTCATGGAGCTCGGTGTTGAGGTGCTGCCAGCGGAAACCTTCCAAACCGGCGACACCGATTTTTCTGCGCAATTAACCAATATAATGGGTATGGAGCCTGATGCACTCTTTATCTCTGCGCTTGCAGGAGAGATGACGCAGATTATTACTGCAGCGAAAAGTAGCGGTATCTCTGCTCAGCTTATTGTTCCCGATTTGACTGGAAAAGAGATCCAAGAAGTGGGGGACGCTGCCGAAGGGATAATAACTTTTTCCGGATGGTTTGATATGGCTGACACACCCGGAAACCATGACTTCGTCCAGAAGTATAAAGAGAAACATCGTGTTGAACCTGGACCGTGGGCGGTGCAGGCTTACGCAACCCTCTACATTCTCGCTAACGCCATTATGAATGCGGAATCACCAGATGCAATGGGGATTCGGGACGCATTAGCGCAGACAATGGATTTTCCCACGATTTTAGGCAATTTCTCTTTCGATCCCACCGGCGAGGCAGTATATGATCCGAGTGTATTTATGGTCAAAGATGGTGTGCTTCAGCTCTTTGAATAACCTCACCGCTGGATGAATATAACCAGAGCCTTGTCATCAACCACTCGCTGATGGCAAGGCTTTTGCTTTTATTTAATCAACTCTATAAAACCAGAAGGTGTATAGACAATTAATAAGTATAGGTGTCAAATTCAAAAAAATAACCGCCTCGAGCCCCAGGCCCGATAGGGCGGTTTGCTACCGCACCGGATACGCCGCGAAAACCTTCAGCTCCAGCGTTTGCTAAACAAGAAATCGAAGACCCGGTTCGGTTAGGAAACCCAACCTACCAGGCCTGGAGGGTCCCTAAATTGACATTTATGGGGTATAGACAATTAATAACCGACGGATGTCCTAATTCCGCTTTTGCTATTTTTTTATTTTTTGATATGCTAAAATAATTCAACTTACACTTGTTACAAGATCCAATCTTGGTCAGGGTAGTTGATGAAAGAAAGACACATCACTCTGAAAACCCTGATTCAGACAAGTGAGTAAACAATCAACAATCAGGATATAGAGGAAGCAAATATTCTTCCGTACCACAACTGCTCTTTGCTGATGGCTGATAGCCGATAGCCAGTAACTCTTATGAAATGTTCTAACATTTTGCCAGTAGGCATCTTACTTCTAATTATAATCTGCTCCGAATTCTCGCTGATTAAAGCAGAGGATTCACCTTTGGCGGATGTCCATTCACATATCACTCCCGGTGAACTCCTAATCCGTTTGACACCAGGGGCAGCGGCAGATGTTGAGCGGTTGCACGCAAACGCACCTATCTCTATCCTGCATGCAAAACACAATGTCCAATCGCTGCACCCGCTGTTTCCATATCTCGCGCGTCCATCGCTCAATCCAAATTTAAAGCGTATCTATCTGTTACGGTTTTCTCCTGACGCGTCACTCGAAGCACTCAAAGCTGCATACCAGCAGAACCCGCTCATTGAGGCAGTCGAATATAACTATCTCCGTCCAACGCTCGCAGATCCAGTCGTCCCGAATGACCCAAAATATTCTGAGCAGTGGAGTCTACCACTGATGAAACTACCACAGGCGTGGGCAGTCGAAAAAGGGAACCGGAGCGTCGTCATTGCTATCATCGATTCGGGTATTGATTATAGGCATGATGATTTGGCACCCAAAGCGTGGATAAACCCTCGCGAGATCCCAGAAAATGGACTCGACGACGATGGCAACGGTTACATTGACGATGTCTATGGTTGGGATTTTACCGATGCACCCAATCTACAAGCAGAAGGCGATTACCTTGAAGGCGATAACGAACCCATTGATGAAAGCGGACACGGCACACATGTCGCAGGTATTGCAGGTGCCATGCCGAATAACGGGGTCGGAATCGCTGGAGTCGCATGGGAGTGTCCACTCATGGCGATACGCGCAGGACTCTCGCTCGGCGGGAGCTCTCGTATGCAAGACGATGACTCTGCATCGGCGATCGTCTACGCCGCCGACAACGGTGCAAGCGTCATAAACATGAGTTGGGGGAGCGAGCGCCGTTCTTTTGTTATTCAGGATGCAATTGATTACGCTTATGCGCATGGGGCGGTTTTAGTTGCCGCTGCTGGCAATTCTCAAAAGCCTGCTGCTATCTTTCCCGCCGCCTACCGGAAAGTCATCGCTGTGGCATCTACTGAGCAGAATCAACAACGGTTCTACCAATCCAATTTCGGTGCTTCCATCGATATCGGTGCCCCTGGCAACGTAATTCTCAGCACACAGATTAATAACCAGTATCGACTCCTCACTGGCACCTCTATGGCATCCCCGCACGTCGCGGGTGTTGCGGCGTTACTATTCGCAAAACGACCCGCACTGACACATGAAGAGGTGCGGCACATACTGATTAACACCGCCGACCCCGTCCACCAAGAGGATAGTGATGAATTAGATGAAAGATTCGTGGGGGCAGGCACTGTCAATGCTGAACGCGCACTCTTCGCAAGCGGCGCATTACAGGCACGCATCCTCATACCTGAAACCAATAGCGGGGGCGCAGATTCAATTACCTTTGTCGGTAACACTGGCGGCTATAAGTTTCAATCGTGGCAGCTGAGTTATGGGAAATCTACAGTTCCTACTGAATTTACACCTTTCACGCAACCGGCAGTCACACAAAAAATCGGTGAAACGTTGGCTGTTTGGGATACCACAACCGTTCCAGAGGGTATTTACACTGCCCGGTTAACAGTAACCGCCACGGACGGACATCAAACACACGATCAGGTTGTCTTAAGCGTAGACCGAACACCTCCTCAAGTTATCTCTCTTACTGCAACAGAAACGCTTTACGGTGAGCGAAGTCTTACTATTTTCACTTGGGCAACCGATGATGTCACCCAGAATACCCTCTATTATCGACGTAAGGGTAGCCTCGCGCCCTTCGCACCTATTGCTACAACGGATCTCGGCGTAGAGCATTCCCTCTCCTTGGGGTTCGAGACTGGGGCTTATCAATTTTTTGTTGAATCCGAGAATACAACGCAGCTCAAAACAAGGGAAGACAACGGCGGCGCGTTTTATGCTATTGATGTCGTTGGGGGTCATATTTCTCCGAGCGGGTTTACTGAAAAACCCCTCGATATTCCGCCGCTTCATATTGCAAGTGTAACGACTGACTTTGACAGGGATGGTCAACCTGAAATCGTCGGAAGCCCGTTGTCACCAGATACTCTTGACACCGAGCTACAAGCTGCAATCCTTGCGATCTATGAACGCCTGCCAAGTGGTAGGTATGAACTTGCGCATACCGTTGAAAACGTTGAGAATCTCTCTAATCTTGAAGAGTTCATTACATGGGCAGTAGATGATACTGACGGGGACGGTTTGCTCGAAATACTTGCGACGGATGATGAGCGAACTTTTCTCTTGGAGAGTAGCACGCCTCGAGGATACCCACATCAAATTATCTGGGAAACGCCATTCCTCTCTGGCGGTACCATCGCGGACGTTGATCGCGATGGTCAGAAAGAGATTATCGGCGCGGATAATAATAATGATCGACTCCTCGTTTTTGAATACGATAGTCTCACGAACACCCATATCGAAAAAGCAGCTTTGGTAAACGAAACCCCGGGTTCTAATGTATTTGCGCAGCGTTTCGCTGTTGACGATTTTGATGGGGATGGACGCACGGAATTGGTGGCAGGCGATGGTGAAGGTGAACTTTTTATTTATGAGTCTGTTTCCACCAACAATACCTTCCGTCTTGAGTGGCAGACGCAACTACCACTGAAAAATATTACCCAACTCGCTTCAGGTGATCTTACGGGAGATGGCAACCCGGAGTTTGTCGTCGGCGGCTTGCTTTCACTACCCGATAACCCCTCAGGACCGCTGCTCTGGAAGTTTTTCGTCTTTACGCATACACCGCGCGGCTACGCACTACTAACGGAAGGCGAACGCAATGCAACTATCGCAATTGCACCGCACCGACGCAATGCCAACAGCCTCGCTATCGCAGATTTAGATCGTGATGGTTCCAATAACCTGATCATTGCTACATATCCGAACCTCTATGTGACACAGTGGGATGGTGTTGCCTTGAGAGCGTTGTGGCACAGGAGAATAGAGAAAACACCGATGCTCTTCACTGCTGAACTCAATCAAAATGGATTTGACGAATTTTATATTAACCTTGAGGACGGAATTTACCGTTTTGAGTCTGTTTTCGCAACAGACTCCGACGGTGTTGATAGACTCATACCTTGGAATATTGAGGCGAAACCGTTGACGGAGAAGGCAGTACAAGTTACATGGAACGCTCAGCAGGACGACGAAACGACTGGAGAACAGCCAAGATTGACACGATCTTTTACCGTCTATCGGGCGCAAGGCGAAAAGGAAGAGGCTCCGACGGATGATATGTTTGAGAAAATTAGGGAGAACTTAACTGTCACAAGGTTCTTGGATAGGCGTGTGGCGAAAGATAATACCTACTGGTATGCTATCACTGTAAAGGATACCAACGGAACCGAAACCCCACGCACCGAGCCTGTTGCTGCCACACCCAGGGAGCCACCCCAATTAATTCGTGCTGCCTATCACCAACCCGGCAAAGTAGTAGGCACGATCCGCGTGCCGTCCACGTTAGGTCCCAGGTCCTCCGAAGAAAAAAACGTCTGGGTGATTGTGACTTATGACCGACGGATGAATCTCGGCATTGCCGACGAGAGTCGGTACGTATTGCGGAAGGTGAAACGGATTGACGGTGTGAATCCTGTATCTGCTATCCGCGACCGGATGGGAACACGCGCACTTTTAGCATTCGATGCAGAGCGTCTCCTTGAACACTTCGGGCAGCCCCTTACCGCTACAGCAGACCAGTATGAAATTTCTGTTTCCAACGTCGCTGATATTGACGAAAATGCTATTCGCGGTGCTACGCGACCCCTTGAAATGCCGAGCAGTATTGCCGAAACAGCCGTGTCGGATTTGACACAAGCCCGCGTCTATCCGAATCCAGTGCGACCCAACGTCGCTGATAAAGGCGTGGTTACTTTTGACAGGATACCTATTGGCACACGCATCCAACTCTTTACAGCAAAAGGCGAATTGCTCGAAACATTAGACGTAACCGAGCAGGATCACAACCAAAAGAAGTGGTGGCTGACAAGTAATAACACCGCAGATGTATCCACCGGCATCTATATCTACGTCCTTGAATTTAATGCTGAGAAAAAAATAGGAAAAATAGCCGTAATTAGGTAGTTGTCGGTCATCAGTTTGCCTTGCAGTGAGAGTTATCGGTCTGTGGTGTGCCAAACTATCACAAGTTCACAAAACCTCTTACTGACTGCTGATTGCTGACAGCCATTAACCCATGAACGACTTTGTTATTATCGCAAACCCAATCTCCGGCAAGGGACATGCAAGAAATGTTGCTGAACAGGGCTACGCTGCCCTTACCGAATCCGGACAGCAGGGACAACTCGTATTGACTTCGGCATCTGGCGATGCGAAGCGTTTCGCACAAGAAGCCGTTGCTGATGGCACGCGACACGTGATTGCTTGCGGCGGTGATGGCACACTCCACGAAGTCGTCAACGGCATCGCGACGGTTCCAGATGTAACTTTGGGTGTGCTCCCATGTGGTCGCGGCAACGATTTTGCCGCAGCGGTTGGTATTCCACTGAAACCTGAAGCTGCAATTGCAACCCTCTTATCTGGCACCCCTATCCGTGTAGACTTAGGATGCTGCTATAACAGTAGTCAGCAAGATGGTTATCGGTCTTCGGTTAACGGTTATCAGTTAAAGAGGGATTTGTTAAACGAAAATCCGTTACCGACAACTGACAACCAACAACCGACAACTATTTCCTCTGATAACCGACAACCGACAACCGACAACTATTTCACTACCATTGCGACTTGTGGTTACGATACAGAGGTAAGTCGCCGCGCTGCTAAAGGCACACCCCTATTTGCTGGCACTGCCTCCTATGCTTATGCAGCCGTAGAGACGCTGTTCTACTACGACCCTCCAGCTGTCCGTCTTGAAGGCGATTTTGGTACTTATGAGGGACCACTCCTCCTCGCCGCTACCGGCATCACGAATCGATACGGCGGTGGATTTCAAATTGTACCGAACGCTCGTATTGACGATGGACTTTTCGATGTTTGCATCATCCGTCCGGTCTCTTCGTTAACAGTCCTCCGACTCTTAGTAACACTTTTCTGGGGCGGCCATGTCGGACACCCAGCAGTTTCCATACACCAGACCCGGACTTTAAAAATTGAAACCGACCCACCGATACTGCTCTATGCAGATGGCGAACCGATGTGCGATACACCCGCCACAATTGAGATCATCAAAGATGGTTTGGTTGTAATGTCACCACAGGCATCGTAAAAGAAACACTTGTCGTCTAAGAATCCTCTGGATACATACTGTCTATCACATCGCCATACTTTTCAATAATAACATTCCGCTTCAACTTCAGCGTCGGGGTCATCTCATCAGCTTCCTGCGAAAATTCCTTTTCAAGGAGTGTAAACCGTCGCACCTGTTCAAAATCCGCAAAATCCGTCAGGTGGTTACGAATTTCACTTTGAATATGCTGTTGCACCTCACGCGTCTGAAGCATCGTTAGCAGGTCCGTTGTTTCAATACCGTTCTCGGATGCCCACGCCTTGAGCGCGTCAAAATTCGGCACGATCAACGCCGCAAGGTTTTTGCGTTCGCTACCTATCACCATAATCTGGCTGATGAACGGACTTTGCACTAACGCACTTTCAATCGGTTGCGGCGCAACATTTTTACCGTTGGAAAGCACGATGATATTCTTTTTCCGGTCGGTAATCTTAACAAACCCATCTGCGTCAATAATGCCAATGTCGCCTGTGTGAAACCATCCGTCTGCGTTAATGACCTCTGCCGTCGCGCTGTCGTTGTTGAAGTAACCTTTCATCACGTGTGGGCCGCGGGTGAGGATCTCACCATCTTCGGCAATCTGGACCTCTATACCGGGTACCTGTGCACCGACGGTTCCAAACTTCCACTTTCCCGGATGGTTCATGCTGATAACAGGCGAGGTCTCCGTTAATCCATAACCCTCCAAAATCAATATCCCTGCTGCATGAAAAAATTCAGCAATTGATTGCGGTAACGCCGCGCCACCAGAGACAAAAAACCGTAACCTTCCGCCTGTTGCTTCCTTCAACTTCGCAAAGACGAGTTTATCCGCAATGTTCTGCTGCAATTGCAAAATCGCAGACGGTTTTCTTCCCTGTTGAATTGCGGAACTCACTGCTGAACCAACCGAAACGCCCCAGTGGAAAATTTTCTGTTTGAGGGACGAACCCTCTTGCACCGCACGTAGAATCCTCTCGTGCATCGTTTCGTAAAGCCGCGGCACACTCAGCATTACCGTAGGCGCGATCTCCTTCATGTTCTGTGCCACAGTAAATGTGCTCTCCGCATAAGCAATCTTCGCGCCTGAGAACAACGGCACGTAATGTCCACCGAGCCGTTCAAACACGTGCGATAACGGCAGGAACGATAACAATACATCCGTCTCACTGACATCAATCAGCGATTTGCACGCCTCTACATTTGAAATAAAATTCGCATGCGTCAGCATAACCCCTTTTGGATTGCCTGTCGTGCCTGACGTATAAATAATCGTTGCGAGGTCTTCTTCGCTCGCAGCATTGTTGGTCGCCTCACCCGCGAGTTCACAGACTGCATCAAATTGGATAACGCCTTCTGGCGTTTTATCTGCAATAGGATCGAAGATAATTACCTGTTCAAGTGTCGGAACCTCATCTCGAATTGAAGTTACCTTCTCCAACTGTTTTTCGGTAGATACACAGATAATTTTGGCACCGGAGTCTTTCAGGATATAGCTGACCTGCGCCGCTGTCAGTGTTGAGAACATCGGAACGGTTACGGCACCGACTTTAAGGCTACCAAAATCCGTAATTGCCCACTCTGGACAATTCTCGGAGAGAATCGCAACGCGGTCATTCTTTTCCACCCCAAGCGCATTGAGTCCTTTACTGAAGGCAGCCACCGATGCGTCGAGTTCGGTATAAGAAATATCTTCATAAGTGCCACCTTTCGGTTTGTGTGCCAATGCAGCTTTATTGCCGTATTGTCGAACCGCGTCTTCAAACATAGATATTAGTGTCATTATGGATCACCTCTCCTGCTGTTATTTGCGAAAATATTAACATACACAGCGATGCAAGTCAAGTTAATCATTAACACTTGAATGCCCAAAAATGAAGAAAACCCGTCTCAGACCCATGCCCGGTGGGTGCGGTTTTGCGGTGTACTCACCCAAATTTTGCCCACACGCGGCAAAATTTGTCTTTGCTTTACATTTGCGACCTGCATTCCAACCGAACCGGATATGACGCGGAAACCTTGAAGACTTCAAAAACCTCTTCAGTCGCAGCATTTCGCACCGGATCCCAAAAAAAGACATAAAACCCAATAATTTCTTGAATAGGTTTTTCGTGTTGTCCTTTTCGTACGCGTTAATACTTCATATATGTTATGTTTTATAAAAAAACGCAGAAATTTTCGCTGGATTTCGCTAGATTTCGCTAGATTTCGCACCGGATCCTGCAAAAAAAGCCGTCCAATCCAATAATCTCTTAAAATTGAATGGTGTTGTATAAAATTGTTTTTTTCTTGCATTCGTGTTACAAATTATGCTAAACTATTACAAATTATCACAGCAGCTCTCAATTTGCACAGATTAAATCCCCCTGGTAAGGTGGATTTATGGGTTAGAAATCGGTTACCGGTTAAGAGGTGAACTTGATATATAAAGTCTTTCTCTTCACTGACAACCGATGTCTGAAAGATTTTTGAAAAAAATCGTACCGACAACTTCTAAAATAAGTATTCGCAAAATTGTGGGAAGTGTGGTAAACTCTATCGTAAAGTCATCCGCTTCTGCCTGAGGAGACATCAAATGTACGATAAGAAAAATCCAAAAACTGCTGGCGCAAGCCCCGACAGGTACGACCTGTTTACTGAAGATGACGAAGAAGTTGAAGAAGAACTCACCTCTGAAGAAGAAGAGATGAATTCCGGCTATTCGTTGCAGTTAATTCACCACCTTATCACCGAGACACCGCCAGAGGACCGCCGCCGTCGATGGCTCCTCGAGCTGCGGCGTTCTATTCTGAGTGATGAAGGTGAGTTTCGGGAAAGAATTCACGCGATTCAGCAGGAAGCACTCCGTATCCATGCGGAAATGGAGGCGCAAATTGAAAAACTCACTTCACCCGCGAATCGTATCGGCACCTTGCTCGGATTGCCGAAAGAAGACATCGCACGCGTCATCGTCGGTGGTTCCGAATACTACGCCAACCTTGATACCGAACTTGACCCGGGAACCTTGAAAAAGGGGTTCAGTGTCCTATTAAACGATGCCTTTGTCGTCGTCGGTGAACTCGGATACAACGATGCCGGACCCATCGCAAAAGTAGCTGAGGTGATACCAGATGGACGGCTCCGTATTGGGCAAGAACCTAACGCGCAAACCGTTATCCTTGAACGCTCCGCAGACCTCGTGGATGTCAAGCTCAAACCTGGTGATGAAGTCCGAGTTGACTCCAACTACCGAGTCGCACTTGAACATATTGCTACCAAAGAGACGGACGCTTACGCGCTTGAGGCAGTGCCAAATATTCCCTGGTCTAAGGTCGGTGGACTTGACGAGACGATCCAACGTATTAAAGATACGATTGAACTTCCCATCCTGCATCCCGAACTCTTTTCGCGTTTCCAATACAGTGCACCGAAAGGGTTCCTCCTCCACGGACCGCCAGGATGCGGAAAAACGCTCATCGGTAAGGCGACTGCCTATAACTTGACCCAGCAGCTCCGAAGGGAGAGTGGAGAAGATGTTGAAGGGTGTTTCCTCCACATTAAGGGGCCTGAAATTCTGAACATGTGGCTCGGAGAATCTGAACGGAAAGTACGTGAAATATTCCAGATCGCCCGTGAAAAAAAGGATGATGGCAAATTAGCTTTTGTGTTTATAGATGAGGCAGAATCTATATTAGGAACACGGCGGGCACTCAGGTCTCATAGCATCTCAAATACGCTTGTGCCAATGTTTTGCGCGGAAATGGATGGCATTGAGTCTCTACAGGATGTCGTTATTATTCTCGCTACAAACCGTCCAGATCTCATTGATCCTGCTATTCTGCGTCCAGGACGCATTGATAGAAAAATTAAAGTGACTCGTCCAGATGCAGACGCTGCAAAGGATATCTTCCGGATTTACTTTACACCCGAGCTACCTATTGATCCAGAGGTAACCCGTGATCCAGAGACGGAGACAGCAGACGAAGCACCCCCCGAAGTTATACCGGCTGAGAAGGCAGTCGAAGACCTGATCGCACAGGTTGTTGATGAAATGTTTCGTGAGGACGAGGACAACAGATTCCTTGAAGTCTCCCTCAGGAGTGGCAGACGTGATATTCTCTATCGTGGGCATCTTTGTAGTGGTGCTATTATTGAGTCGATTGTGCAGCGCGCTAAGGAATCCGCACTCAAACGCGCAATTCAGAACCCGGGGAAAGAAAGCGGAATCTCGCGGGCCGATCTGTTAGACGCACTCGCCGCGGAGTTCCTTGAGAGTGAAATCTTCCCGCCCACCGAGGCGACCGAAGATTGGCTCAAACTCCTGGATTACGATCCAGCAAACGTCGTCAAAGTTACACCTATCAAAGCTGAAAAGCGGGAACGGCGTAAAGCGTCTGGCTCGCGTGTCATTTAGGAGATAGCGTCAGTTGTCAGAAACTGACAGCCGACAACTCTAAATGGAAAGACTTTTTGGAATTGAAACTGAATACGGAATCACACTCGAAAATGAAGCGCACATTGATGCCGTCAAGCAGTCTATTGAGTTAATAAAAAGTTATCGACAAGAAGATTTTCGACCGGTGTGGGACTATCGCGGTGAAGACCCGTTTCGAGATGAACGCGGCTTTCGAGCAGACACACTCTCCAATCATCCTGATGAGAAGGAAGAGGAAGCGCGCGATCAGAAGCGAAATAAAAAAGAGCGACTCTCTTTTGCCGAAATTAAAAGTGATCACATTCTCGTCAACGGCGCGCGCCTCTACAATGACCACGCGCACCCGGAGTACTCTACACCTGAATGCAGCAACCTGTTTGATCTTGTCGCACACGATAAAGCCGGGGAACGTATCCTCCACCGATGTGCTGAAACACGCAGTCAGAAACTCGGAAAACGCGTGTTATTGTATAAGAATAATACCGATTTTCACGGGCATAGTTACGGGTGCCACGATAATTACTTGATGGCGCGTGAAGTGCCTTTTGAGACGCTCAAACAGGGGATCATGTCGTTCTTTATAACACGACAAATCTTCGCAGGCGCAGGGAAACTCGGTATTGAGACTGAAGCCGGGCTCGCAACACCAGGGCATTACCAATTGTCACAACGTTCTGATTTCTTTCACGTTGAGGCAAGTGTTGATACCATGCACAACCGCCCTATCGTCAATACGCGCGACGAGCCGCATGCTGACGCATCTAAATACCGGAGACTCCACGGGATCGCAGGTGATGCCAATATGTCTGAATACGCAACAGCTCTCAAGGTCGGCACCACCGCGCTTGTTATTGCTTTGATTGAACAACGGAGGGTCCCGGAAAGGCTCGCACTTGCCAATCCGATTGATACCATCAAGACCGTGTCGCATGACCAGACGTATCGTTGGATGGTGATGACAGATGATGGAAAAACGATGTCGGCAATCGACCATCAGCGCGAGTACCTCGCACTCGCACAGAAACATCTCGACGATGTTGGACGGTTTGAAACTGACTGGGTACTCACAGAGTGGGAAGATACGCTCAATGCTCTTGAGAAAGATCCAATGTCGCTCATTGATCGGCTTGATTGGGTCGCGAAGAAGTGGCTACTTGAAACCTTTGCAGAGGAAGAGGGAATCGCATGGGACGATGCATGGCTCCAGAGTTTGGATTTAGAATATCATAACATTGACCTGGATGAAGGACTCTACTACGGGATCCCCATGCGTCGTATCGTCACAGATGAACAAATTGAAGCAGCACTTCATAATCCGCCTGCTGGCACACGTGCCTACTTTCGCGGGCGCGCTGTTGATCGGTTCAGTGAATCAATAAAAGCAATCCAGTGGGATAGTATTACCTTCACTGTCAATGGACGGAACCGTGAAGTTAACCTCAACGCACTCGCTGAAGCAGATATCGCACATCAGTATAATGAGGCTCTTGACGAATCACCGACCGTCGAAACATTAATTAAAAAATTGGGGTTATAGATTTTTAAGGCAATGGTTTTCAGTTATCAGTGTATCAGTAACCAGTGGCCAGTTAAGAAGGGAAACCTTTGTTAATTATGGGGAAACATCCAAGCAAAAACACCCTCTTTTCTGAAAACTGGAAACTGGAAACTCCTAAAACTGACAACTATTAAAAAAAGGAGAATTAAAATGGAAGCCAATATCATTGCTCAACTTGAGCGTAAGCAGAGAGATACAAAACCCATCGGACCCGGTGATGGCGATAGTGATAACGAGGGACCCAAGCGCCAGAAAGTCAGTCGTCCTGATACACAAGAATTGCTCAAGCGCATGCGTCGTGTTGACAAAGATCAGTCCCGGCGTTATCGCCAAAGAACGGGGGAATAATGCACTATAACGGTGATTTCCTGAATCTAAGTGGTGCAGGACTCCAAGAACTCGCACCGCACGGAGGAATAAACCACAAAGGCGACTTTCTCGACCTCTTGAGATACGCAAATTATCCCCTAAAGATAGAGTTACCACCGGAAACCGCACGACACGGAGCAGATGTTGAAATAGCACATAGCACCACCGTGGTTGCTGTTCTTTACCGAGATGGAGTCATGATCGCAGGGGACCGGCGTGCTACCGCAGGCACCTCTGTCATCTATGATCGAGCCGAGAAAGTTTTGCAAATTGATAGGCATTCTGCACTTGCTATTTCAGGATCACCCGCAATCGCTTATGAAATTGCCAGAATATTGGAGCACTCGTTCCAATATTTCCGGCGCAGCCAGCTCCAAGAGTTAAGCCTCGAAGGTAAACTTCGGATGTTGTCAAGACTCATCCGCGAGAATCTGTCGATGGCGCTCCAGGGTATCGGTGGAGTTATCCCGATCTTTGCACTGTATGATTTAAATGCCGCCGATGATGGGAACGGCGGAAAAATTTTCTTCTATGACGCACTCGGGGCGCACTTTGAAAACGTCGATTTTGCAACAACTGGCTCTGGTTCTATCTGGATCCGGGGTGTGTTGCGCTATCTGTCTCGGTTTGGTGAGACAGCCTTGCACGAAATGGACCAACGACAGGCAGCCATTGCTATCTTAAGACTCTTGGACATCGCCAGTGAGTACGATGCCGCAACGAGCGGATACAATGCTAAAGTGAAAATTTTTCCGACTCTTAAAACCGTAACACGCACCGGCGTTAATACCGTTTCTGATGATGATTTAACGGCTTGGTACGCTGAAGCACAACCAAATGTAGAGGAATAGTTATCGGTTGTCAGTTTGCCTTGCAGTGAGAGTTATTGGTTAAGAGTGCCTCGCAGTGAGAGTTGTAACTGACAACTGAAAGATTTTTCGCAGAAAAATCGTACTGACAACTATTAAAAGAATGCGAGATGAACCATATCGCTGGATAGAGGCGATTCAGGACAGACGAGATTACATTGAAGACGAACTCCGATTGGGCAGTCCTGTCGTAGGTGTTACCTACGACGAAGGGATGATGCTCTTGACTGTCAGTAAGGGACAACGTAAAATATTTGAGGTACATGACCGGATCGCACTCTCTGCAATCGGGCACCCGGCTGATATTGAACGTTTACGGATGCTTGTTACCGATACTGCCAGCGTCCAAGGCTTTCAAAATGCGACTGAAGATATAAATCTACACCGGTTAACTAACTATACTTTGGCACCTGCTTTTAAGCAGGCGTTTGAGTCCATTGTCGGTGAAGCTTATATCATCAAAATGTTGCTCGCTGAACTCGGCAGCACTTCCGGAAAAAACCAATTCACTGGGATCAACTTTGATGGCATTGTCCGAACCGATCCATCTTTTGCAGTTATCGCTGGAACAGAAACAATTGAAACAGGAATGCAAAAATATCTCACGGCTACAAAGACAGATGCCGACAGAGATTTAACCACCGCGTTCCAATTGGCGTTAGAAACTTGGGCAATTGGCAAAGAATTAAGTTCACGAGTGCCGGAAGAAGCGGAATCCGAGGATGCCCAGTTAGAGACTAAGCAGATATACCAGATTATTGATACCGCACGTGAAGAAGGCGAAATTGAAGTAGGGGTTTTGGAAACCGCACAACACGGCACAAGTAAATTCCGACTCCTGACCTCTGAAGAAATTGAAGAAGCACTCTCGTAATTTTTTTACTGTACTTTCTCGCGAAACGGTTTGGACCTGATCAGAAACCCGTTTTCGGACAACGGACGAAAACGAGCAATAGGCCCATAATTAAAAAGATGAAAAAGCGTATTTTTGGAATCGAAACTGAATTTGGATGTATGACAGATACCGAGCGGGTTCGCGGGACCTCTGAAGGTGTCGCCGCACGGGTGCGGGACTACGTTTTTGATGTGCTTGAACTCGGACTCCGCGACATCCATTACCGAGACTGGGGAGAACCCCCCGGTAACGGTGGATTTCTGTTCAATGGCGGCCGTCTTTACATTGATATGGGGCATCTTGAATATGCAACCCCCGAATGTGCTACACTTTTTGATCTTGTTGCTTACGATAAATCCATTGAGAAAATCATCAATAACATCCTTGATGATACTGGGTTGCCAACTGCCTTCTTCAAAAATAATATTGACCATTTCACCGGGGCTACCTTTGGATGCCATGAAAACTTCCAAGTCAGTCGAGAGGTTCCATTTTACCGGGTCGTTATCCCAACACTCATGCCGTTCTTCGTTACCCGACAAATTTATGCCGGGGCCGGTAGAGTCGGGGTCTATGATGAAATGATTGAGTTTGGCGCCCAAGATGTTTTGGAAGGGCAGCAGCTAACTGAGCAACAAAATTATCAAATCTCGCAACGCGCCGATCATATTGTCACTGAAATTTATGAGTGGATTCAGTTCAGTCGTGCTATTATCAATACAAGAGACGAACCGCTCAGCGATTACACAAAATACCGACGGCTCCATCTCCTCGTTGGAGATTCTAATATGTCGGAGTACGCTACCGCACTCAAGGTCGGTACGACTTCGCTCTTGCTCACCGCTATTGAGACGTTTTATGAAACACACGGGGAAAAATTACCGCTGCCCGGTTTTGAACTCGCTGACCCTGTGTTCGCTATTCGACACATCTCTCGTGACAGTACTTTCAAGTGGCGGATTGAACTTAAATCTGGGAAAACAATTTCCGCTGTCGATTTACAGCGAGAATATCTCAACTTCGTTCAGACATTCATCACCGAACATGACGAAGAAAGCCAGTGGGTACTTTCGGCGTGGGAGTCTATACTTGATGATCTTGAAGAAGATTGGGAGCGCGTTATTCCGCGTGTTGATTGGGCTGCGAAAAAATGGTTGCTTGAAACTTTCATTGCCGAAGAAAAACTCGATTGGGATGATCCTTGGATCAAGAGTCAAGATTTAGAATATCATAACATTCGTACAGAAAGCGGGCTCTATTACGCACTGCAAGCACACGGACAGATGGAGCGCGTTATCACCGATGAACAGATTGGATATGCTATTAACAACGCACCACAGGATACCCGGGCTAAAGTTCGGTCTTTCCTGATGCGAACCCTTACACAATATCAGATGCCTTGTATTGTTGATTGGCATCAGATCTATGCTGGACATACAGAATATTTTGAGATGAAAGAACCGTTTGATACCAACATCGCGAAGGCGCAGCGATGGATAAAAAGGCTACGAAAGCGACCTTCGCGCAATTGATGTATAGCCACCGCGTGGCAAAGAATGGTTATCGGTCTTAATAGTTTTCAGTTATCGCTTATCAGTTAAAAGAGGTTTTTGAAAATCCGAACGCCTCTGTCTGACAACTGAAAGATTTTTCGCAGAAAAATCGTACTGAAAACCATTCTCGTATCACAAGGAGAAAATCATGGCTGAAAACAGATGCATACACACGGATTGTGAAGGATTTTACCGTCGGGACTTTCTAAAAGCAGGTGCGCTTGGATTGTTCGGATTGAGTCTCACAGACTTATTCCGACTCAAAGCACAGGCTGCAACTGCAGAAGCGAGCGTTAGCGCGCCGAGTGCTTCTACAGGCACTGCTACATCCGTTATCCTTGTCTGGTTAGGTGGTGGACCAAGCCACTTGGATATGTGGGATCTTAAACCGGATGCTCCTGAAGAAATCCGAGGGCTTTTCAAGCCGATAGCGACCAATGTCAACGGCATCCAAATTAGTGAACATCTCCCCAAACTCGCACAACAGACCGATAAGCTCTGCATCATCCGTTCGATGACCTCTCCAGAGGCAGCACATGAGCGTGGAACACACTATATGATGACGGGCTATCAACCCTTACCCGGTTTTGCTGTGCCGGGGTATGGTGCCGTTATTTCCAAACTCAAAGAACAGCGGAGTGCTTTGCCGCCTTACATCTCTGTTCCAGCACCTGTTGCCTATGGTGGGGGCGGGTTCTTAGGCGCATCGCTCGCACCTTTCTCGCCTGGCGGAAATCCGGCAAGCAATAACTTCAAAGTACGCGACCTCGAGCCACCTAAAGGTGTCTCTGTTGAACGTGTTGAACGCCGACGCTCTTTACGCCAAGCTGTTGATGCTGCCTTCAAAAAATACGAGGCAGGCAACCCAGCTGCAGAAGCCGTTGATAACTTCTATACCTCCGCTTATAACTTGATGAGTTCTACCGATGCTCGCGCTGCGTTTGATCTCAATGCTGAACCCGGTAAAACGCGCGACGCATATCGGCGGGACACCTTAGGCCAAAGTTGTCTCCTCGCAAGAAGGCTCGTTGAAGCAGGTGTTAACTTCGTCACAGTCAGCAACGGTGGATGGGATAACCACAACAATATCTTCTCATCCCTGCCGGGGAAACTCAACGCTTTCGATCAGACGATGACTACCTTAATCACGGATCTCAGCGATCGCGGATTATTGGAAACCACGCTCGTCATCGCGATGGGTGAGTTCGGCAGAACGCCGGTCATCAACAGAAACGCTGGACGTGATCATCATTCCCGCGTCTTCTCGATCATGCTCGCTGGGGGCGGTGTCCAAGGTGGACAGGTCATCGGTGCTTCCGATCCGCTTGGGATGGAACCTGCTGAAACGCCGGTACGCCCGGAAGATTTATCAGCGACACTCTATCAATCCCTCGGTGTTGATTATAATCAGCACCTTGAGTCACCAGATGGAGTCCGTATCGTCCTCTCACGCGGTGGTAGACCCATCCGTGGTGTACTTAGTTAAGTGCGATTTTGCTTCGCAGTGAGAATGCTTTACATTTGCGATCTGCATTCTAATCGCTTATCAAGCAACGGGCTGAAGGTTAGAGGGATTCGCATCGCAGAATAGAAGGATAGAAGGATGAAGGGACCGCCCTAATTCTTTTATCCTTCCAATCCTTGCTACCTGTCTTCTAATCTTTAACCCCATAAAAAAATGCGTCATATTACTTTCGTTACGCTCCGTAACATAGGAACCCTGGTAGCAGCGTCCTATATTATCTTTGCAATACCGATCGGTTTTGCAGACCAATTGCTGTCTCCCATTTGGTCACTCGAATTTAGTCCTGATGGGAAAACGCTTGCTGTCGGGAAATATCAGTGGATTGAACTCTGGGATCTGGAGACACAAAGTATTATTCACACCTATGAACCGCATGCTGGTGAGGTCCGAAGTCTCAAGTTCGCAGCAGCGAATAATCAGGAAACGTCGTCATTGCGGCTCTATGCAGGTGGTGGTGTTCCCGCCCAAAGCGGTGAAATACGAATTTGGGATGTCGCCTCTGAAGAACTCATAAAAAGCTTCGAGGTTCACGGTGATACCATTGAATCTATTGCACTCAGCCCGAGTAACACAACCCTGCTCACCGCCAGCATGGATGAATATAGTGCTGTCATTGATGTGACGCTGCTTGAGGATACCGAAGATCCAATAGACAAACAAGCAAAGTGGCTTACCCAACACGTCGGGAGAGTCCTTTGCACCTTGTACCATCCACAAGGAACTTACTTTGTCACCGGTAGTGAAGATAAAACCATAAAAGTATGGAACCCTAACACTTTTAACGTCATGGTGAACTTTGATGCAAACGATGACGCTGTTTATAGTCTTGCCTATTCAGTTAATGAAGGCGTGATCGTTTCAGGATCTGCCGATAATACCGTCCGGACATGGCGCGTTACACCAGCCGGAGATGGTGAGGAGATCGCAGGCGGACGAGATTCACTCGAGATGACAGGGGCTCGCGTTCGTGAATACGACGGGCATCAAGGGGCTGTTTATAGTGTTGATACTGCACTCGTTTTACCAAGACGCGCAAACAATCAGACGGCAATGATTGCGTCCGGTAGTGCAGACACTTCCGTGATTATATGGAATCTCCGGTCAGGCAACCGTTATAGCACTTTCGATGAATCGACTGATGCTGTTTACGCAGTAAAGTTCAGTCCGAATGGCGAGTTCGTCGCCGCAGGCGGCCGAGATGGTAAAGTACGAATCTGGAATCTCCGCAGACGGGCATTAACGCACGAGTTTGAGTAGCCATCAGTTTGCCTTGCAGTGAGAGTTGTCAGTTACTATCTTGTGGCAGTAACAACGTATTTACAGGGTTCCACAAGAGGTCTCTTAACTGATAACTGATAACTGATAACTGACAACTATTTGGGGAGGGTCTTTCATGATGCTTACCAATACTATACCCCTTTTGACTAAGCAATATAGCCTCGCAGGTACAATCCGAACGCTTTTTACATTGTTCTTTATTTCTATTACGCTTCCCGCCTTCGCACAAGGTACCCCGCGACTTAATTCTCTTTTTCCGGCGGGAGGACAACCCGGAATGACTGTTGAGGTCGCCATCCAAGGTTCTGATTTAGAGGGCGCCCACCGCGTCATTGTTGAAGGAGAATCTGGGATTATCGCGCAACTTCATCCCGTTGGTGGTGAAGTTGATGATACTCATAAACCCGTCTTTGACGCGAATTGTGGGCAGTGCCACGAACTCCGCTCTCCGAGTAACAGGTCAATGACTCCGGCGCAGTGGAAAGCCACTGTTCAACGGATGATTACGGAGAAGGGCGCAGAGATCAGCGCGGAAGCACAGACGCAGATTGTTGCCTATCTTTCATCGGCCGCAAGAGCCGGTGCTGGATTAACCGCCGAATTATCTATCGCACCGGACGCGCCCATCGGGCTTCGCGAAATTCGGATTGTCGGCAAGCACGGCACCTCCACCGCATGGCCCTTTGAGGTAAGTCACACCCCCGATGTCATTGAAACCGAGTCGAATAACGACCCAGAATCCGCTACCACTATTGAGCTACCAAGCCTTATCAATGGGGTCGTGAATCCCGGTGGCGACGAAGATTATTACGTTTTTCAAGGAAGCAAAGGACAACGATGTGTGTTTAGCGTCAAGGCATACCGCCTTAACAACATTAGCCAGCAATTCTTTAATCCAACGATCTCTGTTTTTGATGCAAAGGGCGTTGAACTGGCACGCAGTAACGGGTTCTACAGTCTTGATCCGCTCATTGATATAACGCTTCCTGACGACGCTCCCTATCTCCTACGCATTCGTGATCTATTGCATCGCGGCAATCCAGATTCTGTTTACCGGTTAACGGGCGGTGTGCTTCCGTACAATACCTATCTTTTTCCTGCTGGTGGAACGGTGCCTCTTGGTGGAGACATGAAGGCTGCAAGTCTAACAGAGGCAACAGGCGCTCTTTCATATGGACCTGCCGTTCCTGCGAAAACCAACATTATTCAGTGTGTGATTGGTGGGGAAAATCTACCCGAAACGGAGTGGCAAGTCGAGTTGACTGCGGATGATCAACCCGGTCTTAAACAGATTCGTACCCCGTACGGCATCTTTCCGTTTGTCATCAACGCGCACCCTGAAACTGTTGAAGAAAATATTGAACGTCAATCCGCTTCTGATGAACCTGCTACGCAAGATGCCACGACACAATTCACCGAATCCGAAATCCTTTTTGAAGCAAAGTGTAGTGCCTGCCATGAACTGCGTTCACCGAGCAACCGTGCACTCTCTGCCGAGGAATGGACAAGCACCATTACGCGCATGGCGAATAAAGAGAATGCCGACATTACAACGACTGAGCGCGACCGTATCATCGCTTTTGTTGCCCAAGAAGCGCAACGTTTAGGCGCACTCATCGCACGTCAACTCGAACACGCACAACACCTCACAATCCCTGGTGCAATCAGTGGACGTATCTCAGAACCCGGTGAGGTGGATTACTACCGTTTTACCATTTCAGAAGGCACAAGCCTCGGTCCATGGTGGGTAATCTTCCCATTTGATAACGTTGATGAAAGGGGATTTAATACAGTCTATCCCCCTGAAACCGAGATTGATTTCGATAAGGAGTACATCGGCAAAGAGGGGCGAAAAATCGGGTGGTATAAAACCAATCGTAGGGGGGAGAACGTTTTCTCAAACGTCCCCGAAGACGATGTTACTGGCTATGCCTTGACATACCTCGAATCTGACCGTGATCAGAACTATCTCTTGTCCCTCGGTTCTGACGATACCATCAAGATTTGGGTGAACGACAAACTTGTTTTCAGCAAATACATCCACCGTCCACTGCGTCGTGCCGATGATGTTATTCAGTTACCTGTCGCTAAAGGCAGAAACAAGATTCTTGTGAAAGTTACGAACGGCTATGGACCGTGGGGATTTTTCGCCGACATAGGCGGGTATTCGCTCACTGTCTCTGCAGAACGTCTGAGTTCACCATTGAGCCCATCTCTCACCTTACTCGATGCAGATGGGCAGGTGTTAGCAAATAATGCTGGCATTGGCGGCAGACGTAACGCTATTATTGATTACAGTTTCAACCAACCCGGCGAGTATGCTGTCCGAGTTGAGGACATTGCTGGAAACGGCGGCGCAGGCTACGTTTACCACTTAGATGCCCGTCTAACAAAACCTGATTTTGCCATCTCCGTAACACCCGATAATCCGAATATCGGACGTGGGGGGACGATCTTGTTGAATGTGACGCTGCAACGCCGCGTTGGATTTACGGAACCAATACGACTCTCCGTTGAAAACTTGCCACCGGGTGTCACTGCCAGCGAAAGCGCAATTCTTTCGGGGACTGGCGTAACGCAAGGATACATTACACTCACCGCCGCACCCGATGCTGAACTTGAACCTCGCGTCGTTCAGGTTGTCGGTTCCGTCACCACCGCTGCTGGCAATGAATATCGTCGCGCCGCAACACCGGTTGAAGTCTACCGAATTCAGAACAACGATCAGACCGTCCGGCGGAAGAACGTTGTCGTCAGCGTTACAGAGGCTGCGCCTATTATGTTATCAACCGGATTAGAGGAGATTGTGGTAACACCAGATTCACCCATTGATATTATCGTCAAAGTTAATCGGCAAAGTGGCAACCGGCAAAATCTGAATCTTACTGCTGTCGGTTTACCTTTCGGCGTCCGGCTCCAACGACAAAATACCTTACTCCGAAGGAATCAAACGGAGGCCACCTTAACTCTCGTGCCAAATATTATTGCGACGGGGAGTAATGAGTTACGGCGTAACCCCTTCATCGGTACGCAGCAAACGCGTCCATACACTATTGTTGTCAACGCATCCGTCGGTCAACGGCTCGTAGCGAGCAGCCCTGCTATCAAACTTTGGCTCGGCAGCCGCCCAAATATGAACCAAGAGGAACCACTCGGCGGCAATTAATACGTTTTGCTGAATGCTGACCAAATGTTACACTTTCCGCCAATTTTTTTTTACGGCGACGCAAAGCAACAGCAAAATCGCCTCTAAACCCTCACAACGACTGGGTTCAGACCAATAACCTATCCATACCGAATGTTACACTGGTGTAACATTTTTGCCCCTGATAACGGAGGATCAAGGGCGGTATGGATAGGGAAAAAATAAATTTGACATTCGCACCGGTTTGTAGTATACTTAATATCACCGTGAACGGTAATTCCGCAAAATTAACGTTTTTGCGAAATTTTCGCAAAATAAATTTGACATTCACATCGGTTTGTGGTATACTTAATAGCGTCTTGTGGGCCAGTTGCTCAAATTAGGAGTATCGGTAAAAAAACCGAAGGTGAGGTGCAACGCCTCCCTGGTCGATTTTTAAAGATAAATTTGACATTCAGATCGTGATTGTGGTATACTTAAAAACATGCCACATGGGGGTGTAGCTCAGTTGGGAGAGCGTCTGGTTTGCAACCAGAAGGTCAGCGGTTCAACTCCGCTCATCTCCATCGCCTATAAGCATTATATGCTTCAACAAATAGGCGTTGTTCTTTGACAATTGTATAGAGAGGGTAAATCGGTAGAAATAATATCACCTTATTATCAAGCTACTAAGGGCTTACGGTGGATGCCTTGGTGCCAGGAGTCGACGAAGGGCGTGACAGGCTGCGATAAGCTTCGGGGAGTCGCTTAATAGACTTTGATCCGGAGATTCCCGAATCGGGCAACCGAGCAGGTTAATCCCTGCTACTCGTGTTTACACGAGGGACAACCAGGAGAAGTGAAACATCTCAGTACCCTGAGGAAAAGAAAGAAAACCTCGATTCCCCCAGTAGCGGCGAGCGAAAAGGGAACAGCCTAAACCCGGTATATGTTCAAGCCTGAACGCGTTGTATACCGGGGGTTGCGGGGTCCATTGGGTGTGGGTTCAGACACGCCGGAAGTGACCGTGCCGCTAGCTTAATGCCTCTGGAAAGAGCAACCGGAGCGGGTAAAAGTCCCGTGAGCGAAAGCGGTGGCGCACTTCATGATGGGTACCCCAAGTACTACGGGATAGGCAAACCTGTAGGAATCTAGGAGGACCACCTCCTAAGGCTAAATACTCCCTGGCGACCGATAGTGAACGAAGTACTGTGAAGGAAGTGGTGAAAAGCTCCCCCATTAGGGAAGTGAAAAGTCCCTGAAACCGTATAGTCTACAAGCTGTGGTAGTGCTAGGTCACGCAAGTGACACGCACAACCGCGTGCCTTTTGCATAATGAGCCGGTGACTTACTCTGTGTAGCAAGATTAAGCATTTTTGATGCGGAGTCGTAGCGAAAGCGAGTCTGAATAGGGCGTACAGTTGCATGGAGTAGACCCGAAACCAAGTGATCTATCCATAGGCAAGGTGAAGCATATGTAAAAATATGTGGAGGCCTGAACCCACCAAGGCTGAAAACTTGGGGGATGACCCGTGGATCGGAGTGAAAGGCTAATCAAACTTGGTGATAGCTGGTTCTCCCCGAAATAGCTTTAGGGCTAGCCTCATGTGTTCGGCAGTGGCGGTAGAGCTCTAATTGGACTCGCGGCCCTACCAGGTTAGCAACTCCAGTTAAACTGCAAATGCCATTGTCTTAAGCATGGGAGTCAGTCAGTGGGGGATAAGCTCCATTGACGAAAGGGAAACAGCCCAGACCATCAGCTAAGGTCCCTAAATACATACTAAGTGGTAAAGGATGTTTTGTTGCTGAGACAGCCAGGATGTTGGCGTAGAAGTGGCAATCATTTAAAGAGTGTGTAATAACTCACTGGTTGAGCGACTTTGCACCGAAGATTTCCGGGGCTAAGTATGTTACCGAAGCTATGGATATTCCGTAAGGGACCCGTCAGGGTTCCGTCAGGAATATGGTAGGGGAGCGTTCTATAGTAGGACTGAAGGAGAATCGTAAGACGCTCTGGACGAATTAGAAGTGATTATGCCGGCATGAGTAGCGATAAAACAAGTGAGAAGCTTGTTCGCCGAAAGCCTAAGGATTCCTGAGGAAGGTAAATCCTCTCAGGGTTAGTCGGAACCTAAGCCGAGGCCGAAAGGCGTAGGCGATGGGAAGCAGGCGTAATATTCCTGCACCACCATGACACGGATGAAACTAGGGGAGACGCAGACATTAAGGACTACCAGCGGATGGAAGTGCTGGGTTAAGCCCGACGGAGTGCACCAGGCAAATCCGGTGCAATACACTCCCGACGGTGAACAGGATTCCGTAAGGATGCAAACTGTCCCGACTGTCTGCCGAGAAAAGAACCTCGAGTGGACAACTCATGGTGACCGTACCGGAAACCGACACAGGTAGGCGAGGAGAGAATCCTAAGGCGCTCGAGAGAACTCTTGCTAAGGAACTCGGCAAAATGACCCCGTAACTTCGGGAGAAGGGGTGCTTTGAGTAAGTGCCGCGTTTCGACGTGATACTGAAAAAAGCCGCAGTGAAATGGCCCGTGCGACTGTTTACTAAAAACACAGGTCTCTGCTAAATCGTAAGATGATGTATAGGGACTGACGCCTGCCCGGTGCCAAAAAGTTAAGGTGAGGAGTCAAGGGTAACCGGAAGCTCCGAACTGAAGCTCTGGTAAACGGCGGCCGTAACTATAACGGTCCTAAGGTAGCGAAATTCCTTGTCGGGTAAGTTCTGACCTGCACGAATGGCGTAACGACATGGGCACTGTCTCGGCAAGAGACTCGGCGAAATTGTAATACCGGTGAAGATGCCGGTTACCCGTACCAAGACGGAAAGACCCCGTGAACCTTTACTATAGCTTGATATTGGGTTTTAATGTTGCATGTGTAGAATAGGTGGGAGACTGTGAAACTGGGGCGCTAGCTTCAGTGGAGTCGCCTTTGAAATACCACTCTTGTTGCATTGGAATTCTAACTCCGGTACGTGAATCCGTACCGAGGACAGTGTCAGGTGGGTAGTTTGACTGGGACGGTCGCCTCCCAAAATGTAACGGAGGCATCCTAAGGTTCCCTCAGCGCGATTGGAAACCGCGCGTAGAGTGCAAAGGCAGAAGGGAGCTTAACTGCGAGACGGACACGTCGAGCAGATGCGAAAGCAGGGCTTAGTGATCTTACGGTGCTGTGTGGAAAGGCCGTAACTCAATGGATAAAAGGTACTCCGGGGATAACAGGCTAGTCGCACCCGAGCGCTCACAGCGACGGTGCGGTTCGGCACCTCGATGTCGGCTCGTCACATCCTGGGGCTGCAGCAGGTCCCAAGGGTTCGGCTGTCCGCCGATTAAAGTGGCACGCGAGCTGGGTTTAGAACGTCGTAAGACAGTTCGGTCCCTATCTGGTACGGGCGTAGGATATTTGAGAGATGCTGCCCCTAGTATGAGAAGACCGGGGTGGACGTACCTCTAGTGCACCAGTTGTCACGCCAGTGGCACCGCTGGGTAGCTATGTACGGAGAGGAGAAACGCTGAAAGCATCTAAGCGTGAAACCCCCCTCAAGATAAGATATCCCACAACGTTAAGTTGGTAAGGCTCCTTCGAGATAAGAAGGTTGATAGGCCAGATGTGTACACCGTGTGAGCGGTTCAGCTAACTGGTACTAATAAGCCGAGGGCTTGATAACTTCTTTTATTCTTTTTACCGAACCCTCACCCCTATACAATTGTCAAATATTCTTGCAACTGCTCAGGAGATATCGCTGTAAACAGCGTATCTCTGAGCTACGCAACAAATTTTCCGGTGGCTATAGCGAAGGGGACCCACCCGTATCCATCCCGAACACGGTAGTTAAGCCCTTCTGCGCTGATGATACTTCGGGGGCGACCCCGCGGGAAAGTAGGTCGCTGCCGGGAATCCTCTCTCAGGGTAGGTTTTAACCTGCCCTGTTTTGCGTACAACTCCAATCCATTTCCTGAATTTTTTCTTGACTCGGCATCTCACGTTGTGTTACAATTTCTATACTAAAAATATCTGTCTACCTTCCATTTTCTGACCGGAGCCTTTATGCTTAATGTCATCTTTTTTCGCACCCACACGGGTAATGAACCTGTGCGGGAATGGCTCCGAAGACTTGATAAAGCGGATAAACAAAGAATTGGTGTTGATATAGAGAAGGTCCAGTTTCGTTGGCCCGTGAGCATGCCCCTCGTTCGGAAATTGGAAACCGATTTATGGGAGGTTCGCAGTAACCTTCGTAGGAAACGCATAGCGCGAATTTTGTTTACCTTTGAAGATAATGAGATGGTAATTCTACACGGCTTTATCAAGAAGACGCAAAGAACACCACAAACGGATTTGCGTTTGGCGCGAGAACGAAGAGATATGTGGAGAGGGGAGAAAGAATAATATGAAAAAGAATAAATATAGTGGCAGCAGCTTTGATGATTTCCTCAAAGATGAAGGTATTTTTGACGAAGTCAAGGCACTCGCCCAAAAAGAATTGGCAGCTGAAGGTTCGCTTAAGTCGGATGCTGCTTCTGAGGTTCTCAAAGGTTCATCTAAACGCATCACAAAGTTTTTCCGATGGCTTCGACACGTCTTCAATCTCTAAGAAACAAGCGAGTTGGAGAGATGTTTTCGGACAAAACTTTAAAGCAAATTCGCTCTCGAACTCACTAATCCTATAAACTATATCTTTAGAGAGGAACATATCCATTCCATGAATCGCATTCAGAGAATTCTAAATATCGCACTGGCCTCCATTGTATTGGCAATATCCGTTATCATCGGATGTTTGCGGACGAGCGATCTGTCTACGAATGCGGAAGGCGAAGAATCTAATGTAGAACTTGTGCTCGACGATACCTATGATCACGTCCGAAACGGTGCCAGACTCATCCTAACTTACGACAGACAAAGCAACGCCTTCAAAGGTACCGTAGAGAACACCACAGCCGAAACTTTGAAGCAGGTCCGGGTTGAAGTCCATTTGTCGAACGGAAAAGAACTCGGCCCAACACCCGCAGCAGACCTTGCCCCCGGTGAGAAAAGGGATGTCCTGCTTGCCGCAATAAGCACGAACTTTGACACGTGGACAGCTCATCCCGAAGTCGGCGAAGGTGAACATGGCAGTGGTGGTGAACACGGTGAGCATGACTCCGAACATGGCGGTGAGCATGATAGAGAGGCGGAAGATGAACACAACTAAAGGAATTTTAACTTATATCTGTTTATCGGTGTCAATATTGCTGTTCGGGGTCGTGACGCTCGTGTACGCTGAGAAACCACCCGAAAATATCCTCAAAAACGGTGATTTTGACCTCAAACTTGATGGGTGGCACCATTGGACACATGCCGATGCCGCCGCACTCTTCCAAACCGAAGGGAAAAAAGCCGAACCTATCGCCGGAAAAAACGCTGTTTACATCAAAATCAGCAAGGCTGGCGAGCTATGGCACATCCAATTCTATCAGCAACCCTTCACCTTGGAGAAAGGCACCACCTATACCTACAATTTATGGGCAAAAAGTGAAAAGCCGAGAAGCCTCGTCATGCGTATTCTGCATCAAGGTGCCCCATGGAATGAATACGCCCGAAAATCAATTAACCTCTCCGAAGAATGGAAGGAATTCTTCATCACCTTCAAAATGACAGCTGATGATGTCAATACACGCGCCGGCATCATCATGGGCGCAGAAAAAGTCGATGTCTGGCTCGATCATATCCGTCCCTACGAAGGTGAATTTGTAAGCGACATTGAAGGGGCAGAGCCACAAACTGTTGAACCTTCGGGCAAATTAGCAACAACTTGGGCAACACTCAAATCGTTTTAGGAGTAATCGATAAAATGGCAAAATTATACAAACAAATTTCACCCAAACTACAGCAGTTTATAGAAAACCAGAAAATCTTCTTTGTTGCAACCGCGATAGCCGATGGTAGAATCAATCTATCCCCGAAAGGCATGGATTCCTTGCGCGTCCTCGATGCAAACCGTGTCGCTTGGCTAAACGTAACCGGAAGTGGAAATGAAACCGCCGCACACGTTCAAGAAAACCCGCGAATGACCCTTATGTTTACTGCATTTGAGGATAACCCTCTGATTCTCCGACTCTACGGCACCGCAACGGCTATCCACAAAGACGATCCCGAATGGCAGCGCCTCTTCCCACTATTCACGCCACTGCCGGGCGCAAGACAAATCTTTGATCTCACCGTTGACCTCGTGCAAACCTCATGCGGAATGGCTGTCCCGCTTTACGACTATGTTGGTGAAAGAGAACAACTAAACGCGTGGGCAACCAAGAAGGGCGACGAAGGCGTAGAAGCGTATTGGAAAGAAACCAACCACGTCAGTCTCGATGGAAAACCCACCCATTTCTCCTAAAAGTTTGCAAGGTAGTAGGCACACGCCGTGTGCCGTAGACCTAAAAAATGTTCTATGGCATATAAACCCGAAACATTGTATAATGTATATTGCTGTCAAAATACGTATACCCTTTCCCAATGAGTCAAAAATACAATTATCCAAGAGACGTGCCAAACTTCATCAGAAACCGGTTTTTGACAACGGAAAAAACCGAGCAGAAACCTAATAGTTAAAAATACGGAAAAAACCGAGCAGAAACTCAATAGTTAAAAATAAAAATATGAAATTGTCATTGATTCTCATGATCGTGCTGTCTATAACGTGTTTATCTATTGCACACGCGCTGCCACCGGATGCTGAACTCCAGAGCGCAATCCAAACTGCCCGGAAGTTCACTAATCTTAAACCCAGGTACACCTCAAACGAAATAACAGAATGCGTAACCGACAGTTTTGTCACCCTCGCCAAGAATTGGCACAACTTACCCGCAATATATCGGCAGGAACTCAAGCCAATTTTCCTAAGACCCGGACTCCCCGGTAGTTTCTTCGGTGAGATAGAATTGCCAGAAAAGTTTAACACACCGCACTTCAGGCTCCACTATACGCGTGTCGGACCACACGCACCGCCACTTGAAGATTTTCACCCACGTAACGGCGTGCCTGATTATATTGACCTCTGTGCAGATGCAATGGAACGCGCCTATCACGTCCAAATCGACCTGATGGGATTCAAGGTCCCCTATATTGATTTCTGGGCAGCGCAGAACGGCGGCAATCATAAATATGATGTTTATCTCTTTACCTTCCCCGCACTCGGCATTACTACGGCGGATTGGTTTGAAGGGCGCGTCTTAGCTACTGCACTAACCGTCGCACCCTATTTCATGATCAATTCCCGTATCTACGATTACGTCGGCAAAGCCGAGGGGATCCGCTATCTTGAAACAACCTGCACACACGAATTTCTGCATGGTGTCCAGTTCGGCTACAACGCCTATATGCCGATATGGTTCATGGAAGCCTCCGCAACTTGGATAGAACTTATGACTTACGACGGTGGGCGCATTGATGATGGCGATACGCTTCCCGATCCCGATGAACCTAACGAGACCGATTCCTATAACCTTTATACTCATCAACTCCGACGCTGGTTTCTCATTCCGGATATCTCACTTGAAAGTCGTATTGGCGACCACGAATACGGTTCCGTTATCTGGGCATTGTATATGGCGGAACGGTTTGGATACGATATCGTTCGGCAGTTTTATGGAAATACCACCGATGGAAGTTATCGCGAGATGGGGAACTTCTACGATGTTTTTACCGACAACGGTACCACCCTCGCCGAGGCGTTCAAGACCTTTACGGTATGGAATTATTTCACAGACAACCGCGCCAATACTGCAACCGATATGCCCGGGTATAAGTTTGCACATCGTTTTCCTCCCGTCGCTATTCACCCAAACGATGTCCACACCAGTTATCCAATCCGCACCGACTTCGATTCTGAATCCATGCCTGAGCATTTCGCGTCAAGGTATATCGTTTTCAAACCCGCAGGGGTTCTGCCAGAGTTTGCAATCAAAATCGATGGGGCAGACCTCGCACCTATAAACATGAGCAATCTCACACAAACTGACCGAACAAGAATTCAGAGGGAATTAGACCGACACGCGTTTACCGGATTGCGTGGATGGGCTGCCAAGTTTATCGTCAGAAAAGGAAATGGCACCACCGAAATCAAAGAAGTGTTCACCTATCAACGCTCCCAAGAGGCACAGATGACGTTCAAAGATTTTGGCGGAGATATTCAGGAAATTACCCTTGTCCTTATCAATATGCATCCTGATGTCGAACAGGTTATAATTCCCGGTGGAACTTTCGGCGGGGCTGTTAGTTATACAGCAGGCGCGCCACCGACCGGAACGCTTTCCAACGCACAGGTCACACAAGGCAGTAATGGACCCATCGTGACGTGGAATGTTGATAACTCGACTGATATACAGAACGTGGCAATCGTGAGAAAACGCTATGTCCTGCAAAGTGAGACGGATGTTCCACAACCTTTCCAAAACCCCGATGAAGTCCTCGCCGCTGCTGATCGGGATAACAACGGTATCCCTGAAGACGATATAGAGATCGTCGGACGTGTGGACATCACACAAACTCGGTTTGAAGACACCGCTGTCTTTCAGGATGTTGTTGATAGTATATTCTTTGATCCAGACAACATCCACTATTATTATGCTGTTGTGCCTGTTAACGCAATGGGGATTATGGGCACACCAAGCATCGCGCCAAACGGCATTTTACCAAGGTTTGATACCCCGAGTAATGCCCCTGCCTTCTTTGTTCATACACAACCGCAAGGCACAGGGTTGTGGCAAATTGAGGTGCAAAGCACGCAACCGCTACAAGGCGCGCCACACCTAACGGTAGAAAGCCCTAATAAAGATAGTTATACCGTCTTTTTAACGCAGGAAACCGAAACAAAATGGATCGGAACATTCCGCACCAAGGGATTTCCACTGGCAGGTACTTATCTCTATAAAATTCGCGGACAGACGCCGGCTGGCGTAACAGGCACCCGAATCTGGCAAGGACAAACCTTCAACTATATTGCAAGCAGTGCAAATCGAAATGTCACAGTCGCACCTAACCCACTTTACGCCGGACAAGGCAAACACTTATCATTCTATCCGAAGGGCTTAACCGTTGAAATCTACGACGCTTTTGGGAACTTAATTAAGGTGCTTAACAATGCATCCGAATGGGATTGCACAAACGCACGCGGCGAAATGGTCTGCACCGGACTGTACTTTTTCCGAGCAACCGATGGCAACGGTTTCCAAAGTACCGGAAAATTCTGTGTGGTCAAATGATGAAAAGTTATCAGTTCTCAAAAAGAATAGCGATCAGCGATCAGCGATCAGCGATCAGAAAAGACCCTTCTAATAAATGGGACCCCTCTTTACTGAATGCTGACAGCCGATGGCTGAAAGCCGTTTCTATTATATTTCTTTTACTATTTCTCTGTAGTTGTGGGGACGAGGGGTTAATTGACCCACACGGCGAAACCTCGCTGCCGCCTCCGAATACAGTCGGGCGTTTACACGCTATTGACTTCCCCACAGATACAGGGTCCGCATGGACGTATATCAATGTTGAGACCGATGAGGAATTCACACTTCGTGTCGAAGGGACACGCGATATCAGTGGAACGACACATCGGCAAATGACTGTTAGTCCAATTAGTCCCAGTGAACCTGACCAATTCAACTGGCAGGCTGTTGACCACTTGGTCGCAAATGCTTTCTATTTACGGTTTGACACGGAATTTGTTGATGTGTTCCCGTTTCCAATTTTTGCAACCTACTTTTCCAAAACACCGCAAGCATTGGTGGAATCCGCTTTTGACATTTTTCTTCCAAGTACTACCACTGGCGTTACTATAGAACACGCGAAACATTTCCCACCGCGCCGCCTCTGGGATTTTCCGTTGAAGCTCGGAAAGGAATGGATCGTTTTTAAGAAGACCGCTGGTATACCTGTGGAGGTCACGCGTTATGTCGCTGAGAAAGATGTACAGGTCACCGTGCCTGCTGGCACCTACAACACTTTTGTCGTTCACGAAGAGGCAGTTTACGCCGATAGTCCAGAGCCGTCAAGTTTCTTGATTAGTCCACCCGCAATTTACTGGGTTGCCCCATCAATTGGAGTCGTTCAATATAGATACAGCCGTTACCGCGCAACCGAGGCATTGTTTTCAGAGACCTTCGCTCTTAAAAGCTTCCATCTACCGGGACCGAACACCGATTAAGTTCTTCATCTAATGAATAGACATCAGCCAAATGGTTGTCAATTTTTGGTATTCAATTTTCGTAGGGCTTACGCATTTTGCCTTAAAGTTCCCCTGATAAGGGGGATTTAGGGGGTTAAATCAGCAAAATATACCTTTTGCGCAAGTCCTGTTTCGGTTAAAAACCGATTTGCAACAATCTACCCGAATTTGAAGTACTCCAGGAAGTGATAAATTGTTACAGCGTGCCTCTTTAACTGAAAACCGACAACTGACAACTGACAACCATTTAGCACATCGGAATATCCCCATTACCATTGTCGGTGGCGGAATACACGGCGTGTCTATTGCACTGCGACTGCTCCGCGAAATGCCGACAGCAGCAAAACAGCTCGCTATTGTCGATCGGCATCCGCAACCTCTCACGCAATGGCGAGACAAGACAAAACGCCAAGGGATGACCTTTCTCCGTTCTCCTGCTGTTCACCACATTACCCCCGATACTCTCGGTATCGTTGAATACGCAGAACGCCACAACCGGACAAGTGAATTGGCACCTCCATACTCACAACCCTCCACCCAACTCTTTTGGGATTTCTGCAACGCTGCACTTACTGAGCTAACCAAACATCAAGTCTACTATCAGTTTGAGGTGGCAAAATTAGGGTGGGACAAAGGTGCTGGTCCGTTTCCGCTCCGTTTAATCTCAACCGGCAATGAAGGGTTTCGGAGTCGTTGTATTATCCTCGCCATCGGTGCTGACGATTGTGCCTACGTGCCACCGGAGTTCACACAATGGCAACGCCAATACCCTGACAGGGTTATACATGCATCCCGATTTACTGTGTCGAAAGAATGTGGAACTACGCCAGCAAAAATCGTTATCGTTGGTGGTGGATTAACAGCAGGGACACTCGCCAAAAGTCTTGGTGAACGCGGACATAGTGTGGCACTGATCGCTCGGCAACAATTGAGAACAGAGCAGTTTGATTTCCCGCCGGTGTGGTTAGGTCCCAAGGCTCTCGCCGAGTTTGCAAGTGAAACCGATTTTCAGCGACGGTACGACATGATTCAGCAGAACAGGGGGGAAGGGAGCATTACGCCCGATATTATGGAGACATTGATAAATGCTCCGAACATTGATCTCTATCCTGAAACCTGTATCCGTAACATCGTTACAGCAGCGGGGTGTAAACCACCACAAGTGCTACAAATTGAAACGACGCGAGGTCTCATTACCGGGGTATCTCACGTCATCTTGGCAACGGGGTTCCGATTCAATCTGCGCCGTTATGGATTTCTAAAGGAATTGGTCACACAACACCAGATCCCGCTCGTCCGAGGTTTGCCACGCCTTGATGACAATTTACAACTTCACCCAATCCGGAATCTATTTTGTTCCGGTACCATAGCGCAGCTCCAAATAGGACCCGCTTCCGGCAACATCGCTGGCGCGAATCTCGCTTATGAACGGTTTCGCGAAAAATTGTGCTCACATCTCTAAGAGCGGTTCGTCGCAAAATGTTCCTAATTACCGTGTCAGGCTGTATCGGACGTTCATTTTCTATTCAAACGCTCGAATCCACGGCGGTCAATTTTTCCCAACGTGGAAGAAATGCTTCCGTTAAAAAACTATCCAGTTGCCAAATATTCTGCTGTGGATTTCTTTCAAAGAAAGTACCCATCGCCAATACCAGGATATCTTTGAAACCATACGGTGTCTTGATCTGTGAGAGATCTTCGTAGGTCTGGATGAGTGCAGTGTGGATTCGGAGAAAGTTCAGTGCGGCGAAACTGAACGCGTTCAATTTCAAGGCACTGTCTTCGCCCATCTTCACTGTTTCCCATGACCATTCGGGTTGGTAGAAAGCGTGAAGCTGTGCTTTACAGAGTTCAACCGCGGTATTGAGGATTTGCGAAAGTTCCTTGTGTTTCGTGGCATCGTTTGGAATATCAAGTTTCTCGCAAATTTCGTTATGTAATTGCTGTTGCGTTGATTCGGAGGTAACCCAGTTTTGGAAGACTTCAGAGGCATGGACGAAGCAAGTACGCAGATCTACGAGTGTCAAATCCAGTTTGCTCGGAAACGTTTTGAGTAAGGAAGAACTCGGCAGTAAATGTGCCTGCTCAGGATATAATTCTAAAAACTTGTATTCCACAACGTCCGCCAACATTTCTGCGAGGATAGGTGTAAAGGCGATAATTGCCCGCTCGTACAATTCCGCATCAATGAATTGCTGTAACTTGGTTGAATCAAGTTCTATTGTCCCTGCCTCGGTTTTGACGAATGTATCCGAAAACGAGGTTTGTTCTCCCATGACCGAAGCTGTTTCCGTTAGGGATAGTGGGCGTTTAAACAGCGTCAACGCGGTATACGGTTCCTCAAAATCCAGTAGACTTTCCTGCCACTGATGTCCCCATGTATCATGAATTAGATATTTATCAAATTCTGCTAAAGGGAGGACACCAATCATACGCGTCAACGTTGACGTGACCAATTCCAAAGACAAGTCAGTATCAGCGGCAATCTCCTGACGCAAGGTTAAGTCTAAGTCTTCTGCGTTAAAGGTTCCGAACACAGGGAAATGTGCAAAGGGTTCGACCTCCCAAATTTTTCGCAGAAATTTTTCATAATAGGCTGTGGGACCTTGTGATGGATTGTGTTCTCCACTCCCTACCGCTGTGGAGGTATTGGACTCCTGTCCCTTCTCACGCGGCTCAGTAGGAAGGCAAAAATACAGCGCGGAAGAAGTTTTCACCAACTTTACTTCGCCTGTTTGAAACGGAGCACCCGGATATAAAGACTGAAAGAGTTGTAGGGTATCTGCATCCAGTTTCGGGTTATTAGACACCAAATTGAAGCGAGTCTCTAAACTCCGCATGATTTGATGTCGATAACGCAGCGGATTTGTCCGGACAGACAGGTCCCGAGTAAGTCTGTCCACCATTTCCGAATCCAGGCCGAAGGCTCGTTGGAGCTGGGTTTTTAGTTTCTCTCGTTCGTCCGAAACTCCTGGCGCGTCTGGAGCGAAAAGTGCGAAAATTTTAGAGCCTGCGGTATCTAAATTTTCAATCTCTGGGTGATGCACCAGAGACGGATAGTGTTCAAGAGCCAGCCAGACGGCTTCAACAAACGCGGTGTCTAAGGTCGCCTCATCACAATATGTCAGCGCACGCTGTAAACGTGCACACGTATCCGACATCAAGGCATCATGTTGTGTATAGAACGTTTTAAGTATTTCGGTTGAATCGGTTCCCTGTTCCTTTTTTGCTTTATCGATTTGCTGTGTGAGTGCTTCAAATCGCTTTAAACGTTCTAAAACAGGTTCCCAGCTGCTCGGAATATTGTCATAGTGCCGTATATGGCGCGCCATAAATTTTGTCCTTTACTTTATTATTTTTTATCAAATATCCGTTATTCCTCATTTTTTATTTCAGGGGCATCATAATCGTGAGGTGGTGTTAATTCACGTATCTTGGCATCGACCTGTTTCGCAAAAGTGAGGCTCTCGTCGAGTTCAGTGCGGAGACGTGTGAGTTCTGTCTCATCGCTTTCAGGGTTGAGCGTTAGTACCCGGGCATAGAGATGTGAGAGTTGGACAATCGTCTGCTGAACGTCTTTAATCAGTTGTTCTCGATGTTGTTGAAGCACACCTTTAACGGTAGTTCCCAATTGTGTACCTGTTGATTTTTGATGCATTTTAAGCGTGTCTTTCAAACACTCGACTGCCTGTGTAAAGAGTTCGGAAACTTTGTTAGTAATGTCAGCTCTGACGGTAATTGGAAGGGTCCCCATCCATCCGTCCGCACCTGCTTCCTCCTGAAAGGATGTGTGCAAGGCGCGGAGTTCTCCAAGCATCGTCTCTGTTCGGGCATCACCATCCGCTTCAAGTTGTTCATGTAAAGCGTTCAGTTCTGTCTCTTGCTTGTGTTGGACTTCTTGAAGAATCTCACTGTGAACCTGTTTAGCTATATCGTCTGTCCCGGTTGCCCACTTACTAATCAGAGTCCCGATAGGCACTAAAACACTGAGAATCGCGCTCCCGAATAGATAGAGAATCTTCGGTTCTAAATTGAATACCCAAGATGCAAAAGCAATGGAGCCGCCCGCGGCAAAAGGAAAGAGAACGTAAGGATTGCCAAGAAGATGGAGTAAAAATTTCTTCCGAAACAATTTCCGATCAATCAATTTTTTTTAGTAGTTATCAGTAACCAGTAACCAGTAACCAGTTACAAGAGCGTTGTGATTAAATCATATCCTTCTTTAACTGGAAACTGGAAACTGGAAACTGGAAACTATTCCTCAATACGGTTTTCCAAGAAGCTCGAATGTCACGCTTTGTGCTGCTGCACCGCGCATTTGCGTAGAGGTTCGGTTGCTCGCTATGGCACGGATACGATGATTTGCGATACCGAAATTTCTCAGTGATGCTGCCGCTGCCTCAGCGCGTTGTAATGCAAGCACCCGATTCGCCTCCGGATCCCCCTCTTGACGTGTGTGTCCTACGACTCTGAGATAGTACTGGGGGAACGATTTTAGATTCGCAGCAAGTTCTTGCAGTGCACGTTTACTACCTGGAAGGATCCGAGCATTCCCGCGTCCAAATTGGATCGGTTCAACCTTCATCGCTGCCACAGGCGCAAGCGAAGTCCAGTTCGCATCTGAAAGTGGATTCAGTGATGCCTCTTCTCGGACCTGTTCCATCGGTGTTGAGCCGACGAATATACCATCTAATTCATCATTACCACTCGCGTTCAGCATACCGGGGTGAAACTTGTCGTGGTGCAGTGACCGCAAAATACCCTCAAAGAATAGCTGCTCGTAATTGCCTGATACTGGGTCGGCTGAAATTGAATTCGTCTGTACCAACACCTGCACAATTTTGGCGATCATCGCTTCGAGTCTCTCAGTGCTTTTTGCTTCTGATGACGGAATCACTCCAAAATGTGCGTAGTTTTCAACCGTGTTCCGCCATTCAATGCCCTTTACTAACTTATCTGTCTCATTTCGGTTTAGCGAATCCCCATACTGCTTTGCATCCGATTGTATCAAGGCGGCTAACCCATCGGGTTGGTTATTATAGTCGTAATTCGCGCGAAGATAGGCTTGCACAACATGCGTGACGAGTTCACGTTGTGAATCCAAAAATTCCCGCTGAACCACTAATATATCAACGATATAACCCTTGAGTTTTGAACTATCTAACAGCAGATGCACACCTTCAATCGCAAGGGCTTTCGTCACATAAGGTTCCCAAATGACATAAGCGTATGGCTCGTCTGGATCAGCGGACTTGAGTTTCTTATAGGCATCTTCAGCGCCGTTTGTCTCGACTGCCCACGAGGAGGGTAGGCTCGGTAGGCTCATCTTGTTGATCATAATGCGCGCAAGCGTTTCGCTCGGCGAATCCGGTGTCAACACGATGCGCGCCCGCGGGTTACTCAAACTCGGTATTTGCGGGACACTTCGCTTATACGCAACAATTGCATCTGCACCTTTAGACTCATCAATCACGAGGACGATTGAACCGGGGAATTCGCCGATAACATTACCCGCTTTAAGGTAGGCGTCAATCGTGAAAACCGCCATCTGAACCTTACCACTTTTCAACGCACGTATCCGTCCGACATAATCGGCTTTATCGTCAACAAACGTAAGTTTAACACCTTGACGATCCAGAAGATTCTGAACAGCCGGAGAACGAAGTATCGCATACCCCGGAAACGAGTCGTGTGCTATCTTGATGTTATGCGCATAACGTTGCGTGCTTGTCTCCTTGACGAGATCGCCTCGGATCCACGGTTCAACAACGAACTTATAGACTAACCCGATGACCCCGATAATAACGAGCCAGCTCGCTACCATGATGATGATGCGTTTTTTCTTGCCAGCGTCCATAGTTTCTACTTCCTATTTCTAAAAATCAAGAAACCGATAACGGATAACACAATCAGAACTACAACAAACCATACGGTGCCTCGGTTTTCAGTATCACGTTGCTGTGGGGTCGGAGCCTTTGTCGGTGGTGTTTTTCGCGTCGGTGTTGCCGCTGCCTGCTTTACAGCGATTGCCGTATTACTCGCCGGTGTTGTCAGTCGCTCGATCAAGTCAGCAGCTATTTCCGATGAAAGCGGCGCAATGTATTCAAAGGCATCTTCACCACCGACATCCGTCCCTGTATCACCGGTTTCCGCAAGAATCTGTGACACCGCTGCCACTAACTCTCCGGGGTTATCTGCCTTGCGATAACCATCCACGACATTTGCCAACATGTGGTCAGTCTTCATATCAACACCGATAACATCAATACGAATCTGGCGATTGAGAATCGCAGGCGTGTAGTGCTTGACTTTATCAGCATCCGAAGCCTCACCATCCGTGACAACTAACAACCGATAGTTCCCATAGTTGTACTGTTTTTCGCGTTGCTCAAGGAGACGGTTTGCCCCAATTCGGATATATTTCCCTAACGGTGTGTTACCGCTCGGTTGTGGTAAATGGATAGCTGCTATCAGTTGTTGCGTGTCCTTTGGTCCCAACGGGTACACCCATTCGTTACGGATGTTGGCACCGCTAAACACCAACAACCCGATGTGTGTGTCGTCAGGAACTTTAGACAGCACTTCCTGTAATGCTGCCTTCGCTGCTTCCATCTTCGATTTCGTCCGGTCACCACTAAACTTATCCTGCATTGAACCGGAGGCATCGAGAATCACAACAATGTTATCTTTATGAATGTCGTCGTCAGCACTGCAAATCTGGACACCAAAAATGAACAGACTCAGCAGCAGAGTAAATAGCATGCCAGAGTTGGCAGTTATAATGCGTTTCATGAAAAACCCTTATCTATATCATGGAATCGTCGGTTCTTGGAAACCATCGAAAACTGTCAGCATAAGGTTTTGCTTGACAGATACTTCGCTTTCTGACGGCTGACAGCTGATGGCTGACGGTTATTCCCGCTAAAAATCAAAATCGGAGACCGCAACCGCTTCCGCTGAAACTTTAATCAGCGCAAATTCAACGCGCCGATTTTCCGCCGCTTCAGCGGGACTGGTCGGCTTTGCAATGACAGGCTCCTTAATTCCGACACCTACTGGCACAATCTGGTCTGGATCGATGCGTGCGTTTTTCCGCCGCGCATAGCTGATAATCGACTGTTTAACCGCCTGTCCGCGCTGCTCGGAGAGTTTCAGCGCAGCCCGCATCACTTGATACGGACTTTCAACGCTGCTACCATCATCAAACTTCTTCTGCTGAATTAGCCGAATCAGGTTTGCAGTGTTTTCCAAGCTAAAAGACTTACCCTCCATAAAATACTTGTAGTTGCCTCGCGTGCCTGTTCGTTTCAGAATACCTGTTTGGAGTCCTGTCTTAACTAATACGCTCAGGGTTCGAGAGGGGTCGCTATGTCCTTTTATCGCTATGGCAGCATTCCCGTATTTTGAAGCTAATTCAACAACCCTGTCAAATTCTTCTCGGTACTTCGTATCACTAAACGTATCTTGGTTCGCATCAAATTGAATCGTAAACGAGATAAGTGTCTTTTCGTCGAGCACTGCATCTTCATTAAACGACTCAATCTCCGCGCGCACTGTCTCCTTTTTAAAACGGGTCTGTTTCAATTGCGTCGGAGCCGTTACAGTCGTCGTGAGCAAATTCTTAAAGGTCGGGGAGTTAAAGTTTAAATCAGAGGGAATCAATGCATATCTCTGCCTCGCAAATCCCCAGTTCACTGCCATATCCAATCCCGCTTTATTGAAGCCTTCAAAACCGCTAATAGTATTGCTCGGATCGTTAAAAAAAGCGATATTGCCCGGCTGCCCAACGAACGTGCAATCCGCGATTAAGCCGTGAGCATCTTCTTCAAGTGTCGGTAACACTTCTTTGCCGTAAATGTTTTGCATCATCGTTAGCAGCTGCGTATATTTTTCCGATCCGCTCGTTTCATACGATTTTTTCAGTGCTACTACTTCTTCAGCACCCTTCAGATAACCCGCGAAGAAGCGTTCAACAAACGGTTTGTAAGCGTCGTAGAAATCCTTGCGACAGGCGTAGACATCAGCGATAGAACGAGAAAGTGTGGCAGTACTGACGACAACGCGCGCGCCTTTGACAGTCCCTTCGGCTCCGGTACCGGTGTTCTCAGGACCGCCTGTTAATCCAATCATATCAGGCGTTATCACAAAGCATCCTGCGATAGTTGCGTCGTTTCGGAAGCGTTCCGCGGGTCCATTCGCACCTGTTAATTCGTCAACCCAAACAATTTCCACATTTGATTTTGAAAGCCGAGCGGTCTTCAGCATATCATAGAGCATCCCAACATGCGGTCCACCCTTTTGGATAGCAACCTTCTTGCCCCGAAGGTCGGAGATTTTTCGGATGTTAGAACGTCCAACGAAATGATCGCCTGCCGACCAAGTCAGCTGCCCAAAAACGACTGGTTTTGTACGGGCATCCTTTCCGACAGCTTCGCTCGCTTGTGCTATCATTCTAAAGGTGCCACGCAAAAAAGGCGATTTGCCTGAGAGATAGTCGCGGACCTGCTGCTGAAAATTATCACCCGGCACCAATTTGAGATTCATGCCGAGTTCCGCCATAATCGTACCCGGACGCGTTGTCTGTCCACCATTGGCGTGAAAAAGTGCTGCTTCGCCACCCCATGTGATATACGGCACTACCAACGGGGTTATTGCTGTCACTTCTCGAACGCTAACAGGACCCACCGCATCCGAAAATCGTTCTTGTGCGTTGGCATGCGGGGCAAAAAAAATGAACAGCGTTACCAGACAAAACAGCATACATTTTGAAAGTCGCTTGCAGGTCAACCTAAAATTCCTTTTCATGATTTTCCTCTCGTTCCTTTTCAGTTATCAATAAAACTGTTAAATTTACCGTGTTAGGGCGTATGCGACGATATTCATTCCTTGTTCAAATGCCCATTTTCGTTGCTCCTCGCCACCAGGACTGCACGGCCTACCTTCCCACGCACAATTCAGGTCACTCGGGCAAAAGTAGACCATCACACGGTCATTTTCCATGATCGCTTCGTCGTGATCGGAGATACCTGGAATGCGCTTATCGCCGCCGAGGTATTCATCGTGTGGATAGAGTGTGTGATAAATTGGATGGCTCATCTCTAAAGGTTCCAACTTCTTTTCCGGGAAGACCTTGCGCAGCATCTCATAGATATGCGGACGCAAACCACCGCGACCACCGTTAAGGCGTATGTCACAATCTTCGACATGCAGAAAACCGCCGCGTTCAAAATAGTCTCTCAGTTTTCGCACCTGTTCAGTGGAAAGCCTAATCCCACGATGGCCCGTCATATAGAGGAACGGATAGGCAAATAAACCCTCGTCGTCAATGTCAACGTATTGCGGGTTCTCGCGAAGGTCAACATCAATTGTCGTATTTTTAGCAAGTTGCTTAGTGAATTCGTGGTCCGATGGCCAACGATAATAGTTGACGATGTTTGTGTACCAATCGCCACCCGGATACTTGAGTCGGACAAAGGTGAACTTCTCACCTGTCGGATTCATCTCAGGGTAATGGTGTTCAATCACCCCGTATCGCGTGCCGTAATGAATATCGCGTGTCGCATCATACGGGATATATTCTCGGAACCCGCCTCCAAACTGAGCCTGGGCAGGCTGAATTAACCCACCTGCAGCGATCGCGGAGGCAGCAAGCCCAACGGATCCCTTGAAGAAAGAGCGTCTTGAGAGTAAAGTTGGCTTCGGTTCCATACCGGATATAGGTTTCTTTTCGATAGTATCGGGGGGGCTGTTGTTGTTTAACACGGCTTTTTCTCCTCCTATTCCGATCTGTTTTTTCGTAGTTAGACGTGTTGATCTTATCTTACTAAAGGCGTAGTCTCATCGCCTCAATTTTTTCTGAAAATTCTAAACATCTCTTACATTATAACCTAAGGCTTAGAAAAAATCAAGATCGCATCTGCAATTGCGCGTCCCTGTTGCTGTGGCATCGGACGAATTCGGCGATTCCCGCGAGCTGTCTTCGTGTTTCGATCTGATCGCGCCTTTTCTCGGATCGGTCTGCCACGCGAAACCCGTTGTGGTCGGTCTCCTGCTCGGGGTGGTTTGTCACGAGAAGTTAATTTCAATCTATCCTTAGATTCGGGCTTAGTAGAATCTTTCTGCTTGACACTTACAATCTCATCTCGAATTATCAGCATTGATGAATTGCCACCGTCAAGATTAAGAGCATCCGTTGCGCCCCATTCCAAAAACAATTCCGAGAGCCGCGGTAACATAACGCCGCGTCGAACACCCGCCTCTGCTGCCGTTATTGTCACAAAAAGGAGCGTGCCATCTGCCTTTTTACCGATTGCCGTGCGCGGATGCCAAAAACTGTGAAACGCTTGGTCAAACCCTTCACGCTCGTATGCTTGTGTGGAAGGCGCAACACCGTCTCGTAATAGCAACGGACCGCCACCCATAATATGGGCGAAACTTGCCCATAAATTGCTGTCCCCAACACGCTCTGGAATTACCATCTCACGAATCTCGACAGCATCACCCTGCTTAATACCTACCAATAAATCTCTCTGTTTTTTACCACTTGCGGAAAGGATGTAACCGTCTGCCGGAATGCGTGAACTCCCCTGTTTATCGTGGATACTGGTTACTTTCCCATTTCGGACGACAACTTCCACGCCATTGGGTGTTGTCAACGTTACCGCATGGAACTGTGGACGGTAAATAACCAATTCGTTTCGACCACGGCTCCGATTCATACCGTCAATTGGGAACGTGTCTCCACTCGGCAAGACGAGTTCCTGCCGTAAAGCAATCCTGTCGATATATGTCTCAATTTTTCCATCAACTGTCCTAAATCCTATGACCGCTCTACCTTGTTCCGGTTCGCTCACCCATTCACCATCGATTTTCAGCGCACCGACGGACTCGCCACGGAGCGTCCCCGCCATCTCAAAGAAACCACCATTTATCGCAGCAAGTGCCTTGTGCCGCTGTGTGAGGGATATCAACGATTCCGTACCGATACCCGCGCTCAACGCACGATATGGACGAATATCCGCTGCATCTGCTGATATGGCAAGGATGTTCGTCAGCACGCCGTTGTCTAATATCTGTCGATGCGTAATTCCGTCTACAACTGATTTCGTCACATCGCTCATCTCGGGATCGGTATAGGAGCGGAAATAGTCAATTATTTTGCTAAACTGAATGACCCGTCCTGTCCAAATGCCGAGACAGAAAACCAGCAGTAAACTCACGATTGTTGATGTGCGCGGGTAGCGTTTAATGAAACGAAAACATCGCCGTCCTAAATAGGTAATATCAAACATTCCAATCACCTCCACTGACGTAGTTATGTCCGCAAGTCTTACAAGGCTACCGTCGTTTTGCTTACACGAATTCCATTGTCTATCGTTTGTTGACTTTGACACCCTTTACAAACTGGTTTAACATCTCTTTTCCGAGATAATCGGATTAACGGTTGATAGGAGACACCAAGGTTTTTTCTATATATCTCTTGAATTTTCGTTTATTGAAATGGATGAGGTTAGAGAACCTTCTAAACATCAACACGGAGGAATGAAAGAAACGCACCCGCGAACAGCACTGCAAAAAACAGTAATAGTAACAGAATATCCGTAGCTGCAGCGGTGTAGGCACCACTAAAACTAATGCGATCTTCAAATTTCGGGATTGATTCAAAACTGACAGGTTTTTGTGAAGTGCCTTCCTCGGGCCCAAGTGCGTGTGGACTCTCTGGATCAATCCGATCGGTTTCAATGAGAAACGTACTAAATTCACCGGCGTATCGGCGCACATGCGCTAAGAATTGTACATGCCGTGTGAATCCCGTTCCAGCAAGGGATTCGATGGCATATCGGACGCTTGACGCAGGCGATATACGCGTTATGGATCTCGCAAGTTGAATCTGGGCAATTTGAGTGTTCAAGTGTTCCTCATTCAATTCTTCATTGCGTTTGGCATCTTCTGTAAGGTATTTTGACCATAATAACGTTCCTTCTGTTGCTGGAATGTCCCGTGAGGCTGTTTTGGACCAACGGTTTCCGTATTGCTCGTCAAGATTCTGGCGCAGATTTTCTCGACGCGCATCCAATTCGTCGCTGGTCATTGTTGGTTGTAAACCACTGGTGAGCGCGCCCAGTGTAGAAGGCAGTAAAGCGATCCAAACAACCCAAATGAGTAAGAGAATCGTAAGGCTCGTTGACGAGTGGCTCACATAGGAAGAGATCAGCAGCCCCAGCGCGAGAAAGATTGACACATAAACAAAAGCGATAAGAACAATGACTCCCAACCGTCCCCATTCGCTTGGCCCCAACGGAGTACTTCCTGAACTATAAAGTAGAAAAAGGTTAATCAACGCCGCAATCACGAAAGGGATACTGATCGTTATCAATGCTGCAAGAAATTTGCTTACCAGTACGGTGCCACGTGAGATGCTGTTGGAAAGTGTCAGTCGTAATGTGCCGCTTTCTTGCTCTGAGGAGATCGTGTCGAAAGTAAACAAGATCGCAATCAAACTCAACACTATGGAGATTATATCCGCCCAATCAACGTTCCTATAGTCTGGCATAATATCCCATAGGTTCGGGTTAGATTGCGGATATTTCATACGCCATAACCCTTTGGCGAAAAACCGTTGAAACCTATGCTCCAGCCGGCTCGACCTCCTTGAGCGGATTCCGGTATAAAGCCTTCACCGCTGCTCGCGCAAAAAGAGAGTGAAAAAGGTTTCTTATAGAGATTACCCGGGCCCGCTATCAGTAGATTATAGAGATTATCTGTCTGGGACCGCATCTTGTCTAAAGATGCTGAGACCTTTTTTTGATATGCGGTTGATTGCGTTTTGTACTCGTCCAGATACCCAACCGCGTTAATTAGCATCAGTATGATGAGCAATACCGTTGTGAAGGCAAATCGCAGGCTATTCAAATGGTCATAAAGCTCACGTTTTATAATATGCCAAATCATTTGGGGGTTCTCGGTTTGCCTCGCAGTGAGAGTTATCAGTTTTCAGTTAAGAGGATGTCGTTTGGATTTCAGGTAGCAGTAGAATGACTGTCAGTTAAGAGATGTTTGCTTAAGTCAAGATTGTCTTTTAACGGATAACCGATAACTGATGACTGAAAACTATTCTACACTTCTTGCCGTACGAAAATTAGAACCGCCATCATGAACAGGACAACGTTAATGAGTAACAGGCAGGCAATATCCCCGGTAGCGTGTTTTATGTCAGTCGCTACATCTGCCCTGTGATAGGAAAACTGAGGTAAATCACTCCAATCCACCGCTCCTTGGTCACTGGCGAACCAGTGCCGCGAGGAGAAAGCCGCCTTATCGTGGAAATAATGGATAACTGTTTGCCGGTACCGCTGGACTGATATGATAAAATTCTCAATGCTATGAAAACCTGTGCCTGCCCACGCTTCGGTTGCAAGATCGTACATCGTCACTGGCGATAACCGCATCAGGTTTTTTGCGAAATTTGCTTTGTGAACGTAGACCTCTTCCAAAGCTTTCTGACGAACCAATCCAGTTTTGTCCGCTGTGTCAATACGTAGCGGTTCTAAGAATTGAAAGAACGCTTTCACATGAATCAGCTGCGGTTCTGACTCTTCGTTCATGCTTGTCCAATTGCGAAATTCTGCCTTAAAGTACCTGAGTGTTGCTGAGTTAGAGTTATACCCCGTGCCCGAACTACCTGAACCTTTCACATTGAAGTTTGTATTTTCTCCCGCAACTTCATCGTTCTTCAAGAAATTTGTCCGCTCTCTTTCAAACCCCTCCCATATCTGCTCAATTTCATGATAGGCGGCTTCCAGTTGAGAAGGTGTCTGCCAAAGCCTGTTGACCGCGAATACGATCAGGCTTGGATAGATGAGGACCAGAGTGCTCCATATCACCATTGACAGCATCAAAGCGGTCGCAGTTCGGCGCGTGAGCGCGGAAATCAACAATCCTATCAGATAGAAAACAGACAGATAGATAATTGAGGTTAGCAGAATGCCACAAATCCGAAGCCAACCATCACCACTCAGCGAAATTGACCCTGACACAGAAAATAAGATCAGTGCGAGAAGTAAGCTCATAACTAAAGGAAGAATCAGACAAGCCATCGCACTGATGTACTTTGCTAACAGAATAACCGGACGGCTGACAGGGTTGGTCATTGTTAAGCGGAGCGTGCCTGCTTCCCGTTCCCCAGCGATGGCATCATGGGCGAAAAGCAGTGCCAGTAGACTGAGAATTACCTGAAAGATTAAGACTAAATCAACACTGGAAAATAGGTTGAGGAACGGGTTATCTGCGCTGTGTGAATGCGTGTCCCAAAGGGTTGGAACAAGCGTATGTCTGACAGTGATAGAGTTGCCAAGCCGTCGATCCAAACCCGCATTGAAAATACTCAGTGGATTGGGGGGGCGATCCACAAATAGTGTTCCATCTAACTCACAATAGACCTTCGCGTTTGACACCTTCTCACGGTGTTGTTGGACCGCCGTATTGTAACTTATCAGGCGACGTTCATAATCGGCAATCAATACAATAGTATTCGCGACAACCAACAACAGCGTGACAACCATTGCAACGAGGAACCGAAATGTCATAAGATTGGCGAGCAATTCTCGCCAAAGGAGTATCAGGAACATCGCCTTATCGCTCACATTTTAGTTTTTCAAAACTTTCAAATTACGAGGCGTTATAATTGGAAATTCGTTTCTCCCATTCATCACATGTCGCATGGGTTAGCCGTACGGAGGCACCAATATAATTTGTTGGATCTCGTAGTGCCTCACGCTGGGGTTCCGTTAGTTTGTCGAGGAACGGACGGAACGTTTCATCTTCCCACAGCAGTGTTGTCAGACTCTTTCCTGTCTGGTGTACCTGTCCGATTAACTTCCGGGTGTGATCGTATGCATCCGGAAATCCGTAATATGCCATCAGTAAATAGATCGGTTCCGCAATCGTGTCCTCAGCACTCAGCGCGAGGTTGCGTCGCATATTATCCGCCTTGACATCCATCTCGTCCAATGCACGCCGAAGCCGATAGATGGCGTAATCAAACGCTGTAAACAATTCTGTCAAGAAACGACTTGAGGCAGAATTCGTCAGGTCGCGTTGATGCTCTAAGATGCTATCCATAAAAACAGTCTGCATGCGCGGCACAAACGCCTTCCATAAACTTTTGATGTTCTCGTACGCCTCTGGATTCACTTTATGTGGCATTGTTGATGAACCTACCAGCTGCGGGTTATATTTCCTGCCGACCTCGGCAATTTCGGTGCGATAGAGATGCCGCATATCGTCCGCGAAGTTCGCAAGCACCGTATACGCCGCGGTAATCTGATATGCCAAGTCTGAGATAAATTCCGGCTCCACACATTGTGTTGATGTATGCGTATCGGATGGTTTCAAGCCGAGCAATGCCAGGAAATCCGCCTCAATCTGCTCAGGGGCTTCATGTATCAGCATGAGTCCATTAAATGCCCCTACCGCCCCTGAAAATTGACCACGCAGGTTTTGTCCCGCCTCATGAATCTTTTCAATTCGGGTGCCGAGACGGCTGATATAGAGTGCCAGGGCATAGCCAAACGTTGTCGGCTCCGCGTGCTGCCCGTGTGTCCTACCGATTTGTACTGTTTCTGCATGCTCGCGTGCCAATCCAATCAGTTGCTGTTCCAATGCAATTAAATCAGGAACAATCACGTTTTCAGTGAGTGCTTTGAACCGCAAGGCAGTCGCAGTATCCAAGATGTCTGCAGAAGTGGCGAACAGATGGACATAAGGACGTGCTTCTGGGCTAATCTTTCGCCGGATCACATTGACCAGTGAACGGATATTATGCCGAATACGAGACTGCTCTTCGTATACCTCTTCTGCCGTTACCAAGTCCACTGCCTGCTCTACCTCGTCAGCAATGGCTGATGAACAGACCTCATAGTTTGCTAAAGTCCGTACCAACGCCGCCTCCACTTTTGCCTGATACGTGACATACCCAGACTCAGAGACATAAGGCAGCAATCGTTTCATAAAATCTGGATCACTACCGTAATATCTGAAATCCAATGGACTGACGGCTTCGTAAAGTTCCATAAAGTATCTTCTCCGTTAGAGCAGAGGAAATCTCCACTTTTTATATTTTTCTGCTTTTGTTTATTATATCGAAAATTCAAGCGGATGTAAAGCATTTTGTTGCTGAGTCCTTCCATCTTTCCATCCTTCCCATCTTCTATCTTTCCAACTTGAACTTTTAGCAAAATATTTACACACCCTACTTGACTTTTTCTTTAATTTGAAGTATACATAATAGCATAAAAAATAAGCGATATGCTAATAGGATGATTCATTGTTAACGAGAGGAGCGCAATTATGGCGGTACAGCGTTTTTTGACGGTAGAGCAAGGTGTTGAACAACTTCTAAAAGCACCACCACCCCTTCATTTTGATGGCACAGACAAACTGGACTGGGAGGAATGGCGCAGGCGGTTCCGAGGCAACCTCGTTAAGGACTTGGGACCTTCACCAGAGGCATTACCGTTAGAAGTTGAAACATTAGAGCAGACACAATTTGATGGCTACATACGGGAAAAGATTATCTTCAACCCAGATCCTTTTTCTTCGATTCCCGCTTATGTCTTAATCCCAGACGGAGCAACCGCGGAAAATCCTGCACCCGCAGTACTCTGTGCACACGGGCACGGCATCGGGAAAGATGGCGCAGTCGGCATCGTAGAGGACTATCAGAAACAGTATGCCGTCGAATTGGCACAACGCGGATTTGTAACAATCGCACCCGATTGGCGATGTTTTGGTGAAAGGAAAGACCGGGATGAATGGGTACGCCGCCCCGGGCGCGATGGATGCAACGTTGCTTATCTCGCATTCGGGTACTTCGGCTACCAGCTCATCCAACTCAATATTTCGGACGGACAACGCTGTTTGGACTATCTCCAGTCCCGTCCTGAGGTGGATAGCCGTCGTTTAGGATGCATGGGCTGTTCCTTCGGCGGTACAATGACGACCTACATCTCCGCCTTAGATCAGCGGGTTAAGGCGGCAGTTATTGTCTGTTATCTCAGCACATTGACGGACGCTTTGAATGATCGCGGGCGTGGAAATACCTGCGGTTCACAATTCATGTTCGGGCTTCGGAAGGCAGGCGACATCGCAGACGTAGCAGGGTTGATTGCGCCGCGGGCGTGTATGGTGCAAATCGGTTCGGACGATATGTGTTTTATTCAGGCAGACGCATTATCGGCATTCGGGCAACTGGAGAAGATCTACGCAGCATCTGGACACCGTGATCAATTAGTCTTAGATCATTTTCAAGGTGAACACGAGATTGATTTGGAAACTGGGATTGCGTTTTTAGAGGAGCGTTTGTAGATATAGAGGGCAGGCACGGGAACCTGCCCAAACGGGTTATATCTCAAAAACACGTAGATAATCGTCTAATGTTTCAACACGACGAATGCAGGTGAAACTATCACCATCAACGAGATATTCCGGCGGGGTCATCTTCAGATTATAGTTAGAGCTCATAGCGTGACAATAAGCGCCCGCGTCGCAAACGACAAGTCCGGCCCCTTCATGGGGGGTCGGTAATGAACGCGCTTTGCCCAAGAAATCTGCGGATTCACAAACAGGACCGACCACATCGTAGGTTTCAGTCTTGCCATCTACAGGTTCGATAAACTGGATATGTTGATACGCATCGTAGAGACTCGGACGGATTAGCTCTGACATACTCCCATCGGTGACGATGAAATGCTTGTTACCATTGGTCTTCACACCCGTGACGCGGTTAACAAAGACAGAAGTGTTACCGACAAGAGACCGACCCGGCTCAATGATAAGTGTGATGTCCTCGGACAGCAAATCACGAACGGAATCGATAAGGTCGGACGGTGTCGGAATCTCCTCACCAGTCCGTTCGTAGTCTATGCCTAAACCACCGCCGATGTTAAGATAGCGCAAGGAGAAGCCTTCCACTTGAATGGCACGCATAAAGGCGATCATAATTTCCGTGGCATCTCGGAAGATGCGCACTTTCTTAATTGTTGAACCCAAATGGCAATGCACACCCACTAAGTTTAGCAGGTGATCTTTACGAATTTCGTCTAAAAACCAGTTAAGCCGTTCGTTACGTATGCCGAATTTGGAATTTTTCATGCCTGTAGAAACGTAGGGGTGCACCTCTGGGTCCACATCGGGATTGATGCGGATAAGCACATTGGCAGGTGTGTCAAGGTCTTTCGCTGTCTGCTGGATGTGTGCCAAATCGAATTCGCTGTCGATGTTGATCAGCACGCCGTGTTCAACAGCAAGGCTCAATTCTTCAAGCGTCTTACCGTTCCCGTTTAGAATAGTCCGTTTCAAATCGAACCCCGCCGCGAGCGACATCTGCAACTCGTTTCCACTGACAAGAACCGCACCACTGCCAAGGGCACTCAGACGTTTGAGTAGTGTGAGGTTGTTATTTGCTTTAACCGCATAGCCGATAATCGAGTCAATTCCGTCAAGTGCTTCCCGATATGCAGCGTAATTCGCCTCCAACTGCGCGAGGCTGTAAAGATAAAATGGACTGTAGGGTACCTGTTCCTGAATATCTTTTACTTGCATTTTCTCACAATAGAGATACCCATCTTTATAGTAAAAACTCATCTGTTTTCGGTATAGACTCCTATCTATTTTATGAGATAATAGATGCGACACATTTGTGTGTCTATTCTTAGCGTGCCTGAACTTACATCCATTGACAACTGATAACTGTTCTCACTGCGAAGCATGACAACTATAGGACTTACGCATTCTCTCTTAAAGTCCCCTGATAAGGGGATTTAGGGGGTTAAAAATACCGAAATTACTGCTTTTTGCGTAAGTCCTAAACTATTAACTAATACTCACGTTTGTGCCAGTCGTCTTCCCAGAGGTTGAACGAACCTTGACGATACGGATGTTCGGCGATGAGCTCCTCATTCAGTTCCATGCCGAGTCCAGGTCCATCAGGCAGACTAAAATAGCCATCAATGACTTCAGGACATCCCGTCGCTGCCTCTTTAACCCACGCCTCAGAGAAATCGTTGAAATGCTCCTGAATCTTGAAGTTTGTGGTGCAAGCAGCGAAGTGCAAAGCGGTCGCTGTGGAGACAGGCCCCCCGACGTTATGCGGGGCGACGGTCATATAGCACATATCCCCCATTGCTGCAATTTTCTTGGTTTCTAAGAAACCACCTGTCTGCGTAATATCCGGCTGTAGTATATCCGCTGCTTGTAGGTTAATCAACTCACGGTACTCATACTTATTGTGAAGCCGCTCGCCCGTAGCAACGGGAAGGTTGATTTTGTCAGCCGCTTTCGCGAGGGCTGCAATATTATCAGGCGGCACAGGCTCCTCGACCCAACTCGGTTGGAACTGTTCCAATTCCGCAGCAATTTCTATCGCCGTATACGGGCTAAATCTACCGTGCATCTCAACAAGAATTTCGACATCGGGCCCGACAGCGTCACGCACCGCTTCAACGAGTCCAACAGACTTCAACTTTTCTTCGTAAGAAAGTTCATAGTAGCCTGCACCGAACGGATCAAACTTCAGTGCTCGGTAACCTTTTTCAAGGACCTTTTTGGCAGCAGCGTGAAATTCTTCGACGGAGCGTTCAACACGATACCAACCGTTGGCGTATGCCTTAATCTGATCGCGACAGGCACCACCGAGTAACCGGTAGACCGGTTGATTCAACGCTTTGCCGATAATATCCCAGCACGCGATTTCAATAACGCTGATGCCGGTTGCCACGATTTCACCAGCGCGACCGTAGTCATCTCGAAAGAGTCTTTGGTAGAGATCTTCTGTATTAAATGGGTCGCTGCCAATGACATGCCGCTTCTTCGCACCATCAATATAGGCAACAAGCGCATCCGTGCGGTTGTTCATCCGAACTTCGCTGACGCCGGTCAACCCTTCATCAGTCTCTACTTTGACAAAGGTCAAGTTCCGCCAACTGGTCCCCATGACCAAGGTTTTGACATCTGTAATCTTCATCTTTTTAAATATGGGCCTTTCTGCTCCGTTTTCTCCGTTGTCGAAAACGGGTTTCTGTGAAAAATAAACGGATAACTGAAAACCGATGGTTTCCGACAGCCAATTAACTTCTTGCTTCTGCCTCGGAGACACTGCGTTGTCCGCCCCTTTGTGTTGGTGCTTGGTCGATCGTTGGCGCCTCTTCACCTACCTCCAGCATCCGCCGAATGAGACGTTCTCTCATCACTTCTGTAACAGGTTCATGTGATCGCAACCCGACGAGATTCTTCAACTCGTACGGGTCTGCCTGCAGGTCGTAGAGGTATTGCTCCACATACCGGTCTGACCCTGCATCTTTGCCACCGCTCTTATTTGGGGCATCAACACCGTATTTCCAACGTTGCGTCCGAACAGCACGGCCGACCTGTGCCTCGCTAATTTGGACGAAGACCTCTTCTGGCCAGCCATCCGTTTCGCCGCGTACCAACGGCATGATAGATTTACCTTGCATCTCAGTCGGTACTCCCAAACCTGCTGCATCGAGGAGCGTCGGCGGGAGGTCAACAAGGCTAACCAGTTCTTGAATCTGGCCACCACCGATGAATTCAGCCCCATGAAACGCAGTCGGTACACGGATAGAACTCTCGTGGCATGAGCGTTTATATTCGCCATTACGGGTTTTGAAATGGCACCCATGGTCAGAGGTAAAAAGAATAATCGTGTTATCAAGCAAATGGAGGCTCTTGAGCGCATCTAAAAGTCTCCCGAGTGCTTCGTCCAACCTTTTCACCATACCGTAATAACCGCCTAAATGCTGGTGTGTCGAGCCACCAAGCGCGGCGAGATCCGGTGGTATCCATTTCCCTGTATACCGCTCCCGATACCCATCCGGCGGCGGATAATCGTCCAAGTGGTTTTGGTGGTGCGGCTCAATGTATGACGTAAAGAGGTAAAATGGCTCGGTCTTATGCCGGTCGACGTAGCGTATGACTGCATCGGTGAGCGCGTCCACACGATAGCCGGGGAGATCAACGGGTTTGTTGTCGTTATCGTAAAGTGTTGTCTGATACGCATCGGAGGTGAACTCAAGAACATTGGATGCTAACCAGTAGTCATACCCACCACGGTGCTCCGCTGGCACAGGTCCCGGTCCCGTACCACCACTATAGAGGTGCCACTTACCGATGTATCCGGTGGCGTAGCCTGCCTCGCCAAAATGGTGTGCAAGCGTCTTGAGATTCGGAGACAATGGAATACCGTTTCGGAAGCATCCCGTCCGAGTCGCATATAACCCTGTTTGGAGGCATGAGCGTGCAGGACCGCAGACGGGTTGACACGTAAACGAGCGATGGACATGTGTACCGCGCTGTGCCATACGGTCGAAGTTGGGGGTCAGGTCAAGCGGATTCCCGTGCAAGCCGGACGTATCCCATCGCTGCTGGTCGGTGAAAAAGACAATGACATTCGGTTGATTTGAATCTTGTGGCATATCTCTATTTTCCTCTCTGTTTAGATTTGGCTGTTCTCATTCTATGGGATCTTCAGACAGGTGTCAAGCAGAAAATTTGGGTGGGCATGTTGCAAACTAAAATAAAGCGTGCTATACTTTAAAGCAGTGAAAATGTAATTTAAGATGAGCGTCCGTAAATTTTTTAGTGTGAAGGTGTTTAATGGCAACACTCTATTTGGAAGGTTTCGTAAGAGATGGCAGATACACACCATATCTCAATCCAGAGAAATTTGAAGAGTACGATATAGCTCAGTTTGATGTGAACCAAGTACAGGCATACGGACTAATTAATTTGGGAACACAAGGAAACAATCTCGCTTTTTCAAAATGGGTTTCACCAAAACGAACGCGCTCCTATCCTTTTGCACGAATTTATAACACTTTCCATTTCAACACAAAAAAGATCACAATTATCCCGATCATCAAAGATGAGGGAGCAGGTACACAGATGGGAAGACAATCATCTGGTTATACAAGAATCCAAGAACAGTAGCAAGGGAAAATTCCCATCTGAAGATGATATTAAGGACGGTTTGTTCAAACTGATGTTTTTCGCAAAAATGGAAGAAGTAGCGGTTGATGGAGCGGAAAACGTGCAGTTTATCACTCGCTTAAAACTAACGGGCAACCTCATAGGTAACCTGTTTCTACCTTGTCCCACAGAGCAGGTGTTTAGTTTTTGTGCAGAAAATCGCTTGCCGCAAACGCATCAAAAGAAACTCACCTTTCTCAATCAAGAGGCAAGTGAAAATAACAAACTACAAATATGGATAACAGGTCGTCATGCGTAAATTAGCAAAAAGCCCGTTACGATACCCCGGTGGTAAATCCAGAGCCCTAAAACAGATTTTGCCGCTTATTCCGGTAAATATATCCGAATTTCGTGAGCCTTTTGTCGGTGGTGGTTCTGTCTTTTTTGCAATCCAAAACCTCTTTCAAGACCGCATCAAATCCTGCTGGATTAATGATCTCAACTATGATCTTTACTGTTTCTGGAAACAGGTAAGAGATAATGGCTCAAACTTGGTTGAAGTACTGACAGAGACGTACACGACTACTACAGATGGACGCGCCTTGTTTGAGGAACTAACACAGGTAAAAGATCAACTAAGCCTAAATTGAGACCTACTCTGCGAATTTCAACGCGCTGTGCGCTTCTTCGTGCTTAATCGTATCACCTTCTCCGGTGTCGTGGATTCCGGGGGATACTCACAAGCTGCTTATGAAAAACGTTTCACAGAGTTGTCCATAGAACGCGTCAAAAATATCTCACCCTATCTTTCTAGTGTCAAAATCACAAACGGGGATTACACCGACGCACTTTTCCAAGACGGCGACGATGTGTTTATCTTTCTGGACCCACCCTATTGGAAAGCAACCGAATCGAAATTATACGGAGTGAGAGGCGAGCTACATACCATCTTTGACCACGCACAATTTGCCGAAAATATGAGGCAGTGTCCACACAGATGGCTGATTACCTACGATGACTCGCCTGTTATCAGGGAACTCTTTGATTTCGCCGAAATTCAGGAGTGGATGCTCCAATACGGAATGAACAATTATCGGAAAGAGAGTGCCCCAAGAGGGAAAGAACTATTCATCAAAAATTATTGACAGACATCTCTATGGCACATCCATCGCGCATCGAAAACCGGGCCCTTTGCTTTTGCAACGGATGCCTTCATGATCGTGCCATCATTTCCGTTCTCGGAACCTTCCTAACTTTGGCACCTTCAAATGTCATCAAAGGACATATAGAGGGCAAGATCATCAAGCGGTAGTTCAGCCCGTGTTGCTATCGGTAACAGAAAACAGAGCAGAACGGTTGCAATTTTTGTCCCGCCTCTTTTAGCAAATTTTTGGATAGTTGTCAAGCCGAAAATTAGCCTAAGGCGAATGCCTAACTTTTCGCCAAATCCTGGATTAGGGCGTGTTATTTGTCATCAACATTCAGAGGTATCGGCTGCATTTGTTCTAGCGGTTTTGATAACAAATGTTGAGGTGGCGATTCGCCTGTCAAAGTCTTTAAAAGCTCGACTAAATCGCTCTGTTCCTGCTCACTGAGTCCAAGCGGTGCTATCGGGACTGCCGCCATGCCCGGAAAGGCAGTTGTGTAGCCCCCAGCATTCTTGAACTCAATCACGGAGAGAAGTGTCGAAAATTCACCGGTATGAAAATACGGAGCTGTTAGAGCGACGTTTCGGAGTGTTGGTGTTCGGAATGCACCTTGGTCTTCAGGTTTTGCTTCCATAACATCTAACATCTCTTCAGATGCTGCTTTCGAGTCGCTGTAGATACCCGCGCTATTAAACATATTCGCTAAGAGTTTCGGGATGCCTTGGAAACGACCTTTATCCTCTACCAACCCGGACGGCACGCCGATATTATGGAACATATTATCTGTAAATCTCGGTGTGTTATGGCAATCAACGCAGCCGCCTTTCCCAATGAATATCTTTAAGCCGTGTTTCGCTTCAGGTGAAATCGCGTTTTCGTCGCCAGCGACATAACGATCAAACGGCGCGTCCGGCGTAATCAGCAGACGCTGGTAAGCTTCAACTGCTTTACCGATATTCGAGAAGATCGTGTTTATAGCAATCTGATCCGCTGCGGATATAGCGTCAAATGCCGGATCCCCAGGTTTGCCGTCATCTGGAAAACGGGCTATATCTTCGAAGTCAGGAAGCGCACCAAATACCGCTTCATATTCAGATTTGTAGTGTTGATTAATGACATGAGCATACTGGGTTCGTGTCCCTGCCATTTCATCTTCACCTTCAAGCGCGAACAACGCTTGTGCCCACATCGTTTCGGATCTTCCATCCCAAAGCTGCCATTCGTTGTACGCAGCATTGAGCACTGTCGGTGTATTTCGTGACCCACGTCCAGTCGCAAATGAAGTCGATTCAATATCAGCGAAGGCGTAGAACGGCGAGTGGCAGGTCGAACACGCAATTGTGCTATGTTTGGAGAATCGAAAATCAAAGAAAAACACTTGACCTAACAGTGCCGCAGCGGGGTCATCGGCAAAACGATTCGTCGGATTTGCCGGAGGAATAGCAGGTAAAGGTGATAACCCTATGACAACGTCCCACTCAGATTCGCCAAAGAAGTCGGGCGTATCTGTTGGATGTTCAAGCGTAGTGAGTGTCTCTCCAATGCGCTCCTCATCACACCCTGTGATGAAAAGTAAGCCGACATTACATAGCAGAAGCATGAAAACCATTGAAAATCTGTCGAAATCTAATACCATATACTTGTTTTCTCCGTTCACACAATTTATTATTGGGACTGTGCGGTATAGTGCTTAGAATTAAAGTGTAACAGGCAAACTGAATCACGATGTTCCTGTATTTAGCAAATTTTATGCCATTTCCTTTAAGGAAGCGCGTCATTTGGATTAAAACCGTGAAATTCTAAGTTTATTTTCCCGTGTTATCTGCCCAGAACACTGGTAGGTACTAAGTGGAAGCAATAAAGAGTATCACACGGTTCATTTCTTTATAATTTGTTGAGGATATTGAAATCTATAGGGACCTTTTTGTTGCTAACACGCAAAAATTGGAATATAAATTTAATTATTAAAAGCATGATAAAACATCATAATTAATAATATAATTATTAATTATGATGCACTTAACATGACTAATTATACCAAAGTTTAATGTCCAAGTCAAATTAAATCTATAAACGCGCATAATTCTGCCAATTTCAAAGAATTTTATCGGCTTTTTCAGGAGCAGACTTTTTCTGAAGGTCAATATGCGGTTTCCAATATATTTTTCGCCAATATTTATGCAATTATCAATAAATGCGTTATAGCGTCTTATTATAAAATTGGCTTTATTGGATGTCGTCCGATCTTGCAGTCATATACTCTCTTTATGATATAACTTATAGTTAAATCCCTAAAAGTAATATCAAGCCAATTTGTTATATTTTTTTAAATAATTTAACAACTATGTCCTGGTGTGGTTGCATCCAAAAACCTTATTATTGTTGACTTTTCTTAGCTTAAAAACTTGACTTGAGAAAAAATTTGTGTTAATATATATTATTAATTTTCTTCTGCTATATTATATTATGTTATATTGAACGGAAGGTCCGGAATCTGGCAGAGCCCAGGTTTTAATATCTGTATTTTTTCTTATGAATTTAAAAAATATTATTGAACGTTGCCATGAACGGCACGAGAAGCCGTTGCGACAGCGGAAGACAGTGGTAATGCCTTCGTTGTACAATACAGGCAGTTATCCCTACCAAATCACAGTTTATTGTGCACAGAGGTACCCTGTGCTACTCGCTGATTTAGAGCAGGCGAACATCTCATTTATGCCGAACGGGCGTGGCCCTGATAACGATCGCGGTCCACGGAATTTTGGAGGTAAACGGTTCTCAAGACGCCAAGGGGCACAAAACTGGGGAGTAAGGCGGTGGCATGTATCGTACGGAATTCAAGTGTATACTGGGGGCCCGTCTGAACAGGATGGCGCACGATGGCACGACCTCAATTTTAAATACGAAGCCTTATGTGCCGCACCAGATGCTGTTATTGCCTGTGTTGATGCACTTGTTAATGCAGCACCAAACCCGCTGTTGACGCTCTCAAAGTCCGGCGGATTGCGTTTTTCTTGCAGAGTACCGGAGTACCTTCACCCGAATACTGAGAGCGAGAAGCAGTATATCTATAAGCACACCCCGACCCCAGGAAATCCACATCAACGAAACATCTATCTCGAAATTTTGGGAGAAGATGAATATACGCGCTGGGATGCACGCTACGAGATACTCCTTGGGAATCTCTTAGATCCGCCTGTAGTTGCCAAAGAGGTACTTTTTGCCCCGATTGATGCCCTTCGCGCTGAACTCCACCAACCCGGGGCTTACAAAATGAAACAGGACCAGGTTGTCGCCAACGCGCCACTATCTCTCGGTTCAAATAACCTTGATCTCGCAAAAGAAGCGTTTATACAGCGTGATTTTTCTTATGTCCGACAAGAGAACGGTTGCCATCATTGGAGGCAACTTGATCGTCTTGTTGACGATGAATACGTCCTGCTCTGGGAGAGCGACAACGTCGTTTGGGTTCGCGCATCTACACCTACTGACGAACTCCCCACGGAAGCCACGCCAATTACAGAGGTCTGGGACGATACTGGCATTCTACCACCAGCACCTGGCCCCGGAATATTTGTGTCCGATGAAATGCTCGCCGTGCGAGACGGGAAGCTAAGTCCTTTGGCAGTTAAACGTCCACCTGCCGTACTACGCAAATCTGAATATACCCAAGAGCCTTATCAAACACCTGAAAGCCATGCTGTCCAAACACAGAATATTTTTGATGGAACTGTTCGTATTCTCGGGCTTGTTACCAGAACAGACGGCGGAAACCACGAAGCAGCGTCGTATCTCCTTGATGATCGGGCAACTTGTTTAAATGTGCCAATTGCCAACTTAGCCGAAAAAGCAGAGCAGCACTATCAAAGTCGAAACATATCATCATTCACACGCTGGAAGCCTCGGATGCACCAATGGGAACAGGTAAAAGAGATACCTGCTGACGTGCGGATGGTAACTCCGTTTCAACGAGGTAATGTTTGTGAGGATCCGGAGCGATGTGAGGCACTTGAGAAAAAGGGAGGAAATCCGAGTGAGAGTATCTGCCCACACTGTCCAGTCTATACCGAGTGCCAACAACGCGGATATTTATCGCAACCGGCAGCATTGCAACACACTAAAGCACAGATATTGGCTATTCCCGAACTGTTTTTCAATCCACAATACGCTGAGTTGGTTGAAAAAATTTTTAAGCAGGTGGACGCGACAGAGAGACTTGGCATCATCGGCAGAATACAAGCGCATAAGTTATTCTTTGAATGCAAGATGCCAGAAAAACTGTTGGAGGAGTGGAGTATCCGCTGGCAGGGGAGTGCCTTAGGAAACTTTGCCAAAGCTTTACAGTATGCAATAGAAATTGCCGATATACCACATGCCGATGCTGTCAAGCGGATCCGAACGGTCATAAAATCTTTTGAATGGCAGGAGGAAGCACTCGTCAGACAGATGTGTCAAGTGAGTGTACAAGGCAGCGTAGTAGAGCGCAGTACTGTTGAACCTGAAACTGGGCAACTATTGGCACGTTTTGCTATTGAGTTTGAGAACGGTATTTCTGCTTATGTTCCTTTGGATGATAATGCCGCAGATAGACTGAAGATCAAAGGGATACCGTTTTTTCGACTCTCCGGCTTTGCAATCAATGAGGACATGAAAATCATGATGTCGATGGCGCAAGCCATCCGTTTGGGGATCTTAGATACAAGTACTGTGGAACGTATTCAGGAATTCCCTACAGCCTGTCCGGATCCAAACTGGACGTATTGGCATCAACTCAAGCGTTTCTTTGCGCATTACTCGCGGGATGCCGACGCACCAATACGATGGGGCAGGGACGTGCTACGGTTCTGGCTGCCACCTTTGCTCCATCCGAGCATCAAACGTCTTCTACTAATGTCGGTAACCTTTTCCGAGCGGCACATCCGTAGGGCGTTTCCACATGAGGACATTAAGGCGTGTCGCTCTGAACCGACATCTTGGATCCCGGGAAATCGAGTCTTTCAGATTCGTACAGGTGTTTATCCGAAGCAAACAATTTTGGGATACAATAACAACGCTGATGTTATTGGTATCTCTAAAACAGGACAACGCTTTTTTCTGGGTATCCGCTCAGAAATTGAGAGGGATCCAAGCGTTAAACATGCAATTATCACCTATAAGTCGGTGATCTCGCGGTTGGGTGATATCGCAGCAAAAGATAACGTCTCTTTTGTAACCAATTTCGATAATGTGAGGGGACTCAGTGCTGATTTTAGAAAAACGCATGTCATTTGGATAATCGGAACGCCACAATGGCTGCCAAGCCTCATTTGGCGGCGCACGCAGATTTTATTTGGCGATGACAAGGAACCGCTCTCTTATGAGGAGGAAATAGAAACCGGCCGCTATAAAGACGAGCGAATCCAAGATGTTTATGAACAGGGCGTTGTTCGCGTACTCACACGAACTATTCATCGCACAGGATTGGAGCACTGGGCAGACAAGACCGTTGTACTCATCTCAAGTTTGGCAATACCTGACATTACCGACAGGCCCGAAACGCTCCTTTTCGACTGGGAAGATTTTGAAATTGCCGGTGGACTTCATGAACTCCCTGAGATGATTGCCACGCGCGAGCGTTTTGAAGCAGAGCGTGAGAAGTTAACTGCCGAATCCAGCAGAGAAGAAGTAGAACGGGTCCTGGGATGCTCCTCAAGGCAGGCGAACCGAGTCTTGAGAGAATTTAGAGGTGGGGTTCCATTACGTGTGCCTTTCCGTAAGCAGATCCTCGTGCTGCTTGCTGATGGTGAGAAGAGGACAGCGGAACTCGTTGCAGCTATTGAAGGGCATCCAAAAGCAGTAAAAAATGAACTCAAGCGTCTTGTAGATACAGGTGAAATTGTCCGGGTACGGTGGGGGATATACGCGCTGCCGAAACGGGAAACATAGCCTATACGCCGGTAATACGGACAGTTTGCCTAATTTGAACTGACTTGCTTGTAACCTTTTGGCAACGGTTTTCCAGCGACGAGCGCAGATTTCAGCGGGCGGACATGTCGGCAACTGCCGCGATGTGTGAAACCGGGGCAATCGCATATTACATCTACACCGACAACCTCCAGCCTGTAGAATTTGCCTTCCTGCGACGAACTCTCAGCGTGATAGACGCTCCGCTCGGGACCAGCAAGGACTTGTGCTAAGGTACGGATGGCTTCTTCGGAATACGGACGTAGCTGCGCACGCGTTGCTTTACGGAGATGTGAGGCATTCTCTTCAAGGTAGGTCTCCCCCGCTTTCTGAAGCACATCATGCAGTTCAGATGCTTTAAGTTCACTGGTTTGAACAGACAACGCATTCATCATTCGCTTGAGTTCGCTAAGGACATCTAACTGGAGGGCGGCCTCTCCATCTGGTATCAAAATTGATCCCTCAACGATGGAATCCATCAATGCTGCTTTTGTTTCTAATACCATCTTGACGAATGAATCAACAGTTCCAGTCGCAATCATATAGGTGACATTAACGGTACCTATCTGACCGATGCGATAAGCGCGATCTTCTGCCTGCCAGTGGTTAGCAGGCACCCAATCTAAGTCATTAAAAACGATCTGGCGCGCCGCTGTGAGATTTATACCAACGCCTGCTATGTGCATGTTGGCTATGAAAAGTTTGGTATCGTCATCGTTTTGAAAGCGGTCAACCCTGTTTTGTCTCTCATGGACAGGAACTTCACCGGAAACATAGACGGCTCGGTCCTTGAAGTGCCTTTGGAAACGCTGCATCGTATTGAGGAAGGATGTAAAAATAATGACCTTTTCACCCTGTTCCAGTGCATTTTCCACGAATTTAATGGTGTGACGGCATTTGACAAAGGCAATTGCTCGGCGCACTTGGGTTAGCCTACCGATGCCAGTTCCTAAATCCGTCGTGTCTATTGAATCGTCTAATTCATTGCGATGTTCTGATGATAAACCAACGGATTCTGGTATTCCATCAATGGCTTCAGGTGTGTCAAATTTTGATATGAATTCTTGTGCCAGCCGATTAAAGTGCTGGACGGTGTAAGGGTGCAGCTCAATATCCATCCATGTTCGCATTTTAGGTGGTAGGTCTAACACCTCATCTTTTGTGCGGCGCAGCATGACACCGTGTAGTTGCACAGTCAATTCCTCGATGTTGCTTGCACCATCTGCGACCAATCCGAAATCTCCTTGATACGCCTCACAATAACGTTTCGCAAAACTGAGGAAACTCTTTCCGAGAGGATGATCCAGAATCTGCAACAACGGAAAAAGATCGCGCGGACGGCTTGTCATTGGCGTACCAGTTAACGCATGGACTACAGGATCATGCTTAATCTCTTTAACCAGTTTTGAAGCGTTTCGACTCCGCTGACTCTGATAATTTTTTAGGTAATGCGCTTCGTCAAAAACAACGCCTTTCCAGTCAAACGCAAGGAGTTTTTCAAGGTTTTTACCAAGAATTTCATAATTGACAATAATCCAACCACTGTAATCTATAGAGGGGAGCGGTCCGGGACCAACGATCGTAGGTTCAGCGTCTGGCAAAACGATTTCGATTTCACGTGCCCAGTTGCGTTTAATAGAGGCGGGACAGATTACAAGATAAGGACCTTCTCCCTCCGCCTCAACCATCGCTATCACCGACTGACGCGTTTTGCCGAGTCCCATATCATCGGCAAGGAGTGCGCGACGGCGACCGAGCAGAAAAGCGATACCTTCTATTTGGTGCGGATATAAACCTTGGGAAATTTCTTCGGCACGCGTAAGGCTGTCTTGCTGCATGCAATGTCCCCTTATCTGCCTCTGTCAACCAGCCATAAGTCTCCCTGACTGACCGTGGCAAGGCGTTTCAACATCACTGCGCCGGGGAAATTGGGGGACATCCCGATACCCATCGCAAAAATGCGTCCATTGCCGGTGGCGTATTGACCCACAAGCGTCAGATCCGGTCCCTCAATTGTGGTAGGAATGCCATCGCTGAAGAGGACAACGAGGGTGGGACCCGTCTTAGTAATTTCCGTCAAGGCAGTTAGCATATCGTGATCGGTCCCTTTTGTGTGGATTTGGGATTGGATGTCGGCGAGATAGTTTGACGACGCGGCAACTGTTTCATTGGTTACCGGAACAAAGTTTTCTTTGTAAACGACCAGCTCCGTACTAAATGCAACGATATTAAAACTATCGTGTGGCTCAAGGAAAGTCAGCGAATCTCGCATGAGGTCTATAATCTTCTTGAGTTTATGCGGAGGTAGGTTTTGCATACTGGTTGACAAATCCACGCAGTAGACAATCCGCTGGGGGCCCTCTTGTGCTTCAATAAATTTCACTAACCTACTTTTATATCGGGTTTCGACTTTTTCTTCTTTTACAAACGGACGTTCGATGACCTTTTGCACACGGGGCACGTTGTCAAAATCGACAGATGTTGCGGTGGGTCCAATGGGTTCGACTAAGTCCTTGTTGTCGAATTGCTGGAAGGGTGCGGGGTCCGCTGCGGAAACCACCCCACGACTGCTGACGGGCGCATTACTGGTGAGAATTTTCAGACGTTGCTGGCTAACATCGCGGGTCTGTTTCTGGACAAGTTGGGCACGTTTCGGGGGTGTTACACGTCTGATTTTTGGTTTCTCTTCCCTAACAAACAAGGCGTTAATACTCGACGCTTCTCGCATCGGAGCCGTACTAAACCAATAGAAGAGTCCGAGCACCCCGATGCCGAGATGCAATAGAACTGAAACAAGGAACGCTTTACTGGATTTTGATTTCATTGTATTCAAACTTCCTAATTACCAAATCTGAGGTTATCAAAAATCAGCAGATGATAAGTGATCGTAGCCACGTTCTTTGAAGAAATCATCAAATTCTGACGTGGTTGAAGGAAACTCAACTTTTATCTCATTTGCGAGTTTTTGCAATATTTTATCACCAATTAACTCGGATGACTGTCCACGCAATGCTTTTTCGTACCATTCCTCAAGTTCGTCCTCGGTTATCACGCTCTGAATTCGACTGGCACTGCCAAATTGTTTTAGAACAGATACAAGAACATCTTTCTCAGATTCCTTACAGACGATAATTATTCGATCTGCTGAAGTGGCACTACTTATGTCCTCGATTGTTGTAGGTGTTAGAGATATGTGCTTTATCTGAATGGCTACCCCAAAGTTAGCCCACATATCAAGGCCTCTGTCTGCCGCGTTGGTGACACCTACCCTATAAACCTTTGCAGCTTGGTATAGTTCTGGCGTGTCTTCGGACAATCCCAGAACCTTTTCTGTGAAATCAGAAAACTCGCTAAGAACGGTATTGTTTATGTTGTCAATTCGGACACCTATTTTAACGTCAAGGACTTCCAGTAGCGTCGAAAATAAGGCATAAACTACAATCTCAAAGATCTTATCAACGCTTCGTGAGAGTCCAGGATCCCGTGTAAAACTATCTATGAAGTTCCTTAGTGTAAAAGAGTTGCTATCCGATTGTAAGACGATAGATAGACCCGATGACATTTGGGAGAGCCGATTTCTTAAAGCAGTATAAATGTAGACTTCAACCACACCGTTACTATCTCTATTTATTTTCCCCAATTGCGATAAAACTGTTGGAGATGTAGCGTTGGCATTAAAAAGATCGCCTTGATACCTTGCACTTGATGTGGAAATCCGCCCGATGAACCTAAGAGAGATTGCGTCTCTCCATTTTCTTGAAGGCGTTCGGTAGGTTTCCAAGTCCTCAAGGTCTATATCCCTCTCAATCCTATCCCTGTAAAGTATCTCCGCAATTTGTATGGGTTTGTAGAAATGGACTCTGGCTTTTCTGATAACAATGTCAAGCTGGTCTTTGGCTGTTTTATTGTCCATTAGGCATAGGCATTGATTCTGTTTTGAAAAAGAAGCAATTGTTCCTCAGGTCGTATCATCGGTTTACGTTGCTCTAATGCCTGCAACATTTTCTCTGCAATGGCGTGAACTACAGGAATAGCCACACTATTTCCGGTCTGTTTTCTAATCTGCATCATATTTCCTACAATTTTGAAGTCTTCAGGAAAGCCTTGTAGGCGCAACATTTCTCTACCGGAAAGTCGTCGAATGCCGTTCACCAAAAGATAGTTATAGGAGGCACCCGCTCTTAACGCACATGAAAAAGGTAAAACCGAAATGTTGCCTCCCTTGTTTTCGTGCCAAATAGAGGGAAAAAAGGGGGTGCCTTTGCACTTTTCACGTCGCGACTGTTGGATGCGCGCCGACGCAGATAGATTGGGTTTAACATCTTCGTCAGGTTCTAATATCTCTGAGAGCGGTTTGTACGGACCGATAGGTTTCGGAAACGCAAATGCTATTGGTTCACGAAACCCAATCATAAAGATCCGTTCCCGTTTCTGCGGTAATCCGAAATCCAGAGCGTTCAACACTTTGTGATAAATGGTATAGCCCAATCGTGTCAATTGTTCTTGTATGATTGCGAAGGTTTGCCCCTTGTCATGGGTAAGCAACTGCTTGACATTTTCAAGGAGGAACGCGCTCGGCTGCTTCTGTTTCAAAATCCGAACGATGTCAAAAAACAATGTGCCGCGTGTATCTTCAAAACCTTGCTTATCTCCAATAATGCTAAAAGGTTGGCACGGAAAACCCGCTAATAAAATATCGTGGTCAGGGATCTCTGCCTCATCAATTTTGGTAATATCACCAGCAGGTATTTCGCCGAAGTTATGTGCGTAGGTTTCCTGAGCGTGTTTATCCCATTCGGAACTGAATACGCACGTTCCGCCTAACTTTTCAAATGGAATACGAATCCCACCAATGCCAGCGAAGAGATCAACAAGGTTAAAATTGCCCATTACGCATAAAGTATAGTATATCTTATTGCCTACGTCAAGTTTTTCTGAATTGTCTACACAGAACGTATGACGGCATAACCTACCGCATCGATATCTTCTCCTTTCTAACTTCCGACGGAGCACAACACCCCACTGTCCAACAACCCATAGTGCTTTACCGCCCTTAGAACGGGTAATAACATACAGATTGTTATCGATATCGGTGTGTTCCTGTTCCCACGTTTCACCGCCGTCGGTTGAGCGGACAATCGTCCCTTCATTGCCAACCGCGTAAACCTCCTGCTCGGAAAGTGCAACGATGCCGTGAAGATCTTTAGGAATACCCGTCAATATAGGTTCCCACGTAAAGCCACCATCAATTGTCCTGAGGACGATGCCTGCTTCACCCGCTGCCCATCCTTTCCGCTTGGAGATAAATGAAACGGCGTTGAGATCATAGTTGGTTTTCGTTTCGTGCATCCGCCAATATTGACCGCCGTTGATAGTCCGTTGGGTGACACCGCCTTGCCCGACTGCCCAACCGAGCGGTGCGAATTTCATATCCACACTTGTAAGTCTGTCGTTTGCAGTCGTCCGCTGAAGCGTCCATGTAGGACCACCGTCTTTGTTATGGATAATGTCTCCGAATTGACCGACCGCCCAGCCTTCAGAAAACTTACCAAAAGCAACGTCATTTAGCGAGAAGTTACCGGGCGAATCGCCTTCCATAAACGGCGGACGTTCCGGCGTATCTCCTGCTGTCCAGATGTTGCCATCTGTGGTGTAGATCACAGTCCCGTCGCGTTGCATTGCCCAGCCCCATTTCGGTTCCATACTCGCAAAGTGTACACCGATGAAGCGTTGACGCGTTTGAGTTCGGAGTTTCTGCCACGTTTCTCCACCGTCTTGAGTTTCCAATAACATACCCTCGTCACCTGCGATCCAACCGTTTTTGTCATCGTAGAAAAGCACCTCTCGGAAATCGCTGCGTTCTTGTTCACCGAGTTGACGCTCCCATGTCTTCCCACCATCTGCGGAGTAGTAAATACTGCCAGCACTACCAACTGCCCAGGCATGTACTGTATCAAGGAAATACACACTCGCAATTCGGCGACCACCGCGTCTGCGTCCTCGAGGTTCCGGCGGTGGAGGGGGTTGTTGCTGTGCGGGTGCTGGCGTTGCCCGCTCTGCATTAGGCGGGAGTGCCCCTTCAGGTGCAAGACGCCCCGGACGTTGTTGCTCTGCCCGCAGCCGATTTTGTATTTCTTCCGGTGTTTCGTCATACTCTAACGTGGGTCCCTCAGCGACCTCATCTTCCGATTCATCTTTTTTTATTTCTGGCGCGGGTTCTTCGGGTATCTCTGGATCAGGTTGCCGCATGGCGAGTATATCGTCTCTTGTAGCGACCGGGATGACCTTCCAATTCACCCCTTGATCTTCGGTGATATATGCACCGCCGCCACCCAGTCCCCACGCTTTGGTATGCGAACGGAAGGTAACACGGCGCAAGCCGCGTGTGCTTTGTGAGGTGGTCTTCAATTGCCACGTTTCGCCGCCATCTTCAGTCAACAAAGAGTTCCCGTTACCGAGGATTACCCAACCGCGGTTTTCGTCAGCAAAGTGAACAGCGATACCGGGTTGGTTAGTCTTCGCCTGAATTTTCCAGTAATCACCGCCGTCAACTGTGTGAAGAATGAACCCACCATCTCTACGTTGCGGGGTCACTGCCCACCCTACTTGACTATTGATGAAATGGAGATCGGTGATATTTCCTGTTGTTGTTCCGGTTTTTTGGACTTTCCACGTCTTGCCCCCATCAGTGGTATGCAAGGTCTGCCCAATCGATGCACCAAGCCACCCCTCTTCGGCGTTCAGGAAGTGCATCGTGCTAACGCGAGGAAGGTTTTGCTTGGTTGCTTGAAGGATCGGCTGCCACGTTTCGCCACCATTTTCCGTCTGGAGTAAAGTGCCAGAACCGAGGGCTCTTCCATGGTTCGCATCAACGAATTTCACTTCGCGTAAATTTTCACTAACACCGCTGTGCTGCGGGAACCACGTTTGCCCCCCATCGGTGGTATGCGCGATGACACCACCCGAGCCGACCGCCCAGCCGTTTTGGGCATCTACAAAGTGTGTATCTGCAAAGTCAGTTCTCCAAGCCGCCTGACGGATAATGTCCCAATGGTAAGCAACCGGTTCAACCGGAGCCTCCTCTTCAACCGCGACGATTTCGGGTTCTTCGGCGACAGGCGGCAATTTCGCGGGCAGTTGTGCCTCTTCAACCGAATACCGCATCGCAATCCCGCCTTTACCAACGGCGACAACGCCATCAGGCGAGAGGGCTAAACCGTAAAGGTCATTGTCGGTACCGCTCTCCTGCATCTCCCACTTTTTTCCGCCGTTGATGGTGGTAAGCATCACACCGTTGTCACCAACAACTAACCCGTGCTGCTTATCCGCAAAATAGAGTTTATTGAGATTCTCTTGCGTGCCGCTGCGTTGAAAATTCCACTTTTTCCCGCCGTTTTTTGTGTGTAAAATCTCGCCAAACTGTCCTACAATCCAGCCGGTATTCTCATCTGCGAAATAGACGGCATAGAGTTCATTGAAAGTGCCAGTCGTCTGTTGGTTCCATGTCAAACCTCCATCTTCTGTCGCAAGGCAAACACCGGGCCACCCGATAGCCCAACCTTTCTTTTCATTGAGGAAAAATACACCCTTTAGCATGAGCGAGAAGAAATCGCCGGTTGCGGTTTGTGGAAGCCATGTTTCGCCACCATCTATTGTGTGTATGATGCTGCCAATATCACCTACAATCCAACCCATCTGAGGACTAACAAAGTGGACAGAACGGAGGGTAAAGGCAGTGGGTCCGCGCTGACGCTCCCAATTCATGCCGCCGTCATTCGTATGGACAATAAGTCCACGCTCACCGACTGCCCAGCCGTGCTTATCGGTCGCGAAATAGATGTTCCAGATACCGTCCCAGATATCTGTTTCAATTTCGTTCCATGTCTGTCCGCCATCGTTACTCATCGCCATCGTACCGCGCCTACCGACTGCGATTGCACGGTTGGCATCCGTAAACTGGACATTCTGCAGATCATTCGCCGTCGTACCGCTCGTCATCTCCCATGTTGCACCGGCATCCGTTGTGTGTAAAATAGTACCGTACCATCCAACCGCCCACGCCTCTGTAGGCGTTGTAAACTGGATGCCTGTTAAATTGTTTTCCGTGCCACTCTCCATCAATTGCCAATTGTCGCCACCATCCTCGGTCCGCGTAATAAAGCCGACATCCGCTACGGCGACCCCGTAGTTTTCATCTGTGAAATGGATGCTATTGATCGTATCTCGGACGTGTCCATTAATCAGTGGGATACGGCTGTCTTGACGCTCCCAATTAGCACCGGCAGTCGTCGTATGGAAGATGGAGCCGTCACTGCCAACGATCCAACCTTCATTGTCGCTGATGAAAAACACCTGCTTGTTGTCATTGATCATCCGGTCGCGTTCGCCTTCAAAGCGGTTACTCTGTTCTCGCCACGATTCGCCACCATTCTCGGTGTAAAAAATTCTATCGTGCGTGCCGACAACCCATCCCTTTGAATTGTCAACGAACCAGACCCCGTTGAGCATAAATTCGCTAACATACTCGTAGCGTTTCCATTCTTTTCCACCGTTCTTGGTATAGAGAACATCCGAATCTTCACCAACAATCCAACCTTGTTTTGAATTGGCAAAAAAGACATCAAGAAGCATTGCGGAAGAGCCACTCTTTTGCAACGACCAGTGTCTACCGCCATCATCAGTTGTTGCAATTAACCCTTCATCGCCCACTGCCCAACCATTGTCCGCGTTCGTGAAGTAAACCGCTTTGAAATCTAACGAGGCATCAGGCATACGAAATCCTGGACTTGTTGTATCGACTTCCTGTTGCTTCCACGTTTTTCCACCATCTGCCGTATGAATTATCAATCCGCCCTCGCCAACAATCCATCCTTGTCTATGGTTAACAAAGTGGAGATCCGTGAAATGTGTCTCCCAATCCGCTTTCCGTGTCGCCTCCATCTTAACACATCCGCTAAAAAGGAATAGAATACCGAGCAGACATACTATGACAAATCCGTTGACAACAAGTTTCGGCTTGCAAAATACGCCAGAATTCACATTGCTTATCAAACTCATTTTTACCTCCGGTTGTTGTTCTCCTTTGAAAGCCGAGAAGATGGTTTGGATCTATTTGTGGTTGCAAAACGAGTCCCTTCTCCGCGAGATACTGCTATTTAGGTTGAAACTCATAATGATTGTGAGCAAATTCCGTGCCACCCTGTTAGTGGATTTTGGCAAAATTTATGGCAAAAACCGCACAAAATCGGGCGTACGCTATACCCAATTGCACGAAATGGGGCAGATTTAATAATATAACACCAACATATTTAGACAAACTCCGCCAGCTATATGTTCACATTATTAGTAACCGTCGCTTTCACCAAAAAGACCTGAACGTGCTACAGCAATACCTATTGCGATGACAACGGGCAACGCAATGGCTGCTATCTGAACAAAAGCAGAACGCCTTGCACCGAGCCTCTGGATTGCTCCTATCCGTCCAACAGGGGCTAAGAATAGCGAGATCAATAGCAGGGCGGCACTCACTGCCGGAACTTCTTCATAAAAGTAACCGTTCATCCAGATGCCTGCCAACGCGAGTGCTATAACCGCGGATGCCCCGATCGGAAATACGGGTGCTTTGTCGTCAGATCGTGCAACAAGCGCGATAATCCAGATCGCCGCAAAAAGTGCTACCAGAATACCAGCGTGCTGTGCCAACCGCAAACTCCCAGAAACCGCAAGAATCAGCGCAGTACCACCAGAAACTCCAAAATACACAAACGGACTTGAACTGCCAGACGGTAAGATCGTAAAACTCTGTTGGACTATATTCCAAAAGATAAAAATCGTAACAGCGATGCACACCCACCAGATAATGCCTTCAACCTGCCCCCAACTATACTTGAACATTGAATTCAGTAACAGTCGCGGCACAACAATTGATACAACTGCCGGGGCAATCAAGCGTCCCCATAGCGCGAGATGCCAAAAGACACCTAAGATAAACCCAATAAGCGCGAGATAGCAGAGCCAATGCACGCCTTCTCGTGGCGGAAACGGCGGGAACCCTTCTAAGCCGATGTATCCAACGATGTAACCGACACCCAACGCAACACCGACAAGCCAGCCCGAGGACAAACCGTTCCCTTCCTTGGTCTGATCGCGCGCCCTTTTAAAAGCAAGAACAAAGATTCCGCCACCAACGATGGCTGGTAAAAATAAACCGAAAACAAGCTGCTTGAATATTAACATCGCCAATACCTTTGTTGGTGAAGTGTTTTTGATTGGGTGTTTTTGCGGATTTCTGTGGATTTCCCCCAGGCAACCTCACCAACGAAAGTTTTTTCAGAGCAGGTGCGTCCGTAGCGCATCGGAAACGCGCACCTATGAGTGTTTCGCTTCAATACTGACGATAAGGCGGATTTCGTCACTAACGGAACCGATACCATAAGTCATGCCGAACTCACTCCGCTTAATCGTAAAGATGCTCTCAAATCCGATGAGAGATTCTCCATCTCTCCCTGTAGCGCGCCCCGTAATTTCGACATCTACTGTGATTGATTTCTTCACACCATGTAATTCGAGATCGCCTGTAACCTCCAACATGTCTTCTTCGCCTTCCTTCATGCTGACTTTCGTGCTTTTGAAGGTAATTACGGGAAACTGTTTAGCACTGAAGAAGTCGGAACTTCTGAGATGTTGGTCGCGTTTTTCGTTGCCAGTATCAATGCTCGCTGCCTTAACCTCAAATTCCACCGTGCTATCAGAACGACCGCTTGCATCCCTTGCGCCCATCACGATCTTACCGTTGAATTCGTTGAATCTGCCGTAATTGTAACTAACGCCGTTATGTTTTGCGCGAAAAATTATCATTGAATGTGCAGTGTCAATTTCATACGATGTCACGCTCATAGGTTGCGTAATTCCAGCAAAACCGATAAGCAGCAAAAGTACAAGGCTTCCGGTGCTGAAAACCCGCAAATTCCGTCCTAAATCCATTTTCATTGAAAAATGATCTCCTTTTTTATTCTGAAATTTCCTTAAATAAAGAATGTGTCTATTGCACAAAAACAAGGCAAGTATACCGTGTTTTTCAAAACCTGTCAACGAAAATCAGTCTTCCGATCCGCAAGTAAACAAATGGATTTTGTGTAAGCTCTAAGATATAGATCGCGATGGTGTTTTTTGTGAACGGTAGATCACCAATATTTGGGCATTTTTGGATGGGTATTTGGGTATGATACTTGTGTAAAGGATGGTGATCAAGAGGGTCGTTTGCAACAGCAGAAGTGTGAGAAAACAATTCGATAATTCTGTAAAAGACGCTAAAATCTTTACATAAAAATTTCCTGGAACTCAATGAGTATCGGATTATTTCAGCCATATAGTAGTGCCGAGTTTAAGGGTTCTCTGGCGTCCGGATTTTTCAAGCGTGACTTGTTTGGATTGGATGTTGGTGATGGTTGTGTCCTTAGAAAGGGTATCGCCGGTAGTAAAGGTATACGTTTTGTTTCCTTGGGTCGCTTGGATAATCGCTTGTGGTGGTGTTTTTCCATCTGTAGAGATGCGGGTTCCAAGCAACCGAAAAGATTCCTTGGGGCGCGCGGGTCTCCAACCGAGGGGACGGAAGATATTGTTGTCAATGATAGTGCGGTAGAACTTGGTTTGTTGAAAGAGAACTTCTGCATCTTTGTCCTTTGTTAACTGAGGACGTTTTGTTGTGCGCCGCGGCGTACTTACCTTTACTGTCTTATTACGCTGTGTTGACGATAGGTGTTGTGTGTTTGCGAATAAAAGCGGTAAGATCAGGATGATGCCTATCCCGAAAGCGATCGCGATGCTTTTTAGGAGAAATCTAAACATGATGTTTCCCTTTATAAAGTGTTCATGCTATTTATCGTTAGGGACAGTCTATGAATAGGTGAATGTGTACCCGTTAGGTGGTGTATAACTCTCTTTATAATTAAAGACACAATTTTGTACAAGAAGGGTGCATATAACGAAAAAAGATGGCAGTTAGTTGTCGGTTAGGGGTAGGGTTGTGAGGTAATGGAAGTCGTGACCAGGAGATCGCTCTTACAGAAGAGGCGGGGGAGGATGCCGGGCATTTACGGAGCCTCCCCACAAGTTGATTTGCCTATTGACATGTAATTGCTAATCACTATTGGATAAAGTGATTTTTTTCATGGCGGGCGGTTCATTTTGGCGGTAAGGAAGTAGCATCTCTCGGAGTTTCTGATGGGCATGATATAAATGTGATTTAACAGTGCCCTCCGACTTGTTCAAGTGAGAGGCGATCTCTTTTATTGAGAGTTCTTCTCGGTAGCGGAGATTAAAAACGCGTTTCTGACCTGCTGGGAGTTGGACCACTGCTTTTCGGATGATGTGTCCGAGCTCCTCTTGTTCAAGCATTTCATGCGGGGATGTGTGTGTTTGCGGCGTTTGAATGGTGTCGTCTGGGTTTGCCGTTAATTCTTCGTAGGTGAAAACAATCTCTCGTTTTTGTTTACGGATGAAGTCAATGCTACAATTAACAGCAATTTGGTGAAGCCAACTGTAAAAGACAGATTTTCCCTTAAAATCTGGCAGTGCTTGCCATGCTTTTAGGAACACTTCTTGGCAGATGTCCTCGGCAGCTTCGTGATTTCGGACGCGCCGATAAATAAGATTGTAGATTCGCTGCTGATATTTCTGAACGAGCGGGTTAAACGCCTCTGAATCGCCATTCTGCGTACGCGTAATGAGTTCCGCCTCATTGAGGGGGCTGAGCTCTGTATAGACTAAAGTGTTTGTCATATTTTTCTCATTTCGTAGAAGTTGTTAGTGTTGAAATCCTGTTTTGACCATAAACAATTATTTTTCTGAAATTAACGGATAGGAACGAGCGGATTGCCTTTTACGCTTTTTATCAATCCTGCTCTGTTGCAAATCCAGTAGTGTGAGAGGATTATTGACTGCTTTTGATAAGTGTTGCTTCAAGTTCGGTGATGCGACGTTCAAAAGATTCTATCTGCTTTGTGAGATATTGGATTTCTGATCTAATGAGTCCGACCAACTCTCGGGCATTTGACGGTTCAGATACAGGTTTGGGGTTTTCAAAAATTCGCCAAGTGCTGCCAGAGCCTTTGGAAACATTTTCGGCAAATCCCCTATCTTTCAAGTACCTTAGTGCGGCTTTGATAGGGTTTGTTTTAGCTATTGATGGAAGTCCGCCATGTGATTGATGATATTGGATGATCCCTTCATCAATTTCTCGCCTGCTTGCTGTTTTTCCTGCGAATAGTTCTAAGATAATTGCCATGGCGATTTTGGGCTTAAGGCGTGCCCCTTTATATCTATAATTTAGCTTCATGTTATCTATTCCTTCCTTATAATCATCAAGGATCGGGTTGACTTGGTACATCTCCGAGTTTTAAACAGGAATACGATATAACGTATCAATGACATTTTGTGGGTTCTTCATTTTCTATTAATACTTGTAAAATGTGCTTTAGCCTTCTCAGTTTCTGTAAGCGAAATATGGAACATGCCGTGATGTCGGGTTTCGACGTAAAGTTGATCGTTACTGATAACAAAGGATTGTATTCTGCTCGGAACCTCTGAGGAAAGCAGTTCCCACTTGCTGTTGCGAGCATCTAAACGATAAACACCGCTATCACCGATACCATAGATTGTAGTGTTGTCTGCAGCGAATTTGTCTATAACGGTGGGCATACCCGTTTGATCGGTGATGACCTGCCAATGTTCTCCAGTTTGTGAGATCAAGACACCTGTATCCGTTGCCAGACAAATCGTTGAACCTGCGAAGGTAATTTCTTTGAAATGCGCAACCGGGATTGGCAGCGTTGAGGTAATGTCTTTCCAGTTGTTTCCACTGTCAAGGGATTGAAACAATTTTCCATTCGATTTACCAGCGTAGACGGTTTCACCTGAAACAACCAATGTAGATTCCGAATCAATATCGACGAATCCTGTGTCCGTCCATTCCGGATCACCGGGTCTCCATTTGAAAAGCCGCTGCCTATATTCAGCGTAAAATATCCCACCACCGACAGCGAAAGTTCCGATGTTCGTGTCTTTTTTCCTAAGTAGATGCAACATATATGATGGGTCAGTGCTATCGTCTGGTGCTACCTCGGCTTTAAAAGCGGGGACACCTTGAACGGGGATCAGTTCATCGCCCATAGCGGATGTGCGGAAAATACTCGGTTTGTTCTCCTGAATCGAAATAGCATAGAGGACATTACCGGCAATCTTTAACTTTATGTTTAGATAAAAATCGGTATTTAATTCGGACGTTTGCTCGGGCGTATTGAAGTGAGCACTTTCCCAAGTCTCACCCCTATCGGTTGACTGGACAAGGTCTCCCCCGATATGCATATAGAGTCTACTATTTAGGGCGATCAGGTCGTGGATTTTGGGACCTGTCATCCCATTTACGAATGAATGCCAGGACGCACCAGCATCGGTTGTGCGGCTGATGCCGAATGCATCGACTCTGTAAAATATCCTCTCATCAATAGCGATAGCTGGGAATCTGGGTGCCATATATGAACTGATGTTGGATCTGAGGGAAGTCCAAGTTTTTCCGCCATCAACGGATCGAAATTCTGATACACCCAGAACTAAGAGGGTTTTACCTGCAGCCAAGACCTGTATAGCGGAAGCAAGGTTTATCACTTGGGATTTATCTATAGGTGTTATTTCAGTCCACGACGCTCCAAGATCTGCTGAATGGAAAATCCTTTTTTCTAAGGCTTCAGGGGTTGATATATTTGGGAATGATTTACTGAATTCCGAGTAGACGATATCAGGTGCGATTCCGACATAGAGATTGTTTTCGTCAATGGTCAAGGCGTAAACGGCACCGGATGTGTCAGTAAGCAACTGTTGCCAGTTATTTAAAACGAGGCGGTAGAGTCCTTGGTTTGTACCAGCGAATACGGTGTCTCTGATTGCAGCGACTGTATAAATCCGTTTCCCTGCCAATCCCTTGTTTAGAGATATCCAATGTTTACCGGCATCGGTAGATTGAAAAATACCTTTCTCTTGAAGGGCGAGATACAGCACTATGTTTCCTTGTGGATTGTGTTTCTGGCTTGCATTGGTGACGATGAGTCCACTGGCGATCCCTTTGGGGCGCTGTCCAAGAGGATTCCACGTATCACCACTGTTTTCTGAAGCGAGCACCGCATCAGCGGAAACAGTATAGAGGGTGCCTTGGTGCTCTGTCATAGGCACTCGGTGCTGTCCGGTGGGGATATCAGCGTTAATAAGCACCCATGTTGCCTCGGGTGTCAACCTATAGAGACCCGTTTTTGCGGCAGCGTAGATCGTTCCATCAGCGGCTTTAAAAAGGTCATAGACGACACTGCCTTTCGGTCCGATTGATTGTGTCCATTGTGAAGCGGAAAAGTTGGCTGCATCGTTGTTCCATGCGTTTGTGGTGAGGGTGGTTTGCGAGGTTTGCATGCCAGCACCGCTATTTTTACTCGGGATGATCGTTCTGCCGATCTGATTCCGCACATCAGGTTGTGCGACAATCTCAATAAGGATAGGTTCATCAACGAGTTCAATGGTAGGTTCAGATTGTGCGTCAAAGCTATATGGCTGCTGAAACCGGAGCAAGTATTGACTACCCATACCGAAGAGTATCACCAATGCTATTGCAGCACCGAAAGCTGCCCAAGGGAGTAAAGGTTTCTTAGCGGGCGGTGTTGGTATCGGATTCAGGTCGGCAATGTGTCGCATGACATTCTCAATCAGAGTGTCAGACAATTGGACCCCGTTAAGCGTTTCGCGAACCAATGTTTCTTCTTCTTGTAAACGCTTGCGGGCACGGCGAAGTCGGCTCTTAATTGTATTCACCGACACACCTAAGAATTTGCCGATCTCCTTTGCTGTCATTTCACCGAGATAGTAAAGCGTCACAACGGTACGTTCACTCTCCGGTAGCTGCTGTAGGAGTCTTTTGGCAAGATTTTGTCGACGCTTAGTGTTTTCAGCTTCACGCTGATACGATATATGATGTGCGTAGGAGGCTTCTTCAACCTCTTCTGGACGTGTATCTTCTAAGGATTGCATATTCAACTTGTCCATTTTAGTTTTATTCCGCTTTATCCAATTAATGCAGCGTCGATTTGCGATGACATAAAGCCATCCTTCAAATCTGTTTGGATCCTCTAATGTCCCAAGTTTTTTGTAGGCTTGGATAAAGGTGTCCTGAGTAATTTCCTCTGCAATGTGAAAATCCCCAATTTTCCGCCATATAAGGGCATGAACACCTTTTTGGTGTTTCTGCATTAATATGCTGAAAGCCTCGTCATCGCCAGATAAAATTCTACGAATCAGTTGAACGTTGTCATATACCATCAGAATTCTCCCTTTAAAATATGCCCGACATATGTGATGGCATCGGTAAAATTTAAGAGCGTTACGCAGCCCTTTTAAGTTAAAGACACAATTTATCCCCGTAAGGGTGCATTTAAGGTCAAAAATTCGGATTTTTTTTATTTTTTAAGGGTGAATAGTCTATTTTGGGAAATCATTATCGAATAACACCGTCAAATCATTTATGAGATACGAGAGAAAATAAAAATTGGATTCCATGCGTGTTTGATGATTTTAAGTCTCTTGATATCGTCAAAAGTTAACTTTTCTGTGCGATTTTTTGGTAGACTCCCGTTCAACCCAACCTACAATGCAGACGCTGCATCCTCATTAAATCAGTAATGACACTATTAACCTAATTGTAGCATAAAGCGCATTTGTTTTTTTAGATTTTTAGGTTAGTGCCTTGTACAGAAACATTTTTTCCAAGATACTATTATGTTTGATGTTCATTCAGAAGTTTATAGCGTTGGTGTCAAGATATTCTGTCTGCCTACTCAGAACTTTTCTCTTTTAAAATTCTCCTATAGATTGTTGTAAATCCCTTATTAGACAGTTTACACCTTTAAGACTTTTTTAACAGTATGCACCTTTTTCGCCAATAGATGTGTCTTTAAGTTATAAAGCGTGAAAAGTTAGCACGTAGAAAATTTTATCAACTTAACGAGACGAAAGCATGGAGAATAACAGTGAAAGATTTTTTTCCAAAAACCTTGCATCCCCTACATATCTTTGAAGAGGATGAGGGGCTTTATGCAGCCGACCTCGAGAAAGCACGCATTGTTGAGTTGTCGGTTGTGATGGCAGAGATGTTGAAGTTTGCGGAGACGCAGAACGATCAAGAAATCCAGCGGACACTCGGAAATTCTTATCCGGATGATGACATTTTTGAGGCGTTTGAGAGGTTCGCCGCGCTGGAGCAGCAAGGTCTACTCTTCAATCGCGGTGAAGGTCTCAGGACGACTTTCGTTACAGAGCGTCAACGGCGCAAGTTACTTGTCGCTATTCCGGGAATCGCTGTAGATTCATTTTTTGATATTGAAACGTTATCTGCTGGCACGAATATGGCACTTTCTTACATGTTTCATCACCTTACCAACCACGTAGATCTCTATTTTGCTGGTAAACAAAATCGGAAGTTAGCCGAGTGTATGTATGAGGTCAATATGAATGTACGCGACTTCAAGCGGCTGAGTCGAAGAATTAGTGAAACATACTTCGGTATTCTCACGCTACATCAGGAGCATGAGAAGTGGCTTTTCCCGCTTTACCAAGAGATTGAACTTCCCCCGATTCTGGTTCAGTGTCATGCCCCGCGCGGGCACGGTGGGGGTGCTATCAACTCTCTTTTACGACATTATGCGGCGATGCGGGATTGTGATGGCTTTACTGCGCCCTCGGATTATGTCCGTGACTTTTATTCGGATTATGTTTGGGATCCGAGTTTTTTCAACACGTTGCCGAACGGTGTGGATTCGGAGTTGTTTCAACCGATGGACAAGACCGCAGCGAAGCGAGAAGTTGCTGAAATGGTCGGAGATGCGCGTATTGAGACGATGCCGACTATTGGTTATCTGTCTCGTGTCCAGTCGGAGAAAGGCGCATCTGTTTACCTGAAGTTGGCGGAACTGAATCCGCATCTGCTTTTCTTGATTGCGGGACCAAGTCTTGGTCGGTATGCATCACGGGAGCTTCCTGATAATTTTGTGTATGCGGGCTTTCATCCACGTGAAAAGTTGCCGGTGATCTACAATGCGTTTGATGTCTACTGTTTTCTGTCGATGTCAGGTGAAGAAACGTTTGGTTTAACGGTGCTTGAGGCGATGGCATCTGGTGTGCCGCCTGTCGTTCCGAATTTCGATGGTGTCCCGTCGGTTGTCGGGAACGCTGGATTGATTGCGGATGCCGAGAATTTCGACCAAGACATAGCGACGCTTGTAAGTTATCCGTGTCCTATAGATTTTTCTGAAAAAATTAACGCGTTAGTCAGCGATGCAGAGATGCGCGAGACGCTTTCTCGCAAAGCGAGAAAACGGGCAATATCGTTCACGTGGGATAAGACTGCGCGCCGGATTATAGAACTGTTTGAGAAACTGCATCAGAAAAAGCAGCTTATGAATCCGAACAGGCTTTTGAATATATTCGCACCGACACAGGCGTTGGCATCCGAAGAAGCGAAAATTCAAAAGTACAAATCGGTTGTGTTGAGTATGAACGCTCGTTACGAGCGATGTCTCATAAGAAACGCTTTGTATCCGATGCGTGTTGAAGATGGGTTGGCACTGAGTATTTTGAAAGATCATACTGTCAGAGAAGCGGAAGCACTGCTCTCCGCCCTCGTTCCGGATGAGATAGAAGCCAAGGCGACTCTTAAAAGGGTTCGTGGTTTAATTAATGCGACAGCATGATCAATGGGTTTCAGTTCGGTTTTTCTGCGAAGAATCTTTCAGTTTTCAGTTCAGAGATTTTGTGGCAGTTGCTGTATCCATAACCGCCGCAAGACATTAACTGATAACTGAAAACCGATAGCCGATAACGAATAAAAATAGGAGTGAAATTATGGTATCTCGAGGGCGTTACCGATTAAAACGTCATTACAAATTTGAACAGGATGATCGCAAATATGTAGCCGATCTGGAGACAGGCGATATCCTTGAAGTAAACGCAGTGGAATGGGAGATCCTTTCGCGTTATGAATCACAAACATGGTATCAGATCGTAGAGGGATTGAAGCAGAAATACAAGGTGGCATCTATCTTTGATGGGATTGAGCGTTTGGAGCACCTCGGCAGACAGGGTTCGCTTTTAAGCCCGATCATCAGGAGTGTAGGTGAGGCTGCTACCGATTGGGAAGAAACGGATCGGTATCCGAAGGTGTTGGTCCCGTTCGATTTTGCGCAGGAAAAGTTGGCACTGGACCACGTTGCGAATTTGAAGCGGTATCAACTTTTAACGCATTTGACAAAGTATGCCGAGTTAGAGACGTTAACTCTTTCCAAAGAGGGACCGGAGGGGGATATGGATCTGGGTGAAATTAGTGTTCGCCATATAGAAGTTACGGATGACAATACCTTTTCCCCAGCGTGGTATGCGGGTGCCGACTACACCGGTATCCTGCTCTTGTCGCAATTTCTTTTAAGTGATCTGTTCTTTTATCAGGTTCCAGATGTCCCGATTGTGCACTGTATAGAGGGTTTTCAAGGTTTACAAGGGCGTATGCTTGAGACGCTGCTGACGCTGAATGCATTCCAAGATGAGAAAGATACATTGGTTGTTAAGTCATCGTGGATGAAGGCATGGCTGGGTGAGTTGGGTATTCCGGGAGAAAATGTGTGTGTTATTCCCGATGGCATAAACGTGGTTTCCGAACCGTTCGGAGATAAGGCGTTAGCGAAGCGGCACACTGCTGCCATCTTTGACAATCCGATGTTCATTAAACAACCCGTTGTCGGACTGATATCTGGATTTGAACCGAATCGTGGCGCGGCATGGATTTCTGAGTTTGCGCGATCTAACCGACACCTCGCTATTTTTGTCTATGATGCGATGTTAGCGCGACACGCTGAACATCTGCCGGAGAATGTAGTCGCTTTCAGTATTGACAATGAAAAGAGCCGAACGATTTTACCGTTATTCTTTCAGGCACTGGACCTTGTCTGCTTTCCAGCAATTCCTGGAACACCACTTTCAGTTGTTTCCGAGGCGATGGCGTACGGTGCGGCTTGTGTTGTAATGACGAAATATGGGATGCCAGCGGAAGTTGCGGGTGCCGGGGTTGTCGTAGAATCAGAATGGGATAATTTTGGTAATTTCCGGGTGCCGATGCGGCAACTGTCAGAAACAATAAACGGGTTGTTGGCACCTTGTAGTGCCCGTGCAGCATTTGAAAACGCTGCGAAAGGTGTGACGCAACGATTGACTTGGGAGAAAACGGCAGAGGAGATTGCTCGGTTGTTTAAAGCAGGACCTCGAAGAAAAAAGAGTCTTTCCAGAACAACGAAGTCGCTATTTCCATCAATTTTCTGTCGTCGATATGACCCAGGGACCGGGACAATAGACACGTGTGCCTATCAACACAGGACGGGCACGTATGAATATCTTGAAACCGCACTGGCAGAAGTGTTGTCTGAACATCATACATCTGCTGAAGTTGATTCGGTTTTTAAGCATTTCCAGCGGGCAGGTTCTGCTCCAACCTCTGATACAATTGGTGCTGGAAATAAGTTTCCGAACCGTGGTGGTCAGGAAACCAATCTCGCCAAGATGCAGCATTGGCAGAAAGGAGGAACCCCAAATGAATGCTAATATCTTTGATAAAATTAATCACTTCCTAAAATCTGAAGAGGGACGTGTTGGTCTCAAAACACCGATGGTATTAGGTATAGCAGGTGGGAGTTTGTTGTTAGTTCAATCCGTACTTTCCCCTTCCGCTTATGCTGAAGGTCATGAGTGCCACACTGATTTTGACTGCGGCCCAGGCGAATCTTGTGAATCTGTGTGTGATGGGTCACTAGACAATGGCACCTGTGATGGAACGTTGATAAACAAATGCATTGGATCGTGATCCTTGTGATACAAAAATTGATTCAAGTTATTGACGCTTCGTTTTTGGCGATCCTGTTCCCTCACATCAGGATCGCCCTCCATCAGGAAGTAGTGTGGGCAGGCACAAGACTTTAGGAAACACCCAAGCCCCCAGATTTATTTAAACTTCTTGGAACCTCGCCTACAGGGGAAAATGATACACTGCTCCTAAGCAAATGAGAATACACGGATGTCATACTATGAGACTTTTCTTCTATTTTTAGCCCTGGTCTTCTGTGGGTATGCAAGCTACACCGACCTGAAAACACAGAAGATCCGCAACGTTTGTTCGTTAGGGCTCCTTTATGCGGGGATGTTGAGCCAATTGATGTCATGGTATCTCGGCACGACAACGCCGCTCTGTATCTTGGGGCTTTTCTTTGGGAGCGGACTTATTGCCTTTGGGTTCTATTGGTTCGGTATCTTCTCACCGGGGGATTCCAAACTCTTTTGGGGATTGGGTCTGATTTTACCGTTATCGCTTTTCAAAGGCTTGAGCGGTAGCCTGAGTTTTCCGCCGTTAATTCTCGCGCTGAATATCGTTATTCCGTATTCAGTGGGGCTGTTGGCGTATCTGCTTTTCAAATTTGCATTAATGCCAAACAAGTTGGCACTTCTCCGCAGTTCTGTGATGTCAAACTTTCAGATCGCAGCGCTTCTTGAGAAACTTTTTAATCTGCTTCTCTTCATCGGTATCGCAACCGCGCTGACATCCCTGTTGGAGCTGCTGGACTGGCAACCTGACCGATTTGTACATCTACTTTTGGTCTTAACGGTTTTCATTTTCATACAGAAGATGCTGACACGGGTTCCGAAAACGCCGGTGTATTATGCGGTTATTGGATTTGCGTGTGTCTGGCTCTCAGTTCGCTCAGCACCGTCTGTGCCAGCGTTTCTGTTAGGCTTCGCTTTTTTCTTAGGATTGTATCTCGTCGTTTTTGTTATTGCCAAGCAGTTGGTCCTCGGTTTAGCGAGTATCGCGTTAGATAATGCTGTTGATGTGAAGGGTCTGCAGGTCGGTATGATTCCTGCGGAACAGATTGTTCGGGTGACAGAAGCGGATGGTGGTGTCCGTTATGAGAAGAAACAGGTTGCGTTTTCAAGTGGTCAGGCCGACAACATCGTCGTTTCACCGAATCCTGTGGGGCTTGATGCCGAAGAAATAGCGCACTTGCAGCATCTGGCGGCATCCGGTGCGCTTGCGGAGTTTAAGAACCAGATAAGGATTCAACCTTCTGTTCGCTTCGCACCGGTGATCTCTTTCGGTGCCCTGCTTACAATTTTTTGCCAAGGACCCTTTTATCTGAAGTTGATACAGTTGTTTTAATTGGCTTTCGGAAACCATCAGCAATCAGCAGTTGGTAAAGAGCTCTCTGATTAAATCAAATGCCTCTTAACTGACAGCCGATGGCTGATGGCTATCCTCTATACACGAAAGGATTACGAATCAAGAGATTTTGATTTAGTTTTTTATGAAACGTGCAATTTTAGTTTTAACACTTTTGACGCTGGGGGTGACATTACCACCACTTTATTCACAATGGGCAGAATCTCAAAGACTTAAACAAATACAAACCGTAAAACAACAAGCACGCAGAATTGTCGGGGATCGTTTAGACCCGGTAATGTCAGAACTTGAAAGCGGTGTGCCGCCTTCTGTAGTGATCTTGTATACGGGTGGAACGCGAAGCCATCTGGAGCCGTGCGGGTGTTATCAAGAGCAGTCCGGCGGATTGCCGAGACGTGCCTATGTTGTCAAGGAATTTCGGAAGCGTGGATTCCAGACGCTTTTGGTTGATGCTGGAAACATTTTTGATGGCGAGGCAGAGATAGATGCACGCCGCTGTGAAACAAATATGAAGGCATTGACGGCGATGCAGTATTCAGCAGCGGCACTCAGTGAATCGGATCTTACATACTCGGATGCCTATCTGAGGCGACAGCGCGCCGTTGCGGCTTTTCCGTTTTTAACACCCGATGTGAGGCGCGACAATTTCACGCAGCCGTTTGTCGTTGAACAAATTGGACAACACAGCGTCGCTTTTGTTGCAGGTGAAGCCTCCGAGGAAATAGGATCGCTGTCAGATATTGTTGTGGCTTTAGGGGATCCCAAGAACGCTGAACATATTGATGTTGTGATTTACCCAGGCGAGATCGAACCAATGGGCACTGAAGATGGACCGCTTTATGTTGGTTGTAAATCTGAAGGTAAGACATTGGGCGTGTTGGCACTCTGGATAGATTCAAGCGGGGAGTTGGGGCACCACTATGCAACGGAATTGGCATTGACAGCCGAAGTCGGTGAATCTGAAGCTGTCCGTCAACTGCTCACAAATTTCTATAGAGAGATGGCATCTGAAAACCCGTCGCAGGGTTCACGGCTTTTTGCCAAGCAACTTTTAGAACAGCAGCAGGAAAACGGATATGCCTCGGCAACAGCCTGCCAGCGATGCCATGAGCAGGAATATCTGCAATGGTCCGCGACGCGCCACGCCTTCGCCTACGAGACGCTTCTGAAAAAGGAGCGGTACTTCGACGCAGGGTGTGTCTCCTGCCATACGACTGGGTTTGGGTATTCAACAGGGTTTCAGATCGGCGACTCGGATTCAGCACTCGAAGGGGTGCAGTGCGAAACCTGCCACGGGCCCGGCAAGCAACACGTCGGCAACCCGAAAAAGAGCAATATCCGCAGCGGTGCGGATACATCCCTCTGTTTGCAATGCCATGACACCACACATTCGCTTGGCTTCACGGAGGTGGTGGCACTGCATACCAAAGATGTCGATCATAGCCGTGAACCGATGAATTTGGAGAAACTCTTAACGTCCCGCGTCGCACGGATAGGGAAGCCGACGCTGGAACTTTTTGTGATGAGTTATTGCCCGTACGGGGTTCAGGCAGAGGAAAAGATTATTCCAATTCTGAAAAAGTTTGGCAACGCGATTGATTTCAAGCTACAGTTTATCGCACAGGAGAAGGTGGCACCCGCCACGCAAAATATATCACCGTTTACGAGTCTCCACGGCTACCCCGAAGTCGCAGAGAATATCCGGCAGCTCCTGATCGCACAAGAATATCCAGATCGGTATCTTGACTATATTTTATGCCGCGGCAAGAAACTGGACAAGAGCTGGGAGGACTGCGCCCAGAAACTCGGTATTGACGTGGCAAAGATTCAAGCGTTGTTTGATGCCCCGGAAGCAGAGCAGCTTTTCCGTGAAAATATTGCGCGTGCTGCGGATTTGGGGATTAAAGCGTCTCCAACGATTTTGGTGGATGGGCATAAATTTCGAGTGAATCAATTATTACGGGCGAGTGGAACACCCTGCGAATAAAGGAGGTTAAAGGCCCCTAAATGGAGTTTTACGATGAATCTTGACATCTTCCGAGCCTATGATATTCGTGGTATTTTTGGCGTGGATTTTGAACCGAAAGACTTTTATCGCATTGCGTGTGCGTATGCCAACTGTTTTCAACCAAAGACCGTTGCGTTGGGACATGATGTTCGTGAAAGTTCTCCGCAGTTGTGGCGACAGGTTGCAAACGGTTTACAAGATAGCGGTGCTGAGGTGATTAACCTTGGGCAGATTTCGACGGATATGCTCTATTTCAGTGTAGCACACTATAAAACGGGTGGTGGTATTGTAATTTCGGCATCCCATAACCCTGCTGTGTATAACGGCATGAAACTGGTTCGCCGACATGCCGCGCCGATCTCCGCGGATACGGGGCTCCTTGATATGCGAGATGCCATTGTAAATGGACCCTCATTTAAGAAACGAAAGAGACACTGCTGTGGCACCTTTCAATCCTCTCAATTTCTGAACGCCTATTTAGCACATCTTCGTTCGTTCGCTGATTTGGAACGGTTGTTGAGGAAACGGATCGTTATCAACGCCAATGGTGGACTCGCAGGACAGATTGCTGAACAGTTGTTAGCAGACACGCCAATCCAGATATGTAAGCGATTGTTTACAGAGCCAGATGGAAGTTTCTCGGAGATTCCTGGCGGTAGACCCGACCCGCTGAGACCGGAGAATCGGGAGTTGACGACAGCATCAGTTCGACAGACGCAGGCGGACTTAGCGGTGGCATGGGATGCTGATGCCGATCGGTGTTTTTTCTTCGATGAGACGGGGGCGTTTGTTGAGGGCTGTTACATCACAGCATTGCTTGCAGAAAAAATCCTTCAGCAGCGGCAGAATGACGCTGTCATCTTTGATCCGAGAGCGATGTGGGCAGTAGAAAATGCTGTCGTTTCTGCGAACGGCATCCCCATTCTCAACCGGTGTGGACACTCATTCATCAAAGCGCGTATGCGAAAGACAGATGCTCTTTTCGCCGGAGAGGCGAGCGGACACTACTATTTCCGAGACAATTTCTATGCCGACAACGGGATGATCCCATTTCTGCTCGTGCTTGAATATCTCAGCATAAATCGAATATCGTTGGCTGAAGCCGTGAATCCTTTACGAGCGGCATATCCGGTCTCTGGTGAGATCAATTTCTCATTTGAAACGCACCGTGAGATACGAGACGCTCTGGATGTTATTAGTGATGCGATACACGCTTGGGGCGATCCGTGTCTTGAAGCACCCATTGACGGTTTATCTGTCAGATTTCTATCGGGTTCTGGCAGTTGGCGGTTTAATCTCCGGGAATCCAATACAGAACCGCTGCTGCGTTTGAATGTTGAAGCGATTGGAGAGGAGAGTCTTCTGATTGAAAAAACGATGCGGATCAGTGAAAAGCTCGAAAGGATCGGTGGCAAGCGAGGCACCAAATTCCGATGGGAACCTGAAAAATCTGTCTAAAAGACGCGAATTCAAATTATTTTCTTAAATTTTTTTATTTTTCGCCCCATTACTACCTCCACTCTTGCGAACTCCATTGTCGGAGTTCGCCTTTCACGGGCAACTTAAAACGAGAATGCACATCAAAAATAATTTATTTTTTCCCAGTATGCACCCTTTCGCCAAAAAATTGTGTCTTCTAATTATAGAGAAGGTACTCTGTATCTTTTCTAAAAGTTTGGACAATTTATGTGTTATTGGGCAGGTTTCTCACGATACGTATGAGACACCGAAAACACAGACACGATTTCCTCAGAAGAACAACATAGAGAAAAAAGGTTACAGAAATACCCAAGGTATTGCCAACTAACCTAATCTATTACGTGAGGATTTTCAAAAAGCGTCCAACACTTGAAAATGGTAGTTTTCTATTTTTTATAGGTGCGCCGCAGGTGATATAAGCACCCATCGGCGCGGCACTGCCATAGTGATTTTAGTCGGATATGACAGCACTAACCTAAATTGTAGCATAAAACGCCTTGGTTTTGTGAAATTTCTGGGTTAGTTTGCTATAAGATAGGAAGATTGCTATCAACCGAAACGCGATCTTTCACAAGTAAAAAAAGGATGAAAATTTATGACTCTGAAAAACTTTCTGTTGAAAAGTATGCCGGTGCTTGCAGTGCTCTTTGTGCTAACTGCTGGCTTCATGCAGTTCAACGATCTAGAGGCATCTGATTCCGAGAATATGAATTACTGTTCCCAATTATGGGAGATATGTGCCCAAGAGGCAGAATATGCATCGAACACATGTGCTACGTATGGCGCAAACTCTTCTCAATGCCAAGAGGCAAATGCCGACGCAGATGAAGTTTGTGATAACGCGGCAGACTACTGCAACGATGACTAAGTTTAGAAATACGTAATTCTCATCATGGATGCTCCGCTCAGGAGCATCCACACAGATATCTTCTGAGGTAAGAAAATGAAAAAAAAATATCTCTATAACATCGGCACCATCGCGATTGTCCTTGCCCTCGGCGTAGTCGCATGGCTCCTGCTGGGATACCCCAAAGCCATAGACCCCGTGGTGATATACAAACCTGTAACGCCTCACCCGCGTCCGGTCAAGAAGACACAAGCGGCCGAAAGACGAAGTACAACGGTTCCACGACTGGAAACGGAAGGCAAGGCGGACAGCAGTCAAGTCGGGTATACACAAGCAATTGAGAAAGTTATGGAAACACCTGCGTATCTCGAATATAAGAAAAAGCAAGCTGAAAACTTTCCCGGATTTAATCTCACACTTTGGTGGAGTTTTCTTGAATCGCAGGGCATCAAGCACTCTGGTCGTGAGGTTCAGGAAGCCTTCTTCCGTGAACACTTTCCCACCGGTGAATACGCGGATTATGAACCGATGATGCGCAAACGTCTCGCGGAACTTTTTTTTCATGCAAATCTACCACAAGAACCTTCAGCGATTTCATCTGTCCGCCTGGATACAATCGCAGTCCTCAGCCAATTTAGAGATGAAGATCCAGCCAATAATATCTGGATGCGTGGATATTTCAATGGATATGATGGCGATATCGCCTGGGCTAACGATATCCGTAATAATGCTGTGAGCATCATCGCTGAGTCCTTCCCTGCGGATAGTGACACAGTTCCTCCTTCAACGGATCCCGCAGTCATGTCCAGTCCGACAGATGTCACTGCAGAACCTGTTGACAGATTATCGTCACGGGACGAAGTGCCGTTATTGTTTGAAGACTTAGAGCAAGTACCACAAACCGTTGAAGTTCTTGAAAAACAACTCACAGAACAATTTCCTTCTGCCGGCTCCCAATTGCCTACCGAAGCAGATTTTCAAAAAGTACTCCGTGATCGTTTTTCGCCGCAACGGTTCAACAATGCCATGAGTACTTTAACACAATACGGGCCTGAAGAAGGTCTCCGCCGCCTTAAGGAATCAGATCCTGAGATCTCCACGCAAGTCGAACGTCTCTTCCAACTAAACAAGGAGAGCAAGTAAGATGAAAGCTAAACACCGCTTCTATGCTGCCTGTATCATTGCTGTCCTTGCACTCGGGGCAATCGGTATCGGATACGCAACGGGGATACTGCCTCTGCAGAAGCAAAGCACCATCGTAACGGAAACCCTTAACATATCAGAAACTACGCAGGCTGCTATAGGCACTCCAGAGACAGCCGCGAAAGTAACAGAATTAAAAAAGAAGAATTGTGCGTGCTGTGCGGAGCGTATGGCAAAAATTCGGGAACGGAGGGCAAAAATCCTTGCCCAAAAACAGGCTCAGAAAAGCGGCGATACGACCGCTCAAGACGGTGAATAAGGAGGATAATTATGAAACGCCTCATGTTGCTATGTCTACTCTTTTTTATCGCAGGTGTATCAGTGAGAAGCGATATTACAGAATATAAGCACGAAGATAGAGAACCCACAAAGCTTGAGAAACAGACGTTTGACATACTAAAAAAGAAGTTTACAGGCGAATTATTAGATAAGAACTTAGAAACGCTCCATCTCCTTTCTGATAGTGACGAATATGTTAATTTTCTCTCGAAAAAGTATCCTGAACATGCCCCTTTTACAGCATTCCAAGATTTCTATTACACCGTGCTGCCGCCCGAAGAATATTACTTCAAATTTTTTCAGGAACAGTTCGGAGTCCAATCAATGAAAGAGATAAACACGGACGAACTGTCCCTTGCCCATGAAGCTGCGTCAGGCACTTGGGTATTTTGGGCTTATAAACGCGGAGGGGATTTATCTCCGCACCTACGAGGACTTCCGCAACGTAACGCTATGCGAACTTTCCTGACCAAACCAAAAGGGAGAAAAATGTTAGAACGTAGAGGCGTTATCGGTCCAAATGAGAAACCTTCTTATGATCACATTCGCCCTATTGTATTTTCACTTTCTGCCATAGGTTCGGCACAGCGTGAAGAGGATTTCCGCTGGATAAAAAGCCTTTTTAAAAAGCATGGACAATCTGATGGTATGATATGGCTAGCTGTTCAAAATCCGATCCTCTTGGATAGAATCCTTTACGCCTTTTCAACCGACACAACGTTCCTCAAATCCGTTTTTGACCCTATCAAGTTGGACATCGACCAACCACAATAACATGATATTCGCAAACAACACAGCATGTAAAAGCTGCCATTCAACTGACACCCTTAAGAAAATATCTATGGTTGTCCTTCTTACTGTACTTTTGTGTGTGTCCATGCTGATCCGCATCCAAGGCACCCCACACATTCCAGAAGGACAGTTCACCTCTAACGATGGCTATTTCTATTACTGGCAGGCAGAACTCATTTCCGAACACGGTAAACTCCCGGCACGCGATATGCACCGTTGGCTGCCTGTGGGTAGAGATTTAGGGCAAACACTAAACCTCTATCCGTATGTCCTCGCGTACACCAACAAAGTGCTTTCGCGAGTGTTTCCAAGTATCTCACTTTATCACGTCGTTTTCTACGCGCCCGTTATCTGTTTTTGTATGGGACTCGGTGTTCTGTGTCTTTTTCTCTATCGTACCTACGGATTTCTTTTTTCAAGCATGGTGGGAATATTTTTAGCGACTTTCCCGGGGGCGATGATCCGTAGTGTGGCGGGGTTCGGAGATAGAGATTCTTGGTGCTTACTGTTGGGTATAATCACTGTTACAACCTATCTGATTTCATTACAGATGTCTTCTATGTGCTTGCAGGGGGTGGTGCATAAACACAAAAGATTTTTATGGACACTCACCAGTGGTTTCACTGCTTTTCTCGGCTGCCTCTCTTGGGAAGGTTTTGGCGTGTTCTTGGGTGTTATTCTGACTGTAGAGTTTTGGCGATTTCTCTCCTCTGAAACAGAAGAAGGCTTAGAATTCTATCTGCTATGGGTCTGTGTTTTCGTTCCTTGGGTCTGGCTCGTATCCGCTGCCTATCGGAGTGGATACGGTTTCTCGGAACACCTCACTGCGCTTGTACTGGTGCCGCCGGTTGTACTTCTAATACTCCGCGGCTGTCGGTATATTTTGCTAACAAAAACGCCGTTCGCTCGCAAACTCCGTCCCCACGTCCGGTTACTCACACTCGGATTAACACTCGCCAGTATTAGCCTCGCGATCAGTTACATTCTTGCGCAACTTGACACCTTCTCCGATACTACTGTTCCATTTAGTCAGAATGCATTCATGCAAACCGTCGGAGAGCTTAAGGACACTTCTATTACCACTTGGAAGTTTCGTTATGGTAGCGTGTTTATATTAGGTTGGCTCGGTGCCATCATGGTGGTTCTCCGTTTGTGGAAAAAGCGAGGCTTGGTGTTGGCAGTACCACTTGCATTTTTCGCAATGCCTGCCTTTTACCGATCCATCCTAGATCCATTATGGGGTCCAAGCGTTACTAACGGACTTTTTGGCGTTGCGATCACGAGCTGCATTATAGGAAGTGTTGTTCTCGCTTGGCGGCGACAACGTATTGCTCTTAATGAATCTACCTATATTGCTTTCATAATGTTGTTCCTCTTCTGGGCATCTCTTGCTCGGGATGCCAATCGTTATGATTTCTTTCTCGGAATATCCATCGCCTTCTTTACGGCGGACCTTATTCGATTCCTTGCCGATTTTTATGGAAATCAAGTCAAAAATCGGGTGCCACAACTGCTTCTAAAGACATTCATTGTTTCTATAATGCTAACTCTTATCCTGTTCTGGCAACCTGTTGGAGGCCACGCGAAAAATGCCATGTATGTCGCCTCAAAAATTCGCCTTGCCACCCCCGGAGATACAGTGGTTGCAAAAACGTTTTCTTGGATGAAAGACAACCTTCCACGTACAGCTGTTGTTGCAGCTAACTGGAGCAATGGTAGCCAACTTAACGTTCTTGCCCGTGTTAAAACCATCGTAGACCAAGATCACTACATTCCGTACTGGATACACCTCTATAATCAACATATATACGCTGCTGCATCTGAATACGAGACTTTAGAGTTTCTGAAATCGCACAATGCAACACACCTTATGTTACTCCATGGTATGGAGAGTTCTGACAGTTTTCTCCACAAAGGCCCAAGTGACGCTTTTATTCCTGTTTATCCAACAGAGAAATTCTCGGAAGCAAAAATCAAGGTATGGGAGATTCACTATCCAGCTGATAGCCAAACGGATTTGAAATATCTTGAGACAGGTTTCCCCGAAATAGATGTCTATCTACAATCACAATAAACATGATCCCCATCAATCAAGCACTTTTAAAAACAAAATTTCATGGTCCCCTCCACAGAACCTTTCTATTAAAACCACCTGAAACCCAATAACTACCTATGTTTATAACTTTTCTGACACTTGTAACTTTTCGCATTTTGCTATGAAACCTGTGCCATTTTCTTACTTCTGAGTTGGGTAATGCTATGTCTGAAAAACCTGATTTTGAAGAATGAAAGGCAACGCAGCCACTGTACTGATAATTGACGATCTCTATGCCTTAAATTCGATTTTTCTTGAATTTCATTATAAAATTGTGATATAATTATCAAAAAAATATGTCAATCCAACATTTTGACACAGCCAACTATAGCACCTCACCTTGACAAATGGGAGGGTTCCAACCGATATGAAGATATTGAGATCAAAGTTTACAGTTTGTCTAATGATGTATCTGCTCTGTTTTGTGATGTTGCTCCCGTTTGTAGCAGCAGACAACCACGCTGGAGACACACCAGTGAGTTACCACTCACAAATCGTCCCAATCCTCAAACGGAGTTGTCAAGGATGCCATCACCCAGGCGATCCAAACGGCGGCTTGATTGTGACAACCTATACCGATCTTAAACAAGGCGGGATGGCGGGTGATGCAACAATCGTCCCAGGGAAACCCGAGGACAGTCTCATCATTGAGCTCATCTCCGGTGATGAACCTGCAATGCCACAAAACATGGAACCGCTCTCTGCTGACGAGGTCGAGTTGTTTCGACGGTGGATTCTTGAAGGCGCGCCCGATGACACACCCGCCGAAGTCGATGATATAGGCGACGGAAACTATCCGGTCTATACCGTACCGCCGGTGGTCACTGCGCTGGCATACTCGCCCGATGGCAGCACGCTTGCAGTATCAGGTGTCCGCGAAGTTTTGTTGTATGACACAGTCAATTTTGAACTTAAAGAGCGATTGGTGGGTAAAGCGCGTCGAATAGAATCGTTGACGTATACAGCAGATGGTAAAATATTGGGCATGGCAGGCGGATCCGCCGCACAATTTGGCGAAGTACAGCTCTGGGATACCGCAACGAACACCCTTATCAAAGCGATACGCGCCAGTTATGATACGATTTACGGTCTCTCTTTTTCACCAGATGCCAGTCGTGTTGCTTTCGGATGCTCCGATCAAACAGTGCGTGTCCTATCCGTTGAAGACGAAAAAGAACTGATTAAGTTTGATAACCACAGCGACTGGGTTTTCGGTACTATCTTCTCTGTTGACGGTTCCCACTTTGTGAGTTGTGGACGTGATACTGCCCTCAAATTGGTTGAGGTAGACACAGGTTCTTTTGTTGATGACATCAACTCCAGTAACAAAGGCTATGGTGAAATTAACACCATCGCACGGCATCCGACAGAAGACCAGGTTCTAAGTGCTGGTGAAGACCGGATACCGCGGCTCTACAAAATCTTCCGTGAAATACGGAGGGATGTCGGAAATACAGACTTTAACCTCATCCAGGCCTACGAAGCACAGTCGGGTACAATTGAAGGTATAGCATTCTCAGCAGATGGCACCCGGTTTGCTACTGGCAGCGCAGGCGGCGAAGCGCGTATCTATAACGTAGCAGATGGGAAACGTTTAGCAAGCATGCAAGGCGATGCAGTCGGTGTCTTTGCGGTTTCGTTCCATCCTGATGGTACACAACTCGCTACAGGCGGTTTCGACGGGAAAATTCGGATATTTGACGCTTCTGGGAAACTACTAGACGCCTTTATGTCTGTACCGATTGAACCGGCAGGAAGTGAAGATGTCACGTTGGTCGTGTCGGGCATGACGTGAGGGGCGTGTGTCGCAAAAGTGCAGGGTGCACTTACACAACACCAGAGTGTTATCAGCGTCCAAGTTTCTCTACCCGATCAAGCCGTCATTAAAGTCCGAAAAAACACCGCTACGCCAGCGGACCTCGCGAACATCGTTAAAGCGTCTGGTTTTACCGCAACAGCTAAATAGTACACACCAGAAGGTTGACACATGGCTGCTAAAGCACCCAATATTCTCTGGGTTTGCACAGATCAGCAACGTTACGACACAATCGGCGCGTTGGGGAACCCGTTCGTGTCAACCCCGAACATTGATAGCCTCGTAGGAGACGGCGTCGCCTTCACGCATGCCTATTGTCAAAGCCCTATCTGTACACCAAGTCGGGCGAGTTTTCTCACAGGCATGTATCCCAACGCAACACACGCGAATCGCAACGGAAACGATTTTTTTCCTAACGCGTATCCGCTTGTGACGCGGACCCTCACAGACATCGGTTATGATTGCGGGCTGATTGGCAAACTCCATCTCGCAAGTGCTTACCGGCGAATAGAGCCACGAACAGACGACGGATACCGCTATTGGCAATACAGCCACGCACCAAGAGACGACTGGGAACACGGACACGACTACGCAGATTGGGTGCGCTCGAAAGGCTATATTTTAGGCGAATTGAACCGAAATCCAGAAGGCGTGCCAGCAGCGTTACATCAGACAACGTGGTGTGCAGAGAAGACAATTGAGTTCATCCGTGAAGAACGTGATTGCCCGTGGCTCGCGAGTGTCAATATCTACGATCCACATCCGCCGTTTAATCCGCCACAGACGCACCGAGACCAATTTGATCCGGCGGAGATGCCAGAGCCGCTCTTCCGAGATAGTGATCTTGAACAGCAGACCCGATTGCAAGCAGTCGATTTTCAATCCAAAGTTCGTACACCAGGCGAATTAGACATCCGTAGCCCGATTTTACCACAAACGCCGCGCCAAGAGACCAAGGCAGTCGGTGCAAGGGATGCCAAGACACTCAAAGCCGCTTATTACGCGATGATCCAACTCATTGACGAGCAGCTCGGCAGGATGCTCGAAACGCTTGAGGAAACAGGGCAACGCGAAAATACCGTCATCATTTTCACCAGCGACCACGGAGAAACACTCGGCGACCACGGATTGATTCAGAAAGGCTGCCGATTCTACGAAGGTTTGGTCAGGGTCCCACTGATTTTTGCATGGCAAGGGCAGTTTGTGAACGGTCTCAAAAGTGACGCACTCGTTGAACTCGTTGACAAAGCACCGACACTTTTGGAATTAGCGGGCTTAATACCGCCCGAAGGCATGCACGGACGATCGCTACTGCCTATTCTCCGGGGTGAGGCAGACGCAAGCCATCACCGCGACTTTGTCCGGTGTGAATATTATGATGCCGTCAATGGCCACGACCACTCTTATGCAACAATGTACCGAAATGAACGTTACAAGTTAGTAGTCTATCACGGACACGAGGCGGGAGAACTCTACGACTTAATCGAGGACCCCGACGAGTTTGACAATCTCTGGCATACACCCGATAAGCAGGACATCAAAATGGATCTGTTAAAACAGAGCTTCGACGCGTCTATGTTCGCTATGGATATAGGACCGCGCCGGGTGGGACCGATGTAAATCTAAAGGACGTTCTACTGTATTATGCTTGAACGCAACACCATTCATTGTGGCGATACTTTTACACTGCTGAAAGAGGTCCAGGATGCTTCAGTAGATTTGATTGTATGCGACGGTCCGTATGGTATAACAGAGAATTCGTGGGATGAAATTTCCTCAATTCAGGAATTTAACCTCAATCTCATCAAAAGGTTCACACCGAAACTGAAAGATGGCGGCGCACTCTATCTGTTCGGTAAATCGGATTGTATTGACTTTATAGACTATCGGAAGTTTTTAAATCTTCGTTCAAAAATTGTATGGTATCAGCCAAGCAGACTTGCGCAAGGACGCATCAATTACACCAATAACTACGACATTATCTGCTATTTCGTCAAAGGCAAAAAGCCACAATGCTATAACTTGGATGCTATCAGAGTCTCGCAGCTTGTTGAGTTAGAACATCGACTTCGTTGTGAAAATGTGCCGTCCGTAACAAATGGCAAATTTGGCAAAACGAAATACAACCCGAAAGGGAAGAATCCCGGCGATGTCTGGGGTGATATAAAGCAGCTAACCTATAAGTCGAAGGAATTGGTGAACAGGAAGGTACTTAATACAATCCAAAAACCTGAGAGGTTAATCGAGCGGATTGTGTTAGCGAGTTCATCACCCGGTGATCTGGTGCTGGATCCCTTCGCAGGCGTAGGGACCTGTCCCGTGGTGTGTCAGCGACATCAACGGGATTTTATCGGGTTTGAAATTGAACCGGGTTTCGTGAAAATGGGAAACCAACGACTCCAAAAGTGCCAAAGCAGACCGGACTTGCATTTATAAGTGAAGGCAAGCATGTTCTCTTGTGGGAGGGTTTTGTAAACTCGGTTTATCTCAAATGCCGAAACACATTTAGCGTTAATTTGGCAGATAGTTCCTTAAAAATCCGCGTGATCTGTGTAATCCGCGAAAATCTGCGGTTCAGAATACTTTGACAAAAACGTGATTGCATGATACTATCTATAGGTAGAGACATGAAAGAGAAGTCTGACTGTCCATCGATCCTATTTTTAAAATGTGCTATTATCAATACGCAAGTGAACACACTTTGCCTTGCGTAACACATAAGGAGCAAGCATGAAACAGAAAATCGTAATTTGTTTGACATTTCTTCTCTGTTTTGGTATAACTATGGGTAACGCTGCAGTGGAAGTCGGGTTTATTAATCTCGGTAAAGAAGGTGATTTTACTGCACCGGCATTGGAATTTGCTGAAAAAACGTTCAAAACACAACAACTCGCGAAAGCAGACTTGAAGAGCAATACATTCAAGCAGTTCGCTGTTGTTTGGTGGCATGATGGCGATGAAGATCCGGGCGGATTATCCGACGCAGAAATTGATGCGTTCATAGATTACGCTGAAAGCGGCGGCGCAGTGCTGCTGACAGGCGCGGCGATCCGGTATGCTACCCCGTTGGGATTAGAAGACGCTGAACCACGAAAATTTGGACCCGTTGAGGACGATGGCAGTAATGTCGGTATTATCGTTCTCAAAGAGACGCTGGAACTCGGGTTGGTAGACGGACTCGAAAATGTTGATGGGAAAACACCGCAAGTCGATGATTGGATTCGGGTCAATTCAACTGGCTATCCAGTCAGTGGTGACTATTTTGATACGATTTGGAAGAATTTTACGACGCTTGCGAATGCTTGGGAGGGCGGGACTGATTACAAGGATAGGATTGCAGCGTTCGGTTATTGGGAAACCGGGGACGGTAAGGTGTTCAATATGAACTGGCGGCTCCCAAATTATCATAAGAACAACGAGAGTATTGATCAAATAGAGAAACTTACAGAAAACGTTATCAACTGGTTAGCGAGTGAATCCGCATTCTTGGATGTTTCTGCTGGTGATAAATTGCCGATAGTCTGGGGACACTTGAAAAATCAGGAATAGCGCGGAATATTCGCTCGCGAATCTAAGAATAAAAAAATTCCGAAATTACGTCACATTCCCGCGCACCGCAAGGTATCTGTACGTCACTGTGACGTTTTAAACGTCACATGGACACAAAGATGTAGAACGTTTAAATATGATTCTTGATAATAACGATAAATTTTAGTTCGCAAACTACGCCGAAGAGGAATACTTTACGCATTGGAAACTTTAAACGCTCAAAATGAACCACAATTGAATCTACCTGAAGGGGTCAAAGCACGACTTGATCAAGGAAACCTAACTGGAGATATAGCCTTCTCACCAGACAGCACGCAACTCGCTGTCGCCTGTGACATCGGGGTTTGGGTCTACGATGTAGAGAGCGCAATCGGGCTTAATCTCCTTGTGGAGCATAGAGAATACGTCAGGTGTGTTGCTTACGCGCCTGATGGTGCCGCAATCGCAAGCGGAAGTATCGACAACACGGTCGTTCTGTGGGACGCACCAGTGGAGCACCGACAGCAACACTCACAGGACATACTGACGCTGTTAGAAGCGTTGCCTTTTCTCCTGACGGTACGATGATCGTAAGTGGAAGTCCTGATGGTACGGTACGTCTCTGGGATGTGAGTACAGGAGAAACTAAAAATACACTCACAGTGGATCAGTTCTCTATTCGATCTGTTACGTATTCTCCTGATGGAAGTACAATTGCAGCTGGCAGTGGAGATGACACCGTACTGCTATGGGATGCTGCCACTGGGCAGCAAAAAGTTGCACTCACGGGGCATAAGCATATTGTCAATTCTGCTGTCTATTCTCCGAGTGGCGAAACCCTTGCCAGTGGGAGTACTGACCGCACGATTCGTTTGTGGGATGCGATAACAGGCGAACCGAAAAACACACTCACAGGACATAGAGGCTATGTCTGGAGTGTTGCCTACGCGCCTGATGGCGCAACCCTCGCAAGTGCCAGTAGTGACGGAACAGTGCGTTTGTGGGATGCAAGGAGAGGCAAACCGAAAACTACACTCACAGGGCATACAGGTAGTGCCAGGAATGTCGCTTATGCACCTGATGGCAGTTTGCTCGCAAGTGCAAGTGAAGATAACTCCGTGCTGCTCTGGGACCTTTCGTAAACCACTCAGAACTTAGGCATCTTCCTTTGTTAGCGGGGTTTCAAGTTGTGCCTGCCAAGGTGAAAAGATAGATTTATAAAATTAAGCGGAAACCCGTTTTTCGACAACGGAGAAAACGGAACGAAAATCTGATAGTTAAAGAATTGTTAGTTAGGTATCCAGTTTCGTTACGAAATTAAGCGGAAACCCGTTTTTTGACAATGCAAAAAAACGGAACAAAACCCAATAAGTAAAAATAGGGAGGACGGCGTTCCCTCCGTCAACTACAGTCGGAAGGGTCCACGCCGAATTTTTGATGAAACCCAGGTTTAACTTTGTAACTACACTCCTTGTTGCATTTGCCATCTGCTTCGCGTTTCAGTTAGCAGCGCAAAGTGAGATGGCGCGACCTACGAGTACCGAAGTACCGACAACTGAAGAATGGCTTGCAAGTGTCGCTTTAACGAAGTTGAGGGTTCATCCGGAGTCACTGACATTGGAGCATGCACGTGATGGCAGACGTGTACTCGTGTCAGGTAAGACAAAAGATGGCACATGGGTAGATGTAACACCGTGGGCTGTGCTAACACCGGCTACTGGTGCGGTGAAGGTACATGAAGATAGCTATATATTCCCGATGGCAGTTGGTGCAACGAAAATCATTGTTACAGTCAGCGGCGTGAGAGCCGAATTACCCGTGGATGTCAAGAGCATGGAGGCACCGCCTGTCAGTTTCGTACGGGATGTCATGCCGCTCCTGAGCCACGCTGGATGTAATAATGGCACCTGCCACGGTGCAGCGAAGGGTAAAAACGGATTCAAACTCTCTCTCCGTGGCTACGATCCCGATTTTGATTATGAACTCTTGATTGAGGATATATCCGGCAGACGCTTCAACAGGGCTTTCCCGGAACAGAGTCTAATGTTGCTGAAACCGACATCTGAAGTGCCACATAAAGGTGGTCAAGTAGTCGTACCGGGGTCTCGGGATTATGAACTCATCCGCCAATGGATAGCAGAAGGGGCGAATTCTGATGTCGAAACCACACAACGCGTCGAAAGGTTAGAGGTCTTACCTGATACCGCTGAACTTGCTATGCCGGGTATGAAGCAGCAGCTTATTGTTATCGCACACTATCCCGATGGCACAACGCGAGATGTCACCCGTGAAGCAAAATTCACGAGCAGCGTCAATGAGGTCGCAAAGATCACAGATGACGGTGTGGTAACGGCAGAACGCCGCGGTGAAACCGCTATCCTCACCCGATATGAAGGTGCCTACAGCACAAACGGCATCATCGTAATGGGCGACAGAAGCGGGTACAAGTGGGTTCAAACGCCTGAGTATAACTATATTGATACGCACGTCCACAATAAATTGAAGCGGATGAAAATCCTACCTTCTCAACTCTGCACAGATGAAGAGTTTGTACGGCGTATTTATTTCGATCTGACAGGCCTCCCACCGACACCCGAACAGGCCCGGAGTTTCCTCGCGGATACCACCGCCTCTAAAGCCAAACGGGAAAAACTGGTTGACACACTCGTCGAAACACCGGAGTTTATCGACCACTGGACGCATAAGTGGGCAGATCTGCTGCAGTCTAACCGCAAATTCCTCGGTGAACGCGGGGTCTGGCTCTTCCAACAGTGGATCCATCAGGCAATCGCACAGAATCGTCCGTATGACCAGTTTGTGCGAGATCTGATTACTGCAACTGGAAGCACCTACGCAAATCCCGCAGCAAGTTATTTCCGTGTATCCCGTGAATATACCGCTGCAGTCGAAAACACAACGCAGCTGTTCTTAGGTGTTCGGTTCTCATGCAACAAATGCCACGACCATCCGTTTGAAAAATGGACGCAAAACCAGTACTATGAACTTGGAGCGTTCTTCGCGGATGTCAATGTGAAACAGGGGCAGCTACCCGGAGATGAAATTGTCTACGCCAGTTACACTGAAACCCCTGTGAAACATCCCCGAACCTTAGCAGTGGTTGAACCTTCTGTCCCATTCGGTGAAGTTGCAGCAGAAACCGATAATAAGCAACAGATGCTCGCTCAGTGGCTCACCTCTAAGGAAAATCCGATGTTCGCACGCGCAGGGGCGAACCGCATCTGGAGCTACTTCATGGGACGCGGGATCATTGAACCTGTTGACGACATCCGCACGAGTAATCCGCCAAGTAACCCTGAATTACTCGACGCATTGACAAAGGATTTCGTGGACAGCGGATTCGATATCAAGCATATCATGAGAACGATCGCTCGCTCCCGAACCTATCAACAGAGTATCAAGACGAATAAGTGGAATAAATCCGATACGATTAACTTCTCACACGCCGTTGCGAGACGCTTGACGGCTGAACAGTTGTTAGACGCCATCGGGATTGCAACAGGAAGTCGACCGCGGTTCCAAGAGGTACCCAAGAACTTCCGCGCAGTCCAATTGCCAGACAGCAAGGTCAAAGATGACGGATTTTTGAAACTGTTTGGTAGACCCGAACGCGAAACTTCGTGCGAATGTGAGCGCACCACTGAGGTCAGTCTTGCACACGCAATGAACCTCATTAATGGACCAACGGTCGCAGAAGCACTTATTGATCCAAAAGGACGTATCGCACAACTCATCAAATCGAATCAGGATGACCGAGTGCTCGTTGAAGAATTATATCTCGCAACGTTTTCTCGGTTACCAGAGAAGAACGAATATGCAGTAGCGGTTGAACATATCGCGAACGCTGAATCTAAGGAAGAGGGCGCACAAGATTTATTGTGGGCATTGATTAACAGTCCCGCCTTCTTATTCAATCGCTAAAATAGTCTTCAGTTATCAGTACGCTGCGCTTTCAGTTTTCAGTTAAGAGTCCTCTTATGGCAGTTAGACATATTTTCACTGCCACAGATGATTAACTGATAACCAATGACTATTCCTCTGACAACTGAAAGGTTTTTCGCAGAAAAACCGAACTGAAAACCGCCAACTACGAAACAATGGAGGAAACAATAGATGTTATCGTTACCACAACTGCCCGGACGCTTGTGTGACGGGTTCTCACGTCGTGAATTTCTACGTGTCGGTGGTGCGGCGATGCTCGGCATTAGTCTGCCACAGGTATTGTCACTCCAAGCGACCGCGAATACGGCAGTTGATCCCGCTAAACCGCTAAACGGATGGGGAAAAGCCAACTCGGTCATCCTTCTCTTTTTACAAGGCGGTCCTAGCCACCTTGATATCTGGGATCCAAAACCGGATGCCCCTTCAAATATTCGCGGTGAATTCAAACCGATCCCGACCAATGTACCAGGGATTCAGTTATCTGAGACGATGCCACGTTTGGCACAGCAGATGGACAAAGCTTGCTTGATCCGTTCGGTAAGCTACACGCCAGCAGGGCTTTTCAACCACACCGCTGCAATGTATCAGATGGTTACTGGCGAAACGCCGGACAAAGTTGCTCCTTCTGGGCAGCTCGATCCACCTTCACCTGCCGACCATCCCAATGCCGCAGCGCATATCTCAAATTACCGACCACCCGATGAACCAATGCTCGCGGCGGTACAACTCCCACGTCCGATGCAAGAGAGTAATATCATCGGCAAAGGCGGGAATGCCGGGTTCCTTGGTAGGGCTTATGATCCGTATTTCCTCTTCCAAGATCCGAATCAGGATATTAACCTCGACGACTTAAGCTTGCGTCCAGAGGTGCCACCGGTGCGTCTGAAACGCCGGAAAAATCTCCTTGAGACGATTAACGCCAGTATGCCCGAAATTGATAAGGTGGCGGACTCCTATGCCTTGAACGAGTATTATGAGAAGGCGTACAACCTTATCCTATCCCAGCGGGCACGCAATGCTTTCGATCTGTCCCAAGAATCAGATGAGATGCGCGATCGCTACGGTAGACACACCTTCGGACAGAGCGCGCTCCTTGCCCGGCGATTGGTCGAGGCAGGCACTCGGTTCGTTCAGGTGAACTGGCCCTCTGTTGCCAACGGTGATCCAAACACCACAGCATGGGATACGCACGCAACCAATTTCGGTCCCTTGAAGAACCTGCACTGCCCGAAGTTAGATAGTGCTGTCTCCTCACTACTCGAAGACTTGGATCAACGCGGGATGTTAGAGGATACGCTCGTCTTAGCGATTGGTGAGTTCGGACGCTCGCCGCGGATGGGTATTAGTACCTCTGGTAATAGCAACGCTCCTGACGGACGCGACCACTGGCCCTATTGCTACACAGGGTTAATCGCAGGCGTAGGTGTCCAAGGTGGACAGGTTTACGGGAAGTCGGATACAACAGGGTCTACACCGCTTGAGAACCCCGTGCATCCACGCGACATCCTCGCGACGGTCTACCATACACTCGGTATTGATCCGCACACGATCGTCTACAACCATTTAGATCAACCACGCGAATTGGTGAAAGGCGAACCGATTGCCGGGATTTTCTAAAATAGTTTGCAGTCGTCAGTTGTCGGTCTTCAGTTTGGGTTTCTGATTGACGCATGCTCTCTTTTCATTCCACATTCCTATTGGGGATGACGGATTAAAAGAGGCTGCAGGTAAATCACAGCGTAACTGATAACTGATAACTGATGGCTGATGACTACTAAAGAGGTAATCAAAATGCCTAACAAGTTATTTCGGAAGTCGAGGAGGCGAGTGGGTTCGTCCGCTTTCCGTCTTCCAATCAAATGCTGTCTTCTTTCCCTGTCAATCTTTTTTTTAACAATTAGTTTCACACACGCCCAGGTTGTGCCAGCATTATCGACTGTCTCTCCGCAAGGCGCGCAACAGGGACAGAACGTAGAAATTACCCTCAAAGGTCAAAACCTCGACACGGCAACGGCGGTGTGGTTCAGTGGAACCGGCATTACCGCGGAAATTAGACAGGAAACGCAGCAAGCAGCTGTCCTCTTCAATGGCGATGGGATCTCTGGACGTATTCCTACCGACATGCAGTTGGTCGCTGCCTTAACGATTGACCCTAATGCACCATTAGGTATCCAACAGATGCGTATCGTTACGCCTTATGGGGTTTCCAACGCACAAAACTTCGTTATCGGTAACCTACCAGAAATAAACGAAAATGAAGCAGCCGAAGATACTGAAATGTCAAATTGGCTGGAGCTGCCGGTTACCGTCAATGGTGAAATCGCATCAATTGATGATCAAGACAGTTTCAGTTTTAACCTGAAAAAAGATGCGAAATTTATCTGTGAGGTGACGGCGCAACGGATAGGATCGCCTCTGGATTCGTATCTCGTCCTCCAAGACGCTAATGGGGCTGAAGTCGCAAACAGCGGACAGGGCAACGGGTTAGATTCGCTCCTAAATTACACCGCGCCTGAAGCCGGTAAATACACACTCCATATCCGCGATATCCGCTACAAAGGTGGAAACGGGTTCCGTTATCGGTTAAGTATCGGTGAATTACCTTACCTTGAGACAATTTTTCCGCTCGGCGGACAGCGCGGAACGGATAATACGATTGCCGTAACCGGCGCGAACCTCGAAACTGTTAACGCTATACAGGTCTCAATTAATGCCGAAACGCCGACAGGTGAACAGACACTCAGGGTAAAGACTCCATCTGGCTTAACAAGCAATCCACACCTCTTCTCCATCGGAAGTTTGGCAGAAATGGGAGAAACTGAACCCAACAATACGGCTGAAAAAGCAAATGCCGTAAACACACCGATAACAATCAACGGGAAAATTGACGAATCCGGTGATGTCGATCGGTTTGCATTTGAGATAAAAGCACCTCAACTTCTCGTCTTTGAGGTGGAAGCACTCAGGCTATCATCACAACTTGATGCACTCCTTACGCTCTATGGTGGAGAAAAACAGATGGAAGCCGCGACAGACATGAAAGCCTACGGTGCAGCGGAAGAACAGGTCTTGATGGTCAACGACGATGCCAGTGGCGCTGACGCACGCATTGAGTGGAATTTTATGGAAGCAGGAAAGTATTCTATCGCCATTCGGGATCTGAACAACCAAGGCGGTGGCGCGTATTCATACCGTTTAAACATCCGTCCATTGGAACCAGACTTCACGCTCAGCGCAGTGGTGCTTGACAGCCAGAACCGTCCGTCCACTCTGGATAGCCCGCGCGTCAGTCAAGGTGGCACTTTCACAATGCAGGTTAACGTGAACCGTCTCGATAAACTCAGCGGTCCTATCCGTTTACACTGCCCTACCCTGCCGAAAACATTCGAGGTAAGTCCCGCTGTTGTTGAGACCCGTCAAAACAAAGCTTTACTCACGGTAACTGCACCCTGGGACGCGCCACTTGGGCTGATGCCGTTTTCCGTCGCCGGGGTCTCTGCAGTTGGCAGTCGTCAGGTAGAACGCACTGCCACACCTTCTCCAATGCTTCTGACAGTGATGGAGGCACCGGGATACACGCTGACGCTCGCTGAGATTAGTGCAAGTGTCACACATAACAAAGCGGTCAACCTTCATGTGACAGCGAATCGACGCGACGACTTCACAGGTCCTATTACACTTTCAGTGGTAGGCTTACCACCCCGCGTGACGGCAAAACCTGTCACTATTGCCGAAGGTAAAAATGAGGCAATCCTTTCAGTGAAGGCGGGAAGTTTTGAGCGGAGAGAACAGTTCTCTGTCGTACCTGTGCCGGGCATTAACTATATCTCTGTTGTTGGCACAGCAACGATCAACAGAGAGACCGTCAATCAGTCAACACCTGCTATTCCACTGACGATTCTTGAAGCACCGTTCATTGTGACGGTAGAACCCTTGCGCTTTAGCATCGTCTTCTCCGCAACGGTAGCTGCGAATGGAGACGCAACGCCAGTCGCACAAGGTGGGACCGTAGCGATCGCAGCCAATCCGACTGCAGATACTGAGAAGACTGAAACCGAAACGCCAGCGACAAAGGAGGCGATACTCACGCTGACAATTGTCCGGCAAGGCGGTTTTACGGATGAAGTCACACTGACACCGCTCGATTTACCAGAAGGATTTACCACGGAGGCTGTCACTATCGCAGTGAATGAAACCGAAGTCAAAGTCCCCTTAAAAGTTCTCGGTTCTTTAGAAGATAAGACGTATCAGTTCAAATTCCGAGGTTCAGCAACCATCAACGGTAAAGCATTTGTACAGGATAGCCCTATCCTCAATGCGAAGATTATCCATTAGCCATTAGTCATCGGCTTTCAGCAATCAGTAAAGGAGCGTTTGACTTAATCAAAAACCTCTTTTACTGACGGCTGATGGCTGACGACTAAAATGCTAACACCCATACATGCCAGAATCCCCCTATACACTTATCCATGAAGATAAAGCCACCGCAGCACGGGTTGGCAAATTCCACACGGCACATGGCGTTGTGAATACACCTATATTTATGCCTGTCGGGACGCGTGGAACAGTGAAAGCGTGCACCCCGCAAATGCTATCTGACCAAATTCGGGCGGAAATTATTCTCGCGAACACCTATCACCTTTACCTCCGCCCCGGACACGAGACTGTCCGAGAGGCAGGTGGATTGCATGAATTTATGGGATGGCAGCGTCCGATCTTGACCGATAGTGGCGGGTTTCAGGTTTTTAGTCTCGGTCCGTTGCGGACAATTACTGAAGAGGGTGTCGCATTCCGTTCTACAATAGACGGCACTGAACACTTTATCTCTCCTGAACGTTCAATCGAAATCCAGAATGCCCTCGGTGCAGACATTATCATGGTGTTCGACGAGTGTCCAGCATTACCAAACGATTACGCGTATCTTAAGGATTCCATGGAGATGACGTTGCGGTGGGCGGCACGCAGTAAAGAGGCGCATCAGAATCCTAATCAACTCCTCTTTGGCATTGTGCAAGGCGGTATGGAACGCGACCTGCGTCAGGCGAGCGTGGATGGCACGGTCTCAATCGGTTTTCCGGGATATGCTATTGGCGGCTTAAGCGTCGGCGAAGAAAAAGAATTAATGTACGAGATGCTTACATACACCGCGCCACTCCTACCGGAAGAGAAGCCGCGCTACTTAATGGGAGTCGGTACGCCTGAAGACTTGGTCTATGGAGTCCGCTGCGGGGTTGATATGTTTGATTGCGTCATGCCGACCCGGAACGCACGCAACGGATCCCTGTTCACAACAGATGATATCATCCGTATCCGCAACTCAAAATACAGACGCGATTTCAGTCCATTAGATCCGGAGTGTACCTGTTATACCTGTCAAAACTTCACACGGACGTATCTCCGGCACCTGCACATTGAAAATGAAATTCTCGGTTCGCAGCTACACACCTTGCACAATTTGCATTTTTATATCAGTTTAATGCGTGGAATTCGACGCGCCATCTGTGACGGAAGTTTCGCAAAACTCGCAGATGAACCGGATATCGGCGCGTTGGTGAAGTTAGGACAACCAGATAGTCATGTAGTTTAAAATCTGGCTACCCGACCAAGTATTTAAACACGGAGGAGAGATTATCATCAGGGGAGTAGAGTTGGGAAACGTTCAATTCGTTTTCAATGAGGAGTTCAGGAAGTCGGGCATAGAAAGCATCCGGCTTAGCGGTTTCGATAATAATATCGCCTGCTATGTCTATTTCTGATCCGTCCAGAGTGTTACCATTATTGACAAAGGTTACGCTCAGGATATCCGCAAAAGGCAGGCAGACTTGTGCTAAGCGGCGCGGTTCGTCGGTGCTTAAGTAGACTTTATGTGGATGTTCATCAATCAACTCTCTGATATCGGAGATAGTGCCTTCTGCAAGGATACGTCCTTGATGGATGAGCAAAATTGTCTCTGTTAGTGCTTCAATCTCGTAGAGGATATGACTTGAAACGATAATGCTAATACCTTTGTCAGCGAGGTCTTTCAACAGCGCAAGAACGTGCCGTCTTCCGTTCGGATCTAAACCCGTGAGTGGCTCGTCAAGAAATAGAAGTTCCGGTTCGTGTACTAACGCCTGCGCGAGTTTGATGCGCTGCCGCATACCTTTGCTATAGGAACCGATAGGTCGGTCCTTTGCCGGTAACATGTCCACCGTTTCCAATACTTGTAGACTTCGGGATTCTACTTCTGATTTGTCATATCCGCTTAACGTGGCGAAAAAGGTGACAAACTCAAGCCCACTCATGAATTGATATGCCAATTCTATGTCCGGACAATAACCCACCCGCCGAGTCAACTCAGTGTTATTCCATACCGGCTGGTTCAGCACTTTCACCTCGCCTTGGTTCGGTTTGAGTTGCCCCGTCATAAGTTTAATTAAACTTGTTTTCCCTGTGCCGTTTGGACCCAGTAGACCGATGATGCCGGGGTAAATCGTGAGCGTTATGTCGTTCACCCCCATAACTTCGCCGTACCATTTGGATAGATTTTCTGTTTGAACAATTGGTGTGTTATTCATATTTTTATAGTTGTCGGTTGTCAGCACGGTTTGCCTCGCAGTGAGAGTTTTTAGTAAAGAGCAAGGCTTCACACATCAATACGGTTCTTAACCGATAACCGATGACTGAAAGATTTTTTGAAAAAAATCGTACTGAAAACTAATTCCTCTGATGGCTAATTTTTAGCGTCTCTTCAAGATTCTGAATCCCTGCAGTAGTACCGATAGCAGTGACGCATGCTGCACCCGTCGCGGATGCCAATTCCGCAGTCGCTTGTAAGTCCCAATCCATAAGAGTTCCCGCGAGGAAGCCAGCAGCATAAGCGTCACCTGCACCCGTTGCGTCAACGATATTGACCGGATATGCAGGCACAGAGAATTCTGTCTCTGGTGTGGAAATATAACTGCCGTTTTCACCCATTTTAATGGCGATGGTTTGGATATTGTAGATGTTCCGCAAAAATTGTGCGATTTCACGGCATTCGGACATACCAGTGAGGTGTCGCGCTTCAACAATGCTTGGCATAAAGATGTCTACGTGATGTAAACACGGTTCTAACGTCTCCATCCACTTTCCAGTCGCATCGTATGCTGTATCGAGCGAGGTGGTTATACCCAGCCTTTTCGCTTCTCGAAGAACGTTTGCCATCGGCGCGCCGTCAAAACTCGGCATGACGAGCGCACCGGCGATGTGCAAAATCTTGGTGGTTTTAATAAGTTCCCAATTAAGGTCTGCTTCACAGAGTTCACCGTTCGCGCCGATGTAGTGATAGAAAGTCCGTTCGCCATCAGAAGCAATCGCGACAAATGTGAATGAGGTGCTAACGTCGGCATCTTGTTGCATGCCAGTTACGTCAACGTCGTTGTCTTTAAGTGTTTGCAGAATCAGATCGCCGAAAGCATCGGTGCCAATTTTACCCATCGCACCAGCATGAATGCCTAAACGTGAAAGCACAAGAGCCGTGTTGTTCGCACAACCTCCGGTATGGATTTCGAGTTCGTCAAAGAGTGCTAATTTGCCTTTTTCGGGGAACTGATCTATCGGTCGTCCGAGCACGTCAACGACATAAATACCAAGCGATAGCACGTCCATGGTTCACCTCTTTGGAATGGCTTCAGCCATTAGCCGTTGGCTGTCGGTTAAGAGATTTTGATTAATCAGACATCCCTTTAACTGAAAACCATTCTGCCACAATTTTCCTTTAAAGCCGAGTAATGAGTCGAACAATCACTAAAGTTTCATTATTTGTCTTAACATTTCCAGCGACTACCGTGTCCGTAAAACCTTGCGAAGTCCATCCGATTAGATAAGAAGGCGACAGGTGCGCATCCATCTCCGGGGCTAAATATCGCAACACCTGCTCCTGCCGTAGAATTTGCGCAAACCACTTCCGCGTGCCCCGTAGGTCTGTATCTGGTGGCATCGCAGGTGTTACGCGCCGCCGAAGAACTGCTGTTGAAAACTCAGGCTCCAATTCGGTATCAAGTGTGACATTCCCTAAGTAAGTCATCTCTTTATCTGTAACGTGCCACGCGTTTTCAAGGATACGCGGAAGTTCTGACGTATCCAAAAATGTTTCTTGCACATAAGTCGTAGGATGCCACGGCTCCACCGGTAGCCCTCGTAGTTGAATATGTGAATCCTGAACCAATGTTCCAAGTTTTTGAGGATTCTCAGTTTCTTGATGACGAATAAAACTCCCTTTTATGAGGTCAATAGACGTTTCAGCACGCGCCGTAGCCCTGAGAGAGACGTAGCTTTGCAAGTGTGCACGATTCCGATCAGGATAGATTGACAAAATTGACAAACGATTCGCTGTAACGCTATTTGGTAAAATGTTTCTCGCGACTGCAATTGTACTCAACGAGAATAGAAGGAGGAGGAACCCTCCTATCCAATAGGTGTGTACCTTTCGTTTTGACTTCCCAAAGTGCAATAAGAAACCACCAAAACTCAACAAATATATTGGTAAAACTATAACCAATAGTTTAATAAGCGGCACTTGAGTCGGTCCAGTTTTGACAGAAGTTGATGAAAATTGTTGGTAAATTTTTTCCTCATGTTGGAGCGCAAGGGCATACCGCTCTGCGAGATGCCGCGGAGATTTACCGTGCCTGCTCAGTAATCTGCTCCAGAATATTTCACCCACCTGTTGTGCCGAAAAGGGCGTGGCATTGTAATCAAACGCAAAGCACAGAATTTGACCGTCTCCAAAATTCCGCTTTGCGACGTAGATCTGATCGTCTGTTCCGATGAGCGTTTCACATCCAGGTTGTGGAGAGAACGGGATGCGTTCAAACGGATTACTATTGCTACCGAAATTCCGAAAACCGAGCTGTTCATGCAAGACCGCCGGGATCTTCTCTGTTGGTTCTGTTTTTTTCAATTCGACTGGAAGGAACGGTTCTAAAAAACTGTGGCGCAGATATTTATAGTTACTGCCACCAGAGACAATAAGGGTGCCGCCGCGTTGTACCCAATCAAGCATCGCTGTTTGTTGAGCTTTAGAGATACGTCTCTCTGTCAAGACCGTCTCGCGAATAACGAGAATATCAACTGCACTATAACCTATCCAGTCGCGTGGCAATGATGTTACGTACGCCACATGGACTGACGCGTTGTCATGCGCCGCTAACTGTTTTTTGTCAATAAATCGTTTTAATTTATCACCGCTCGGTGCCAACACCACCACGAGGAAGTCTTTGCGTGCCAGCGGTGTCGGCAAAGCTATCTCTTGCAGCACGCGTCGCACTTTGCTCTGAGGCACTGTGTTTCCTGACTCTGGTGCAGGTGTGAGTTCAATGACAAGTTGTGTCACATCTTTCGGGCAATAAATATAGAAGTTTTTCCGGTGTGAGCCAGTTAATGGTGTCGCATACCGTTGGATAGGTATATTTGAAGAAAAACTTCTAACTTCCACTACCAGATAGGTCTGATCTACTCGCTGACTGGGAACGCCAATAGGCGTAGCAAGCGCATCTTGACCTCGAACACTAATAGTCAGAGGTGCCCATGTACCTGTCTTGTAGCCGTCGTTGAACCCGAACGATACATGCTCAATCTCAACCGCACCGAAGGCAACAGATACCGTAAAAACTGAAAAGAAAAGCACAGTTTTCATTTCTTTTGCTTCATCCGAAGTTACATCTTATAACATGAGGCGTGCAGGATTATGGACAAGCCTCGTTTCGACAGCATTTTCAAAAGGATGCGTGCTAAAAACACCGTTTCCTAACATAATCATGGAGGCAACACCACCATCTGCCTCAATGCGTGCGATTGTATCTATCACCCGTGCATCACTGAGCAACCCACTCTTTACCGAAAACTGTTTTGAGACCGTGAAGCAGGCATTAAAGAGATCATCGCTGCGGTTGGCATGAGTAAGCGTTTTCAGGGCACGCAATGCAACATCCGCTGCACGATTGATCCGAAGCGTCTGTTCTCTGTTTCCGAGTACCTCGCTTGTTTGGATCGGTCCGAAGTAACGGTAATAGATCGGCTGCTCCGTAATCGGTAGCCTGTCAGCCGTTAAAGGTGCCCCTTCCTTCAATTTGACAAGGCAACCGCCGTGATATTGTGAACAGACATCGCCCAATCCCGTCCGATTCTCAACTTCTGCGATGTGCGCTGTCATCGCGAGTTTCTCGCTATCTTTGTGCAGGGTCAAGAGTTCATTGAGCGCGTAGGCGGTTGCGAGTGCTGCGGCACCGCTGAGTCCAAAACCACAGCCGAGCGGCAATGGGGAGATGATGTCTACCTTGATGCCTGTGATGCCACTATTTTGGATGAGTCTATTGACAACAGCACGGACCGTCGGAAAATTGATGCACGCTCCGTTAAGTAACACTTCCGTCTCATGATACTCAGAGACGATAACCTCTACACCTTCTTTAACAGTGAAACCCATGCCAAGCGAGTGCATACGCGCCGGATCGGTGTGCGGAATAACCTTGAAAACACACGAGATGTTGCCGGGGGCAAATGCTCTCGCCATTTCGTTCCTTTCAACAATGACTATCGGGAGTCTATAAAAAACAGCTTGCAAGTTGCATAACGTCTGCTACTTCAGTTAAGTTTTAGGGGCCTAAAGTTAGAAACAGGACTTACAAAGTGAGTCTGCGGCGGGATCAGGGCGTATCCGTAAATTTGACGCGTCTGTAGATGTGCCCCAAAGGCAGTTCGCAGCGAATTGAATCCAGGGGCAGGATGTCCGCAAGTGCCTGAAATTCGATTGCTTTCCACTGCGTTCCTAAGCGAAAATGACGTTCAACGTTTACCCTGTCTTGCGAAACAAGGATGTATTCTTGCAAGGACATGATCTGCTTATAGGCCTCGAATTTCTCTCCCTTGTCATAAGCTGCAGTTGAGCGGGAAAGCACCTCTACGACAATAGTTGGGTTGAGGAGCGTGTCGAACACATCATCTTCAAAACGCGGTTCATCACAGACGACAGTAACATCTGGATAGAAGTAAGATGTTATGGGTCTCGCCTTCACGCGCATTTCACCGGTGTAAGTCTCACAATCCCGGTTTAACAGTTGGTTGTAAAGTCCATTAAATATATTTCCTGTGATGAGATTATGCGCGCGACTTGCCCCGGACATCGCGAGTATCTGTCCGCTGAGATATTCATTTTTGAAGGGTGCTTTGCGTTCCCAAGCGAGGTATTCCTCAGGGGTCAGTTGGGTTTGCACAGCAATAGCAGTCATGATTTCCTCCCTAACATACGGAAAATCTGCGCCTTTTGTAGTTTTAGTTGCTTGTTACATAGCATACACGAAGTGTGTTCTGATGTCAACGTAGAAAACTGGAAACGAACCCTATCTGTTTTGTCTATGACTTGTATCCCTTAGATTGAAGGCATCTTCACCGTACACCCCATCTCCAATTTTTGCCTTTTGGCCTCTACCGGTAACCGCACATCTTGTGCCATCCAATCGTGAGTCTACGTACCGTTCAAACCACGCACCCATCTGTCGCCGCATATCGCTTATCAATGCGTTCTGCGATTTGTCGTCTATTAGATTTTTTCGTTCTCTTGGGTCTTTCACTAAGTCATAGAGTTCATGTGGTCCGTAAGGATAGCGGTGAACATATTTCCACTCTTGTGTTCGGATCATACGGACAGGCCCGTATTCATCAAATACAACAACCTCATCTTGCGCATCGTTTGTTTTTCTGGTGAGTGCTGGGACAAAACTTCTGCCAGGTGACATATCGTCATTCGGATCCGGTAAACCGAGATAGTCGAGAAGTGTCGGCATGAAATCGTATTGACTCACCATTGCTTCGCTGACGCTTCCCTCTGGTATCTTGCCGGGGTGGCTCATGATAAAAGGCACTTTCACCGAATTCTCATACATATTCAGTGGGAATGTCCCGTTGCCTTTGTGCCAAAATCCGTGATGTCCACACGAATATCCATTATCGCTACTGAAAACGATGAGGGTGTTTTCGCGGATGCCTAATTCAGAAAGGCGTTCTAAAATTCTGCCAACGTTTAAATCAAGTGCCGTTATGGCAGCGAAATAACCTTTTAAAGACTCGCGATTGCCCATGTGTGCAGCCGTTCCTCGTCCAGCCCACGGGTGCAATGCCTCCTGCGGACACGTCTTGAACGGGCAATCATCATAAGATCCACAATGTCTTGCGGATGCCCATTAAACGGGGTATGCGGGGCGTTATAGTGGACACTAAGGTAGAACGGGGCTTCACTATTTGCAGAAATGAAGTCCAACGCATCATCGGTAATTACGTCAGTAAGATAGCCAGGTTGCGCTTCTACCCTCCCATTTCGTATCATATCTGCGTTGTTGTACTTGCTGCCCCCTCTTGGCATAGAGAACCAGTGGCTAAACCCATGTTGTGGCGAAAAACTATCGCCGAGGTGCCATTTGCCACTGAGTCCAACAGTGTAGCCATTATCAGCGAGTACGTCAGTATAGCAGGTAAGGCCTTCAAGATAACGTATCGGATTTGGTGGTATGTTTCCGACAGGGACAAAATCATGAACGCCGTGTGCAGAGGGGATGCGTCCGGTCATCAGGCTCGCACGTGCCGGTGAACATACCGGAGTGGTGCAGAAGAAATTGGGAAAACGTGTCCCCTCTGAAGCAAGCTGATCAATAAAAGGTGTGCGGACTTCATCATTACCGCAACAACCCGCAGCCCAGGGGCCTTGGTCATCCGTGAGAATAAAAATGACATTTGGTTGGTTTTGCATTTGATTCCCTTCTGTTTTCTCTGCACCGATAAGGACTGCTGGTGTAACTGCCGCAGCAACAGTACCAGTGCCTACGTGCTTAAAAAAACGCCGCCGCGAAATATTCGGGCTCCCGTTTTTCGCCTGAGCTGACATGCATTCCTCCATTTGATGTTACGAAATCGACGCTAAATGCGCGTATAGCATTCAGCATATCTGATTCAGATGAAGATATGTTGTCTACACATTTCGTCGAGGAGGCGCATATCTTGGATGGAAGGAATTTTCACCGTAATTGCCTTCTCCTAACTTTGCTGCTTGTCCACCACCGGTAACCGAGCATCGCGCCCCATCTAATTCCGGTAGGACGTACCGTTCAAACCATGCCCCCATCTGTTGACGCATGTCACCGACACGAGCGTTCTGAGATTTGTCATCTATCAGGTTTTTCCGTTCACCCGGATCGTTCACCAGATCATATAACTCATGCGGACCGTAAGGATACCGATGGACGTATTTCCACTCCTGCGTCCGAATCATACGCACGGGACCGTACTCATCATAAATGACGATCTCGTCTTTCGCATCGTTCGTCTCTCCAGAAAGCGCAGGGACAAAACTTCTGCCGGGCGACATATCGTCGTTTGGATCGGGTAAACCGAGATAGTCAAGAAGTGTCGGCATGAAATCGTATTGGCTCACCATTGCCTCGCTGACGCGCCCCCCTGGAATACTACCCGGATGGCTGACGATAAAGGGCACCTTGACAGAGTTTTCATACATGTTCAGTGGGAATGTGCCGTTGCCTTTATGCCAAAACCCGTGATGTCCACACGAGTAACCGTTATCACTACTGAAGACAACGAGCGTATTTTCTCGGATGCCTAACGTCGCAAGCCGATCCAGAATCCGTCCGACATTTAAATCGAGTGCCGTTATCGCAGCGAAATAACCTTTCAACGATTCGCGATTGCCCATGTGTGCCGCTGCACCCTGCACCGCCCACGGATGCAATGCCTCTTGTGGACACGTCTTGAATGGACAATCGTCGTAAGAGTCAACGATGTCTTGAGGATGACCTGTAAACGGCGTATGCGGTGCGTTATAGTTAACGCTAAGATAGAACGGCCCCGCTTTGTTCGCTGAGATGAAATCCAATGCGTCATCGGTAATCACGTCGGTGAGGTAACCGGGCTGCATTTCTACCTGTCCGTCTCGAATCATATCCGCATCGTTATACTTGCTGCCTCCGGTAAGTAGCGCGAACCAGTGACTGAACCCGTGTTGCGGTGTCAAGCTATCACCAAGGTGCCACTTACCACTCAATCCGACCGTGTAGTCATTCTCCGCAAGAACATCCGTATAACAGGTCAAGCCTTCAAGATATCGGGCGGGGTCTGGTGGCATGTTTCCGTCGCGGATCCAGTCGTGTACACCGTGTGCTGACGGGATACGGCCCGTCATCAGACTCGCACGTGCAGGCGAGCAGACAGGACTTGTGCAGAAGAAATTCGGGAAGCGGGTGCCTTCTGATGCCATCTGGTCAAGATAAGGTGTCCGTACCTCATCATTACCGCAGCAGCCCGCAGCCCAAGGTCCCTGATCGTCCGTCAAAATAAAAATAACATTAGGTTTTTGTTCCATATTGAATTCTCCATTCCATGGGTGAAGTTGGTGTAATAGGCTATATTTTTTGTTATGTTTATTTACTGATTCGGTCGTTCGCTTTTTGCAATTCTTCAAGGAGACGAACGATATCTCGATAACATTTGTCGAACGAATCGGTTTGACGCGCCTGTTCAAAATCAAAAAGTGCTGTGAGTGCTGGTTGGTCACGCCTTTCACGATACGTTCTACCACTTTGCATCCGTTGGCGCAACCACTCCTTGGCACCAGGGATTACCTCCGGATCGTTCGGAGAGGTAATATCGTTTTGTAATCCTCTTTGTCCACGAAGTGACTCGGCTGCTGCAAGAAACCACGCCTCGAACTCGTGTTTGGCAAGAACGACAGCAATTGGCAAATTAGGACAAACCCGTAACGCCCGATAAAGCAGAGTCGGTCCCAACTCTGCTGGACAGTCTTCATCGCTATCAAGGAGAATAAATATTGCCCCCTGACCATTAATCCTGTGAGCTGCTAATTTAACCTCTTGCTCAAGTTCATTTGGCTGAACAACCTTATTTCTATGAACACGGATAGGACGCGGTGTGTCAATTGCCAATTCTGGATAAAGTGCTGCTGCGATGCGTCGAATTAAAAGTGGAACAGCTACGACATCGCCCTGCCCCTCAACAATGCAACCAATTTTGACTGTCATTAGTGCTCTTCTTTATTCTTCGTTCGGTTAGAATTCCTTTTCTCGAAATTGAACAAACGGAGTTGTTTCGCCTTTTTAGGGGAAACAATAGATGCCGGATCAGGTTGCAATTGATCTCGACTTAAGAGCTCTCCTATTGTAAAAAGTTTGTCGTGTACCACTGATTTACTTACATCATCCACCGGAGCGATTACCGTATTTCCATCATGTGCTTCAACCGCCAGAATTGAATCCACATCCAAGTGTTTATCCTCAAGCAGGTCTGGACTGTGGGTAGTGATGATAACTTGTGCTTTGTGGGCAGCGTGCCGAAATTCATCAAGTAACGCTCCCACCATTGCGGGGTACATCGCGGTTTCTGGTTCTTCAATTCCCACAAGGGATACGCGCTTTTGAGTGCCGTGATTTCCCTGAAACAGTGCTACTAGAATCCCCAACAAGCGGAGAGTGCCATCAGACATATTGTTTGCAAGAAATCGCCAAGGGTGTTTATCACCTACTACATTCTGCCTGAACGCTAACGTCTCCTTGTTTCCAAACTTTTCAATTTCTACGCCACGAACACCAGGGACAATAATTGCTAAATACTCCTCAATATCTTGCTTCACAGTGGGTGATAACTGTTTGAAAACACTTGTAAGGTTACTCCCATCACGAAGAAGCACATCTCCAGAATCCGGGTCTTGGAGATCTCGAATTCTATCGGGATTGAAGTTGTAAAATCCCATCCGAGAAAATGCGTCATAGACAGGGCGAAATTCGGGCAGCCCAGACGCATTTACTAAGTAGAGTCGATCGGTTGCAGCCGCCGGTGCAACTTCCATACTTGTGTCGGTTACAGTGCCACTTTCAACACGGAAGTATGCTGCTGGCGTAACGCACAGTTTGTTTTGAATGCTACACTCTTCAGTCTGAACCTCGTAACCTCCAGATGAACGCGTCTTAATTTGGAAAGCATAATGACCTCTAAAATCTTCTGGCAGAGTGAATTCAAGGCGGATGCTGAAATGATTTGGATGCCCGCGAGAGCGACGACGGACATTGTTGATGCCACCTCGGTCCCGTACAGCGTGATCTAACGATAAATTCAATGCATCCGCAACGAATCGCAATGCATCAAGAAAGTTGCTTTTACCCGCGCCGTTACGACCTACAAGGAATATCAATGGCTGCAGTCGTACGTCACACGCTGCGATACTCTTATAGTTTTTCAGAACGACTCTTGTAATAAACGTTGAATCTTTCATCTCGTTGGACCTCTACTGCCTGAGGGGTTTGTAACCCTGATTCCATGCAGAGTTACGCTACCGGAAATCCATCCCCGACAAGTGGCTCGCCATCGGCAACCTCAATTGCCGGAACAAGGACGTGCCCGGGAGATTGCGCGTTGTTATAGCAGACATCCTGCGCCATGAAAATCATGACAAATGCTCTACGTTGATGGTCCGTAACATTTGGCGGTGTACCGTGCCAGTTTAGGCAGTGATGAAACATACACTCACCTGCTTTCAATTCTACTGGGATACCGTGACTGATGTCCAAATCCCGTCTTTCTGTCCATGGGTTTGGCGGAGGTTCGTGCCCTTCTTCGTTCGCTTTTGCTGATTCTGCGTTAAATGCTGCCCTCGCTGCAACCGAGAACCGTTCATCTTTATGGCTTTTCGGCATAACATGCATACAGCCGCTATCAACTGTCGCATCGTCCAAAGCGAGCCAGCAGCTCACAATATTCGGTGGGCTGAGGGGCCAAAAGAAGAAGTCGTGATGGTACCCAAAATGTCCGTTATCGTGCGGTGGTTTGGAGATAACCTGATCGTGCCAGAGCCGGACTTCAGGCGTATCCAGCAGCGCACGTGCTGTTCCAGCGATGAGCGGATGATGAATCGCTGCTTCATAATGCGGCTCCCGTTTCCACATGTTCACGTATTGATGAATCGCACGTGGATGACCACTGCCTCGGTTGAGACGATCCGCTTTGCGATCGTGTCCATACTTGAACTCCGGTGAAGAATCATCGCCCTCGTTGAGTTCGAGTTCAATAACGGTATCTAACCCTGCACGCATGGCTTCAACGCCATCGCCATCTAAAACCCTACCAAACTTGACATACCCATTCTCCTGAAAAAAATCGATCTGTTCTTGTGTTACCATTGTGTTCCTCCCTTGATTCAGACCATTTATTCCGCCGCTGCTTCCGGCAAAAGGCAAAGTTCCTCTGGTATTAAATCATAGCATGGATATACTTGTTTATCAATCTCAATTTTTCAGACAAATCTGAATTGCGGGGGACACGGATGATGTGGATTGAGGAGGAGGTCGAGTGGTGATATGCTGTTTGTGTGTTTGTCAGAATCACGGATTATTATAGTGCTGGATGTCAATTTCGTAAGATGCCCGATTTGTTTGTGTCTGCATGTTTTACATCTCCTTTTTGTTGCTCGGTTGAGATGGAGCACTTTGGAAGACATCCTCAATTTCATAGTACTATGAAAAAATAATCAGTAAAAATTTCGTCTAAACATAGTTAGGGTGCAGGTTTACGGCATATATCGGATTTTATGTTTTTTCGGATTTACTGTGAAAACTGTGAAATTGTAGCATTACAAGTGACTACATCGGTTAGAAACCGTGTTAACTGCTTGTTAATTTTTTCTCGTTTCGTGGATAATAGGTTTTTCGGACGTAAATTATGAACATTTCGTGAACATGGCACGGATTTTCATGAACATTCATGAACATTGACGATTTGCTCAATTTTCATGTTCGCAGTATACGTAGTTGTGAACCCAATCAGGCCGTGGGTTTGTGAGCGAAATAGACTCTGTGCACGATGATCTTTTTCCCAAAATGTTCACAAATGTTCACGAAATTGTTCACGATTCTTTTTTGTCCTTTGTAAACAGCGCGAACGCAGTCAGGACAGGGGCTGATGACGTTTTTGAATTCTATGTCTCTGGAATTTTCGTGAACAATTGGGCAATTTTAATTTTTGTCTATCTCTTTTCAAAGTGCCACAAGTGTAGTGTTTGATTGGCTTTGTGGCACTTGCTGGATTCGGTTTGTTTTCAAGTTGTTCATGAAATGCGAATTCTATGGGTTAACGTTTGTTAATTTGGTTTGTTAATTTGGTTGGTGGACAGCTCATCTTATAGGCAAGGCCGCTTCGGTTTTTCAAATACTGTTACATTATATATGATAACTTATTTATATATGATAACATATATAATGTAGAAAGTCAAATTTATTCGGGATCGAGGATTACGCGGATTGCTTCTCTGTCATATCAAGTTATCTGCTTAGGGGGTAGTTTTGCTGCTATGTCTACGATGGCGTTAACAGTGCAGCGATGTCTTCCGGTAGTTTAACGCCATGTTTCTGCTCAAAATGGGCAACGTTTTTGTATTCTTTGCGAAACTGTTCAATGATGATATTTTCCTGTTTGTCTCTGGCAGTTGTAAGATCTTCTTTGGCTTTTTCCCATTCTTGCAAGCGTACAAACACCATACCCCGATTGTAGTATGGTTCTGCTAAATCAGTGTTGCGTTCTATCGCTGCGTCATAATCTTTGACAGCCCGTTCATATTTGCCTTTTTTCTTGTAAACATTACCACGATTGTTATAGGGATCGACAAGGTCTGGTCTCAGTTCTATTGCTTTGGTATAGTCTATGATCGCGAGATCATATTCCTCTGTTTCGTAGTAAATAATACCACGATTGTAGTAGGGATAAGCAAAACTTGGATCAAGTTGTATGGCGGTGTTATAATCTTCAAGAGCTTGGTTTATCTCCCCTTTGCGTTTATAAACTATCCCTCGATTGTTATACGCTTCTGGCAAATTTGGGTCAAGTCTGATGGCTGTATTACAATCTTCAAAAGCACGATCATAATCACCTTTCATGCGATAAGCTGCGCCGCGATTGCTGTATGCCTCAGCATAGTTTTCCTTACGTCTAATTGCTGTGTTAAAATCTTCAATAGCACGGTCGATTTCACCTTTATTACCGTAAGCGATGCCTCTATAGTTATAACCTTCGGCAAAAGTGGGTCTCCGATCAATTGCTTTACTAAAGCGCTCAATGGTGATATCGTAAGGTGTTTGTTCTGTGTGCGTCTGCATGTTTTATGTCTCCCTTGTGCTATCAACTTGTAAGTTATTCTTCACCGATTGTGTTTCGCGATTGTAAACGTCTATGCATTCCTTTAAGTAGGTGTCCTTGTTTCTAATAAACCCATGGAGATCGTTGTAGACTGTTTGTATTGAGATATCGTGCTGTTTTTGGAGATGATCTAACATCGGTCCCTTGAGCGATTCGCGGATGTTGACTTCTGCGAACCGTTCTGGTTCGATAAAGCCCTTTGGTGGCCGAACGAATATACTTTTTTGTGCTATGATGCGATTTTGAGGATTCCGTGGTTTTTCGATTTGATATTTTTTGTCTATCTCTTCAGTTCTTTCTATTGACCCCTCCCAAACCTAAAGGATTGGGATTCCTTTGACGGAACTCCCAAGTGGTTCTTTTAGGTTATACCACGACGTCCATTTGACGTTCTGCGATACTGGCTTCTCTGACTCCCTTCAGCGTCGCAATCGTCCAGACGTTATCCTTGGGAGCTTGTTCGGGTTTAATCCGAACCGACACGAGTGTAATCTCGCGGTGCGGGTCATCTGGCACACTACGGAAAATCACTTGAACCTTCGTGACCGACCGATACTTCTGGCAAGTATTTCTTGCTTCAGAACTTGAAATCTCAACAAAATCTGAACCTCGCAAGGTTTCAGGAATATCGTATCTTTCAACGTATTCGGATTTTGTGATGTTCGTTTTTAATGGATATTAGCCATAGTCATTCTGTCCTTGTAAGAGGGTGATTGAGACCAGTAGCAAGGTAGCTACTGCTTACACGTCTCAATCAATGACTATGTTAATTATACTACATTTTTGACGAAATGTCAACTCTTTTTTTAACTATAGCCCCATGGTCTAATTCAATAGGGCGGTTCTGTATCCCAAAGCTAAAGCATTGGGTTTTAGAACCGAAAACGTAGATAAGATAATCCTACCGGGTTCTCCAAGGGAAGCGTCACATGCGAAAAACAGGGCGATGTGGCTATCAGTCGTAAAATCTATCAGATTGGTATAACCACCGAAGTGTTGGAGTTCGGTTAAAATTTCAAACTCGTCTTTTTCATGGGTATAATTTTTAGATACCTCCAACATTTTCTTTTGAACGGTTTCTATATTAAAATCCTCAGCCCCGATTTCCTCTTGGCATTCACGCCACAAATTTGAGGATACTTTTTCATAGTGTTCAGGTTCACCACGATAGATGAAATCGCCATCAGCAGTTGTTTCTGCTATCCTGCCGATTATCTCCAAAATCCTGTTTAGTTCGGTTTCTTGTGCGTTCAAACGCTGTTCTCCACAATATGGATTCTTTCTGATATTAGATCATACGAGAAATAGACAATAAACATCGCGTCTAACCCACGCGGCGCGGATTGATCAGAAGATAAGGTCATCACCGCTCACCTCGGACAAGTCCAATGCCGAAGGGTCCCCCATTTTGAGTTTCTTGGCATAAATCTCGTCCCACGTCTGGGCAGTGTAGGGGCGGATTAGGATACCGCCATCTGTCCTTTCAATCACAACACCCGATTCTAACCCTAATTCTTTCACCCAGTCAAGGGGCAATTTGATCTTATAACCCATCTCTAACGCGAGCGTTTTCATGGTGTTCACCTCTTCCTGAAAATAGTTAAGGAAGTATATCACAACTCGCGTCCGTTATCAACGGTTTTGGTGGGAAATTTCTAATTGGCAGGGTTAGGGGTTCGCGTTTTCTTGTTATCTGAATCGCGGATTCTGATTTTCATAGTTGCAATGCTTCATCAAGTGCCTCGCGAAATTCATTTTCGTTTTTCTCCTGATAAAACGGCAATCCGATAATGCGATAGTTCTTATCCTCTATGATGAGTTCGCTTTTACGTTCAGTATCAATCTCTTTGAGGAAGTCTTCTTTCCATCTGTCAAAGTCTTCAATATGCTCACCTTTAGGTTCAACAAAAAGTTGGTAACTCAGTGTTTCACCGTTTTCTTTACCCAAAAAGAGGACGAAGTCGGGTTGAAAACCTTTACCGTCAAAGAAGTTATAAATATAAAAGTGTCTCTCATTACGGATGAGATAAACGCCATCGTAAGTTTTCTGTAGTTCCTCAAGCTGCGTCTGTAGAAATTGCACGAATGCTTTTTCTTCGCTGGTGCCGTAGAGACCATTAAAAGCAAACCACTCTTCGGCTTTCGCTATACGCTCAGCATCGTGATTTTCATCAGCGCGTGGACCCTTGGCATTGAATTTCAGAATTTTCGCTTTGAAAACATCGCGGATTTGTTCCCTATAAAAGTGTTTCGTCCCTTCGTGCTCGGTAATTTTTTCGCGAAGTTCGGTTTCAATCTTTTCTAAAAGATCGCAACATGCTCTGAGTTTCTCTGAAGCTTCGTCTTCCCATTGAGAGAAACTGCCTTTGAAAGTGATTTTCAAACCACCTAAAAAGTTGTCCGACTTTCTAAATTCGCTCATTGATTTCAACTGTGGAAAATACTGTTTGAGTGATGCAAACTGAAAAAACGGGTTACGCGCAATGGCAGTTTGGACGATACTCTTTTCTATATCCGTTAGCGGTATATCTTGGCTGTTTTTGCTCCGTGTGGTATAGGTTTGGTCACTCTCTGTCATACCTGTCACGCCTCCAGATCCTTCATAGACGATATGCTCATGCCATTTCTTTTTAACACTTAAAGATGCCAGGTCTTCAAAAGATTTGACGTGTTGATAGTCTCTTGGGACCTGTTTGTTTACCCATATAACGCCGTATTTATATAAATCGGTTTCTTTGAATTCTTTTTTAAGTTTTAACTTGCGAGTCACGGTCTGTTCGTCCATCAAACCTCTCTCAACCAATGCTTTTTTGATCTCAGTGATATAGGGTAAATCGTTAATGCTGTGATAATGAAATTCTTCCAAGACGCGAAGTTCATGCTCGAGGTCTTCGTCAAATTTGCGTATGTATTTATCCTCGTGTTCCGGCGGTAGGCTGAAAGGAAAATAGCGAGCACCGCGCCCGATAAGTTGCGCCTCGGCGATGGTCGCTTTTCCAATTTTGTTATGTCCTGTACTGCCAGTATCATAACAGCGAACAATGTCGAACAGATTCAGCACATCCCACCCTTCACTAAGCATCTGCACAGCAAAGATAGCACGGATCGGGTTGTTTTCTTCTTCAAGCCTATTGACTTGGACCTGATACTTCTCTCTTTCGATTTTAGAATTGACAGCGAGGCAGTATTTCTCATGGAAATCCGTTTTTAGATCGCGTACCAGCCGCTCGGAATTGGTATTATGCTTATCAAAAAAGCGAAACGCTTGTTTAATAATCGAAACTTCAGATCTCCGAATTCTGTCAATATCGTTTCTGGTGAGACTATCAATAAATTGATGAAAGTCTGCTTTGTTCTTTTCGGAGTCAGGGATTGTTTTTCCTTTGAAGAGAATTACAGGTTTCAGTTGAATCTTGTATTTTGTTGCAACAGACTGTTTGTAATAATTGAGAATGATTGCCTGCAAGATGCGGTCCTGCAGACTGAAATCCGACCTCACAATTTCAATATCCTTCGAGTACTTGTCATTCCGAAATTTTACTAAATCATAGCGGTAGATGACCTTATTCCGATACTTCTCTATTATTGCGGGCGTTTTGTCATCAAAGGTAGCGGTGAATTCCAGCAGTAGGTTATCTGTGTTTGCGATACATATCTTTTCAACGGTGTTTTCCCACGTCGGTTTTTCCACCGGTTTTGAATCCTCACCGGTTAGGTTCAATTCCATCTGGGCTTTTGTTGAGACATTCATGTGGTGCGCTTCATCAGACAAAAGAACAATTTTCTTTTTTTTAAAATCATCAAAAGTTAAGGCATTCTCTTTTTCTGTCCTTAGATCGCTATGTAATTTCTGAATCGTGGTAAAGCAGATGTTAATGTTGTCTTCGTTGACCGCTTCAAAATTGTCTACTTCGGTTACCGTGACCTGTTCACCCTTGAAATAGATATTTGTATTGAAAAGGTATTTTGAAGATATTGGGTTGAGGAAATTGTCTTTTGTCTTCTCGATGATATTATCGGCGTTGACGAAAAAGAGGAAGTTACGGTATCCATGTTCATAGAGATAGAGAATTAAGCCCGCCATGATAAGCGTCTTACCGCTACCTGTCGCCATATTGAACAACAGATGCAAAGGCTTTCGTTTGCTGGGAAAATCATTGTTTAAGCAGTGAATGAACCTTGCAAATGCCTCCACTTGATAGGGACGAAGTTCAAACGTGGGATGCAGATTTTGCGTAATGCTATCGGGCATTTCCTTTTTCAGCATTCCAAAATCGGAGAGTGTATCAAGTTGTTCATATAGAAATTGTTCAGACATCACAAACCTCTTTTTCTAAATATCGGTCTAATCAACCCCACGTGGGAGTGTCAGTAAGGGCAGACTTAACAACGGGAACATTTAAGTCGTAACGATCAACAACTGAGTTGACCAATTCTAGGAACCAGTCCGGTGCAAAAGGAGCAACAATTATTTCTTTCATCAGGAGAGAAAGGTCTACTTCATAATAAACACCATCAAGACTTCCGTTACGAAGTTTTTGAGATACTTCATCATTTCTGGACAACCTCAAACTAATTGCTCGTACCTCGTGCTCATGTTCAAAACTCTTTCGCTTGTGTAGAAAGAGATAAAACGCATTACCTTCAGGAACAATTTCACTCTTATAGTCAACATAACTAACCTTTCCAATGTAGATGTCTTCACTGCATGTAAAACTCTTTTTGAAAGAATCGAAATTAGTCTTAATAGCAATACCATCTTTTTCTCTGGCGTATAATCTCCACATAGCCTCTGATTCATGAATGTTTTCGTGCCAGCAATTGATTAGATTAAAGCGAGGTAGTGTCTGTAAACCTTGCGCGAAGGATCTGCGCTGATCTTCAGTTAAGTCTTTATACACTATAGGATGCAACTGCACATTAGCTTCAGGGATAGAGCCTTCAAAAGGGTCTCCTAATTTGTCTGCCGCCGAAAAAAATAGGGCGCGTCTATCCAAAAGGGATACAAATTTGGTGAAGTCCATGTATCTCCATAACACTGCATCGCCGCGTGGAGAGTTGAACGCCTCATGTTTCTTATACATCCTTGAACCTCTTGTCGAATTGCGATATTGGAAAGTATCTAAATGTTATCACCTAAAACCTCTTGATATAAAACGCTCCGTTAAGCTCCTTATCTGCTTCGCTGACCTTAAACGTCTCATCTTCTATTTCAGAGAGATGGACATAGAGTTGGTTCTTGTCCAGCAGGTCCACTAACAATTTCTTCTGTTTCTCAACGTCGTTAATAGCGATAAAGTGTGCTTCCGCTTCCTCAGGTTTTTGAGGTTTAACATGCCAATTCAGAACAGAATCTTTGGACATATCGCTCCAGATTTCCAAGAGCTCTTCACTGGATTTAGCTGACTGGATTCGTTCCATAAAGACTTCGTTGTAAGGCATTAGTTCACAGGAGAGGAAATTCCCTCCGATGATTCCATCTTTCGCAATAACTTTCTCAAGCCGTTCTTTGCAAACTGCTATATGTTCCTCTAGCTGTTCCACAAGAATAAATTGACGGTTCCCTCCGGCAAGTTTATTTAGTTCTAATACTGCATGTCCTGTTGTGCCTGAACCAGCGAAGAAGTCAAGGATAATGTCTCCAGGATCCGTTGTGATTTTCACAATATCCACGATTGCATGCAATGATTTTGGATATGAAAAAGATTTCTTACCGAGAATTTTTTCCAAGAGTTTTGTGCCATGTTCTGTTGCATTATACCTTTTATCGATCCAAGTAGTTTTCGGACGCTCACCTTCATAATCAATTATTCTCCGCTTAAAAAAGATTTGAATGTGTCCATCTTTATGCTTTTTAGCTACAACTTCGTTATTATCTATCTTTTCTTGTAAAGTTGAAGGTGAATTTGACCAAACCCATTCTATACCGTTTTCTTTTGGAAGAACTTCATGATAGTTTTCCTCTTTTGTCAAAGAAATCTGCTTTAAGTTTTTGGAAACATAAATCGGATAAAATTGTTTGGGCCTATCTTCTCTGCGCGCGTTCCTCGTTTCACCCTTTCGCATCAAATTTTCTAGCTTGTATTTTGAAATTTCATCAGCAAGATTGTAAGTTTTTTCTGTTTTTTTGGACATCTCAAAAAAGTTTATCTTTGCGAGTTCTCTATTTTTGGCATAAACCACCATAAATTCGTTAGTTGTCGCGAAAAAATTGTTATTCGTCTTACCTGCTGGATGATGAACGATGGTCAGAACCGAAATGCGGTTTTCTCTTCCAAAAATCTCGTCTGCTAAAGTTCCCAAGTATAAGAGTTCATAGTTATCAATGGAAATTGCAATAAACCCATCATCTGTCAAGAATTGCTTTGCTACATCTAACCTGTTTTTCATGAAGGTGAGCCAACTGGAATGATTGAAAGCGTTGTTATAGGTAAAAATATTCGCAATAAGTAGTTATTGACTTGTTAATTGTCAAATAATTCCATTTGGTCAGTTGTTGATTTGCCCCGTACCAGTGGGGTATCAAAGCGTTTGCCTTCAAGGATTTCCTCTATACAGAGAACCTGTAGGCGAGGATATTCTTTGCTATCAATGGTGATTGTGCCTTTAGTTCGGCAGAAGTCTTGAAAGTTCTGTCTTTGTATCTGTCCGAGGGTCTTACGCGTGATGAAACCACCGAGTGGATAATCATTTTCATCTATCACCCCCGCAAGTGCGCGTAAATCTTGTATACCCACCCTTGCACCACCCTTTACTTCTAACTTCATCGCTTTTAGGTCTTCGTCATAAGGGAAGTAGAGTCTTCCATCTACACCACCGTCCCGACTTTTACGTGCTGTTACAAAGCCATCAACCATTTCTACAGCCCATTTCTGAAACTGGTACTTATCACGTTGCCAAAGGTCTTTCGCGCCTTCTACGCTACGAGGAATACCTGTGATTTGATAGTCCTGATCTTCTACTAATCTGCAACGCTCCTGTAAACGAACGGCACTTACGCGTTTGATCGCATGAATGGCAATATCAATACCAATCCATCTACGATTTTGTTGTTGGGCAGCCTCAAGAGTTGTTCCACAGCCACAGAAAGGATCAAAAATAATGTCATCTTCGTTACTTGATGCCAAAATAATACGTTCAAGCAGTCTTAAAGGTTTTTGAGTCGGATAGCCAAGACGCTCATTTCCACGTAAATAAGGTATATGTATAATCCAGTCTTCTGGGAACTTACCTAAAGGATTAAGTTTAGTGACACCTTCTTTTGAATAACCACTTCCGAGACGATTGAGTGTTTGTCCTTCCCGTGCTTTGCTGCCTTCAGCATACGGTAACCGAATTGGATCAACGTTAAAACACCATTGACTTCCATTTGAATACCAGAAAATCGTATCATGAGCGCGAGATAATTGGCGTTGTCCCTTTGCCGACATCCTCGTATATGCCCAAACAATCTCATTTCTGAAATTTTTTTCTCCAAAAATGCCATCCATGAATATTTTCAAGTAATGGCTACATGTTGGGTCACAATGCAAAAAAATGCTTCCAGTTGGTCTGAGAACTATTTTCATTTGCAGTAATCGCTCTGCCATATATGATAGATATGCCAGAAGTTTTGGGTTTGTATTCGTGAGTGCCTTCATCCATGCCTGCCAAAATCTGACGATGCCATCATCCACTCCAGACATTAACATTTGTTTGGGAAGTTCACGAATTGCTCTTTCTCGATCAGGATCAAGTGTCCATAAATCACAAAAGGCTTCTATCTGATCTGGTAAAGGTCTCCCTGTTTCATCTTTGTAAATAGCGTTATAAGCACGATTGGAATTGAAAGGTGGATCGAGATATATTAAATCTACACTGTTTGCCTTCATCTCTTGCTGCATTACGGTGAGGCAGTCGCCATAATAGAGTTTGTTCACGCGGCTGCCCCCCCCCCCCCACTTGAACGCTCTCCCTAACAAACTTCCAAAAGATACTCTGTTCGCGGTAGTTATACTTATAGCACTGCTCGGCTACATAGAGAGGAGTATACCCCGTCTGATAATGGTGATGTGAACCGTACCATGCGCGTTTTAGCAAACTCCAAAAGCCTTCAATAGTGTTGGTGTGAATATCACCATCTACAAACTGCTCTTGATGATTGATGACGGTATGCTTCATCTCTCGACTTATTGCCCAATAAGCACGGTATTCATCAGTAATCAGTTCTGATTCTTTCGTATTGACAACTTCCCGAATGAAATTCAGGATACCGCGACCGGTCAGATCGGTTGCCAGCCGTGCTACGACTTTTCCACCACGTTCTACCGCTCCGATAATGGCATCTTTCTTTGTACCGCGACCGCGTTTATTCGGTTTATCGTCCTCGCGTTTATTTTCCTTGCGAGGCTTGCCACCGATATAGGTTTCGTCTGCTTCTATGATGCCCTGTAGTAACGCACTTCCCTTTTTTGCCATCTCCGCACGGATACGTGTCTGCATATACCATGCAGTTTTCTGATTTAGGTCTAAATCACGTGCTAATTGATAGCTTGATAGACTTTTCTTGGCATTTGCTACCAGTGAAATCGCGAGAAACCACTTTTGAAGCGGTATTTTCGTATCATGAAAGATTGTACCATGCGTTACTCTAAAGGATGCATGGCAGTCGTGGCAATTCCAGCGTCCAACTTTCCCACTTTCGTTGCGTTTTCCCGTGTGGATACTCTCACAATGTGGACAGGGAACAGGATTCGCACCCCAACGAACTTTTTCAAGATACTTAATACAAGATTCTTGACTTGGGAAACGTTCCATGACTTTGATTAAATCCATTGATAAAATACTCCTATATCCTTAGAATATACGTATATTTTACCATTTTATGCACTTTTTGTCAAGTCAATAACTACTTATTGCGCTTAAGAATACCACAAAACAGAGAGACAATTCAAATTTTAAGCAAATTTCAATATTATTAGGACTTACGCATTTCCTTTTAAAGTCCCCCTGATAAGGGGGATTTAGGGGGTTAAAAATGTGGAAAACACCGCTTCTTTGTGTCCATAAGTCCGATATTTGCTCAGTTTGCGTAAGTCCTATTAAATTGACACCTATAGGTTTCCTAACTCATAATCGCAACGCTGAAAAATTTTCTTGAAATTGATACAACCTTGTGGTAAAGTACGAACACTTTCGTGGGTATAATTTAACGAACACTGAGACGGAGAGGAAAGTTCCCAATGCTTAAAGCAGGATTTATTGGTGCAGGTGGGCGTAGCCAAGGTGCACATTACCCAAACGTTAATCGCTTGGAAGATGATGTTGAGATGCTCGGTGCGTGTGAATTAGACGAGGCAAAACTCGACCAAGTTGCGCAGAAATACGAGTTTCCGCATACCTTCACAGACCACCGGAAGATGTTAGATACCTTAGATTTAGATGTCGTCTATTGTGTCATGAACGAGAAGTGGATTTTGCAGCCCGCTTTGGATTGTCTCAACGCTGGCAAGCATCTGTTCATAGAAAAACCGCCCGGTGCTAACAGTGACGAAACACAGCAATTACTGGATGCAGCGGTTGCAAACGATGTCTACTGCATGGTAGGGTTTCAGCGTAGATACGCCGCCGTCACACGCGAAGCCATGCGGCGCGTCGCTGAGAAGGGACCCGTTACATTAGCCGTCACCACTTTTAACAAACAGATGTTAGGGGGGAATCGGGAATTCACGACGACACTCTGGAACGATGTTTGCCACGTCGTCGATCTACTCCGGTATATGGCAGGTGGTGAACCGGTGGAAGTCACCGCGCATCGCGACACGTTTGGTGCGGAACAACGCAACTTTTACACCGCCTTTGTCCGCTTTGATAACAATGTTACAGGTGTACTTTTTGGGAGTCGCGCATCGGGTGGACGTGTCTTACGTTCCGAATTGCACGGTGTCGGCATCGGTTGCTATATGAAGATTCCCGAAGAAATCGAAATTTACGAGGATAACAATAGAAGCATTATGGGCGGCTGGGAAGTTGACGATGTTGATCAGCGCGACGCACCGAGTTATGAAGGCGTATTAACCATGCATCAACACTTCGTTGACAGTGTCCGCAATCGGACAGTCCCGCTCACAGACCTCCGTGATGTTATTCACTCCATTCATCTCGTGGATCAGATAGAAGGACCTTTACCGGATTAATTCGTGCGTGTACCTGGATCAAACACGACGCATTGGAGATCGAATCTATGCTTGATGAACGCCATCTACAACATCAGATTACTGACGAACAACGCAATCGTTTAAATGAGGACGGGTATTTCACCCTTGAAAACGCGCTTCCATTAGACCTTGTTGAACGCCTCGAAGCCCGGGTGGATAATATCTATCAGAATCATCTTGATGCTGGCTATGATCCCTATACCAAAAATCAGATGACGGAGCACAGTAACTTTTTTTACCCGAACTTCCTCGGCAGAGATCAGATTTTCGTAAATATTTTGGATTGGTATAAAACGTTCCCGAAGGTCTGGGGTATTCTGGGATGGAACATCTACTCCTACCACAGCCATTTCATTGTAACACCGCCACGTCCAGAGGCGGTTCGCGGTAAACCGGGACCCCTCGGTTGGCATCAAGACAGTGGACGCGTTAATGTTGAGATCGAAAGTTCACCACGTCCGCAATTGTCTATCAAAGTCGTTTACTGGCTATCTGACTGCTCCGAGACGGGACGCGGAAATTTTTATGTGATTCCAGGGAGCCATCTGTGGGATAAGCTTGAGCGTCCCGCGGATGGATCAATGCCGGAAAATGCGATGCCTGTCTGTTGTAAACCCGGCGATGCCGTTTTCTTCGATCGCCGTATATGGCACGCACGTAGCGAAAATGATTCTGACATCACGCGTAAAGGTCTCTTCTACGGCTATGGCTACCGCTGGCTCCGAAGCAAGGATAACATGACGATCCCGCAGGAGATGTTTGAACGGAACGACCCGATCCGACAACAACTGCTCGGTGGTGGCACTAACGCAAACGGACATTTTTCTCCGAAGGATGCAGATGTTCCATTGAAAGTATGGCTTGAGGAACACGGCGTTATTTTAAAGTAGTAGCGTATCATAAATCGGATTTACAAAGCTCTTGCACAAAAGGACCATTGAGAGCGGTATTCTCTATATTTTTAACCCCCTATCCCCTTATCAGGGCGGTAGGGGACTTTCACTATCAACGTCACAGATGTGGACGAAACATCAATAACAGCCGTCAATCAACGCACACAGCAGGTACAGGATGCGATTGTCGCAGCCGTGCATGGCGTGAATATGCCGAACCCTCAAGACGGCGATCAAGGATGCCGAGAATTCTATATATAGGACTTACGCATTTCCTTTTAAAGTCCCCCTGATAAGAGGGATTTAGGGGGTTAAAAATGTGGAAAACACCGCTTCTTTGTGTCCATAAGTCCGATATTTGCTCAGTTTGCGTAAGTCCTGTATAGTAGGATATAGATATGACGAACAACCCACCTGTCTTCACGGACGGTAGTAGCACGACGCGTTCTGCGGATCCTGGAAAAAAGACATCCAATCCAATAATTTCTTAAAATTGAATGACCCTGAGCAGGGTCATTTAGTTTAAAAAATTCGCTTTATATGTGTGTATATTTTCCTCTGTAGGAGCGAGTGTTTTTGCTGGGGTATTTCTTGTCGCTCGCGATATTTGAGAAAAAACGTCAACATCTGTAAACGAAAATCGAAATCAAAGAAAAGCGAAAACTAAAATCACTCTGGCGCGTAAGACTGATTTTCTTGACAGGGAAAAGAAAATCGCGTATAATATCAATTAATTACGGAACGAATGGAGGCGCAATTTAATGTTTCAAACAAAGTTTTATGCAGGTATCTTGGCTGTTAGCGTCATGACAGTCATTTTGATTGCAGCAGCTTCAGGGGAGAAGGCAGTGATAACTCCAGACACACTAAAAGTAGGAATGATCGCCCCCGATTTCACATTGAAAGATGAAGAGGGTACTGAGCGGAGTCTCAGCGACTACTTAGGAAAAAAGAATATCGTTCTCGCATTTTATCCAAAAGATTTTACCGGTGGCTGAACAGCTGAACTTTGCTCGCTCCGGGATAATTTGAGCGAGATAGAAGCAACCGAGAGTGTCCTTTTCGGTGTCAGTGTTGACGATGTCAAATCACATAAACGGTTTAGAGCAGAACAAAAATTTGGGTTTTCGCTGTTAGCGGACACTGAATTTGAGGTGAGTAAACAGTACAGCGGTGTTATGGAAAGGTTCAACGCCTCAAAGCGGACAACTTTCATCATAGACAAGGCGGGATACATCCGCGCGATCGACACAGAAGTCAATGTCAAAACACACGGTGAAGATGTTGCTGTGCTGCTTCAGAAAGTGCTCCCGAAGATAGAAGTTGGGCAACCGGCACCAGATTTCATCGCAACGGATAGCACAGGCAAAAGTTATCAGCTCAGCGAGTTAATTGAGAAAAAGAATGCTGTACTGTCGTTTTATCCGCGTGATTTCGGACGTGGCTGAACGGCACAAGTTTGCTCGCTCCGTGATGAGTCGAGTCGTTTTGCGAAACATGATGCCCAGATTTTCGGGATCACCCACAATGATGCGGACTCGCGTCAAAAATTTTCGGAAGAAAACCAGTTGAACTTCCCGCTTTTGGTAGACGCTGGGCGCAATCTCGCGCTTTTGTACGGCGCGACGGACGCGCCAGATGGCAAAATCCAGCGAATGGCAATTATTATTGATAAAACAGGGAAGATTGTAGAAATTGATAAAGCGGTCAACGCCAGTACACACGGAATAGACTTAGTTAACTTCTTCAAAACTTTGGAAACGTCAAATTAATAGATGGTGCGTAGCAATTTATCAACAATTCCGGCAGGCATTGCGTGGGGAACCTCTGTTTTGTTTAGCCCATTTTTGGTGCCAATCGTCACGGCTGCCAGCGTTGTCCAAAAACATGCGGACCCGCAAAATGTCCTCCGCTGGTTAGTGATTGTCGTGCTATTTGTCACCGTGCTACCAGTCCTATCAATAGCACTAATGGTCCGGTTTTCCAAAGTGAGCGACTTACATCTGCAGAACAGAGAGGAGCGGCTTTTACCTTTATGCTGCACGCTTGTGAGTATGATTATAGGTACGGTTCTACTCCATCAGCTCGGTGCGGCACGTGAAATTGTTTGGGCAGGTATCGCCTATATCACGAATAGTGTTATTTTTTCGGCAATTACCCCGATTTGGAAAATCAGTTTTCACAGCAGCGTTACCACCGGATGTGTTACCGTTCTTGTCATGCTCGTTAACCCGCAATTTGGCTGGCTATTTCTGTTGGTTCCGTTGATTTCATGGGCGCGAGTTTACCGAAAACGCCACACATTCCTCCAAACCGCTGTTGGTGCTGTCCTTGCTGTTGGTAATACAGTAATTGTTCTGTATATGGCGCAACTTGGCAGTCAAACTTGAAGTAGAATATTTCGATGTGAGTTAGGACAGATAGGATTGGTGGATCGCCTACCGTACGCCTCATAAACCCGAAGTACAGTTCATGCTTTAGCCGTAAGTCATCGTACCTGTCTCAGAGGCGGTAGGTTATCCCAATCGCACTCTAAGCAGAAATCGGCTTCTCTACCAAGTCGGCGTACGCTGCCGCCACACTCAGGGCACTTATTAATGCGAGGCGAGCTTGTATCTTCGGTACTCGGTGGAAACATAAGCAGCTGTTCTATGGGTAAAGGTTGTTCTCTTTCGCCAGCAAGTTGGAGCTGCAGGCTCTCAATTATATCGCGGGTATCCAGTTTAAATGGCGGTGGAGAATTCCGGGCGAGGTTAATAAAATCGCTACGGTAAACCCGAATGGTGTTTTCTTCACGTACCTGTCGTATAAAAAGCGTATATTTATCAGGTGCTACCAAATACGCTGCAGTATCCAAAATGTATCTGCGCGGTTTGATTGTTATTTCGTATCCACCATAATGGAAAGTAGAGGCATTTGTCCCAGGTTGCATCTGGCAGATTTCAAAGAGTTCATGAGAACGCGAAGCAGAAAGGATCAACGCATATTGTCGACAAGGATATTGCGCGAGACGTTCAAATGGCAGAAAATCTTCCAGTTCCGCGCTATTTCGGAGAAACGCGATAAAAGTTGTGTAAGCGTTTTCGGTGGCTTCGTCCAAGATCAACTGACTTAATCGCCGAGATTCTGGGGTACGCGGCATATCGGCCCGGTTAATCTCCCGGGCGTAAAGTTCAACTTGCACATTAACGTCAAGCGGCTGATTTTCAGCATTGATACGCTGTAAACGCTCCACTGGTTGGTCCGCGATTTTCAGAACAAAAGGTAACATAGCAACCCATTCAAACTCCTTAAACGAGGGATGTAACAAGTGTAGCATAGATGTTGATCTTTGTCCAGTCCAATTATGTCAATCAGAAATTTAAGGTGCATTTTTTGCTATCTGTTTTCATTCAAGCATTCAGAAAGGAAATAGGTTATGTCAGGCCACTCTAAATGGTCAACAATCAAACATAAAAAAGCAGCGAACGACTCCAGACGCGGCAAACTCTTCTCAAAGTTGGTCAAAGAAATTACAGCGGCTGCGCGTGTCGGTGGTGGTGATATAGATACGAATCCACGACTGAGAACCGCCATCGCGGCTGCAAAATCGAGCAACGTTCCCAACGATAACATAGGAAAAGCGATTCTGCGTGGCACGGGTGAGCTTGAGGGTGAAACCTACGAAGAAATCCTCTACGAAGGTTACGGACCCGGCGGGGTCGCAGTGATGATAGAAGTCTTGACCGACAACCGCAATCGGGCTGTCGCAGCGATCCGACACGCCTTTAGCAAACACGAAGGAAGAATCGGGGAACGCGGGTGCGTCGCCTGGGGATTCAATAAATGTGGATTGATCGTCGTCACACCTGATAGTATAGAAGAAGAAGAAGTGTTCATGACTGCGGTTGAAGCTGGTGCCGAAGATGTAACCGCTTCCGCAACAGGTATGGAAATCGTTACGCCGTTTGAGATGTTTGATAGCGTCTTAACAGCGATTCAGGAAACATCTGCCGATGTTCAACTCGCTGAAATCAGCATGATTCCACAAAACACGGTGAAACTCGAAGGGAAAGAAGCGGAACGGATGTTACGCCTCATGGATGCCCTTGACGAACTCGATGATGTTCAAAAGGTTTATGCCAATTTCGATATCCCGGACAACCTTTTAGAAGCTGCGGCTTAACGATCCCCGATAATTCGCGACTATTTAACGATCAGTCATAGGAGCGAGTTCTGCTTATAACTCTCAAGGTGTTTGGTAATGGCATAATTAAAAATTCTTCACAGCACCAAAAACTTAGTCCGTAATGTAATGGAGGACGGTTCTATGGGAAGGGACATCACATGCAAAACCTACCTCATCCAACCGCAAGGAACAATAAAAAAATAATTCTTGGCATTGACCCTGGCATTGCGAATACTGGGTACGGCGTGGTTGAATCTCATGCCAACCGATACACCCCGCGGGACTTCGGAAATATCAGAACCAGTCCGAAAACCGCATCGGAAATGCGACTGAAACACATTTACGATGCCGTAACCCGTTTGGTCCTGGAACACGCTATTGAGAATGTCGTACTTGAGGATATCTTTTTTAGTAAAAATGTAAGTAGTGCGTTCGCCGTTGGCGAAGTCAAGGGCATCGTGAAACTTGCAGCGGCAAATGCGGATTGTCCGGTTACGCTATATACACCTACTCAGGTCAAACAAGCAGTCGTCGGTTACGGGAAAGCCACAAAATCCCAGATGCAAAAGATGGTGCAAGCACAACTTAAACTCAAAGAACCGCCGCGTCCTGATCACGCTGCAGATGCACTCGCGCTTGCGCTTTGCCATGCCCGTTCTTATAAAGTCCTTGAACTCCGTAAAAAACTGACGCAGTAGCAATCGCGTATCTCTGTCCAAAGGAATGTCAGAATGATCGCTTATATCAAAGGCATTATTGTCCATAAAGAGACAAAGCAAGTTATTGTAGATGTCAACGGTATCGGATATCTCGTTGATGTACCACCGAGAGTCCTAACGGGCTTACCACCTATAGGTGATACCGTTACCCTTTATACGTATTATTACCAAAACCGTGAAAATAAGATTACCCTCTACGGGTTCCTCTCAAGAGACGCACTAAAAGTTTTTGAATTAGCACTGACTGTGTCGGGTGTAGGACCGGCACTCGCGCAAAACATCGTTGCGCGGCTGTCCCCTTTACAATTCCAACGCGCCGTCAACCGCGGGGACGCTACTACACTGATGCGGGTGCCACGTTTAAGCAAAGACCTTGCGCAAGTTATCATTACCAAGCTGAAAAAGAATATCGGTAAAATGAAATTTGAAGGTGCCGCTGACCCTTCAAAATCCATGGCTCCAAACGCAGAGGTGATCGAAATGCTTGTTAACCTTGGTGCATCAGAACTTGAAGCAGAACAAGCCGTCGAAAAAGCACAAAAAGTCCTCGGCGACTCCGCACAACGCGAGAACTTAATCAAACAGGCACTGCGTTACATCCGAAATTAGTTTTTATTTAGGAATGTGAACTGACGCAACGCTCACAGAAGGGTAAAATACACCTGAAAAGAAAATCGCTATTACAGCAGCATCTTTTTTCACGCTTCACATTAGGAGAAAACAAAATGGATAACCACGACCAACCGGATGCCCTTCGGATACAAGACTTGGCGACTGAAGATGATGACTTTGGTTATAGTCTTCGTCCGAAAACGCTGAAGGAATTTATTGGGCAAGATAAAGCGAAAAGACAGCTCTACATCCATATTGAAGCTGCGAAAGAGCGTGGGGATGCGCTTGAACATGTGCTACTTGTGAGTCCACCAGGATTAGGAAAGACGACGCTTGCGAGGATCATTGCCAATGAAATCCAGAGTAATTTTAAACAGGCGATCGGGCCTGTTATGGAAAAATTAGACTTAGCCTCAACGCTAACGAATCTCGAAAAGGGTGATATTCTGTTTATTGACGAAATCCACCGGGTGAAAGGGTATGTACAAGAATCACTCTATCCGGCGATGGAAGATTATCAACTCGATTTAACTATTGGTCAAGGTCCTGGGTCGGATATTATGCAAGTACCGCTTGCCCCCTTCACGCTGGTTGGTGCGACAACGCGTGAAGGCTTGCTTGCGGGTCCTTTCCGGGATCGGTTCGGCATCCGTATCCACCTGGATTATTACGCAGCAGAAGACATCCAACAGGCAATCCGTATCAACAGTGTTAAACTCAAAATTAATATCGACGAAGACGCAGAATATGCATTAGCGCGCCGCTCGCGCGGCACAATGCGAATTGCGAATAAATTACTCGCCAACGTCAGAGATTATGCTCAAGTTGAAAGCGATGGCATACTTACGCTTGCGGTTGCGGAGGAGGCACTCGAATTTTTTGGTATTGATGAACGCGGATTAAACGCACAAGATTACGCCTACTTTCAGACGCTTATTGAGAATTTCAGTGGACGTGCTGGGCTTAAGGCACTTGCAGTCGCACTCAGTGAGGATGAACGCACTATTTCAGAGGTTTACGAACCTTACTATATTAAAGAGGGATTTTTGACGCCGACACCGGGTGGGCGGGTTGCAACTGATGCGGCTTATGCGTACTTTAACTATCCTGTAAGTTCACAAGCATCGTTGTTTAATTCGTTGTAAATTCTGGCGAGGTCTTTACTTCACCCACAGTTATGAAACTCACAGATTTCGATTACCCCCTCCCTTCTGACCGGATCGCGCAAAGCCCTCTTCAACAGCGCGATGCGTCCCGACTTCTGGTAGTTGACCGTGACACCTGTGCTTTTCATCATATCCAGTTTTCGCAGATTGGGGAATACTTACCGAGCAATGCGCTGTTAGTTCTGAACGACACGAAGGTAATCCCGGCACGGTTAGTCGGTAATAAGATTGGAACCGGCGGCAAGATAGAACTGCTCCTCATCCAAGAAAAAGAACCCGATACTTGGGAAGTGCTCGCGAAGCCGCGGCGGAGTCTCCGAACCGGTACACAAGTGATATTCGGTAACGGCAAACTGATAGCAGAGGTGCTCGCGAAACCAGATGATGGACGCTGTATCGTTCGCCTTGATTATGATCACGATGACACTTTTTCAGTTATCCTCGCTGAGGTTGGCATGATGCCTTTACCGCCTTATATTCGCCGTCCACCCAACGCTGAAGATAAGGTGCGTTATCAGTCAGTCTACGCGGCGAGTGAAGGTGCAATTGCTGCCCCGACAGCAGGGTTGCACTTTACACAAGAATTGTTGGAAACCTTGAAAAATATGGGAATAGAGATAGTAACGCTAACATTGCACGTCGGGCCCGGGACGTTTCAACCCGTGAAAGTTAAAAATATTCAGACGCATAAGATGCACGCCGAATATATCCATCTCGGTGACACAGAAGCGAGGCGGATTCGCACAGCACGGGAAGCAGGCGCGAAAATTGTTGCCATCGGGACAACAGTGGTGCGTTCGCTCGAAACCGCGGGGGCAACGGGTACTGTCTGCCCTTATAGCGGTTATAGCGAACTTTTTATCTATCCTGGACACCAATTTAATGTGGTAGATGCCTTGGTTACTAACTTCCATCTACCTAAATCAACCTTACTGATGCTTGTGAGTGCTTTCGCTGGACGAGATTTGATTCAGAAAGCGTATCAAGAGGCACTCCAACACAACTACCGTTTTTACAGTTATGGCGATGCCATGCTGATTCTTTGATCCTTTAACAGCAAACTACGTCAAAAGAGAAGGAGATATTCCATGGGAATGGAAGCAATCGCAAGTCCACTATTTTTATTTGTGGCAATGGGTGCAATTTTGTATTTTTTGCTATTCCGACCTGAACAAGCCAAACGCAAAAAACACCAGAATATGCTGGAGAATCTGTCTAAAGGCGACGAAATCGTAACCAACGGTGGACTTCACGGCAAAATCCTTGGGCTTAGTAACGATAAAAACACGATTCTCATTGTCGTTGGAGAACTGAATAGCCAAGAGGTAAAGGTTCAAATTTCGAGGAGTGCTGTCGCTTTTCTGAAAAAAGGTGGCGAACTCATTGAAGGTGAATAGTGTTTTGGCACGTCAAAGTTGCAGGGTATAGAAGTCGCGAGCGACAAGAAATCCGCAGAAACACCGCAAGCAAAAACACTTGTTTCTACAAGAAGATAATCGGTTTTTCAGAAATTTGGCTGTACCCACAATTGGTAGCCAACGCCTTCAGACGTTAGCAACACAATGCTATCCTGCTCTGGAATAGCGAATACATCGTTGTGATACAATTGCACGCGCGCCGTTCCTGTGGTGCGCGTGACATCGAAAACAGCAACGCCATCTGCATTTTGGAACCGATGGAAGCAGATCGTCTCAGTTCCGGTAGACATCATGTGTGCATCGCTCGTGCTTACATCTGAATCATTTGAAAAGGTATTCTCCCGAATTTTCAGGTGCGTTTCATTTTGATTTATAGTCTCACCCACCTCTAAGATAACCGCAGCGGATTCCGAGTGAGATGGTACTTTGCATACGGCAATTTCGACACCCGTTTCATTTGCGAGTACTTCATAGGTTGTGTGATGTGGGATATATGCGACACACGCCTCTCCCTGGAAAACCTCCGGGCGCTCACCCAAAATCCCGTATGCTTTATTGCCGTTATGTCCCACTAATAAAGTACAGTCACCACCTAACGCAATTAGTGCGACTTCAGTATCATCAGTATGATCAAAGAAGGTTGCCTCAGGTGTGAGGCTCAGAATCCCGAAATGGAGTTTTGTGATCCGCATCTCGCCGGGCTTTACGATTTCGGTGTATCCGTTGGTAGGTGTGTAATTTTTAGACACCGACATTTTTTAGTTTACCTTGCGGTTAAACAGGGGGCAATCAACAATTAACATGCATTTCTTAAATCTAAAGAAACACCCAAGCAAAAACCCCATAAGCGATCTGCTTCATTACGGACTATGGGTTTTGGATATTCTTAATTTTCCTTGGATTGAAAATCCGAGAGATGTTCAACGAGGCTTGCTAACGGAAGTCCAACGACATTAAAATAGCACCCTTCAATGCGCCGAACAAAAGCGGCACCGCGGCCTTGAATCCCATAAGCACCCGCTTTGTCTGATGCCTCTCCGCTTCCAATATAGGTGGTTATCTCGGCGGCATTTAACTGCCGAAAGTAGACTTGGGTCGTCTCTGCCCAGACCGTGTCCTGTCCTGTTGCTGCGTCAATTAATGCCACTCCTGTCACGACTTCATGGCAGGTGCCGCTAAGGCGCGACAACATCACCAATGCGTCAGCATCGTCAACGGGTTTACCGAGAAGTTCCCCATCCAAAGATACCAACGTATCTGCTCCGATAATCAGACCGTGATTGTAATGTTGTGTGACAGCTGCAGCCTTTAACGCGGCAAGTTCTTGTGTGACTTCACTTGCAGGCTTGTTTGCGTGGACGGTGTGCGGCGGTTCGACAATATCACTCGGGTGTATTTTAAATGTTAACCCAATCTGTGTTAGCAACGCTGAGCGTCGAGGCGATGCAGAGGCTAAAATCAGGTACGGAATTTCTACAGGACATTCGCGCGTTTGCATGCTATTTCAGACAATACCATTTTGTATCTTGTCCCTCGTGGATTTGCAACAGATTCGCCTGAACCAATTCTTGAAGACCGTTTTCAATATCTGCCTTAGAAAATCCGATCTTTTGAAGCAGCGGGTCACGGCGTGGCATGCGAAACCACTCGGGGTTGTCGGAAGAACGATATCTTTTTTTAAAAACCTCCAAAGCATTGTACAAACGCAGCGTCCTTGGAGGCAATCCAACAAGTGGGTTAATCTCAGCAAAGGATTGGAGCGATTCGTTCGGCATTGCTTCAGTCCATAGATAAGCAGAGTTATTCATACCTTGCATAACGTATGTATCTGGAAATTGGTTACAAAAAGTAATAAATGACCTTTTGGAACTTTTTTCGTATATGAATATTGCAGCGTCTCATGATGCACCCGCCCCGCTGCTTTTGACAATTTTTTGAGGTTGTGATAAACTCTACCAAATTTCATACAAGACGGTGTGCTATTGCCTTCCTCAAACGAAAATCGCCTATCTGTGCGTTCCCTCCTGCTCGGTATCTGCTTTGTTATCCTAATATGCTGCATCGTCTCTTACGCCGAATTAGTAATTACCTACATCCAAATCGGGTTTTTACAGCTGCCACCAGCAGTGATCGGGGTGTTCTTTTTCCTGGTATTAGGGAATCGGTTGCTTGCTAAACTAAACCATCGGTTTGCGCTATCACCGCGCGAGTTGATGTGTATCTACTGCATGATGCTCGTTGCCTCGATGATTTCGTCGCGCGGGGTCATGGAAAAACTTATCCCTGCGCTCATCGCAGTCAACTATTTTACCAACGAAACCAACAGCTGGGATACCCTCTTCTTTCCACATATCAAGCCGTGGTTAGTTCCATTCTCGCCTGAACAACAGGGGCAAGCACCTATTGCCATCAGTTTCTATGAAGGCATACAAACCGGTGATACTATTCCGTGGCGAGCCTGGTTAGAGCCGTTGTGTGTTTGGGGTGTGCTGGTCTTTTTAGTGTTCACTGCGTTTCTCTGCTTGGCAGCAATTTTGCGTAAACAGTGGATTGAAAACGAGAAACTCTCGTTCCCATTAGTTTCACTCCCGCTTGAGTTCGTCCACGAGGGGCGCGGCTTTTTTCGGAATAGGCTTATGTGGATTGGGTTTGCCCTGCCTGCCTTCATCTTTACGTTGAACGGATTCCATGAGATCTGGCCACAGATTCCGAATATCTCGCTGCGGTATCTACTCAACCAGTATTTCACAGAACAACCGTTTAATGCTATCGCCTACACGCCTATTTTTCTCTCTTTTGCGGCAATAGGTTTTTTCTACCTACTGCCGACGCAACTCCTTTTCAGTCTATGGTTCTTTTTTTTAGTCACGCGGCTTCAAGACGTTGTTGCGGCAATGTTCGGTTTACGGATCAGTAGCATGCCGCTCTACCCGACCCGTCTCTATATCGGTTACCAAGTCGCAGGTGCTTATATGGTGCTGGTAATTTCGTTCATCTATATGGGACTTCCGCATTTCCGGCGTGTGTTCCGTCGCGCTTTCACTACATACAAAACAGACGATGCCGAGGAACTTCTGTCCTACCGTACCGCGGTTTGGGGACTTCTCATAAGTTTGATACTCGCGATAGGTTGGTGCTACGCAGCAGGACTGAATTTAGGGTTTGCGGCATTTGAAATACTGGTTTACATCTGCATTGTTGCGGTTGTGATGGCGCGGAGTACAGCAGAAGGCGGTCTATTGATGACAGAAACATCGTTTCGACCTTTAGACCTGTATCAACTCATTGCGAGCAAAGCATCATTGGGCGCGCAGAGTCTCACCGCGCTGTCGTTTCTTGATGCGATTTTTACTCGCGATCAGCGCGGATTAATCCTGACAGGCTTCCTTGACGGCTTAAAAATCCGGGATCGGGTCGGAATGTCTTATCGGTCGTTGGTTGGCGTATTCGTGTTAGGCAGTACCTTGGCATTTTTATGTGCAGCAGCCATCCATCTATGGCTACCTTATATGCACGGTGCAAACTATATGTATGGCTACACCTATCGCGGGAATCCGCTTTGGGCATTTCAGGATAATGTCGCGGCGATGGAGGGGTTAGGCGCAGACCTCCGCACGACAGGTGGACTTTTTTTTGGGATAGGCATATTCGTGACGACGGGGTTGGTCATCTTGAGAATGCTATATTGGTGGTGGCCTCTGCACCCCCTTGGGTATGCATTATCGGCTTCGTGGACGCTGATTGTGTTCTGGTTTCCGGTTTTAATCGCGTGGAGTATCAAAACCCCGCTTCTCCGTTACAGTGGGATTCGGCAATATCAGCGGTTTCGTCCTTTCTTTTTAGGCATGGTCTTCGGGGAATTCAGCATGGCGGTTGTGTGGTCGCTTATCAGTTGGGGTGCGAATGTGCCAGCACCGTTCTTCCCGTGGCCCTGAACATCAGGTTTCCTTCACGCGGCAGTCCGATTGCGTGCTGTGACCTCCCACGTCCCCCGACAATATCCATCAGTATCTACGAGATAGTAAAACGGATGCAGCGCAACACAGGGACAGATATGCGTCGGGCAGACGTAAATCTCTTGCCCGATGTGCATCGGTGTGCTGTCAGGGACGTTAATTGCCCAATGCTCCTCGTGTTGCATGCTCACCTCAGCATCGTCAACACTCAAAACGACACCGCGCACGCCATCAGGATCTGCGGCGATAGCTTTATGTCCCAAATCAAGCGTAATCCGATGCGGTGTAGGAATACTAATGATACGGCTCAGGAGCAGTGCCGCGGGTGTAAAACCGAGATCGGGATAACGAGTTGTGTAGCCATGGTCGTGAAAAACGAATGTTCCCGGTGATGTCTCCACACCTGGTGTCTCCGCATAGATCGGGAATGTTGGTGTACCACCCATCACAATCAACGGCACGTCAAGTCCTTTGGCAGCAAGTTTATCTTGCATTTCCGCTACCTTTGCAAGGCTTTCGTCGCAGGACGCTTTTCGCTCGGTAACATCTTCATCGTGGATATGCCCATCGTAAACGTGTAATCCCCACGGTTGCAATCCGTCTGCTGCTTCAATCTGCGCGTAGACATCCACAGCAGCATCGCCAACGGGTATCCCCGTGCGGTTCATTCCTACATCCAAGTCCAACATGACTTTGACCGTTAACCCGAACTTCGCCACTTCTGCCGAGAGTGCCGACACTGCCTCTTGATGATCGACGACGACCTTGAAATCTGCGTCGGGATATTGCCGCTGTAGCGATACAAAACGGTTGACGTTCGGTCCCACCATCTGATAGGCGATTAGAACATCCTCTATGCCGTTCTGTGCCAACATTTCTGCTTCCCGTAACGTGGCGCATTTGTGTTTGAGGATACCCGCATCCCGTTCCATCGCGATAATCTCTGCGGTTTTATGGGTTTTCGCATGCGGTCTGAGTTTTGAGACATCCCCATTAACAGTAGCAATCGCATGTTCAATGTTCTGCTGAACCTGTGCAAGATAGACAACAAGGGACGGACTCGGTATCGTCTCAACGTTTTGAATACGGTATTTCTTATCCATAACCGGACCTCTTTCTGTGAATTTTTATAAATCCCACCATAAGCGTACTATGAAGGCAAGTCTGTTATAAACGAAACTAACCTACAAGTAGGAACGGCTTCCTAATCGCGCCCTTTACAAGTGTGCCCATTGCGGAGATAACCCCCACCCGCGCCACATTGAGAGATTAAAAAGCACGCCATCTGTTTTTATGCGGTCCGCTTCAGTAGTCATCTTTACCAATTCGTTTAAATGAATTAATAAATACTCTTCTACTTCAAGAATCATCCGATCAATTTCGGCAAGAAATCCACCAGCGGATAACTCATAATTCCGCGGATTGGTTTCAACTTGCCTGAGTTTTTCGACCTGTTTCTCAAAGCGTTCAATACGATCTAGTGTTGCTTTAAGTTCTTGATTGTTCCGAATCATTATGAATTACCTCAACTATACCCCGTCGCGAGTTGTCACGTTTAGTTTGCCAATATTCCACCTCTTCCTGCTCGTTGGTAATTGTTCCTTGTCTACGAATCCAGAAAACGCTCGCTCCCAAGACATCCTGTGTTTTCTGTGGGTCAAAAACAAGAGCGGCTTTACCATGCACTTGAGTGACATCAAACGAATCCTCCATTAGTAGAAAAATATCCACGTCACCAGGGACCGGTTTGGCTGTTATAAACGAACCAAACACAATAAATCTCGCGACTTTTCCAGTGCTGTGTGCCAACATAAAGATACGTTCTAATCGTTGTCCAATTAACTCCCTTTGTCGAGTAGCTATGCCAAAATGCTGTAGAATTTCAGTCAAAGTTGCCTGATAAATTCCTACAAGTAGATCACCATTATTATCAAAAGCAGGCCATTTTTTCATATGGATTTAGATTTGGTTCTACCGTTGCATTAGCATTGGAATAGAGCTGTTGCTCGACTGCTATATTCATATACAACTTTAATGATTTACTCACAACTTCCCCTACTCCACAATTCGGATTGCTTGCAAGCAATGATAACACATTCAACGTGTAAATGTCAATTCAACCTCATAGAGAATCAGTGCAAATTCTGTAGATGATAAACGGTGCGAACTCAGAAGACCTACCGATCAGTTTGCAGTGTACTAAACATTTGTGGATCCAATTTTATCGCCCTTCTAAAGTTTTGAAGAGCTAGGTCAGTTTCACCTCTTTCGCGGTAAACAGTACCTCGACCTAAATATGCTTTGCCATAGTCCGATTTGTGGGCTATTGCTTTATTGTAGTCATCAATAGCTTTATCAAACTCCCCTCTGATAAAATAAGCAGTACCGCGATCACAATAGGCTTCAGCATAATCCGATTTGTGGGCTATCGCTTTGTCATAATTTACAATGGCAGATTCTATCTCATTTCTGGCGAGGTAAATAATACCGCTATTACGATAGGCTTCAGCATAATCTGGTTGCAGTTTTATTGCTTCAGTATAGTTAAGAATAGCCTTGTCAGATTCACCCTTTTTATGGTAAGCAACACCTAGGTTGTTATAGGCTCGGGCAAAGTCGGGCTTGAGTTGTATAGCCTTATTCAAATCCTTGATAGCAAGGTCAATACTACCTTTATTGTGGTAAGCAGTGCCGCGATTGTAATAGGCTTGGGCATAACTTGTGTCTAGTTCTATCGCTTTGGTATAATCTTTCATAGCAAGATTGACCTTACCTATTTCATCGTAAGTTTTACCTCGATTGTTATAGGCTTGTGCAGATTTTGGTTTGAGTTTTATAGCTTTATTCAAATCCTTGATAGCCTTACTAACTTCCCCTTTAGCACTGTAAACAGCACCACGATTGTAGTACGCATCAATATAATTTGGATCCAATCCTATTACCTTACTTAAGTCCGTAAGGGCTTTTTCAAAATCACCTTTTTCCCGATAAGCACTCCCGCGATTGTAATAGGCATCAGTAAAGTCAGGTTTGAGTTGTATGGCCTTGGTAAAGTCTGTAATCGCCTTATCAAACTCGCCTTTTTTGCCATAAGCAGTTCCACGACCGCAATAAGCATTAGCATAATCCCGTTTGATCTGTGTAGCTCTGTTAAAGTCTGTAATCGCCTTATCAAACTCGCCTTTTTCGATGTAAGTTGTGCCACGATTGTAATAGGCTCCAGCATGATCAGGTTTCAATTCCATTGCCTTATTAAAGTCAACAACGGATTTGTTAAACTGTTGTTTTTTGCCGTAAGCAGCACCGCGATTGTTATATGCGTTTGCATAGTGTGGGTTAAGATCAATAGCATCTGAGTAAGCTGCTATTGCCATGTCCAGCTGCCCAAACATCATTAGAACATTTCCGAATTGGAATGCCAATTCAGAGCGTAGTTCTTTTTCAGATGTCTCGGACGACAGATCTACCTGAACCTGTATTTTTTCAACAACCTCTCGGATGCCATCCACCACGTTCTGCCAACCTTCACTCTCATCCTCCCATTTAGTAATGGGCAAACCTCTGTCAGGAAGAGCTTGGAAGTCACTCAATTGATGATTTAGCCAATCACAATGCTCAAGGATGATTGGGATAATCCTTATCTTCGCGTTTAACGCTGATGCCAATTCTCTATTGCAGTTTTCAGAGTCAAGACTATAAGCAGAAGTGAGGTAGAGGAGAAGGTCAGAATCAGCAAGATTGCTGAAAATAGCATCACGCCATTTGTCACCAGGCAGAATCTCATTGTCATGCCAGATGTCTATTATGCCATCGCTTTTCAGAAGGGCAAGACGCGTTATCAATTCGTCCTTTTCTGTTGTATTTTTATGTGAGTAGGTAATAAAAATTTTTAAAGGTTTACTCACGATTTTCTCTCCTCTACAATGCAAGTTGCTTGAGGGTAATAATAACATGCAAGGTGAACAGAGGTCAAGTGAATCTACAATGCCAGTTATGCCGTTAGCAATACGGCACACAGCGTATGCTTGCTACTTTTTAATTTAACGTTGCCGTCCGTAGGATAACCCGATTTTTGGTCCAATTATCGCGATACCATGTACACGCCTCAAAGGTGTCGTTGAGTGTGTCCATACGCTGCTGTAACATTGCCCGGAACTGCTCTCGGAGTTCGGTGGATTCAGGAGCATCAATCAGGTTACGGGTTTGGAACGGATCGGTGAGATTATCGAAAAGTTTTTCACTCCGATCGGGACGGTGGACAGCGTAGGTATGCTGTTTTGTGCGGAGGGCGCGCCATTCATAACCGTCTTCCCACTTGGCGGTACACCCCATGCCTTGCATGAATGCTGCATCTGGCTCATCGGTTGGTTGGTTGAATGCAGCTTTGCTTAGATCAGTGCCTTCAACGTCGTCTGGAATCGGCAGATCCAGCATTGATAGCAGCGTCGGCATGATGTCGGGTGTATTCAGGCAAACGTCTGAGACGTGTTCCGCCGGAATCTGTTCTTGCCATCGGACCAGAAAAGGAACGCGGACAGACTCTTCATAAAAGATGTTTTTCGCACGGCGACCCTGTGCTCCAAACATTTCACCGTGGTCGGAGGTGAAAACGAAGATCGTATTGTCGCGTAATCCGAGGTCATCAATAGCCTGTAGCAACCGCCCAATATTCCGATCCAGATTGGTCATCATTGCGTAATAGACACGCATCCATTCAGGGAGTTGGACGCGTTGTGCGGGGGACATAATTGCCCATGTATCACCGTAAGGGTCATTTTCATCGCGATAGTTGGGTGGCAGCGGGAAGTCGATGTCTTGGAACATCTCATAATCAGTGGCTGGAACGTTGTCCTGTGTCCATGGATCGTGCGGGGTCCCGATTGAGAGGAAAAGTGCGAAAGGGTCGTCCCCCGTTGATGCCCGTTGCAGATAATCAATCGCCAAATCGGTCTGTTCGTCCGGTTCATATCCGGGAAGCACGATCTTCTCAGGCGAATCTTTGTGATAATACGCGTCAAAATAGAGGTGATGAAAATTGTATGCTGACCATTCTCCATCAAAACCGAGCCGATGCCGTCCGGGTGGGATGTAAGAATTCCTCGGATCGTTGTGTCTTCCCAATTGATTTGCCCACAGATGCCATTTCCCGATGTAACTTGTCTGGTAACCGTTGCGATGCAAAACGTGTCCGAAGCAGTCATGATTTGGGTTCATTCGGAGTTCATTAATCGCCATGCCGGTGCTACTCGCATATTTGCCGGTGAAAAGCGAGGCGCGATAGGGCGCACACATAGGACTGCCAGAGACGGCGTTGCAGAAATCTACACCCTCTGTCGCAAGTCGATCAATATTAGGTGTCTGTGCGCGGTCATCCCCAGCATAGCCGCACGACTGGTAACGGAGCTGATCCGCGAAAACATAGACGAGATTGGGACGTTTTTCGATTGAATGAGACATCAAAATACTCCCTTGATTTGTGATGTCTACAGCATAGCATACTCCGATAGATCTTTCAAGGTAAAATAGGAACACGCCAGGGCCATTTAGTTTTCGTTTTTTGGATGTTTTGATTTCCCGGGTTTGGAGGAACATAGAATTACCTAAATATTTTAACGGTATTTTTTGGGGAAATCAATAAATTCAGACTGATTTTTCTTCATAATTTTTCCGATTTCTGTTAGACTCATGCTTACTAAGCAAAGATGGGACAAGAGTGTTATGAGAAACCTTTATCTCATCATTTTACTGAAAACCCCTATTTTTTCCGCAACTCACATTCATTATTAAGGAGTATTTTCTGATGCAGAATAAGGAACCTCTTGTTCCGAATGTTATAGGGCTGAAAGCCCATATTACAAAAATAGTTTTCTCGATTCTACTGTTAGGACTTCTCACGCCTGCTTTTTCCCAAAACGAAGAGGCCCCCTCGTCTAAAACTACACTTCAACTGCTCCACGCAGCAGACATGGAGGGTGGTATTGAGGCACTCGAAAACGCGCCTCGCTTCTCATCGGTGCTGAACGCGCTCAAACCCGAGGTCGAAAACACAGTGATCATCGGTGCTGGTGATAGTTATATTCCCGGTCCGTTTTTCGCAGCTGCCAATAACGGGAGCCTTCGCGAAGTATTAGGGAGAGAAGGCTCAGGACGCGCCGATATTCTGATGCTCAACGCGATGGGCTTCATGGCGGGCGCACTTGGAAATCACGAATTTGACGCAGGGACCGGTACACTTGCGAGTTTGATTGCAGCAGATAGAGAATATGTCGGTACAGCGTTCCCATTCTTGAGCGCGAACTTAGATTTCAGCCTTGATAGTAATCTCGCTTCCCTTGTTGTTGATCCAGGGCAGGAAGCCAGCACAATTCCGAACAGTATCACTAAGAGTGTGGTTATCACCACGTCTTCGGGTGAAAAGGTTGGGGTTGTCGGTATGACAACACCACAACTCGGCAGCCTCTCTGTCCCTGGGAACGTCGGCATTGCACCGGCAGATCCGAACGATATGGCAGCATTGGCAGCTATCGTTCAAGAATCCGTTGACGCACTAACCGCAGCGGGCATCAATAAGATTATTCTTACCGGACATCTCCAACAGATTAGCCTTGATGAGGCAATCGCGGCACATATCAAGGATGTTGACATTATCATTGCTGGCGGTTCAAACACACTCCTCGCCGATGAAACGGATCGCCTCCACTCTGGCGATACCGCAGAGCGTCCGTATCCGATCTTGACGCAATCCGCATCAGGCGAACCGATTGCGATCGTCGGTACAGATGGGAATTACCGATACGTCGGACGGTTGGTCGTCGATTTTGATGCATCAGGTGTCTTAGTTGCCGAATCAATTGACGCTACAGTCAGCGGTGCATTTGTCACCGACGCACAAGGTGTTGTAGACACGGGCAATGCGGCACCTGCAGCACGTGTGGTTGAAATTACGGAAGCGGTACGGGGTGTTGTGACTGCAAAGGATGGCAATATTTTTGGACAAACGAGTGTCTATCTGAACGGGAACCGCGGTTCTATCCGCACAGAGGAAACCAACATCGGTAACCTAATCGCCGAGGCAAACCTTGCCGCAGGGAAACGGGTTGACCCAAGCGTCGTTGTGTCTTTGAAAAATGGTGGCGGCATTCGTGCACCGATTGGCGTGGCTGCCTATGGAGATTTGCTCCCACCGCCTGCGAATGCCTTGGTCGGTAAAACAGAAGGTCAGATTTCACAGATTGACATCGAAAATACGCTTCGGTTCAACAACGGATTGACACTTTTGACCCTAAGCGCAGGGGAACTGCTTGAAGTCATCGAACACACAGTTGCTGCCTCTGGTGAAGGTTCAACCCCCGGACGTTTCCCGCAAATCGCAGGCATGGCGTTCAGCTTTGATACTTCACTGCCGGAGGGGTCAAGGGTTCAGTCGCTTGTCATTACTGACACGAATGGAAGTCCGACGGACACAATTGTCCAGAACGGTGAAATTGTGGGCGATGCAGATCGCACGTTCCGAATGGTCACGATCACTTTCCTTGTCGATGGCGGCGATGACTATCCGTATGCTAATTTCCCGAATACGCATCGTGTTGACCTTACTGAAGTGATGACAGAGGAGCAGTCTGGTGGACAGGCAACCTTCACGGATCCCGGGACAGAGCAAGACGCGCTTGCAGAATATCTCGCGGCGAACTTCGCTGAAACACCGTTTGATATGGCGGATGTCGAACCTGAAAGCGACGCACGTATTCAGAACCTCGCATTCCGTGCCGACAGCCTTGTTGTGCCAGTGGCAGATGAGAACGCGTTTGAAGTCGCACTCAGTACAGGCTTGAATATGATCAGCTTACCACTGATGCCAAAGGAACCCTATACAGCGCGTTCTTTCATGGAAAAAATCGGTGCGACGACTGTTATTGAATTCGATGCCGCTACGCAACGATTCATCGGATTCACGGCAAATTCTACTGGCAACGGATTCCCGATTGAAGGTGGGATGGGTTATATCGCTAACGTCACCGAAGCAAAGAGTGTCAGTTTCACAGGTAGCGCGTGGCAGAATACAACCGAGGAAGTTGCAGCAGCACCGGTGCAGCCATCAATTCCGAAGACGTGGGCATTTGTCTTACGCGCGCAGCTTGAAGGCATCAGCGGCGTGACGCTCACGGTCTATAATGGATACGCCAGAGTTGCCGAAGCGGTTGCCTCCAACGGTTTCCACGCCGCTTGGGCAGATATGAACCGCCAAGCCGTTGTCTCCGTTGGTGATACGCTGACGATTGAAGTACGTGATACCACCGGGGAACTCATTCGCACACTCCAACACAAAATCAGTGTCGCAGACGTTCACCGAGCGTTCACCGAACTTCGACTTACACCGGCTGACCTCATCCCGCAACGGACTGTACTGCTTGCCAATTATCCGAACCCGTTCAATCCAGAAACGTGGTTGCCGTATCAGTTGGCAAACGACGCGGAGGTTACGATTCGTATCTATTCCTCAGCAGGACGACTCGTCCGGCATTTGGATCTCGGACTCCAACAGGCGGGGTATTACATCGGGAAGTCGCGTGCTGCTTACTGGGATGGACGTAACGATTTGGGTGAACGACTCGCTTCGGGCGTTTATTTCTATCAATTGAGCACACCTGATTCATCGGCAACACGTAAGATGGTCATCAGGAAGTAACGCAAAGACTGGAAGTGTGGAAGGTTGGAAGCGTAGCATTGCGCCATTCTTCCACTTTTCCAATTACATCCCGTTCCTTATCTGCTGCTACCTATCAGGCGGCTTTCTCCATTGTCCCTCAGTGACTTGGTCTATCAGAATACGGGATTTCTGACTGGCGCGAACCTGCTTTTCGATTTCAACAGGATCCCAGTTTGCCAACAGTTGCACCCCCAGTTCTTGGCAAATCGTTTGATATGCTTGGTCATTGGCGAGATTCCGAAATTCACCCGGATCTTTAGCGATGTCGTAGAGTTCTGGGGCATCGCCGAGGCTGTAGTTAAATTTATATGCTCCCTTCCGCAGCATCGCCATCGGACGTTCAACGCCGTGCGCGAGGTATTCAGAAAACGCGAAATCTTTCCAGTCGCTTGCCGTGCCTTGCATCAGAGGTAGTAAACTGTCTCCATCAAACTGCTGGACAGACTGCACACCCGCAATGTCAACAAACGTCGCTGTCAGATCTACGAGCGAAACCACTTCATCAATGCGCTTGCCTGCGGATAGTCGGTCAGGGAACATGACCTGTAGCGGGACACGCGCGGATGCCTCATAGAAATTCGACTTGCGCCACATCCCGTGCTCGCCGTTCATCTCACCGTGGTCGCTGGTATAGATGACGATAGTATTCTCCAACTGATCGGTCTCGTCAAGCGTCTTAAGTAAGTTGCCAATCTTTTCGTCGAGATAGGTAATCAATCCATAATAGCCAACTCTCCCGCGACGGACGAATTCCTCTGGAAAGTCAACACAGCCAAACATACGCCGCATCCGTTGGTAGACAGGATGCTGGTTTTCGAGGTGTCCCTCTGGAATGTCGGGGAGATCAATTTCATCAAGCGGATAGAGGTCCCAAAATCGCTGTGGTACAACGAGCGGGAAATGGGGTGCGATAAACGAAACGTTGAGTGCCCACGGCTGTTCCTGTCGTGCCGGGTCTCGGAGATACGCCAAAGCCTCTGCCTCCGCGAGGTCATCGACTTCAATTTCTTCAGTTGTTCCTGGACGTGCCTGTGCAAGTCCTTGCCATGGACGGTTTGCTGGTGGTGTGCCGTTATCCCAGTCCGAAAGTCCGTGCTGCCGTTCTGCGTGTAGATCACGGGCGAGTTGTGCGCGAAATCCGTGGAGTTGGTCCATCCCACCGAAATGCTGTTTTCCAGATAGCACAACATCGTAGCCCACTGAGCGCAGACTGTGTGCCCATGTGACCGCATCCGGACGCAGCGGTGCAGCGTTGTCCCACGCACCGATTTTGTGGATATACCGCCCCGTCATAAACGACATCCGGGATGGCTACAGAGCGGCGAATTGCAGTAAGCGTTCGTGAAGGTGACACCGTCTTCAGCGAGCCTGTCCATGTGTGGTGTTTGGACGAGCGGATGTCCGTAGGGACTGCTGTACATGGGTGCGTGCTCATCGGACATGATGATGAGGAGATTGGGTTGTTGTTTTGAGGACATGATGTTCCTAAGTTTCATAGTAAGTGTAAGAAACACTCAATGGAAATTGGGGCAAACCTCACGCAGGACATGGTTTTTCGGGAATTTTGAGGTAACTGGCACTTGAAACAAACTACCATAAAAAGGTTTGCTTAGTCCTTTTTCAAACCTGCGATAATCCAATTTAACACCCAGATGATGCCATATACAGCAAACCCCAAAAACCAAACGTAGCCAAAGCAGCCTAAAGCCACGAGCAATCCTTTGGCAAAGGCACTTCCTAAAGATCGGATAGGGTATTCCGATGAATAGGTTTCAGAGAACATCATACAGAATCCGATGATACTGAATCCGATTGAAACAATAAATGTCAACCGTCTCCAGAACCGTTTCCAATTCAGCGACTTTAATTTGTTGAAGTCCATTCATTTCCACCCCTTTGATTCTGGAAACGGTTTATTTATATAGGTGGCATTAGAGGTCTTGCTGTCGGTCGCACCACTATTGGGGTGAGGTCTTCAAATAGGTATTGCTCCATTCCACCCTGCGGCTGGAATAGGTTTCTTGCCATGGGCGGAGGTAAGATTTGATCATCCGGCTGAGTTAATATTGCAGAGATGTTTTCCGGTAATTTCACGCCAGCCTTGCTCTCAAAGTTCTCCACACTTTGATAATCGCTAAGAAATGAACCGATAACATCCACGTTTCGATTTCTGGCAACGGTCAGGGTCTCTAGCTTTCTCCCATTCTTGCTGGTGTAACCAAGCGATGGCACGATTGTAATAGGTCTGCACGTAATCAGGATCCAATTCCAATGCTTTCGCATAGTCTCCAAGAGCCTGATTGACCTTGCCTTTGAGAAAGTACGCAAAACCTCGATTATTATAAGCATAGGCATAGTCCGATTGTAGTGCTATCGCTGTGTTATAAAGTGAAATAGCTGAGTCAACCTCGCCCTTGAGGAGATAAGCATTGCCGAGATTCGCATAGGCTTTGGTATGATCAGGTTTGAGTTCTATAGCGCGGTTTAGATCTTCAATCGCCAGATCTGCTTCGCCTTTGAGGCCATAAGCAATACCTCGGTTGCTATAGGCTTTGGCATAATCAGGTTTGAGCTGTATCGCCTTTGTATAGTTTCCGATAGCCCTATCAAATTCCGCAATTCTGTCGTAAACAGCACCTCGGTTGAAATAGAGTTCGGCTTGCTCAGGAGCAAATTGTATTGCTTTAGTAAGGTCACCGATAGCCTTATCAAACTCGCCTAAACTATTGTAAATATCCCCGCGATTGCTATAGGCCTGGACATAATCGGGGTTCAGTTGTATGGCCATAGTTAGGTCAGCAATCGCCAGGTCAATCTCATCTGTGTTACGGTAAGCATTACCGCGATTATAATACGGAATTTCAAACGTTGGCTTGAGTTGTATTGCCCTTGTGTAATCTGCGATGGCTTTATGAAAATCGTTTTCTTTACTGTAAACGATGCCGCGATGGACATAAGCATAAACGTAATCAGGACTACGTTCTATTGCAGTAGTTAAGTCTCTAATTGCTAGATCAATCTCTCCTATTTTGCTGTAAGCAGTACCACGATTAAAATAGAGCTCAGCGTGATTAGGTTTTAGTTCTATTGCATTTGTATAGTCCGCAATAGCGAGTTTAAAATCGCGTTTAATACTATAAGCATCTCCACGAATAAAATAAGCATCATTGTCCTTAGGATCAAGCTCTATCGCTTTTGTACAGTCAAGAATCGCCAAATCAATTTCGCCCTTAAGACTATAAGCACTAGCACGAATCACATAGGTATTAGCATCATCAGATCCGAGTTCCATTGCTTTTGCGCAGTCAACAATAGCCAAGTCCACATTGCCTTTAAGGAAATAGTTGTGAGCGCGGACAGTATAGATTTCAACATAATTCGGGTTTAATTCTATGGCTCTCGTATAACTTGCGATAGCCAAATCAACCTCACCTCTGAGGTTATAAGCGTTGCCTCGATGATAATAAACCTCTGCAAACTGCGGGTTCTTTCTTATCGCTGCGTTATAGTCTTCAATAGCGATGTCAATCTCACCCATGATGTGGTAAGCAACGCCGCGCTTAACGTAGGCTTCGGTGTAATCTGGGTCCAGTTTTATCGCAGTGTTATAGTCTTCAATCGCAAGTGCGATCTCCTCTTTGGCAACATAAGCGTTACCACGATGGTAATAGGCTTCCGGATAATCCCAATCGTAACTCCGGCTCCTGTGTATGGCGGTAGTAAAATCCTTAATTGCTAAGTCAATTTCACCTTTCACAGCATAAACGATCCCCCGGCCGCAATATGCTTCATGAGGTCTTCGGGTGAGACTTGTCGCTTCAGTATAGTCTGCAATCGCCAGATCAAGTTCACCTATCTTCCGGTAAACTTCCCCACGGTGAAGGTACGCGATGACAAAATTAGGTCTCTGTTCAATGGCTCTACTGAAGTGCTTGATGGCTTTTTCATAGTGTGCTAATTTCTTCTGGCTAACCATTTTCTGAATCTCCTTTTCGTGCCTCGGCTGCCCCCATATAAAAATCTACATAAGCCTCCAAATGGATATCTTGATTTTTAATAAATCCATGCAGGTCGTTGTAGACTGTTTCAGACAAAACACCGTGATACCGCTCCAGATGTTTACGTATCAGTATTTTGAGGCCCGCGGGAATATTGATAACATCGTCCTCGTTAGGTAGAATAAAGCCATCGGGATGCCTCACAAATACACTCTTCTGGGCAATGACTCGATTTATTGGTTCATAAGGTTCTGCGATGTAGGGATCTATTAGTTCTTTTTCTTGCAAGATGATCCTGCCATCTTTGCCAAGGGACTCTTCACGGTCACAAACCATAAAGAGCGCGATAAGGTAGTCCGTTGTGAAATCTATGAGGTTGGTCTTACCGCCGTAGTGTTGGATTTCAGCGAGGATCTCAAAATCTTGAACTGCTTTTCGGAAAAATCTTCTCGCTACGCTTAACATTGCTTCCTGAACGACCTCTATATCAAAATGTTCTGCTTCAATATCAAAGTCTTTGCGTTCACGGAAGACGCGATAAAGGTTTGAGGAAACCGTCTCAAAGTGTTTTGACTCCCCGCGATAGATGTACTCACCGGTACTTGCTTTTTCTTCTATTTTTTGGAGTATGCCATCAACTATGCTTGGTTTGTTTTGTTTTTCTCTGTCCATTCCCTGCCCTTTACAATCACGATGCTGTCTAAAAGGATAACATGTTTTGTGAAGGATGTCAACCGAATTTAATTCGCTCCAAAATCGGGTTACAAACCGCTCCTACAGCATTTTTCTTGAATTATTCCTTGTAAAGTGCTATGCTGATTTTATCAACAAAATACAATACAAAGGAAATAATATGGGAACCGAAACCAGACCTAATATCCTACTTATTACCAGCGACCAGCAGCATTGGAATACCTTGGGTTGCCTCAATCCGGAAATCCAGACACCTCACTTGGATACATTGGCACAGCAAGGGACACTTTTCAATAGAGCCTATTGTCCGAATCCAACCTGCACACCGACGCGCGCATCTATTATCACTGGGAAGTATCCGAGCCAGCACGGTGCCTGGTCCCTTGGCACAAAACTCTCTGAAGACGAGCATACCGTCGGTGAAGATTTCATGGACGCAGGCTATCGGACTGCTCTCGTTGGAAAAGCGCATTTCCAACCGCTCCACGGCACGGAGGAATTCCCGTCTCTCGAATCCTATCCGATTCTCCAAGATTTGGATTTCTGGCGGAGTTTCGACGAACCGTTTTACGGGTTTGAACACGTAGAACTGGCACGCAACCACGCTGATGAAGCACACGTCGGGCAGCACTATGCCATCTGGATGGAAGAGAACGGCTGCACGAATTGGCGCGACTATTTTGCACCACCCACAGGGAACGCCCGCGGACAATATCGAAAGTGGCCGATTCCAGAGGAATACCATTACGATACCTGGATTGCGGAACGCACAAATGCACTCATGGAAGCATATCAGCAGAACGGCGAGAACTTCTTCCTTTGGGCGAGTTTTTTCGATCCACATCCGAAATATCTTGTGCCAGAACCGTGGGATACGATGTATGACCCAACAGAATTGACCGTGCCTTCCGTGACGGAAGGGGAACATGACAACAACCCGCTGCATTTCCAACTGACACAACAAGAAAAACCCGACTTTTCCGATTGGCGTGAAAGTGGGAAAGGTGTACACGGTTTCAGGTCACATTTACGGGATCGGGATGAACTTGCTAAAGACATTGCCGTCTATTACGGCATGGTGAGTCTGATGGACAAGTACATCGGGCAAATCTTGGCGAAACTTGATGAACTTGGACTGGCAGACAATACGCTGGTTGTGTTTACTTCTGATCATGGGCATTTTTACGGACAGCACGGTCTCATCGCAAAAGGCGCGTTCCACTACGAAGATGTTATTCGAGTGCCTTTTATCGTGCGGCATCCGGGAGTCGTACCTGCGGGGAAACAGTCGGAGGCGTTGCAGACGTTGGTAGACTTAGCACCTTCGTTCCTGAGTGCTACTGGTATCGACATTCCGCGCCCGATGACGGGTGTAGATCAGATGCCGGTCTGGTCAGGTCAAGCAGAACAGGCACGCGATCATATCCTCGTCGAAAACCATCATGAACCGACAACGGTACACGTGAAAACCTACGTTGACGATCGTTATAAACTGACCGTCTACTACAACCGAGATTATGGCGAGTTGTTTGATCTGAAAGCGGATCCTGGAGAGATCAATAATCTCTGGAATTCGGCTGAGCATGCGGAACTGAAGGCAGATTTGGTTATGAAGTTGCTCTTCGCGGAGATGGGGAAAGAGCCGTTGTGGATGCCGCGGACTTCAGGAGCCTGAGACTCCTAAAGAGACGTTCCACCAACATTAGAGAATAAAATAGGATTTACGCAAATTAAGAAAATATTAGAGATTTAGACGCAACAAGTGGAAATTTCCACCCTTTATAGTAGATTCCGTAATTACTTATACACTCGTATCGTCGTGTGAACTATGAAGTTATATGCCACAGGAAACCAACGGTCTCCTATGCTACAAGGAAACCCAAACTAAAAGTTTAGGCTACAAGTGTAAACTTATTTTCGGATTTTACTATAAGAGGTGAGGTTAAACAACGTGAACTTGAAAATAAATCTGTAGGTTGGGTTGAGCGATAAGGACACACGAAAAACCTTATCATTTGGACAAATGGGTTTCCGTTTTTCAAGACACTTTCTGCCTAAATAGGAATAGCGAAACCCAACATCCCACTTTTATCAAACTCACGTTAAACAGGATATGGTTTGTTGCTAAAGGATTGAGGGGCGTTCTTGTATCACAGGGATGAGGTAACTCCGAATTTTCACACCCTCAACTGTTTCGGTCTCCAAGCGCGGCTCTGGCTCTATCCGATGATCAAATACGACATAATATCCTTCTCTCACACCCTCCAATTTAAGATATGCAGCGAGTTGCTTTTTACCTGCTTGATAGCGGCTGGCACCTCTCCAAACTTTCGTTTCGACAATATATTTTCGCTGATTGTGGGTAATGATGAGGTCCATCCGCCCGCGCCCGGTTTGCACCTCGATGTGCATTACACCGCCGACGAGCTTAACAAACTGATCAAGATAGGCAAGCAGGAGGTGTCTGCCCACGGACTCTCGTGGTGTATCTGGTACCTGTAAAATTTGGAAACCTGCACGCCCGATGAAGTCGCGGAAATTATCAAGGAGTGATACGAGGTCAATGTGGCCAGCAGGTGTGAGGTAATCGTCAAAGCCCGCGTCCGTGTCTTCCGGGAGGTATTCGTGCTCTAACCCATTTATCAGCGGTTTGAATGTCTGTAGAATGCAATAGAGATAAATCGGGTTCAGGATTTCACATAGACCGTCAGCCCCTTTAGTAATCACGCCGTACGTAAAGAGCTCGCTGATAAGTTCATTTCGGAGGCTAAAGTGCACACTCTCTTCAGCGGCTGTGATCCTCATGAGCAGCGTCTCAAATCGGCGATCTCTGCGAATATTGGTAATCAGATGTGTAAGATTGGTATTGTCTTCTTCAAGGAGTTGCGCGTGTGCGTTTGAAAAATGTGCCATCGTGAAGGTTTCGGTTTTCGGAATGTCCAATGCTTCAGTAAGTATCTGTCCGAATCGATTCACGAGGAAAGGTTGACCCGCAGTCTGTTTGTGAATAGATTCAATGACTTCTGGAGCGAAGGCTTGTCCGATCTCATTTGTATATTGTTGGAAGAGTTCTCGGACCTGTTCAAGTGTGAAGTTCGGCAGTTTGAATTCATCTTGGATATTGAACGGTGAAACAGACCGGTCGTAGTCGAGCTGCGCGATGCTCTTGACCCCCACGATACCAACGCTGTAGGGACATTGCATCTCGTCAGAGAGATAAATCTGGCGGAGCGAATATAGAAAATTGCTGATGACTGTTTTTGGGATGCCATTAAACTCGTCAATGAGCAGCACAACTCTTTTGAAAGCGGGAACGTCTTTGTGCGAATCACTATTTAGCAAGTTTTCAAGGTCTTCAAAAAAATTGACCATCGAAAAATGGTCGGTTAACGTTGTTTTCTCCAGAAATTCGGTGAGCACCTCAGAAGGTGTCCCCCTATGTTTTTCAAAAACAGACACAATTTGCCGTTGAATCATGTAGGTGAGTTGCTGATAAAAAGTTGTAGGCGAAGCGTTGCGCATTGTTTGGAAATCCAACAGAATAGGAAAATAGGTGGGATCCTCAGCCGCGAGCGTATTAAGCACTAATCGGAAAAAGGTCGTTTTTCCGGTCTGACGTGGGGCGAACAGCACAATGTATCTGCCTGCTTTGATACGGTTGATGAAATCAGCAACCTCCGTAGTGCGCGGAACAATATAATGCTGCTCAGGACGCACACGTCCGTAGGTTCCAAAACTTCTCATTTTTCCTCCTGTAAGACGCGAGATATTACAGTGAATTCTATAGTAAAGTTTAGAATTAAGAGGTCCCTCTCAAACAATTCCTAATGCTCTCATCGTCCTTGAAAGTGCCACAGGCTGACAGCCTATGCTACAGAAAGAATGCCACAAACTAAAAGTTTGTGCTACAAATATGTAGGATTAATTCTGAGTTCGACTATAAAAATAAGTAGGCATATAGGTGCGGTTAGGAAACCGCACCCGCTGAGAAAAGATGAAACTGCACCTATCAGATTTGAGATTTAATAGCGTCGTTTCCAGTGCCAGCTGTCGCTTCCTGAGATAAGCGGACGGATGTCTTCTGGCAATGTCTCAATAAATTCAGGACTGACTTCGTTACCGGGCCATTCTCGCACCATCGGCGGTGTGTAACCGGAGATGAGGATGACGCGCTCCTTGTCGCTACGGATAGCAGTTGTGCTGTGAATCAACGCTTCGGCAAAAAGCAGCACGGAGCCTGCAGATGCTTCGACTTGGTAGATGAGTTTGTTATCAGAAAGCGCAGCTTCAATCATTTCGCTTTGGTTCCACGTTAGGCGATGGCTTCCGGGTATGACGCACGTCCCCCCGTCATCTGGACCGACATCGGTGAGGTAAGCGAGCGTCTTGACGAAGATGCAGTGGAACTTGTTCTGTTCTATGTAGGTGCCCCAGCCGTGTTGTGTTCCGCGATGGAAGCCGGTTGGATTATAGCGGCGTTTATGGAGTTCGTCCAATTCTGTCTCTGGGTTCCGTCTGTTAATAATTGCTTCGGTCTCCTCAAGACGGATCGCACCCCCGACCACTTCTTCAACAAGCGGCACAAGTTTTGGATGTGCGGCATATTCCAATAATGCTGGATCATATTCAACAAGGTTTCCGAAAAGCACATGATGTTCTCCGCCCGGACGGGCATAAACACGCTTAGCATCCCGATCCTCGTCAGCTTTTATTTTATAGAGCGCGCCTTTCATACGTTGAATTTCATCGTCGTTTAGGACGTTCTCTAATAACACATAACCATAGATATCAAAATGTAGCCGCTGTGCTGGCGTTAGGCATACGGTTTCACCGTTTTTCATGTCTTACCTCCACATTTATAAGATCGCTCTACAATCCGCGCTTAACTTGCCCCCAGAATGTGGTAAGTTTGCCGCTTGGATCAACGGCAAGATCAAGCGCGTCCTCGCCTTCATAGACCAATAGATCGTCTACATAGCCGGGGACAGTTATTCCCCACGTATAGAAAGCGACCCATTTAGCGGTGGGACCGAGCGCAGCGTTCCGAAAGGGGAGTCCTTTTTCCGGCTTAGCACCCAATGCATCGTCCCTGTCGTCTCCAACGTAGAAATCAAATTCACTTTTGCCGACATCAGCAACAATGTAGACGTATTTCCATGTATCGGTTTCAAAATCGCCAATAAGTTGCCACGCACCACCGTCGAAAAGTCGGACAATACCAGCGTCCCAGTTGATGTAGGTGCAGCCATTGTTTTCGCCAAAGCCGTCAGCAGTGGCGACTTTGAGATTGAAAGACCTACCACCGCCTTCAATATACACATAGAATTCGACCGAAATGATAGGATTTTCGGTTGCTACAGGCACACCGATTCCATCTCCGTCTCCACCGCCCAAAATAGCGAGTGCTTTTTTATCGGTTTTGACCGTGTCGCCAGAAACTTCAAAGTCACCGCCAATTACCTCCCAATCTTTCGGTAGGTTCCCGACCGCGAATTCCTCAAACCCGGTTTGTGCGAAGACCTCTTGAGCTACTGCAGTTTTTATCAAAGTGATACTTAAGATAACAGTCAGGCATAACATGAAATGTACGACGTGGCAGGTTTTTACCACAATTAGAAATTTTGGGTTTTTCTTATCTTTGCCCTTCCTCATTTTACCTCTCCTCCTAAAATTCCTTGTGTGATACCTTCTTGGCATCAACTCTTATATAACAGGCTTGCTAAGGCAAGAACACCATGTCCTATCGCTATATTAGAACTATTGTCGCTTGATATGTCCCCACATCGTCGCGAGTTTTCCATCCGGGTCAACAGCAAGGTCGAGTGCCTCTGCGCCTTCATAGATCAACAAATCATCAACGTAACCCGGGGCAGTTATTCCGGACGTAGAGAAACTGACCCATTTGGCAACGGGACCGCGCGCAGCGTTTCGAAAGGGGAGTTCTTTTTCCGGCTTGGCACCCAATGCATCGTCTCTGTTATTGCCGACGGCAAAATCAAATTCGCTTTTGCCGACATCGGCAACAATATAGACGTATTTCCATGTATTGGTTTCAAAATCGCCAATGGTTTGCCACGCCGCGCCATTGTAAAGCCGAACAATGCCAGCGTTCCAGTTGATGTAGGTGCAGCCATTCTTTTCGCCAAAACCGTCAGCAGAAGCGACTTTGAGATTGAAAGACCAACCGCTGCCCTGAATATAAACATAGAATTCAACCGAAATAATAGGATTTTCGGTTGCTATAGGAACACCGAGTTCATCTATGTCTCTACGCCCCACAATAGCGAGTGCTTTTTTATCGGTTTTGACCGTGTCGCCAGAAACTTCAAAGCCATCGCCAATGACTTCCCAATCTTTCGGTGGATTACCGGTAGCGAACTCCTCAAATCCTGTCTGTAGGAAGACCTCTTGAGAAATTGCGGTCTTTATGATAACAAGGTTCAAGAGGGTAATAGCAATCAATAGAAAACAGTGGCTCCAGTCAACATATTTATTTTGATTCACCATTTGTCACTCCTCTATCGAATCCTCTCACGGCATCCAGATATTCCACTCTCCTTTTTTCTCCCATTTGCGACAGGCGCAGCATAAGCACATATATCGAATCGCGAAACGCGGCAAGGGACCGACATTCATTGTTCCAGAATGTGGCAGGAGGTGATGAAAAAAGAGTACATCCCCCTGTTTAGCGACGACTTCCATCGGTTCGCCTAAATCCATTTCTGGAAAGAGTGCACGGACATCTCGGACATGGTTGGAGAATTCAGGATTCTTTTTTCGGAATTTACGAATCCGTCGTGGGCCTTCGGGCCATATTACTGTGGTGCCACCATGCGAATTCGCATCGGTGAGGTAAGTCAAGCTGGTCGCCCGAAATGTTCCCGGATCCAGCCGAAAACCTCGGAAATCGCCATCTAAGTGCGGCGACGGGCTTTTCCACTTGTCTGAAACGGGGAATTGGTTGAGTGCCCAGATGCCATCAGGACGGTGATCTTTACAGTGTGGGATTTCTGGGTATCGGGATACGAGTTGGTTAAGGACAGTGAGATAATCAGACGTACAACACGCTAAGACATCTGGATTCGTAACACCGAAAAGCTCAATGCGGTTCCCATTCGACAGCTGCTCCATGTAAAATCCAGCAAGCCCCGGACGTTTGAAATGTCCCCACGAGTCTGGGTTATCCGCATCCATACCCATCATTTGCCACATCGCTGCCTCGGCTTTTGTGACAGTCTCCTGTGGAATCAACCCGGAAAGGAGCAGATAGCCTTCTTCTTCAAATTGTGCTAATTGCTGTTCTGAAAGCATTTTTTTAACTATGGTATCTCCGCCCGATTTTTGTCCTGCTTCGCAGCGAGAATCAAAATCGGTTATCGATTAATTTCGGCCCATTTTTGTCTACAAAGCCTCTGCTGTCAAAAGTGCCTGAATTAAAAGTAATAGGGAGCGCTGGCTATGTTTCACAAGGAACATATCTCAGTCATCAATTGTGAATTTGGCGACATCCGCTGTAGGTTCTGGATACCGCATACCGAGTTTCCTCAGTGTATCAACGATGCACTCTGTAATGACGAGATTCCGATACCACTTCTTATCTGCGGGAACTATATGCCAAGGTGCCCAGTTAGTACTACATTCTTGGAGAACCGTCTCGTACGCCTGCATGTAATCGTCCCAATAGGCACGTTCTCGAATATCGGCTTCCGTGATTTTCCAATGCTTCGTCGGATCGCTAATCCGAGATTCAAGACGTGCTTTCTGTTCTTCCTTTGAGATGTGAAGGAAAAATTTTAGAACAACGGTTCCATTTTCAACCAACATTTTCTCAAAATCGTTAATCTGCTGGTAGCGTTGCCCCCAAACGGGTGCTGGTACCAAGTTATGCACGCGGACGACAAGGACATCTTCATAGTGTGAACGGTTAAAGATACCTATTTTCCCTTTTGATGGTGCAGCTCTGTGTGCGCGCCATAAAAAGTCCCGGGAAAGCTCATCGACAGAAGGGACTTTGAAACTAACGACATCACATCCCTGCACGTTTATACCTGCCATAACCTTCCGGATCGTGCCATCCTTGCCACATGTATCCATGCCCTGCAATATAATGAGAAGCGCACGCTGATTTTCCGCGTAAAGCAGTTCTTGAAGTTTCAGCAGCTGCTTATGTAGTTTTTTCAGTCTGCGCTTCGTCTGACCTTTTTTCGTGTAACTTCCAGTATACCCGGGGACGTAATCGTTCAGGCTGACGTGTTCACCGGATTTGACGATATTTTTAGTCTCAAGTTCCATTTTTAAACCATTAAATTTGGTCACCGTTCCACCATGTTTCACACCCCCGAGTAATGGTTGGGGACCCCGGTTTTCGATGACATCAGCTAAGTCTCGGTCATGAATAGCCATTAAGAAAGCATTGTAGCAGGAAACAAAGATAGTAACTGCCACACGAACTACTGACAACTGACAGCCAATTATTGCGATAAAGACTCGTAGTAGTTATCAACGAGCCTTCGATATTCAGGTGGAACATCCTCTTTGGCAACTTGTGTGAGCTGTTTCTTCTCCTGAAGCGTGTTGAGTCGTTCTTCAAGTGCGGCTTCCAATTTCGTCAGGTCCCGAATAACGAATTCATAGTTCGGAAACGGGTTTGAGCGATTTCCAGGTCGGTAGTCCATGGTATCAAGAAGGTCGAGCCAGAGTTCGTTAATTTCACGTTCGGATTCCCGACCACCGGCGCGTGCTTCTTGGTTATCGTCCTCCTGCCCATCCTGTTGTCTGGGTTGTTGTCCTTCCTGACCCTCCTGCCCGGGTTGTTGTCCTTCCTGTCCGTTTTGCATGGCTTGTTGTGCCTGTTGCATCTGCTCCTGAATTTGTTGCTGTTGCTCAGCGAGTTGTTGCTGACGCTGTTGTTGTTCTTCCGTCTGCTCTTGTCCCTCCATTGCTTGAAGTTCGCGTTGGATGTCTTGCGTCTGTTCACGGGCGCGCTGGAGTTGTTGGAGCGCGGCTTCCAGCTGTTCTTCTTCAGTGCTTGCCATATTGGCTTGCGCCTGTTGTAGGTCCGCCTGTACCTGCCTTAGTGTCTCTACGACTTCTTGCTGATTCAACTCAGCGGCGCGGAAACTACGCCATTGCAGGGCGCGTTGCGCGGTGGACATATCCCCAGCTGTCTGCTCTTCAGTAAGTCGTCTTGTAGCATCCCTTACATTTTGGGCTGCCTCTGGATTCTCTTCGCTAAGCTGCTCCGGCAGACTTTCGAGCGTATTCTCAAGTGATCCGAGATCCTGCTGAAGTTCTCGCTGCTCGTTAGCAAGTTCAGTTGCCTTTCGGAAATCTTCGGGACGCATTTCTGCCTGTTGCGAACGGTTCCTGAGTTCTTGCGTCTCCTGTTGGACACCGGACTGTTCGTCTATCAATTCCTGGACCTGCTGGGCAGCATTGGCGAGCGCAGCATCGCTGAATTCCGATGCAACCCTCTCCAACTGTTCAATGGCTTCCTCAAGCCTTTCCTCCGCTTTTTGCCCCTTGGCGGCACTGAGTTGCGGTTCCTGTTGTTGCATGCCCTGCGCGGCTTGCTGCATCTGTTCACCCGCCTGTTGCATCGCTTGACCGGCTTGATCCAAACGTTGTCCTTGGGACCCTTGAGCATCCTGTTGCATGGTGCCGAGTTGCTCTGCCATCTGCTGCGCCTGCTGTGACAACTGTCCCTGTTGCTGACTGTTTTGCTGCATATCGCTCGGAGGGGGTTCGTTTTCACGTCCTAACTGCTGGCTCTGCTGACTTAGCTGCTGTTGCTCCGCCAACATCTGACGTGCTTGATCCAACATCTCCTGCGTCTGTTCTTGCATCTCCTGATCAAGCTCATTCTGCTGATCCTCAAGTTCGCTTTGCAGCTCCTCCATTTCGAGTTCAAGGTTCTCAGCAAGTTGCGGATTACTATTCCGCATCTGCATCAGTATGTTCGGAAGCTCAAGGCTAACTTTTATGAGCAGCTCAAGTGCCTCTTGTTCCGCAGGAATGGCTTCAACAGGTTGAACAGCGTTCAGGCTATCGGTTGCCTCACGCATTTTTTCTATTGCGTCCTCCAAGTTCATCAGAATCTCAGGGGTGATCGGCGAGTCGCCTTGCATCGCCATGCTAAACTCATCTGCGAGTTCCTGCGTCTTATCCTTCAATTTATTTTGCTTGTCTCCTGTTTTCTTAACGGCACTCCGATATTCTTCCGTAACTGATGACGGTTTTGCGTTAATGTGCTTCGCTGTTTCTCGAATAATCTGCTTCTGGGAGGCGAGTATCTCTAAAAGCGGATTCGGCATCGGTGGTCCCTGTTGTGCTTCCATCTCTTGAAAGTTTTCATTAAAGGGCCGGACTTCAATGAAATAAATATCACTACTGGCTTCACCGGGCCCCGTGCGCGTGTTATTATCAACAGCGTGTGCGTAGTAAGAGATAATATCCCCGGGTTCAACGTCAAACTCCTCAAGGTAGAATGTATAACGACCCTCTGCGACGCGGCGTTGCACCGGACCGGTAGTCCCTGATCCTATAACAGCATCAGGCGTGGAGGTTTCTAAGGTTAGTTCCTGCAGTTCGTCAGACCCGATGCGATACATAAGTTTTAGTTCTGCGACCCCATAGTCGTCTGTCGCCTCAGCAATGATTTCCACCTCACCCAACTTTGTTGTTTTGATATCGCGTCCAGGTTCCTTTATCACAACTTCAGGCGTAGCGTCAGGGATGGCTTTTATGGTGTATGCAATGGGTATCTCGTTATGGAAACCATCAATGCCGAGAAGTTCAACGGTATACGTCCCATCTGCAATAACATCTACAGTTGTTGTGAGGATGTTTCCATCAAAGATCGCCATCTGGGTTGCAGCAGGTTCTTGAGTTTCGTCCAATTTTTCCTGATTAACATCCCTCTTCAGGGTGAACGTTGCGGTTTGGATGGCTTTATTGGTTGTGAGTTTTACTTCTGCCTGTGTCCCGACGACCGCTTGAATATCACCTGTCCCTGTTTGCACGACGGGTTTAAGACCTGTGTAGTCTGGATAAGTATAAGCGACGGAGATTTCTGTTACCTTTGGCATCTCAAATACTTCAACAGTATAGCGTTCCGAAGTGGCCTCGTTTGCTATAACGTAGTATTCGATATCCGCATCAATGTTAAAAATTTCATAAGCAAACCCACGTTTATCGTCTGGGTTTTGCAACATATTAATCTGTTGCTGGGTTGTCTCAGTTTCGGAAGGAGCGGTTTCCTGCCTCTCAATATTTCCGTAGGTCAAGACAGCCTTCTCAGCAGATTTTCCGGTGACAGTGACGTGAATAGGTAGGCTTTTGCCGCGAAGGATACGTACATTTCCCGGTTCAACAGTTAGCTTCGTCGTCAAAACCGGTTCAGTCTTCTCCCAAGGGACCAACACGCGGAGGAGACTCGTATGGAGTTCCGTCGGAAATAGGAGTGCGAGAACACAGCAGCCAACAACAACCAAAGCGGCAATGCCAGCATGCTTACGGGTACGACTATGATCGACTGTTGCTTTGAAATCAATACTTTCTACCCGCTGCGTGGTATCTTCAAGCAGGCGTTGGAGCATGTGCGCTTCAATTGGGTCTGTTGACTCGCGATTGCCGAATTCAATCGCACTCACCAATCTATCTTCAAGGTCAGGGTGATTTTGCTCAACGTTGAGTGCGATATCACGGAGCGTGAGGGCTGCTCGAAGGGGTTGAATGAGATACTTATAAAGCAAGTACCCCGTCACGCCAACACCGGCTGTTAGCAAAGCGATTCGCACAAAACTCGGAAGGGGCATCAGCCAATCAATGATCGCTTCACCCACAAATACAGCCATTATACCTGTCAGGACAATAGCAAATCCTGCCCAAAAAATACTACGTTTCCAGGCGCGTCGCGCATCCAAAATTCTTGTTTGTAATTCTGCGTAACCTTCTCTCGTATTCATCATTTTCCTCCACCTACATTATCCACGATCCATAAGATTCTACCGGCTCTTTTCAATTTGCGTGTTCCTTAAGAAGCAGATGAAACCTGAAATATAACATCAATGCCAACTCTTAATAGCCAAATAATTACTGCCGTAAGACACGCCTTCGTTTTACTGACTTCCGCGAGTGTAGCAACCGCTACAGTTAAAACAAAGATACTCCATATACCCAAGACATCTACAAAACTCAAAAACATCAGAAAATAGAGGTTTTCGACAAATGGCACCAACATGTGGATTCCGGGAATAATTCTTATATCAACAACCGTCTCAATATCCTCAAGGTGCCTAAAGACTGGGAGGAATGCGATATTGATAAAAAACACCAATGGATTAATCAAGATCGTATGCCACCAAGCCGCGAAAATGTGTTTAAATTTGAGTGCCTCATTTACCTTGAAAACTCGCAATACCACGGTGAGTAGAATACTGAATACAACAGCACAGAGAACCCCAAGAACAATCCCACTCACCGCCACAAACACCATAGATGCTGCTTTGGTAGATCCAAACAACTCAATACGAGCTAAACTACCGGTATATTGTGGGTTAAGGAACTTCTGCGTAAACGGAAAAACTATCCATGCCAACAACACGACAAGGACGGAAAAAACAAAGAAGGCAATACCCCACTTTGGTTTGGATTTCAGCCTCGTAAACGTGGCACCCGGTCTCACAATGAGATCAATGAGGTTTTGCCAACTCTCTCTCATAACAACGGTTCTCAAGACACCAACGCGTTTCGGTATTTGCACGCGAGTCAGGCAAAACGACAGGCAGTATAGCAAATTTCATAGAAAATAATGAAAACATTCTGACCTTCACTGCGGACGCGTCATCCTTTAGGACAAAATAGTTAGAATAGGGTTCGGTTGAAAATAGTATCGGCGTGCCTTATCCGATAGAGACTTTCTTTACGGTTCACTCTTCTCAACCTCTAACTGCGCCTTCTGCCAACCGTAATCAACGCTTCCTTTATAGAATTTGTCTGGATGCTCAACCGCCCAAATTTGCTTATGGATAATCCAGTTTTGTGGGTCTAACGCGAGTGCCTTTCGCCATTCTGTCATTGCTTCGTCCTTTTTACCCTTTTCCAGTAAGATGAGTCCGAGTTGAAAACGGGCAGCAGCTTCAGCGTTCGTCTTTGGAGTTGACCGGTTTGATGGTTTCATCTCACGAAGTAGTATCGCATTGTAGTCGGGGTCCGACAACCACTTTTCAAGCATTGCAAGCGTTTTCTGATTCTTGACATTGACATTGAAAGGTGCCTTAACCAAGCGACCCGACTCGTCAATCATGACACCATAAGGAATCGCTTTGAGGTTATAGCGAGTGCCGAAACTATTTTGTGAATCAACAAGTGTAACAAAATCGGCATCCGCAGCATCATGCCAAGGACGTACGACAGATGCGCCTTGTGCATCAAGTGCGATTGAGACCACGTTCAACTTTTCTTTATGTTTAGCGTAAAATTCCTGCCAGCCCGGCAGTTGTCCACGGCAGCCTCACCACGAACCCCAAACATAGAGGAACGTCTTTTTCCCTCGGAAATCCCGCAAGTGTCTTGGGGTATCAGCTAAATCAGGGAGCGTGAATTCGGGAGCGAGGTGCGCCGGATGGATCACTTCCAATCGGTGCTTTGATGCTTCATAAATTTCATAGCCAAAGACTTCGGCGATGTAAGTCGGGCGTACATAAGTTACACCATCAATGTCCAAAGCACCGTCTTTGTTATCTTGGAATTGGACCGGCACGCAAAGTTCCGATTCTACACCGCCGCACAAAACCACCATCTCCGATCCTTCTGGATATTCTATCTTCAATCCGAGTTGCTCAGCAAAGGGTTTTAAAGGCACTAACCATGTGCCATTTTTGAAAATAGGTGGTGCGGTAAATGTAACGCGCCGCGCATCTACTGAAACCTGAAAATTCTCTCGCTTCATACCATCCCCTTCAGCGAACCCCATTTGCACACCCATTAGAGAAAATAATACCACCAACATCGAAAGTCCCACTATAGAGCGAAGTTTGCGAGTAACAATCATTTTGCTTGTCTCTCCCTATGTTGCGCATCGTAAATTAGGAATTCAATTACCTTTTCAGCAGTTTTCGGCGTAAGCCCTGAACCCGGCTTTCGCATCATTTTATATACATATTTTCGCCACTCTGCCGGCGTGAAGGTAGAATTAATGGGGCGCGCAACTGTATGGCACCGGCTGCATTTATTCGTAAAAAGTTCGTAAGCCTCCTGCATCTTCACAGGATAGGCAGTAACATCAATAAAATTAGGACCCTTATCCGCTGGATAGGTTTTTGGGACTGCGCGCGGTGCGCGCAAGGCATAGATCATTCCAATTCCTACGAGGATGATTACACCTACGACAGTTCCCCAGACAATTGTCTTTTGCATGTTCACATCAAGTTTGCGCGATTGACTTTTTTTTAGAGAGTCGTAGTTCCAGGCACACCTACAACCCGTTTTAGAGACCGCTGCTACCGCGCGATAATATCCTTCACTTTCTGTATAATAGCATCCGCACTAATACCGTGATGTTCCAAGAGTTCCTCGGGTTTTCCAGAACGTGGCACCCCTGTAACGGCGAGCTTGTGAACAGAAATATCTTCAGTTGCAACAGCATCAAGTACAGCATCTCCTAAACCGCCTTCAGGATAATGGTCCTCAACGGTGATTAAAGTGTTGTTTGTCTCGGCTGCCGCTGTCTTCAGTACTTCCGCGTCAACAGGTTTGATGGAATAGAGGTCGATAACACGGATAGCAATACCTTCTGTTTCAAGTGCTTCGCATGCCTTCAACGCCTCATGAATGGTAACACCTGCGGCAACAACTGTTACCTTATCTTGATTGCTTTGTTGAATAACCTTAGACCCACCGATAGGGAAACTTTCATCGGTATCATAGAGAATAGGCGTTTTGGGGCGCGAGGTTCGGAGATAAACGATACCTTTATGTGCGGCGGCCTCGGCGACAAGCCGTTCAGCACTGACAGCATCGCTCGGATAGAGCACGACTGCTTCTGGAATTGCCCGGAACATCGCTATGTCTTCTAAGCCCATCTGTGAGGGGCCGTCTTCTCCGATTGAAACGCCACAATGTGAACCGGCATATTTAATATTTGCTTGTGAAATCGCAGACATCCGAATCTGATCGTAGGCACGCGATAAAAACGCAGCAAAGGTGGAAACAAATGGAATCTTCCCGCGCTTCGCTAAACCGATACCCGCACCTACCAAGTTCTGCTCTGCGATGAACATCTCAAAGTAGCGGTTCGGATGAAGCTCCATAAACTGTTCGGCATAGGTAGAGTTTTTGGTATCTCCGTCTAAGGCAACAATATTAGGGTTTGCACTACCGAGCTTGGCGAGACCAACGCCGTATCCACCACGTGTAGCGACCTCTTCATCGGACGGATAGTCAGGTGGCTCACACTCGATATCGGTATTAAGATTTCCATCTGTATTGACAGTATCAGGTGATTCAATCTGAACAGGGACATCTAAATTTAATGGACCGAGTTCGGCTAATGCTTTGTCAAGTTCCTCACCTTTGGCAACAGCCTTCCCGTGCCAGTTATCTGCGTCTTCAAGGAATGAAACGCCCTTCCCTTTAAACGTCTTAGCGATTATCATAGTCGGTTTATCGGTCGAAGCTTTGGCTTGCGCGAGGGCAGGCAAGATTTCGTCAAAATCATGGCCATCAATCCCGATGGTTTGCCATCCGAACGCCTCGAAACGCCGACAATAGGTGTCAACATCAAAGGCGTACATAGTGCGCTGACTCTGTCCAAATGCGTTGACATCCACAATTCCAATCAGATTATTAAGCTGATAGTGCGATGCCAAAGCGGCGGCTTCCCAGACCCCACCTTCAGCGGTCTCGCCATCGCCGAGAAGTACGTAGACGCGATAATCAGATTTGTCTAAGTATTTGCCGTTGAGTGCCATACCGAGTCCGAGCGATAAACCTTGTCCAAGGGACCCGGTTGCTACCTCTGTCCATTCAAACCGAGGTGTAGGATGTCCTTCCAAGATGCTGTCAATTTGCCGCAGCGTCCGGAGTTTCTCGGTCGGAATGATCCCCGCTTCGGCATACGCGGCATAGAGTAACGGTGCCGCATGTCCCTTGGATAAGATGAACCTATCGTTGTTAGGGTTCTGCGCGTCGTCACAGTCATAACGCATGACGTGAAAAAAGAGAGCAGAAACGATATCCGCAGCTGAGAGACACGTGGTTGGATGTCCAGAACCTGCCTCCGAAGTGGAGATTATGGAATGAATACGTAAGTTTGTTGCCTTTTGTTTGAGAATGTTCTTCAAGGTTTCCACAAATTCGCCAATCCTTTTTCTTAATATAGGTTGCCCTTTAGCAATATAGAATCGCATCGGTACGTTCAAGTACCCGATGTTTAATAATTTTTCTCGCTCAATTGATCCGCTCTTCGTTGTGCAGCTAATGAGAGATAATGTCCTTGGCAAGTTTTGACCAGATCCTCAAAAGTTCCAATAGCTTGGGGAAGGTCTTGTAGCTTGACGTACGCTTCTGCTTGCCAGTACTTCGATTTTGCGACGATTTCGCTGGCATCGATGAGACTGTCCTCGGTACTTTGAACTTCGTATTCAATAGCCTCGTTAAATTTTTCGATTGCCCGTTGATAATCTTTCTCTTCATGGTAGGCCGTTCTCGCGTCCCTATAGGCAGCGTTAGTCTGTTCTTTGGGTCGGAAAAGTTGGACTTCCGGTTCCGTGGGAACGAATTCAAGTGGGGGCAGCTCTACTTCTAAATCATTTTCGTTTTCGTCAGGCAGTGCGTCTACCGGCTCTACAAGTGGTTGTTCATAAGCATTAGCATCCGCAGCATGTTCTTCAGTATTATCTTCTTCGGCATTAACATCCGCAGCATCTTGTTCTTCTTCTTTTTCGGTATCATCCTCCTCGGTATCATCTTCGTCTTCATCTGCCTCGTCTTCGTCCATTATTGTGCCTGCCGCTGCTTGACGAAAAGCCTGAGAGAGCGCGGTATCGGTATCGTCGTCATCATCTTCCTCCAGAAATGCCTCCTCCGGTGCCTTATCAAAATCATTTGCTTCGTCAAAGTCATCGGTTTCGTCAAAGTCATCGGTTTCGTCAAAATCATCGGTTTCGTCAAAATCATCTGCTTCGTCATAACTAAACGTCATTTGTTCCTCCGTTTTCTGTTTTATATCGCGGTAAACTTGAGAACCAACTCCCGCTTCTGCTATCCGATATATGCTGTAGAACGAGGGTTTAGCACTCACTCCAGCGTGCGTGTGGGCGGGTATGGTATCCCGCCCTCTACGCCAATTTTAAAGTCGGTATACGGCACTATTTGCGAATAGGCTTACAAACGCCGCGTGAATATTTAAAGGTTCCTAATACTTGACCTTCACGTTTGCCCAAGTGGTTGTCATTTTATCAGCTGGGTCAACCGCCAGGACTGCAAATTCGAGACCCTTCTCATACATTTGTTGAATATCCGCTTCTTCCAAAGCGACACTGAAAATCGCGACCTCATCAACGGTGGCATCGGCGAAGCGTCCGGCACAACAAGTGTCGTTACCGATGTAGACTGGACCGGTATCCGGATCAAGCTGATTCTTAGTCAGATCCATATCGCTCGCCATCTCACCATCAATATAGATGTACCACTCACCGGTGTCGCTGTCATAAGTGGTCGTATACATGTGCCATTTGGTAATATCTTTGGGACCGACTTCACCATCGCGCCAAGCACCGGGTTTATTCCAACATCCGCCGTTACAAATGGGCCATGAAACATTCTTCGTTCCTTGGTTGGGATGGATAATATAGGCGTTACGTTTCTCAACCATCCAACCGTGCTGGTTCCAAGTATCGGTGTGGCTTCTCACCCAGATTGAGACAGTTATTGCGTCTCTTGGGTTGTCATGTGCCGGGATGACGACATGCGCACCAGAGCCATCAAGTTCAAGTCCGTCCCCAAACTTACCATCAACCCATTTTGGACCGTCCACAAGTTCGCCATCTAAGCCATTTTCGGATGCATCGGTTGCGACTTTCCCTTTGCCTTCATCAAAGAGCCACATGCCGACAAGGGTATCCGGATCAATTTCGGCTGAGGTGGTGGAAATGAACAGAATACTTAAAGAAATGAGGCTAACACATGTAAGAACTATACTCGAAAGCCAGAACTTCCGAGAAAAAAGAGATCTAAAATTCATTTTTACCTCCTACTGGGTATTACAATTCGAGCACTTTACCTACATATTTGAGCGATTCATCCAAGTACAGCGACCACGTACTAAAGCATAAAACGCTTAAAATACCAATATATTTATCCTATCAGATTCGATGGTACATGTCAAGTGAAAAATGAAATTTTCAGGTGTCAGTAATCAGCAGTCAGTGCAAGTTGCTCCTACAAGAAAGCACGCGTAAGTGAAAGATCGAAATTACGGAAGAACTGAACGACACTGCTATATTCTAAAAAAGCGTTGACATCAAAGAAAGTTTCGTCTACAATATCTTCACATATTTCAACGCAAAGTGTGGGCAAACATGAAGGAAATAGCATTTATAGTTTTATTTTTCAGTTTTGGTGTGTTGTCCTTGTTTGGACAGTCTGTAGCGTCGGGAAATCAGCAGCATGATGACCGGCATCCACAATCCAACTTCAGGGACAAAAAAGTCGCGAACGGCACTTTTCTTGCGCAGGGCTTAACAGAGCAAGAAACAGATCAGCAGACGAAAACCGAATCAAGACATCCAACGCAAGAAGATAGCACTGAACACACCAGTGCAGAACCTGCTTCGGAAGAGGCTCCTAACACACCCAGTCAGCAAACTGAAGTTCCCAGTGAAACCGCTGCAGAGAGAGGGGACCCGTGGGAAAAGACGCGGCGGATATTCAAAGTATTTAACGACTATGAATTAGCAGCGGATGAGGTATTAACAAACCTCGTTATGATTGCTGGCAACGCGAGGTTAGAAGGGAGCGTCACCAGAAATGTGTTGGTACTCGGTGGAAACGTTGAACTCGCATCAAGCGCACAGGTGAACGGAACACTTCATCTCATCGGCGGAGAGGTTAGAGGAAACATAGAGAACGTAACGAATCTTCAGGTAAGTAACCGCTGGCGGATGATCCCCGCGGCAGTGAAACTTGTGATGCATCCGCGGACCTTCTGGGAAATCCGCAAAGAGATGGATCTTCGATTGATGATCGTTAAGTTCATTCTACTTCTCTTTATGTATCTCTTGGTCGTCGCGATATTTCCAAGACCGATAAACGCAGTCAGTGGACTATTGACCCATCAACCGGTCAGCAGTATACTATTTAGTGCCTTGATGTTAGTTGTAATACCGCTGATTCTTTCGCTGCTGACGTTGTCAATTATTGGCGTTCCGTTTATGTTGTTGGGGCTATCCGTTTTACTGCCGTTAGCGATCTGTGGTAAAGCAGCGATCTTCCTTACGCTCGGCGGGACTCTCTTTTCAGGTCGATTGAAACCGCTTGCAGTAATTTTCGGTTATATCCTCTACTTTATGGCGACGGCACTGCCATATATTGATTGGGTGACGTTTCTTGTTGTCAACACAGTTGGCATCGGAATCTGCCTACTGAGTGCTATCAGCATGATGAGACCACAAGACCGGCGGAGAAACACATCCCTGCTCCCCGGTAACGAATGGAGTCCGCGCTCAGAAAGGACGTAGTTCACATGCAATTAGCATCACCTCTTTTTCTAATTTTGCTTATCATAGTCCCTCTGCTGTTTATGGCTTCCCGATGGCTGCAAAAACGGACAATTATCCCGGTTGTACGTTTTTCTGACTTTAACCACGGCTTTGCAGCCAGCGTTCAGAAGATGCGACAGACCTTTTCGGTTAAAGTGTTACCCACTCTGAGAGTGCTGAGATTCATCATCCTCGCACTACTCATCGTTACGCTCGCCCGTCCGCAACTCTCCCAAAGTCACGCGTATAGATTAGCGGAGGGGATTGATATCCTCTTAGTCCTTGACATCTCGGAGAGTATGCGGGCAGAGGATTTTGAGGGCGCAAATCGCATCCAAACTGCTAAATCGGTCATCAACAATTTTCTGGTACATCGCGAAAACGATCGCATCGGTTTGGTTGTTTTTGCTGGCGAGAGTTTCACGCTGTGCCCGCTTACATTAGATTACCCAGTATTGGTAGAATTGCTCAGCGATGTAAAACTTGGGCAGCTGGAAGATGGAACGGCTATCGGTGACGCCCTCGCGACTGCCACACATCGGTTACGCGTCTCGCAATCGAAAACGAAGATCGTTATCCTCCTGACCGATGGTGAGAACAACGCTGGGAGTATTGCCCCTGAAACAGCAGCATCCCTTGCGGAATCTTTCGGTATTAAGGTTTATACCATCGGTATGGGGAAAGAAGGCGGGGCACGTATCCCTTATGCGGATACGACGTTCGGCAAACGGTACCGAGAGGTTTTAACCTATCTCGACGAGAATACCCTAAAATTGATTGCCAGTACAACAGGGGGCAGTTATTTCCGTGCGACAGACGGACAATCGCTGAAACAGGTCTATACAGAAATTGACAGGTTTGAAAAGACGAAATTTGAAGTAGCCAACGCTATTGTTCAGAAAGAATTAGCAGGATATTTCCTGATACCCACAATGTTCCTGTTAGGGATTGAAGTTCTATTGAGCAACACAGTTCTACGGAAAATACCATAATCAATAGGAGAAAAATGGAAAATATTATTGCATGTAACTTAGGCAGTTATCGACAGTTTGGTGCCGATGCATATACGCACTTGGCAGAAATCGGTTTGACGAATGTGGAAATTGGTGTGCCTTCGGCTGAATCTGTCGGCGAAGTTCAGTCAAATTTGAAAGCACACGGGCTCACCGCCACAAGCCTTTTAGGGCGTTGCGACGTTCAGTCTGAAACGGTTGTCTCAGACTTCCAGCCAACATTGGAGATTGCCGATAAGATGGGTGTAAAGGTGATATTTGTCAGCGCGCACGCTGGCGACGCGGACCGGAATGCCGTATACGATCGACTCCACTCTATCGGCGAGAATGCTGCACCCGCGGGGATTAAGGTGTGTCTGGAAACACACCCGGATTTGATACACAACGGCGACATCGCGCTTGAGACGATGCAAGCGGTTAACCATCCGAATATCTGTGTCAATTTCGACACGGGCAACGTCTATTATTACAACCATAATGTGACAGCCGTTGGCGAAGTCCAGAAGGTTGTTCCACACGTCGGTGCAGTTCACCTTAAGGACACAAACGGCGGCTATCGCACGTGGCATTTCCCGACGCTCGGTGAAGGCGTAGTTGATTTCAAAGCCGTATTCCAGACGTTGAACGATGCCGGTTTCTACGGTCCCTTCACTATGGAATTAGAGGGTGTTGAAGGCGAAAACCTTGACGAGGCTGGAGCCAAAGCACGCGTGGCAGATTCGTTGCAACATCTAAAAGACATAGGGGTAATCTAATGGATACGAATCTTTGTGTTATTCGACTCGGTGCAGGAGAACGGATCGGGGATGCACTTGGGAAAGTTTTGGATACCCCAGATATGACGACGATTGGGGCTTTCGCTGTTTCCAAAGAAAACCCGACCGAACTCCACTTTCACGATTTCGATGAGTATTGGTATTTTACCGAAGGTACAACAATTGTAACATTGCGCACGGCGGACGGGCAGTCTGAATCCTATCGTATTGGGCCCGGGGATCTGGTCGTCACACCGAAAGGTGTTGAGCATGGACATACCCCAGACGATGTTGTTAAAGGGGTGCAGTGGGTGAGCGTGATACCCTCTGATGCCCGTCGCGGGCATTTGCACCGAGAATTCGCAGCAGATTCTTAAGGAGAAAAGCGAGTAATTTTATAGCACACGCTTAAGGAAGACGAGATTATGGAAACACAAGCAAATCCGTTGCCTCGGCGGCGGTTGGGACGTACAGAATTAGAAGTCACATGCCTCGGTATGGGAGGCGCGGGTCTCGGCAGAGGCGATGTTACTGACGATGAAGCAGTTGAGGCGGTACACCGAGCGATTGATTTGGGCATCAATTATCTGGACACTGCACCCCTCTACGGTGAGAGCGAAAGACGCGTAGGACTTGCCCTCGCTGACGGTTGGCGGGAAAAGATTTATCTCGCCACGAAAACAGGTACCCACCCTGAATGGCGCGGCGATTTTAGTGCTGCAGGCACGCGCCGAAGCGTTGAAAATAGCCTGCGATTGCTGGGTACAGACTACCTCGATGTCTGCTTAGTGCATGATCCGGATAGTATGGACCCTGTCGTCGCGAAAGGTGGCGCGTTGGATGAACTGCAGCGGATGCGCGAGGAAGGACTGCTTAAGTTCATTGGGCTCGGGGTTCGACAACACGAATTCCACAAGATCGCCATCGAAACCGGTGTCGTTGATGTTATCCTAACGTACTTGGATTATACGCTCCTGAGTCAAACCGCAAACGAGTGGTTGTTACCTTTCGCCGCTGAAAACGATATTGGTATTATTAACGGGAGTCCTATTGCGATGGGACTGCTCTCTGGCATTGAACCGGATGTGTCAACCAGCAGTGCACACTTAGACACATCTGACGCTGAAAAAGCACATCAACTCTATCAGTGGGCAACTGAAAACAACCTGAACGTTCTGAACCTCGCCATCCAATTCTGTTTCCGCCAACCGAGGATTGCAATGAGCCTGACGGGTTCTAAGAATGCGACAGAAGTAGAGCAGAACTTTGCCGCCGCTACGACACCGGTTTCCAATGATATATGGAAACAATTAGAGGTACTTTTATAGAAGGAGACCTGATGAGATTTCAAAAAAGGGTTGCATTGGTAACCGGCGGAAGCCGCGGTATCGGGAAAGCAACAGCACTCAAACTTGCAGGTGAAGGTGCGCCTGTTGCTGTTCATTATTCACGCGCGATGGATAAAGCGGAAGCCGTCTGTGAAGAGATTCGCGGTTTAGGACAGGAAGCGGTACCTGTTCAAGCCGATATTGCCGATAGAGATGCCGTGAATAGAATGGTAGCAACGGTGACGCAAGAACTCGGTTCAATAGAATTGTTAGTGAACAACGCCGGAGATGTCGGTGATATGACGTTTGACGAACTCACACCTGAACACTGGGATCGGATCGTCGCGATTAATCTGACAGGTCCCTTCAACGTGCTATGGGCAGTCAAACACGGGATGATTGAAAGGCAATTTGGACGTATTGTTAATGTGTCGTCGATTGCTGCGTTGGCAGTCCGTCCGAATCAGCTGCCTTACGCGGCAGCGAAAGCCGGAGTTATCTCGTTGACGAAATCGTGTTGCGGTCCGCTTGCACCCCACAATATACGTATCAACTCGGTCGCGCCGGGTGCAATAGCGACAGATATGTTAGGCGAAGTCTCAACAGAAATGGTCGAGCAGCTGCGTTCAACAACACCGCTTGGGAGGCTCGGTGAACCGGAAGAGATGGCAGATGTGATCGCGTTCCTCTTAAGCGAGGAATCAAGTTATATGACAGGATCAACTGTTATTGCGAGTGGCGGACGTATCCTTATACCGTAACGGTAAGTTCCGTGTCACCAATTTCCAAATCAAAGGCGATAAACGTCTGCTTGTCTTCACAGAGAAATGTATCGCTCTGAAAATCGCGTCGGGAACGCACTTCGCGCAGGTCCCACCCGTTGACCTGAACATGACAGACTGGTGCATCAATAGCCAACGTAAAGTTCGCCGTAGGGAATTGGGTGGAGAGGTTAATCTCTCGTGTAACCCCCCTACCCCCCTTCTCAGGGGGGCAAGAAGCATTTCGTTCCGAGACTGAGATGTCGGTGAGTTCGCGTGCCATCCAATAGTGTCCGATCTCTGAGGTCTTCATCCAGAGCGTCTTCGTGCGATCTGGATCATAACGGTCAAGGCGTGACTTGACGGTTTTCAGCACATCAAATCCCAATTTTTCGCCATTGAAATAGAACCCGGGCCAATGTCCGACAAGGACACACGGAAGTTCTTTTTCCAGAATTGGTGGCAAGCGGCCGCCTTGTAAGTCTTCCGTGATAAACCGGTCAGCATCGCCTAAATCGTAGCCTGTCCATCCACCGAACCAGTCACCAGCACATGCGACAATACTGGCAATTGCGATTCCGTTCTCCTTCTCAGCATACCAGATAGGCACATCAGGCAGTTCATCGTGTTTCAGCCAGAGGAAATAGAAAGGACGTGGGTTGTTATTGACATGCTGAGAGGCCGTTAGCACAGCTTTGGCATACGCTGCCTCTTGGCGTTTTCCGAAGGCACCTGGGCTGGTCACGCCTTCACACGGAATACCGACATTATCCAGCATTTCCATCGCTGTGATGATATAGTCTGTGAGCCGATTATCAACGGGCGGATCTACCCATTCGACCTGTTCCCACGCATCGGTGAGCGTGAATGTGTCCAGATCAACGACAGCCGTATGCGTGAGCATCTCCGGTGTCAAATCGAAACTGGGCCAGATAAGTTCTCGGTAAACGCGCAGCCACGCCTGATATTCCAGTGTCGAAAATTTAGGAAACCCTTCATCAACGCGCCCCATCCCTGCTGGATAGGGAATAAGGCTGAATTTGCCTTTCACGCCGTTTTCCCAGCACCATTCTGCCCATTCTGCTGCGAAATCTGCGGGGATTGTTGGTGGTATTTTTTTCAGTTGCGCGGCGTTACCTTCCCAGCGGTCAGGTGGCACACCCGGCTGATGCCGTGCTTTCCATGCGTGTCGCTGCTGTATCCAATAATAGGTAAGATTAATTACCGGACATGAATCGTCAACAATAAGAGAGAGAGGGTTCTTAACAGGGGGTTGCAGATAGTAGTGTTCATAATTCGTGTTCTCTGTCGGGAGGGTTGGGAGTGGAGTTCTAAAAGCAGCTGCCCGAGTTAAATCTCCTCGAGACAACTTCTGATGTAAGGCACATCATCTGCCCACAATCCTTCAACGCCGTTTTTGATTGCCCAAGCAACATCCTTTGCCGTCTGAATAAACCCGGCTTCCACAACAACCCCGTTTGCCTGAAGTTGCTTGAGTTGCCGCGTAACAGTGGGTATGAAAGTGTTATAGAGTTTAAAGTGGTTAATCCGGCTCCACCCTAAGATCATGCGGTCTGCATCAATTGCGGCGGCTGCTTTGAGGAAATTCGCCATTGGGTTGATGAGAATCGCGCTCGTCTGTAATTGGGGTTCTAAACGTTTGGCATCAACAAGTAGCTGCTTCCGGAGGTAAAAAGTGAGGATACTGGTGAGATGGACGACCTCGAAGTGGCGTACGCGTTGGACAATGATAGGGAGCAGTTCTGGCGTGTCCGCCTTCGGCTCAATGAAGCACGGCATCTGGTTTTCCCGTGTAAATCGGAGAGCATCATCAAGGTGTGCAACCGGCGCATCCGAGTCTACCGCTGTTAATTGTTGAACATCTTTCCAGTTCAGTTCACTGAGCGGCGTTGTACATCCTGTGGCTTTCCGTATATCATTTCGGTTGAAGTCGACATGGATCAACACAGGTTGTTTATCCTGAGTAAGACAGACATCGTACTCATATCCATCGGCACCATCAGCCAATGCCTGCTTAAAGGAAGCGAGGGTGTTTTCAGGGGCACGCCCCATGCCCCCGCGATGTGCTAAGAGTTCAATCTTCATAGGTTCAACCTAACTTCTTTCCGCGGGCTTCAACTTACTCTGTGTGCGCAGAATAGGTATCCGAGTAACTCAACTTTTCTTATGCCACATCCGCTCAAAGTTATCCTGCGGCGCAAACCCTAAGATACGTTTCGTTTTGATATTCGAGAACTGCTGATGCGGCAGATCTGCGAAGATATTGAAAATTTCACAGCGCGAAGGGAGGTCTTCCAGATCAATCTCCAAACCGAGTCGGAACGCTTCACCTGCATCCCGCCAACTGACAGAAAACGGATTGAGATCGGTGCCTTCCGCTTGGTCTTCGTGTTCCCGGAAACTGAGAAACAGATAGCAAAGAACATAGATGTCGTAATGCTCGGTGAAGACCTTACAGATTTCCTGTCCTAATCCTTTCGTCAACGGATAGAGTCCAGTGCTTGTGTGGGGTGGAACATCCGGATTAATTTCATAATCGTAGGTCGTATAATCATCACCTTGAATGGTGAAATGTGGTCCGGTGTTGATGACGCGGCGGATTCCGTGTTCAACAGCGGCGCGCATTGTATTATAACACCCACGCGTGCTGACATCAAAAGCCAACTGCCCATCGTGTCGGAGCACGGAGCAGTTGAGAATTGCGTCCATTCCTTCAGCGGCGCGCATGACCTGATCCAACGAACCGACATCAATATGCATCGATTCATGCTTCGTTTCAATGTCGTTGATGTCCGTAACGCGCAAAGTATAATAAGACTCCAACGCTTTGACAACATGTGGTCCAAGATAACCGTTACCGCCTAAAATGAGAACCCTCATGCTACGCCTCCTTTGCCTGTGATGGTACGAATTGCGGATCGAAGTTTAGATGTCCCTTGGCTTTCCCAATCGAGAAACGGGAACCGGAAAACTCTGACTGGACATGAAAGATTCGCCACGGTGCCGAAGACTCAAGCGCGCCTTGGAAAGCAGCAACTGCGTCATTCATCTCAAGCCACATCGAGTCATATTCGGCGGTTGCTGCGGCATCAGCCGTAATGAGATTGCCGAGGCGGAGGCATGTCACGTTGATTTTACCTTCGCGACCGAATTCTCTGCACGTAAACTCACCGAGATGTTTTGAAAGCACAAAACTATCGACTGACGGCCGGGGTCGCCAACTCTCTGTGACGGTCCAGTCTTCACCGTGTTGCTCGAAAAGGCGGAGTGTGCTTGCGTAAATAGCATGTTTCACACCTTCCGCCGACGCTGCCATCAATAGATTATAGGTGCAGCGCGTCTGGTAGTCGATAGCGTAATTGTCCGGTTGATCGGCTTCAGCGAGGAGATCGTGCGGGACTTCGGCGATGTGGATAATAGCATCCACGCCGCGGACGAGTTCGTTGGTCGATTCGTCGTGCCCAAGCTCGCTTTGCACGAATGTGCCTTCAACATTTTCAACGGGATATAACTCTGTCAAGCGGAGCGTATGTTCTTCCTTCAATACGCCTGCTATGTTGCGCGCCAGTTCGGAACCAGCAGAGGTAATCAAAATATTCATATTTTTCATTATTAAGTTTTTGCTCCGATTTTTCCGATGTCAAAATCGGGTTTCCGACAAGAGTAAACAATATCGGAGAAATTAAAGGTTTAAGGACCTATGGGTGCAGAACAAAAAACGATTTATGAACCGCTTCTACAAAGCATCTCGAATCTTCGCCGCAATGTTGCTAATCTCTTCCATATCACCTTCGCTCGGTCGCCACGGTAACCGAAGTGGATCACTTTCCCATCTTGGAATCAGGTGCAGATGGAAATGGAAAACGGTTTGAAATGCCGCAGCTTCATTCGACTGAAAAAGATTAAGCCCATCAGGGTTTAATGCTACCCGAATCGCGTTTGCAAGCGGAATCGCGACTTGCATAATTTTGCTGCCGACCTCTACAGGCATATCAAAAATATTTCGATAGTGCTGCTTCGGTATAACGAGCGTATGCCCTGGATTTGCGGGGGCAATATCCATAAACGCGAAGACGTGTTCATCTTCATATACTTTGGCTGCCGGAATCTCACCAGCAATAATCGCACAAAAGATACAATCCATTATCTTAATTTTCCTTGCGGTTAAACAATGTAGGTTTGAATTTTGACATGCCCCTTTTTTATCTCCGCTCTCCATTTCATTACGAACTACGCATTTTGAATTAAGGGAAAATAGAAGAGTCTCAAAGAACGGTTTTTTTCGTTATTTTAGCAAATTTGGCATAGAAAATCAATTGGAAACTTGTCTTAAAAAATAGAAATGTGCTATATTTATTTTTTCGTGGAACAATAGATACAAACTGTGTTACTGAAAAAATAGCGAAACCGGAAAGCAAGGAGTGCCAAAATGAAACGAACCTTCACACCTTTACTTACAGCAGGACTTGTTATTTTTGCCAGTCTTCTCCTCTTCTCAAGTTGCGCCAGCAAAAACAGGAAAATAAAGGGATCTGAAATACGTTCTGAAGATGGAGAGACCGTCCATTCGTCTAAAGGGGTAAACGCTAAGGCAAAGAAACCGAAAGAAGATTTTATCATCGGGTTCAATCCGTTCAAGGATGATCCAGATAACCCCAATCCACACAATCCGCTTGTGAAGAAGTTTGGGGATATTCCACAAGTTCGGACCTATATACGGTTACAACGGAAATACCTAAGTGGAAAACCGCTTACAATTGACGAGGCGATTGACCTGCATGCTGCAGAGTATGACTTGTATCAATGGCAAAAAGCGGAAGCGTTGCTAAAATATCTAAAAAAGCATAAAAAGGAGTTAGAAGCAAGCGGAAGGTTAGATGAATTTGAATGGAAATATACCGGGACAACATCGTACAACTTCACTCGTAGGAATGGTAGAAAAACAATCTTTCATCCTGATGGTAGCAAAACTATATACGATTCGCGTGTGGAAGGTGGAGTTATAGAGGTTCCACCACAAGCCAAATCGCCGTATGTGGACGAAGAGGAGAAGGAAAAACCTTAGCAGAATCATCAGGGCTGCTTATAGGCAGCTTTCAACCTGATCCACTTAAGAGTAAGTTTTAAAGTGGCAGTGCGTCAGGAAACAATTTCTTGGGTGTTTTTTAGTAAACTACAGGATCTGCCGCAGCATTCCTTGTCTGTTATTTTCGTTTTGGAAGGGCATTGATAGCATACCATAGCAGCGTTGCAAGTGTGCGGTGTTCATGATTTCTCGACCGCGAGCGTCTATAGTGATTACTACCATACCGGCATCCCATGGCATTATAGAGTGTAGTTTTTTTAACATTTACCAGTTTTAAGGCTTTCAAAGCCGCTAATTTTGGCATTTCCCAATCCTCCAAATGCTCCAATTTGTATAATTAACGCAAAAAGATAGACATCGGGTACAAACAGTTCCGTAGAATCCGATAAAATGTGGTATTTCCTATCCTTTTCTACTACTTGCTTCAATACAAATTATATTAGAAGACGCATACCAACAGAAAAGGTTTAGACAATATCACACTATTATAGTTTTATCAGAGTTATTTCCCCTAACGATACGCTTTAAATCCAGCCTCCACCCGGCGTTTATGATAGAGGTTTAACGTGTCGCCCTCAATTCTTGCGGTCACACGCCTACCATCGCTGAAGGTTACCTGAAATTGCGTATCGGAATCTTGTGAAATCTCTTTTGTCTTTGGCAATGGAATGTCTTTCTGTTTTGCCCACGCTTGAATCAGTTTTGTGAGAGAATCTGCATCGCTCGGTGGGGATACTGTTAACTCGATGCTGAAAACTGGTATGCTCTTATTGACGTAGTTAAACCAACGTGCGGTCCGAAGGAACGGCACGAGTGCTTGTAATGCCTCGGCAGTGCCAATTCGGCTTAACGCCTCCGAAGAGAACCCACGTACATAAGCAGACTCGCTCATCAAAGCCTCTCCTAACGCGGGAACAGCTTCTGTTGCATCGGGTCCAATACGCGTCAACGCTTGCGCTGCAAAAAATGCTAAATCTGTGTCTTCACGATCCTCCAGAACCTTCACTAACGCAGGAACTGTTTTCGACGTTGGCACCTTAATCATACCCAATGCCGAGATTGTATGCCGACGCACCTCCTCCGATTCATCCGTTAGCAACGTAATAAGCGCGTCAACCGCCTCTGCTGCGATAGGTCCCATCTCACCTAACGCATACGCCGCAGAAGCACGGACGTTTTCGCGTTCGTCCTTCAACGCAGATACGAGCGCAGACACAGCGGGTGCTCCAACAGCAGCGAGTCCGTGTGCAGCGTCACAGATATGGAGAATCGGTTCCATCTCAAACGCCTCTTTTTCTGCGTCAAGCGCGTCAGCAAGAGACTCAACAGCCGGTTTCCCGATTGCCCCGAGTGCATAAATAGCGTTTCGCCGTACCGGCTCATAACTATCTTCAAGGACATCAATGAGTGCGGGGACCGCCTCGGCAGCATCTTCACGCATGAAACCTAAGGTGTTGGCAGCCTCCATACGCGCCCTCGTGTCGTCTGATCTCAGTGCCGTAACTGCCGATTCTATATCCAGCGTGGCAGATAAATGCTCGGTTTCATAGAGATCTGCTTTGCCGGACATCCAGTTCCAGATATATGTCCAGAGGATTTCAGCATCGTAAGGGACGTGGTTGACTTCCGGCGGTTGCCAAATATCGGTCTCGCTGTTCCATGAAGGTGCCGTCGGCTGCTCCGTACGCATAAAGACAAATTTCATGCCGTAGCGACTTAGGGAGACATAGTTTTGAAGGAACGAATGCACCATATCAAAGTGCATAATCCAGACAGTGCCGAGTTCACCAGACATTGGCACGAGGTTTCGATTCAGGAAATTCTCTGAGAGCCGTCGCGTCCCGTTTCCACCTTCGGCGTGGGGTTCGTGTCGTTGACGTTCGCCATCGAGCATGAATTCTCGAATGTATTGCGTTCCGGGTATGATACAGGTCGGTCCCTGCTCAGCGAGACAGGGTTGTGGATAATAGAACAAGATTGCCCAACGCGGCGTTCGGTGACGAGGTCGTTTTCCACCGGCGTGCCCGTCTTTGTGAAGCGGCATCATCAACCGTTCTTCGCTGTTCTCTTTTCCGCTCGGTTTACTTCCCGTAAAATTGGGGTGGCAGTGTCGATGTGGATGCATGACATACCCGTTACCCAAAATACTGGTAAGCGCGCCGCGCACCTCTGGGGACTCCAAGACGACTTGAAGTTCCGGCACTAACGGTAAAATGTTATTGAGCGGGTTGTGTTGCCGATCGCCTCGGAAATCTATCGCGCCAGCGAAGAGTTCATCCGTTTTGTGATAGATGGTTTCGTGGATGTGTGTCGGTACGTTAGCGGTGACGTTGACATACCCATTCACAATAAAATGGCGAATTTGCTCGTCGTTTAAAAGATATTGTTTCACTGTTGTCATACTACCTCCTGCTTTTTAGTACCATACCACTTTATTGACGACGTTTTTTAACGGCTCACCTTTAGCGAACCGACGCGCGTTTTCCAAGAAAAGTTCAAACCGCCGTGCTTCAATATTCTCCGCATCTTTGACAGCAATATGTGGTGTTATCAACACATTCGGCAATTGCCACAATGGACTGTCAGCAGGCAACGGTTCAACTTCAAAGACATCCAAGCCGCACCCGGCAATGATACCCTCTTCAAGTACCGAAACGAGGTCAGCGAGTTTCGTCGTCTTGCCGCGCCCAATATTGATGAAGTAAGCGGTATTTTTCATCAAGGAAAACCGCTCTTTGTGCCACATGCCTTCGGTTTCGGGTGTATGCGGTGTCGTGGTGATCACAAAGTCGGCAAACGGAAGGAGTGTGTCCAGTTCAGCAGGTTCGTGTTGCTCCACAAAAGGCACCTCATACTCCCAGCGCGCGTCAACACCGATGACTTTCATCCCGAATTCACTACAGAGGCGTGCGGTTTCATGCCCGATACCACCAACCCCGACAATTAGTGCTATCGCTTGTGCAAGATCAATGTATCCACTTTTGCGGGCATCTTTACTCCAGACCCCTTCACGTTGTGCGTCCATATAATAGGGCAATCCACGCGAAAGGGCAAGTACGAACATCATGATATGCTGTGCGATATGGTCGTTGTAGATACCACGTGGGTTACAGACAACAACCGGATGCTCAATCAGTGCAGGATAATAGTAACCAGGGAAGGGACCCGCAGCGGGGTTCTGCAGCCATCGGAGGCTTTTCGCTAACGGCAGTTGTTCAGGCGACACCCAACCGTAGACAGCATCTGCATCTGGGAGGTGATCCGCTACGGCTTCATCTGTCTCTGGCAAGACGACAGTGTATGCGGGTAATTCGTTGTGAAGACGTTCAGCCCATTCGTGTGATTCCGCGTTCTGTGGCGGCGTGATTATGAGTTTAGGCACGGCTTATGTTCCTCTCTGTGATTTTACGCCCATTTTAGCATAGTAGCATCAGAAAATCAAGATTTGTGAAAAATCCTTGAATTCCTACCAGATTTCGGTATAATAGCGGCATGAGTAAACTGTGAGAAATCTTGACGAGACAGCACTTACGCAAGTTTAGCAACGATGGTAGATTTTTACTTAGGATTTACGCAGCAGTTTCAAAGTCCCCTGATAAGGCGGATTTAGGGGGTTAAAACGTCTTGAATAGTTACTTTTTACGTGCAAAATATCCTTTTTCTGCTCAGTTTGCGTAAGTCCTGTTACTTTTAAACCGCTAAATCCCCTTATCAGGGACTTATGAAGGCACTGCGTAAGTTCCAATTTGAAATTTCGAGAATCATCATGTCTTCACCACTCAAAATCAATTTTGACAAAGGCACCCTCATCCTACAGAATGTCCCAGAGGTACTTGAATCGCAGCTGCCGGACATCCGTTGGGACGAGCGCACTCTCACCTTCCGGGCACCCGCCTACCGCTATCGGAAGATCGTCTCGCAACTGCGCGCACACGACGTCCCTTATCAGGATACAGCACGGCAATTCACAATAGAATCCTTCACGCACCAAAAAGCGATTTCACCGTATCCTTACCAGACCGAGGCGATTGATGCCTGGCACGCCAACGGCAAACGCGGCGTCGTAAGTCTCCCGACAGGTGCCGGTAAGACGTTCATCGCGATTTTACTCATCGCTGAGACGCAACGCCCGACACTTGTACATGTCCCGACGATTGATCTCATGCACCAGTGGCATACGGTGTTGACGGAACACTTCGGACAAGAGATAGGGCTTTATGGCGGCGGTCAGCACGAATTGCGAGATATTACGGTAACGACATATCAATCGGCTGTTATGCACGCGCCGCATTACGGCAACCGGTTCGGTTTCGCCATTTTCGACGAATGCCACCATCTGCCGGGGGAACAGTATCAATACGCCGCAATCAGTAGCATTGCACCGTTTCGGTTAGGGTTGACAGCCACACCTGAACGCGTTGATGGAAAAGAGAGCCGACTCTATGCGCTTGTCGGCGAACGTTGTTATGAGGCGAAGGTGCAGGAACTCTCTGGGAAAACACTCTCGGAGTATCGCGTTGTGACCATCGCGGTTGAGATGGAAGACACGGAACGGATCCGGTACGAGGAAGCGCGCAGTACTTATTTAGGTTTCCTCAAACAGGCAAGAATCAATATGGGTACGCCACGCGGGTGGCATACATTTCTCTGGAAAGCCTCACAATCCGATGAAGGACGCGCCGCCTTCAAAGCATATCTCACCCAAAAACAGATCAGTTTTGCCTCCACTACAAAACAGGAATGGGTCTGGAAATTACTACAGAGACACAGTGGCGATCGGATTCTCATTTTTACACAGGATAACGACACAGCCTATCAACTCGGCACGCGCTTCTTCCTCCCAGTGCTAACGCATCAGACGAAACTCAAGGAGCGGAACGCCTTTCTGAACGGATTTCGCGACGGCACGTATTCTATCCTTGTCACCTCAAAAGTACTCAATGAAGGGGTAGATGTGCCGGAGGCGAATGTCGCTATCATCGTCTCAGGGAGCGGGAGTGTCCGGGAACATGTGCAGCGGCTCGGACGTATCCTCCGTAAACGCGAAGGTAAACAAGCAGTGCTTTACGAACTCATCTCTAAGCAAACGGGTGAACATTTCGTCAACAAGCGACGGAGACAGCACAACGCCTACCAGACGCTTTAAAAATTCGCATAGTCTCAAATCGCGTAGCTCGTAATGGAATGGAGAGCGGATTCGAGAAAACAATGCTAAAGTCCAAAACCACGTCATTTAACCGCAAGGTACAATTAAAAAATGCTCACCAAAGACTTACTCCAGTACAAAATCCAGAACGGGCAAATCCACCCACAATTTATAGACCCCACTGATAGTAAGTTGTTGAGGGTAGCTGAGCAGCTTATTGCTGTTTTTGAAACGTCGCCGAATGAGTCGCGCGCAACGCTTCTGGAATCGAGTAAGCACATAATCGACAGTACACCGGGACCACCGATAGTCAAACGTGGATTCGAAAAACTCCTGTTAGACAGGACCGAGTTTGATACTGCACCTAACGAAGAACTGATTGCGTTTCGGCATAAACTCTTTACGGAAACGAGCCGTCTGCTTTCACAAGAACAGTTCGAGGATTACGCAGCCTACCAGCGTGAGGTGTTACAGATAATGGTAGGTAAATCGCCTATGGAACAGACAGAGCTGAGTGCCAAACTCTACGCGGATTTACCGAGTAGTCAACCGGTCTTGACATTCAACACGCTTTCCGCCGAACGCCTACTTCACCGCTACAACACCGCGCAAGTGCAAGGGTTACTCCTCCATTGCAACACACTCACGCTAAAACTCGCCGATTCCATGACAGCGGAACTCCGTCAACTGTTCAAGTATCTTAGATTCAACCAACTCCTCTCCACAATCCGGAAAGAAGGCGAACTCTATGAGATTACGGTGGATGGCCCCCTCAACCTCTTTTACAAAACGAAGCGATATGGGATGAATCTGGCGAACTTCTTTATCGCTGTGTTGCATCAACCGAAATGGGAACTCGCAGCAGAGATTCAGTTTCGGAATAAACAACGTTATCAGTTGTCCCTTGATGAATCGTGCGGTATCAAACCGATCTCACAACAATTTCTTGCGTACATCCCCGAAGACATCCAACTTTTTCAGACGATGCTTGAGAATAAAACTGACGACTGGCAGGTCCGCCCCGGAAGCCAATTCCTTCCTTTAGCAGGTGATTTCTATTGCTTCCCAGACTATCAACTCGTTCACAGCAGCGGTGTAGAGACAGCCATTGAGTTGTTCCATCCGTGGCATCAAGGACACCTTATTGCGAGACTCAACACCCTCGCTGAACAGAAAGATGTGTCCCTTATCCTCGGTGTCTCAAAGGAATTGGAAAAAAAGCCCTTGATTGCGGAAGCGTTAGAAGCCTCCGCGTATTTCTCGCAGTTCGGTTTCACGTTCCGAGATGTCCCAACTATGCGTCCCTTGCTTCCAATTTTGAATTCGCTTGTATAGAATAGCGCTGAAATGTGAAAATCCATATTTTTTCTGGTATTCTTAAAAAAAAAGAAATTAAAATCCACAATACTCGAACCCCAATCCAAAAGGAAAACATCGCAATGAAAACCACACCGCTCTCCACTTTTTTTGCCCTACTTCTCCTTTCAATGTTAGCCACATCAAATTCTCTTGCCCAAGATTATACAAAATGGAAACTCCCCGAAGGTGCTAAAGCACGACTTGGTAAGGGCAAAATCAATGACACACAGTATTCTCCAGACGGCACTCGACTCGCCGTTGCCAGTTCCATCGGTATTTGGATCTATGACGTTGTAACTTTTCGAGAACTCGCGCTGCTGACTGGACACACAAGATATGTCTGGAGTTTAACGTTCAGTCCGGATGGAAAGACACTCGCAAGCGCAAGTCGGGACGAAACCATACGTCTTTGGGATGCTACTACAGGCACACACAAGAAAACACTCAAAGGACATACAAGTGATGTCAAATGTGTTGCGTTCAGTCCAGATGGAAAGACACTCGCAAGCGCAAGTTCGGACAAAACAATACGCTTTTGGAGTGTTGCCACAGGTGAGCACAAGAAAACACTCAAAGGACATACGTCTGAGGTCAGGAACGTGGCGTTCAACCCAAGTTATTGGACACTCGCAAGTGCGAGTTTTAAGGAAGTCCACTTGTGGGATGCCACCACAGGCGAACATAAGAAAATACTCACAGAACATACAGATAGTGTCGAGTGCGTTGCATTCAGTCCTGATGGGGCAAAGCTTGTTAGTGCCGGAGGGGCTGACTATAGTATCCATTTATGGGATGGCCGCACAGGTACACACTTGCGAACGCTCACTGGACATACCTCTGCAGTTCAGAGCATCTCTTTCAGTCCGGATGGACAGATATTTGCCAGTGGGGGTGATGACAAAACCATCCGTTTGTGGAATAGTATCACCGCCGAATACATACAAACACTCATAGGCCATACGGATAGCGTCAGAAGTGTATGTTTCAGTCCAGATAGTCAGACCCTCGTCAGCGGGAGTTGGGACGATACGATCCGCTTATGGGACGTTTCCACGGGTCAGCCGCTGAAAACACTCACTGGACATACGCCATCGGTCAATAGTGTCTCCTTTAGTCTCGATGGACAGACCCTTGCAAGTGGAGGAAGGGACCATACCATCCGTTTGTGGAATGTAGACACGGGCGAGCATAAACAAACACTCATAGGACATACCGCACCTGTCAATAGTGTGTGCTTCAGTCCAGATGGCACAACACTCGCAAGCGGAAGTTCCGACGAGACTATACGCCTATGGAATGTCAACACAGGTCAGAACTTGAAAACGATTAGCGCGCATGCCGACGCTGTCCTGAGCGTCTCCTTTAACCCAGATGGCAAGACACTCGCAAGTGGCGGCCTTTGGGACATCGTTCTGTGGGATGTAGATACTGGACGCTTGAAAAAAACTTTCTCAGAGAATGTCAGTCAAGCTTATAGCGTATGCTTCAGCCCAGACGGGAAAACACTCACAAGTGGTAAAGGGTATGGGCATGGTCCCCTCTATCTGTGGAACACAGACACAGGAAAAAATAAAAAAATCGTTACTGGGCATGAAAATTCTATCTTGAGCGTCGCTTTCAGCCCAGATGGACAAACACTCGCAAGTGGAACGGGGAGCGCAGACGGCACAATCCATCTGTGGGATACAAGCACCAGACAACTGAAACAAACAATCAAATGGCATCCAGATAATGTCAGTACCTTATGCTTTAGTCCTGATGGACAAATACTTGCAGGTGGGTGTAGCGATAACATGATCCGTCTATGGGATATAGCCACAAGCGAGCACAAAAAGACGTTTACAGGGCATACGTCCTCTGTTAAGAGCGTCCATTTCAGTCCTGATGGGCAAACGCTCGCCAGCGGAAGCTGGGACGGTACGGTGCTATTGTGGGACCTCACTACAAGCAAAGTAGAAAGGGGTGTAACACAATGAAAACCAAAATTTTTTCCATTTTTCTGACTCTATTTCTCCTTTCAACGCTATTTTTAACAAATACTTTCGCTCAAGACTACACCCAGTTGAATTTACCGAAAGGTGCCAAAGCCCGACTCGGAAAAGGCGTGATAACCGATATACAGCTGTCGGTTAATGGTAAGTACTTGGCTGTTGCAAGTTCAATTGGTGTCTGGCTATACGATGTTAACACAGGATCCGAAACTGCTCTGATTACAGGACACACAGAGACAGCGATGCATGTCGCATTTTCACCAGACGGCAAAATCCTTGCAAGTAGTGGAAGTGGCAAAACTATTCGTCTCTGGCACACAGAGACCGGTGAATTCCTGTTGTCGCTCAGTAACCCCACCAACCCGATTCATTTGAAATTCTCAGCCGACGGGAAAACGCTCATAGGGAAGGACTGGAAAGGTACGATCAGTTTTTGGGACATCACCACTGGAGAACAGTTAAACACTTTTACGCCAAACTTACCCAAAATAAGACTTGGAAAAGATAGGATTTGGTCGTTTGCAACGGATGCGTTTATTGACCAGACAGTTGGTTTTATTTTTGCAGTTGGCAACAAGGACGGCACAATTAGTATACAAGATGGACGCACCGGTCGCGAGATGCGAAAACTTATAGTGCAAACAGACGATGAATTGTTACTGCCGATTCAACCGTCACAGCCATACACCTACAAACGCGAAATTGTAGATGGAAAACCAGCCCAAAAATGGGTAAACGGACTAATTTTCTCTCCAGATGGCAAAACCCTCGTGAGTACAATTGATTATCGCACCATGGACCGGGATAGTCGTGGATGGGGCGGAAAATCCGGTCCGACCGAACTCTGGGATGTTGACACAGGCGAGCAATTGGGAGTACTTCCGTACGGTATAGGTGCTACGTTTTCAGGTGACGGTAAAACCGTTGCTATAAACGGAAATGGTGAATGCACGATATGGGACATTGCTACGCGTCGAAAAATCGCTGAATTTCCACGCTCCCCAAATGTTCAGTTCTCTGGTGATGGTAAAACCCTTGCTATTATAGAGAATGACGGCTATAAGACATGGGATATCGCCACGCGTAGTGAAATCGCCTCACACAATCCAGTTGTGGAGTGGTTTGAAGTCTCTCCAGAACGTTTTATGTTATCACAGGACGGCACGCTCCTTGTTACCGCAGACGAATACGGAAACGTTGCTGTGAGAGAAACGAAAAACACCAAGCAGCTGCGTTTCATCACTACAAGTTATACGAAACCATTCACGGCATTAGCGTTCTCACACAATGGAAAAACCATCGCAAGCGGTGATCGTACCAGCACCATCCAACTCTGGGATACCACCAGTGCCAAACAGAACACGATAAAAGCGGGTTCTAAGAGGATTGAGGGATTAGCCTTTGCAACAGATAACATAACTTTAACCGCTGTTAACGACCAAGAAGACATCATACAGTGGGACATCACTACAAGCAAACAGGTCGCTGCTCACACTCTCCCGAACACAAATATTGCCTTGGGATCAACATCGTTCGACGATGGCACAGTTTACCGCCTAAAGGGTATCACATTCACACCGAATAGCGAGAAGTTGGCCGTTAAAAACATGGAAAAGAGGCAGATTAGGCCCTTTGATACAACTATTGAAATATGGGATATAACGACTGATAAACCGCCGCATTACCTTACAGAGTTTGTAATTCACTGGGGACCTATAGTACTTACGCCCGATGGAAGTATATTGGCAAGTGGTAGTGATTCTCCGGATGCCACGGATCTGTGGAACACACACACCGGCAAACGGATTGCCACACTTAAAACGCCGGGAAACTGGATAAATGATTTGTCAGCCCAGCTCCGTCCTGGTCATAGCAGAATTTATGCCTTGGCGTTTACACACGATGGAAAAACCTTGGCAGTTGGAACCCGAGACAAGCACATCCAATTGTGGAATATGAGCACCCACCAGCATATCGGAAGTCTTGAAGGACACAAACATGTCGTCTGTGAGTTAGCATTTTCGCCTGATGGGAAAACACTTGCCAGCGGAGATACAGGCGGCAAAATTCACCTGTGGGAGATGCCTACACATCGGCATCTCACTATCTTTGATGGCCATAAAGGTTACGTTCGTACACTGGCGTTCGCACCTGATGGAAAAACCATAGCGAGCATAGGCGGTGAAGAAGGAACTATTTTTCTCTGGAATGTGCCAAAGAAATAAACAAATGTAATCACCCTAATGGGGAAATTGTGAAAATACAACAGACATATCACCACGATAATAAAATTTCCAATCTCAGTGCAGCACCACACGCGGTCAGACTTCCAGGGAAGCGGTTTGTGGGCATCTCTGCCATCGCACAAAAGAAGTTAAATTCCATAACATCCGAAACTCGATCCAAGAGGAGAATACCACAATGAAAACTACACAATTTTTTACCCTTACGGTGATACTTCTCCTATTAACGCTATCTTTACCAAACACCTTCGCACAAGACTATACCCAACTCAATTTACCTGAGGGTGCCAAAGCACGACTCGGAAAAGGTGTTGTAACGGATATACAGATTTCGCCTGATAACACGCGCTTAGCAATTGCGAGTTCTACTGGTGTATGGCTCTATGATATCAGTACAGGTAATGAAATCGCCCTCTTTAGAAGAGAATATAAGCATAAAGTTGAGGAAACTATCCCACGGGTGGCATTCTCACCGGATAGCAGAACACTTGCCAGCAGTGGATATGACGATACTATCCAAATATGGAACACCAAGACCGGTAAACACTTACTCACAATAAGTACGCCTGTCGCCCCAGCTCAGTTATTTAAATTCTTAACTGATGGTACATGGTCAACAACTATTATCCCTGCTGACCAAGTGGAATCTTTCAAATTCTTACCCGATGACAAAACGCAGTCGATAATTATCATCTTTGGCGGTCTACTTAAGTCGTTTAAATTTTTACCCGATAGCAAAGCACTTGTGATTCAGAATTCAAGCGGAACAGCCTGGCTTTGGGACATTACCACAGGGGAACAGTTTGTCACTTACAGCCCAAAGCTGCCTAAACCGAGACTCGACAAATACACGACTTGGCTTCGGATGGATAGTCTTGCGGCTCCTGACAAATGGAAACTTGCGACAGATACCTTCGTTGATCTCACTGGTGGTGCCACTTTTGCTTTTGCTGTTGGAGATAAAGAGGGCACAATCAGCATACAAGATGGATCCACCCACCAACAGATAAGGACCTTTACAAGATCCACCGATGCTGAACTATCTTTGCCCATTCAAGATCAAGTGCGCCGCCCGGGTAATGCCCGTCCGCTTCTAAATGAGTTGCCTACAACATGGATGAAATGGGTGACAGAATTAGCGTTTGCACCAAATGGAAAAACCCTCGTGAGTAGAAGTGAGTACCGGATGGTAGATCACCTGAATGGTGGTTGGTCGGCACACCAAGGTCCAACTGAAATTTGGGACGTTGTTACAGGAAAACGACTCGCAGCACTACCGTCATTTGAATCTCGTTGGTCAGATGTAGACATAAAATTTTCAGAAGACGGAAAAACTCTCGCCATTATTGGGAGCGGCGGCTGTGCAATATGGGATGTCACTACACCTACTGAAATTGCAGTGTTCCATGGGGAAATAGATACAAAATTTGCAGGCGACGGCAAGATATTCGCTGTTATCAGGAACAACAACTTTGTAATATGGGATATCGCAAAACGTTCTCAAATCGCCGCGCTTAATACAGTCCCAGAGCGGTTTGCGCTCATGCCAGAACGACGTTCCGCTTTTCAGCGGGAGGGACCAACAGTTGCTGCGATCTCTCCAGATGGCACAATTCTTGCCGCCATAGATAAACAGGGCACAGTGAATGTATGGAAGACACTAACCAGCATACAATTACGTACTTTCACTACAGGCTATACAAAAATGTTCACGACATTAGCATTTGCACACGATGGAAAAACACTCGCAAGCGGAGATACAAGTGGTAAAATTCAACTCTGGGACTTAAATACAAGTTCCACGCTCACGACCCTTACATCGAGTGCAGGCAAACCTATCAACGGACTAGCTTTTGGCACAGACGATACAACCCTTACCAGTGAAAGTGATGGTAATATTGAAACGTGGGATGTCACTACTAGAAAACAGGTTGACATTTACACCATTCCGGGTGCCTCTGGAAGCAGCCGGATAAGGACGACAATAAGTTTTAAAACCACTTTCGTTCAATATCTGTCTGGAGTAACAGCGTTGACCCCAAGCGGCGGAAAACTGGCTGTTTTCCGCGACTTTCAACACGGAAAGAAAAATGAGGAACTTACAGTATGGGACATTTCCAGCAGTGAACCTTTGTGTACCATCACAGATGTGTCATGGCAGGACATCATATTGACATTTGCATCCGATGGGGAAACGTTCGCAACCAGCGGAGAGAGGACAACACATTTGTGGAACACATATACCGGCGAGCAAATTGTAACACTCAACATTCCAGCGTACTCAGGGGCATTCGCGCCTGATGGAAAAATCCTTGCCATCGGTGAAAAAAATAATAATAAGACGATTTCTTTGTGGAACCTCACAAAACAAGAACGTATTGCAACGCTCAAAGGACACGAATATATCATCTATCAATTAGCATTCTCGCCAGACAGCACAATTCTGGCAAGCGGAGATGCAGGTGGTGTAATTCGTTTGTGGGAACTGCCCATCGGCAAACACCTCACTACATTCAAATCCCCTGCAGGTTATATTAACAAATTGGCGTTCGCACCTGATGGGAAAACACTCGCAAGCACGAATGGGGGCAGCAATTTCCGAAGTCCTGTTGGCACTATCCTCCTCTGGAATGTTCCAATCAAATAGACAAATGCAACCAACTTCTCACCAACAAAGAAACAAAAATGATACTAAAAGACGATGGAATTCCCAAACTCAGCGCAGCACCTCACGAGGTCGGACTTTCAGCAAAGCGGCTTGCGCGTATCTCTGCTACTACGCAGCAGTTTATTGATAACGGACAACTCGCTGGTGCAGTGACAGTTGTGGCAAGGCGCGGGAGAATCGCACACCTTGAGGCTTACGGCATGATGGACATTGAAACGAACAAGCCGATGCAGAGAGACACAATCTTCCGCATCTACTCAATGACGAAACCAATAGCTGCCGCTGCGGTGATGCTGCTCTATGAGGAAGGAAAATTACAACTCGACGCGCCAGCTTCAACGTATCTACCTGAATTGGGCGGGTTGAAAGTGGCAGTGGCGGCAGATGCTGAGACACTCACACTTGTTGAAGCAGATCGGGATATGACCGTCATAGATTTGATGCGACACACCTCCGGACTGCCCGGTGCCGCCCGATATATGGCAGGGCAAACTGCGATAGATAAACGCTACCGAGAGGAAGGTTTACATCTCCTACACGAATGCAACTTACAAGAAATGGTTGAGCGACTTGGTAGGATACCGCTGCTGTATCAACCGGGAACAAAATGGCATTACAGCATTGCCGCAGATGTTTTGGGGCGGCTAATCGAGGTGGTTTCCGGTCAGCCTTTCGATGTATTTTTAGCTGAACGGATTTTTCAACCGTTAGGTATGGTGGACACCGGATTTTATGTCACAGCGGAGAAAATTAATCGGCTCACAGGTATGTACGGTCCAACACCAGAAGGTGGTTTACAGGTTATTGACGCACCGGAGGGTGGAACGGGTCATGTATCTGAAAATAGTTTTAAAAAGAAACCGAAATTCCTGTCTGCGGGTGGTGGTTTAGTCTCCACTGCTGCTGATTTTGCCCAGTTCTGTCTGATGCTTTCAAACAAAGGCACATTCGCAGGAAAACGGTTGATGAAAACGGGATCCGTGGAATTGATGACCCGCAACCACTTACCAGCACACCTGATACCGCTCGACAAAAAACCGGATAAGCGTTATGCTGGGCTCGGTTTTGGACTCGGTGTCTCGGTGCGGGTGCAACAGACAGATTGGATACCGACATCTCAAGTTGGCGAATACGGTTGGATCGGCGGGGCAAGCACGGAATTTTGGATTGCACCGCGGGATGAATTGGTCTCAATTACACTTGCACAGCACATCCCTTTTTCCGAACTGAGCGAAAGGGTCAAACCACTCGTCTACGCTGCAATCGTAAAAGAGTAGTGCTTCATCCGGTTTGGATTTTAGGTAGGCTTTTAGTCGTAAAATTTACGGCACGCAGGAACGGGCAATGAATTGCCCTACTACGAACTGGATTTACCTTCAATTTGAAAATGGATAGAACAGTAGTTTCCACTTAAAAAAACACTTGATGTACATCAGAGACCTCTTTAACTGATAACCGACAACTACTAATATGATTATCAAAAACAATCCCGAACACGTAAGTACTGAGCAAATCGTGCTGTTCCCTTTTGACGACTACAGCATCCCATTTCAACACGGTGTCCGTCTACAACTCGTGCCTTACAGAGCGGGTATTGATCGGACCCGAATTGTGGTACATCCAGGTCCTTCCGGTGCCCCAGATAGTTCCCGTGTCATCTATTACGGGTCTGTCCATCGCGTCGGTGACGAACTCTGGATGTGGTACTTAGCGCAAGGAGATGACGACAGTTGGCACCATCGGGTCTGCTTCGCAAAAAGCCGTGATGGTTATAACTGGGAGAAACCGGAACTCGGACTCGTAGAATATAACGGCTCAACCCGCAACAATCTCGTGGATATCCAAGGTGGACAGTACCATATTCAGGCGTGTGTGGTGTATTATGAACCCGATGATCCGGATCCTGCGCGTCGATTCAAAGCCATTATTGAGACCTCCAAATATACCCCAAAATTCGCAGTGATGTTTAGTGAAGATGGACTCCGATGGCACGAAGCCGAACGGCACCCTCACCCGCCCTCCTGTGAGATGTCTGGTCTTACGAAATTTAATGGTTGCTACTATCTAACTGCACACGGCGGTAGCCATATAGGTCCCACACGGCAGATGGTCATATATGCCTCTCACAACTTTGAACACTGGATCGAAGCGTCATGCTTAGGCTTCAGACGGGGTAATATTCCACCGAGACCTGTCGTCTATGGTGCACACCAAGGTGAGCAGGTGCATCTTGGCGCAGCACTCTGGAATCGTGGGAATGTGATTCTCGGTTTCTATGGACAGTGGCACGGACCGGAAAACAACGACCGACGACACGTCACAATGGATCTCGGCTTGGTCGTTAGCAACGATGCACTTCATTACCGAGAACCGATTCCTGATTTTCAGATGGTAGAAGCGGCGGAGGATGACTTTGAACATCTACCGACACCGATGAACTTCAAACATGCCGCACTCATGCAAGGACAAGGCTTTGAAAATGTCGGTGATGAGACGCTTTTCTGGTATGCCCCGTGGCCAGAGCAGCTGAGCAACGGCGTCCGGATCGCAACATGGCAGCGCGATCGACTCGGCTATTTCCAAACAGCCGACCTGACTCGAAAAACAGCGCAACCACGACACGTAATTTCAGCACCTATCGACCTCGAAGGACAACCTTGCACAGTGTACTTAAATGTTGACGGATTATCCGAGTATAGTCAGGTTACCGTTGACATCTTAGACGAACGTTTTCAAGTGCTTGAAGGGTATTCCAGAGAGGACTGTCTCCCTTTTACATCAGGATTTCATCAAAAAGTGAGGGTATCAATTTGCTCGTCTTGCCGGTCATCCCTATCGCTCTTATCCTGATTTTCCGTTTGCTGATTATTTTCAGCACGACGTTGATCACGTTGCTTACGACGTTGATCACGCACCTCACGACGCTCTTCCTTCGGAAGATCGTGATGGTCATCAGACTTCACTTCGATAGAACTTGTAAAAGAAAAAACAACGACAAGCAACAAAAAACAGAAAAACAAACGTTTCGTCATTACTCATGACCTCCATCTATTGGCGCGTACTTGACAATGAATTCCTCTAAAAACGGGATATACTCTGGCTCTTGAAGGAACGTATTACGATACATATCCATTAAACCCTGCGACTCTATTTCCGCATAAATCCTTTGACGCGTCAACTCACTTGCGCCCTCAGTGCGTTCCACATACTCCTTGCGGAAATCATTGAGGTCAAGCAAACGGTTGACAAAATAAAGGTTTTCTTCAAGGTTTGGGTAACGCTGATGAAACTCGTCTACTGATAGAGACACCAAAGGGGCTAAATCTGAAACCGCTCCTAACCACATCTCTTCATTTTCAGAAAGCCAAGCATTCATCTCGTCGAGTTCCTTATCCGACGCAACTTCTGCTTTCAATTGGTCATATCGTTCCTGAAGTTCTTTAATCAGAGCCTCTTTGCGCGCATATTTAGCATCTAATCTTGCGCCTTCAGCCTTCAATGCCTTCATACGCGCTTGATGTGCCTCATCAGACCAGTAGTCATCGTCTGCCTGAGAATGCGGTTCGGCATGCCAAGTGCCGTCCGCGTGCCTGTGTCCACCTATAGTGGTTTCATTCGTCGCGGTTTCCGTTTCCGCTGTTTCGGTCACCTTCGCTGGCGTGTCAGGTGTCGTTACCTTGTAAATCTTAATCGGCTCACTCGGCTGATCCGAACGCAGCGATAGAAAACCCAACGCGCATATTACAAGGATTAAAGCACTGATCGGAATGTAAAACCTTTTACTTTGCATTGTAAATGCTCCTGTATAAACTTATGGAATAAGACCAGCGGGGGTTACCTGCTTGGCAATTCCTATCTTATATTAGGCTGGTTTTCTAACTCGGTAGTTGTCTTACTGGTGACGCACCTAATCAATTTAGGTAACTACCAAGTATGAGGTCAAAAAGTATTGTAGCATAGGTTACTTTTTTTACAACAAAAAAATAGAGCGGGTTGGTAAGGGCGCGTGCCCTTACATGTGGGCGTAATCGCTGTGTTCTGGGTGTCGCATGAGACCCAGAACCACCCTCTTTATGAGATGATGATTGGCACGTTAATTGCTTTCTTGATTAATATGTTTTATTTTCGGCAGGTGAATTATGCTTATAAATTTGACTAACTGTAATTTCTTCTTGATTAAATTAATTATATACTGCTATTTTCGGATTGGAGATTTTGATGCTCATTAACACTACTGACTGCTCTTTCCCATTCGTTGTTGATCCACAGCTGCGCCGTGTTGGTCGATGCGACAGGATAGGAGAAGGTATTGCCACAGAGGTCTTACAAAGCGTGAAAGAACGGTAGCGCGTCGGCGTTCTATGAAGGTGGGAGATGTAATTTTCCCTCGACTGACAGGTTATCGAGTATCTGAAAACGAGTATCTGAAAATAAAATATAAAAATTGGATTATCACAACGAATCAAATTTATGGTCTGCATAGCCTTCCCCAAATAGATATCTTTATCAAGCTGGGTTTTTACTACTGAACATCAAGGGGTTCGGTTCGACCACATCAACAACACACAAGACAAAGACCGCTTCGCGGATTAATAACAAAAGAAAATAACACAACACACAAACACCCAACGCTGGCAATCTGTCTTGATAAGATGCCCTGTTCCCTTATTGACTTCTAAGCCGCAAAAAACCCTATACCGCTGAAAATAGGGTGTTCTATGTGAAGTAAAAAATCACTTCTTTACCCTATTCAAAGCGGGGGGTTTGGGGGGTAAGTCCCCCCAATCTTCATTTTCTTCAAAAACCTTTCGGGTCACCTACCAAATTTTATTTATTTATCGTCACGCGTCACGATAAATATGTTGTTAAATACGCGTTGGTACGCATCAACCCTTTTTCACAAACGCAGGGGTGGCGTGCCTTCGTCATACTTATCTACGTTTTCGGTTCTAAAACCCAATGCTTTAGCTTTGGGATACAGAACCGCCCTATTGAATTAGACCATGGGGCTATAGTTAAAAAAAGAGTTGACATTTCGTCAAAAATGTAGTATAATTAACATAATCATTGATTGAGACGTGTAAGCAGTAGCTACCTTGCTACTGGTCTCAATCACCCTCTTACAAGGACAGAATGACTATGGCTAATATCCATTAAAAACGAACATCACAAAATCCGAATACGTTGAAAGATACGATATTCCTGAAACCTTGCGAGGTTCAGATTTTGTTGAGATTTCAAGTTCTGAAGCAAGAAATACTTGCCAGAAGTATCGGTCGGTCACGAAGGTTCAAGTGATTTTCCGTAGTGTGCCAGATGACCCGCACCGCGAGATTACACTCGTGTCGGTTCGGATTAAACCCGAACAAGCTCCCAAGGATAACGTCTGGACGATTGCGACGCTGAAGGGAGTCAGAGAAGCCAGTATCGCAGAACGTCAAATGGACGTCGTGGTATAACCTAAAAGAACCACTTGGGAGTTCCGTCAAAGGAATCCCAATCCTTTAGGTTTGGGAGGGGTCAACACCTGTAGGCTGTGCGTTATAGAAACTACCCTGTGCGTTATCGAGACTACCTTGTGCGTTATGGAGACTGCCTATTTCTTCAGCAATCGGCTTTGTTTTACTAAAAATCGCTTGTAGGCTCTGCGCGGCTTCGACGGCTTGACGAAACGCCTCGCGAATGCTTGGATACATAACCTGCCTGATATGATAATCCGAGGCACGTTTCCATAAACCCCGTCCGTAGCCTTCCCGAACATCTATATCACCGGTGGTGACATCGACGCGGTATTTCTCGTTGAACGAAAAACGATAATTGCCGTCCGCTCGCATCTGACGCCTCGCGTTTTTATCCGCTTTCTTCTTAGCGCGTTTCTTACGTCTACGCACCGCACGCGGTTCGCTCCGCGGTTTCGGGTATAACTGAAAGACTGAACGTTCCCACCTTTTAGAAAGCCTTTCAAGCATACCCGCAGCCTCCAGCTCTTTGATGATCGCGATAACGCTTGACTTTGAAAAACCTGTCCACTTCCGCAAGGTATCCATGTTTAGAGGGTTGGTCAACTACCCAAGCCTAAAGACTTGGGCTTGCTGTCGCGTCAAACAACGTGAGTTGTGTTGCATGCTGCAAGCCTTTGTCTCGTGCTTCGTTCTTGTTTCTCGTTTCATTGAGGGTGGCAACCCACCGCTCTCCACGAAGGGCAGCAGCTGCCCTGAAGAGTATGTTTATCGCAGCGTTGTGGTCGCGGTCTAAAGACGTGCCACAAAAACTACAATCAAAGCTCCGTATCGCCAGCGAAAGTTTCTTCGGCGACTTCTGACCGCAACACGAGCATGTTTGCGAGGTGTTCTTCGGATCCACTTGGTGGAAGTGGAAACCGTCTCTTTCGGCTATGTTTCCAGCCCACTTGAAGAAGGCACTCCAAGACGCATCGCTGATGCTTTTGCTGAGGGATTTGTTCTTAACCATATGAGATACGCGTAAGTTCTCTGCCACTAACACATTATTTTCCTTATGGTGGTAGAGTTTATAGATGAGTTTTCCGATAAAGTCTTTGCGTCTGTTCGCAATCCGCTCATGGTGTAAAGCGAGTTTATGTTGTTGTTTTTTTCTACGGTGAGAGCAAAACTTTTTACGAGATAGGTCTTTGGAATGCTTGCGGGTTAACCCTTCTGCTTGACGATACCAGCGAGGATTATCTTCTTTTTCGCCTTCGGAAGTCGTTAGATAATGCGTTGTTCCCATATCAACAGCAATCGCTTCTGTCGGTTTAACTTTCGGTGTATCAGGAAGTTCACAGGTAATATGAGCATACCAGCCACTCGCTTTTTTGACGAGCGTAACGCCTGTCGGATCACCTTGTAAGGGACGATGCATGTATATCTTAACTTCGCCTAACTTCGGGACTTTTAGACGGTCATGTTTCCATGCGGTTTCTCGGATAGGATTCTCTCGGACACGTTTATATTCACCTGTGGATTTATCCCTAACTTTCTGTTTCCGAAGTTTCCAAGACATAGACTTAATCCGTTTCCTATGTCTTGGGTATCCTTTTTTTGCAGCACCATTTTCGCAGCGGAGAAAAAAAACGTCAAAGGCTTTATCCGTGCGTTCCAAAGCACACACTTGCATATCTTGCGGCACTTCGCGAAAGTCGGCGTATTTTTCACGAGCAACAGTCAACTTCTTTTGCTGCTCGTTGCAAGAAACGCGTTTACCTTCAGTCTCCAAAGCAACTTTGCGATCATGGCGAGCGGAGTTCTGAAGTTCGCAAAGGTGGTCAAGCCACTCAAACAATGTTGTTTCCTGTGTTTTCGTAGGATACACAGGGTATCTAAATGTTAATCTCATGGTAGATCAGGTATCAGGCGTTTATCCCCTAATGAGTGGGAGGAAACCAGCACGCTACCAAGCGGTAACGCTCATTATGCTGGTTTCCAACCTGATACTCTCATTATACCAGAATTTACAATGAAAATTAAATCTTTTTTTTAAAGGTCTGGTCTAATTCACAAGAGCGGTTTTTCCTCCCAAGCCTGAAGACTTGGGCTTCCAAACCGTAAATTTAGGTGATAATCTCAGTAATCATTACATCGCGAGGTACCTGAATTCCCGCTGATTTTGTTCCAATAACAGGAATTATAAGGTGTCCGGGGCTACTTTGGTTTCCAATATATTGCCAAAGCCTTGTGAGACTCTGTCTCACATTTTCAAGTGAACTAGAGGATCCTCCTTCTTTGTTTAGTTCATCTATTGCGACTAAGTAAACAGCTTGTCCTTTAGGCATAACTTTAGCTACAGTTCCAAATTCGTAACACCTTCTTTTTCCTCGTCCGCTTTGAACCGGAGTATGTTCTTTCAAAGCCTTTGTTATATCATGATTTAGGTATTCTATATTATTTTCATAATATCTCTTTGTAAATTGCCCTTGTACGCTATCCTCGGAAACCCGACCATTTGATATTATTGTATCAAATGTTGTATTCGTAGCGATGATGAAGTCTCCTCGAAGATTAAAAATATCGTCAACTTTAATTTCAATTGAGGTATCTGTCTTTTCTAATCTCTCACGTACTGAAAGTCTTGCTTTAGATTTTTTCCATACCTTGGCAAGAGTTATCAATAACGCTCCCCCAATATAAAGTGAGAAGGCCCATAAATTATTTTGTGCCCATTTCATAGCATCACCGAGGAAGAAGGTGAGCACCTCAGTTAATAGCCAAAGCCCTCCACAAACACTGAAGAAGGTTAAAGTCCCTTCAGAGACCATCTCACGCCGAAGGTTTTTAGAGAGAAAAATCGGTAATTTCATAAGCCTAAGCGATTATAGTAACTTTGATCGTAATAGTAGGGTCCCGACTTTTCTTGTTGTCGAAAGGCAGTATGGTGATCTGGCCAGGTCACTAGTGCTTCCTGCAAAATAACAGCGTGAAAACTGATGTGGACAGCTAGTTGATCTCGGATAATAGGTGGACATCTTTCAGGATCTTGGTATCTTAAACCATTCAGGTTAACGCCGATGATCGGTTTATCTAGGGCTATGGCTCTTTCCATTTCCCATTGCACAAATTCGCTCAGATAGCGCGTACTTTCCCCTATCAAAACAACAAAGACATTGGCACTTTGAATTTGTTTTTCGATCTTAGATTTGATTAATTTTTCTAAATCTCCAGCATTTGGACTATTCAAATTTTGTGCGTGGTAAAAATCGAAATCTACCTTATGGTCTCGCTTCCAGGCACGCATCATCTGGAAATAGTGAAAATCATTATAACCATCAAAGCAAACGTAGACTTTCCTGGAGGTGTTGGCTTTGTTTCTAGACCGCATAATGTCACCTACTAATCTTCAAATTCATTATGGAATCTATTCTAACATAAAACAGGCTTCTTGACAAGCACAGAGTATAAGCAGTCCAAGGGCATTTGGTTTAGCTATGTGAATATAATTTCCCTGTAGGAGCGAGCTGTGCTCGCGATCTCACGAAAAAACGTTAACATCTGTAAACAAAAACCAAAATCAAAACCGAAAACTAAATAGCCCTATCAATAGTCCTGTGGAAAAAGTCTTGTTCCTTGACAAAAGAGGAGATTAATACTATAATTTGTCAGTAGACCTAAGGACAACCAAATAGGTGCGAAAGTCAGGTACAGAAGATATCAACCGTTGTATCGGACAGTATGTAACTATGTGAAATTGCCGAACGTGCTATCGGGAGGATAAGGATGAACCCAACAGACGGCATTCTCCGTTCTAGTTGTTTTTTTGGGAAAAATTTTTTTATTTCTCAGACAATGGGTAAGACAGTGAAAGGCATTTTACAGGAAAAAGGGACATGGAAGGTAAAACTTGAAACTGTCGAAGGACACCCCGAGTATCATCCTCTTGATTGTCCTTGGGATAGTGCACATATACTTGAGGCTAAACACGATGGTAATCAAAAAACATTGGCTTGTAAAGGCTGTGGTGGTTTATGGCTCGCTATCATTGAAAAGGATAGTAGGCTTGAATATTATCCAAAGTCCGTAACAGCGGATTTTACAGAGGAAGGCGAAATCCCTATTTTAGAAAGTGAACAGGTTAACTTTGTAAAGGACACACATATAGATATGAGAACTGAAATGAAATCTCAGCCGAGTTTGCTTGAAAGCCGACAAGAAGCATGTCAAAAGATACAAGCACAAATCATGAAAGGTCAGGAACTCCGAAATCAAACGATACACTCGAAGGACGAATTGGAAAAAGCAAGAGCAGAAAGTAAGAAATGGTCGGAGTACAACAAACAACTTTTGTCACGACTATTTACAGACTCGTCAATAGCAGCTAGGTGTTGGCTTTTTCACGATTATACACCTGCGATAAATGCTTGGTTACCTAGCGAACGTACGGTGGAAGAAGAACTTCAAGAGTTAATAACCAATTACCGAAAACGTATGGACTCTCATATCAACGATTTGGAGGGAATTCGTGATGAACTTCCTTTAATTCTTGAGAAAAGTTCTGCTGTTTCCTCTGATCAAGTCGCTGCGACAAGGAACGAAGTTTTTATTGTACATGGACATGATCACGGGACCAAAGAAACTATCGCCAGAGAAGTAGAAAAGTTGGGACTAAAAGCCGTTATACTTCACGAGCAGCCGAACAAAGGACGGACAATTATTGAGAAACTTGAAGAATTAGCAGAAAGTGCAAGCTTTGCCATTGTCTTGCTGACCCCGGACGATTTTGGAGCTTTAAAGGATAGAACAGATGATCAACACAACCCCAGAGCACGTCAAAATGTTGTCCTTGAACTGGGTTATTTCATTGGTAAGTTGGGCAGGGAACGAGTATGTCCAATCTATAAAGGAGAGATAGAATTACCGTCAGACCTTGATGGTGTCCTTTATATACGTATGGATGAACCCGGAGCATGGAGACAGAACCTAGCTCAAGAAATGGCGAGCGCGGGCCTTCCTATTGATAGAAGCAAAATCCTATAGAATAGATCTTCTTAGGTATACTTATGGAAGGACAAGTTTGAGACCCATTTCTACAAGTATGTTGTTTCGTACATTATCTCACTATCTCAAAGTCAAGAATTCTAAATTCCACACGTTTTGTCAATTCATATACATCTTCGGAGGCTTTTATCGAAAACCGTTTAGCTAATCCAGCGGGGATTGGAATATAAGAAGTTGTTGTACCTTGTACATCGATTGGGTCGCCTAGTTCGTCGTAGAAGATCACATAATAATGAACATTCTTCACATCCTCGCGAAGGTGATTTCGCAGGGAAAACGAAAAATGCCGTCCATCATACTAAGAACGTCCCCAAACTAGTTTTCCGCCAGTCACCCCTTCCGTGCTGCCACTCCCAAGGTCAGCCAATAACGAACGTTGCCCTTTAGTGGGTTTGGTTTGAGATAGCGGCTTCGTGTATCCCACCTTGGTAATCAGATTCTTGAGATAGTTTGAGGGAATCGCGAAATTGAGATTTTGCCCATCACGGATAGTCAAAACGGAAACGCCTATTACTTCACCTCTACGGTTTAGTACGGGTCCTCCGCTGCTACCGAGAGAAAGTGGGGCAGTTATCTGAATCAGTTTATCGCTACCAACTGGCCGGATACTACTGATGATGCCATCAGAAAATGTCCCTTCTAATCCGTGTGGATTACCTACAGCGTAAACCGTCTCGCCAACTTGTACCAAATCGCTATTACCTAATGAAATTACCTGCGTTCCAAAAGCGGTAACCTTTAGGATTATCAGATCGCGCTTCTCATCTATTGCGGTGTAGCCTTCAATGTTGAACTTCGTCTCTTGACCGACTAATTTTGCGTAGCCTCTTGCCGCACCTTCTACAACGTGGAGATTTGTTGCAATCTGACCGTCTCCGACAAAGAGTCCACTGCCCAATGACAGTGGTTGACCGTTGGTGTCTTCCATAACAAGCAGCACGGTAGACCGAAAGGCGTTTTGGGCGACCTGTTGTGGTGTCTGTGCAGTTACGGTGGTTACTACACAGAATAGAAAAAATAATGAAAATACTAAAGATGTGGAGGGCTTTATTCTTTTTCTATATGCGATCATGGTTTTCCTTTCTATTGTCTAATACCAAATCTGAAACATAAATACGGATTTAACGGATTTTTGAAATTCTGTGGAACCGAATACAAGAGGCGCAATGAATTGCGCAACTACGAGCCAGTTTTTTGTTAATGAGAAACGTTTATTGAAAAATAGCGTAATGATGAGATTGTGGGTTTAGTTTCCAGTTCTACCTACAAGAGGCGCAATGAATTGCGCAACTACGAGCCAGTTTTTTGTTAACGAGAAATGTTTATTCAGAAAGGTGATAAATCACCTTACTACGAACCTGAATTTTGCCAGTCCCATCCCTTTCCATAATCACGTATAGGATGTGTTCGCCAGAGATCGCGCAGCCATTCAATCCCAAAGTGTTTTTCATACCAATGTAAACTTGAACAGGTCCAGTCCTTCGGTTTTTGCACGTAGTTATGCTTTGTCGGGTTGTAGTGAATGTAGTTTAGGGTTGTGTAATAATGTCTTTTGTTACGAATTTGTCGATCACTGAAACGATACCAGATTCGTCGTCCTATTAGTCCTTCACGACGATTCAACTCGCGTGCTGTGCGGGCATGCACACGACGTAAGGGTTGACTGATAACTGAAAGTGGTTGACACTTAACCAATAGATGATAATGATTTGGTAGGACAACCCAGCCGCTGATGGAGATGTTGACGACTTGAAGTTCTTTTCGTAACTCCCCCAGGATCCATGTCTGATCTTCGTCGGTGTGGAAATACCGCTTATGTTCGTAAGTGGCAGCAGTGATTAGAAACCAACCATCGGTATTGTGAAGATGGGGCGGTGCATGTGGTGGGAAGCGATTCGGCTGTCGCTGCTGCAGGATTTCAGTTCTCTCTTCGGGGGTTAGTCCCCGATAACGGTACATATTCCAATTTCCTCTTGTTCGTAGTAGCGCAATTCATTGTGCATCAACACAAGCGATAATCACTTTTCGGTTTGTAGTAGCGCAATTCATTGCGCATCAACACAGGCAATAAATTGCCTTACTACGAACCTAAAGAGACTATATCTTTAAGCGGCTAACGTTCTCGCTTAGCATAACCTGGTCGGAAGTCGTTAATGAACCTTGTCAATCCCTCTCCTTCTCGCGCTAATTCTTTCATCTCTTCGATGTCATCTTCGCCTGCCCTGTCGTAAGTATACAGATAGATACTACCGCTCGTGAACCGGATTCTGATGAAATCAGCTCCTTCTTCATAAGCGGCGATGCCTGAATTTCCATGACGATTTCCATAACGTTTCATCTTTTCCTCTTGTGTGAATTTATATGCCATCTCATAAATGGTTTGAAGGACTGAAGCGCAGGGACTTCCTCCCGAAAAAAGAATAAACACGGCTATGTATTTGCTCACGATTATAGCATCATTGAGAGTGCTTGTCAAAAGTTTTCCAGAGTCATTCAGTTTTAGATTGCCAGTTGACCGAACGCGCTGAATATTCTACCACTCACGCGTTTTTTGCTGACCTAATACTATAACCTATAATACCACAAACAGGCATCCAGCAATATTCATGGACTTGGACAGACTCGATTTTCAAAAGGAGACATAAAGGCTGTCTTTGAGGAGATTCGTGAAGTTTAGAAACGGGAAGGAGTAATCGTATGATTTGTTTGTCTGTCGGAGGCGTGGGAGCATATTCGCCAGGGTGGCTTGAAAGAGGAGTTGGCGAGCATCAGAGAGGGTGCACTTCTGGAAGTTCCTCTCTGTGCTCTGCCAAAATCTCCTTTTGAATTCTGTATAACTGAAATCATGATGTATGATATATGAATGTGAAGTATGAATGGATTTCAGTTTGAATTCCGTATGACTGAAATCATAACGACTTATGTATAATTTGTGGACTTTGGTCATACTGAATAAATTATACATCAATTAATCCCGTTTTGCAAGAAAAAATACAATTTTTGTATAAAAAAATCTTATTTTGATGGATTTTTCGCAAAAAATGCGCTTTGAAAGGCTTTGAAAGGATATGTATCTGCCTATGCGAGTGCATAGACACCGCGCCGGATTCTGACAATTTCACCTGTTTCCACAAGATGGGTGAGTTCGTTTTTAATGGAGCCCGGATTCCCGTCAATTGCTTCAAGGATCTCAGGTGTTGTTTTCTGTCCATTCGAGAGCAGCTCAAAAATCTGCACATGAAATGGAGTGCGCTCAAGTTTACCGCCCCTCAACCTCATCAAGATGCGGTTCGCTTGCGCCTTAGAAACACCGAGCAAATATTCAACGCGTTTTCGGTCCCATGTCGCATCCATCTTCGCGTATTCTGCCTCGTATTCCTCGCGTATCCGAATCGTCTCTGAAAGTTTATCCAACCCGCCAGCGATCTCAAAGTCTTCCCAATCGAATAGCTGTGTCTCTGGTGCATCGGTGACAGAGGGTAGCGGCAAAGCCGTATTGAGGACCAGCGTTTTGCCTGATGCCTCATTGAATCCAGCGATACGGACAATTTGTGTCAGTGCGCCGATGGCGTTCTGTTCGTAGAGTCTCTGTGTTCGTTTATCTTCAAATTGATAGGGGTTCATTGTCAAGTTATAATTTAACGGTTCCGCTTGGTTTCCAAACAGGATTTTCGCTTGTTCCCAGACGAATTTCGGGTGCCAATAAGGCGTGCCGACGATCCAGACGACATCAGCAGCCTCAAAGATAGATTGTAAACCTTTGATACGGTCGTAGTAAATGTCAGTAGTTTCAAAAGCGGTTTGCAACGCCTCAGAGTGTGCCGGGGTGTCTTTGATGAGATCGTGGTAGTTGATAATATTATCAAGAACATTTTTCAACATCATCCTCGCGCTTGTGCTCGAGATAACGACGTGATTACGATCCGGATGCTGCTTCGTTTCTTGATAGATACCTTTAAAAAAGCGACTCGCAATTTTAGAAAGGCTAAATACATCCCAATTAACCTCGTAGTTTGCGATTGCATGGAAAATATGCGGCGCACTCCGCAGCTGAAAAGCCTTATTGCCTGAAAGTGATGTCTCTTGGGATTCAACCCGCCTCACCGAGACAGTCTCTTTAGGAAATACTTCTTTGAAACAATCTTCCGAAAACGCTGGTGATATGAACACAAGTTCCTGAATTTCTTGATGAATTCTTGGCGGTAACCAGAACCTCAAAATCCCGTCATCGACAAACATCGGTGCATCCATATCGCGGGTGTAATACGCAAAAAATGTTTTCAACTGATGCCATAGCGTCCACTTCGAGTCGCGATACACATTTGGGAGTTTCTCTATGTTTTCTGAGGTTGATATATCCAAAATTTCAAGTTGGATCGCACTATCAGTATCTATTGCAACCCAGTTCCCCTCTTTATCTCTACAATTTATCTGGCACATCTGCTGAACGATGCTATATTCTAACCCTTCAAACGCCTGAATAACTGTGCGAATTCGCTTTGCGATATCGCCGTGTTGACTGTCTGTAATCCGAATAGCGTTCAGCACTGTTTTCGCGAATTGCCCCAACGCTGCACTGCTCCAATTAATGAGCCAGTCTTCAAGAATTTCGGTTGACAGATGATGCTCTGAAAAGAGTTTCGTGAGTTGGGATTCAGAATCGTTTATAATACAGATCCGATCAGGAACAATCAACGTATCAACAAGTGCGGCGTACCGCCGATCCAGAAAGAGGTTTGGAATATTGGATAGGATGACCTGCTTTTCCTTGAGCCTCTCGAATTGAGAGAGATACCCGCGCACCTGACACGCGTCATAAACTGGACAACTTGGACAGATACTCCTATTCGGATCACCGCCTTTCTGCGCTAAGGCATCACATCTCTTGGCATCTTCGCAGACGTTTCCCCGCGCGAAAGGATTCTGCATCCGTTCAGCAATGGGTGTCCACTCCGCCTGTTTCCAGCGATAGTTTCTCGGTTTCCAACGTCCTACTGAAACACTTTGTTTTTGATAATACCGTTCTGCGTCTTCAGCATCGTGTGCGGTATTAGCGTTAATCCATATAGGTACGGTATCAAGGAACGTGGTTTCGATTTCACGTTTCTTTTCAGTGCTCATTGAACCGGTGATAATTCCAAAAACGCGAGCTTCCCGTTCAGAGAGTTTCCTCTCATCTTCCACCGCAGTATGTTTCACTTTTTTAAGGAGCGGTCTGGGTCGTTTGATTCCAATCGGAGAAAGTTCACCGCGTTGCACTGCGAGGAGACTTTCATTCACAACTTGTTCTGTTTCTAACGATTCTATGACATCGAAATCGTCGAAATCCTGTGTATCGACGAGTGTTTCATCTGTTAAGTCTAATTCCGATGCTGGAGCGGGTTCATGAAGCAGTTCTCGCAAAACATCGAGAAACGCAAAAAGCACATCTTTAGAAATGATGGGTGGGTCTAATAGGCTGCCCTTAAGGATCTCGTAGCGGGCATCCCAGCGTGTGTAGCCTTTATCGCCAATAATCTCAACGTAGATATCACGATCGCGGTGATGATCTATGTCGGGTAGATGCTTATGGATATACTCCTTTGCGTCCGTTGTGTTCGGATGGAGATAGTCTGGGACTCGACACGAAAACCGCAAGCCTCCACCTTTGAGTAAAGTGAGTAGTGGGTTCATAACAGCATTGACGAGTGCGTCCACACATGCAACAACGGCATCAGGTGCGTCTCGGATCGCTCTGTAAGTAAACTCGATGTCGTGCCAGTTCGCCCCGTCGCGTGCAGATGGCGTTCCTGTATAGACCTGAATCCCCCACGACGAGAACCATCGTCTCGAGCTCCAGTTGAGTGTGCCTTGTCGTCTTAAGAGACGCGTACCACCACGATACGCTGGCCCCTGATCAAAGGGTGCTTGTCCGATCGGCGTAAACGAGATATCTGCCTGTTCAAGGTCATGCAAAAGCAACGGATGCTGACGCGCGCAATAAACAATATAGTGGTAAGGGTACTCGCCGTGCAATGTAGGCGAGACAATCGTTTCGCGCTGCTGCAGGTCCTTTCGTCGCTGGTCATGGCACTGTTGGATAATATCTTTTGCGGATTCCATGTAGAGAAAGTCTCCATAGAAAACATACGTTATCGGATTTTATGAATCTTAAGGACGACCTGGGAAAATCGTTAGAAATTGCGAGCCTAGCGCGGTTTGCGAGAAGGTGGAAGCGGAAAGTCCTGCTACCCTCCACCCGTAGGGGCATTGGTCTGCTGGTCGAGGATCCAGAGTCCATCTTCGGTGGCTTGCCTTCCGTTGGGTTGTGGACCTGGCGAATCAAAGATTTTTCGATTGTCGGTATAAGAAACCTCCGTATAAAACATAAATTACTTGAGGTTTCATTGTATGCAGTTTACGGAAGAATGTCAAGAATTTTTTGAGATTGATCAGAGCACGAATCTAAAGGAACTGTCCTTCAAAAATCGACTAATGTTCTTGCTTGGCATAGCCCGGCTGAACTTCGTTAATAAACCTTGTTAACCCTTCGTCTTCTCTTGCCAATTCTTTCATCTCTTCAATATCTTCCTCGCATGCCCTGTTGTAATTTCTATCAAAGATTCACCGGATTGTAAAAGCAAAAAGACTTCTGGGAAGTTCTGTTGGAGAATCTTACGCATTTGAGCATTTGATGTATTGCCACAAGTTATCCAGACGACTTGTGGTGGGGGACCTAGTTGGTTTAGCAAGTGAACAAAGTCTTGATCTTTAGTTATGACAACTGCGTTTGCCTCACGCGCTGCGGAGAAAATTTTTCTATCGCTAGTTTGTTGGAGGCCGAGCCACTCAAGTGAAAAAGCTTGCACCCCGAAGGTGTCATTGAGCCAAGGGGCAAGTGCCGGAGAAAGTTGCACATCGATCCAAAACTTCATGCAGCAATTACAGGATGGTTAATTTTTTGTGAGGCAAATTGGAGACAAGCGACAATGTCTTCGTATTCTAACAGTGGCATTTCGTCAAGAATTTCTTGAAAAGAGAGTCCAGCTGCCAGCAAATCTAAGACATCTGTTACCCGAATCCGCATCCCTCGAATGCAGGGGCGTCCACCGCACTGCTCTGGATTAAAAGTTATTCTATCCATGGCCTGTATCTCCTTTTTGGGTTAATCATAACACATTTCGTGAGAGAATGTCAATCGAATTTATAGTGAAGTTTAGAATTAATAGGACACTCTGTGCCGGTTCGGTTGGAATGCAGGTCGCAAGAAATCCGCAGAAATACCCAAGCAATACGCAGAAATACCCTATCAAAAACACCCCCCTTTATCCCCAACCCCCCTTGATCCCCCCTTATCAGGGGGGCAGGGGCAGGTGAGTACACCGCAAAACCGAACCTACTGGGGGATGAAAGTGTCTCTTTATTTTTTCGATTCACTATAACATCTCATCTGCCCATTTTTTGTATAAGACCTGTCCTATCAAAAAAATGAATGCTGTGACAAAAACTTTACACACCCTACTCCAATATTGGTTTGCAAGCAACACCAATAAGTGGTATAATTTCGCCATAACTAAACATAATACTTTGGAGACTGCTTTTGAACATTGATACATTAAAAGGAAAAACGGTGGGTGCTGCTGTTTCGGGTGGCTTGGATAGTTGCACGATTACGAAGTGGTTAGTCGATAATGGGGTTAACGTTGTCTGTTTTACAGCGGACCTCGGTCAACCTGACGAACGGGACGTTTCTGAAATTAAGGAACGAATGTTGGCATGTGGTGCTGAAGAGGCTGTTATTGTAGATGCGAAAGACGCGCTTGCGGAAGACGGTATCCGTCTTATCCAGTGCCAAGCGATGTATGAAGGTGGTTACTGGAATACGACAGGTATCGCGCGGCATGTCACAGTGAAAGCACTGCTGCCGGAGATGGAGAAACGCGGTGTTTCTATCTTAACGCACGGCGCAACGGGTAGGGGCAACGATCAGGTTCGGTTTCAACTCGCTACGAATATGCTTAATCCGCATTTTGAGGTTTATGCCCCGTGGCGAGATGCTGAATTCCTGAAAAAGTTCGGCGGTAGAAAAGAGATGATAGACTTCTGCCAAGCGCACAACCTACCGATTACTGCGACACACGAGAAGCCCTACTCAACCGACGCAAATCTCCTCGGACTTACGCATGAAGCCGGGCAGCTCGAATCGCTGAAGACTCCGGCGGGTTTTATCAGTCCGGGTATGGGAGTCCATCCGAAAGACGCGCCTGATGATGTAGAACACTTTACGGTTACTTTTGCGCGGGGAACACCTGTTGAAGTCAACGGAAGCCCTGTCACAGCACTTCAGAGTCTGACAGAGGCGAATCGTATCGGTGGACGGAATGGAGTTGGCATCGGTATTCATACCGTTGAAAATCGGTTTGTTGGAATTAAGAGCCGCGGCGTTTACGAATCGCCAGGGATGGAGTTACTTGGACGGTGCTACGAGTATTTGCTGCAACTGATTTTGGACAGGCGTGCGCGCCGACACTTCGATAACGTCGCACCGACAATCGCTGAACAGATTTATCAAGGTTACTGGTTTGATGCTGCGACGCAGGCATTGCTGTCTTCGATTCAACCGCTGACTGACTTGGCGGGTGGGACTATCACGGTGGCGCTCTACAAGGGAAATGTTGCATTCTATGCTGCAGGGGGCGCACCGCATTCGCTCTATTCGGAGGAGACAGCCTCTATGGAAGATGTCGGTGACTTTGATCATGCAGATTCGGAAGGGTTTTTAGCAGTGTTGGGTGTAGGTGCGCGGGCATCGGCTGTTGCTGGACAGACGCAGGAGTAGCGTTTAAGGCACCTCAAGTTTTGCGAATACCTGTGTGATGATGCTCTCAGCGTCTCGTCCGTCTGCCTCTGCTTCGTAGCTGATGATAACGCGGTGCCTGAGCACATCCATGCCGACGGCGTGAATATCTTCTGGCGTGACATAACCGCGCTCGGAAAGGAACGCTCTTGCTCTTGCCGCAAAAGCGAGAAAGATCGTCGCGCGTGGCGAGGCACCGTATTCAATGAGTGTACTGAGTTCGTCTAACTGATACGCTGCTGGGGCGCGCGTTGCACAGACCAAATCGACGATATAATTCTCCAATTGTTCCGCCATATAGATGTTTCGGACGACCTCTCGGAACCGGATAATATCTTCCGGAGAAATCACCGGTTGAATTGTGGCGATTTCTTCAGTTGTCATCCGGCGAAGGATTTGTAATTCCTCTGAATGTGAGGGGTAATCAACTTTAATCTTTAGCATAAATCTGTCCACTTGTGCCTCTGGTAGTGGATAGGTGCCTTCATGCTCAATCGGATTTTGGGTTGCCAAAACGAGGAACGGGTCATCAAGTGAATACGTCGTACCACCAATCGTTACCTGCCGTTCTTGCATCGCTTCAAGGAGCGCGCTTTGCACTTTGGCGGGCGCGCGGTTGATCTCATCTGCGAGGATGACGTTGGCGAAAATGGGTCCCTTTTTCGTGTAAAAATCGCCTTTCTGCTGGTCGTAGATGAGCGTGCCGACGAGGTCTGCTGGGAGCAGGTCTGGCGTGAACTGGAGACGATTGAAAGAGGCATCAATGGTCTGCGCAAGTGCACTGACAGCGGTTGTCTTCGCGAGTCCGGGGACCCCTTCGAGTAGGATGTGACCGTTGCAGAGCAACCCGATAATCAGTCCTTCCAGTAACGCGGTCTGCCCGACGATAACTTTCCCTGTCTCTGTGAGTATCTGCTGAACTAACCCGCTATCGGCTTGGATGCGGGCGTTCATCGCTTCTAAGTCGTAGTTTTCCATGTTTTTAACTATGGGCCTTTCCGCGCATTTTTTTCACGTTGTGAAAAAAATGGTTTCTGGCGGTGGCACGCGATCACGATGATCATGATTGTGGGACCACGGACGATACATTTAATACCTTATTGTGAATTGTGAACGAAGTTAAAAAGAAAACAGCAACCGTAGTTCGTAATGTAATGGTTCTCACTGCGAAGCAAGATCTACGGAGAGAAATTTCGAGGTTCCAATTCAGCCAACCGAATCGCAAGGAAAGTTAAAAGAAAGGTTGTGTTTCGCCTTCTTGGAAGGACTGCTCAAGCCACGGATCCTTGGTTTTCTGCCTGAATTCGATGACTTTTCGGCGCATCTCGTTGGCGATGTCTTGTAAATCTGGTACATCAATGAGGTTCTGCGACTCTGCTGGGTCGTTTTGGATATCAAACAACGCCTCGCGGCTCTGTTGTAGAAAGTCAGTACGCTGGCGTTCTCCGAGTTGCTGGACGTTGTCGTCACGGACAGCTGTCCATGAAATTGATCGGAACAGGTCGCTTGGAAGCGGTGTCTCCAGTTGGTACGCCAGATTACGGACGTATTTATATTGTCTGCCACGTAAGACGCGATACGGGTAGTAGTTCGTCACTTCGTGGAAACAGTGCGAGAAGTAGGTCTCTTCCCATTCACCGTTGCCCGGTTGTGCGTTGTCATCTTCAAGAATGGAGAGAATTGATCTGCCCGGGAGTGCGTCATCTCCGTCGGGGTGTGTAACACCACACCAATCTAACATGGTCGGGCAGAAATCTACCCAGTTGACGAGTGCTTGATTGTGGAAGTCGCGTTTCTGTTGTGTCGGACTGGCGATAAGCAATGGACAGTGGTGTCCACTATCGAAGCTTGATGCCTTCGCGCCGGGGAACGGCATTGCGTGATCAGTGGTGACAAAAACGAGGGTTTCGTCTGCGCGTCCAGAAGCGTCAAGTGCATCTAAAACTGCCCCGACGACGGCATCCCATCGCGAGACGCTTTCGTAATAGTCTGCGAGGTCTTCACGGACAGCGGGTACGTCTGGTAGGAAATTCGGCACAATGATTTCATCGGGTGCATAGGAACTGGGTTGAATACCTGCGGGTGTCTGGTCGTTTCCGAATCCCTTGCCTGCGCGGTGCGGATGCGTACTGCCGATATGGAGATAGAAAGGCGTATCTGTATTCTCGTTGAGAAATTGTGTGACCTTCGCAGCCATATCCGCGGGACTTCGAGCGTTAACTCTCGGTTCAAAATCGAACGGATAAACACTTTCAGGCTCGACGTGTTTTTTTCCGATACACGCCGTGGCAAATCCGTGTGTTTTTAGGATCTTTGGGACGGATTGCATATATTCATGTGTACGAAACCCGTGTATTCCGTGGCAGTGTCCGTATTGCCCGTGTGTGTGGCTATGCTGACCGGTGAGGATACACGCGCGACTCACGGCACACGAGGGACTTGTACAGAATGCATGGTCGAACACGACACCGCGTTCCGCAAATGCATCAATGTTTGGTGTTCGGATAACGTCATTTCCGTAGCATTTTGCGATACGGCTCCAATCGTCAGCGATGACGAACATCACATTTTTATGGGAATTGTTCATGGTTGTCCTTATTTAGAAATTATTCAAAAAGTTGCGAAACCGGACAGGTAAACCCCGGCACGACATCTTCACCGGTGAGTGTGTCTTCATAAGTGAACAGCGTGATGTCTCTTTCGGAACGATAGCCCATCACCGTTTTGGAGCGGGGATCCATGACCCAGACGAGGCGGGTTCCGGCGTTCAGATAGACAAACGCTTTGTCTACCACACACCACTGAACGTCTGTCGGTGAAACCACTTCAATTGCGAGGTCGGGCGGTATCGGGAAACCTGCGTTTTCGTCTCCATCCAACCGCGGTGTTGAAACAAACGCCACATCTGGCTTCAGGCCCCGTTCACCCACCTGAAAAGTTGCCTCTACATGGACCTCCCCTAACTGATTTTCCTCCACATGCCGATCCAAATACCGGATAACGTTGACCCTCATCTTGCTATGTATTCTTGGGGCCGGTGGCATCGGCACCAATTCTCCTTTAACGTATTCATATCCGTCTACATCGTTCTCAAGGAATTCTGCCAATGTCATGGAGACTTCTTCCGGTGAGCGAATACCTTGCGCGACTTCGTGGAGTTCTTTTTGTATCATGCTTTCATTCCTTTTTTGATGTGTTATACTAAGCCACCCCGTTTTCTTAAGAACCACTCGAACCCAAGTAGAGCGATAACGGCACCAAAGATGAGCGGAATATTCCAGATGTCAACATCCGTAATTTTTGAGGTTGCGCTTTCGACGAGTGGAATCTGATTGACGAGTTGGGCTGCCTCTTCCATGGCATAGTACTTTCCACCACTCCCTTCAGCAAGCGTTTTGAGGAGCGCAATGTTGAGTTCAGCATTACTAAATTCGGCGTAAGACGCTTTCACCTCAAAAAGGGTCTGTTGTTCACCGAGGTTTTCACCAGCAAGGGTACCGGTAGCAGTGACGGTGTATTCACCGTATTGGTTTGGAATGAAACGTCCGGTATAAAGCCCGTCTTTACCAAGGACCTGCTCAAGTTTTAATTCTTTGCGCTTGCCTGCTTCATTGATGACTATGGCTCGAATTTTTGCGTTGTTAGTCAGTTGGAATTGTTTATCGGTAGCGGTAACCTCAATCACGACAGGTTCTTTCAATGTGTAGGCTGTTTTTGCAATGTCAAGTTTGATGTGTTCTTTCGGTGCGGTTGTCAACCATCTGGCGGTCTGTCGCCAGAAGCGTTCATGGCTATCATCTTCAGGGGAGTCCTTGAGCATTTGCCATCGCCATGAAGTATGTGGCGTAAAAACCATCACGCGTCCGGCGTTGTAATTATGGGTTGCGATGAGAATTCGATTTCCAAATTCGTTCCGGTCAGTTGGATGTTCCGCCAAAACGAGTGCACCTGCCTTGGCACGTTTGACTTTACTATAGCCTACAAGCGGTTTGAGATTCGCCCAACGTTCCATATTTTCGGTAGGAGTATCCGCCAACGCCATCAAGTTTTCGACTTTCCCGTCTGGTGTCAGTTGCAATTTATATCCTTTGTTTTCCGCAGAGAACCGTGAACCTGTGGTTAATCTGGTCCGTCGTCTCGGTGTTGTTGGTGATGGCGGGGATCCGAGTTCTATTTCTACGGGGCTGCACTGTGCGATAGGTGTATTGATATAGGATCCAGCGAGTTCGTGGTTTCCCAAAGAGCTTGAACCGCCTAACATTAGCAATCCACCGCCGCGGGTGCGTACAAACTCAAGTGTATTTTCAAGTTGCGCGGGTGTAAATTGAGAGGCATCTACGTTGCCTAAGATGATAGCATCAAAGTCGAAAAGCGTCTCTTTATCATCAGGATAAAAATCAAAATCGTGCGATGTTGTGGTGCGAGTGCCGAGATAATTCCTGCTGCCATCATCAGAGAGGTGTGTCAAGATCCGGTCGGTTAATTGGATGTTCGGATCCTTTTTCAGCGTCCGTTTTATGAACCCAAATTCAGCGCGCGGCTTACCGTCGACAAACAGGATTTTCACACGTTTGGTCGGGGCAACCTTTAGTAAAAACGTTTTTGTGTTGTTCTGTGGTACCGCTTCCGTTTCTCCCAAGGCTGCATGCACCTCAAATTTTTGGGTTCCGGCTTGGCGCGGTGTAAACTTAAGCCCCACGCGTTTTGTTTTTTCGTCCGAAGCAGCGTCTGTTCCACCGATTTGCGGTATCCAAGAGGTCCCTTCGTCTAAGTCAACGGATTCTGTTTTCAGTATTCGTCCTTCGCTTGTCAATTGGAGATTAACCTTTTTGCCGCTAAATCCCTTCCGTTTTACAGTAGCCCATATTTCGACGGGAAAATCTTCTTCTGCAGTGCGGGGCACATCCAATTTGACGATCTCAAGGTCTGGATTGCCTTCTTCTGCCCCGACACCGATAGTGTGGATAGGCAGTTTTCGCTCTCGAATTTGCATCGCAAACTTGGTGATGTCGGTGCCGCTTCTATCTACGCCATCGGTTAAAAGGACGGCACCAGAGAGGGGGATTCCTTGTAGGTCGTCAAGTGCTTCGTTTAATGCCTGAGGGATGTCTGTGCTTTCGCCCTCCGCGCGCGTCAATGCCTCGTCAGGAATACGTTTTGCTGTAGTGTCAAATGCAAAAAGGCGGACTTTGAATTTGGCATTCAGTTTTTCAAGGAGTCCTTCATTCTCGGCAAAGAGCAGATCGTTGACCCGGTGCAAGCGTGGTGCTGAATCGGTAGCGTCGGTAATCTGCATACTCTTGGAACGATCAACCATTACCAATAGGTAGGAATCATCAGGGTTTGACTGGTAAATTGTTAGGAACGGTTTGAGTAGACAAAAGGCGATTAGACAGAGCACGATGGCGCGAAGAAAGATAAGAAACCCGCGAAACCCGCGTCTGATACGTCCTTGTGTACTCCGATATGCCCAGATAGTAGCGGCAACAAGCGCGATAAGTAGAACGGCAATTAGAAGCCCTGGTAGCGGTACCCCAAACGAGAAATCTCCCTCTCGAAAAACGTCAATGGGGTACTTCATTATTTGTTCAAACATTTTTTAATTTATGGCCTCCTGGGCTGCGCTCCTGGCGCAAGCCTATAGAGGCTTGCGGGACAATGTTCCGCGCAGGTTTCGTGTTAATTCCGCCCATTCTTTTTAAAATCGCGCAGGCTTTTTAAGGCTCCAAGATAGATACAACACTCTTTTACCGAGTGCTGGCCGCCGATGGTTAATGATTAATCCCTCGATTGCTGCTAACTATTCTGAAGTTTTTACACAGGGATCTTGATGAACTGACCTGTGCCTGCGGATTCGTGCAATGCATCGATGGTTCGCATATTTCCGAGGGCATCTGATATCGGTAATCGGGTCGGCATGCCGTTTTCTACTGCTTGACAGAGATCCAAAATTTCAGCGGCGTAAGGATTCACGCCGCTAACGCTGAAGGTTTCACCGTTCACGGTGAAGTGTGCTTCGCCTTCCGAGTTGCCCCATGCGCTCTGAACAAAGAGCGTACCCTCTGTGCCAGCGACTTCATAAGATTCACGCCACGTCCAACCGAAACTGCAATCCAATTGCCCGGTAATACCATCACCAAAATCTAAGGTTCCGATCAGTGTTTCCCAGACGTTGTTAATTGGTTCAAATTTGCCCGTTGCCCAGATGGACTGCGGTTCTCGTCCGACGAGATAACGGATGATGTTAATACAATAACATCCTAAATCCATGACAGCACCGCCACCGAGATCACCTCTCAATCGCCAATTCTGTCGATCCGTGAGTCCTGTCGAAAAAGTGGAGCGCGCGTAGCGTACTTCCCCAATCGCGCCTTCCTCAATCTTCTGTTTCACGGCGAGCGTCAACGGGTGATGCCGGTACATGAACGCTTCCATCAGTAAGATATTGGCGTTTTCTGTAACTTGAATCATCTGCTCCAACTGCGTGGTGTTAACGGCAATTGGCTTTTCAACAAGAATACCTTTGACATTGCACCGCACTGCCTCAAGCACATTTTTGAGATGGCTTGAGGGCCACGTGGCGACTACCAGAACGTCAGGTTCTTGTTTCTCCAACATCTGTCGGAGGTCGTTGTAAGTGTTCTGAACGTTATATTCGGTAGCAAAACGCTCAAGCGATTCAAACTTCTCATCGCACGCGCCTACAATTTCAATCTCCGGCAAATTTCGCCACGCGTTGCCGTGTGCGTTAGATATACCACCACACCCGACAATTGCGACCCGATATTTTTTTGACATGATTTTACCTTGGAGTCAGTTAAAGGTGATTTTCTTTAAACATCACCAATTAAGTGGTTTCGGGGTTACAAACCCCTCCTAACAATAAGTATCGCTATTGGTTTTGGGTTGCAAATCCCTCCATAATTCGGGGTTGCAACTATAATGAAGATATTTCTACCAACCTATTCTCTTGCGCGGAGAGATTTGCGGCGAGCGATATTTCAAGTGTCTTGACGGCATCGCTATACGGACTCAGAATCGGGGACGCGTCGCCGCTACGGATTGCATTCACAAAGACTTCGTCAATTGTCGGTCCCGACTCTGTTTTATCTACCCACTCGCCATCTTCCTGTACTGAGACTCTTGACGGATTCCAATTCAATAGTTCTTGTTCATATAGGATATCCAAGACATTGGCATTTGACCAGTCGCGTGCATACGCCCAAGCGGCTGTCAGTGACCCGATGGCACCGTTGCTGAATTGAAGTGCAACGCTATTACTGTCTGGGCAATCGATCTCTTTTAGCACCCGGTTTGCCTGCATCGCGTAGACCGATTCCACTTCACCGGCGAGATTGCGCATCATGTCGATTGTATGTGTTGCTTGTTCGACCAACTGACCGCCGGATTTGTTCATTTGTCGTAGCCATCCATCTGGGCTACCGAGGCCACTTCCGCACCAGTACTTGCCGACCACCATGTTAATCGTTTTATCCGTTAGAATTTGCTGCGTTATTCGCGTCGAACCGAGATAGCGAAGTTGATAACCTACGCATGTGATGAGTCCGGCTTTTTTCACCGCCGCTTCGATTTCACGTGCAATATCAATATTAATGGCAACAGGCTTTTCAACGAGGAACGGTAAGCCACGCGCAATAACGTCGAGTTCTGGTTGTCCATGAACGAAAACCGGGAGGCTGAGATAGACTGCCTCCAAGTCATCACGTTCAAGCAGGTCTTGGTGAGCGGTGTAGGGATCCGCATTATGCTTCTCGGCTGCACTTTGCGCGCGTTCAGCTTGAACGTCGCACACGGCGACAATCCTTGCGCCTTCAATGCTCGATAGTTGGTTCATGTGTCCATTGGCGTTACCACCGCATCCGATAAATCCGATTTTAACTTCTTTCATTTTTTCCTCTATAAGCAATTTTCGCTTCAACTAACGCGCCTTGAAATTAACCTGTAACGCCTTTTCGATGTCCGCGCGCGGGTGGACACCAAACTGAGTTTCAAAATTGCGATCAAACGCGTCCTCTTCAATAGGATCAGGTTCAAGTGGAAGTTGGATAGGTTGTCGATTTGTCTGGATAGATCGGTGTGCAGCAATCACCATTTCCTGATCGGCTCTCCCCATCTCTCCTGTCCAAATCGGTTGTGTATCTTCTCGAACTGCGCGGGCAATACCGTCAAGCATTGTTGCCAACGAGATACCTGTCTCTGAAATGCTCGTATGCTGATAAGGATTTACCCACTCAACAGTACCCCCTAATGATACGGGGAGTTCTACAAAGATACGGTGCAGTGTTTTGTCTGCCTTATATTCTCTCTGAAATTCGTATGTTTGCGCTCTTCCGGCGTTTAGCAGGTCTTCATCTGTGCAGACATTGACTGTTTCGCCGCCAGTAGCCCCTTGGTTTCCGTTGGTGATGATCGTCCCGCGCTCACCACATGTCTCGAAACCGACGAGTTTATTCCGTCCGAGACACCCGTTCTTGTTCCCTACCATGGCGATGCCGAGTCCACCGTTATCGAAATCTATGGCGTAAAACTCAAGGTTTTCGCGATTAAAATCTCGTTTTGCCCGGTCGACGTAAGGGGTGACAGGCATCGTATGTCCGATACTGCTGACTGCTTTCGGGTTGGCATCCATACGACACCGTATTGCGGCGAGTCCATGGTAGCCGGTTGTAGAAAAGAGTCGATGGCACTTGTGGACGTTTCCGATGACACCTTCCTTAATGAGTTTACAGACAAATTGTTCTACAGGGACAAACGGAAAGTTCTCTGATGTCTGGAGTTTCACGCCATTTTCGGCAGCGTCGGCGATCATCATGTCCATCAAACCGAGTGTCGGTGCGAGTCCAGTCTCCACGTTGTGTGGAATACCACATCGAGAGAGGTAACAGGAGACGATATGATGTAGCGGTGCTGGCACAACAACATCACAGACATCTGGCGAGGTTTCATCAACCATTTTCCTGACATCTGTATAGGCTTTAGTGCCAACTTTCGCGGCCCCCACTTCAGCTGATTCCATGTGTGCGTCGCATACAGCAACGATGTCAAAAGTATCCTTTAATGCCGCTGCTGTTGATAGATGTGCGGCACCACGTCTGCCGTGTCCGATCAGAGCGTATTTTAGACCTGACATTCCGACCCTCCAACTCTATCATATAATATTCGCAGGACTTACGCAAATTTAGCACACGGCGCGAGATTTTCGATTTTTAGCCCCTAAATCCCCTTATCAGAGGACTTACAAAGCGGCTGCGTAAGTTCTAATTCGTACTGAATGGTGAATGCATTCAAACTTTTAACAGCAAGTTTTCGGTTTGCAAGCTACACCGAAGATTTAGTGAACGCACTGATAACCAGTTGCTTCAAGGCTTGCTCGAATTTTATCTACTTCGGCTGTGGACAATTGGCGGAGCGGGCGGCGCATCGTCATTGATGGGAATTTGCCCATCAACCAGCGTGCGCACTTCATCCGCTGATGTGCGTCACTGCTCGGTTCACCGAAATTGTAAACGATCCGTGCCAATGAATCCACTTGACTGCGTGCTTTGCGTGCGCCGATGAGATCGTCATTTAGCGCGGCGTGGACAACATCCACCATAAGTTCTGGTACAAAGCCAGCAAATCCGATGAGTGCGCCGTCGCTTCCTTCAAGCAGCGAAGCGAGCAAGTACTCGTCATGACAAGTTAGGATAGGAACATCCGGTGCAGCCGCTCTGAGTTGTTCATAGTCCCATCGCCAGCGCGCCATGTCGCGGGTCCCCATTTTGATGCAGATAACTTGTGGGATTTTCACCATCTCCAGCATCTCATCAAGGCTGTATCCTGCCTTAGTCCACGCAGGGTATTGGTGAACAATAATCGGTATATCCGCGCCTTCGGCGACATCTTGGAAGTAACCGACTGCGGTTTCAGGTGTCCTACCGAAACGTAACCAGTGATGTGCGGGCATTAAAAGGATAGCATCCGCGCCAGCTTCCTTCGCTGCGAGTGCATCATCAATCGCTGGCAAACTCCCTTCGGCACTAACGCCTGAGACGACTTTAACCCGATCACCGACAGCTGCAGCGGTAATCCGCGTAACTTGCTGTCTTTCATGCAGGCGGAGCGACATGATCTCGCCGGTGTGTCCATTACAGACGACCCCTTTTATCCCGGGAACACTTGCGAGTTCTTGCATGTACTGATGCAATCCGGCTTCGTCGATGGATTCATCTTCATGAAAAGGGCAGAGCGTTGCCGGAAATACGCCTGCCCATGGATGGTGCTGCCAATTTAGTTTCATATTTTTCGCACAGACCTTTGTGAAAATCGAAAAATTTTCACAATTCTTCCCTTTCGTTTGTAATCCACTTGCAGATTTTACAAAGCGTATTGCTACGTAGGATTTCACACGATTTTCTGATTTAATTCTATTTTAACTTGATTTTGCATGTAAAATCAAGTATTATTTTAATTACAAGAATTCATCCTGTCGGTACAGTTGAAAAATGGAGGCTATAAAGGTGAAAAAACAGAGCAGACTAAAAATCGTGGCTGCGAGTGCTATTTTGCTGGGAGGTATGGCGTTTTTGGTGGTAACCATGACGAGAAGCACAAGTATGCGACATTTTACGCCAGCTTTGCTTGTGGCAGATGCGAGCAGCGCAGACGCTCAACTGGTCCAAGTTGATGGTCTCATCGCAGACGGAAGTTCCCAATGGGATGCTGTCAATTTTAAACTCACCTTTGCTGTCCGGGACCGCGAGACTGAAGCGACAGTCAACGTGATTTACGAGGATCGGCTTAAACCGGATAACTTTAAGGATGGCGGCAGTGTTTTCGTTGAAGGTAGATACCATGCAGCACAGAACCTCGTTGTTGCGACGAAACTTATGACGAAATGTGCCTCAAAATATGAAGGTGCAGAAAGTGCCGTGCCTACAGATGAAACTTCGTATGCTTCAGATTAAGGAATACATAGTACTTGCAGTATGTTCAATAATACCTTTTTGAGGAGGCACAGAAACGCATGACTGCGGAAATCGGACAAGCCGCTATATACCTCTCTGTGCTTTCATGTTTGTGGGCAATCGGTTTCCTGAGTTTCGGGCTATGGATACGAAATGCCCGTGCTATCCAGAGCGGCAGAAACGCCGTTGTTGCCACCTTCATCCTTATCAGTATTGCGACTGGCGCATTAATCTACGGTTTTGTGAGCGATGACTTCTCAATGAGATATGTCGATGAGGTCTCAAGCGCGGCACAACCGTTCCTTTATAAAATCACGGCGCTCTGGGGTGCCATGTCTGGTTCGCTCTTGTTCTGGCTCTGGCTGCTGACAGTCGGTGGTGCTATCGTTGTCTATCAGAACTATCAACGTAACAAACAGACGCAGGATACCTTAGCAGACTACTCCCTGATTCCGATCGCCCTTGTTCAGCTATTTTTCACCATCCTTGTCACAGGTTTAATAGACGGCATTTACAATCCACTCGCTCGGTTCCCCAATGGGCAAGTCGCTGCCGATGGTCAAGGCATGAACACGCTTCTCCAGACGCCACTTATGGCGATCCATCCACCGACGTTATATATCGGTTGGATTAGCCTGACGATCCCGTTTGCGTTTGCAGTTGGCGCGCTTGCCTCTGGTAGAATCGGCAGCGGTTGGATACTCCGTTCGCGCAGATGGATGCTATTTTCATGGATCATACTGACCATCGGTATCACGCTTGGTGGCAATTGGGCGTATCAAGAACTCGGTTGGGGCGGTTATTGGGCATGGGATCCCGTCGAAAACGCCTCTTTTATGCCGTGGCTCCTCGGCACCGCGTATCTACACTCTGTGATGATCCAAGAGAAGCGGAATATGCTCAAACTTTGGAATATCCTCCTGATTACTCTTGCCTTCCAATTTACACTCTTGGGGACTTTCATTACGCGTAGCGGAATTATCACATCGGTGCATGCTTTCGGTGGATCGGGTATTGGTGGGTATTTCCTGAGTTTCATTTTAGCTTCAACAGCCGGTGTCATCGGACTTATCATCTATCGTTGGAACCGGCTTAAGAGTGCGAATCGTTTAGAGTCCCTTCTCTCCCGTGAAAGTGCCTTTCTTCTGAATAACTGGCTCCTTGTCGGGTTAACCCTAATTATCCTCTGGGGTACGTTGTGGCCGATCATCTCCGAAGCGATTAATGGTGAAAAATCTTCTGTTCCTGAAGCGTTTTTCAATAAAGTTGTGATTATTCCGGGGTTGCTGCTTCTGTTCTTGACGGGTGCTGGTCCAATCATCTCGTGGAAGAAAATTACTACGAACAACTTCCGACGCATGTTTTTATTGCCGCTTGTTATCGGTTTAATTGGGGGTGCTCTGACTTGGGGATTCCTTGCACTCATAGGATATGCGTTTCCCCTGTACTCAGTGCTCTGTAGTTTTGCAGCCGTTTTTGTGGTTGCCGCAATCTTTGCAGAATTTTATCGGGGTGCGAAACTCCGTGCGAAACGACAAGAAACCTCCTTCATCAACGGCTTGAATCTCCTTATCCAGCGTAACAAGAGGCGATACGGCGGTTACATCATCCATATCGGCATTGTTATCCTCTATATCGGCATTATGGGATCGAAAGGTTATTTTTTGCTTGAATCTAAAAGCATGACACTCGGTGAGTCAATGGAAGTAGGCAAGTATAGACTGACAATGGTAGACGCGTTTGAGAAAGAATACGCGAACTATCTTCGGAGCGGTGTTATTTTTGATGTTGCAAAGAACGGCAAACGAATAGGAACAATGGAACCCGCGCTTCACGCCTACTACAGGGCGAAGCCGGATGAGGAACCTACCAAGGAATCAGCGATCCATCACGTCGGTATGAATGACCTCTATGTTGCGCTTGCCAACATTCCACGAAATATCAAGACAGGAGGTGTTGTGAACGTTCAGGCGTATTACAACCCTCTGATTGGTATCGTCTGGATTGGTGTTGCTGTGATGGTGTTGGGTGGAATTGTTGCGATAGCCGAGAAATCTGAACGCAGTAGAGACTCGTGATAAGCGAGGTGCAAGATAATGAAAACTGGAAAATTTGAGCACCCGACAACGGCGAATGAATTTTTAATTTTTAATTTTATTTTGATTGTCGTGTTTTTCACCGTATGTAGTTTTATTGTCAACGGGTACGCGCAGACCGAAGCGTCTCAGTCCGCGGAACCGGGGGGTGTGACGGATGCCACGGTTGCGTCCGATTTAGATGAGTTGCTAACTACGGTTTACTGTTACTGTGGGTGTACGAGAGAGACAATTGAAGTGTGTACGTGCGGCACGGCAATGAAGATTGAGGGCAATTTTCGCGATCGGTTGCTCGCTGGCGAGACCGTTGAGCAGATTCGCACCGATTATCTTGACACATACGGACCGCAATATTATGCAGTCATGCCTGTAGAAGGTATTAACCTACTTGCGTACGCTATGCCAGTTATCATACTTGCTCTCATTGGCGGGGTTGTCTTCGTTGTGCTCCGAAGGTCAACAAGATCAATGCAGCAGGCTGTGTCAGAAGGCGGTATTGGAGAAGCGGGACATCGAGTTTCTGATGAGACCGTCCAGCAAGTTGAAGCTGAACTTGAAAGGTACAAACGGGAGAGTTAAACCCGGCAAATTTTGGGTACACAATAGATTTCACGCGTGTTCTTCGGAGAGTCTTTTTATGTCTTTTCTTCTGCTTTTATGGATGGTAATCTTTGGAATCCTGCTTCTTGCTTATCTGGGATTTCCGATTTTCTCAAAAACGGGTGGACAACATGCTGTAACGTCCGAAGAGGCTATTGAAGAACGGCGGCGGACCCTCTTTCAGGAGCGTGAAAGCAGCTACGCAGCGTTGGCGGATCTTGATGAAGATTATGAAACGGGGAAACTCTCAAAAGCCGATTATCAGGAGCTACGCGAGGAGCTTTTAGAAGAGACTGCACGCGTCATCACGCAACTCGAAAATGAATCTTTGTCGGATGTAGAAGCAGAGATTGAACGATTTAAACAGCAACAACAACGCGGAACATAACATGTACAAGAACGCATCTGATATGCGGTTGAAAGCCGCACCTACCAAGACGGGCAACTCGCAATTTGGCTCTATCACCGTCCTGTGTATGAGTCGTCTGTTAGCGATTGCCCTAATTTTTTTCTCTTCGCTCTCTGCGCTATATGCCCAAACGGGCGAACTCGGCGACATCCAAGGCACAGTTATTGACAGAAAATTCGAGAAACCGCTTGTTGCACATCCTATGATCCTCACGATTCATAAAGCCGATACCGTTGAGACCAAGGAGACAACCACAGATGAAAACGGGAACTACCGCTTTGCGGAGTTACCGCTTGATCCGAATATCCACTACACGGTTTCAACTGTTCATGAAGATACTGACTACACCGAGAAGGATTTGGTTCTGTCAACTTGGGTTCCGAATATCAAGATTAACTTTGGGATTGGGGCGTTTGCGGATGATAATACGCAAATCCTTGTCAAGTCGCATACTTTTATCATCGGACCTCCACCTGCGGATCATCCGCCGGATGGGGCTGTCACAGTCGCTGAGGCAATTGGGATTGAAAACCTAAGTGACTTACCTTTTAGAACGACACACGGTACGCAAAAAGTTGGGATACATTTAACACTCCCGCAAGACACTGAAAGGTTTGAACCACATCCGCCAGTGGAACTCACGATAGACGCTGCCACCAATCAGGTTATTCTCAAAACCCCATTACCGCCTGGAGAATCGCACTTAGGCTACAACTATATTTCTCACGTTGGAAAAGCCGGATTGGACCTATCCCGTCGCTTGAATTTTAACACGATGAGATTTTACGTCTTTATTCCAGAAGGTATTGGTTTGGTGCCGCGTGCCAAATTTTTCGGGACACCGAGACGCGAACAAATCCATGGTAGCGTATATCTAATATATGAGAGCGATGAGGATCAGACGTTCGCGGCGGATAAAAAGATTGACTTAGCACTTAATATAAATATGGGTGTTGCTCGCGGTGCTTTACCGGAGCAGACATCCAATCTCGGACAGTTGATTTTTATCGCTGTCGCTGCGGCATTAGCCGGTGGATTTTTCGTGGCAGCACTTTTCAAACTCCGTGCAGTTAGCAATACGACGGAACCTGATACGGATGATGCGTCAGCACCTCCGGATGCAGGTTGGCTTCTTAAACTAAGCCCTGACGATCGCGAACATGTGCGCGTTGCAAGGCTTGAATTTATAACGCATCTTGATGATAAGTACAAGAGGCAAGAGATCTCGGAGCGCGTCTATAAACGCTTGCGCCGAGAGCAAACAGAACGCCTCACCACACTCTTAGAACAACAAAAAAGGGGAAACAATGCATAGCAAACACCACATCGCTGATTTGATAATCATGTTGGGTCATTTAGACGAAAACGTTCGGGACACCGCGAAGGCAGAATTGATTGCCATAGGTAAACCGGCTATTCCGCAGCTCATCGATGTTCTTACCCAAGAGTGCTGGCATATATCCGGGTATGGTGCTGAGTTCTACACCCATATCGAAGAATCTGCTATTCCGGTTTACATGGAACAGATGGCGAATAACGCTTCGGAGATTTTGGCAGAAATCGGAGAGTCTACTGTCCCGGCACTGACGGCGGAGCTCACCAGAGCCGAGCGCGAGTTCTCGGAATGGTTTTACAAGTACTTACGACCCGAACAGACGGACCGTCTTATCACGATGTTGGCGTATGTTAAGAAAGGCGAGTAAATGGAGACGGAACACATTGTAGCCGATTTAATCTATGATTTGGCAGAGTTGGATGACGATATCCGTGAGGCTGCAAAGGAAGAGTTAATTGCTATAGGTGAGCCTGCGATTCCACAACTCGTTGAGGCACTCGCTGATAATCTTGGGGATGTGGTTGAACAAGCCACTGATATCTTGGCTGCGATTGGTGAACCGGCCATACCTGCGCTTATTGATGAGATGGCGATCGCTGAGAGGTACCACGCACTTGCTCTCGGTAATACGTTGAGCGGTATCGGTGAGGCAGCAGTACCGGTTTTGGTTGAAGCGTTATCTGACGAACTCAATGAAGAGTTCCGCGAATATGCAGCTCGTGCGCTCAATCTAATGGGGATTTCGGCAATTAGTGCGATGCCTGCGCTTATTGAGGCGTTGAGCGATCCGTCGGATGATGTTCGGTCTTATGCTGCGTACACGTTTGCTAAACTGGAGGGTGCGGCAGCGGATGCGGTGCCTGCGCTTATCAAGGCACTTGCTGATGAATCCGAAGAGGTCCAAAATCATGCGGCTTTTGCCTTAGAAAAAATTGGAACCCCGGAAGCGAAACAGGCACTCGAAGCGTTCAGCCAAGCGTAATAGAGGACAACAAAAGAGTTTTCCAAAGCGCGCTATAGACCTGTACCCTGATGTTCGTCAATGGTTGGAGAATTTTCTAAAGGACCGCTTTCGACAATCTAAATAGACACACGATGATCGGAGGTGCAGGTTTGTAAAATTTGCTATATAGTGCATTCCGTTGAGAGTTAAAAAACTTGAAAAAATGAACAAAATGTAGTATAATTTAAAAAAGTAGAATGTTATATGTGTTCATGAATATTAAATAATAAGGTGCAAATATCGCAATGTAACTAACAAACGAATCAATTTGCTTATTTGTCCATCCATCTGATGTCGCTACGTTTATTGGCCCAAACTGTGGCGTATTTGCGGTATCAGAATGGAATACGAAAAATTATTAGAAGGGAGCCAAGATGGCAAAATACGACTTTGCGATCGCCGTAGGAGGGGCACCCGGGCAAGGTATCGAAACTGCTGGCAAAAGCATCAGCCAAATCTTTGCCCGGTATGGGCTGAACGTTTTTACTTACACCGCCTATCAATCCCTCATCCGTGGCGGTCACTCCTTCCTGACTATCCGAGTCAGTTCTGAACCGATCACCAACCATGGCGACAAGCTTGACCTGATTATTGCCTTAGACCGGGGCAGTTTAGAGAAGCATTTGCCGCACGTCTCACCCGGTGGTGCACTTATCTATAACAGCGATGATGTCAAACAGGCACCGGAACGTGATGACATCCAGTTGTGCCCTATTTCCTATAAAGAATTGACGAACGATCCTGATAGAAATAAGAGAATGCTGAATGTTTGTGCATCCAGTGTCGCTTTGCAGTTAGTCGGTGTGGATTTAAGCATGCTTGAGGATATCATTATCCGCGCGTTCCTCAAACGCAAGGGTCAAGCCGTAGTGGATGCGAATGTTGCCGCTGCTCGGGCGAGTTACAATTACGCCGCTGAACACTTTACACCGTTTGATGTCCAATTTGAGAAACAGGATCCGCCATTGGCGTTCGGTAGTGGTAATACCCTGATGGCAATGGGGGGTGCATCCGCGGGTGTCAAATTTTACGCTGCCTATCCGATGAGTCCGTCAACAGGTATTCTCCACTGGATGGCCCCGAACGCTCGCGATCTCGGTATTATCGTCCGTCAATGTGAAGATGAAATCAGCGTTGTCAATATGGTTATCGGTGCTGCACACACCGGTGCCCGCGCAATGTGTGCGACGTCGGGTGGCGGTTTCGCACTCATGTCGGAAGCGATTGGCAGTGCAGGTATGATGGAAATTCCGATTGTTGTTGTTAATGTTCAACGCGGCGGTCCCTCCACAGGTTTACCAACCAAAACCGAGCAGGGCGATTTATGGCAAGTTCTCGGGGCGAGCCAAGGTGATTTTCCGAAAATTGTTGTTTCACCTACCAGTATTATGGACGGATTTAATACGATACCTGAAATCTTTAACCTCGTTGACAAGTTTCAGTGCCCCGGTATGGTCCTGACGGATTTGTCGCTGGCGGAAGGTCACACGACATTCGCGCCGGATTCTATCAACTGGCAGCCGGAAATCGACCGTGGGGAATTAATCACCGGACAAGGGCAGACAGATGGTGAATATCTGCGTTACCAAATCACAGACAGCGGGATTTCGCCCCGTGCTATCCCTGGCACGCCTGGTCACATGCACGTTGTTGCTACCGACGATCATGATGAAGATGGTGGTCTGATTAGTGATGAGTTCACGAATCCGCACAAACGTCGTGATATTATGGAGAAACGGCAACGCAAGATGGAAGGCATCGTTGAACTTCTGCCACCTCCGACGCTGGAGGGCCCTGAAGATGCGGAAGTCACCTTGATTGGGTGGGGATCCACGCATGGTGTGATTAGTGAAGCGGCAGAAATGTTGACCGAAGCGGGCATTGCCGCCAACCATATCCACTTCAAGTGGCTCTATCCGATGGACGAAGACGCGATCAACGAAGTGCTTGCGAAATCTGCGTATTCGATTATCGTTGAGTGCAACTACACGGGTCAATTCGCCCGTTTCTTACGGGGTGAAACCGGCTTTAAGGCGGACAGTCATATCCGCAAATACGACGGTGAACCGTTTATGCCGCACCACCTGGTTGATGGCGCGCGCGAACTTCTAAACAGTAAAACGGATCTTTATGTCCCCTATCAAGAGATTGTTGTGTAACAAAGGAGGATGAATCAGATGGCAAGAAGCGCGAGAAGAGCGAGAAGAGAAAGACCTGTTCAAGGCGCGCCGACGGCGCGAGATTTCAGAGGCGATGTTAGCCCAGATTGGTGTGCTGGCTGTGGTGATTTCGGTGTGCTGAACGCGCTACAAGGTGCTTATGCAAAACTCGGTCGTGGCAATCATGATCACCTGACAGTAAGTGGGATTGGGTGTTCCTCTAACCTTCCTGGTTATGTCAAAACGTATGGGATGCATACGCTACACGGTCGGGCTTTAGCGGTTGCAACGGGTGCTAAATTTGCCAATCACGAGTTGAATGTTGTCGTCACGGGTGGCGACGGTGATGGTTACGGCATCGGTGGAAATCATTTTATTCATACGATGCGAAAAAATATTGATCTCCTCTACATTGTCATGAATAACGAGACGTACGGGTTGACAGTCGGACAAGCCTCACCGACGACTATAGTAGGAGAACAGACGAAAAGCACGCCGTTCGGTAATTTAGAGACACCTCTGAATCCGGTTGCGATGGCAATTGTCGCCGGTGCGACTTATGTCGCAAGAGCATATAGTTCTGACGGAACAAAACTCGCGGAATTGATGTATAACGGGATGCAACACAAAGGGTTTGCCTTCATTGATGTGATCAGCCCTTGTGTGACCTGGAAGGGAGGGGCGCGGGTAATTTTCGATTACTGGAAGGAGCGGGTCCAATACCTTGAAGGTCATGACACAAGTGACAGGGCGGCTGCACTTGACCAAGCCGTCAAGACCGGTCATGAAACGCAGCTTGGATTGTTTTACCACGATACGAGCCGTCAATCACTGAATGAGATGGAACCTGTTTTGGAAAACGGTCCTATAGCACATCAACCGCTCGGCATCAGCAAAGAACAAGGTGATGCGATTATCGAGAAAATGATGTAAAGATGAACGGGAGCGATGGGTCATTGGGCTCGTCTATCCGTTTGATTTGTGATATTGGCTGTCGGGGCGGGTTGTATCCCGCCCACTGCCTTTTTTTATTGCCTACTATGGGGGCATTCACACATTATGCGTCTTCGTGCTTCCGAACTCACCAAGGACTTCGGACATCGCTCGATTGTCAAAAACGCCACGCTTTCGGTTAACCCTGGAGAGGTGGTTACGATTTTCGGACCCAACGGTGCCGGTAAAACGACGTTCATCAAAATTCTCGCAACCCTCCTGAAACCAACCTCTGGGAAACTTGAGATTGAAGGCACGGACGCAATTGCGGGATACTCAGATGTGCGGAGCATGCTGGGTGTTGTTATCCATGAGATGCTCGCTTACCCGACATTCAGCCCCTATGAGAACCTCAAGTTTTTTGGAAAGATGTCCGGCGTTAAGCAGTTAGAACACCGCTGTATGACGCTGCTTACCGAAGTCGGTTTGCAACGCTTTGCCCACGAACCCCTGCATATCTTCTCACGCGGTATGACGCAGCGTTTTATGATTGCCAGAGCGCTCCTGCATCATCCTTCAGTGCTATTACTCGACGAGCCTTTCTCTGGATTAGATGCTTCTGCCAAGCAGTTTGTTTTAGCGCGTATTGCTCAGGAAAAGCAAAACGGCAAAGGTATCGTGATCACGACACATAATACAGAGTTGGGGTATCTCGTGGGTACACGATTTTTCTTTATGATAAATGGGGGACTGGAAGAGGTTGCACAGAAAGAGGAAATTACGGCAGAGGCGTTATTGCTTATGTATGAAAAGAAAATGCAATCAAGTCTTTCTGTCTGAACTATTGAGGAAATAACCGGCACAAATTCCTCGAAAACCCGTTTCGGTTCTCACTGCGAAGCAGGACGAAACGGAGCGAAAACCGCCATGATAAAAAAAACACTCCGTCAGATTGGTGCGTTGATTCGCAAGGACCTTGGACTTCAATTCCGTTCAAAAGAGACGCTGGTATTGATTTTCGTTTTCAGTGTGTTAGTTGTTCTCATTTTTGCTTTTGCGTTTGGTCCGATTTTCCCTGAAAAGGTAGAACGTGGCAAATTAGCCGCAAGTGTTCTCTGGACAGCGTTTGTTTTTGCGGGAATTATTACCTTGAATCGTTCATTTGCAGTGGAACGTTCTCACGGTGCTTTGCACGGCATTCGGCTTACGGGTGTTGATGCGAGTAACCTGTACCTTTCCAAAGTTATCAGCAACGTCGTTTTTCTATTTCTATTGGAAATTGTTATTACCCCCATCGCGCTTCAATTCTTAGATTTGCTTGATGTGGTGACGATGGGCATATTACTGAAGCTGCTCGGCGTGCTAAGTATCGGTACGCTTGGGTTTTGCGCCGTTGGTGTGCTGTTAGCGGGCATGTCCACAAGTACAAACGGCGGCGAAAGCCTACTCTCTGTTATTCTACTCCCCCTTGTTATTCCAATCATTATGGGCGGTGCGAAATGTACCGTTTCGCTTTTGGTGACCGGTGGGTTGAATGAACGGTTTTGGCTGAATTTGCTCATCGGGTGTAGTTTAGTCTTTTTAGCTTCCGCGTACCTACTTGCGGATGCTGTTATTGAAGAATAGTGTGTCGGTTATCAGTTTGCCTCGCAGTGAGAGTTAAGAGCGGCTTGACTGTGTTAGACGCAGTGAAATTTAGACGCAGAAACCAATTTTACCTTCATAAGGAGAAATGCTTTGTCAGAAATTATCCATATCCATGCACGCGAGATATTAGACTCGCGTGGTAACCCAACGGTTGAGGTTGACGTTAATTTAGCATCAGGTGCCTTTGGACGCGCTGCTGTCCCCTCTGGTGCATCCACAGGTGAGCACGAAGCGGTTGAGCTGCGCGATAAGGATGCCAACCGTTATTTGGGAAAAGGCGTTCAGAAAGCCGTTGAAAACGTCAACACTGTGATCGCTGCTGCCCTTGCGGGTGAAGATGTCTTTGCTCAGAACGAGATTGACACCGCTATGTGTGAACTTGATGGTACAGAAAACAAAAGTCGTCTCGGCGCGAACGCGATTTTAGGTGTTTCTTTGGCTGTTGCGAAAGCGGCGGCAGATGAAGCGGCACTCCCGCTCTATCGCTACATTGGCGGGTCAAATGCGAAAGAGCTTCCGTTGCCGATGATGAATATCCTGAATGGTGGTTCTCACGCTGATAACAACGTTGACATCCAAGAGTTTATGGTGATGCCAGCGGGGGCAGGGAGTTTCGCTGAGGCACTCCGTATGGGAGCCGAAATCTTTCACCGTCTCAAAGCGGTCTTACAGGCACGGAACTGCAACACTGCTGTCGGCGACGAAGGTGGGTTCGCGCCGGATTTAGGATCTAATGAGGAAGCCATCGCGGTGATCATTGAAGCCGTTGAACGTGCGGGTTATGTGCCCGGTGACGATGTGCTTTTAGCATTGGATGCTGCCTCAAGTGAATTTTACAATCGAGATGCTGGTACTTATGAATTAAAAGCGGAGGCGCAGCCGACTAAATCGCCTGAAGAGATGGTTACCTTTTACACGGGACTTTGTGAGAAATACCCGATCATCTCTATTGAAGATGGTATGGATGAAAATGATTGGGAAGGTTGGAAACATTTGACCGAGGCGATCGGCGATAGGGTTCAACTTGTCGGTGATGACCTGTTTGTTACCAATACGACTCGTTTGGCGCGAGGCATCGAAGGACAGATCGGCAATTCTATCCTGATTAAAGTCAATCAAATCGGTACGTTGACAGAGACGCTTGATGCCATTGAACTCGCACGACGTTTCAACTACACGGCTGTTGTTTCACACCGATCGGGTGAAACCGAGGATACGACTATTTCGGATCTCGTTGTTGCAACGAACTCAGGCCAAATAAAAACAGGGTCGCTTTCTCGTACTGATCGGGTCTGTAAATATAACCAACTCCTTCGCATTGAAGAAGAACTTGGAGATAGTGCTATCTTTGCTGGGGAGAAAGTCTTCTATAATTTGGCGGATCTCCGTTAAATGCTTGCATCCGTATAGCGACAGCCGCTGTGTTGTCCCAAATTACGCTTTTCAGAGGACACTTTATGCGCATTTTTCGTCCTATCCTATTTCTGATTGCCCTTGCTTTGCTTGTGGTCAGCGTCAGACAATTTATGAATGGTTATAACGACTGGCAACAAGCACAGTTCGCTGAGGAAGCCTATCGCTCCGAGATACGGGGATTGGAGGCTAAGCGCGATCGGCTAAAGCAACGTGTTGAGATGTTGAAGAATGACGAGTTAACAAAGGAACGGCTCGCCAGAAAACGACTTGGCTATATTCGGGCGGGTGAACGCAAGTTTAAAGTGGTTAAACCTGACGCTGTTAAATGATTTTTAACTACCTTTAAATTTTACTTGTTTTTTTTCTATGCGCTGCTATAATAGCGTAGAATTTCGCATAACAGGCAACGACACCTGTTATGTCGATGGTACCGACCTATTACTCAACGTTCAAAGTAAGGGAGGAGAAACAGAATGTTCGGAAGAAAGAAAACACAGATGATTCCGACAATTAGTTCCGGGGTTAAGGGACCGCTCGGCGTGTTGCATCTGCCACGGTTCTGGTCGAAAGTGCTAATGGATGCCAAAGGTGTCCTCCATGAAGATTATCCGGCATGCGGCGCGGGCTTCGATCAGATGGTGTTAGATGGACTCGGACTGGATAAGGATGCTACACTGGCATACATTAGCGACAATTTACCCACTTATCCACAGTTTGAAGCGTGGGTCTTAGAACAGAGTGGCGGAAGCCTTGACCAAGGGGCAGTCGATGAACTGAACGCCGCGATTACGGGCTACAATCACGACGATGATACCCGCGGCAGCATTCTTGGTGCAAGCGGTATTAACGACGACGGCTCTATCTTAGACGCTGTTAATCTCAATAACCTTGATGACTGGTATGAACTTCACGCCAATTTAGATTAAACCTTTAGAAATTTTCATGTAGGCGCGCTTTCCGCGCCTACATGAACACACCTCTGTTCCCTTCCTAATTATTTTTCCTCTTTTGTCGTTAGTTCAGTTCTTGTATCAACAACAGTCCGGGGACGAACAATTTCCACAATTTTCTGCTTCTGTCGTCAGTTCGATTGCTTTACCCGTTGCGGAAGATTCAAGTCCGGCAAGCAGAATTTCAGTGACGTGCCGCGCGGTGTAAACATTTGAGAGTGGCGGCTGTGTCCCTTCACGGATATGTTCGGCGAAATGTGCGTGCATCCCGCTCGGTGCAGCGTCTGAACAATCAATCGCTTTGACATCAACGGGTGCATGTTCACGCGTATAAGAGGTGGGGGTCAATTGACTAAGTGCTGCGCCATCTTTACCTGGCATTGTGAATTTTCCTGCCGTGCCGTGCACACTCCCCTCACCCGTGCGTGCTGGATCGCACCAGCTCGTCTCGGCAGTAACAATTCCGCCTGATTGCATTTCGAGCACGAGTGTCGCGACATCCTCTAATTCGGTCGGTTTGTCGAACGTAGAAACGAAGCCGGTCACCCGTTTGAAGGTACCGAGCATCGCGACAAGACTGGAAACAGCGTAAACGCCCATGTCAAAAAGTGCGCCGACGCTTGCCTGTTTCGCGTCGAAAAACCATAGATCGTCGCTTGTTTCCCCGAAGATGTCGCGGATTTCTGCGTAATAGATCTCAGGTCCACCGTGGCTACTTCGCATTCTCGCCCCGGATACGCGCCCGATTGCGTTCTCGGCGATTAATTGGCGAATTTTATAGATAGCGGCGTTGAAATGCGGGAGGCACATCACCGTTTTACCGCTGGCTTCGGCGGCTTCGACAAATTGATTTGCTTCATCCATCTCGCCGCAGAGCGGTTTCTGCATGAGCACATGCTTGCCTGCCTCCAACGCTTTGACACCCCAGGAAACGTGCAAAGGATGTGGCGTGCCGACAAGTATTGCATCAAGCGTCCCATCAGCGATGATCGCGTCGTAATCCTGTGTCCAGCGGGGTATGTCGAACTCTTGGCATTGATGTTTGAGACGGTGTTCGCGTCTACCGCCGATGACACTAATTTCAAAATCAGTGCCTTGTGCGAGATCCGGAAGATGCATCCGGCAGACGATACCGCCTGCGCCGATGACACCAAGTTTGAATTTTTGCATTTTTTTAATTTTCCTTGCGGTTCGGTTAGGATAAATGATTAATAACGTTGCTTTCCGTATACCTGAAGAAACACCCAAGCAATATTTTTTAAAATTTTCCTTCTACACTACTGTTGGAGTCAAGTATAACAATCGCGAGCACAGCTCGCTCCTACCGGAAGCTGGTAGTCTGTAAGCAAGGTAGTTTGTGATTTACACCCAATAGTTTTAGGCGGGTTTGAGCACAACGTTGCGATAGGCAACAGGTCCGTGGTCACCCTGCAACAGCAATGGACCGGTGGCAGCTTCATCTTCTGACATCGCCCCGCGTGTGCAGCCCACCACTTCAACGTCTTCATGGACGATCTGTCCATTCCACACGACCTTGACAAAAGTAGCATTGGCAATCTTATTACCATCGGCATCAAATTTGGGTGCGCGGAAGGTGATGTCGTACGTTTGCCATTCGCCTGGGGGTTTGCTTGCGTTCACACGTGGCGGTACGCCGTCTACTGGCTGATTGTCGATCCAGCGACAATATACGCCGCCACAGGTGCCATAGCGAAGTTCTGTCTCACCCCAACTGTCCAGTATTTGGATTTCATATCTACCCATGAGATAAACGCTGGAGTTAGAGCCTTGTGGTACCATAAACTCCACGTGGAGTTCACAATCACCGTATTCTGCTTCGGTGTAGATGTCGGCGGTTCGTCCTGTTGCCCCGTTGTAGAAGATTCCTTCACCGGTTGTCGTTGTGAGCAGTTTTGCGTCGTCAGGGTTAAGAGCAACGCTGCTGGCAGCATCCCATTCATGTTGTAGCGTGCCACCTCGTGCAAGCCAACCGTCCATGTTTTTGCCATTGAAAAGATTTATTCCATTTTCGGCTTGAGACATAAAAATCCCTCCCACTTTTCCATGCGTTTGGCGAAGTATTAAAGGCACAATTAGCAGGTTGGGTGCATTTAAAAAGTTTTGACATATTTCGCCAAATCAGGTATTATATTTAACTATCGGAGACTATTCAGTAAGCAACATAGTCCAGTGACTGAAAAAAGAAATTGTACGAGGACAATAAAAATTCATGAAACAGTTTTTCTTATTTTTAGGGTTAGCCCTACTGATGGGAACGATTGCCCTTTTTGCACTCTGTGGCTACGATAAGATCGGGACACTCTACGCGGCACCTATAGAGAATGATGCATCTAATACAAAAACGCCGTTTGCTGAAGGTTGCGACAAGTGTCACGGGACCGAACCCGCCTATCAAGAGTGGCAACATGCGGGACACTCACACGCCCTTGTGAACCTGATTGAGGGTCCGTATGAGGTGCAGACATCTTGTCTGAGCTGCCACTCCGCTGGTTACGAAATCTTTAGCGATCGGGTCTATTCGGGGCATACCTATAACATAGAGACAGCGGTGAATGCTGTTTCTTGTTCTACGTGCCATTCCCATACGAGCAAATTAGAACACTTATTGGTGCAACCCGCTAAAAAATTATGTGTCAGCTGCCATAAAATGGACTGCGGTTGTGCGGGTGCTGGCATCGTTCACCAATCCCAATCGGAAATGTTCCTCGGACGCGAGGGTGCCGGTGTAAAACGGATGCCGTCGCCGCATGTACGCGTGATGAAGAAGCGGTGTGTGCAATGCCACATGGCGAAAGAGGACCCTAAGGCGGTTGCGAAACACGGGGGACATACATTTATCGCTGACCTGTCGGTATGCAGTACTGCGGGGTGTCACGATAGTGCGGATAATAGCATGGAGACGAAGTTACCGCAATATCGTGCTGAGATAGAGGCGAAGATGCAAGCGATCAAAACGATGCTTGACGCTGCGCCTGACAAAACTTCACAGGACTATCAGGATGCAAAACTGAACTACGACATGGTTAAAGGCGATAGCGGGTATGGGCTTCACAATATGCCGTATGCAAATGCGCTTCTTGATTATAGCCTTTCGCTCAAGAGCAAACTTGAATAGTGGGCGGTGAACATCCTCACTTTACGCGTTTATGAGTGATTACGCTTCCGAATTGAGCGTTGCGCGCAGCGGCACATCTTGGTCTTGCGGTATATAGTAACTCATCGGGTCGCTGACGACTCCGATTAATTGTTGTTGGATCGGATTGCATTTGGCGACGAGTTCATCAGGCATTGTGATATAATCCATCGGTTTGACCCAGCGATAGGCGTATCCCATGAAAATGGTTTTGCGCGGCATACCCGACCAGTTGTGTCCGATACCGTGCCATGTGCGTTGTTCAAAGAGGAAAGCATCTCCGGCATTGACATTCATAGAAATGGCACCGCGTGCCCGACCCGTATCTGGATCGGTTGGGGGTCTGCCTGTCAATCGGTTACTTCCGGGTACCAGCACAGTCGCGCCAGAGGCGGGATCGGATTGGTCGCTGATAGCGTAAGCAATCTTAAGCATGATTCGAGGGTGGGGTTCCTGCATTTCGGCATGTGATGTCCCACCGTCGCGGTGCAAGCCAATACGGTTTTTTACTTTAGGCGGTGGTTCCTCTTTTGAAGGCAGTACAATCAGATGGGATGTAATCATCTGTACGTTCCAATTCAGCACACCGTAGGCGAGTGGCACGGTTTTCTGCCAATCAAGGAGTTGAAGGAATGCTTCGTGGTGTGTGATGCAGTTACGGAGATTCAATTTACCGCCTGCTTCAAGATTCCCTGCGGCTTCTTCTTTGGCGTAAACCTCGTCAACAGCGGTATCAATTTCCGCGACTACATCAGCGGGCAAGGCATTCTTAATCAACAGATACCCGTTATTTTCGACAAATTCCTTGTGCTGTGGTGTAAAGATGGCTGTTTCGGCAGCGTCAGTTATAGTATCCATAAGATTTATCCTTTATAGGACTTAGGCAAAAAGCAGTAATTTCAGTATTTTTAACCCCCTAAAGAATCAACGGTATGAATGCCTTATGGGCATTCCCCGCCCCTTATCAGGGGGACTTTAAAAGGAAATGCGTAAGCCCTACTTTAATGATATTGAGAAAGTGGCCTCGATCTGTGGATCAGGATCCTAATCATGCTATACATTATACAGGATGCTCCGAAAAAAATCAAAGCAATTTTATTTTTAGAGCATGTGACGTTTGACTTTCAGGATGTGCGTAATCTTACGCTCCATTAAATGCATCTACGGGCAGACGAACGTATGAGAAAGAGGAAGCACCCCGCGATTTGAAGAGCGAATTGACTTCAGAACCTTATAGATTTAGAGAACCTCCCGAACAAAATAGTCGAAACATTAAGTTTGGCGCGTCATGGCGGGCGATTCTACTCGGCACGCTCCTTATCATCCCGAACATGTACTGGATTCTGGACTCTGCCGGGCAAGGGTATCCGACGACTATTTCTCTCTATTTTAACGTCATTTTCTGCGTTTTTGTTATCACGGGTGTTAACCTCGTCTTGATACGGGTAGCCCCTGGGATCGCTATGCAACAGGGCGAATTACTGACGGTTTACGTCATGCTGGCGATTGCGTCTTCGCTGGCGGGCCACGATGTACTTCGCGTCCTGATTCCGATGATTCCGTATGCATTCTGGTACGCAACGCCGGAAAATGACTGGGTAGACCTGTTTCATCGGTATATCCCGGATTGGATGGCTGTTAAGGAGCGGCTTTTTTTAACGGAGTATTATCGCGGTGAGACAACGCTCTACGAATGGGAAACTGTCCAAGGTTGGCTGACGACAACAGTCGCTTGGGGCGGTTTCCTATGCGTGATGGTGTTCCTGATGGTGTGTATCAACAGCCTCGTGCGGAAGCAGTGGACGGAACACGAGAAACTGAGTTACCCGATTATTCAGTTGCCGCTTGAATTGACAAGCGGTGGTAGAACGAACTTATTGACAAATAAAATGATGTGGCTTGGGTTCGGGATTGCTGGGGCAATTGACATTCTTAATGGGCTTCACTATCTTTATCCGAGTGTGCCGAGTTTGGGCGGTAGGCTCTACGATTTACGTCCGTTCTTTACACAGAAACCGTGGAGTGCAGTGGGTTGGACCCCTATTGCTGTCTTTCCGTTCGCGGTGGGCATCGCTTTTTTTATCCCGCTTGACCTGTCGTTTTCATGCTGGTTTTTCTATCTTTTTTGGAAGGTAGAGCGCGTCTTTGGAGATGCCTTAGGCGTGCGGGGCATGCCGAATTTTCCTTTCACGGATGAGCAATCTTTCGGTGCCTATCTCGGCTTGTTTGTTATTGCTATTGTAGCGACGCGAAAACATCTTGCACAAGTTGGACGTAAGTTATTTAGAAACGACCCGCGTGTTGACGATTCAGATGAACCGATGTCTTATCGAGTCACGGTGTTAGGGCTTATCGCAAGTCTTATCTTTATCGTCGGGTTCTGTAAAACAGCGGGTATGTCTATCTGGGCGATCCTCGTGTTTTTTTGGCATCTATTATGCGATCTCTACTGCGGTAACCCGAATGCGCGCAGAACTCGGTTCGCCGGTACATGACCTGCACTTTATTGGTCCTGATGAGATGATGCCCCGTATCTTTGGGACACGACTGCTCGGTCCACACAATTTGACGATAATGGCGTATCTGTTCTTTTTCAACCGTGCCTATCGCGGACATCCGATGCCGCACATTTTGGAGGGGTTCAAATTAGCGGAACGTACCGGAATTTCTAATAGACGCTTATTAATCGCGATGTGCATTGCGATTGTTATCGGTACATTCGCTTCATTCTGGGCGTTCTATCATATCTCTTATATTGAAGGCGCACGTGATTGGTTCGCGGGGCGACCTTTCAACCGGCTCCAAAGTTGGTTAACTTCGCCGAGAGCACCAGACGTGCCAGCGATTGTTGCAATGTGTATCGGCTTCCTGATTACCGGTTTCTTGATGGTCATGCGGATGCGACTCTTTTGGTGGCCCTTTCATCCGGCTGGATTTGCAATCTCCAGCAGCTGGTCGATGAACGTGTTTTGGTTCTCGATCTTGGTGAGTTCCGTCATCAAATGGATTATTCTTCGGCACGGTGGTGTGAGCGCACACCGAAAACTTATCCCGTTCTTTCTCGGTCTGATCTTAGGCGAATTTATCGTTGGCAGTGTATGGAGCATCATAGGGGTTACGACGAACCAACCGATGTACCGATTCTTATTTTAAAGCAAAGGAGAAAATTGGATGATTCGTGAAGCGATTCAGCAGGTTATGGCAGGAAATGACTTAACCGAAGCAGAGATGATTGAGACGATGAATGAGATCATGGCAGGTGAGACAACAGATGCACAGATCGCCTGTTTTCTTACGGCTCTACGGCTTAAAGGTGAGACAATAGAGGAAATTACGGGTGCGGCGCGCGTCATGCGTGATAAAGCGACACCTGTTCGGACGAAGCACTCATTAGTTGTTGACACGTGTAGCACAGGTGGCACAGGTCTGAGCCTTTTCAACATCTCAACAACTTCTGCTTTTGTCGTTGCCGGAGCAGGTGTGCCGGTCGCGAAGCATGGAAACCGAGGTGTAACGCGACAGAGTGGTAGTGCGAATGTCCTGATGGCGTTAGGTGTAAATATTGAAATTAGTCCTGAACACGTTGGACACTGCATTGATGAGGTTGGTATCGGTTTTCTATTTGCCCCGGCACTGCACGGTGCGATGAAATATGCTATCGGACCGCGACGGGAGATCGGTATCCGAACCATTTTCAATGCCTTAGGTCCGTTGACGAATCCGGCAGGCGCGCAGGCACAGGTGCTTGGCGTTTACGCGCCGGAACTTACTGAAACGCATGCCAATGTGTTGAACAACCTTGGATGCCAGCACGCCTTTGTTGTACATGGGGATGACGGTTTAGACGAGATCACGACGACAACGACGACGCGTGTCTCGGAGCTGCAGAACGGTGCTGTCAAGACTTACACGCTTGATGCAACGGCATTCGGAATTCCGAATGCAGAATCCGCTGCGCTCTTAGGGGGTAGCCCTGAAGAAAACGCTGAGATTACAGTTAATATTTTGAGCGGTGAAAAAGGCCCCAAACGCGATATTGTTGTGCTAAACGCTGGTGCCGCGATTGTTGCGGGTGGGAAAGCGGATAGTCTTGAAACCGGCATTGAACTTGCAAACAGTTCCATTGATTCAGGCGCAGCATTGGCGAAGTTAGAGGGACTGAAGTCAGTGTCGAATAATTAGCCTATTACGGATGAGGATAACGGATTGATATTAGATACAATCATTGCCCATAAACAGAAGGAACTTGCAGCAGAACAGAAGCAGGTGTCGATTGCGAAGTTGGAAGCGGCGGTTACGAATCTGCCGCCAACGCGAGATTTTCGGGGTGCTATCACAGGGAGCGGGACGGTCAAACTTATCGCAGAGGTGAAGAAAAAGTCGCCGAGTAAAGGTATTATCCGCGAAGATTTCCATCCGGTGTCGATTGCCGAAACCTACGTCGAAAACGGGGCAGCTGCTGTTTCGGTACTCACAGATAAACATTTTTTTGCGGGGGAACTCGACTATCTACGCGCAATTCGCGACACTGTTGATGTGCCACTGTTAAGGAAAGATTTTACGATTGATCCATATCATATTTACCAAGCACGCGTCGCGGGGGCAGATGCTATCCTGTTGATTGTAGCGGCGTTGACTGCATCACAGTTACAGACGTTTATGGAAATCGCAGCGTCGTTGTCACTGGCGTGTTTGGTAGAGGTGCATACACGTGAAGAATTGGCGATTGCGTTGGACGTAGAGGCGCAGATTATCGGTATCAACAATCGTGATTTGCGTACATTTCACACAGATATTGCGACAACGTTTCAGTTACATGAAGATATTCCCGCGGATAGGGTTGTGGTGAGTGAGAGTGGTATCTATTCGCGTGAAGACGTAATGAAGCTGCAGGAAGCCGGTATCCATGCGATGCTTGTCGGTGAGTCGTTGATGCGGAGCCCTGACATAGGAGAACAGGTTCGACGACTTTTAAACTGTTAAATCTGGTCACCGTTCCACTTCGTTTCACGGTGGTTTTCGATTAATTCGATGCTTTTCTTAGGCAGTGGATGCTTTTCTCTAAGGGGATTACATGGGAGTCACAGTAATACCATGCCGTTTCAGCAATGCAGTGGTTACGCCGTCGCCGGTTGTGAGTGTGCCTGAGAAAGTGCCGTCGTAGATGTCACCGCACCCGCAGGACGGACTCTTTGCTTTGAGAATTACATGCGTTGCGCTGTGTGATTGTGCAACCTGTAAGGCGTGATGTGCGCCCTTCAAATATGCCGCAGTCACGTCTGTTCCATCAACGGTCATGACTTTGGCTTTGCCCTCCAAGACATCATTCCCATCTCCACCGACAATTTCTGCGGGCGGCCGCGGCGTTGACAACCCACCCGCCTCTTCCGGACAGACGGGGATTAGATCGTCCGTCTTTTTCTGTTTTATTGCTGATTCGTTTCGGCTATCGCCACCGTCGTATCGGCAGCGAACGCCTAAAAGACAGGCACTAATGATTACCTTCATAATGTAAAGCTAAGACAAATTGTGCCTTAATGGCACAATTTCCCGCAATTCCTCAAACTGATTCATGATTAAGTCAGTCTCACCTGTTTTCAGCTGCAGATAGGTATTCTCTAATTTCCTAAGTATCGCGTGTAACAGCGAAGCACGACAGATTTCGGTGTTCTGATCTTCAGAGCGTGCGGACGCTATGTGCACGGAGGTTGCGATTTCACGCAGTTCAGGCGGAAAATCCTCCATAGCGATATTGACGTTCACGCCGAAACCTAAGACGAAAAAAGAGTGATGCCGGTCATCATAGGCGAGTTCTGTGAGTACACCCGCCACCTTTTTCTTTTTAATACGGACATCGTTGGGTGGCTTAATCCGCGCGTCAAGTCCGTGCGTTGTCTGGAGTGCGCGTGCAATCGCGATTGCCCCAACAAGATTCGGGAGTGCGACTTGGTCGCGCAGGAGTCGGTGCCTCAGGACAACTGACACAAGCAGGCATTTGCCCGGTGGTGCTTCCCATTTTCTGCCATATCTTCCACGTCCAGCGGTTTGATGTTCCGCGATGACGACTGTTCCCTCTACCGCGCCTGCTTTTCCACGTGCAATGGCGATATCGTTGGTGGAGCCAACTTGATGGTGATGCTCAATCTGGCATCCGATAAATGTAGTCTGAAGTGTCGCGCCAAAGTCCTTAATGTCCATAGGTACTACTGGCGTAGGTGTTTTTCTGCTTCAATTTTCCACTGTTCTGGCGGATTGAGTTCAAGGAAGCGTTTCCATTGTGCTTTTGCTTGCTTGCTTTTTTCTGTGTATTCATACATTAATGCGAGGTTATAGTTCGCTGTCAAATTGTCCGGTGCCAGTTGTATTACGCGTTCAAACTGTTCCGCTGCTGAACCGAGTAAATCCATACTGAAGAAGTTATTCGCGTAATTCAGCAGTGTCGGTACATGCGTGTCGTCTAAAGCGAGTGCCTTCTCTAAAGTCTCTTTCGCGGCGTTGTAATCCAAAGCGTGGGCGTGGTAAAGTTCTCCGAGGCGTTGGTACGTCTTAGTGGCAATGTCGTCCCCTTTTTCAGCGGGTTGTTGAATCAGTGCTGCTTCGGCTTCGTAGTGTTTGATTGCCTCCTTCCATGCCTGCTCCCATTCTGCGATTTTTCCGAGATGTAGGTGAATTCCCCTATATTTTGGCGCGTAAGAGCGCATACGTTCAAATGCCTCTCTTGCGAGGCGGTGTCGGTCAATTTCGAGATAGATAACGCCGATGTTATAGTTTGCCTCGCGGTTTTTGGGTTGAAAGAGTGCTACCTGTTTGAAATCCTCTAAGATTTGGCTGTAACGATAGAGCGTTTTACCTACCTGCCGATAGCGAAGTGTGAGCATTCCGCGGTAGAAGTAAGCATCCACGTAGTCGGGATTCAGGGCAATAGTTGTGGTGTATTCGTTAACAGCCATCTCGGCGTGTTTGTGATAGTCATCTCCGAGTGTTTCAGCGTGCCGGTCGAGTAGACGTGCGTAACTGTAGTGCCAGTCGAAGTTATCGGGGTTGTAATGGTTCGCCAATCCGTAGTAGCGAATTGCGTTCTCGCGTTCCTCCCGTTTATTTTCTGTCTCGGCTTTCAAGCTGCGCCTTTCAAAGATAACGGCGAGGAGATGATGGATTTCAGGGTGTTCGGGTTCAATTTCCAGTGCGGGTTGATAGACGCGAAGGATGTTATCCGCATCGTTGCGTTGGCGATAGATTGCACCGAGACGGAAAAAGGGTTCAACTTCTGTTGCTTTGACCCCTTGCATCGGGGTTTGTAGGCTACGCCCGATGTCGTTTTCAATCAAGGTCGTATCAAGCGTGATTGTTTTCTCGTAATGCAGGATGGCGTTGTCTATCTCGCCGTTTTCTTCAAACAGAATTGCTGCGTGGTAATGCGCTGCGACATCATCAGGACGCAACCGAATAGTTTCGAGGAATGCGGGTAGCGCCTCGTTAGGCTGCTTTAGCGAAAGGTAGGACAGTGCCAGAAGATAGTGTGCTTCAGTGGTTTCAGGCGCGATCTCAATAAGTCGCTTTAGGGTATCAACTGCCTGCTGATGTGCCTCGCGTCCACGGTATATGTGAACCATTTTGAAAAGCACGTCTGGTCGTTGTGGGTCTAACGTCAGGGTGCGTTCGTAAAAAGTAATCGCGTTATCTGCGTCACCACTTGCTTCGTAACTTTGTCCAAGGAGATAGATGGCACTAACATCTTCAGGAAATAGCAGCAGGTGGATATTTAGAGGTTCAATGGCATCTTGATAGCTTTCTTCATCGAAAGCACGCTGTCCCTGCACGATGAATCTGTCGGCTAATTCTGGATTCAATTCCAAAGCGCGTTTGAAGTAACGGACCGCTGTGTCTATATCACCCTGTTGGTGGTGGAGTTCACCAAGTTTAAAATAAGCATCGAGGAAACTCCCCAAAGGGAGCTCAACTTGCAAATAACTTGCGTCCGCTTCAATTATTTCAATCGTTTTCTCATAATGTTTGATCGCTTTTTCGGTGTTGCCTGCATCGGTTTCAATCATGCCTGCATAAAAGGCGGAACGCGGATCGTTGGGAAGGACGAACATCGCTTTCTCTATAATTGGTATCGCTTGATCGGGTGTCATCAGCCCTGCGAAGTAAGGTTCCAGCGGTTCATAGAAAGTGTCCTTAAGACTCGGCATGACGGATAATGCTTGTTGGTAATGGTGTAGTGCGGTCTCAGTATTGCCGCTGGTGTAGAAGATTTCTCCGAGCGCGAAATGCGATTGCGCGTGGGTTGGTTCCGTCTCAATTGTGCGTTGATAGAGCTGAATCGCGCCATCCGTATTGCCTTTTTCATTAAAGATAACCGCGAGTTCGTAAAGGTCTTGTGCGGCGTAAGGTTGATGCTGTGCGGCTTTGGCGTATTCTGCTAAGGCATCGTCGAAAAAACCTTGCGTAGCGAGGACTTGCCCCAGTTTGATGTAAGCGGGTACGAACTTTTTCTTTTGATGTGTAATGTTTTCAAACGCTTCGCGGGCGCGATCTGTTTCACCTTGTGCCAAGTAGACTAAACCGATACCGTATTGTGGGTATTCCCATTTCCGGTTTAGTTTTCGGGCAGTCTCAAAGGCTTGAAGTGCTTCTATATAATTCTGCTGTTTCAAGTGGATATCGCCGATACGATAGTAAACTGGGTAATAGTTCGGGTTTAAACGGACGCAAGTTTCAAATTCCGCAAGTGCCAATTCGCTTTCGTTTTGTTGTTGATAGATGCCGCCAAGGTTAAAATGTGCCCAAAACAGATCTGGCTCAATTTCGAGGGCACGTTGTAGATAGGTAACCGCTGTGTCAAAGGTTTCATCGGTTTTCGTAGCCTCAAGGGCGTGTACGTATCCTAATCCGTAGTAAAATGCGGCGTTCATTGCGGGAGAAGCGGACTGCTGTCTCTGAGGATTATCTTTTGCTGTTTCATAAAGCGTCAGGAGTACGGAGAGTCGTCCCTGTTTCTGCCATTTCAGGATAAATTCGCGGTGTTTCTCGGCAGGCTTTTTCTTTTCTCGTAGGACCTTTGTGAAGTCCTTTTTCATGTTCGCTTCCCATTTTTCCTCAGCGGTGGAAACTTGTGAAAAAGATATAGTAAATACTAAGTTTATAATTAGCACGATAAGTATGGGGTTTAGTTGTATTTTTTTCATTTTTTTAATTTTCCTTGATGGATTATAAGTTGCGTTTTTTCTAACTCTTAAAGTCCCCCTGATAAGGGGGATTTAGGGGGTTTAATGAACGTGAATTCCAACTTTTTGCGTAAGTCCTATTGATATTGTTATTTTTCAGATTCTAACAGATATTCAATTTTCGCGCGTGTCGGCATGGAAGGAGTCGCGCCAACGACGGTGACTGCTGCTGCGCCTGCGGCGTTTGCAAACGCAACTGCTGGATGTAAAGTTTCACCGCTTGCCAAGGCGGTTGCGAGCGCGCCGCAAAACGCATCCCCTGCGCCTGTGGTATCTATCGGTTCAACAGACAGTGCGGCGACATGTTCAGATGTCGTTCCTGTTAACATTAACGCCCCTTGTGCGCCGAGGGTTAGCACAACAGCGGCGTTTGGGGTATCCACCATACGCGTGCGTAACGCCTCCGCTGCACGATTTGCTTCTTCTTGACTGCTAACTTTCATTCCCGACAGCAATTCCGTTTCGGATTGGTTCGGGGTGAGAATATCGACGTATCTTAAAAGGCTATCCGGCAGTGGTTGCGCAGGTGCTGGATTTAGGACCACTGTTATGCCGTGTCTTTTGGCAATTGCTGCGGCGTGTTCAGATGTGGCAATCGGCGTTTCCAGTTGTAGAAGGAGCACATCCGCGGCTGCGATACAATCCGCGGCGGCATCTATATCTGCTGTTGTGAGTGCCATGTTTGCGCGCGGTACAACGATAATACTGTTGTCGCCATCCGGTTCAATCACGATTGTTGCTACACCTGTGCCGATGTCTGTACGTCTTGTGACAAACCTACTGTTAATATGTTCGTTTTCTGCTGCGGCGAGGAGCATCTCTCCGAAAGGATCAGCACCGACACTTCCAACAAGCGTAACTTCGGCACCTAACCGTGCAGCGGCAGTTGCCTGATTGAATCCTTTCCCGCCTGTGAAAATATCGAAGGCATCGCCGATGAGCGTTTCGCCTTTATCGGGTCTCCGAGATGCGTGGCAGACCAGATCGATGTTCAGGCTGCCGACGACAGTAACTTTCGGTGTTGCGCGGTTCATTACCACTTATTCCTGTTCTTTTAACGATTTTTGACAATTATAGTTGACATGCAATGCTATTGTCAAGGGATTATGGGAATTGGCGGTTAGATCCGTGCGTTGAAATCTGAACTGTGATTTCTGTGATTGGTATGATTTTCGATGAGAAGCGGAAACGTTTCTTTGTATGGGCTACAGAAATGTTGCTTAGCTAACGGGTGGGGTCCCGGTTAGGGAACCTTGCCAGCGAAAGGGGTTGCGTAAGTTTTGTTGATGATGGGGTATCTGCTTCGGACCAGCATCACCGACGCTGAGGGAAACCACAATCTCTGCCGAGTGGCAGCCATCGGTGCATGTCGCGTTCTGGGAGGTGTCCGTGTTCTGAAATCAGGGAAGCTTGGTAGTAGTAGAAGTAGCTATCTGTCTCGGTGAACTGTCCAACGGGGAGGCGTTCGATCCCTTGAATACGTATCCAGAAAGCAAGAAGTAGAAGGCTGCTTAAACCTAAAAGAAGGTAGATATTGCTTTGAAGTTCTGATTTCTCAAAACTTTGGTTCAAATCCATACTCGCGAAGTTTCTCTATATATTGCTTTACTCTCTGTTCGTCAGTGGTTCCTAGTACCTCTTGTTCCATCTGACTGAGGAGTGCCTCCATTTGCTCAGAGTAGCCTTGAGCTGTTCCTTCAGTCCTTGCCTTTTCAAAGAATGCGGACTGGATGAATTCCTTAGCAGCTGGCAACTGGCTCCGGTATTCTTCAAATTGACCCCTCCCAAACCTAAAGGATTGGGATTCCTTTGACGGAACTCCCAAGTGGTTCTTTTAGGTTATACCACGACGTCCATTTGACGTTCTGCGATACTGGCTTCTCTGACTCCCTTCAGCGTCGCAATCGTCCAGACGTTATCCTTGGGAGCTTGTTCGGGTTTAATCCGAACCGACACGAGTGTAATCTCGCGGTGCGGGTCATCTGGCACACTACGGAAAATCACTTGAACCTTCGTGACCGACCGATACTTCTGGCAAGTATTTCTTGCTTCAGAACTTGAAATCTCAACAAAATCTGAACCTCGCAAGGTTTCAGGAATATCGTATCTTTCAACGTATTCGGATTTTGTGATGTTCGTTTTTAATGGATATTAGCCATAGTCATTCTGTCCTTGTAAGAGGGTGATTGAGACCAGTAGCAAGGTAGCTACTGCTTACACGTCTCAATCAATGACTATGTTAATTATACTACATTTTTGACGAAATGTCAACTCTTTTTTTAACTATAGCCCCATGGTCTAATTCAATAGGGCGGTTCTGTATCCCAAAGCTAAAGCATTGGGTTTTAGAACCGAAAACGTAGATAAGCCTGTTGTTCCTCAGCCGAGAGCGCATTGAGTTTATCTGCCACTTTATAATATCTCTGTTCGTAATTCCTCTTAAGTGTATTATGTTTCTCTACTATGCGTGCTAGTGAATTTTGTGTCTCACGCATCGAATCCTCGAGCCTGCGTATTTCAGTCTGAATTTCCTCCTTTTTCTGTTCGGTTTCTTCTTTTGATGATACTTCATCGTTTTGCTGGAATGTCTTCAAGTCGGAATCTTGTTGACCGAATTCTCCAGATGTGGTACTTGGATCTGAAGGTGAGATTGACACAGATTTTGGGGAGGGATACGTATCCGCCGTTTCTGTGCCTTTCTGAAAATTTGAATTACTAGGCGTGTCCCTTGAAGGCAAGGCTGAGGTATTACTAGGAGCATCCTCTTTGACAGGCTCCGTGACACGGTATATCTTAACGGGGTCCTCGTTTTTCCGCATTCCGTCACAACCAAAGTAACATATCATGCCACTTATGATTGTAAAAAATAAAAATCTGGAACTAAGAGATAAAAATTTCCGCCATTTCTGTAACATGTTTTCCTTCTTTGTTTTGATGTGCGAATTTGAGACGAACGTCCTTCTTTAGAAAAGAGAGACGTTCATCTAAAACAGATTAGAATACTAAGCACTGCAAGGATCGCGACAGTGTATAGGAAGTAGGTATCTTTCATGCAATATCCCCCAAGGGGTGCCTTAATCGGGAAGTTGAACCCCATGTGTGCGGAGTAATTCTGACATCCGATTCTGTAATTTTTCGGCTTCCTCTGGGGACTCCGTCTCCGTGGATACTGTTGATAGTAAAAGCGCAGAAAATTCGCGTTGTGTTTCGGTAGGTAGTCCCTTCAACTGTTCCACGATGCGGGGCATTACCGTGTCGAAATAAATGTCTGTTTGACGACGTAGTTCTTCTTCCGGCATGCCATCTTCCAAGTCTAGCAAAAAATTATCCAGAAATTCTGTGGCGATACTCTGTCTAGCGAGTGCCCCAGGTATCATTTTTAGGAACCTTTCATTTTCTGCTACTATTCTCTCATACTCTTCTTGCCTTTTGAGTTTTCTCAAACGTTCCTGCTCGTCTTGTTCGGAGGACATCTGTTGCGTTTCATCAGGTAAGTTGAGCGAATCACCATTTTCAACACCGGTAGCCGTTTTCTCTGAAGTTTTGTGGGATGATGCACCATCTGCTTCAACGAAAACGTCCCGATTGGTATCCAGATGAGTACCAGTAGGTGTTGCTGTCTCACCTTTTTCCGCTACCCCGGTGGCAGTTTTTTGGGTGGGTTGTACAGGTTTATATACTCGGATGGGATCGGCATTTAACCGAGGGCGGACATAGCCAAAGTACCATGTAGCAGCACCTAAGACAATAAAACATAGTCCGCCAATAATAGGAAAAGTCCACTTCTTTTGGGGTTTTTCTATCTTTAGCATACTCCACCTCTTTGATCTATCTTCGGTAACGCAATGGGCCTGATGTCCCAAGTTAGTGTGTTCGTCATTGAATTTTCCTATTATATTGAGTTTAGCAATTGATATCAAGAAAAAATCGTTTTTGATATCAGGATACAGTTTCTAACCAAACGATTCTTTGGCCGGCTGCTATTAACCGGTGGTGATCCTGATTGGAAATCTCGCCAGCAAAAGGGGATATTCGCTTTGGACCAGCGTCACCGACGCTGGAGGAAACTGCTCTTGAGTGTGAGCTGCCTCCGCTGTCCGTTCTTTTTCAGCGTGACGTGCTTGGTTTGGATGTCGGTGACGTGGGTCTCGGTGTCAAGTGTATCACCGGTAGTGACGGTGTATGTCTGATTTCGGACGATGTTTTGGATGATGGCTTTCGGAGGGATCTTTGTGTCTGTGGGGATGATGGTTCCAAGCAAGCGATAGGGTTCTTGTGGACGTGGTGGTGTCCAACCCAACGGACGGAAGAGATTGTGGTCAATGATGGTGCGGTAGAAATCGGAGTTCTGGAAGTGCTTTAATTCCACGTCTTCGGTTGGAAAAGTGGAAGATTGGAAGTGGGCACGCGGTGGGGTTGTGCTGACTGTCGGGTGCGTTTGTTTTTTGATAGTTATCGTTGTATTTTTGGGGTGCGTGTACATGGCGGTGTAGAGTAAAAAGAGTATCGCGAGGGCGAGACTGGCGGCGAGACCGGCAGTGATGTATTTTCGGTGTTTCATGAGGTTAAGAATAAGTGACAGTGGGTGATGATGTTTGCTAACATTTTTATTGAAGGTGTAGAGCCTCGTCTATTTCTGGGAAGCCGGTTTCAAGGTATTTTGGATCGGTTTTGATGTCCGGTGGATAGTGAATTTCCCAGGCTTTTATTGGGGCATCGTCGAAATCTTTCTTTGGATAGACCGGTAGAAATGCGTCACTTAGATCCCGATGCAGAAAAGAACGGCTTGGGTCCTTTCCTGTGAGCATAATGTGTGTTGCGCCGTGGGTTTTTAGGTATTCTAATACTTCGTTTTCGGAAGTGGCGTTGTGGACATGTTGGTTATAGAGAAGTATCCAGTTTTGGAGATAGGTGTCTTGGTCGATGATAGTTTTGACACCGCCAAGTACGTTGAGTTGACTGCCATAGCCCCAATGTGCGGCAACAATGGCGGTGTTGGGGAGCGTTGTCTTCATATAGTGTAATGCATTTGTCACGTCAGTTATCGGCGTTGCTTTCCGCATGCGGGTTGCAGCGTAAATGGCGCGCGTGGCGTGTGCACCAAGAGGCGGAAAGAATAGGATCCCTGCCAGCAATAGACTCGCGATACAGGTTTTGAGTAGTCTCTGTTGTTTGCTTTGTTTGACTTTACGGGTCAGAGCATTGGAAAAGAGGTGTATGATTTCTGCGGTAAAGAAGGCGAGCGGCACGCCGATAAAGAAGTCGTAGCGTTTGGCATCCCGCGAAAGTGCAACCCAGAAAACAAACCATGCTGTAAAGGCGACAATCGTCATCAGACGCGGTTCGTTGGATTTTTGGAGCCATGCACTGATAAGAAATCCTATTCCTGTACAGATAATAGCAATGGCAAAGAAAAAAGTGCCGTAGGATGCGTTCCAGAGATATGTTTCAAGCGGTTCACGGAAAAAGGTGGTAGCGATGAAAAGGACGAGCGGGACGAGCAGATAGGACTGCTCCCACTGCAGTTGGCTGGCAACGATGAGCCCGAGACTCCCGAGCATAAAGACACCGCCGTATCTGAAAACCCAATACCCGAAATGTGGGTTTCGGAGTTCTGTCATCGCGGTCATCACTGCGTTTTGGCTCAGTGGGACGGTGGTATCCGCAAAGGTGTTTTGTTGTGTCCAGACATAGCCGAGGACAAGCGTAGCACTCACAAGTATCAACCCGAATGACACGGTGCGTGCGTATGGACGTAGGCGGCCTATTTTTGAGATGAGCAGATACCGAATTGCTCGCATTGCCAAAAGGACAATAGGCGGCAGTAACACAAACGCTGCGAGGTGTTCAGCGAAGCCGTAGCCATTTCTATATGCTGGTGAGGCGAGGTAAAGTGTCGGCACAAAGCAGCACACCCACAGCGCATAAAGACCTAATCCTTCCTCTGTTTCAGATGTCAAAAACCGCCACAGCTCCACAACGATGATGACGCTCAGGAACACGCCGAAGCCTTCCCAACTGATACCACCGAGAAAGACAGTAAAGCCACTGATGAGTGTCCAAATCAGGCGTTTTCGTGGTGTTTCCGCTTTGAGCGATACGAGATAAGTGACGACAGCAAGGATACCGAGCATCAGACAGAATGCGTCTCGGTCGCCGAAGCCTGCGGTGGAACGTTCTATACTACCGGGCAGTGTAGCCAAAAGTATACCGATAACGCTTGAAAAGAGAAGTCCATAGGTGTGGTACAGATAAAGACAAAGCACACCGAGACCGATACAGAAGCATAAGACCGGCATGTAGAGACAGACGTGGTAAAGCGTGATATTCGGGGATACCCACGCGATGGCTTTGTGGATATAAGCGAGGGCGTAGCCGTAAAGGTTTAGGGTTTGTCCTAAATCTCTACCAACAGGCAGCCATCGGTTCATATCTCGGTCTGGTAACTCTCCGTGTTTAGAAATCAGAGAAGCCTGATAGTAGTAGAAGTATCCATCTGTCTCGGTGAACTGCCCTATGGGGAGGTGTTCAATCCCTTGAATACGTATCCAGAAAGCAAGAAGTAGAAGGCTGCCTAAACCCAAAAGAAGGTAGATATTGCTTTGAAGTTCTGATTTCTCAAAACTTTGGTTCAAATCCATACTCGCGAAGTTTCTCTATATGCTGCTTTACCCTCTCCTCATCAGTGGTTTCTTGTATAGTTTCTTCAATCTGATTGAGGATTACCTCCATTTGTGCAGAGTAGCCTTGAACCTCTGCTTCAGTCCTTACCTTTTCAAAAAACGTAGAATTGAGAAATTCCTTAGCATTCACCGTTTCACGTCGGTACTCTTCAAAGTAAGCGGATTGTTCTTCAACGGAAAGAGAATTGAGTTTCTTTGCCAACGCGTATTGGCGTTGATCATCTTTCTCTATCAGTCTATTGAGACGCCCAAATAGATCGTCTCTTTGTTGTTGAGTTTCACGTATTAAAGATTGTGCCTCCTCTATTGCCTCCTCTATTTTATGTGGGCGTTCTGATTTTACTCTTGCTGATTCTTCGTAGGTTTGTTTGGACGCGTCTGTGGTGGAGGGTTGCTGCGCGAATTTGCTTAGTGTCTCAGATGGATTCGCGTTTTTGGAACCTTCATCTTCAGATAGGCTTGGCACAGGCTTTTCGGAAATATCAACCTCTGCTGTTTCTGGAATTGCCTGATGTAAGAGGGATTCGGCAGAACCAGCAGTGTCTTTTTTAGCGGGTTCCGTGACACGATATATTTTCACGGGATCCTTGCTTTTCCGCCTGCTGTCAAAACTCAGATAACAGAGCCCACTGAAGACTATCAGGCATAAAATTCCCAGACTCAAAACTATACGCTTCCATGATTTCCCGAACATATTTCACCTGTTTATTTTTCTGTATGAATTTGAGATGAACATTCTTCTTTAGGAAGGAGAGACGTTCATCTCAAAAAAATAAAACTTATTCACAGTCGGTAGTAAGGTTTAAGCGCAGCTCCCGCTGTCGCAACCTCCGCTATCTGCTTTCTTGGCTTCGAGACAGTCCACTAAATTCTGTAGCAGTTGAATAAAACTGTTTGACATTGTCTCATAAAATTCTGCGGCAGCTATAGCAGCCTCCCTTGCAGCATCTATAAGTGCTTGATCCCCTGTTTGTTCCGCTAAAGCCAATGCTCCTACTGCTGCTAGAGCGGCCAGATATGCTGCTTGCTGTATGAGGTATGCATAAGCTACTTGCTCCTTTAATTCGTCACAAGCCACAGCAACGGAGTTTGCTGTTACAAAAATTATCGCGCAAAGCACAATAAAACTTATCACGCTGAGCAGATTTGTATTGATTGATTTGATGTCCCAAGTTAGTATATTCGTCATTGAATTCTCCTATTATATTGAGTTTAGCAATTGATATCAAGAAAAAATCGTTTTTGATATCAGGATACAGTTTCTATCCAAACAATAGCGTTTGGGTGAACTTCGCAACTGTTGCGAAGTTCCTTAGTTAATTGCCGACACCGACTGAACAGGAGTCAATCTGTGTCAGCATTTTAGTGAAAAGTTATCTCTCCTTCTTAACCATTGCGGAGACGGGATCCGTGGGATTGTCCTTCGCGGCTTTCTTCCAATCCTTTATCACACGTTTCACTGTCTTCTCAATGGTGGAACGAGAGGGACCGAGTGCTTCTGTAATCTCCGAGAACGATTGTCTATCGAAGTACCGTTCCATAATTTTTCTGTCGTTCGCCTCTGGGAGGCAGTTTATCAACGCTTCTAAGTTGCGTGCGATAGGGAACAACCACTTGCGGACACGTTCCCATGTTTTCTGAACTGATCCAGAGTTCTGTTCCTTATCCGCTTCAGAGGTAGAGGTTATCACTTCTGCTATCTTTTTCGGCTTTAGCCCATCCAGTAGAAGGTCTACGATTTCTCGGTGCTGATCTTGGAGGAGACGGAAAAGTTGGGCTTCCAGAACCTCCTTTGCTTCGGCATCGGTTCCGGCGATCAGCGTTTCGCTTTCGCTGTTGGAAAGCGTGTTAAGCGGGACAACTTCCAAGTGTCGCTTTTGGCGTGATTTTCTTATCGCGTCAATCATGAGATTTTCCGCGACTCTTTTCAACCACTCCAACAACTTCTCCGGTTCTTGGATTTTTTCCGTTTCTTGACGGCTTTAATGAACGTGTCGCTGGTGATTACATCGGGATCTACGACGGTATCTGGATGATTCCATCGCCTTCTTTTAACTGTGTTGAAGACGGTTTCGTAATACGCGTTGAAGAGTAATCTACATCCCTCCTCTTCATCATCCGTTTCTACAAATCGCCGATTTAAACAAACATCGTTCACTTTTCTGACTACGCACCCCACCTCTTCGGAAATAAAGTTATGGCTGGCTTCATATATAATCACGAAAGTTTTGCTTAAATTCCGACACAGTATGTATTTTTTTTGAAGATAAAAAGGGAATTCGGTAATTTTCTGACATCTTGTACTCAGTTTGCGTAAGCTCTATTGTATTTCATGTAATGCGAAACAAAAATAGAGGCTTCATATTACTATAACGCGTATGTTAGGACGAAAGGTTGCATCAAATAAACATTTTGGAAGGAAATGTGTTTCTCTAAAGGAGCAAGGTTCGTAGTCGCGCGATCTACAGAAGATAGGTGTATTGACAGACCAAAATTCGTGAAATCTGCGCAATCCACGTCATCCGCGATTCAGACACCTAAAAACTGAGTGCCGCTGGCAGTTTTGGCTTGCAAGCAACACTAAGAACTGCTATGATGCACATAGGCGAGAACGGATAAATCTTACGAATTCAAAGGGATATGCCGAGGACGCTGATGAATTCTAAATTAAAATATGCGATTGGTTTTTTAATTTTTTTCGGACTTTGCTTCATTTTTCAGTGGCGTGCAGGGCAGGTTAGCGATGCTGAAACGCTTGTCTGGTACAGCATCATCCCACCGCTGCTTGCTGTCACATTAGCGATCGTAACAACCCGATTGTTTCCGAGTCTCTGTATAGCAGTCGGTGTTGGACTTCTGCTCTCGTGGTATCAGAACGGTGCTACACCGAGCGGTTTCTTGGCAGAAACTGTCTGGTTCGTCCGTGCTGTGAGTGTCGGAAATGATGGGATAGATCTCTTCAATTTCTGGGTAGTGTTGTTTGTTTGCCTTATCATGGCGACGATCTCTGTTGTGATCGCCTCCGGGGGCATTGGCGGTGTGGTTGTCTGGCTCTCTCAGTTTGCGAAGGGGCCGCGTTCGGCGCAATTTATCACGGGTTTGATGGGGATCGTCATCTTTATTGGAGATTATTCCAATGCGATGCTCGTCGGACCGACAATGCGTCCGCTCACCGACCACCATCGCGTCAGCCGTGAAAAATTGGCATTCCTTGTGGATTCGACAAGTGCCCCGATTGCCGGTCTCGCGTTTGTTAGCACCTGGATCGGTTATGAAGTGGGACTCTTTGAAGATATATCGGGGACACTTGGGCTTGGGCGTGACGGGTATTCCATGTTTTTCGATGCCCTCAGTTTCCGGTTTTACTGTGTGTTGACCATCATTTTTGTTATCGTCAATGCGATCAGTGGCAGAGATTATGGAGCGATGCACCAAGCCGAGACGCGGGCGCGAGAGACAGGAGATATTGCTGCCCCGGATGCCGAAGCACTCGGACACGCCGGATCTTTTACCAGTCTACCCAACGCCGTTGTCCAACCCTTTTCGGCGGTTTTACCACTTTTAACGCTTTTTGGGTTGCTATTGGGTGGTTTTTGGATTGATGGCAACGGTACGGGGTCTATTCTGTCGCTAACATCTTGGCGGAACGCGCTTTCAGAGGCGAACAATGTGATGGTGCTTGCTTGTGCGGCAGCAAGTGCATTTGTCGTCGCGATCATCTGTGCACGTTGGCTCTCAAAGTTACGATTTTCGGAGATCGCGCCGGTCGTTTGGAACGGTATAAAGGGGAGCCTCACACCGTTGAGCATTCTGTTATTGGCGTGGGGGCTGAAAGCGAGTTGTGATAGACTCATGACAGGCGATTTTCTGGCTACGATGCTCAGTGATGTTGTATCGCCACTCTGGTTTCCGATCTTCGTCTTTATCTGCGCATCTGTGACCTCTTTTGCGACCGGTACGAGTTGGGGCACGATGGCGATCCTGATTCCGACTGCGATTCCAGTGGCGTTTTCGCTTGATGGCGGTAGTTATGGACTCACGACAATCATTTGCCTCGGTGCGGTGCTGGATGGTGCCATCTTTGGAGATCACTGCTCGCCGCTTTCGGATACAACGATTTTGAGTTCTATCGCCAGCAGTTGCGACCCGCTGCACCATGTGCGAACCCAATTGCCCTATAGCCTTACTGTCGCAAGTATTGCGCTGTTTTGCGGTTATCTTCCTGCCGCGCTTGGTATCTCTTCAGCAGTCGGGATTGCATGTGGGACAGCCGTAATTGTTTTGCTGTTTTATGCGGTTGCAGGCTTTCGTAAAATTCAAGAAAGGAAAATGCTATGAAGGTGGCACTTGAAGGAAAGGTAGCAGTTGTTACGGGTGGTGCGAATGGCATCGGTCGCGCGATTGTAGATCAGTTAATAGATAATGGTGCTTCTGTGGCAATTGTTGATATTGATGTAGAGGCAGGTAAGGAAACCGTCAAAGAAATTCAGCAAAGCGGTCGGACAGGTCTGTTTGTGGAAGGCGATGTGTCAGACGCAGCGCAGATGGAGATTGTTGCCGACCGGATTGCGGGACACTTTGGCAAAATTGAGATTCTGGTGAACAACGCTGGCATAAACACCAAGAGCGATAGGGTACCGATTCATCAGTATACCTTAGCGGATTGGCATCGTATTTTGCAGATAGACCTCACGGGTGTTTTCACAACGAGTCGTGCTGTTATCCCATATATCCTTAAATCTCATAGCAGGTCTGGCTCAGAGAATGCGACTGGCCGGATTGTTAACATCAGTTCTATTGCCGGGTTGGTGCCGTTGCGCTTACAGAGTGCCTACGTCGCTGCGAAGGCGGGGGTTGCGAATCTGACACGTTCAATGGCATTGGAACTCGGACCGGAAGGAATTCTGGTAAATGCTGTCGCACCGGGTTCGACCTTGACCCGCGGTACGGAGGCACTCTTCTATGGAGATGACGGGGCCTATACAGAAAACGCTGCCAGCTTGTTATCGCACATTCCGCTTGGGAGACCGGGAAAAACGACGGAGATCGCGGCAGCGGTGCTCTTTCTCGTTTCGCCGGATGCGAGTTATATCAACGGTAGTGTTCTCGCAGTGGACGGTGGTTGGACTGCTGGCTATACGCGGGATTGGTAGATGTGACGGTACAAGATGTGGGCCTCGTTACTGGTTTAACGGCACGCGGAGCGTGTCTACTACTATTATGTATTGTCTAACGGCACGCGGAGCGTGTCTACTACTATTATGTATTGTCTAACGGCACACGGAGCGTGTTTCGTTACTGGTTTAACGGCACGCGGAGCGTGTCTACTACTATTATGTATTGTCTAACGGCACCTGGAGCGTGTTTCGTTACTGGTTTAACGGCACGCGGAGCGTGCCTACTACTTTTAGGAGATGAAAATGGCAAAGATTACTACGTTTAAAGGGTATCAAGGGGAACCGCCTATTCCGAAACCGGCGCATCAGGTGCAAGCGAATGTTGTCACAGTTCAGGACGGGGTGCCTGTAAGGTACTCGGGTTGTGATGGTATTGGTGTGCGTGTCGTGCATCCAGCGAACCCGAACGCGCCTGCAGAGAACTTAGGCCTCGTCGTGTTTTTTGTGCCGCCACATGTTGTGCTTGAGCCGGGGAGCCATCACACCGAGGAATGCTACGTCATCCTAAAAGGGAAAGGCGTGATGACGCTTGCTGGGGAAAAGGTGCCTGTTGAGGCGGGGATGTTCATCCATCTCCCGCCATGGTGTGAGCACGGTATTGAAAATACAGGTGATGAATCGATGGAGGTGCTAATCTGTACGTCTCCACCAAACCCATAAATCAACTCTAACAAGATCGGTTTTTGCGTTCAAATGCCTGATTTGCGGGTGACTCGTACCTGCTTTCAGGCATTTTCCATTTTTAATTCAACTTTTTCGCCAGATTTTCGTTAAATAAAGTATCTTAACCTAAGTTGCCACCTTATGTTAAATAAACAAGAAATGTAGGGGCAGGACACGATAGGATACCAGAATTAGAGGGAATTTCTTGTATTTTTAATCAAAAAGGGTAGATGCCTGTCTGAAATATTGTAAGTAGCAATTTGGGTGATCTTAAGTGTTTAGATACCACACGTTTAACCTGTGGGGGATTGATGTATGCGCGATTCGATGGGCGGTTTTGACAGTGGAAGATCATCTCGGAGACGACGGTCAAGTTCTTATAGTAATGGCGGCGGACGCCTACGGAAGTTAGACCATGACCCCTTGTCGACAACGGAAGAGGTGCCTGAACTTTTAAAAGAACAGGCAGAGGCACGGCTTGAAGCAGGTGAAGAGATCAAGGTTTCTGTTTCGACGGATCTACGCTTTGATGGTACCTACGGCAAGGATTGGCTGTTAGTTACCAATAGGCGGCTCATCGCTTTTAATCAGAATGGTGCTATGGGGCACCATATGCGCGAAGTGCCTCTTACGTCCGTTGAAGATATCGAAATCCTTGAGATGTACGGGAATAACATTCTTAAGGTAAGTACCGCAGACAACGCTTTTGAAGTGTCGCGTTACTCAAAGCGGTTAATCCCGAAGTTCAATCTTGTTGTTTCCGAGTTGGAGGAATTAGTTCCACAGAAGGAAAGGGACGCAGATGGAAGACCGCGCGGCAGGCGTGGACGCGGTCCTGGTGGCAAGGATAAAGGTCGATGTGAGAAGTGTGACCAACCTATTCCCAGTTGGTCAGGGGTTTGTGTCAATTGCGTTCAAAATGGGAAACTCATCTTCCGACTTATTAAGTACTCTGTTCCGCTTTTACACGTCGTTGTGCCGGCCTTCCTGTTGATGATGGTCATCCGGTTTGTCGCGGTCTACCCGCCGATCCTTGGTAAAGAGTTGATTGACAATATTCTGAAACGGGTGGACAGTACTGGTGCTGCCGGGCAGCTGCTTCCCGAAACGACGTGGGGGCACCTCCAAGGGACAGTCAATTTTTTGAGCGGGTGGTTTGACAGCATACCGGCTGCTGGCACTTTTGGGCATCTGATAGGGCTTGTTCTGATTATGGTGGGTGTTTCGGTGTTTACCATGATAACTTCATCCGTGCGTGGCTATATGATGGCCTGGGTGGGTCAGAATATCACGAGACGGCTCCAAAACGAGACGTATGAGCATTTGAACGCGCTCTCCATTGATTTCTTTCATGAACGGGATACCGGGAACCTAATGTCGCGGATCACGCACGATGTGTCAAGGCTTCGGGACTTCATCGCAAATGGGTTGCAAGATATAGTCGGTGATTCTCTCACGATCATCTTTATGTGCGCGATTATGGTCCATTACAACTGGAAACTTGCGCTCTGGACATTGATACCTATTCCGTGTCTTATCTTCTTCACAATCTTTTTTGGCAAAAAGATGAGCAAGGTATACCACGTTTTATGGAAACGGTATGCGAACATTAGTACGATTCTGGCGAGCACCATTCCAGGAGTCCGCGTTGTCAAGGCATTTGCCCGCGAACGCTATGAAATAAACCGGTTTAGTGATTTGACCTATCAGGTATTTAGCGGTGAGTTGAACGCTGCGAAACTTGGGACGCTTTACCGCCCAATTATGGAGTTTATCGTCTTTACGGGACATACCATCATCTGGTTAGTCGGTGGATGGCAGATTTTCCAAGGTGATTTGTCCCTTGGCACTCTAATTATGTTTCAATCCTATATGATGGGATTCATCAGACCTGTGCATACGCTCTGTCAGATGAACGAGCGATTTATCCGAGCAGGTACTTCCGCCGAGCGGGTGTTTGAAATTATGGATACACCACCGAGCGTCGCTGATAAAGCGGATGCGGTGGCTCTTGGGAATATTCGCGGTGCTGTGGAATTTAGAGATGTCTATTTCTCCTATGATAACGAGAAAAATGCGCTCAACGGTGTCAGCTTTGAGGTGGAACCCGGTGAGATGATAGGGTTGGTTGGACACAGCGGGGCGGGGAAAAGTACGCTCATCAACCTAATCACCCGTTTCTACGACCCAAACGATGGGACAATCATGATTGACGGTCATGACAGTCGCGACATTCGGGTAAAGGCGTTACGGCAACAGGTCGGCGTAGTTTTACAGGACCCATTCCTATTCCAAGGCACCATCGCCGAAAATATCGGTTACTCGAAACCAGGGGCATCTCGGCATGAGATTATTGCAGCCGCGAGAGCTGCAAATGCCCACGATTTTATTATCAAGTTCCCTGACGGTTATGATACGATGGTAGGCGAAAGAGGGGCAAGGGTCTCTGGTGGTGAGCGGCAACGTATCTCGATCGCACGCGCAATTCTAAAAAATCCGCGCGTCCTTATCTTAGACGAAGCGACCTCTTCCGTTGATACGGAAACGGAATCCAAAATCCAAGAGGCGTTGGAACGGCTCGTTCAAGGCAGAACTGTGTTTGCTATTGCGCACAGGCTGTCAACCCTTAAATATGCTGACCGCCTTGTCGTGCTGAAAGAGGGGACAGTTGACGAAATCGGGACGCATGAGGAGCTGCTTGCTAAAACGGGGACTTACGCGGGGCTGTGTGAGAAACAGACTGAACTATCGAAAATTCGCGCATGGTGATTTGACCATTGCAGAAGGGGGGCGTTGATGAAGGAAGCGATTAAGGTAACAGATGAATTAGAGTTTCTTGATGCGAGGCATGTTAGAATTGACCGGAACGCATTTGAAGAACTCGTTGTCCAACTTCCGGATGGAACAACCCACACTAAGGTTGAGCCGATCTGTGCTTTTCCTGTCAGCGAGACGAGCCGATATATTTCCCTCGTAGATGAAGAATCTAATGAAATCGGAATTATTGAGGATATAAAGCATCTCCCAAGTGCCTCCCGCGAGGTGCTTGTTGAGGAGTTACAGAAACGGTACTTTATGCCGAAGATTACCAAGATTCATGAGTTGGATGGACAATTCGGGATTACGCAGTGGGTGGTTGAAACCTCTCAGGGTGATGTGGAGTTCGGTTTGCGTACCCGATACGATATTGTCACGCTTGAAAACGGACGCGTCCTGATTAAGGATGCGGACGGTAACCGGTATGAAATTGAGAATTACCATAAGTTGGACCCGAAAAGTCTCGCGCTACTTGAAACCCAATTGTAAATTTTTAAATATTGGGTTTCTGCTCCGCTTGCGCCGTTGTTGCAAGCGGGCACCTGATGCGTTTCAACGTTCCTAATTCTAATTATAGTAAAGTTTAGAATTAATAGGACACTCTGCGCCGGTTCGGTTAGGAAACCGAACCTACCGGGGGATGAAAGTGTCTCTTTATTTTTCGGATTCACTATAATCTATCAGAACTGTAGCTCGTAATGAAATGGAGAGAGACTTTCAAACCTCAAATCCACCTAACCGAACCGCAAGGAAAGATAAAAAATGGAAAATGTAAGAATTGAACGTATTGAATGGGCACGCTTAACAGGCGAGCGTCCGCGGAAAGCCGGTTGTAATTCTCGGTTGGGTGAACACGGACTACATGTCCGTCCGCCTATCGCTCGGTTGACAACAACGGATGGTGTGAGCGGCTTTGGATTTTCATCGATTTCACGTGAAAAAGCGGAGGCTATTGTCGGGTTTCAGCTCGGCGATGCGTTTGACGCAGAGAGTGGTGTCACCGAAGAATTCAGGATGTTGGAGTATCCGCTTTGGGATTTGGTGGGACAGTTAGCGCAAAAACCGGTGTATGCGCTCCTTTCCGGACAGAACGGTGCGTTTCGCGTCCCGTGTTATGACACCTCGCTCTATATTGATGATCTACATCTTGAGGATAACGCTGAAGCCGCGGCACTTATCGCTTCCGAGGCATTGGAGGGAAAGGCACGCGGACATAACGCCTATAAGATCAAAGTAGGTCGTGGTGCGATGCACATGCCTCTTGACAAAGGGACGCAGCGGGATATTGATGTTATCTGTGCTGTACGTGAGGCTGTTGGCCCCGATGCTACGATATTGATAGATGCAAACAACGGATATAACCTTAACCTTACCAAACAGGTATTAGGTGGGGCTGCGGATGCAAAAGTTTATTGGATGGAAGAGGCGTTCCACGAGGATGCTCGTGTTTATAGTCTCCTGAAAGAGTGGCTAAATGCCGAAGGTTTGGAAACCCGTATTGCGGATGGCGAGGGTGGGGCATCACCGCACCTTGTGAATTGGGCAAAAGATGGACTCATTGACATCGTCCAATACGATATTTTTCACCCTGGCTTCTCACGCTGGCTTGAGTTGGGACCTGAATTAGATGCATCCGGCGTTGGCACGGCACCGCATCACTATGGCGGCTACTACGGCAATTTCGTCACCTGTCACCTTGCAGCGAAGGTGGAACGGTTTGAGTTCACCGAGTGGGATCATGCGACGACGCCGGGTATAGATGATTCCGATTACTCCGTATCCAACGGTTATGTAAATGTGCCACAAAGTCCTGGTTTCGGATTGAATATAGAGGAAGGCCCTTACCAAAACGCGCGTGAAGAGAATGGATTTGATGTTCGGGCGTAGTAATAATTGATACCGCCGCGTCGCACAAGCATCGTGCTTTTCACAATGTCGAGTCGGAGTAGGTTTCGGCAGTTGGAGGTCAATTGATGCGCTGGAAGGCATTTTTTAAAACGATGTTTAGTTGGCGCAAGTTGTCGGTATTTTCGGAATTCCCGGTGGAATCCCTTATATTCTATGTTGGTGCGACGGCAGTGGTGATTCTGATTAAGCAGTGTTAAGCCTGATTGGGTAAATTTTTTCTAAACGTGGTAGATTGCAAAAGACTACAAGGGAAAGAAAATTATGGCGTATTTAACAGCAGCAGACAAAACATTCTTTAAAGAAAATGGCTATCTGGTTGTCCGCGGCGCGCTGGAACAGGCAGCAATTGATGCCGCACTTGACAGGCTCTGGGAGGCGCTTGACGAAGATAGGAACGACCCAGAGTCCTGGATTCGTAAAGGTTATCGTACGGTGCCTGTCGGTGGTGAAGATGTTATCGCTGGTACAACATACAATAACCGCGTTTTCGCTATGGCGGAAGAACTTGTCGGCAAGGATAAATTGAATTCGAGTGGTGGTGCCGGTCCGCATATCAACTTTCCGGATCCAGACAGAGAATGGCGCGAACCCGGTGGCGGACATCTTGATGGTTACCACACCCCTACAAACGGTGTGCCGAAAGGGGTTGTCGGTTCGTTCACGCTCGGTGCAACGGTTTATCTTGACACGGTTGAAAAACAGGGTGGTGGATTTACCGTTTGGCCCGGGAGCCATCGGATTTGGGCGGAATATTTCAGACATCACGACTTGGATAGTCTCCCCGGTGGGGTCGCACCGTTTGATTTGGGACCGAGTTATGAGTTTACCGGCGAAGGCGGTGATGTCTGTTTCTGGCATCATCAGATGAGCCATACGGCTGGTTCAAACTGCGGACGCAATGTTAGAATGGCACTCATCAGTCGGTACCGGCGAAAAGATCTCGACGAGATTAAGTTTGAAACCCCTGACGATATGTGGAAATATTGGGACGGGATTTCGTAAATTAGCGCATTAGCCATCAGCCATCAGCTGTCAGCCATCAGTAAAGAGGCATTAGATTTACCTGGGGAAATCCGCAGAAATACCCAAGCAAAAACACCCCAGGTAAAAACACACTTCTTTTTTGACCGCTCTCACTGCGAGGCAAGGTTTTTTCGCAGAAAAAACCGCCCTGATTGCTGATAGCCGACCTAGGAAAATTTGGGAATGGACCTCTATATGGACCCTTCTGAAGTCTCAGAAATAATAGGCGTGGAGGAAGGGATTATTATTCGAGCATTAGAACGGCAAGATGTAGAGATTGAGCCGTATCTACGCGTCGTCTCTACGCCGTCTGAAGAACCGGGAAGTTCCACAAAGCCACGCATGCAACTACGCGTTGATGGCCTCGCACCGTTGATAAAGAAACTCACTTATAATATTCCGACAGACGACATTATTGAAAACCTCAGCTGCCAAATTATTGATATTACTTACCTACGGGAAACTTGCGACAGGTTGGAAGAGGAAAATCAAGCACTTATCGCCGAAAATGCGCAGCTTCGCGAAGTGATTGAATCTTTCCAAACCGAAAGAGGGGATTGGTCAGCACAAGTTGAGGATTTAACAAGTCAATTGACGCGGGAGCAATCTAAAAGTTGGGTGACTCGCCTGTTGAAACGGAAAGACTAATCAAATTTAGATGGGTGAAGCTGCAAATTCCTGAAAGGTCGCTATGATGAAAGAAAGACGCAACTATCTAATTGCAATTGGCTTCTTTATAGTTAGTGTTATTTTTCTTTATGTAGAAGGTATCCCGTTACTACCGGCGATTATCATGCAGCATGCTGTTTTGCTCAAAGGCATCGCGTTGGTGCTGCTGAGTATTGCTGGCATTCTCGGTGGGACTGCCTTTGAGAACAGACAGCGAATCGCCATTATATCCGGTATCGGTTTGGTGATTGGACTTGGGTTTCTCTATTTGCCTATCCCATCAATTCTACGCGGTTCGGCGTTTCATATACTATTTGCTTGTGCTATTGCATTCGGTATGACGACAACTGCGAAGCGGATCGCATCTATCGGTTCAGCCCTCTTGATGTGTATTGGGATCGTCTTCCTTTACCAACCCTTTTTTTCATCGCTTGGTGGTACTGCCCTACACCTGCTTCTACCCGCCATAATCGTTTTTTCGATTGTTTTTTCGCAGCAAACCTTGTGTGAACGCCTTTCTATTGGTTTAATCGCACTGGGTCTGATTGCGCTCTGTCAACCATTTTTCATGCTGTTTTATCAAACAGGTTTTCAGTTGTTGCTTGCTGGTTTGACAGGGTTTATTGTCGCAGCACACCGTTAGTAGTAACAGTTGTCAGTCGTCAGTACGATTTTTTTCTCCGAAAAAAATCTTTCAGTTGTCAGAAAGAGACTTTGTGATTATCAAAACCTCTTTTACAGGTCATCGGTTTTCGGTTAAAGAGGGTATAGTTTAATCAGATACCTCTTTAACTGACAACTGATAACTAAAAACTATTCCCTCTGAAAACTGATAACCGATAACTGATAACTATTCCCTCTGAAGACTATAATGTCAAACAGAATCCATAATTCCAAGACGAAAAACGTGGTGATAATAGGAGTTGGCATCATTGGTGCCACACTCGGTTATCATCTGTCCCGATGGAACGGTGTTACTGTGACGCTTCTGGAGCGAGATGTCCCGGGCGCAGGGGCATCCGGTCACTCTTTTGCATGGGCAAACGCTTTTGGGAAAGATCCACGCGAGTACCACACGCTCAACCGACGTGCGTTAGATATGTGGTACCGGTTGGCATATCAACTTGATGCGGATATTGGTATCCACTATGGCGGTGAAATGCGGTGGGAGAACGACCCGCAACGTGCAAGGCAGCTGCGTGAACGTGTCCAACAGATCCAGACCTGGGGGTACCCGTGTCGTCTTATTACCTCAGACGAGATATTAGCACTTGAACCACGTCTACACCCTGGGACTGTGTTAGCTGCGTCCTTCTCCGAAGCGGATATCCATATTGAAACCGATACATTTATTGACGTTTGTCTCCGGCGTGCGCGCGAGGCAGAAGCGATTGTGTATGCGCAAACCAGCGTTACAGGCTTTGTCATTCGTGACGGCAATATCGCCGCTGTGAAAACGACCAATGGAGAGTTTTCGTGTGATGTTGTTGTCTTAGCAAGCGGTGTTCAAACGACCGAACTGGCTTCTCTGGCGCAGGCCCATATTCCGCAGCAACGGAGTCCTGGTATTGTTATTAAGACAACACCGTGTGCTGAAGTTTTACATAATGTGGCAGTCATCCACGCCCCGTCAACGGATGAACATCATCAACACCTCCACCTCCGGCAGCTCTCTGACGGGAGCCTCAGGATCGGGCAGGGAACCCAAGAAGGCATCAACCGTGATGACTCGCAACAGCATGCCGATGCCCTTCTTGAACGTGCGAAAACCTATTTGCCAGCGATCGCGGATGCCAAGGCGATTCCGATGTCTGTCGGCTATCGTCCGATGCCGCTTGATGGGTTTCCGGTACTTGGGTTCACTAAAGCCGTACCGAACCTGTATATTGCGCTGATGCACAGCGGTGTGACGCTTGCACCTTTGGTGGGTGAGATGGCGACGTTAGAAATTGCGGACAATGTTCGGGTGGATTGGTTTGCGCCTTATCGTCCAGGGAGGTTTAGCGCGAGTCCGGAAAGTTAATAGTATAGGACTTACGTAAATTGGACAGAAAATCGAGACCTATTTTGCTGAAAATGCCTTTTAGTGAGAATATTTGGTTGTATTAACCCTCTAAATCCCTTTATCAGGGAGACTGTAAGGGGGATGTATAAGTGCAAAAAAAGAAAAATTTTATCTTAACCTATTTTAACACATTTGGTATACTTTTATCTATCAAGGAATTGCAGAGGTGCACGGTTGAAAGGGTTTTCGCACGACTGCAATGCCATTATTTAGACAAAACCTCTGAAATTAAAGCAATGAAGGGGGCAAATATGTTAGGTGCAAGAAAGTTTTCGCCGATTCAACTTTTTACGCCAATTGCTATTTCTGTTTCGATCTTAATTTTTCTATCGGTTCTTCTTAGTTTTGGTGGGGAAATCCTTGATGACTTTGATGATGGCGATACAGAAGGCTGGGAACGCTCCCCACAGAACGAAGATAGCAAGGTCTTCTGGGGTATAGAGAAAGGGAACACTTTCGTCACGTTTGATCCAAAGGGACTCGTGTGGAACGAGGCAATTTCCCAGTTCAATTTTACCGGCGAGGGGTTAAAGGTTGGTGACCCAAATAAATGGACAGACTATGACGTGGAGGTTGACTTGCGGCACCAAGAAATCGCTAACTTCCCGGGTGGTGTTCGTGGGCGCGTTGACCTTGAGACAGGTTCACATTATGTTGTCTGGCTATATCCGGGGTCGGCAAAGATGAATCTGTTTAGCAATCCGGGTTGGGATATTAATACCGGCCTGCAAAACCATGGTGAAGCCCCTTATAAGCCAGAGGTGGATAAATGGCACACGGTCAAATTGAGTTTTTCAGGTACCACCATCAAGGTTTTCTATGACGGGGAAATGATGATTGAAGCAAAGGATAATCAGTACAAAAGCGGAACGGTAGCACTGGGTAATCAGGACAAAATTGTGCATTACGATAACGTCCGCATCACGGGGCCCGATATTCCGAACTTAAATGCGAGTGCTGTCGAACCAGAAGATAAATTGACGATAACTTGGGGGCAGATAAAATCGTCTTTTTAGACGCTATTTTCCATAATTTTCTGTATACGCTTTTACCAAATCGCCCTTCCGAAAGCCGGGGACAGCCGTGGCGCATTCCTGTGCCAGGTGCTTGTAATCAATCTTCATCAAACGTGCTAAGACGGCAGGATTTTTTGCTTTTACAAGTATCCACTGCTTGTTCCGTTCACACTGTTTCTCATCTATCTCTCTACGCGAATAATCCTGCCAGCCTTGGCACGGGACAGCGAAATCGAAAGCGTTCTGAAAGACTTTCAAAGCATCAGGTGTGTTATTGTACTGCCACATCTGAAAATCTTGATGGCGTATCGGTAAGGGTTTATATTGCCGCATGTCTTGATGGGTGCTTGCCAAACGTGTCCATATCTGAAATTCGGTGTTTACTGCGTAAGACTTGCCTGTACTGAGGTGGAAGGCATCCCTTGGAAGCGGCAATTTACTGATAAAGCGCATGCTCGGATCAAGTTGCTTGTGAGTGGTAAATTTGCGGAAATTGACTGGAACAATAAAGGCGATGATGTCTGCTAAATGGGCTGCGTGATTAAAGAAGGCTATTGCTAATTTGCCGCGTTTACCGAAAGGTGGATTCCCGATGACCACAGTATCTTGCAGTGCGAATGGTAGATCGGTGACTCTAAAAAAGTCTTGGCGTTTCACATCCTTACATTTCGGCACGAGATCAATGCCGAATCGCTTTTTGGAGGGTAAGAGTTTGTAAAACGCGCCGGTGCCGGCAGCCGGTTCGACAAAAAAGAGGTCGCTGAGATTCCGGTTTAGCGTTGAGAGCGTGTTTGTGAAATGCGCCCAACATGCTCCCGCTACCTCTGATTTAGTGTAAAACTGACCTAATAGATTTTCCAAACCTTCCACCTTTTAGTATCTCAATACCTGTCAAGGCAGCCCGTCTCAATACATTCAGCCAAGGATTACTCAAAGGGGACCAATTCGCCATCCTTGACAATCAAGACTTTCTCGTCGTAAATAGCGTCCCCATTAGCATCAAAAGAGAATTTGCCAAAAATTGTGTCAAAATCTCTGATACTTGCGAGCGCGTCTCGAATCGCTGCAGCATCGGTTGATTGTGCATTCGCGATCGCCGCCGCCAGAATATGAAGTGTCACATACGAACGCGCGGCGGAGTTACTCGGCTCCATGTCGAATTTGGTATTATAATTCTCCACGAAGGCTTGGTTCCCTGGTGTGTCAAGGGCAGCGCTCCACCCTACAAAAGTCATCGCGCCTTCAGCAGCTGCCCCTGCGGCTTGTACATCTGCTGCAGTCAATGTCCGTACGATAAAGGGAGCGGATATACCGAGTTCATGCCCTTGCATAAGGATCCCAGGCTTTTCCGGCGATAAACATGAAACAAAGATAACATCGGGATTCAGGGTCTGGATTCGGGTTAATTGTTGAGAGAAGTCGGTATCGCCACCTTGGAAGGTTTCAGTCGTTATCACTTCAACGCCTTTTGCAGCAAGGACTTCTTGCACGGACGCGTCTCCATCGGTGGAGAAAAGATCGGTTTCATCATACATTGTCGCGGCGCGTTGATAGCCGAGTTTTGTCTGTGTGACTTCAATGCCAGGGGGAATAAGTTTATCTGTCGTCAGCGCAATGCGAAAGACGTAATCTCCGAGCGCACTGAGCCCGCGAGCAGAGGATGTTGGACTAATTGCCACGACTTGATTTTCTTGTGCTACCGGAAAAGTCATCTCAGTTTGACTTGATGTTGCAGGCCCGAGGATAATAGACAGGTCTTCTTGGTGAATCAGTTTATTGAAGGCTTCAACTGCTCCGTCTATAGTGATCTGATCATCTTCGATAATAAATTTGAGTTTTATGCCACTGGGATGTGCAGCGTTAATCTCGCTGCGTGCCAACTCAAAGCCTTGTGAGATTGGGATGCCAAATGAGTCAGCAAGTCGTCCTGTTTGGGGTAAAACAACACCGATCAAAATTTCTCCGCTTGGTTCTGTCATCTGAGGTGTGGTAGGTTGCGTAATTTGTGAGATCCGTTCACAGGCAGAGAGTCCTGCAATCAATACGATAATCACGGATAGAAACGCGAAAGTTATGATTTTTCTAATGTACATAATGCTCCTTTGGTAGCACACAGTGCGTGCTGATGATTCTGTTATGAAATGGATAGCACATAGTGTGTGCTTCCTATTTTGTGGTTTTATTATACCATTTTCGCTGTGAAAATGAAATTAAAAACAGTTTCTCTTTGATGCCTATGCGCTTGATTAATTTCCTATTATCGGGTATATTATAGAAAATCGAAACCTCAGAATATGAGATGGAGCGATATGACGACAGAAGTAAAATCACCGGTCCATTGGGGCATTCTCAGCACTGCTAATATTGCCACGAAGGTCGCTCGCGCGATTCACCTTGCTGAAAATGCCGATTTAATTGCGATTGCGAGCCGGACAGAAGAACGCGCTGCAACATGGGCAAAAGACCACAACATTCGCACGGCTTACGGCACTTACGACGCACTCCTTGCTGATGATTCACTTGATGCTATTTATATCCCTTTACCCCCTTCACTCCACGCTGAGTGGACAATCAAAGCCGCGGAACGCGGTAAACACGTCCTTTGTGAAAAACCGCTTGCTGCGAATGCTGCCGAGGCGATCGCTATGGCGGATGCGTGTCGTCAAAACGGTGTACAACTGATGGACGGTGTCATGTGGGTGCACCATGATCGTACAGCGGTAATGCAGCAGAAAATAGCAGACGACACGCTCGGAAAACTGCGCCGAGTGACAGCGGCGTTCACTTTCAATTGGGATACAATTCCTGTTGGGAATATCCGTGCGATGAAGGAATTCGCGGGTGGCAGCCTCGGCGATTTAGGGTATTACTGTGTCCGCGCGATTCTCTGGGCATTTGAACAGATGCCGACACAGGTGTTCGCAACGGCGCGCTACAAGGTCGGTGTCGATTTCAACCTTACCGGTATCCTCTGGTTTGACGATGAACGCATCGCTACTTTGGATTGTGGGTTCGACACAGGACTCCGAAAGTGGTTCGAGGTAGCAGGGACGCGCGCCTCGATTGTCTGCGATGATTTCACTGTTCCAACCTCCGAAGATACTGCTCGATTTTGGGTTCATGGTTCGGAGGGGAACGAGCAAAACGCTGTTGACGGGTGCATTCAAGAGGTCAAGATGATAGAGCGTTTCTCTCGGATTGTGCAATCTGGAAATCTTGAGGCAAAATGGTCCGATGTTGCCGTCAACACAATGCGCGTCTGTGACGCGCTTCTGGAATCAGATCGGCGAAAAGAAGTTGTTAAACTATAGGGAAATAACATGAAAATTACAAACATTGAGACGTTTATTGTGGATGCGGGGTGGCGGCCTTGGATTTTTGTGAAGGTGGAAACAGATGAAGGTGTCACCGGCTACGGCGAATGTAGCGATGGCAGGAATCCTAACGGCGTGGCGGGGACTATCAAAGACCTCACGCCGCTGCTCATCGGACGCGATCCACGTGCTTATGAGATGCGGTTTTGGGATATGATTCGCGGTTCTCGACAAAGCCCTGGCGGCATCGCTGCGAAAGGGATCGCTGGTATTGAGTGCGCGTTGGTGGATATTAAGGCGAAAGCGTTGGGAATCTCTGTTGTGGAACTGTTCGGTGGACCGACACGCGACAGTGTGCGTGTCTACTGGTCACATTGTGGCAGCTCGCGTGCGCGCAACTATGAACTCATCGGGGTGCCACCTTTAAGGACGATGGCTGACATCGCCGCGTTGGGTCGCGAGGTTGTTGAGAAGGGTTTCACCGCTCTTAAAACTAACATTGTCATTCCCGGCGACCCTGCTTCCGTCTATTTCCCCGGTTTCAGCAATGGACCCGGTACCACCGACGGAAACGTAACGTCTCAGCTCCTCCGACACATTGAGACCTTAATCGGTACCTTTAGAGAGGCAGTTGGTCCTGATGTCGGTATTAATCTTGATTTGAACTTCAATTTCAAACCGGAGGCGTGCATGCGTATCGCCAAGGTGCTTGAACCGTTTGACATGCTATGGTTAGAAATCGATATGTATGACCATGAGGCACTCCGTCAAATCAAAGATTCCACGACGACGAAGATATGCACCGGCGAAAATCTCTATTACATGCGCGAATATTTGCCCTATTTTGAGTGCCGTGCTGCCGATGTGTTCATGATAGATGTGCCGTGGAACGGGTTCGCACCGTCAAAGAAAATCGGAGACTTGGCGAATGTGTTCCAACTCAACGTCGCTCCGCATAATTACTATAGCCACCTCGCTACTTATATGAGTGCGAGTCTTTGTGCTGTCTTGCCCAATGTGCGGATCATGGAGATTGATATAGATGATGTTCCATGGAAAGACGACTTGACGACACATGTCCCAGAAATTACGGATGGCTACATGAAAACCCCGACGCGTCCAGGATGGGGAACTGAATTGAATGAGGAGGTTGTCAAGGCACATCTCTGGGACAATCGGCGCGGCGATTGGTAAATGTGCAAAAACGGAGTCTTTTTACCTCTTTTACGAGTTTAGGGGACAGGTTCTGATCGAATAGGAGTTTCATTGGCGTAGATAACCATCTGTGCTTTTTCTCTGTCCGCCGCGTATGCCAAGCATGCCCGGATGTCTGTTTCAGTTAAATATGGGAAATCGTCAAGAATTTCTGCGGTTGTCATGCCTGACGCAAGGTACTCAAGCACCTCGTAAACTGTGATTCGCATTCCCCGAATGCACGGTTTTCCGCTGCGTTTACCGGGTTCAATGGTAATAATGTCTGTGTAGTCCATTTCCAGTTCCTCCATCTAACATTATATCACTCTTGGGTGTTATGAATCCATGTTTACCTACAAGGTGGGGAGCCGTCACTGCAAAATACTTGTATCATCTGCGCTATGGACCGGATGAGGGTTCAGATTATAGTCGCCATCCCGTGAAATATCGTCAATCAGGACAACCTTTCCTGACCTCGCGGACTGATGCATGGCAAATATCGTCTGGACAACGTGCAGGTTGCTGCGTCCATTCGTGATCGGTTTTTCACCGGTTTGCAAGCACTCCAAGAAGTGTGCCATCACGTTACCGAAAGCATCTGGGAACCACGTCCCCTCTATTGACGGTTTAATTTCTCGGGTTTCTGGTTCTGTGAGATGAACCGTCATATCATCACTGTTTCCGTAGATCGCCCCTTTGGTGCCTTGTATTCGGATTTCCTCGTGTGGGTGTTGTAAGTTGCGTCCGGGGTTGGCAAGGAATGCCCAGTTACACGAAAGCAAACCCTGTACACCGCTTCGACTTTTGAAGAGCGCGGTGGAAAGGGTTTCGCCTTCCGCAATTGAGCGGTTATGTCCGTGTGCTTGGCAATAAATGCTTTCATATTCACCAAACCATTTATAGACAAGCCCGATGTGGTGTACTTGCATCGCAGGGATCAAGTGGCGTTCAGGGAATTCGGTGTAAAATCCGTTACAGGTTATGGAGACGTGGTAGATTTCGCCGAGGTGTTCGGCGTTGATGTAGGGTTCAATGGCGAGGAAACCGGGCACAAAGCAGGAGTTTTGGTTCACCATGAGTTGCACATTGTGTCGCTCACAGATGTTGACCATTTCGACGGCTTGTTGCATTGACATTGCGAACGGTTTTTGGCAGAGGATGTGTTTACCGGCTTCGGCGGCGGCTTTGACAATCGGAGAACGGATCCACGGTTGTACTGCCATGTCAACTACGTCAACATCGGTATCGGCAATCAGGTCAATGATGCGGGTGTATCTTTTATCAATGCCAAACGTGTCGCCAACTTCGTTGAGGCGTGTAACATCTTTGTCGCAGATCGCAGCAACTGGCAAGTCTCGGCGTTGGTAGCCGAGCAGGTGCTGCTGTCCGATCCCCAACCCGATTAAACCGATGCCGAATTCTTGCGTGTTTGCCATTGTTTGTCCCTTGTGATAGCACCCACACGCTAAAGCGCGGGGCTTCGGCTTCGTAGCGACCGCGGTTTTCTCAAAGAGACAACCGTCTGACTGTCGCTCCACCCGCAGGCATTTCCCCCATATCCTCAAAAAGATGGATATGAGGCATATCACGTTTAGGTCGTGGCTATCCCTGCCCGCAAAATGTTTAGCGCAGCGTTGATGTCGCGGTCGTGGTGAGAACCACATTCAGGACATATCCACTGCCTATCTGAAAGTGTTAGGGTTTCGTTATGAAAACCGCAATCGCTACAAGGTTTCGTTGTAGCTGTCCATTGACCGACTTGACAGAAATCACGCTTATGTTTTTGACACTTATACTTCAATATCTCAACAAACTCGTAGAAGGCGAGATCAGAAACCTTACGCCCCCACAAGCGTTTCATACCGTCAAGGTTCAATGTTTCAATAACGATTGTGTCAAACTTCTTACAGAGTTCAGAGGCAAGTTGCCAGTGAAAGTCTTTGCGTTGGTTGCTAATTTTCCGATAAAGACGGGCGATCTGTCTCACACACCGCCACCAACGGTTAGAACCTTTTTGTTTGCGGTTTAGGGCTTTGTTGAGTTTGCGAAGTTTCTCCAAGAACTGTTTCAAAGGTTGTGGGTGTTGTTTTTTCTCACCCGTGCTCAGTGTCAAATATGCGTCTTTCATGCCGAAGTCTGCCCCAACACTTTGACCTATTGTCGGCAGCGGTCTAAAATCTCTATAGGTTGTTGTGATACAAAGCCAATAGTCTCCACAACTGTCGCGTTTGATGGTGATACGACTGATCCTCCCATGCCACTGGCGGTGCTTATGAAACGTATACGGCACTTTATCAAACTGCCACTTATGCGTATGAGGATGCCATTTACGAAATGTCAATGTGATACGATTGTTCTTCAGAGACCACCCCGCGGTCCCCGGGTAGGTGATAGATTTGAACTTATGTCTCGGCTTGATATGCGGTCTACCGCCAAGTTTTTTCAAAAAACGATCGTAGGCCTTATGAATACGTTTCAGTTCTTGTTGGATGGCTTGGCTTGGCAAGGCCTTCCAATGCCGGTGTGTGGTGCGTTTCAATTCAGTCAAGTGGTCGCACATACCCTCAAAGTTCACATACGGCAACCCGTCTTTGTATCGCTGACGTTGCCACTTATGGAAATACTCGTGCACTTGCCACATATCGTCAAGCAGGTTGCCAATGCGGATGGTGTTAGATTGTTTTCCCAACGGATATTTATAGGTTTTCATGGTGTATCAAACATCAAGTCTTTAACCCCTGAACAGTGGGTTGGCAGACACGCCACTAAGCAGTGACGCTGTTCATGTCTGCCAACTTGATACTAATATCATGCCACATTTATAGGTGAATGTCAAATCTGTTTTCAACAACAAAAACTAACGCCCGCCTACATCCCGCAAGCTAAAGCATGGGGCTTTGGCGGGAAGATCGGTAAGAAGCTAACCCCCCTAACCCCCCTTATCAGGGGGGAATGAGATCGAAAAATCAGATGCCCAAACCTTCGTCAATCTCGCGTTGATAAGTGTTAATGGATTCGTTTAGCATCTGATCCATCTGAACGATTTGCCCTGTTGCACCGGACTCAAGGATTGCGTAGGAGACAGCGACCGAACGTGTGCCTTGATAGGCGTTGACTTCAACTTCGCGTTTTCCAGCAATAACTTCAGCAAATTCACCATATTCCATGGCGATATTTTTTGCATCCCCTTGCTTAAACGAGTAGTTCCACAATCGGTCGCCGCCGAAAAGGTCTGCTGTGACAGCGTCTAAGTGAAAGTCTGGCACGAGGTCCAAAATCCGTTGGTCGTTAATCGTTTCCTGTCCGTCAATATTCAGGGTAATGCTTCCTCCGCCTCGGTCTCCAGGAAGCGTCATAGAACCTCGGGCACCGTGAATTTTTCGGAGCCAGCTGCCTTGTCCCCACGCGCCGTGATCTTCAATATATTGCCCGACGGCACCGTTTTTGAAAGTCAGCGTCGCATAAGCGGCATCTTCAGCGGTTGCCTCAAATTCAGCAGGCATCTCGCGTTGCCATTTTGTATAGACACCAGCAGGATTAGAGCCGGATTCACCGGTCACTGCGGCAGAATTATGTCGGATAGGTTCATGAAGACGGGTTTGCGCATAGACAGTGTCAATTTCGCCGAGCAGATACTCCATTATGTCAGCATAGTGGACACCGACATCCAGCAGTACGCCGCTCTGGTCTTTCTGATGTCGCCAGACAGAGATCAGCATGCGGTTGCTGCCCCCGATGGCATGATGGATAAGGAGGCGAGGTGTGCCGATAACTTCCGTCTCAAGCAGTGCTTTGGCAAGTCGGTTGATCGGATCCCGCCGATAGTTCTCTGCGACGCTGAGGATGGCATCAGATGCATCAGCGGCACGCCGAATGAGGTTACACGCACGGACAGTTAACCCCATCGGTTTTTCGACCATTGTGTGCCAGCCGCGTTCGAGGGTTTCAATAGCAACGGTGTGGTGATACGGGGGTGTAGTTGTCACATCCACAGCATCGACACCGACTTCAGCAAGTTCTTCCAGATTTCCAACAACAGCGGGTTTTTCACCAAAACGTTCTTCTGCTTGCGCAGCGAGTGACTCGGCATTGGCAAGAACTGGATCGCATGCGCCGACAAGGCTAAACCGTGTCCATCCTGCCCGATGGAGTTCCGCTAACCCATACATGTGCCGGTGTCCCATCCCGCCACATCCTACGATTGCCAATCTAATTTTATTCATGTTATCCCCTTTTTTCAAAGCGCGTCCTCTTTTTAGTTTAGGAGTGCTTCTAACCGCTTGAGATCCGTTTCCATTTGCGCCACATTGTCACGGTAGAGTTGGTAACGGCTGAGTACCCTATTAGCATACTTTTTGGCTCTGCTGGTAAGGGGCCCAGCGACTCTCACCTTACCGGGGCCGACGTTGTAAGCACCGAGTGCCAAGGTCAGATTCCCTTTATATTTTTCTCCAAGTCTCATGAAATAAGTTAAACCGGCGTTCAGGTTTTTGTATGGGTTAAATCGTTCATCTATATTTGAATTGAGTTTCGGCTTCCGCTTGTCCTGATACTGTGGTACTTTGAGTCCAAGTTCCCGTGCGGTTCCAGGTATCATCTGCATCAATCCGCCTGCACCGTTCTTTGATACGGCAATGGGGTTAAAGTTAGATTCAGCATGAATGATAGCAAGCATAAGTTCTACTTCAATGTTGTGTTTCTTGGCAATTTGGACGCTTTGGTATTCTGGAGCCGTCAGTTCTTGTTGTGTTGGAGTTGCAGGTTGGGATGTTGGTGTCTGTGCTGCTGCAGGTTGGGATGTTAATGTCTGTGCTGCTGTACTCGGTGCTTGTGTGTGAATCTCAGGCCTTTGTGAAATAGGTGCTTTTCCTCCAAAGGACATGCCTATTGAAACGAGATGTTTGTGCGCGAGATTTTCTTGGTTGAGGTAGGTGTAATGGAGCTGCTTTCCCAATGGGTTAAGTGAAAATCCGAGGCTCCATGATTGAGGGGGTGCCTCGTCGCCGAAGGTAAATGTCGATCCAACGCGAGCCGCAATTGTATCGCTTCCGATTTCTAAGCTTGTACCAAGGCTTGGATGTGTAATATCTAACCGGTTGTGCCATCGGATAATTGGGTGGGGTGTAAGAACAGCACCGAGAGCAAGTTGTTGGTCGAAGGTTTGTAGAACCTCTCCGTTTCTATGCCGAATGGTAACTCCAGAAATATCGCGTAGCCGAATTCCGAAAGCAAAGTGAGCGTTAGGTGCTGTCAACACACCGACATCATAATTTTGTGCCCAAAGGCTGCCGTAATAAGGTGCGCGGCTATACCCTGTGCTGGCACCGAGTTGCAGAGGACCGAATTTCCTTGCATAAGAGAGGAGTGCTTGATTATTACCGAGTTCAAAGCTACCGATCGGGTTCGCAACGTGATCTATCAGAAACCGATCGCCGCGATTTAAGTCGAGGAAATTGACACCGAATGTCCCGATGGATTTGATAGGATAAGCGAGGGAGACAGCACCTTGAGACAGGTCGTAGATAAGGTTTCCACGCTGCAGCGTTGCAAGCCCCGCAGGATTCCAGAGGGGGCTTGTTGCATCATCTGCAGTGCTGATAAATGCGCCACCCAATCCGATACCACGCGTGCCAACTTCGGGTCTGAGGTTGAGTGGATCTGATAATGTGCTTTTTTGACCGAGAAAATACGCGAATAAGAGAAAGATAGTCGCTATGAGTAGCAGACCCCGTTTACGGTATGGTAATGTACTTAGTTGGTTTTTCACTTCTGCCTTTGTACCTAATTTCAAAATGTAAGTGGGGTCCGGTGGAGATACCAGTGTTTCCCGACAAGCCAATTACCTTTCCTTGGCTTACAGTTTGCCCGACTTTTACTCTGATGCGTGACAAATGTCCATACCAAGTGGTAAAATCATCCGCGTGTTCTATACCGACAAGTTTCCCGTACCCACCTTTCCGCCCGGCGAAGATGACTCTACCTACCTTGGAAGCGTAAACGCGGGTGCCTGTGGCGGCGCGGAAGTCAATCCCAGCGTGGTGTTGGTAGCGCCCCGTTACGGGGTGAGGTCGGTAGCCGTACTTTGATGTAACGACTAAAGGCACCTTGAGCGGTTTTGCGAAACCTGGACTATCCTCACTAATCCGTATCATTCTGCCAATCTGGAGGCTGCGCGGCGAGGAGATACCGTTAATCCTTTGAAGATCGCGCCATTCAATGTTATGGCGGCGACCGACGCTAAACAGGGTATCCCCGGGCTGAACCTTATACCAGATGTCTTCAAATGCGAGAGTTTCTCTGGGGATACGCAGCGTTCTCCCAGTCCGTATGCGGTGTGCTGACTTAATACTGTTCGCTTGGATAATCGATTTGAGGGGTACTTTGTACTTCTGCGCGATTTCCGACAATGTCTCACCTTTCTGAACCAGATGTTGCTGAACACCAGCAGCGAGTGCTGTTCCGAAAAGTGCTACTGCAAACAAAACAACTATAAAAATGTGAATTAACCTTCTCTTCATTTGTTACCCTGACAAAAGAAAATAAAACAAAACTGAGGCAAACTCTGTCAAAGCCTGAGCCAAGTAGATATTGCTCATTTCGACAGAATCTACTCCTAACTAATCTCTAACAGTCAGCAAGACATTTTTTGTGTCTGTGAAAATTTGCGTGTCGGTTTCAATGCCGGAAGATCCGACTGAAACGACTTCACTGATCACAGTCACAACAAGTTGAATAACTTCAACTTGAACGTTCTCCCCGTCAAGTGTTTGGGGAGCAGTCCAGGTGACTGGGTTTTCGGTGGATGCGGAAAGTTCGCCAAACTGGGTAATGTTCAGCCAGTTCAACGTGACGCTGGTCCCTCTAACCCCTTTCACCGAAGCAGTTAATTCGACATCTTCACCAGGTTGCACCGTTTTCTTGGTAACGGTGATTTTTACGTCAAGATCGGTAACCTGCTCTGGCTCCGCTACGTCCGGGATTTGTGTAAGTTCAACAATATGGTCTGTGGCTTCGCTATCTTCTGCTGTTGTCCTCTCTTCTGAGACAGGATTTTTTAGATTGCTACCACCGCAGCCTACGAAACTTAATACGAGACCTGCTACGAGAATGTAAATGCCGGCTAAGGACATGTAGAATAACATGTCGCGTTGAGATACTCTCATGATACCGTCCTCTCTTCATACTTCGGATCGGGTGAAACACTGATGTGTTACAAAGGCATAGATTTACTGTTTTACCAACCTGTGGACTTTTGGACTGAGGCGAATCGTTATTTCGTATTTTTCACAGTACTTAAACGGACACGAAACAAATGAGTACGCAAATTATACCCTAATCGTTCAAGTCAAGAAACTTGTTGGTTTGTTAGCAGTAACGAGTAGTGAAGAGAGTCAGTTACAAAATTAGTGGGTTTAGCCATAAAAGTTTGGCTGGGAGGATTAATCCCTACCTGCGCTTAATTTCCGGCATTTTCTAACTCTTGACGCAGAAATGCGAGAATATCAGCGACATTTTGATCGCTGAGGATGTCCGGTGCATAGAACGGCATCAAGACCCCGCCTCCGCGAATTTTAGTAGCCCAACGTACCAACGTCGCATCTATGTTGCGAGGAGGTCTCGTGCGGATGAGTTGAGGACCAATTCCGGCTTTATAAGGTGTCGGATGGCAGACGACACAAGCGCGTCCGAAAAGTTGCCATCCATTCTCTGCATCGCCGCTCATCGCAGCAAGTTTTTCACCGGCAGCCTTTTTGGCATCGTCATCTAACATAGCTATTTCAAACTGGGGCCCCTTGTTATCACCAGAGATCGCTTCAAAATAAGCCATGAGTGCTTCGGCGTGTTCCTCTGGGATCGCAGTCGGATTGACTTCGGTACCTGGGATTCGCTGTAAGAAGTGTTGGTAACAGAAGCCACCGCCACCAGCGGCGCGGGCAAAGTTTTCAGCTGGAATCATTCCACCTTTTGCCTGTCCACGGTGTGGGACACCGACGACACTATGCCCCGCGCGAATAACACCGTCTGGGTTGGCTGTATCGTCAAAATCTGCGTGGCAGTTTGCGCAGGTAAGCCCAGTCGCGTGCCCTTTTGTCTTACCTGGTTTAATTGTTCCTTTAAAAGTCGCATCGTGAAAAAGTTCGCGCCCCAGTTGCGCTTTGTCCGACATTTGTGCATGTGTGAAAAGGATGAATGCCGTGATCAAAACGCCACATAGGGCAAACGAAACGAATTTACGCATCATAAATCTCCCTTTTAATGATGTATTATCTAAGTATTATACCAAATATGCAATTTATTGTCAATTAAATTGTTTAGAATAAAGCGTTTTCATTAGATATTGAGGCACTTAAATCGCTTCCAACCGTGCAATATAGGGCAAATTCCGATATTGCTGTGCGTAATCAAGTCCATAGCCGACTACGAACGCGTCTGGGATCTCAAAACCGATATAGTCGATAGCGACGGGTACTTGGTGTTGAGAAGGTTTGTCAAGTAATGTGCATACCTTAACGGTTTTCGGATTCAGCGTTCGGAGGTGTTCACGAAGAAACTTCACAGTGTGCCCGGTATCAACAATATCCTCAACAATGAGGACGTGTCGTTGTTGAAGATAATCACTGCCCCCGCGAATGAGTTGGACCCTCGATGGTTTTGTGCGGTTATGGTAACTCGTGAGTTGCACGAATTCAAAGCGGACCCGGACGTCTCTGTCTGAATCAGTAAGTTGTGCGCTAAAAATGGCACGCGCGAGATCCGCGAAAAATAACACACTCCCCCTGAGTACGCCGAGGAGGATTAACTCTTGATTTTCGTAATCGGTGGCAATCTGCGCTCCAAGTTCACGAATGCGGTTTTGAAGACAGGATTCAGAGATGAGAACGGATTCAGGAAGAGGTTTCGTGGTTGACATAACGTAAGTAAAGATATTGCTGTGTGTCAGATTCGATCTTGAAAGTGTCGCTGGTCGTGTAACCGATGACCCACAAAATCTCGTCGCCACAAACAAGCAATGGAATGCTATCGCGTTCGGAGCGAGGCACCTTGGCATCTATCAAAAAGTCCTTAATCTTTTTCGTTCCGCGCATACCATAAGGCTGAAACCGGTCGCCTTGCTGCCGATTACGCACTGTAAGCGGAACTGTTTCTGAAGACGGTTTTGCAAACACCTTCCTTAATTTCTCATAGTCAAATATTGCTTCAAACTTGCCATCAGGTAATGTAAGTGTTCCAGGAGACTCAACACCACCCAATTCAGCAGTGATTTCTGTATTTAAAATTGCTATAGACGTTTTACCAACAGTAGTGACCGGATAAGCGAAACTTTCCATTTCAACCGGTTTGCTTTCAAAGATGAGCTGCTGATATGCGCGTCGAAATCGCAAATCGTTCGGAAGTGCCAACACGGTGTTCGGGGCATCACCTTCAACAAGGTTTAGCATCGCTTCACAATGTGCGAAATAGAGATCACTCATATCACCCAACATTTCAAAGACACTCTGCCGGAGCATCCGTCTCTGTAATGCGATGTGATATTGTCGGAATTTCACCCTGTCCAGTACAATGTTCTTGTGAGTACCTTGTATCTGACACGTCTCAAATGCCTCCCGCGCTGCTGTATCGAGGTATTCTGATTCAGCATGCAACACGTCGGCAGTACGACTTAATCCGGTCTTGATATTCGGATTATAATCACGCTCAAGTTGCGGTATCAATTCGCCACGGATACGGTTACGAAGATAGTCTGTATCCGTGTTAGTTGCGTCATGTCTCGGTACAATACCAATGGATGTAAGAAACGTTTCAATTTTTTGACGTGTAAACCTCGCGAGCGGTCTGATAAATTTCATATCCCTGACAGGTGGGATGCCTTTCAAACCAGCCGCGCCGCTCCCGCGGATGAGGTGCATCAAAACCGTTTCAGCGATATCATCCTGATGGTGTCCTAAGGCTACTTTAGTGGCACTAACTTCCCTACAGACGGCTTCGTAAAATTGATAGCGCGCCTTCCGACCTGCCGCCTCTACAGACAGTTTCCACTGTTTTACGAAACGAGGCACTTCCGCACTTTGAATAGTGCAAGGCAATTCCAAGCGTGCTGCGTGCTGTTGAACGAATTCCGCGTCTGCATCTGCATCCGGGCGAAGACAATGATTCAAGTGCACAACGTGAAGTTTGCAGTTAAGTTGTGTGCGTAAAGCATGCAGCCCGTACAGAAGTGCAAGCGAATCCGCGCCGCCAGAGACCGCCACAAGCACAGTCTCACCGTCTTCAATCATCTTGTGTTGTGCAATGAGGCGGTGCATCTGTCGCACAAAGTCGATTGTCATGAGGTGTGCCAACTTTTAACAGCGAGTTTGCCGTTTGAATATTAACTGGGCTGCAAAGTGCCCTAAAAAGAACAATGCCGGTGCGGAGAGTCGAACTCCGGACAGCACGATTATGAGTCGTGTGCTCTAAACCACTGAGCTACACCGGCGCTTGTCTGGGTCAAGTTAGTAAATTCTACCCAGCATTTTATTTTAAGTATAACACACATTATAAAAAAAGTCAAATGTTTTTGTCAGGTTTACCCGCTAAAACCGTTGCTTTGATGGCGGATAATCGTGCTTTCAGGTGTTCAAAACATTTGCGGGTTAAGTCAAATTGAAGTTAAAGGAAATAATACTTTGACCGTTCCGCTTCTGGCGTACGATCTGGACGGGTTCGATACCAGCGGAAGTGTTCATAGTGGGCGGTGTAGTGTTCGCCATCTCGACTGTCATTGTAGCTGAGGAACAACATTCGCCGAGCACTATTAGATTTATTGGATGCCGCTGCGTGTGGTGTAAAACAGGTAAAGATCGCCATGTCCCCCGGCTCTAAGTCCACATAGATGTGTTCCTCGTTCGCGAGATGTTCGGGGTCAATCGAGCCTTTATCAAGCGAACCGGGTTCATGTAAAAACCCTTGATGATGCCCCGTCCAGAGTTCTGTGCATCCGTTCTCTTTCGTGCTGGCATCAAGCGCGAGTGAAACGGTAAGGAGACTGTGCGGGAAGCCTTGCCACCAATTGTAATCCTGGTGCAGTCCGTTACCGTGGCTGTCCGGTGGTTTGAAGATGAGTTTGTCTTTGAACAGTACGGCTTCGTAGCCATCATATAGGGATGCCAATCGATCCATAATCCGTCTGTCCCGAGCGAGTACAGAAAATAGCGGCGAGATGCTCACAAACGGATCAATTTTCCATGGCTGCCCATCTGCTAACATCTCAAAGCGGAGATTGTATTTCGGTTCAAGTTGAAATTCACAGCTCAACGCAAGCACACGCTCAACAATCTGTTCTGCTTCTTGACGATAGATCTCAAGCTCTTCAGGTTGGAACACATCACGAAGAATGAGGAATCCTTTCTCGTGATACGTCTCAACTTCAGCGGTATCAAGTGCGAAATGGAGTGGTCGTTGCTGTGGACCGTTCCATTGCGGCGTGCCTATTTCAGATGGGCGTTCAACACTTACCATTGTTATCTCCTGTCCATTACTGAACTCGAACATCTGTTTTCAACTGTCCCCAGCGAGTTGTAAGTTTGCCATTTGGCTCAACTGCGAAGGAAGGGATGTCTGCTCCGTCAATGACCAGATTATCAAAATGGACGTTTGCTTCGTACGTAATAAAGCCGATGCGTCCACTGTCACGGAATTTCGCATCATCGTCTCCCTCGAACAGAAGTTCATCATTGACGAAACACTGATAATTTTGACCCTCTGCGACAACTTTAAGGCGATAGGTTTCGCCAACTTCTGGTTCAACAGGTAAAGGCGTTACAATGTGCTCAAATTGATTCTCTCTCCATCGGGAGAATTGGCATTTATGCTGGTCTGTGCGAATCCAGTATCGCATGCCGTTGTCCCCGTCTGCATCAGCACGAATTAACACACCCGCCGCATTGACGTTCACGTTTTTCACCAACGTTACATCCACTTCAAGGGTGTAATCCGTCCAATTTTCATCGCCAAACATGGTCTTGGCGTACTGTCCACCGGAGGTTTCGGCGTAGGTATCCTTTACGATCTTCCATTCGCCTTTGACTGCGTTCCATCCGTCGGGAAGCCCTCTGTCAAAGTTTTCTTGCCATATCCCTGCTGATACAATGGGAGTTAATATGGCAACCATAAATATAACAGTTACTACATTGGAATAACGCATGGGTTCCTCCATTCTTTGATTCGTTGATACGAGTTATTTGATGGCTGCCCGAATCATTATCAATTTGCTGTGACGGCATCACTTACTTAGCACGTGTTTGGAAGTGTTCGTTGGAAAGACAAATATCGATTGATATCTTACCAAAGGAGCGGAAAAAAGTTCAAGGGAATTGTAATGGGAAGGTTGAAAAGGATTGCAGGGGGGGGATTTGAACCCCCGTCCTCCGGGTTATGAGCCCGACGAGCTACCTGGCTGCTCTACCCTGCGGCAAGAACTATTATCCTAAATCATGGTCGAGGAGGGACTTGAACCCTCACACCTTTTTACGGGCGACGGATTTTAAGTCCGTTGTGTCTACCGATTCCACCACTCGACCGCAAATAGTGTTAATAGTATACACCATCGGTAGATGTTTGTCAACTTTTTTTGATTTTATTTTCCTAAAAGTCCTGTAGAGGGTTTTCTTAGCACTTGACTTTTTTTTCGGAATCGCATATCATAGGGTATTATGAAAAACATCAAACTTTCATCAGGCCATGAAATACCGATACTGGGTTTAGGAACGTGGCAGCTCAAAGGCAGGCAGTGCCGGCGCATCGTCAAAGAAGCCATTGCGTTAGGCTACACCCATATTGACACAGCGTGGATGTACCAGAACCAGCGCGAGATCGGGAAAGCACTTCGCGACGTTCACATCGACCGCGAAGCTATTTTTCTGACCACTAAAATTTGGCACACCCATCTCAAGTATGCCGAGGTCCTCGCTCAATTTGAGGAGTGCCTCAGCGATTTGCAAATGGATTACGTTGATCTGCTATTGATTCACCATCCGAGCGGTTCTGTTCCGGTTGCTGAAACTTTTGATGCATTCCAAAAACTGTACGACGCGGGTCAGGTGAAAAGCATCGGTATCAGTAACTTTAGCATCGCCCAGGTTGAAGAGGCGTGTGAGGTCTCGGAACTTCCGATTTGTACGAATCAGGTGGAGTATCATGTTCGGAGAAACCGTGCAGAATTACGGGATTATTGCCATGCCCGTGACATTGTGATGACCGCGCATCGTCCTCTCGCTGTTGGGGATCTTGCCGGTGATGCGGTGTTGGGCGAGATCGGCGAGAAGCATGGAAAGACTGCAGCACAAGTTGCCTTGAAGTGGTTAGTCCAGCAGGAAATCATCACAATTCCGAAATCGGGTTCGGTGCCACATTTACAAGAGAATCTGGATGTCTTTGAATGGGAGTTAACCGACGAAGAGATGCGAATACTTGATACTGTAACGTAGGAGCAGATAGAAGTGGTTTCGTGGCACTTGTAGCATAACCTGTTAGGTTGTGCGTTTTCATGGATTTCTTCAGGGTCGTAGTTCGTAATGAAGCAGATCGCTTATGGGGTTTTTGCAAACGCTAAAATCCAATGCGAAGCAAGTGTTTCTTCAAGTACGCCGCAAAATGGAAAGCGGATTTGAGAAAGGGACGTTGAGTTTCAAATCCGCGTTATTTAACCGCAAGGTAAAATTAAAAAATGAAATTTGGACTGTTTTATGAACATCAGATTCCGCGTCCGTGGCATGAGGGCGCGGAACATCAACTTTTTCAAGATGCGTTGGCGCAGGTAGAACTCGCTGACACACTTGGTTTCGACTATATCTGGGAGGTAGAACACCATTTCCTTGAAGAGTATTCACATTCTTCTGCGCCGGAGGTATTCCTTGCGGCTTGTAGCCAGCGGACGACACAGATTCGGTTAGGACACGGGATTGTGTTGATGCCCCCAGCGTACAACCATCCGGCACGTGTCGCTGAACGGATTTCGACGCTTGATTTAGTATCAAATGGACGTGTAGAATGGGGAACAGGAGAGTCTGCTTCGCATATAGAACTCGGTGGCTTCAATGTTGATCCGAAACATAAACGCGAGATGTGGGCAGAATGCACACGCGAGACAGCGAAAATGATGACGCAATCGCCTTATGCCGGGTATAAGGGACAGTATTTTTCGATGCCGACGCGTAATGTCGTTCCAAAACCGTTGCAGACACCGCATCCACCACCGTGGGTGGCGTGTTCCAGTCGCGATAGCCTTCGTTACGCCGCCAGATATGGACTTGGTGCGTTAACCTTTGCTTTTGTCGATGCGAGCGAAGCCAAATTTTGGGTGGAAGAGTATTACGAGATTTTTGAGAAGGAATGCGAACCGCTGACGCAGCGCGTAAACCCTAACATCGCCATGGTATCGGGATTTTCGTGCCATAATAATGAGGAGACGGCTGTTGCGCGTGGGTTGGATGGGTTACGTTTCTTCCGATTCGCGCTTGCACACTACTATCACAACGGTTCACAGATACCGGGGCAAACAGACATTTGGCAGTTATACAGACAGACAACGCAGGAGCCTGCAGGGGGTAGAGCAGGCATTGGAACGCCAGATCAGGTGCGTGAACATCTTGAGGTGATGGAGAATGCTGGCGTGGACCAAGTCGTTTTCATTCAACAGGCTGGTGCGAACCGCCATGAAGATATATGCGAATCGCTGGAACTGTTTGCAAAACGTGTGCTCCCAGATTTCAAGGCACGCGACGCAGCACAGGTTGAGAAAAAAAATCAACGGCTTACCGAAGCCATTGAGAGCGCGGAAAAACAAAAACCGGCATTGAGGCCTCTCAGCGAGGTACCCGTTGTGGATGCCTATCCGGTTCTCAAGCGGAAGTTGGAAGAAAAAACAGAAGAAGTTGGTGCTACTGAGATGAGCGATGATGGCGAAAAGTTTCTGTTGTCTATAGAAGGTGGAAAGCGGACTGAGAAGGACACGTAGACACAGGCGCGCTTGTGCGGGGTTCAAAATGAGAAATGTATTGGTCGTTGACGACGATGAGAAGATATGTTGGGCATTTGAGCAGTTCTTAGAAGGCGAAGGCTACGCCGCCGGTATCGCGAACAGTGCTGAGGAAGGCTTACGCCGTATCGCAGCTGACAAGCCAGATGTCGTTTTACTCGATGTGAACCTACCGGGTATGAGTGGTTTGGAGGCGTTAGGAGAGATAAAAGTGAATCACCCGTGGGTGATTGTGATTATCATCACGGCTTATGACGATGTAGAAACGACAATAGAGGCGATGCGCTTACAGGCGTTCGACTTTGTTCCGAAACCGATTGATCTGGATATCGTCAAAAGTGTACTGGAGCGCGCCTTCCGAACACAATCCGTTCGCAGCACCTTACCTGTCGGAACAGCAGACGAATCACTAACGGCACAGATTGGTGGACACCGACTGGTTGGAAAAAGCAGCCAGATGCGCGAGATTTACAAACTCATCGGGCTTATGGCAAGCAATACTGTAACAGTCCTGATTGACGGTGAAACGGGAACAGGCAAAGACCTTGTTGCCCGCGCAATCCACGCCGGTAGTGAACGCAAAGAGAAACCGTTTATTCCTGTTGATTGTGGTGCCCTCCCTGATGAACTTTTGGAGAGCGAACTCTTCGGCTATGAAGCGGGAGCGTTCACAGGCGCGAAAGCGGAGGGGAAACCGGGGCGATTTGAGTTGGCAGATGGTGGAACTCTTTTTCTTGATGAAGTTGGTAACATGACCCCGGCGTTACAGGTGAAGCTGCTTCGCGCACTACAGACCCAAGAAATAGAGCGATTGGGTGGAACCCGTACACTTAAAGTAGATGTCCGCGTCGTTGCTGCGACAAACCAAGATCTCGGGGCCATGGTGAAGCGCGGGCAATTTCGCGAGGATCTTTACTATCGTTTCAGACGTATTGCGCTCCATCTTCCACCCTTGCGGGATCGCCAAGAAGATATTCCGTTGCTCGTTACACATTTTCTGCAACTTATCCAAGAGGAGCTTGGCAAGCCGATTCGTGGTATCTCCGAAGACGGAATGAAACTGCTACAAGATTACACATGGCCCGGCAACGTTCGAGAATTGGAGAATTGCCTCAGAAGCGCGGCGGCACTCTGTCGGTCGGATGTGATCCTTCCAGACGACCTACCTCCAGAAATTCGTACAGGATCCATTGCGGATCCTACAAACACATCGCAACTACTTACTTCTCTCAAATCCGTTTTACAGGACGCTACAAAAACGGCTGTTGCTGAAGGAAAACAAGGGCTTTACGAGGAAATCATTGCTCAGTTGGATAAGGCGTTGATTGAGTTGGTGTTAGATGAGTTTTCAGGGAATCACAGTAAAACAGCCGAATTGCTCGGTATGAGTCGGACCACGCTTTTAAAGAAGATTAAACAGAGCGGTGGTCCTGATATTGAAGGGACTTAATTACCACTCCCACTGCTTTGGCTGCGGGAGTGTCAATAGACACAATAGGAGTTGACCCCTCCCAAACCTAAAGGATTGGGATTCCTTTGACGGAACTCCCAAGTGGTTCTTTTAGGTTATACCACGACGTCCATTTGACGTTCTGCGATACTGGCTTCTCTGACTCCCTTCAGCGTCGCAATCGTCCAGACGTTATCCTTGGGAGCTTGTTCGGGTTTAATCCGAACCGACACGAGTGTAATCTCGCGGTGCGGGTCATCTGGCACACTACGGAAAATCACTTGAACCTTCGTGACCGACCGATACTTCTGGCAAGTATTTCTTGCTTCAGAACTTGAAATCTCAACAAAATCTGAACCTCGCAAGGTTTCAGGAATATCGTATCTTTCAACGTATTCGGATTTTGTGATGTTCGTTTTTAATGGATATTAGCCATAGTCATTCTGTCCTTGTAAGAGGGTGATTGAGACCAGTAGCAAGGTAGCTACTGCTTACACGTCTCAATCAATGACTATGTTAATTATACTACATTTTTGACGAAATGTCAACTCTTTTTTTAACTATAGCCCCATGGTCTAATTCAATAGGGCGGTTCTGTATCCCAAAGCTAAAGCATTGGGTTTTAGAACCGAAAACGTAGATAAGACATCATGTGCTCGTGGATTCGGATTGCGCACCGTGGTGCATCTGGAAGCGCGCCGGAAAATACGCTTGCGGCATTCAAGAAGGCACTTGAAATCGGTGTGGATGCCGTTGAACTTGATTTGCACGGCACTGCTGATGGTGAGATTGTCGTGATACACGACTCTACCTTGGATCGGACGACGGACCTCCGTGGGCATATCAACGAAACTACTTTAGGAACGATTCAAAATGCCGATGCTGGCGGATGGTTTGATACCGAATTTGCGGGTGAACCAATACCGACGCTTACAGCGGCATTAGCAGGCATCGGCAAAGAGACAATTGCTGTTCTCGAAATCAAAGATCCGCTGATAGCTGAGGCGGTTGTCGCAAAGATTCATGAGACACATACGCTGGATCTCGTCGTTGTTATCTCCTTTTACACTGCAGTTTTACAGACTATCCGGGCATTAGAACCTCGTATTGCAACGGGCTGGCTCATTGGGAACAGCGATAAACACGTGTCTCCTATCCAGTTGTGCCAGCAATTAGGTGAGCTTGGTAGCAGTCTGCTGAATGTCAATCACGAGTTAATCACGGCGGAATTTGCTTATGAAGTCCTGCGGCGCGGTGTTGCGCTGTGGTGTTGGACCGTAGATGACATCGCTCGCATGCGCGAGATGCAGCGGTTCGGGGTACAAGGTATCACGTCAAATTACCCGGAACGCTTTGCTATCGTTTAGTTTGCCTCCCTTGCCCCCGCCAAAACGTGATTGCGATATACGCGAGAATCGGATAAGACAACAGTGCTGTTGACCAAGCGACCCCCTCTAATCCCCAATGCTGCATGAACAACCAATTAAGGGCCGGATTTAGGATAAGTCTGATGAAGGTTGCTGTGACAACAGTTCTGTGTGTTTGACGCGCCAGATGCGCTCGAATTAGCAGCCTACTAATTAAACGCGGAAGCATCCCTAATAGATAGATGCCAAGCAATGAAGCGATGTGGGACTGCCCCGCCTCGGACAATTCACCGTGTCCATACGAAACCGAAACGATATTTTCCCGCAAAAGATAAAAGCCTGTGAGGAATGGCACCATCAGCACCAAAAGTGCGACAACGCCTTGCCAGACACTTCGCTGTAATTGCGTGCCGTTGGTGGTTAATCCGTTTTCTGATTGCGACTCTGACGAAGAGATCTTTGCCCAATGCGATAATAGGACCGGGTGCGTTACACCTGTGAGCGTTTCAGGGATTGCGCACAAGCGGAGTGCGTAATCAAGTTTCGAGACGGAACTTGTCGCTAATGTGCTTGCCATGCCCCTATCGACGACTGGGTTGATTCCATCGGCAACCGCTGCGCCCATCATGAGTAGGCATTGGTGTCGGAACTGTTTGGTGTATGGTGTTTCATGTAAATTTAGTTTCAGATGCCGCGTTTGCAGGTTCAGGATGGTACAGCATCGCGGGAACAAGACGATCACTTGAAAAAGTTCACCAAGGATGAGCGCGAGTGGTATACTGAACCAAGTTAGAGACGGTTGGCATAGGTAGATAGTCGCGATGACGATGGCAGCACGGAGTCCTTGTAGAATGACTGGGAGTTGAAATGCTTGGTAAGTGTCTAATATCGCCTTAAGCATCCAACGGACTGATGCAATAATCGAGAAGCAGAGGAACCCACACACAATACCGATTTTGGTAGTGGGCGCGAGTCCGGCGTTTGGAAAAAAAAGTTGGGAAATTGCCCAGGAAATGACAACGAGGAGACAGCAGAGCCACGGCATTGTCGTGATATAATGGGAAAAGATGGATTGTACGCAGCGTTGTGCATCAGTTTCACCTTTCGCACGGGCTTTCGCTAACAGAGGGACGAGGACGGAATAGGCGGAGGCGGCACTGAGCAGCTCAATAAGGAAGCTGGCAATGCCCCAATAGTAGTAGATAAAATCCATTTCCGCTGGATCGCCGAACCAATTGGCCAGGGCGATGTAGATAAGAAATGTGCCGGCACGTCCGATTAGACTCAGCGGTGCGACGACGAGAACATTTTTGAGAATAGAAGGTTCTGTTTGGGCGGCGTTATTCGGCATGCAATGTTTGAACGGTGTGCTTGATGTAGACAGAGTTGAGACCCTGTTTTCGTAGGTGTCCCAACTCTATTACTTCGTTCGCTTTACGGGACCCTGTGTGTCAATGATCAAACTGTCACCGGCATCGGCGATGTTGTCACTATTGAGGACGATAAACCAAGACTGCCCGCCACCCCTGAAATCTGCGACCCGTCCCCAGATGTATGCCTTGCCTGTTTTCGTTGAAGTTTTGTTTAGGCCATAATAGGGACATAACCTCTACATGGCAGCTTTAATCAGGAAATGTGACGCGTTCGTAGATTTCCTGTAAGGGCAGTTCGCATTGGATGGCGGTGAGTGGCAAAATATCCTCAAGTGCTTGGAAAGCGGTGAAAATCCAGTCTTGCGCAGTAACGGGTGCGGTCTCATGTTTTTTGGGACGGCGGTAACGTTCAACAAGTACCTTGTCTTGGGAAACGAGGACGTATTCCTGCAACGACGCAAGGTGTCGGTAATGGCTGAATTTTTCGCCACGATCATAAGCCTCAGTTGAAGGGGAGAGGACTTCTACGAGGGTAACGGGGTTAAGGAGTATATCAAAAACATCATCTTCAAAGCGAGGTTCTTCACAAACGACAACGACATCAGGGTAGAAGTAGGAAGAAGTGATCGGGGAACTCACGCGCATATCGCTTGCATAGGTTTCACATCCGCTGCTTTTTAATAGGTTGTGGAGCTCACCAACGATATTACCTGTAATCAGATTATGCGCTCGACTCGCGCCGGACATCGCTATCAGTTCACCGTTTAAGTACTCATACCTAACTATCTCTGAGTCTGGAGGTGCTTTGCGTTCAAAAGCGATGTATTCTTCCGGTGTAAGGCGTGTTTGTGCTGCGCGAGCTGCCATGATTTTCCTCCAGTAATGGACTGCGTTAGGAGCGTGTAGTGTTCCCTATTCACGGACTTGGCCGTTTCCGTAGACGATATATTTATAAGTTGTTAACCCTTCAAGTCCCATGGGACCGCGGGAATGGAGTTTCTGCGTGCTAATCCCGACCTCGGCCCCCAAACCGAATTCGTAGCCGTCGGTAAAGACAGTGCTGGCGTTGACGTAGACCGCTGCGGAATCCACCTCTTTGAGGAAGCGTTGTGCTGTGCTGTAGCTTTCGGTGATAATCGCATCGGAATGGTGTGATCCGTAGGTTTCTATGTGGTCAATCGCTGTTTCTATGTCGTTTACGACGCGGATGGATAAGATGTAGTCAAGGTATTCTGTGTGCCAATCTTCTTCAGTTGCGGGTTTGGCAGCAGGATAAAGCTGCTGTGTCCGTTCGCATCCGCGGATTTCGACATCCGAATCCTGTAGCGTCTCACAGAAAGCGGGGAGGAATTTCTCGGCAGTATCGGCATGGACAAGGAGCGTTTCTAAGGCGTTGCAGACGGCGACTTTGTACCCAACCTTCGCATTCATACAGATGTTGTTTGCCATTTTGAGGTCGGCGGCTTTATCGACATAGATATGGCAGATGCCGTCGGCATGTCCGAGTACGGGTACATCGGATTCTTTCATCAAAAACTGGACGAATTCGTTACTACCGCGCGGAATGACGAGGTCAACATAGTCTGGTAGACGGATGAGTTCGTAGACTGCCTGCCGATCGGTGGTATCAACGAATTGGATTGCGTCTGGGACACCTTCTGCGGCGGCGGTATCGCTGAGTATACGTGCAAGCGTTGCGTTGGAGTGGATTGCCTCGGAACCACCGCGAAGGATGACTCCGTTCCCGGATTTGATACAGAGTGCTGAAACTTCAACGGTCACATCGGGTCGAGATTCATATACCACGGCGACGACCCCGATAGGCACGCGGACTGTACCAATCTTGAGTCCGTTCGGACGTTCTCCCATACTGATAACCGCACCGATTGGGTCGGGGAGTGCAGCGACTTGGCGGAGATTGTCCACCATCCTTTCGATTTTTTTATCGTCTATCAAGAGGCGTTGCATAAGAGGGGCGGGGACTCCGGTTTTTTCGCCGTTATCAAGATCAATGCGGTTTGCGGTCTGGATTTTATCTTTGGAATTCTGTAGACTCTCTGCCATTGCTAAAAGCGCGTGGTTTCGTACGTCAGCGGAGCTCCGCGATAAAACACGCATCGCCGATTTTGCTTTTTTCGCTTGTGATTGGATTAGTTCTTGGATATTTTCGCTCATAATATTCCTTTGAAGTTTGCGATAAATGAATTGTAGGTGAAAATAAGCATGAGTATTATAGCATGTCGATTGGAAAATTTTCAAGGGCTTATCTTTCATTTGAAGATAGACAAAGTGTTAGACAGTGGATAGGACGGCATCAATCAAGCAGGACCAGGTTATCGCGATGTATGATTTCGTCGTAATCGCGGTAACCGAGGATGTTTTCAATGTCTTTGGTATGTTTGCCAGCGAGTTTAGCAGTATTTACGGCGTTGTAGTTCACCAAACCGCGTGCGAATTCTACGCCGTTTTCGGTGAGGCATGAGACGGTGTCGCTGTAGTCGAAATTACCTTCCACGCGTCGGATGCCGGCAGGGAGTAGACTTTTACCGCCTTGCACGAGTGCATCGCGTGCGCCGTTATCTACAATGAGCCTGCCTTTCGGTGGACGGGAATAAGCGATCCACCGCTTTCGTCCAGAGATACGAGATTGCGGGAGGAAGAGAGTTCCGAGCAATTCGCCCTTCAAGAGCCTCGTAACGACAAGCGGTTCTTGTCCGTGTGCCATCACCATCATCTCTCCTGAGTTGGTGACGATTTCTGCTGCTCGTAACTTTGTCACCATCCCACCGGTGCCGCTTGTTGTGCCAGCTGCGCCAGCGGCTTGCCAGATTTCATCTGAAATAGTGGTAACAGTGTGAATCAGTTCTGGGTTAGGGGCGTGCCTCGGGTCGGCGGTGTAGAACCCTGTTTGGTCGGAGAGGATAACGAGAAGTTGTGCTTGAGCGAGGTTTGTCACGTAAGCGGAGAGGGTATCATTATCACCAACTTTGATTTCGTCAACTGCGACGGTGTCGTTTTCGTTGATGATAGGGATCACGCCAAAATGAAGGAGGGCCCGCATCGTGTCGTTCATGCGGGTATAGCGTTCCCGATTCGAGAAATCGTCGCGTGTGAGCAGCATGCTCGCGGCGCGTTGTTCATAGTTTGAAAAGCGATCCTTATAAGCTGCCATCAATCGTATCTGCCCTACAGCGGCGGCAGCTTGTAAATGTGGTAGCGTATTCGGACGCTGCTTCAGACCGAGTTGGGGCCACCCGGCAGCGATTGCGCCAGATGTGACAAGGATGACCTCCACACCGTCCTGTTTGACAAGTGCTAAATCGTGGACTAAGCCATCAAGGGCAGCTTCGTTGAGGTGTGCCCCGTCCGAAATAGTACTGCTGCCAACCTTCACAACGATACGTTGTACGTCCCTCAAACAGGTGCGCTGTTCAGCTGGATTGCATCGCTTTTGGGCTGTAGGTGAACTCGAATTCATCAATCTGGACTGTGTCTCCTTCCACCGCGCCTGCGCGGGCGAGGGCATTGATCACGCCCATGTTTTTCAGTTTCCGATACAACAAAATCACTGCCTGTTCATTTTCCATATCGGTCATGAGGACAGCACGGCGTGGTTCAGCACCAGTGACAAGGAACCCTTCCTGGGTTTCGAGGAGTTCAAACCGTGCTGAGGGTTCCGGTGGTAGTTCTTGTTCTAAGGTGATGGTTGTCTCTGCTTCCTTTCGGGCGCGTGTTTCCAAGTATTGTAAGGAACGATAGGCTTGCTGCATGAGTGGGTTCAGGCCGTCGCCAGTAATTGCGGAGATAGGGAAAACTTTCCGTTTACCGAAATATGTCTGCACACGCTCCAAATTCACCTCAGCTTCGGGCATGTCAATCTTGTTGAGTGCGATAATTTGTGGCAGTTTCGTTAGTAATGTGTCGTAATGGTCCAATTCAAGGTTAAGTTGCTCATAATCCTCAAGCGGGTCGCGTCCGTCCGTGGCACTTAGGTCGATAACATGAATGAGCATTTTGGTGCGCTCAATGTGCCGCAGAAATTGGTGTCCTAAACCTGCGCCTTTGTGGGCACCTTCTATCAGGCCAGGGATATCGGCAAGCACGAAATTCTGTTCTCGGTTGATGCGAACGACACCGAGGTTTGGACGGAGCGTTGTGAACGGATAGGCGGCGATTTTCGGAGTTGCGGCAGAGGTGCGCGCCAGCAGTGTTGATTTACCGGCGTTGGGATAGCCGACCAACCCGATATCGGCGATGAGTTTGATTTCGAGGCTGATCTCGCGCGCTTCTCCCGGTTCGCCTTTCTCTGCGACGCGCGGTGCTTGGAAGGTGCTGCTTTTAAAGCGCGCATTCCCTTTGCCACCGATACCGCCGCGTGCGACAACGACGCTTTCGTCAGGTTCCGTCAGATCCGCAAGTGTCTCGGTTGTATTATAGTCTCTAACAATGGTGCCAGCAGGGACCTTAACAACACAATCTACGCCATCAGCACCGTCTCGTTTTTTGCCGATACCGTGTCCGCCGTTCTCTGCAACTTGGCGCGGGTTATGGTGCAGGTCGATGAGGGTGCTCATTCCCAGAGTTGCAATGAGGATGACATTTCCACCGCTCCCGCCGTCACCACCATCGGGACCTCCGCGCGGAACGAATTTCTCTCGGCGGAAACTGATGCATCCGTTTCCACCGTTGCCTGCTTTGACTTGAATTCTTGCTGTGTCCATAGGCTACACGCTTTAGAGAGTAAGGGTTCAATTGCAATAGCATTCCGTTTTGATGCAAATATTTTGTTGCTGGAGCACTTCTGAATTGGGTGCTGAATAAAAAATCGCGCCTCTACATAGCAAACATTCTACAAGTTTATGGACAATTCTCTTGCGTGTCTTGGTCAAATTCTGTGATAATAATGGGTCCTGTTACCCCTTGAATCTTAAGATAATGCGTATTAGGTCCTACATCGCAGGTTAATGCTGGATGCATATACAAAAAAATAGTAATAACATTATCGGTATTGTCCTTGCATGCGGCCCAATGTTGATGGTCCCTCACCTGATTCAGTCCAGTATCGGTGTAGGCGGTTACCGTTAGCGATTGAAGACCTGTTGGACAGCTAAAAGCATCGTGCGGTCCTGTGCGTAGTCTTAAATCTATAAGGTCCCCCGTCCCAAAAAGTCCCTCACTTCCGCCTTTAACTCTAATCGTAATGTTCCGACCGTTTTGACCGCCGTTGTTTCCTTGCCCATTATTCCCTTGCCCGTTGTTTCCTTGCCCATTGTTCCCTTGTCCGTTATTCTGTTGCCCGTTGTTTCCTTGCCCATTATTCCCTTGTCCGTTGTTTCCTTGCCCGTTATTTCCTTGCCCATTATTCCCTTGTCCGTTGTTTCCTTGTCCGTTGTTTCCTTGTCCGTTGTTTCCTTGCCCATTATTCCCTTGTCCGTTGTTTCCTTGTCCGTTATTTCCTTGTCCGTTATTTCCTTGCCCGTTATTTCCTTGCCCGTTGTTTCCTTGCCCGTTGTTTCCTTGTCCGTTGTTTCCTTGTCCGTTATTCCCTTGTCCGTTGTTTCCACCGCCGTTTTGATTGCCACCATTTGAAGGAGGAGGTGGCTGCTGGGTGCCGCCATTACCGCCATCGGAGCGTGGAATGCTGCCATCACCGGGTTGTTGCGTGCCACCATCGGGTTTCTGGGTGCTGCCATCACCAGGTTGCTGTATGGCACCGCCGCCATTGATAATGTCATCTCCGTCGTCATCAGAACTGTCATCGCGAACACCACCGTCCCCACTTGGTGGCTGATCATCTTCTCCCAGACCTCTTACTTGTTCCATAATCTCGGTGGTGTCTGTTACTATTTCTGCACGCATAATTTGCACGCCTTTATAATAGAACACATAGATGAGTTTCCTTGGATGGATGTAGATGACAGGTCTACTGTCGTCTTCCGTTTCGGGTATAAGTGTTATGCAGGCAGATTCATCTCCGCTCAGGAGGCAAGCAGAACCTTCACCTATCGTAACATACCGATCAACGTCTTCAGCTGTCAGCATTGAACCTGTATAAGGCATATCCGAACAACCGGCTATACTGAGAAGCGTGATTAGGATGCTACCTATTAATCTTAACGATAAGGGTTTGGAATTCGTTACCATTTCAAAACCGACTTCTGTTATTGCCTTTGCGAGGTTGGCATCGGTAATGTAGGATGCGTCATAGCGGACTATCACCTCACCTTTACGTAGGTTCACCTTTACGCGCTGCACTCCTTCAAGAGTTGTTAAGGCATCTGTCACGGTTTTGACGCAGTGCTGGCAAGACATACCACGAATTTCTAATCTTGTTTTTGCCATGAGGTTACTCCTTCATAGCGGCTATTGTAAAGGCTGTAATTGAAGGGAACTGGTGTCTTCATTCGATCCCACACTATCTGCGTTGATGTAGAATGTTGCGGTATGCTCGGTGACTAACCCATCCACTTGGATCGTTATTTTCTGTGCCTCCGTTTCAATGGTGAATTGAGCGATACGACTGTTGTCAAGTCCGTTGATTTGTATAAAGTTCATTATCTGAAGGTCTTTTTTTTTGTCAGTTCCTATTTTCATGCCTTCGACAACTCTGAGGTCGAGTCCGCTGGTTTCGGGTGTTGCACCGCGATCTGCTTCTGGGAATGCATCTGGGTAGTATATCTGGATAATCCAGTCTTTCAGGATAGTGATATCAATACCTTGCGTGCTGCCATTTGCTGTGCGTGTGTCGGTCAATTCCTGTGTAATCTGGGTGGTGTCCATTACCCTTTCTGCTCGCAAAATGGGTTGGTCTTCGTAGTAGAACATGTAAATGAGGCTTGTTGGGTGAACGTAGATGATAGGGATGTTGTCGTCTGCACCGTCTCTTTTTTCCGGCACGACTTTTATGCAGATAGAATCAAACCCATCTTGTAAACAGATTGTATCTTCACCAAGGGAGTTCAGATAGCGGTCTACGTGGTCAACTGTTAGCATAGGACCGGTATAGGGGACATCGGTGCAGCCGATTAGGCTGGAAAGTACGATTAGAGTTGTGCCGATTGATTTTAATGATAAAGGTGTGGTTTTCGCTACCGCTTCAAAACCGGCATCTGTTATTGCTTCTGTGAGGTTGCTGGTGGTGGTGCGAGAGGCATCAAAATGTACAATTGCTTCACCTTTGCGAAGGTTGACTTTTGCGCGCTGAACGCCTTCGAGTTCTGTCAACACGTCTGTGACCGTTTTGACGCAGTGTTGACAGGACATACCGCTAATTTTTAGTTTCGTTTTTTGCATGATATTATTCCTTAGTTTCGTTTTTTGCATGGTATTATTCCTTTCCGCCTTTACTCTTTGTCAGAAAATTGCGTTTACACGATGGACAGGTCGATGTATGTGTCCAAATTGCCAAGCCGCACTCTGGGCAGATGCGTTTCGTCCGAAAGCGTTCGACGAGGCGAGCCACGATGATAATTCCGAAAAAAAGGGTGATGAGAAAGGTAACTTCCCAAAAACCGATAGACACGCTTTCAACCTCCGGTGCTTTCTACACGCCGATATGGAAAATCTGCAAGTTACACCTTCAAATCCCGTAAGATAGAGAGGTTTACCTCGTGCATCGTTTTCATCTGTGGTGTTTCAATAATGAGTGGGGTTTCGGCAAATCGGGCGTCGTTGAGGATATACGCGAATGCTATTGCCCCGATGTTCCCCTCTCCGATATGTTCATGCCTGTCAACGCGACTCTGATATTCTGATTTTGCGTCATTGAGATGAAAGGTTTTTAATCGGTTAAGCCCAATGATATCATCAAACTGGTTAAAGGTCGCTTCACAATCCGATTCGGTTCGCATGTCGTAGCCAGCAGCAAAGACGTGGCACGTATCCAAACAGACACCGAACCGGTCTGGGTATTTTGACCTGCCGATTACGTCTCGCAGGTGTTCAAAACAGTAGCCAAGATTTGTCCCTTGCCCGGCAGTCGTTTCGAGAAGGGGCATGACATCGGGCGCCTCAGTATTTTCAAACAGGAAATCGAAACTATCAGTTAACTGCTTTAAACCGAATTTTTCGCCTTCACCGAGGTGTGCCCCGAGGTGTGTGACAATGTAGCGGATACCGAGCCGCTGCGCGAGTTCCATCTGCTCACGGAACGCTTGGCGTGATTTTTCCAGGACATCTGGTTTCGGAGAAGCGAGATTGCTCAAGTGGATGTCGTGAACAATTACCTCGCCAAGGTCAGTTTCTGACCATGCGGTGCTAAATTTTTCTGTTATCTCTGGGGTGGGAGGCTTTCCTTGCCACTGGTTGGGATTTCGCAAGAAAATTTGTATTGTATCGCACTGGAGGTCGGTGCCATTTTTGATGGCATTGTGTATTCCACCTGAAGTGGATACATGTGCACCAAGGACCATATTTTTTATAACAAATTTCGGCTTGCGGATTCACCGCTCCTGTGTGGTAAGTTTTGGGAACTTGGGGCCGCACCGAAATTGACATCTCCTTACATAATGAGAGTGATCGTTAAGGATTTTTAATATTTGCCATTCATAGTTAAAAATACCACAAAATCGCGTCTAAATCAAATAAAAAACGTTTAATGTACGTTATTGAGGGATTTTTATGCAAAATTTTTACTATTTAATACTGAAATAGAATGCGTAAACTGTTTTACCGATTTTAAATTCGTGATGATTATGGATGGACGGCTGTTTTGACCCCGCGCTGGGCAGCGGCATTATCAAACGCGATTAGACCTTGGGCAATTGGGAACCGATCAGTTAACAAGGGTTCAAAATTGAGTGCCTTCTCTATGAGCAGTTGTTTGGATGCTTTAAGACTGGCGCGGGAGAACGCCCATGAAGCCATCAGTTTGTGCCCCGCATAGTGAAATTCTTCAAGATTGATGCGAAGTTCTTCACCTTCTGGAGCGAGCCCAAAGAAGTTGAGGCATCCGCCTCTGCGGACGATCTCAAAAGCGAATGCGATTGCCGAAGCGTTGTTTGTTGTTGCGGAGATGACGGTATCAACGCCGCCGTTGGTGAGGTCTTGGAGATATGCTACCGATTCAGGGGATGTATCGAGTGTGAGGTCGGCACCGAGTGTTTCTGCGACAGTTCTACGGTGGGGCAGCGGTTCCATTACGTAGGTGGCTAAACCTGCACGTTTCGTCAATTGCGTGAGCATCAACCCGATGGGACCAGCACCGAGGATAGCGACGGAATCCTTAAAAAACGTTTCTTGCATCGCATTCAAGCAACAGCCCAACGGTTCGAGAAATAACAATTCTTCGTACGGTATACTATCTGGTACCCGAATGAGTTTACCGGTATTGACACCGTGCTTTGGCATCCGCATATATTCAGCGTAGCCGCCATCAATATCGTGCCCGATACCTTCAATGGTATTGCAGTATTTATCAAGGTCGTTCTGGCATTCAGCACATGTGCCGCAAGAGAGCATGGGATTAACCGTTACCCGTTCACCAACTTTGACATCTGGGTGTCGGCTGTCTACAATCACACCTGCGAGTTCGTGTCCCATCACAACGGGTGGTGCGTAATCTGATACATCGCCACGCAGCGCGGCGAGGTCAGAAGCGCAGATACCGCAGAGTTCTGTCTGAATGAGTACGTCTCCGTCAGTGAGTGCGGGGATAGGTTTTTCTTGGACGCTTAATTGCTGAATTTTCTCAAAAACAATAGCTTTCATGTATTTGTAAGTCATCAGTTGTCAGTACGATTTTTTTCTCCGAAAAAAATCTTTCAGTTGTCAGAAAGAATCTTAGAATTATCAAAAACCGCTTGTAACTGATAACCATTACCTCTGACGATTATTCCTCCGCGGTTATTCAAACTCGTAAGGCACGGTTTCTGCCTGATGTGTCTTAGCGGACTTTTCTGCTAAATCCATGATGGCAATGACGCGGCGAGCGGATTCTGGTGTCACGAGTAACGGCGTGCCGTCGTTTAAATGCGCGACGATATTCTGATAGTAACTCGGTCCAGGTCTACCGTGATGGCCGACTTCTTGCTCTTTGGGGTGTCCTTTGACTTCGGATAGCACCTTAAATCCGCCGCCTGCAGAGGTAATTGCGCCGTGTGAACCGAGCAGTTTCCACCGCTCTCCACCGATTTTGGCGATATTGGACATTTGAATGTTTGCCGATGCTCCAGCCGCGACTACATTTCCACCAGCGAAGCGAATAATTGCTTGGACGTGGTCTTCATTGGTAATATCGTCCCAGACGAGGTTCGGTTGATAGAAGCCGGTGACGTTAATCATCGGTGCTTCAAGGACATTGAGTAGCCAGTCGAGGTAGTGAGCACCCCAATCATAAAATTGCCCGCCGGAGATGGCTTTGACGCTACGCCACCAATCCGGATTGGGTCTTCCGTAACCCCCGCCCCACATCTCAACGCTAAAGACCTTACCGATGATACCGGATTGGACGAGTTCACGCAGCGTCCAAAAATCAGCGTCCCATCGTCGGTTGTGGTGAACAGACAACATGACATTGTTCTCTTGAGCGGTCGTAATCATTTCTGTGGCTTCAGCGATTGTGACGCACATCGGTTTTTCAACGACAACATGCTTGCCAGCCTTGAGGCTTGCCACTGAGGGACCACAGTGTAAACTATGCGGTAAAACGTTCGCGATGAGATCGACACCGTCGTCGGCGTTGAGTTCTTCAACTGAATTATAGGTGCGAATGCCGGGAAAATCCTTTTTTGCGGCATCTGTGCGTTCTGGGTCTATGTCACAGACGGCGACGCATTCAATGCCGTCGGTGTTCTGCATCATATTTGCGTGGGCTCTGCCCATATTAAATGCTGCGCCATATCCAAGTACGGCACCTTTGATGGTATCTGCCATGTATTCTGGCTCCTTCTTTTTCGTGTATGAATGCGTCATTATAGCACAAAGGAGAAAAAATGTGTAAAAATTCCGTTAATTAGCAGTCAGCCATCAGCGGTCAGCAGCCCGCAAAAAAGCAAGTAGTGAGGGGCGCGACCAGGAAGTTGTTCCTGCAGAAAGGGAGCGCGAAGGGAGCGCGATCGGAAAATTAAAATTACGGAAGCGTTGAATGACCCTGGCTGTGTAGAAGAAATCGATTGACGTTTCTCAGAATTTGTGGTAAACTCTACCGATTTTCAGTTAGCACGGTTTGTTTCTGGGGGCATTTGCAAGGCACAACGGCAAAGAAGTGTGAACCTTAGGCGCGTTTGTAGAAGCATAATGTGCATCAATTCTGGGCAATATTCCTTGAGGTAATTTATGGCAAAAGTTGGACTCATCGGGGTTGGAAACATGGGTACGGGCATGTCAAGAAATATCTTGAAAGCCGGACACAAATTGACGGTGTATGATGTCCGTTCTGAGGCGATGGCAGCGTTGGTACAAGAGGGAGCAGATGCTGCTGCATCGCCGCGAGAACTCGGTGCCGCTGCAGATACGGTTTTTATCATGGTGCTGAATGTTGAACAGGTTAAGGCATCGCTCTTGGGTGAAGACGGACTGCTGGCGGGGCTTGCCCCTGGCTCTACAGTCATCTGTACAGCGACTATCGGGCGTTCACAGGTGATAGAGGTTGCCGAACTCGTGACAGCAAAAGGGGTTAACATCGTTGATGCCCCTGTGAGTGGTGGTGCTCCGGGGGCAGCTGCAGGAACGCTTACAATGATGGTAGCGGCACGCGGCGAAACATTTGAGGCATCGAAACCGGTGCTCGCAGCAGTCGGCAAGGACATCTATCACGTTGGCGAAGAGATCGGTATGGGTCAAACTGTCAAGTCTGCCTTGGCAGTGCTGATAGGCACGACTTATGCGGGTATCTTTGAGGCTTTGACGCTTGCGGTCAAGGCAGGTGTGGCACCGGAAACGCTCCGTGATGTTGTCAGCACAAGTGTTGCTGGGAATTTCCTCTTCACGGATACAACGGAGAACATTTTATCACGTAATTTCAAGGGACAGAGCAATATCGGTACAATGTATAAAGACCTGAGTTTGGCAAAAAATATGGCAAACGATTGCGGTGTGCCACTCTTTGCAGCGAGTGCCGCTTTTGAACTGTTTCAAGCAGGGAAGGCAGTAAATCCCGATGAGGATAACTGGACGATTATCAAAATATTGGAAAATATCGCCGGTGTTGAGATTAAGAGAACAGAATAATCACAGGATAGGGTTTTGTTGGTGTGTTGTTTGGTGTTTTGGAAACTCTACAAAGATGAAAAGTGAGAGGGTGTTGAATGTTCAAATTGGGAGTTATCACGGATGGAATCAGTCGGGATTTTGAATATGCGCTGGACACTATGGTAGAGACCGGCTTGGAATACGTTGAGTTACAGTACCTTTGGGAGAAACAGGTTGGAGATTTAACGGATGCGGATGTGGAACGCGTTAAGGGGTTAATCGACGCTCGGGATTTAAAAGTATCGTGTATCTCACACCATAATTTATCGGCACTCCCTGTTGATACGGCAATAGTTGCACCTGCCTATCGTGAACATATTACGACGTTACAACGGTGTATTGATGTTGCGCAAGCACTCGGTACAAACCTCGTGCGGATTTTCAGTTTCCGGAAAGAGATGGTGCTTTTCGGTGCGGAACCGGTTATCTCCGAAGGGGCATGGGCGACGCTCATGAACCGATTGGAAGAACCGTTGCAAATCGCTGACGCGGCGGGTATCACGCTTGTGATGGAGACGGCAATCTCTGGGAACGTGACATCGGCATTCCTTGCGAGAAAGTTAATTGACGAATTAGACGTGCCGCATCTGAAAGTCCTATGGGATCCATGCAGTTCGCTCTATTGTACAGAGGTCCCATATCCCGATGGCTATGAAGCCATTCGTGAGTATATTGTGCATGTTCATCTCAAAGATGGCATTGTTAATCTACCAGCGGCGACATTTGATTTCTGCGCAATGCGTCAAGGACAGATGAACGCTTACTACAACGATATTGTGGACGCTTTGAAACGGGATGGCTACGAGGGGACAATCTCTTTGGAGAGTGTCTATACGCCGGTGGGTGGGACGCGCGAGGATGGATTCAGGGAATCGCTGCCGGTTTTTATGGAACTTATGGGACGATAGATAGATCGAAAAAGAAAGGACGCAGCCAATATATTTCAGCTGCGTCCTTTTCTTTACGAGGCACAAGCCGTCGTGTGGGACTTACACATTACTTGGTTTTCAAACTTCCCCAAGTTGTGAAGAATTTACCAGCGGCTTCAACAGATGTGCCTAACTGTGCACTTGACTTATAGATAGCCTCGACAGGGGCGTTGATACCGGCGTACATGCCCCATCCGCCACCCCGTTCACTGACTTTTATCATCAGGATGTTGTCACCTTTTACAAGGTTAACTGCGAACGAATCTTGGAAGGAGGTTGCGCCGCCGCGTCCGCGGTTGACAGCGTTTGTATGAACGACTTCACCGTTGAGCCAAACTTTGACGGAGTCATCACTGCTGACACCAATCATCGCGCCTTCCACATCTTCCTCAGATACGAGTGTGATGAGGGCATAAGAGGTAACGTCGTTGAAATCAGCGTTTTCTGTCACACCGAGTTCGACGAGCATAGCGTTGATATTTCCGTCTGCTGGGAGTTCACCGAGCGTCCAAGCGTAATCGCCGACTTCGTCGCCTTCAGTTGCGCCGTTCATTGCAACGTCTTCTTCGGTGACATCGTCGTTACTGGCGACTGCGAGAGAATCGATATCGGTAGAAGCTTGTCCGCCTTGGTTGGCTTCTGTGGGTGCGATCATCCAGAGCCATTCGCCTGTGATGTGGAAGATAGGTGGCGTAGGTGAGGTAGTGACATCGGCATCGATACCGACGTACTGTCCCCATCCACCACCGCGTTCACTCACCTTCACGAGCAACAGATTAGCACCTTCTACCAGGTTCACTTCAATTTTATCTTGGTAGGCGTCTATATTAGCGGGTGTTCCCCCGCGTCCGCGGTTGACAGCGTTTGTATGAACGACTTCACCGTTAAGCCAGACTTTGATAGAGTCATCGCTGCTGACTCCGAGCGTTACGCCGGACTGTGCTGTAGCGGACACAAGGTAGATAAGTGAATAAGAACTCACGTCGTTGAAATCGGCAACTTCTGTTAAACCTATGTCGACGGCCATAACGTTCGTATCGCCGTTATCGGGCAGGGTGCCGAGCGTCCATGCGTAGTCCCCGACAACGTCACCTTCGTTTGCGCCGTTTGCTGCGACCATATCTTCAGTAACATCACCACCACTGGCGACTGAGAGAGAGTCGATATCGGTAGAAGCCTGTCCACCTTGGTTGGCTTCTGTGGGTGCGATCATCCAGAGCCATGGTCCTTTAATGGGTTCTTGTGCATCAGCAACCTGTGTTACCGTCAGCACAAAAAGAGCCATGAGACATGCTAAACCTATTGTAAATAGTTTCCTGTACATGAAAACCTCCAAATTAATTTTCATTTTTTAAGTGAATCAGAGTTGTCTGTTTTTGTGTGTCCGGTAATAATATTACGTCAGCGGTTACACAGACACAGATAGGACAACCACTTTGGTGTAGTATAACAGATATACCACAATTAAATCAAGCGAAAAAAATTGCGCCCCGAATTTCAGATTGAGGCTTACAAAAAACGAGCTTAGTAAGACCTTTTAACTTCAGCCCATTGCGTCGCCAGTTTTCGGGCGGGTTCAACGGGTTGAAACTTTTCAAAATCTATGTGGTGTTCAACATCGGCATCGACACCGACGTATTGTCCCCATCCGCCGCCGCGCTCACTGACCTTCACCATTAACAGATTCGCCCCTTTTTTCAGGTCAACTTCAAACCTATCTTGGTAACCATTTATATTGGCGGGTAAACCACCGCGCCCACGGTTCACAGCCATTCGATGGACCTCTTCACCATTAAGCCAGACTTTGAGAGAATCATCGCTGCTGGTACCCATTGTCACACCGGACTGCTTTTTGCTGGATTCAAGTATGAGAAGTGCATAAGACGTAACATCGTTGAAATCAGCGACTTTTGTCATCTTAATATTCACGACACACACGTTGATGTCGCCGTTCGCTGGGAGTTCGCCAGGAGTCCACTCGTAGTCACCGACTTCATCGCCTTCTTTTGCGCCGTTTTTTGCGACCTTTTCCTCGGTGACTTTGCCTTTGCTGGCTTCATCGAGAGAATCTTCATCGGTAGAAGCCTGACCGCCTACACCGGCATCGGTAGGTACGATCATCCAGAGCCACGGTCCCGCGATTGGCTCTTCGGCATTAGCGATGTGCATCATAACCGAAAGACTCATTAGATATACCAGTCCTATTACCCATAATTTTTTTTGCATTTATTTACTTAGAACATCCTTTCATTGCTTGTCAAAAAGTTTTAGAGAATTGTACAACAACATTTGCCTACAAATTACAACGATAACAGGTTTTACAGAGCCATTCAATTCTCGATTTTCTGAGTGCATTATCGGGAACAGGTCCCCGTGGCTATCCACAAGCATCGGGGTTACAAACCCCTCCCACAAGAGCGATTTGTGCCAATTGAATGGCTCGGCAAGTTTTATAGTAAAGCCCACAATTACCTATATAATACCGGAATAGTAGGGTTACAAACCCTGCCAGCGCGGGAGGTGTTTTGTGTATTTGAAGGTGTTTATATATCTTCGGACTTTACTATAAGTAGAGAAATAAAATGATTATATTATCGCTGTCCCGTCTATTCAACTAACGAAACAGGTTAGCACAGGTTACCAAAAATGTCAAATACATTTTCTCGATTGAATTTTGAACTATTTGGTTGAAAGCGACTGCCCTAACGGGCGCGCTTTAGTTCTCCCCACTTGGTTATAAGTTTACCCGTAGGTTCAACAGACAGAGAACCTGGTGTGCTTGTGAGAGCGAAATCAGCATCAATGCCGACGTACATGCCCCATCCACCGCCGCGCTCACTGACCTTGACCATCAAGAGATTACTGCCGCGTTTGAGGTCAACATCAAACGTATCTTGGAAGGTGTTTGCGTTCCCACGTCCGCGGTTGACGGCGTTGGTATGAACGACTTCACCGTTGAGCCAAACCTTGATAGAATCATCACTATTGACACCCATCGTAACGTCGCGCTGTGCTTTCGTGGTTTTAAGGGTAATCAAAGCGTAGGATGTAACATCGTTAAAGTCAGCGACGTTTGTCATACCGATTGATACGACAGTTGCGTTGATGTTCCCGTCTGCTGAGAGGGTGCCGAACGTCCATTTATAATCGCCGACGGTATCACCTTTTCTTGCCCCATTTTTTGCGACTTTTTCCTCGGTGACTTTGCCTTTGCTGGCATTATCCAGAGAATCGACATTGGTGGAAGCCTGTCCGCCTTGATTGGCTTTGGTGGGTGCGATCATCCAGAGCCACGGGCCGGTAATACGTCTATTTGCGCCCCATTCATTTTCTTGTACGGGTATGGGGTCTCCCTTAGCGTCAAATTCAACGTGTTCATAATCATCAAAGTTTAGGCTGTGCTCGAAATCAGCATCAATGCCGACGTTCATACCCCAACCGCCACCGCGTTCACTGACTTTGACCATCAACAGATTCGCCCCTTCTTTGAGGTTAACCTGAAATTCATCTTGGAATTCATTGGGGCCTCCACGTCCGCGGTTGACTGCGTTTTTATGAACGACACTGCCGTTGAGCCAGACTTTGATAGAGTCATCGCTGCTAACGCCCATCGTTACATTACGTTGCTCTGTGTCGGATTCGATGATAATAATGGCATAAGACGTGACATCGTTGAAATCAGCGATGTCTGTCATTCCTATATCAACGAGCATCGCATTGATATTTCCATCGGCAGGCAGTTCACCGGGAGTCCATTTATAACCGCTGACGGGATCACCTTCTTTGGCTCCGTTTTCTGCAATTTGTTTTTCGGAGGTTCTGCCTTTGCTGGCATCATCGAGTGAGTCAATATCGGTAGAAGCCTGTCCGCCTTGATTAATTTCGGTTAGCGTGATCATCCAGAGCCACGGACCGGTGATACGTTCTTGTGCCTGGCTGATGTTTATTGTCATGAGAAAGTTTATCAGACATGCTAACCCTATCAGGAAAAATTTTTTGTACATTTGAAACGTATAACCTACCTATGTGATTCTAAGTGTTTTCGGACGCTGGTAACCTTATCTTCCATCGTTTGTTTTCTATCAATTCGGGTGCCGAACTTGAGTGTCGTTGTGATTCGGGGTGCGCCCATCTCATGGACGATCTCATGGCACCGACGGATTGCTGCGAATACAACATCCCAATCGCCCTCGATATTTGTGCCGTAAGCGTGCAATTTCGTTTCCAAACCTGCTGCTTTTAGGACCTTCTCACACGCAGTGACATATTTTGAGACCGAAACGCCGACACCCATCGGGACGACGCAAAGATCCGCAATAACCTTCATATATTTTCCTTAATTGTCTCGTAATTGGTCTAAGACTGTGGCCGGCAGAGGGGCTGCCCCTGAAGTGGCTACACCATCGTCAACTTGTGCCGGTGTCATCATCCCTGGCACGACGCAGGAGACTGCCGGATGTGCTAAGATAAATTTGAGGGAGGCTTGTGGGAGGCTTCGCGCTTTATCGCCGATGATCGACTTCACCTGTTTCACCCGTTCCAAGTCAGCGAGGAATTTCTCGCGAGCCCAGGTTTTCCGATAATCGTTTTCTGCAAACACAGTGTCCGGTCCGAGTTGTCCAGAGAGCAGTCCTGACGACAGGGGTTGCCGGACGACAATGGCGACTCCTTTTTCAGCGGCGGTTTCCATCACCGGTGTTGCCATTTCTTGGGTAAGGATATTGTAGGTGAGCATCAGTGAAGAGATGCCGGTCTCTGTGATCGCTTTCAGTGCGTCTGCCTCACTACCGAGGCCCATCCCATAGCATCGGATTTTGCCTTCAGTTTTGAGGTCTTCCATTGTGCCGAATGCATCATCCCACTCGGATGCCGGCGGTGGTCCATGGAATTGATAGATGTCTATGACATCCCGCTTCAACCGCGTGAGGCTTCCTTCAACGGCTGACCGGATATAATCAGGTGAAACATTAAACGCTGGGTGTTCCCATCCTTGGCTAATCCAGCCATCAGAGTCCAATTCATAGCCGAGTTTTGTGGCGATAACGACTCTATTGCCGAGTGCTGAGAAAGCCTCGCCGAGTAACTGTTCAGCGCGTCCACCACCGTATTGATCAGCCGTATCGTAGTAGGTGACACCACTTTCAAAGGCGTACCGGAGGAGATCAACAGCGTCTGTTTCACTGATGTCTCCCCATTCACGTCCTCCGAGTTCCCATGTTCCCATGCCGATTTCAGAGACGGTTAGTCCTGTGTTTCCTAATTGACGTTGGCGCATTGTTGTTCCTTCGCGAGCTTATAAGACACAGGTCTCTGCGCTTAGAAAGTACGACGATTTGGATTTGTTTATTATCTTACAATATTTCTAATTATTTGTCAAGTATATTTTATTTTCGGTAGCGGCGGTCTATCCATCTGAGGACGAAATTAGATTGACAGGCTCCGTCTGTTTCTGATAAGATTATAGTATTCATTTGAAAGGGAAAGTTGATGGCTAAAAAACGCGGCAAGTTTCGTTTGAACGGTGTTGGCACAAAAGTGGAGCAGCATGCGGAGCGGGTTTTACGGCTGGTAAAGTTGAATTCGCCGCATGCGGATCCACTTGCCTACGCGTCTCTGCTGTTCCTTGAAACCCGTGATCCTGAAAGATTTAAGACGCTTATGTCGGAGGTGATGGTCGCAGCACTTTACGATCGATTTAAAACCCGTAGAAAGGTGCGCGAGCAAGCAAAGTTAGACGCAGCAGAACAAATTCAACCAGAGACGAAACGGGGTGAAGTGAGCGCGGAGCGGCGAAGACGCAAACTCGCACTCAATGATGAAGGTACGCTGACCGAACAACATGTTGACCGAGTGAAGAGACTCTGGTCGGTTTTGTTAGAACGTAATCATAACATGTATCAATATAAGACACGTGTCGCTTTTGCGGCATCGATGCAGTGGTTGGAAGAAAACGAACTTAAGACATTCCTAACGCTCCTTGAGTCGCTTGAGGACATGTCAAACGGTGATGATGCCTATTTTATCTTTCTTCGGCACGAACTCAATCAGATACAAAAACGGGTTGCGGCATCACATGCGAAAATAGATCTGGACATTCTGGCACCGACGCGACGCAGAAAAACGGAAACACCCAGTGATATCGCTACCTCCACTGAAGCGATGCATCCGGATCAACGGACGATATTTGACCTTGTAGAAGGGAACTCTTAAGTAATGAAGTTACTTGTCACTGGTGGTGCTGGATTTATCGGTGCCAACTTCATCCGATACTGGCTACGGCACCACCCGGACGATGCCATTGTTAATCTTGATTTGCTGACATACGCTGGGAATATCACCAATTTGACGGATATAGCGGCGCATTACCCGAAGCGTTACACATTTGCCCATGGTGACATTCACGACTCGGTGTTTGTGGAAGGCGTTTTGAAAAAAGAGACTCCGGATGTCATCGTCAATTTCGCTGCGGAGTCGCACAATAGCCGTGCAATTCTACATCCGCGGCGTTTCTTTGAGACGAACGTGATGGGGACGCAGGTTTTGTTGGATGCGGCACGAAAGTATGACGTGCAGCGTTTTCATCATATTTCTACATGTGAGGTGTACGGTGAACTTCCATTGGACTCACCTGATACGTTTAGTGAGAACGCACCCTATCGTCCACAGACACCTTATAATGCCTCCAAAGCCGCAGCCGATCATCTCGTGAACGCCTATTTTCACAGTTTCAGTATGCCGATAACGATCTCTAATTGTGCCAACAACTACGGTCCCTACCAGCATCCAGAAAAACTTATTCCGCTCTTCACAACGAATGCGATTCAAAATTTACCCTTAACACTCTATCGCAGCAGTCATAATCGCCGAGAGTGGTTACATGTTGAAGACCACTGCCGAGCTGTTGCAGCGGTGATCAAGCACGGCAAAATCGGGGAAACCTACAACGTCGGGAGTGGGGTGGAGAAAAGCATTGAGGAGATTAGCGATTTCATTTTAGATGTGCTCAACAAACCGCAGGCTCTGAAAACTTATGTGCCAGACAGACCCGGACACGATTGTCGGTACCTGTTGGATTCAGGAAAGATAAGCCGTGATATTGGATGGGAACCGACGATTGAATTTGAAGATGGCATGCGCGAGACGATCCAGTGGTACGTCGAAAATCAGGAATGGTGGCAGACGATTCAACAGCAAGTGGATAGTGAAGTGGTTCAAGAGGATAAATGGGAAACGTTCACACGGAGGTAACCTCATGGAACTGACGACGGAACAACTAACAACCTGGCAACGCGATGGAATCATCGTGGTGCCGAACGTGTTTTCACCGGAGGCAATTGTCCCCGCGCTCGAAGAGATTGAACGCAATGCCTACGATGGGTTGACTTACACCGAATATCACGCGAAATGGGGTGCGCAGCCCGAAGCGTTAAAAAGTGCATACGAGAAGAACAGTGATATGCAACGCCTGGCGGGTCCCTTTGGAAAAGCGGTGCATTTCCCGACAGGGTTGGAAGCCGTGGATAAACTGATTGAAAATGAGGCATATCTGGCAATCGCACAGCAATTGTTAGGCACGGAAGAAATTCGACTCGGTTATGGACAAATATTCTTCCGAGAGGGGCTCACCGATAGCCGTCATAGTGAACATCCGTGGCAGGGTTATCACATTGACAATGCGACGAACTCGCCTTTGCCGCCGCACCCGGATTGGCAACGGTACGGATATATTTTGACCGCTATCTTCCCACACGACATCGAATTGGATGGTGCGCCGATGCTTGTCTGTCCAGGCTCACAGAATCAGTTGGATAAAATATGGGCGAAGTACCCCGGTAGAGCAGGCGGAATGGGGATTCCTGATCTACGTGAATTTAAAGGAGAACTCGCGGATCCGGTACCCCTTACGGCGAAGGCCGGGAGTGTTTCGTTCCGTTCCAGTTACTTGGTTCACGCCGCGCAACCGTTTGAGAACAAGCGTAGACAACGCGGGTGGATGGGGTATCACTTCCATCGGGCAGACAATGACGATTGGTGCAAAACGACGCGCCCAGTGCCAGGTTGGGGCAGCCCAAACTACATGAAATTTGTCACGCAAACGACCCCCGCTGTGCGGCGCGTCTTAGGGTGGCCCGCGCCTGGGGATGCGTATTATACGCCGGAAGCCCTTGCACGTCTTGAACAGGCATATCCGGGAATTGATTTGGAACCATACCGGACTTAAAATCTGAGAGGATTGTTTATGAGTAAAACGAGAAAAGTTGTGATGATGAATGAGGCGGGACGTATTTGGACGGATGAGCAGGAAACGCCTGCACCGAAGCCTGGTCAATTGTTGGTTGAAGTTCGCGCTTCAATGGTAAGTCCGGGTACGGAACTCGGTGGTGTCAAACGGCGACGTGAGAACCCGGGTTCTGAGTCGAGGCAGCGTCCCTTTGGATATACGAACGCGGGTGTTGTTGTCGGTATGGAAGGCGATTGCGACGAATTTGAGATCGGCGATAGAGTGGCTGGTATGGGCGGTGGCTACGCACTCCACGCTACGTACGCTTGTGTGCCACACAACCTATGCGCGAAGATTCCCGATGATGTCGCTGACGAGGACGCTGCTTCTATTCACCTTGCAGCAACGGCATTGCACGCCGTGCAACGCGGGCGTATCCGTATTGGTGAGAATGTTGTCGTCGCAGGGTTGGGGATCGTTGGGCAATTTGCGTGCCAGATCGCCAAAACAGCGGGTGCTTATGTTATCGGTTTAGACCGCCTGTCGTTGCGGATAGGAATTGCTGAGAATGCTGGAATACACCGCGCGATAAACACCTCGGAAACAGACCCAATTCCGATCGCGAATGAGTTTACCAATGGTTACGGCATGGATTGTGGGATTATCGCCTTCGGTGGCGATGCGACGAGCGCGTTTCAGCAGATCCGCGCTATGCTGAAGACGGCACCCGATACGCACAAGATGGGACGGATTGTTATCGTTGGGGGTGCGAGCATCACGCACGGCTTTGCGGCAGGCCTCGGCAATGTGGACGTTATCAGCGCAGCACGTACCGGACCCGGCTACCACGACGAGGATTATGAACACGGCGCGGATTACCCGCCGGTGTTTGTCCCATGGCCGACACAACGCAATTTAGCGTTATCGCTGCGCCTGATGTCCGAAGGCAAAATTCAGGTGAATCCATTAATTACAGATATTATCCCGATTGATCAGGCATCTGAAGGGTGTGAGAAATTGATTCAAACGCCAAATGAGGCATTAGGCGTTGTCTTTTCGATGCGGTAGGTTGTAGTTCTTTTGCCGATGAGGTTTGGAATATTGAGGCGCAAGAAATGTGATCGTAACGAGTGTTGCTGAGACTCATCGGAAACCCGATCTTATAAAAAATAAAAAATATGGAAATTAGAGGCGTTCGTGAATCAGAATTAGAGCAGGTTGTTGAGCTTAGCTGCGTGGCGTTTAACCCCGATGGCCATGAACGCTATTGGCAGTATGTGAAAGGGGATAGCAGTTATCGACTTCCGCAGACCCGTGTTGTTGTGGTGAACGATAAGGTTGTATCTACTTTGCGGGTCTGGGAACGGCGGATGCGGGTCGGTGCATCGCTTGTAACGATGGGTGGCATCGGTGGCGTTTGTACGCATCCGAATTACCGTGGGGTCGGGTATGCGTCTGCGCTCATGCGAGACACTATTGATTATCTACGGCTGACGGGGTGTGATCTTGGTGTGTTGTTTACGATTATTCCTGAAGTGTTTTACCGTCGATTGGGATGGACCTCCTTGCCGCTACACAGTTTTACTGTGAAGTGCAACGTGGCGAGACATGTGGCAAATTTGTCGGCGTGGCAGGTAACCGATTTCAATCCAGAAACGGATTTGGACGCAGTAGCAGCACTTTACGACCTCGCCAATGCTCAACAGAGCGGAACTATTGCTCGGACCCGCGCGTATTGGGATATGGCACCCTCACGCATCCGCGGTGTCCGGCCAACCATTGTTGCGCATCAAAACGGACGCATCGGCGGATATCTCAACTATGAGGTGGACGGCGCGCGTGTGGAGGTGTGTGAAGTGGGATATGCCCCCGATGACCCGTCGGTTTTGGATGCGCTTGTATCCCATTTTTTGCAAGCGTGTGAGGCACAAGGCGTTGAAGGAATAGGTGGCAGATTCCCTCCTCAACATCCGTTTGCGGAACGCCTGATAGCGAGTTGCAACAGTCCGGTGACCCCGATAGCGTACATGGGAATGATGCTCTATGCTGTGGATCTACCGGTACTTTTGCGTCGCCTTGTGGTCGGGTGGGAATCGCGAATTGCGGATGCCGAGGAGACGTTCGCACCGCTTGCTGTCAAACTACCGACTCCCAACGACCAGCGAATAGTGCTACGACACAATGCCGATGGCACGCTGCAAATCGTGCCTGAAGATACCGATGCAGTTGATTTGGGTGTAGACCTAACCGAAGCAGATTTCTGGCAGCTCCTTTTCGGTGAAATAGGATGGGAGCAGGTGAGTGCCGATGCTTCAGTATCGCCAGAAATCTCGACATTTTTAGCGGTGCTGTTCCCGAAACGCGATGTTATCTTCTGGGTTCCAGACCAGTATTGAGTGTGAGCGCATAGCAGAACTGAGTTAACTGTAAAAAAGGAGATTTTTATGGCTCGTCGCAGGAGGCGAAAAAAAAGTTGGGTTGAATTACATCAAAAGTTAGGGCGAACAATCGGAGATATGAATTTAGAATACCAGCAAAAAAGTATGGGGCATTTCAAACCGATCTCACCGGCGAAATTAGGGATTTGGTGGGGTATTGCTGATTACTTGATGGAGTGTATTAAACTCTATGATTTAGCAGACGAAGAATACCTGTCTGTTGACAACTACACAAATGAAACCACAGTCGCCGAGTTATTAGATAATTACCGTCCAAAGTACGAAAGGATGTATTTTGCTATAGAGCGTATCATTACTATAAGTTCATCCACACTAAAACGCTCAGCGGATTTTCCAGAAGGCATGCACGAATTTATTCCACCTACTGATAATTTTTATCTTCAGGCAATGATGACTCATTTCATTCAGGGAAAGACGCTTGAGTCGTGGATGAGGGTATTTATGTCCAAATGTACACGCGACCAATGGAATAAACAATCACAAAAGTTGTTTAACAAAGAAGTAGTTGATGTTATTAAGGCTTTCGCTGCAATGACATTCAACATTCTTGCTAAGGAGTGTCGAGTCGAAAACGACGAGAATATGTTCCGTCTTCGTGTAACCAAGAAATTGGCAGAAGGACTTGGCTGCGAATTCAAAGTAGAAGTTCCTATTAGCAATAGCAGTGAAAGTGGTGGTACTGGGCGTGCCGATTCTATCCTCTATTCACAAGGGCATCCTATTGCTGTATTGGAATTTAAACGACCCTCAGTTGGCATTTCTGAACAACATCGCGGTGTAAAACAATTAAAGCGATATATGCGAGCTTCCGGAATTACGTTGGGAATTTTGATTGCTAGTGAATCAAAACATAACTGGCAGTTTTTCGAGATGTCTAATGGAGAAGTGGTGTCAGTTGCATATGAAGATTTTAGTTTCACTCTGTATAAATAATCTATATAGGACCTACGCATTTTCTCTTAAAGTCCCCTTGATAAGGGGGATTTAGGGGGTTAAAGACATCGAAATACTCTCACTGTAAGGCATTTTTGAGTAAAATGTTCTCTTTTCTGTTTGATATACGTAAGTCCTGCTATAGATATTCAGTTTTCGATGAAATCCCAATTGTTAAACTCCGTTGCTACAGATGTCCCTTGGAAAATCTGTTTGTTCTCCTTACGTAAACCTGTCTAACAAATCTGATTGAAAGTAGATATGATGTTAGCATGGCAGTGTCGCTAAAGATTTCAATGTTCTTAGTTGACTTGTTTTCTAAACGCGATAAACTCTTTTGGCCCCGAACGAATATTGAGGAAACGACATTTATAAGGCAACATATCTATTTTAAGTGATTTACGAGGAAAAAAAAGTGCAGAATTTATGGAATCAGGAGGTCGAAAGGAGCTTTTTTGAAACAGAAATGCACCGATCTATTCCTCCAAAAAAACTTTTTTGTGTTACTAACAATAATCGATTTCTGGCCTACTGGCCTAAAAATTACACTGGTAAGAAACCAGCATTGCAGAGCAGGAATTCCTTCATAGGGAAATTTACGGAAACTTGGACAAAGAAACTAATCCAAAATTGCGTGAAAACCCAAAATCTATTTGCAGTGCAAGGCGCAGTATGTGAAGAAATTGGACTCACTTCAAAATCAGATGCTGACGTTGCTATTGCAAAAAGAAAAGATAAACACTTAAGTCCGGAGGATATTCTGGTTATTTTTGAAGTGAAGATGTCTGTCGTCTGGAATTGGGAATTGATAAACAACAATAAATTGATATGCTTGGGGGACTACAATACCCATACAGGAATTCCGGGACTTTTACGCTCTGATTCAATGCTAAAAGCCATTGGTAAATCGATCAACATTCGTGTATCAAGCCCCCGTGCCTCTGCGATCCCTATTATTGTAATTGGTAATACCCCAATTCAGGATAGTTATAGAAGAAAAGTTGACAATTTAAAAACATCAGGAATTATTCAAGGCTTTTGGTCAGTGAATCCACAACCCCTTGGAGCACAAAAAACACTAGAGGCTACGGACGAAAAAGGATTTATAGAATTTAACACCTATGAATCCTTTCAACGTTCTATCGTTGAATTACTTTCGATGCCGATGAATTTCTTCTCTGGTAGGAGAAGTAAAGAGGAGCTTGGCAAATTGATTGAATCCGCTAATAACGCGTCAACACATCAACAAAAGGCTAATACATTCCTCAAATTATTGGAGCATGAGACGTATGAATAAAACCAGATCGGGATCTCGAAAACAAGGCACCCGGACCAGTGCGTTCGGAACACCCGGCAGAATCAATCACGATGCCAGTGAATTTTATGGGAGTAAGCTCTACGCCGATCAGGGGCTTCCTGAACCTGACAACTGGGTAGAAAACCCTATCCCCGCCCAAAATCTTGATCGACTCTATTGTGCATCCAGCACAGACATGTCTGCAATCCCCGATGATAGTGTCCATTTGATGGTCACATCACCCCCATATAACGCGAAAAAGGAATACGATGACGATCTATCGCTTGCAGAATATAGGGAACTCCTCTATGCTGTTTTCGCTGAGACCTATAGAAAATTGGTCACCGGTGGTAGGGCATGCATTAATATCGCCAATTTAGGACGGAGGCCGTATATCCCGTTGCATAGTTACATCATAGAGGACATGTTAGCGATAGGCTACCACATGCGGGGCGAAATCATTTGGGACAAAGCCTCAAGCGCGGGGAGTTCAACGGCGTGGGGCAGTTGGAAATCTGCTGCGAATCCGGTGCTGAGGGACGTTCATGAGTACATCCTCGTTTTCTCCAAAGACTCCTTTTCTCGGCAGCGCAACGGAAAAGAGAATTCAATCTGTAAAGAGGACTTCTTGGAGTGGACAAAAAGCGTCTGGACATTTCCTGCTGTTTCAGCGAAACGCATCGGACATCCTGCGCCTTTTCCTGAGGCGCTGCCGCATCGGTTAATCCAACTCTATACCTTCGTCGGTGATGTCGTCTTGGATCCGTTTTGTGGCAGCGGTACGACGTGTTTGAGCGCGTTGAAATCAGGTCGGCACTATATCGGTTACGATATTGAGGAGAAGTATATTGAATTGGCGGGCGAACGGATTAAACAGTACAGCGATCAACCGCGTTTATCAATATAGACAGACTTATGCGAAAATATATGTTTTTCCAGTCTCCGTTCCAAAGGTCAGAACTGAATCCGATTGCGCTGTGTGAACTGATTGTCCATCACAGGTCACAGTAACAGCTGCTGTTGTTCGGACGGTACAGTCTTGTCCGAGTGTGGAATGAAGTCGTGCCTCAGTGAGTTGTCCATTCTCCCATGCCATATCTACTTCAAACCCACCGCGAGCGCGTAAACCTTTGACATGTCCAGTACTCCACGCCTTTGGAAGCGCGGGCAGTAGATGAATCTCACCGGCATGGCTATGTAACAACATCTCCGCGATGCCAGAAACTCCGCCGAAGTTGCCATCAATCTGGAAGGGTGGATGTGTATCAAAGAGGTTCGTCAAGGTGCATTTCGCCAGAAGTGCTTGGAGATGGGTGTATGCTTCTTCGGCATCTTCAAGCCGCGCCCAGAAGTTGATGAGCCATGCGCGGCTCCACCCCGTATGTCCGCCGCCGTGTGTGAGGCGGTATTCCAACGATTTCTTAGTAGCCGCTGCCAGTTCAGGTGTCCCGCGCAGTGTAATCTGGCAACTCGGATGGAGGCCATACATGTGTGACATGTGCCGGTGCCCCGGCTCCGGTTCGTCATAATCGAACACCCATTCCTGCAGTCGCCCCGTTTTTTCGCTAATCTGGAGCGGTGCGAGCCGTTCTAAAGCGGAGACCAACTCAGCGCGGAATTCTGCATCTTCTCCGAGGACATCAATGCAAGCGATGCAGTTGGTGAAGAGTTCATGTATAATTTCCAGATCGATGGTTGCGGCATAGGTGAAGAGGGAGCGTGTGCCGTCTGGTTTCAGAAAGCTATTTTCAGGTGAATGCGACGGATTGGTAACGAGTTTCCCAGCAAAAGGTGTGCCTTCCGGTGCTTCAACGAGGAAGTCGAGCATGAAGCGCGCAGCCCCTTTCATCAAAGGGTAACCTTGTTGGATAAGAAAATCCTTATCACCCCCGAAAAGGTAGTGTTCCCACACATGTTCACATAACCACGCGGCTCCTACGGGCGAGATACCCCAAATACCATCAGCAGGCGTTGTGAACCCCCAAACATCGGAGAGATGATGAACGACCCAACCGTCAGCACCGTAATGGATTTTGGCTGTCCGATTTCCCGGTTCAACGAGTGTGTCCATGTAATCAAAGAGTGGTGTGTGGCATTCTGGTAGGTTACAGATTTCAGGGACCCAATAGTTCATCTGAAGGTTGATATTGGTATGGAAATCGCTGTTCCAAGGTGCGTTCATGTGTTCATTCCAGACCCCTTGCAGATTGGCAGGTAGACATCCGGGCCGGGAACTTCCCATCAGCAGATAGCGTCCATACTGAAAGTAAAGTGCAACGAGTCCTGGGTCTGACGCACCCGTCTTTACCGCATTTAATCGCTCGTCGGTAGGGAGGTTTTCCGCATCCGTAGCACCGAGGTCTAAATCGACGCGTTGGAAGAGGGATTGGTGTTCAGCAACGTGATCCGCGCGAATAGCTGCATAAGATTTTGTATCAATACCTGCCAGATAATCCTCACAAAGTGCGTTCGGCATTTCACTCGTATCCGTCTGGCTTACATAACTCGTTGCAGCGGAGAGAAAAAGTGTGGCAGCATCCGCACCATTGACAGACAGACTCTCTCCAGTTGACTCGATCGTTCCGTTTTCAGCGTCCACCTGTAGGTAGGCTGAAAATCGCACGCCGTCGTCGCCACACTGTCCGTCAAGCCGGAGAATATTGGCGGCAATTGCCTCAACAGTGGCATCTTGCTCACGTGTCATCGTCATATCAAAAGCGATTTGTCCTGTCGTATCAGATTCGATTCTGATAACGATGAGGTCATCTACGGCTGTCGCAAAAACTTCTCTTGTGAAATTGACATCGCCACAGCGATAGATTGTCTTGGCAATGCCGGTGTTTAAATCGAGTTCTCGGCGGTAATGCGTCGCCCCATTGTGTGAAAATTCCAGAAACACATCTCCAAGCGACTGGTAAGATTTAATACGTTCTGGCACGCCGAGCATCGTTTCACCGGCAAGTTTGGTTGCTTCTTCGTTTTTATCCTCGAATAGGAGTTGTTGTACCTTCGGGAGTGCTTCCAAAGCCTTTGGATTATTGGTATCGCGAGGACCACCATCCCAAAGGGTTTCTTCGTTGAGCTGAATGCGCTCGCGTTTCACGCCGCCGAACACCATTGCCCCGAGTCTCCCATTTCCGAGAGGTAGTGCGTCTGTCCATGCTTCGGCTGGTTTCTGATACCATAAGGTGAGATTATTTGTGTTTATCATAGAATTGGGAAGTGATTACCAAGACCATCCCTTTCGCTCTCGGTGGTCGCAGAGTACCTTGACGGTTTCGTGTGCTCTCTTTTCTGCAGCAATATGCAAAGGCGTATGCCCGTTGTCGTTCGCTGCGCTGGTATTTGCTCCGTTTTCAAGTAGCACGACTGCGGTCTCATGTGCATTGTGTGATGCTGCGATGTGCAGCGGTGTGTCGCCATTTTTGTCCTTTGTGTTGACGTTTGCGCTATTTTTAAGCAGTACCGTTGCGACTTCGGCGGTATCGTCCTCGGCTGCGATGTGCAGCGGTGTGAGACCTTTATTATTCGCTGCGTTCGTATCAGCCCCATTTTCGATGAGGATTTCCGCTGTTTTATAAGCGTTGCGCCATGCTGCCCAGTGCAGAAGGGTATAACCCGATTTGTCCCTCGGGTTGATGTTTGTGTTGCTTTCGAGCGATACGCCTTCAGCCTCATAGACATTGCGCCATGCTGCCCAGTGCAGTGGCGTGTCCCCATCTTCGTTCCTGGTGTTAACATCTGCTCCATTTTTCATCAACACCGCTGCTGTTTCGTGTCCATTATTCCACGCTGCCCAGTGTAAGGGGGCAAAATCCTTATCATTCGTTGCGTTGACATCTGCTCCATTTTCTATTAACACTGATGCCGCTTCATAAGCATTGTGCCACGCTGCCCAGTGCAAAGGTGGATAGCCATATTTGTCTCCTGCGTTGACATCGGCCCCATTTTCTACCAACGCTGCCACAGCTTCATAGGCATTGTCTCGCGCGGCATCGTGAAGGGTAGCATAGCCATGTTTTTGTCCGCGTTTAATTGTATTGTTGTTATCTGCTTTCTGCGAGTTGATGTGCATGCCAAAAGTGTCGTCGGGTTCTGATACCTCAGGTCCGTTTTGTTGTTTCAAAATAATATCCTCCTGATTTCATCGTTGCCAAGGCACACTCCCTGCCTTCTGTGTTTCTGCTTGAAAGAGTTGGCTCATTTCTCTGAAGAGTGCAGTCTCTGTCTGGGCGTTGTTCGTCGTTTCCAGTGGGTCGTTTGACAGATTGTAGAGTTCCAACGGTTCAAAGGGACTGTTGTGTAACAATTTCGTGTCTCCACGCCGGATGGCATGTTGACACTGTCCGAGAAAGCGTTGTCCACCTTCTCTGCGTAGCCAATAGAGTACACGCTCCGAGAAGTCCTGCTGTTCGCCTTGGAGCGTCTGCCAAATGGAGCGTCCTTCGATGCCTTGGGGAATTGATGCGCCCGCCACTTCACATATCGTCGGGAACAGATCCATGAGCAGCGCGACCTGATCCGTAACATATCCGTCTTGGATGTATCCCGGCCACATTGCACACGTGGGGACTCGGATGCCGCCTTCGTACATCTCGCCTTTTTGTCCGCGTAATGGGCCGTTGTGAGCACCGACGTTCATTTGACCGCCGTTGTCAGATGTGTAAATAACGAGCGTGTTGGACAATTGATCGGTGTCCTCAAGCGTATCGAGTACGCGTCCAATACCAGCGTCCATGTGCTCAACGAGCGCGATATATTTTGCGCGTTGTGTTGAAATGTCGGGTTCGCGTTCCTGTACCCGCGCAATCCATTCATCAGGCGGTTGGATCGGCGTATGCGGCGCGTTGTAGGGAAGATAAAGAAAAAAAGGTTCAAACGATTGTGCTTGCGCGCGAATGAAGTCGATACTCCATTCTGTAAAGAGATCTGTCGCGTGTCCTCTCGGATCAATGGTATCAAAACCGTGACGCATGTAGTTTATATCGTGTCTGCGGTGTGTGTAATAGTCGTCCATCATATCGCCGAGGAAACCGTGAAAATGATCGAATCCGCGTTTGCAAGGGTGATTCTCCGGTTCGAGTCCAAGGTGCCATTTACCGATGAGTGCGGTCCGGTAATCTTTCTGTTTCAAGGCTGAAGGGAGCGTGACCGCATCCTGTCGAAAGTAGCCCCAACTGTTTTCTGGATGGGTGCGAATCACACCTGGCACCCCGGCCCTATCGGGATAGCGTCCGGTCATGAGAGATGCCCGGCTTGGCGAACAGACGGAGGAGTTCGCGTAAAATCTGGTAAACCGTGTTCCGTGTTCAGCAATCCGGTCAATATTCGGGGTCTGGATTGAGGGACCGTTGTGTGCCGAAATATCGCCATAACCGTGGTCGTCAGCGAGAATAAGGAGGACGTTGGGCAATTGTGTCATAGTTTTTCCATAAATATATTGTCGCGCGAGGTGTGTGGTAATATAGTGTTAGTTTTTCAATTCACGAATTCACACGATACAGCCGGTACACCGACTGGTACGCCCATTGGCGAAATCTGGAGTTCTGACGTGTCTATATTTCCTACACTACCTGTTACGATTGACAGATTGGTGTGTGCTTCTTGTAAATCTTCGGCTGCGATCGCCGCTTTGAACTCCGCGATTGCAGCATCGCGTTTGCCTTGTTGATGGTAGACGATGCCAAGGTTGTTGCGCGCTTCAGCCGTTGCTCCGGCTTTTTTGTATGCAGCAACAGCTGCTTCAATGCTGCCTTCGTGGAAGAGGATAATTCCGAGGTTGGTATTTGCCTCTGCGGAATCTGGGGAACTGCGGAGTGCTGCTTCTAACATACCCTTTGCTTCATCAAGCCGACTTTGGCAGATGTAAACGAAACCGAGGTTGATCTGCGCTTCTGCTGAATCAGGTGCCATATCCAGTGCTGCCTTGTGCAACGCAATCGCCTCATCGTGTTTTCCTTGCCAACTGTACACAAGTCCAAGATTTGTATGCGGTTCTTCACCGCCGTCGAGTTCAATTGAAGTTTTGAATGCATCAATAGCGCGCTCAAGTTCACCTTGCAACAGATAAACGAGTCCGAGGTTGTTGTGGGGTTCTGCCAGCGTTGGATCGGTTTCGAGTGCTTTTTGGTAAAGTTCAATTGCTTCATTGAACCGTCCTTGCCAACTATAAATCAACCCGAGGTTGAGTTGTGCTTCTCCACCATCACCAAGTTGAATCGCCTTTTCTGATGCAGTTATAGCGGCATCAAGCTTCCCCTGAGAGATGTAGATGAACCCTAAGTTCGTATATGCCTCAGCGGCGTCTGGATTGCACTCGAGTGCTGTCTGAAGCGATTGAAATGCTGCGTCAAGTTTCCCCTGCCACGCATAAACGACACCAAGATTTGTGTGGGGTGCTGAGAGATTCGGATCGCGGCGACGCGCTTTGAGATGTAAACCGATGGCTTCGTCCAAGTCGCCTTCCCAGCAGCGCAAGACACCCAAATTAGTGTACGGTGCTGCCAAATCAGGTGCGAAACGAATGGCTTCATTTAAGGCAACTTTTGCCGCATCAAGCCGTCCGTGATCAACGTCGTCACATGCTTGACGGTTCAATGTTCTTGCGCGTTCAATATGTTCGGTCATGGTATTTCTTTGAAGCAAATATCAAATACGTACAGCCAGTTGTTCAGTGAATACACCGCTGCACTTGATTTGTCTAATCTATCGCCGAGATTTGATGCCTGCCCATGTAGTGGCAAGTTTGCCAGAAGGCTCAACAGGCATGAGTGTTAGGAGTCCCTTCTCCATCAGTTCATTTATATCGTCTTCTTCCAGTACAGAAGCGAAGATTGCGACCTCATAGAGCATACCGTCAAGTGTCTCCGAGGTATTGTTAGTCCAACCCCCGATGTTGACCTCAGTGTCATTCTGGGGCCCCGGTTTACCCATCCCCCCAACAGAACCGATTTCAACGCCATTTTCGTAGATCTTGATGGTATCCTTTGCGTCGTACGTTGCGGTCATATACAACCAGACATCTTTCTTGACATTTCCTTGACCCCAGGCACCTTTCCAACCGTCTCGCGCAAAGTAAGCTTCCCAACCGGTACCATTGCCGCTCGTCCTAAAGGCGTAATTTGCCACGGTTCCATTCGCGGGTCTTTTACCGAGAATATGTCCAAAACCGTTCTCGGTTTTGTTGACATACACCCATGAAGTAATTGACCACGCCTTTTCGAGATACATACTTTCGGAGTCTGCGATAATAACCCGATCGTTTACGCCGTCTAAACTGAGGGCAGGACCATCGGGGCCTTTGATCCATTTCCCGCCCTGAAGTTCACCGTGGTTGTCGTTTCCAGAAATATCTTCGATATCATCGCCTTTACCTTCGTTGAGCAGCCAAATGCCCCTTGCGGTTTCAAAGTCGATTTCCGCATAGGTATGTACTGCGAAGGTCAGACTGACGCTGATAATCGCTAAACTGATTATAATGGATTTCATTTTTAGTCTATCTCCTTAAAGATTCGGTTTGCTATAAGCCAACCTGTTTTGACGGGTTAAAATTAGCAATTGCAAAACGGGTGCAGATAGTTTGCAAAGGACACACTGACTGCACCCAATTTGCCGCATCTATCACTGAGATTTGATGTCTGCCCACGTAGTGGCAAGTTTGTCAGAAGGCTCAACAGCCGTTAGGAGCGATAACCCCTCGTCCATCAAGGTATTTATGTCTTCTTCCGCCAAGGCGACACTGAAAAGCGCGACCTGAGCGAGCATACCGTCAAGTGTCTCTGAAGTGTTGTTTGTCCATCCGCCGATGTTGACCTCGGTGTCATTCCGAGGCGCCGGTCCACCCATCCCACCAACGGAACCGATTTCAGTTCCATTTTCATAGATTTTAATGGTATCTGTTCCGTCATAGGTAGCGGTCATATACAACCATTCACCTTTCTTGACTGAACCTTGATTCCAAGCCCCTTTCCAACCGTCTCGTGCATAGTAAGCCTCCCAGCCAGCCCCATTGCCGCTTGTCCTGAACGCGTAATTCGCCACGGTTCCAGATGCGGGTCGTTTGCCGAGAATATGTCCAAAACCGTTCTCGGTTGTATTCACAAAAGTCCATGCGGTGATCGTCCATGCCTCTTCAAGATACAGACTATCGGAGTCTGCGATGATAACGCGATCATCTTGCCCATTTAGACTTAAGGCGGGGCCATCGGGCCCTTCGACCCATTCTCCGCCCTGAAGTTCACCATGATTCTCGTTTCCGGACATATCGTTGATAACATTGCCTTCACCTTCGTCAAGTAGCCAAATGCCCCTTGCGGTGCTAAAATCGATCTCCGCATACGTATGTACTGTGAAGATTAGACTCAGACTGATGGTGATGATCACTAATTGCGTTGTAATGGATTTCATTTTTACCTCCTAAAGGTTGAATTTACCATTAAGATATATTTTGACGCAGTGTATTGCTCTCATTGAAACCAAATTAACCTACGCTACCGAATTGACTGCCTGAATTAAGGCAATGATGTATCCAAACTGAAATGCCCATGCCTGTCGCACTCTGCCAGAAACACCCGGTGGCGATGGATCATCTGGATGCCCCGGGGCGTGGTCGGGCATCAGCATATACGGATATTCAACATCTCGAAGGATCTGCGCAACTCTGTGCATATCTAAGTGTCCCTCATCGGGCCAGACTTCTTGGAAGTTGTGCAGTCCACCGCGAATGTTACGAAAATGAATGTTAAAAAGTTTCTTCCGCTCGCCGAAATACTGGATAATCTCATAAAATTCAGTACCGGGATCATCCAAACCCTCCGACACGGTGCCACAGCAGAAATTAAAGCCGTGGTACGGGCTCTCTGCAATCTCGGTGTAACGTTTCAGCCCGTCAAATGCGGGGTAGTTCCAGCGTTCGACGCCTCTCAGGATTGGGGCGGGTGGATCATTTGGATGGCATGCCATCTGGATTTTATTTTCTTCAGCAACAGGGATCACACGTTCGAGAAAGTATGCGATCCGATCAAACGCCTCTTCGCGGCTCACCTCACCTGCTTCTGAAAGTGTTTCATTATCGTACTTGGAGAAGTCGAAAGTGCTGTAGCTGGAACCGCCGCGTCCGAATGTGCTCTCGGTGCGTTGATTTTGCAGGATGCAAAAGTTATAGTTCAAACCTCGTAGACCTGCCGCTGCAGCGTTCTCAATCGTCTTACAGACCGCCTCAATATCTTTGTCGCGCTGCGGATCTTGAGCAAGCGTAATGCTCCTCGGCATTCCGATATGAATCATTTCAAGGCTGACACCGGCTTCCGCTGCTTGTTCCTTATGTTGGGTTAGTGTTTCGGTTTCAGTGTTCTCGGGGGTGGTATCCATATGCGTTACACCGTGCCGAGCGAGGAATGCCAACTCTTTGGCGGATGTCCCGATGCCTTGAACACCGACGTGCATCTCCGCCTTTTTGCGGGGTTGTTTCTCGACTGTATTCATCGTCCGCGCTCCTTCAACGATTGAATGTCATATATTGACTTTTGAGTCAGAAAAGATTTGTGCATTATAGCATGCGACAAAAATTGTGTCAATTCAAAACGTCAACAGAAAATTTTCTGGACGCGCGGTCAATTCTATGCTATGCTAAATCCGCAGAATTTCATAAAGATTACACAATAGAGGAGAAACGATGGCTAACGAAGACTATACCTCGCGTGTACCGCATTATACGTTCGCAGACACATTAGAAGAGCAGGAAGCACAGTTGGAAACGAATCCACTGATGCAACGGCTTAACGCTTATCGGAAAACGTATGAGGGTGATCCGCACCGTCCGATTTATCACTACATCAACCCTGAAGCGATGCTCAACGATCCGAATGGGCTCTGTTTCTGGCAGGGACGCTGGCACCTGTTCTATCAGGCGTATCCACCTGAAGATACACGTCAGCATTGGGGACACGCCATTAGCGACGATCTCATCCACTGGCGTGACCTGCCCTACGCGATTTACCCGAACCCTGAAAGATGTTGTTTTTCCGGTGCGACGCTTGTAGAAGAGGATCGCGTAATAGCGATGTATCACGGCACAGTCGTCGGCAATATGGTAGCGGTGTCGAGCGATCCATTGCTTCTGAATTGGGAGAAGGTATCCGGCGAAGCGGTGATTCCGTCGCAACATGCGGACGGCACGACGCCGGTCTACCGCGTTTTTGATCCGTGTATCTGGAAAAAGGACGATATGTATTATTCGCTTTCCGGTGGCACACTTCCACACGGTCCCGGTGGTAAACCAATTCGTGCCAATTTCCTGCTCCGTTCAGCAGACTTAGCGAACTGGGTCTATCTGCATCCCTTCGTTGAAGACGATATGTTCACATTGGTGGGTGATGATGGTGCCTGTCCGTATTTTTGGCCCATCGGAGATCGCCACATGCTTCTTTTCTTCAGCCACATGAGCGGCGGACAATATCTACTCGGTGATTATGACACCGAACGCGACAAGTTCGTCGTGACAGCAGGTGCGAAGAACAATTTCGGGGCGGCATCTCCAGCGGGTGTCCACGCGCCCTCGGCAACACCTGATGGCAACGGTGGACTGATCGTTATCTATAACATGAACCCGGCGAAGCCCACCAAGGGTTGGAATCAGATCATGACGCTGCCGCGTCGCTTGACACTTCTCTCCAGAGATGAAGTCGGTGTTGAGCCTGCGGGTGATATTGAATCGTTGCGGTATGAACATCGGCATGTCAATGCGATGACCCTCCCCGCGAACGAAGAAGTTGTGCTGGAAGGCATCAATGGCAATGCGATGGAGCTTGAACTCGAAATTGATCCGAAATCGGCACCAATGGTTGAACTGAATGTGCTCCGTTCACCGCAGAAAGAGGAGTTCACCCGTATTGCGTTCTTCAGAGAACGTGGCTTACGCAACCTGAATCCGGGTGTTGACGTACGTGATAGTCTGCTAACGATTGATTCATCGTATTCGTCAGTTGCCTCAGATGTCCTTTCACGCGCTCCTGAAACTGGAGCGATCTCTATCGCGCGAGACGAAACCCTCAAATTACGGGTATTCGTTGACAAGAGTGTGGTGGAGGTATTCGCTAACGGGAAACAGTGCGTCGCGATGCGTGTCTATCCTGACAAGGCAGAGAGTGTTGGTGTATCGTTGCGTTCGCAAGGGCAAGCATGTGAGCTCAAATCGCTTGATGCTTGGCAGATGCAAGATATTTATGCCTAAAAACGCAGCCGCAAACGCCTCTATTCAATACGCCGCAGATCTTTATAATGTCAAAGAGGTAACCCTTCACGGCACAGCGGACTTATCGTTCTGGGAAGCCGTATTGCGCAAGGAGAATCTCCTCCCATACCAGGAAGCGGGTAGGGCGGTTCTCCTACTCAGCGCGATAGATGCGAAGTGGAGGGGATTCAAGTTTAGGGAGTTTGTTATCGCCGTTGCGGTTTGCAACATTGAAGATGGGACGCGTTTGGACGGTTATTATCTACCATACGCGTTTAATTCTTCTAAATTTTTGACTTTCTCGGAGAGGGTGTTTTTTCGGAGCCCATATTTTCACGGTAACATCCGACTCGAAAACAAACTCCCTGCTTCTATCAAGTTGCAGGACAGGACAGAGGTTCTCCTCCACGCGAGAATGTCTATCCCGGGGACACCACCGGTAGTTGAATATTTGGAATGGGAAGGCCCTATTTTCCTTCCGAATAACCGCGGTAAATATTTCCTTGTGCTGGCAGGTGAAGCCGACCTTTACCCGTTTTCACCGGAAACAGATCAGTTTGAACTCAAACCCTCAGCGCGTCATCAAATTTTTCAACAACTGATTGACAGCAATTTTGTTGGCAGCGTATGGAGTCTGAGAAATAAGTCCCGCCACGCAAAATCGAAGACTTACAAAGAGATTTCTGAGTAACGGATAATCTGATATGGCAGATACAAGGGAAGAACTCCGAATTGGCGAGGAGGCGAAGGTCGTTTCGATGGCTGTGTGGCAAATGCGCGCCATCTGGCAGGAGTTGAGGTATTGGGAAGGGCAATAAATCCTTCAGAATAGAAAACAACCGGATAAATCACTTTTACAGTTTTCTACTTCAAGAATGAGAGTCAGTTCAATAGGATTCACACCAATGGATAGTAGGCCTGCTTTATTCGCGTTAAATCGATCTAACACAAACAAAGACTTCAGCCAAGCTAAAGCATGGGGAAAGAACAGTTTTAATAACTGTTTCCCAATCGCCTTATTATGTTATATGCAAAGTCAAAATATCGCTCCTGTTTACTTGGCTTTAGATCAGAATTGGAATATTGTTCCTGAGAAGATTGATGTGAACTCTATATTTGGACATGCGTATGACTCTGAAGATATTTACTTTGCTTTTGAGTATATTTATGGACAAAATCAGCAATTTGTCAAAGGGACTTTACCTCGTATTGATTTAGTGGTAATGGATAATTCTGATGCTGAAAACTCTTGGTTACGGGCATTAGAAATTAAATTGACGGCTTTGCCTGATAATTCAACTTGCAACTTTCCTGAAGAGGAATACGGCTGTGAACTTGTGGTGCGTCCGAATACGATTATCCATTTAACACTTGAAATCGCTAAGCGGTACGCTGAACGTCAAAACGAACTTTCTGAGGCTCTACGCCCGATTTTTCAGAATAACTTCGACTGGGAATCAGAAGATAGCATGCTGGAGAAAATACCCGATATTATCCAAATTATCAAGCGTTTGTTAGTCGCGGAAGTGGACAATCAGATTCCATTAGTAATACAGCCTATTTGGAAGACTGTTGGGAAATCTGCTCAACTTCATGAAAATTGTTTGGATGTTTTTATCTGGAGTACGTTCGCTTTTGCGAAGTTGTTATTAGATACAGTTGAGCAAGGGCGTTCTAAAGAATTCTCACGAGCAAAGCGATCAATTTTGTGGGTTGTGAAAATGCTTTCTGACTTTGCCACAGATGGAAAAATTGACGCACAGACAGTTAGTATTGGATTTTCTAGACAAACAGACAAAGCGTTTGCTTTAAGTGGCAGAAAAACACACCCGTATATGTTCTGTCCAGAGCTCGTACATCCGCGAATTAAAAAAACTGAAATCAAAAACATTATCTTAGGACAGGGCGAAAAAATGCTTAGTCCAGAAAGACGATTTGATGCGATTCTGGTTAATTCTCCAGAACTTTTTACATAAGGAGGTGGGGAAAGTAAATGTCTATGAAATTCATTGACCTCTTTGCGGGGTGTGGTGGCATGACACTCGGATTCCAAAATGCTGGCTTTGAAGCAGTTGCTGCTTTTGATAATTGGGAACCAGCAATCAAGGTCTATCGTGCTAACTTTACGCATAATATACACAAGTTAGATCTTGGTAATTGGCAAGAAAGTTTAGGAATATTAAACGCATATCAATTTGATATGATTATTGGCGGCCCTCCGTGTCAAGATTTTTCGCATGCCGGTAAACGGGACGAAAATTTAGGTAGAGCGGATTTGACTGTGAGTTTCGCACAGATTGTCGCACATGCAAAACCGAAGTGGTTTGTCATGGAAAATGTGGATAGGACTGTGAAAAGTCAGCGATATCGTAGTGCTGGTGAAATTTTAAGAGGTGCAGGATATTCACTAACACAGCGAATTTTAGACGCAAACCAGTGTGGTGTTCCGCAAAGACGGAAACGGCTTTTTCTTATTGGTGAATTAGGGCTATCAATCTCTGTGGATAGCAGATCTCTCGCGAGTTATTTGGATAACAATCTGACTACCAAACCGATGACAGTGCGTGATTATTTGGGGGATAGTCTCGACGTTGCCCACTACTACCGACATCCTCGCAACTATAGCCGCCGCGCTGTCTTTAGCGTTGATGAGCCAAGTCCAACTGTGAGAGGGGTTAACCGTCCAATTCCCAAAACATATAAAATACATCCAAAGGATACTGCACCTATTTCAGAAAATGTTCGTCCGCTTACAACCTTAGAACGAAGTTATCTCCAAACCTTTCCAAAAGACTTTGATTTCACCGGATCGAAGACCGATTTGGAACAGATGATTGGAAATGCTGTACCAGTGAAACAGGCAGAGTACATTGCACGTTGCATCAGCACCTACATTTCCGAAAAGGGCGACACCTTAAATTCAATCAAACAGGAATCTGTTCAGATGCTTCTATTTCGAGAATCAAAATGAAACAGTTCCTGATACTAAAGTGGGACTATCCTATGCTCTATTTGACTGCTATTTTTACAATCTATATGTTGTTTTTGTCGATTCAACTGACTGCGACGGCGCAAGGTGTCAACATTTCTGACCCTATTCCTCCGCCGCTGACCGTACGTGAAACTTTTGAATTGGATCCGTTCTATGTGCAGTGGCTTGACGTGGAGGGGTTGCCTGTTGTTGCATCAGCGAAAGTGAGTCCGTATGCGCTGAAGGAGGCAGTGTGGCTGATTCGGCAGATGGTCGGACATCGTCAGGATGTGTTGCAGGCACTCTCAAAAAATAACGTGCGTTTTGCTGTGATGGCATATAACGAACTGACAACGCAGATTCCCGAACACAGCGATCTCCAACCCGACTATTATTGGGATCGACGCGCACGCGGTTTGGGTTCCACACCGGCAAGACCCGCTGTCAGTTGTGGTGAGGAGAACCTACTTAATTACCAAGGCGATCCGTATTCGACTGAAAATATTCTGGTACACGAATTCGCGCATGCGATTCACCAGATGGGATTAAATACGGTGGATCCGAGTTTCGATGAGCGTCTTAGGGTACTATATGATGCTGCAGTCGAAAAAGGGTTGTGGAAAGACACCTATGCTATTACGAACAGAGCAGAGTACTGGGCTGAAGGCACGCAGTCTTGGTTTGATACGAACCGGGCGAACGATGACCAACATAACCATGTTGATACCCGCGACAAATTGAAAGCATACGATCCAGCACTCGCTGCGCTGCTAACTGAAGTTTATGGGGACATGGACTGGCGGTATACGCGAGCGGTGACACGTTTAAGTCTTTCGCATCTCCAAGGGTTCGATCCTGAAGATTCCCCGAAGTTTGAATGGCCTGCTGAGTTAATAGAGTTGACAGAATTCCACCAACAGTTGAAGAACCCCGAGAGTGATGGTAATGGTAAGTGGGTGAACTTGGATAAGCATGATCCGAGTCTGCTGCCAAATCTAAGATCAGGAAGCAGCGACACCGAAACCGCAATCATTTTCGTGAATGGCGGCAAGACTGAGATCGCCTATTATTGGGTAGATGGTAACGGTGAAGAGAAATTCTATGGTAAGGTTGCTATTGATACCTTTGTGAATCAGCATACGTTTGCGGGACATATCTGGCTCATCAAAGACGCGAACAGTGACAACCTATCTGTATTCCGCGCTGAGGAAAAAACGGGACGCGCATTCGTTGGAGCAGAACCATTGATTAGGGAGAAATCAGAGTGAACCAAGTTGTCCAGAAGGTTACTGCATTTATCGTCCGTGAGAGAAATGGTGTCAAAGAGTTACTTGTTTTTAAGCATCCGACTGCAGGTGTCCAAATTCCTGCAGGGACTGTTGAAAAGGATGAAGACCTTGAAACCGCTGTGAAGAGAGAAACTTATGAGGAAACAGGGTTACAGTCTGTGGAAATTGAGGAATATCTGGGTTGTTTTGAAAATGAATTGGAAAATAACCAAAGAATAATAGCGGCAGCAACACAGGTTTACATTGAACCCAACTTAAGCGCAATTCCCTATAAACGAACGCTGCCCAAAGGGCTTACCGTTGATTATCTTTCCACACAGAAGAATTTCACACACATTTCGTACATTGAATATGAATATGACAAATTTCACAAGCCTGTATATATTGACGCTAACATTATGGGATGGGTACCGAATGAGAGTTTAAGTGCGCAGAAGGAAAGACATTTTTTTCATTTATCCACACAAGAAGAAACGGCGGATGCGTGGGAATTAAGGAGTGATATGGGTCATATTTTCAAGCCGTATTGGACACCGCTTTCACCGAAACCCGAAATTATATCGCCACAAGACAAGTGGTTGGATTTTGTCTACGAGAAAATTCTTTGAACAATTGAAATTGGATTTACATCGCGATGGGTTTTATTTGACATAACTCTCTTGGAGGAAAAAAGATGACAACTTATCGAGCAGGCGTAATCGGTTTAGGACGTATGGGCAGCACTTTCGACGACGAAATCACACAAGGGGGTTCGATCTTTCTGCCCTATTGTCATGGTCCAACTTACCATGCCGCTCCGAATGTAGAACTGGTCGCTGGGGCTGATTTGCATGCTGAACAAGCCTCAATCTTCGGCGAACGGTGGGGATTGGGTTCAGAGCATATCTACAGCGATTATCGTGAGATGCTGGAGAAGGAAAATCTGGACATTGTGAGTGTCTGTACAACAGCGCGGATCCGATCGACTATTGTACAAGATGTGGCACGCTCAAGTGTCAAAGCGATCTGGGCAGAGAAACCGATTTCGCTGAGTCTTGCCGAGGCAGACGAGATGGTGGAGACCTGCCGAGCAGAAGGTGTCGCGCTGGTGATCAATTGCGCACGCCGCTGGAATCCGTTCTTTAGTGAGGCTCGAAAACTCATTGACGAAGGCGAGATCGGCGATGTGCTGCAGGTGACTGTCTATGCACAGTGTGGACTCTCACATAACGGCAGCCACGCTATTGATATTTTGCGCTACATGGCAGGTGGGAACGTTGAATGGGTTTTCGGTGAGATGCAGTCCGATGCAGCCGCTGCAGGTGAAGGCGATCTGCAGGGAAACGGCTATCTCGTTTTTGATAACGGTGTGCGTGCGTATCTGCGAAGTACGTCCTGCGGTGCGGCACCGTGGGAGGTAGATGTCATCGGCACAACGGGACGTATCCGTTCTGTCAACAACGCCGAAACGTTCGAGTTGATTCGTGTGATTCCCGGCGGACGACGCGGACGCGGTGTACCAGCCCAATGTCCATTCCCGATCCCCGTGCGGATGCAGGGTATGGGAATCACAATCGTTGAAGATCTCATCAACGCTATTGAGAACGGAACCTCTCCGAAATGTTCTGGAGAAGATGGGCGTGCAGCATTGGAAGTAGCCGTCGCGCTCCGAGAATCGCATCGCCGTGGCTGCGTAAAGGTGGAGCTACCGATTGGAGACCGAAGTCTTCAGATTCTCTCCTCGGAGATCCAAGGCGACGACACACCCGCTCGGGTTCGACGGCTACAAGCAAGTCGATAGAAATCGCGGGTGCGCTACAAAATCCTGAAAACAGCGAACCCACAGACTACTGTAGGAGCGGTCTCCCGAACGCGACTGCAGAGAATCGAGGCGAGGAAAATGACATGAAACCAGCGGATTATGTGTTTTTTAAAGAAAATGGCTATGTCTCACTCGGTAAGATTCTGAGCGATACCGAGGTTGAACATTTTGTTCATGCTTTTGATCGGGACCGCACTGAAGTTGAAGATCACTGGTATCGTATTGGACATTACCAGACTGTGAATTGCGATGCACTTCTGACTTCACCTGAATTCGACAATGCGATTCGGCATCCGATCGTCATGGATTGCCTATACACACTGATGGGCAATGCCCCTTGCTTTTCAGAGATATGCATCCGGCACATGGCAGCGTACGAGGGTGAACCGAATCGCGGCTGGCATCGAGATGGCCCGAGGCACTGGCTTGAACATCCGTTGCGCATCGGGTTCGTCCAGTTGATGCTGTATCTGACCGATGTTGATGAAACGACGCACTGTTTCTCCTTATCGCCAGAATCGGTGGACGCTGAGATTCTCGAAACGGACGAGCAGTTGGCGCGTGGCGGAATTGTCGATTTGTACGGTCCTGCTGGGACCGCCGTGCTATTCAACATCGGTGTTTTACACACCGCTACAACGCGTCCGACGGAGGAAGAACGTAAAACGGTGCAGGTCTACTACGGGCATCCGAACCGTCGGTACTTGAGCGAGGATTCGTTGATACCTGTCGAACTTTGGCGGGACCATCCGGACTCGGAGGTGCGTGCCTTTTATGGTGTGCTCAACAGCAAGACGCGCGACTATCTCGAACACACGGCTTCAACGGGTGAACTGTCGTTTGAGGACACTTTGGCACTCCTTCGCGAACTGGATGTCAAGCACCGCAAGCGGCCGGAGTGAATTGGCGACGGTCTGCTATGAAACGGAACAACTGGGACTGGACTTACGGGTTTCAAGTCCCCCTGATAAGGGGGATTTAGGGGGTTAAATACGTTGCCTAAAACGCTGCGTCCTTCAAAACCTCTGCCTGCACCGGATTTATGTAGCACTGATAATGCCGTTCGACATCTGCCGCTGGTGTAATACCTTCGTGGACATAGACCCCGAATTGCAGACGGAAACAGCCATCTTCCAGTTCATCTGGTGGATGGTGGAGGATGCTCATCTGTTCAGGTACAGCGATTTCCCCGAAAAAGCCCGGATGTTCAGCGTTTTCTGCGTGATCAAACAGCGCGATACCGGCCACGCCATCTCCCACTGTGCCGCCTAAATCGCACCACCGTGCGCGTTGGTGATGCACCGCTGTTCTGCCGATTTGTCCTTCAGAATTTTCAACGTGCCCTTTCTCCGGGATACCCATTGATGGATTCAAACGTGCTACACACAAGAATTGCCGATCGCCGATGTCCAGTGGCGGTGTCGTTTCGTGCGTAATTTCCAGAAACCGTCGCGTATCGTCGGCATACCATACCCGGGCGGTCCGCGTTTCTGTCATGATAACTTCACCATCTCCTGTGACATGGATCAGGTCTTCGACAAATTCGGCGTAAACGTTCCCTTCAGTGATTCGGACAAAGCGTTGGTGCAACATCTTTCCGCAGGGACCGTAAGGTGGCTCATCCCAATCAGACCAGATATTCGCAGACCCACCTTCACCGTGCCCCCCGTAGGCGAGGTAAAGCCCTGTGTGATGCGGATGGTCTTCGCCGCCAGCCCCGCGGACCACAGTCCCATGATTCCCGTTGAGGGGCCAAAAGTAAGGCTTCCAGACACCGAGAAAGTTGTATCGTGCGAATAACGCGGCATCGGCAGAAATGAGCAGATGCGCGGGTTTCTGTTGGATTTGATAACGCACTTTTGGTGGCGGTCCATTGATATGTCGGATCGCGTAATGTGCCGATGTCTCCGCTGGAAGTTCGCCTGTCTGCCATGCAAGTTCGCGTAGCGTCGGCTCGAATTGACATGGAACATCCTCATCGGAGATATGACCGTCTGCGTCAGTTATGGACATCGCAAGTACTGAGGTGCCTTCTTGCCAATCGGGAAAGTAATGTTTCGGTTTAAAACGCAAGCGGACGAGGTCATTCTGCCGCTTGACCGAACCCGCCTCAATTTTGATAATTACACTTTGATTTTCTGTCAATGGTTCACTCCTCTTCTTTTCGTTGTTCTACATTTCTACCAGCTCTGAATGAAGTCCTCTACCTCGAAATTCGCTGGCATGTCTGTCAGTTGATAGCGCATTACGCGGGATGTTCTGTCTGGAACGGATCGGATAATTTCTGCCTCAATTTTCTCATATAGCGTCGAAAACCGTTTCCAAATGCTTTCGGCATCTTCGGGAGAAAAACGATGTGCGAAATCCTCATAGAGATGGAAATTGAGTCGATGTGCGGAGATTTCGCCGATGCGCGCTTCAATTGGAAGTTTGCTGACTTCGGGGTCTTTGAGTTTGTGGACTTTATCCGCTAACTTTGAGAGGAATACGACCGCGACCATGCGTTCCTCTTCACCCGGATGCAGCTTCGCCAATCCGCTCCGAAAACCGTCAGTGTCCTCGTTACGGATGGCGTGAAAGGTTGCCTCAATCACATCACACTGCTGTTGGTGAAGTTGGGAAAAACGTTCAAATTGGGCGCGAGCTGCCGTGGGAAGATGTTGGGTGAATTCCAAATTCCAATAAAAATGGTCAACAATTGGATACGAGTCGCTGCCGAAGGCGCGATATCCAAGATGAACAGTCCGTCGCAACTTTGTGCTATAATTGCTGCCCCAATGTAAGCCCATGTGGCTATAGACAACGCCATCGCCTGCTGACAGTTCGATTGGAATTCCACCCGGCATCGGTTCTTGGGCACGTGTCAATAGGTGTTGGTGTTCCTCCGGTGTGTTCGGACGACAATAACTTTTCGGCACGAGCCAGAACACGCTATCATCGTAAAGTGGGATATTCCATTGGACATATCCTGGTCCGTTTTTAACATAATCCATCTGCATCCCTTTGAGGGGTGCCTGTCCTGTTGGATCAATATCCCGATGCCAACTGGCGGGCCCGTGATCTTGCACAGGATTACACATCAGTGCCATCAGTGTGATTGCTGCTTCGGGTGCCCTCATAACTTGCTGGCTCACACCGAGGGTGTTCTCATGCAGACAAAATTCAATGGTATTGGCAGTTGCCGCGTTAACAACCTCATCAAAAAACACTCTCGGTTGCGCACTCGTTGTCCAAACACCGCCCGGTTTTTCGTCCGGTTTCCGCTCCCGTGCCCAGACTTTTTTCTGCTTCTCAACGAGGGTTTCAAAGTTCGTCCTCAGCTCTTCCAACTGATCAGGTGGAACGACCTGTCGCAGCACAATATAGCCGTCATCAATGAGTTGTTGTGGATCTACTTTCATAATCATTACCAATGAGATTGTGGAGCTTTAATCCGCCCCCAGGTGAGACTTAACTTTTCGGTGGGTTCGACTGATAAGCCCTGTGACTCAAAATTCTGCTTGATTTCTTCCAGTGTCAGCACTTTTTTATAGATGCGCACTTCGTCCACCGCCCCTATCAAGTACCCATCAGTATTACCATCTTGAGCAATGTTCCAGTTCGTCTCACCGCCGCCCAGATTGCCGGACATTGCCTCCTCCTCTTTGACGAGAACGCCATCGACATACACTTGAGCCTTATCCTCTTCGCGTGTCGCCACTACATGGTGCCATTTGCCATCGGCATAATCTTCATCGGTTACCCACGCTTTTCTAATGTTGTTGGCTTGCTCGGTATAGTATCGGAGTTGTCCGGTATTCTGATTAAAGCCGAGCCGAAAGAAATGATCGAAAAAATTCGTTTTGTTTGTCAGGATATATTGCCAACCGATGCGACTGTTAGGGGTTTTCAAAAACCACGCTTCATACGATGCCGGTTTCTCCCCGATATTGAAAATGATCGGCAGCTCCACGCAATCCGGTTTTCCACCAAAATTGAGTGCGTCTCCGAGATGACCTTCAATGGGCTCCGGCTCACCGACGATTGTTCCATCCTTACCGCCAACGAGATCTTTAACGGTATCGCCGACGATGTCGTTTTTGTCAAGCGTGTAATAACTCACTAAGCCGTCCGTAACAACTTGAGCTTCCACCCTAATAATTAAGGTGAAAGTACAGAGGAGGGCAAAACCGGTTTGAAGTGCCCACCAATTTAAACGTTTCGGTTTCATGATCGCCTCCATTTTTCCAGTTCAGCGATACGATGTGAAAAATTAACAGATACCCTCTGAATCGCTTTTATTACATTTCAATTGTCGCCATAATGACAAATTTGACGAAGATTGTCAATAAAAAAATCAAATTAATTTTTTTGTTGACTTGTGGGTCTAAAACTTGTATCCTCTTGACATACTCACCCAGCTAAAGCAAGGGTGATTCTGGTATCTTCAAGAACAGCTTGCAATCGAAAGTCTGACATTCTCTACTCCGAAGGTTGATGCCCCAACCTGAAGGATGTTTATAGCCGCATTAATATCGCGGTCATGGTGAGTATCACAATGTTGACAAGTCCATGTTCTATCGCTCAAGTCAAGTGCAACGCGTGTGTCGCAGACGTGGCGCACGAAAGAGTTTGTAACTTGTGGTATACATGGTGTTCCTTTACATGGTGATACCGACTTCGATCGGTGCGGTGGCACTCTCAAGCGAGAGGCGAAGTCCACCGCCACCATGTAAGAATATTAAACCACAATTTACAAAAAATGTCAAGTGTTTTTTCAAAAAACGCTTTGGTCTAATTCACAACGGCGAGTCTGTATCCCAGCTAAAGCAAGGGGGTTTTAGACTCGGAAACGTTTGATAACAACTCATTAATATCATTAAATACAGGAGATGAAGGTGTCCCAAGAGCAAGTACTTCCGATTAACGGTGTTCGGCTTTGGACAACCATTCAAGGCACAGGACAACCGATGGTGCTTTGCCATGGCGGGCCTGGTGGCTACGACTATCTTGCCCCAGTTGCCGACACGGTTTCTGACGTGTGTCAAGTCGTTCGATATGACCAACGTGGAAGCGGGCGTTCACAACCGGTGGGTCCTTACGATGTATCTACATTTATCAATGATTTAGAAGGATTGCGAAAACATTTCAACTTTGAACGTTGGATTGTTGGGGGACATTCGTGGGGAGCGGGATTGGCTTTGGCTTATGCAGTCAGGTTTCCGGCTCGGACGATAGCCGTTCTTCACATTGCAGGCACAGGTATTGACCCCCGCTGGCACGACGAATACCGCGAAAATCGGTTAAATGCGCTGAGTAAATCGGAGCGTGAAGAATATCAATGTCTGCGCGCAGAAAGAGAACAGACTGAAGGTGCTGATGGAGAACGGATATTAGATAGGCTTCGCACTTTAAGTCGCAAGACGGATGTATTTGATCCGAATCAAGTTGACGATCTTCCGAGTTTTGATGAACATCCTGTGAGCAGCGAAGCGAACGAAAAAGTCGGCGCGGACTGGAAAAGTTACACCACAGATGCAAAATTTCAGCAATCCGTTTACGATCTATCTATACCTGTCCTTTTCCTTCATGGTGCCTGCGATCCTCGTCCGTGTCACTTTATAGAAACGCTTGCCGCTAAACTATCTCATAGCACGTTTGTGTCGGTTCCTGAATCCGGACACTATCCCTGGGTAGAAAAACCTGATGAAACAAAGGCAGCACTTAGACAGTTCATAGTAGATTTTACAATTATGGAGTAGAAGGTAATATGCTAATTCGCGGTGAAGACAGTGCTCTTGATCTTCCATCCACGCTGACAGAAGAGGAGAAGTGGCACTATGACCTATTCGGCTATTTAGTGCTTCGGCAGGTGGTGTCGCCAGCAGAGGTGGAACAGATGCTTGAGATTGCGAACAGATGGTTTGCGAATCCTGAAGTTGCACCTGAACCGGTGAATGTCACCCAAGACGAATATAACGGTGTGCTAAACAATGTTCAGTACGGTGATCGGATTTTCGAGCGGTTATCACTCAACGAGAAAGCCTTACGGATTGTGATGGGCTTGATGTGGAACCGTCCGAGACTCTTCAATTGCGCGCTCGTCTTGCAGAAGCAACGTCCTATCCCTGAAGGTGAAAAGGAAAGACTTCACCGCGACACGAGCGGTTTTGACTTTCCGGACGGATTTTATAACCCGCATAACGACTACCAAGCCGGGAATGGGCAGATTTACTGCAATTATGTCAACACCGCCATAACGCTTGTTGATGTACCGCAGGACAACGGCTTCATGTGCATCCCCGGCACGCATAAATCCCAAATCAAACTACCTCCGACGCTTGATATTGATAACGAATGGGCACCTGCAATTACGTTTGAGTTGAAAGCAGGGGATTGCCTTATTTTTTCCTCACGACTGATGCACGGCGCAAAGTTTTGGAAGGAAGACTATCCGCGTCGCGTCGTTTTCAATCGGTATCAATTCAGTTTCTATTTCAATGAGAACTATAACCTCCCTATAGAAGCACACCGGCACTGCATTTCTGACGATCAATACGCATTGGAATCGGTCCAACGGAGCGAAAAGGGGTTTGCCAAACGAATCCTTGAAAAAATGGAGAGGGGAGAGGCGCTATGCTAACACAGGAAGAAAAATGGTGTTTCGATCTGCTCGGTTATTTTGTGGTCCGAAACGCCGTACCGAAGGCAGATGTCGAATTGATGAAGGGGCAGATGTTCGCGTGGTATGAATGGGACGCGGACGATTTCAAGCCACCTATGCGAATCAACGCGCCTGAGGGAAAACCGTGGTGGGTCTATAACATGCATTACGGACATGAGGCGTTCCAACGCCTTATTTTAAACCCAGAGATATTACGGGTTGTGACTGCGTTGACATGGAACCATCCACGAGTTTTCGATGTCGTGGCGAATATCTGCTATCCCAACGCAGACGGTTTGGAACTCCACGGCGGGCATAAAGGCTGGTTTAGAAGTCCGCACCACCAATACCAAGTCGCCAACGATGAGGTCTTCGCGAGTTTCTTTAATCTCTCCGTTTCGTTGGTGGATGTGCCACCCGGCAACGGATTTGCCTGTATTCCGGGAAGTCATAAGTCCACTTTCCAGTATCCTGAACACATCACGATGGACGATCTACCGCCGACAGTTCACAATGTTCCAGTGAACGCTGGCGACTTCATCGTGTTTCTGCCGAACCTACGGCACGCCGGACGACGCTGGACCCACGAAGCCTATCCGCGAATGACCGTGTTTTTACGCTGGATCTATTCAAAACAGTTTCATCACGCCGATGCGTCTCGGTGGTTTCCGTTTGATGCGCATAAGGACGAAATCCCAGAGGCACTTCATGAGCTTGAAAGTCGCGACCATGGACAGCGGAAAGCGTTAAATGAACTCATAGATCCGTTTAAAGTGGATGTTCCTGAATGAAAGTTCTATCAGTAAGGAATTTCAGAAAAGCGTTGACGCGAAGTCAAAAAATTGATAAGATGCAGAAAGAAATTATTCTTTATTTTACTGTATTGGAGAGATAGATGGCAGCCCCGACGAATCGAGAAGTAATTGCCCAGTGGCGTGATGAACCCGCCCCGCTGCTTGCATTGTTACACGCATTCCACGACCGAGATGGATTTATCTCGGAGGCAGTCCTTCGCGACATCGCAGTCGGGCTTCGGATTCCGCTTGCTGAACTTTTTGGCACACTAACATTTTATCACCATTTTGCGAGCGAGGCACCCGGCCAAAACGCACCGCGGGTCTGTACCGGACCTGTCTGTCGGTTACAAGGTGGTTTGGAAATTCTTGAGGCACTTCAAGCCGAAGGCGCGACCGAGATGCCGTGTGCCGGAAGGTGCGACGATTGCGTCCCGGTGCTGAAAGGACATGAGGTATTCGTTGGGAAGCAAGCAGACACCCTTTCTGTACAGCCTTCTCCTTTGCCTCCACCCTATCCGGGTGATGGTGAAGAATGTATTTTCGCTGAGATACGCGAACCCGAACGTAGGACGTTGACAGGTTATCAGCGTACGGGTGGCTATGAAGCGTTGACGCGTGCGGTAACAACGCTCACACCAGCAGATGTGATTGACACGCTTAAGGAGAGTCAGCTCGCAGGTAGGGGGGGTGCCGGGTTTCCAACCGGTATGAAATGGGAATCGGTTTTGAATGCCCGTGGCGAGCCGAAAACGATCGTCTGCAACGCAGATGAGGGTGAACCGGGCTGCTTCAAAGATCGGGTTATTCTTGACTATGCCCCCCACGCTGTGATTGAAGGGATGACACTCGCCGCCTACGCGACAGGCGCAACACGCGGCTTTATCTATCTTCGATATGAGTACCCAGAAACCGAAAAAATACTTGAGCAGGCACTTGCGGAGGCAGAAGCAGCGGGATTGCTTGGGGATGCTATCTTTGGAAATAAGCATGCGGGTGAAGATTTTAATTTCCATATCTACATTCGACGCGGCGCGGGGGCTTACGTCTGCGGCGAGGAAGGGTCGTTATTGAATAGCCTTGAGGGAAAGCATCCGTTTCCAAGGAACCGCCCACCCTATCCCGTGACGCATGGGTTTGAGGACTTACCTACTGCTGTGAACAACGTGGAGACACTCGCTGCCGCTGTGCAAATTATACGGCACGGTGCAGCATGGTATAAGAACCTCAGTTACGACGAAAATTTAGCAGGCACAAAGATTATTAGCCTCTCCGGCGACATCCAGAGACCAGGGAATTACGAGGTGCCCTTTGGACTGCCCTTAAAGACGCTTCTCTATGAATGGGCAGGTGGTGCTCCAGAAGGACGCGAGATTCAAGCGATTACAACGGCAGGGTTATCTGGTGGGTTTATTGCTGGCGACGATCTGGACATTACGATTGATGAACCGAGTTTCCAAAAGGTGGGTGCGATGCTTGGCGCGGCAGGGATTATGGTGTTTGATAACACACGGGATATGCTTGATGTGGCACGCAACGCAATGGAATTTTTTGCTGAGGAATCTTGCGGAAAATGTTTCCCCTGTCGTATCGGTACACATCGACTGACAGAACTTTTGTCCGCGCCGTTAAACCCGAATTCGGAGACACTCATCTCAGAGATTGGAGCGGTCATGAGGGCGACAAGTGCTTGTGGACTCGGCACCGCTGCACCTAATATTACGGACAGTCTGATGCGCTACTTTTAACAAAGCATGTGGAGTCGCGGATTTATACTTCTTTGCACTATCGTGTTTGTTGTCGGTTTAGTGACGGGACCGGTACAGATGCTGTTTCCGGTCTACGCGGAGACGATTTTAGAAGAGACTGCGCTATTCGCAGCGTTGTTACGCGCATTGCCTATCGGACTCGGTGGCATCTCAGCACTGATTGGCGGAACACTCTGCGACCGGTTCGGACGGAAACCGACAATACTCATCGGGGTGACGGGCGCAGTTGTCATCGGCGCGCTTTTCACGACGGAAACGCCGCTGTTCATCTGGGGCATCCTCTGTTATGAAGGGATCGCATCCGGGTTCAAGACCGCGGGTGGGCAAACCTATCTCATCAGTGTTGTGCCATCGAACCGATTGGGGTTAGCGACGGGACTGTACTTTATTAACATGACTGTTGGGAGTGCAGTTGGCAGTGCCATCGCAGGCGAGGTCATTGATCGTATTGACTATAGGGTTTTCGGGATCGGTGCGATCGTTCTATCCGGTTTATTATTTGTCGGTGCATGCCTCTTTTTGCCACGGTTGATGCAGCAGACTTCCAATAGGCAGCGGGGGCAAGGTGGGATATGGAAATCAGCCCTTAATATTGACGCATACCTAAACCTGAGTCGGCGGCGAAACATGCGGATGCTAATCGGTTTACGAGTTTTCCCGACTTATTATTGGGGCTCTGTAAACCTGCTCATGCCGATCTTGATTGCGCGTATCGCTGGCGTGAAAGCGACAGGTTATTACGGTGCAGTGAGCCTACTGTTCGCTTTTGGGTGCCAACTGGCTGTTGGGAGAATATGCGATAGGATTGGGCATCGCACGCCTGCGCTTGTGGCGAATGCAATCGTTACGCTTCTCGCGTTTAGTATGGCGTTCTTTCATGACTCATTAATCGCTCTGGAAGTTTTCGGGGTCCTCGGTGCAGGTGCAGCGTGGGCACTTTCGACCACTATCCCGCGATTTATCAATGAATTTACTGAACCTGATGAGAAGGGACACGGTGTCGGGCTCACGCACTTGGCGTGGAGCACCGGATTTCTTCTCGGTTACGTCGCAAGCGGTTTTCTGGTTAACATCTCTGTTCATGTACCATTTATTGTCGCAGGGATTTCCTTGATTTTTTCGACAGGTATCGCTTATAGACTCTGTTTTTTTAAATATTAGGTTTTCGCTCTGTTTTCTCTGTTGTCGAAAACAGGTTTTCGCTTTGTTCTTCCGTTTTAGGGAGGATTACCATTTAATTTTCTATGTGTGCACTGCATCACAAAAACCGCGGTTGAAAGCCGCGACTACAAAACGAAGGAATGCATAATGGCTATTATAGAACTTGATTTAGAAAATGCTGAACACCGTGAACTCACCAATTCCGAATGGCGTTATGGCGATGGACTCGTTCCGGGTGAACCCAATGGCGGTTTAGTTAATTTAATGAAAGACTCACCTGCGCGCCTCGCTGACTATGACGACTCGGGTTGGCCCATTTGTGAGGATATTCAAGCAGTCATCTCTGAAGGACTCTGCTTCGGTTGGTATCGGATCACTGTCACTATTCCTGAAGAGGTCGATGGGACTTCAGTTGCCGGTTCTCAGGTGTGGTTCCACACATGCATTGACGATTATGGTGAAGTCTGGGTTGATGGCGAAATCGACTTGGCATTCGGGGAGTCTGGACGTGGTGCCGCCTCTGGTTTCAATACGCCCCAACGCGTCGTTGTTACCGAGAGCGCGGAGCCGGGTGCGAAACATGTCATCGCATGTTTGGCGATCAACGGTCCCCTTGCCAGACCCGGTGGCGGTATCTTCCTCCGTTTCGCGAAATTAGAATTTGAGCGGGAGTAGAGAAAAATTAAAAAAGCGGAAGGTTGTAAGGTGTAGTTAAAGTGAACTAAAGTTAGATTGTGACATGGAATATAACTTGTAGAACTTTAGAACACTTGCAAACTTGTCAACTTTTCGCTTCTTTTCGGAAGGCAATCAGTGCTTAAAAAGGCAGTCGTCCTACTGAGTGGCGGCTTAGATTCAACAACAACCCTCGCGATCGCGCACGATGAAGGTTACGAGACTTACGCGATGAGTTTTCGGTATGGTCAACGGCACGCTGTGGAACTACAGTGCGCAAAAAACGTCGCAAAGGTGCTGGGTGTGAAACAGCATATAATCGTTGACATTGACCTTCGGACCTTTGGTGGATCCGCATTGACGGCAGATATAGCTGTTCCCAAAAACCGTTCTGATATGGAAATGGAGGATGACATACCGATCACTTACGTCCCCGCCCGAAACACAATTTTTCTCTCCTACGCCCTCGCTTATGCTGAAGTCCTCGTCGCGGATACCATTTTTATCGGTGTCAACGCTATGGATTACAGCGGTTATCCGGATTGTCGTCCCAAATATATAAATGCCTATCAAACGATGGCAAACCTTGCCACACAGGCTGGTGTTGAAGGGGAAACAAAACTGAAAATCCGCGCACCACTGATGGATAAAACGAAGGCGGAGATTATCCAAATTGGCGCGGCACTCGGTATCGATTATAGCCTCACTTTCAGCTGCTACGATCCTGACGCGGCGGGCAGAGCATGTGGTGGTTGTGATAGCTGCCTGCTCCGAAAAAAAGGCTTTAAAGAGGCTGGTGTCCCTGATTCGACGTGTTATCGCTAAAGATGAGGACGCAAAAATTATGATCAAAGCTGTTTTCTTTGATTTTTACCAGACATTAGGGGTTTGGGGAGAATCACTTAGACCGAGAGTTCAAAAAATCGTAGAGCGGTATGCCTGTGAAATTGATTGGGAACGCTACGACACAGCACGCGGGAATCTCTATGCAGATGCGTCAGGATCAGATCCGATGACCCATGACCTTCTGGAGACGATGCAGCAGATCATCGATAGTTACCGAGATTTTCTGGCGGCACTCGGTGTTCGGGACTACTTGGACCAAATGACATGGGAGTTGCTACAATCTGAGCACTCCCTTTTTGCTGCCAACGCTGCTACGCTCTATGATGACACTGTCCCGACCCTTGAGCTTTTACGAGACAACGGTTTTAAGTTAGCGATTGTTTCCAATTGGGATACGCCGTTGGATCCACTCACTGAACGGTTGGGAATTGCTGACTATTTTGACACGATTACTTCTTCACATGATGAACGTGTCCGGTCTGCGAAGCCGGATCCGCATATTTTCGAGTGGACGCTGAGACAGATCGGCGTTTCGGCAGCGGAAGCCGTGCATGTCGGGGATACTTATGAAGCGGATATCATTGGCGCACAAGGTGTAGGGATTCGTCCAATACTGATTGACCGAGACGGTATCCAAACTGGCAGATGGGATGAGACAATTCGGAGCTTGTCTGAATTGCCAGCGTTGCTTAACCTTGACATCTGTTAACAACCTGTTATATAATACCTCTATGGCGCAACAATATGACACGACAGGAAAAGACATTCTAAACGAACGGATCAACGAAATCGCGCGATTTGTTTTGAATGTGTCTTATGTTGAGGTGCTTGCCGACCTTGACACTGAACAACAAGTTGTCCGCGCGTTTCGCACGGACATCACAAAGCGTGTCCATTTCAATGACCACGATGCTGTTCTGCACATTGAACTTCAACTCCGTGACAGCACGGAAAAACCGATGTGGGCCCGAAACGCTCACTATCACGGGTATCTCGTCGGTGAACACCAACTCCCTGTCTATTCCAACGTGATTTACTTTCACCCGAGCGCGGGCAAAAGCGATCCGGGGGGTTATGGATATAGTTGGAATGGCTACGATTACCGGCTGAGTTATAAAGTCATACGGCTCATTGAGATAGAAGGACAAACGATTTTAGAGGCACAGACGCCTGGGCTATTGCCGTTCGCACCGCTGATGAAACCGCCTGACGATATGCCCTTTGACCGGTGGGTGCAACAATGCATTGATGCAACGATAAACATCCCTGTAGACTCACCTACGAAAGGGACGTTGCTTTACGGACTTTCCCTCTTTGGAGAGCTCGTCCATGATCCAAGTTTGTTTGAAAACATACCGGAGGCAATTATGCAAGAATCTCCTTTTTGGCAACGCCAACGCGAAAAGTTTATGGCACAAGGTATTGAACAAGGTATTGAACAAGGTATTGAACAAGGAGCCAAAGCGGCGACCCTCAAAAACCTTTTGGTAGTACTCAATACGAAATTCCACGTAGAAGCGGTACGCGCACTAACACCAGCTCTTAAAAATATAGACGATTTGCAACGTCTTGAGCAGCTGCTTCTCGTTGCTGTTAACGTGAAAAGCCTTGAAGATTTCACGGAAGTGCTTTTTGAATAGAGGCATCTGAAAGCGCGAGTGTTCACAAAAAAATTATGGTCCAAGCTGTTTTCTTTGATTTTTATGAAACGTTGTGTTTTCATAGGCATTCGCTTGCGGAAAACCTTGAAAGAATTGCTGAAAGATATGGCGTTGAGGTCAATTGGGAACGCTGTGAAACAGCGATGGAACGCCTCTTTGCCAGCACATCGGCACCTGCCCCTACTACCCATTATTCTTTGCTGGAATCGTCGATAACTGTGATGCTGCGAGAATGCGAATTTGTAAGAGAAGTTGGTGTTGAGAAGCACGTGGAGCAGATAGCGTGGGAGTTATTGCAATCTGGGCACTACGTCTTTGCTGCGAATAGTGCTACACTCTACGACGATGTTGTTCCTACCCTTGAGCATTTGCGGGACGCAGGCTTCAAGTTAGCGATTGTTTCCAATTGGGATACGCCGTTGGACCCGCTGACTGAAAGGTTAGGGATCTCCCACTATTTTGACACAATCACCGCCTCACATGACATGCGCGTCCGATCCGAGAAGCCGGATCCGCATATCTTCAACTATACCCTCGCAGCGGTCGGTGTTTCGGCGGCAGAGGTCGTCCATGTAGGGGATACCTATGAGGCGGATATCGTCGGGGCAGAAGGTGTAGGGATTCGTCCGATATTGCTTGATCGAGACAACACACAAGCCGGCAGATGGAATGAGACGATTCAGCGTCTGTCTGAATTGCCAGAAATGCTGATACCACATTAGGTTATGGTGAAATCGGGTCGCCCGGCTGCCAACTCGGGAGACCAAAGAATTGTTGGTAAAAAAAGGAAAAAATATGCAAAAAAATGGACCACAAAGCTTTGTTCAAAATCCAATAGATAGCATAAAAGAGACATACGTTACAAAATGCCTGGACCCACCTAATTTGAAAAAAAGTTTGAACCACTGCTACGAGGATAAGCGCGAAACAGATGTGCCCCGCAATGTTAATCAGCTGGACTGGTAGTTCGATTGAAGCCAACGCCTCAAGAGTCGCTTCTGATGATTCTGGTGAGCTTGTGGTGTTGTTATATTCGAGTGTCGTGAGATCAGGAGGCAAACTGATTAAAATAAAAATGAAATGACTTAGTGTGGCTACCAACAGAACGAGATGACACAAACCTATAATCTTAAGAAAATTTCTAAAAACACCTTTTCCATTGTAAAGTAACCGGCACCCAAAAAAGAGGAGAACACCTATCAGGATCCAATTGATCAATGCCCCAACGATAGCGAAAAATCCAATGATAATAGGAGAGATTATGAATAAATCTAAATCCAAATATGCAAAGAGATGTTGCCTCGCCAAAAAGTTAATGACCCCGTTCAACAGAACAATCGCCAACGGAAACCATATTTTCGGTGTCCAGTTGCAGATAGTTTTGAACGGTTGCATACTGTTCTCCTTCTTTCTATGGAAATTTACTTCGGGGTTGCAAGCCCTACCTACCAAACCGTGAGCGCAGTGCCCACAACCCTTATCCGGGTTCGATATACGTCATTGGAAGAAAGATACGGTTTCATATATCGCGCACATATTGGTGTTGCTGCCAATATGTGCGGATAGTTGTCGCTTACTGATGCTTGAGTCTCGCCCAAGTCGTTGCTAATTTTCCACGCGGCTTGACCGGTGTCGGTCCATCCATCAACTGAAGGATGTCGTCTTCGCTGAGTGCACGCGCATAGACTCTCAGTTCATCGATAGACCCGAGCCAAGTTTGCGCATAACCGCCATTCAGCGTGCCTATCCACACCGGTGCATCGCTTTCACCTACCGCTTGATGCGGGTGAGAAAACGTTCCTTCCAGCGTACCGTTGACGTACATCTTTCCGCGCTCTGCTTCCGGCGCAGCCCCGTCGAAGATGATCACGAAGTGGTACCACACATTACTTTCGAGTACTGTCTCGGAAACCATTTGGGTCTGCTCACTGTTCTGGGCATTGACGCGAGCGTACATCTTTACATCGTTCCATGAGAATACCTGATAGACATCGGCATTGTTGAACCCGGCTCGCTTGGAAATGATGCCTCTTGCCAGGGCATCGGCGTTTGTTGTCATTGCCCACGCTGCGATCGTCAATGCTTCCATACCGACAAGTTTGCTGGCATGGGCGACTTCGATGAAGTTTGCACTGTCACCGTCAAATTCTATCGCGTGTCCGCCGAACTGATCATCAGCCTTGTTTAATGTTCCGTGCACTGTGACATCCGTCGGATTATCTGAGGCATCGGTCGGATCGCCCTCTTCATCGAATGAAAGATAAAGTACCATGCCCTCTTCGACGGCGGTGCTCTCTCCAAGCGGCACTATGAGTGTGATTGCTAAAGCGACGAATAATAGGCGGAATGAGGTTTCAATGAATCTCTTGGTCATGAGTAATCTCCTTGTACGCTGTTTATAGTGGGCTGCGTAACTACTTATACATTCGTATTGTTGTGTGAATGTGTAAAGTTCGTTTTCACGGAAGCACAGGCTAACAGCCTATGCTACAAGTTCCGGAATCAGACTAAAGGTTAGTAGGTCTTCACCTTAATTCGTCCCCATGTTGTTGTGGCTTTTCCATGAGGTTGGACGGGTAGGAGTTCTCCGGCCATTGATAATTTTATATCATCTTCGGTTAGGACACTGCTCCAGACTCTGACTTCATCGATGAGACCGTTCCACGTTTGCGAGTACCCTTGATTGAGTGTGCCGATCCATAACGGTTCTTGACCACTGCTAACTTCAGCTTCAGGATGATCTACTTCGTTTTCGAGTTCGCCGTTGACGTAGAGCAATTGCTTCTTTGTTTTGCCGTCATAGACGTAAGCGAGATGCATCCATTTTTTATTTTCTAAGATAGATGTTGATGAAATTTGTTGCCCGTCTTTAGCGTTAACCCTCGCCCAGAACTTACTCTCGTTCCACGAAAAGAGATTGTAAACATCTCCGGCCTGCCATCCTGCGCGTTTGGAGACGATTCCTCTCGCGGCGGCATCTGTTCCGAAAGGTTGAACCCAGGCTTCAACTGTCAACTGTTTCATGCCTTCGAGATCGGCACTGTGTGCGACTTCAACGAAATTCGCTGCGTCTCCGTCAAATTCAAGTGCGCCGTTGATTTTGCCCTTGACCCATTTCAACTTACCGTTGATGCTGGCTTTATTTCCATTGCCAGAGGCATCTTTGGGGTTTTTCCCCGCACCATCATCAAAGGGTAAATAGAGCAGTAATGTCCCTTCATCGACTGCTTGTGCCGTGTAGATACCGACAACAAACAGGAGGGTCAGCGCAAAAGAAAGTATGCGCATAGTAGTTCCTCCTTGCTTATTAATTTAGAGCTGCTTCGGTTTCTTACTGCCTCGTTCACACTAATTTCTCCGAACAACAACTTTCGCAGTAACGTTCAAGAATGCCTTAAGGCATCCAAAGGTTCCATTCCTCTTTTTTCTCCCATCTGCGGCATGTGAGACATAAACACATATATCGGATCGCGAAGCGTGGGGCAGAACTGACATTCATTGTACCAGCATGTGGTAACAGGTGGTGGAAGAATAGGACATCTCCCTGTTTGACAACAACCTCTATGGGTTCGCCTAAATCCATCTCTTGAAACTGTGCCCCTATATCATGGATATGATTAGAGAACCCTGGATTGTTTTTTCGGAATTCACGGATGCGTTGTGGACCTTCGGGCCATATTATCGTCGTGCCGCTGTGGGCGTTCGCATCGGTGAGATAGGTTAAACTGGTCACTCGAAAGGTCCCGGGATCTAATCGCAAATCTCGGAAACCGCCATCTAAATGGGGCGATGGTCTTTTCCATTTGGCTGAAACGGGGAATTTATTGAGTGCCCAGATACCATCAGGACGCTGTCTTTCACAATGTGGAATCTCTGGGTATCGGGAGGCAAGTTGCTTAAGGATAGCGAGATAATCGGGTGTGCAACATGCTAAAAGGTCTGAATGCGTAACACCGAAAAGTTCGGTACGAGCTCCTGTTCTCTGCACGTAGAACTTAGAGGCGGGCGGATGTTTGCAATCTTCCCATGAACTCGGATTATCGGCATCCATTTCCATCATGTGCCACATTGCTTCCCTTGCTTTTGTGACAGTCTCTTGTGGAATTAATCCGGAAAGAAGTAGATAGCCTTCTTCTTCAAATTGTGCTAACTCCTGTTCTGTAAGCATATTTTTACCCTTGAATATTTTGCATTGGTTAGAAGGTTAAGGGGACAGGACACGAGGAATTCGTCTTTGACATACTCCGTCCGCTAACTAAAGCAGCGGGATTCTTGAACCCTCCTGCACAAGGGGCACACGCCAAAGCGTGATCGAATTACAAAGATATTTTAACGTTTCTGAGATGCTTCGTCAAGAAAAAAGAGCGGAAAAGGCGGATCCATTCAGTTTTCGGTTGTTGGTTTCCGATTTTAGAAAAAGAGTCGCGACCGGGAGTTCGCTCCTACAGCGAAGATCCTATCAGCGAAAAATTTATTAATTGCGACTGTAAGGATCGACTTCGATGCCCAACATCCGCGGTAAAGGGTCAGGGTCGAGATTGGCAACATCAATACTACTGTCCATGGCTTGCCTTGCCGCAAGCCCCGCGATCTGACCAGTTGTCATCCACAGTGGCTCCATGCGCAACACCGACATTGCGACATGGGTGCTCGACATTGCAACGGGTACGAGTAGGTTGTTCAAATGCCGAGGCAGCATCGCACCGTAAGGGACTTGACCGGGTTGGGCTGGACCCTCGGCTTTTTTGGGATACCAGAGGACACCCTCCATAAAACCGTCCACTGCATAGCGTCGATCGTGGCACGGGTGAACGTCAAACGAATGTTCGCCAATCGCAATGGCTTGGTCAATCTGTGGGGTTCGTCCGATTTTTGGATCAATAGTGAAATTATGCTGTGTTACCAATGCTCTGCCTTCAATGCACCGACCTTGACGGACATAGATCTGCCAGGGCCAGTGTCCATTGTCGGTGAACTCGTCCTTGTGAAGTCCAGCTTGTTTCCATAGATGGCGCGTGCTCTCTGGTACCCGCGGTTCATTTTGAAGGAACCAGACGTAACCTGCGGCGTGATCGAGGTGAAATTGCGCCAGCCGTTGCCGATGATGCCGCTGTGCCTCTGGCCAGCTCCAACTGATACCGGGGCAATTCAGACTGGTCAACCGGTCAATCGAACCATTTAGTTGATACTTTTTGTTAGGAAGCGGTGTGCCGAGTCCTAATCTTTGAATACGTCCTGTTGCGAAGTCATCGAGTAAGGGTAGAAAGTCCTGTAGATGTTGTTCATAAGTTGCTGGTTTTTCGATAGGAACGATCTTATCAGGGTCTGTCGTAAAGATGCTTCGAGCGCAATAAGCTTGGATAGCGGGTGACGGTTCACCTGTATCGGGTGTCAGAATCTGCGTTCCTGTCCGCCAGTTCATGTAATGTATCCCGGCTCGTGATTCTCCATGTTCTTCTATGCCTTCACGCCCAACACGATAAGGCACATCGGCAGCAGCAGCGAGGTCACCTTCATAAGTCCCGTCGATAAAGGTTTTTGCCGTTACAAGCAGCTGCGATTCATCAGTGGCTTCGAGTTTTACCGCTGTAACGCGATTTGCTTGTACGGTTGCGTTAATCAAATGATGTTCTCTAAGAAACGCCAATGCATCCGCTTCTGCACCGAGCAGTTGATCGAAAACGCGTTCTGCGACTGACGGTTCATAGAACCAACCCTCTTGGATGCGTTTCCAATCATCGGACTTCTCGCCGATGGTTCGCTGGTATTCTTCGCGTATCCCATTAATGAACTCGATGACCAATCCACCAAACATCTCTCGTCGTACGGCATCCGTTGTTGATAACCCACTTGCCATCATCCCACCAGGATGTTGCTGTGGACACGCAAGAATGACTTTACACCCACGTCGAGCGGCTTCAATAGCGGCCGCACAACCACCGGGGGTTGAACCGTAGACGAAAACATCACAGTCCATAACACAGTTCATCTTTTTTTTTGAGGTTGTATCCGTATGCGTTGATTCTGATAGATTTATCATTTTTTCTGTCATATCAATTTATACGCTTCCAGAAAAGCATCTCTGGAAATTCCTGCCTGGGTGCAAATGCGGTGCAAAGTTGAGCCTTTGATGCGGCGATGATTCGGCAAAACTAATACACTTCGACTCCCATCTGGGTTTTCACGTGCCATACAGATATGATTTCGTTCTCGAATTATACGGTATCCCAATCGCTCTAACGCACGAATAACTCTGTTTTTTGGGGGCATCTGTTGGAAGACGAGGCATCAATCAAATACTCACTTCGGTTACAAAAACGTCCAAGGCAGATTCCACAGCTTCGAGTTCTTCTTTTCCAAAAGTCTGAATATAAAACCGAATTGCAGAGGTTACGTCCTCAACACTTTTTTCAGAAGTATCGCCTTGTCCTATGACGACACCTTTCAACCCAAGTGGATAGGCGACATAGCCATCGGTGTGTTTTTCGACGATAATCTTAAACGGTTGCATGTTGTTCTCCTTCTTTTTGTAGAAATTCGCTTCGGGGTTATGAACCCCTCCTACCAAATCGTGAACGCAATGCCCACAACCCTTGCCCGGGTTCACTGATGTAGAAAAATCCGTTGTTGAAGCCATCAGCAAGCGTTTCGGGGTTGTATTTGGCAAGCACTTCGTTGAGGGGTGCCCACTGGTAGCCAACCGATTCAATTTCGGCTTGGGTGAGGTGTTCTGTCGCGTAAACAACCTTGAAACGCCCTTCGGTACTACCGTGAATCAGGTGTGCCGCGGCGGAGAGGTTTTCTTGCAACTCAGGGTTCTCTGAGACCGCATCGAGCGTCGCGGGTGTGCCGCGATAGCCGTACTTTCGGATGAGTCGATCAATTTCTGCATCTTCACCGAATTCACGGAGTCCGGGTGCGATGATAATCAACTCGCCATCGTCCGCCATTGCCATCCGTGTACGGTAGATCGCCTTGTTGCCGAGCCATGTGCTTTTGAACTCCCTCGGATCCAAGTAGACCACTACTTTTGATAGCGGCGCGTCCAAGAACGTCATATTCACGGCTCTGCTCAATTCGGCGGCGGTTTCAAAAGTTTGGGCATCGTCACCGATGTAAAGTCCACGCATTACACGTTCACCAGAGGCATCGGCATCCATAACGCTCATGACGTACAGAATGCCGAGTTGCTTTAGGTAGTTTGCGTGCGCGTAATTCAGCACTCTCCTGACAGAAGTATCGGTACGTCCCATCAGGCGTTCCATGCCGTCTACGGCACCGAGGAAATGCGATTTGTTAATCATCTCAACGCCGCCTGCACCGACGAGGATGTTTTTAAACCCATTGGCGATACCGATAACCTCGTGTGGGATTACCTGTCCGACGGAGATGATAAGTTCATAATCTCCCTCTACAAGACGGCGGTTTACAGCGACGGGGATGCTATAATCGAGCTTGCCGCCCGAAACCTCTTGCACAACCTCGGACGGCACTTCGCCGAAGTGGTATAGTCCGGTCCGCCAGTTGTGGATGTGGTATGTCGTCTTGGGTAGATCGCCATACATCTCAGCGATCTGTTCTTCGGTCATCGGTGCGTGTGTGCCGATAGCGGGTAGGATATCGAAAATTGTGCCGTTTGCAGCGTCCCACAATTCATAGAGAATTTGGGTGAGTTCGCCAGCGTTAGAGTGGAGGCGTGTTATATCCGGTGGGACCACCAGGATCTTTTTCGGGATACCGCCCAATTTGAGGAGTGCCTCGTGTAGAAGTGCGCGTTTTTCTTCGGATGTGATGACGGTGTCTTTTCCGCCATGAGCAGTATAGGTCGCCATAATTGTGGTTCCCGTTGTCTGTTTACGTGAAGGATTTACGTGATTGTTTAGCGTGGCAGCATAGGTAGTGGCGCGCTTCGTGTACTGTTTTAAATTGTTCACGGCACGCGGAGCGTGCCTACTACTTTGTCTGAATTAATAAGAGGCTTTGAGGGTGCCCCATGTCGTGCTTAACTTATCCTGGAGTTCTACGGGTAGAACGAGGTCTTCGACGGAATCGCCGATAAAGATATTGTCAATGTAAACGAGTCCGTAGTTGCCGAATTTACCGGTTTTAAAGGTGCCGTCTTGACCTTCAGTCGCTGGATCAATTTTATCAAATGCCCTGTTATCTTTCCGCTCTTTTAGCTTGAAGGTGAATTTATCACCCGAAAGAACCAGTTGTGCGCGATACCAGACTTCGGGTTCGTTTTCTACCATTCCATCTTTGACCTTTGTCCAATTTCCTTGGCGTTTGTAGAAATGATATTCTCTACCGCCTTGCCGCCGGTCGCTGAGATAGAATTTTTCGCCATCCTGAAAACGGAAGACAACGCCCATATAGAAGTCATCAGGGAACATCATATCCCATTCAGCGACGTAATCATCCCAACCTGCGTCGCCAACGACATAGATGGAACCGCCGACATCGTGCCGTGAGTCGTTAGATGGGTTGTCAAGCAGTCAATAAGACTTTATTGCTTGCTTTTTTCGGGTCAGCGACGACTTTAGCGGTTGTTTTGCCGTCGTGTCCGACTTCCCATTTGCTGGGTTCCGCTCCGATCTTATCTTTCTCAAAGTCGTCGTGAAACAGTAGCACTGCCGATGCTTGTCCTGTTATACTGAGACACAGCAAAAGGACGGTAATTTTAAGCCCAAGTTTTGTTTTTTCAGAAACTTGGTTACATCGAAAAAGAGACAGATATCTAAAGCGCATTTTTTTCTCCTTATTAGAATAGGGCAGGGTTAGAAATTTTGCCAACACAAGTCAAAGCAGGATTTGAATTTACACTTTAGCCTTGGTTACGAAGGTTATTTTGAACTCAACTGGGTCGCCTGCTGCAGCGGAGACTTTACCAACGATGACGTAGACGGTTCCGTTGACGAGCTCTTTCCCTTTGATAAGTTCAAGTATGCCTGTGGTGCCTTCGACTTTACCAAGCCAACCGACATCGTCTCCATCTTCGGTTTGAAGAGCGATGTTTCCGGTTACCTCTGCAGTGAAGGTAATCTCTATTATCCCATCGCTGTTGATAGATTCGGGATTGACATCCGTGTCCCCGTCTTTGACAGTGCCACCCGTGACACTCAGATCGTCGGGTCAGTCCGGCGCGGTAACTTTATAGCTCAGTGCCTGGGTGCCATCAGCCCAAGTGATCGTCAATACGAGCTGACCAAGTTTGAAGGGTCCCGTGATAGCCGCAGTTTTGCCTGTGATCTTGGCAGTGCCAGGACTTACCATGATATCACCGGGTGCGTTGTCAAAGTTAACCGTAATAGTCGCATTCGTGGCAATCTGACCACCGGACGGGATTGCATTTACGAAGTTAACTCGGATGGGTTCATCTGTGACTGTGTCATCATCGCCGCCGCAGCCAGCGAACATTGAAACAGCGAGAAAGCCTGTGAATAATAATACTGAGTTGCTAAACAATTTTGTCATCATAACTTCGCCAACAGAGAAATTGGAAAGCGAGCCTACAAAAGAATTACTGTGCCACGACGCTGTTTTTCAGAACGCCGATGCCTTCAATCTCAATTTCAACGACGTCACCGGCTTTCAACGCGGTGGTTGTTCCGGGGGTACCGGTAAAGATTGCATCACCGGGTTCAAGGGTTATCGCCTGCGAAATGAAACTGACAATGGTTGTCACTGGAAAAATAAGGTCTGCGGTTGTCTGTTTCTGAACGACTCCACCGTTGATGCGGGTCTCCAATTGCGCGTCGGTATAATCAACATCAGTAGCGATAACGGGGCCTATCGGACCAAAAGTGTCTGATGCTTTAGCGCGCCACCACTGCAAGTCGTTGCTTTGCCATGTCCGTGCGCTGACATCGTTGCCGCATGTCACGCCTAAGATGTTGGCGGCTGCCTCTTCTGGTGTCGCCTTTCGTGTCTGTTTCTTCATAATGACGACGAGTTCGCCTTCGGCGTGTACGTCATCATCGCCGTCCGGTAATTCGATATTGCCCCCCGGGTCATTAATACAAGAAGGCGTTTTGATGAAGATTTCAGGATTTTGTGGTTCTGGAGCACCGTCCAAATGACTTCGATAATTCAAACCGACAGCCAATACCTTTGTCGGTGTTGTCGGAGCGAGAAGTTGAACATCCGCTAATGCTACAGTATCGCCTGTTTCGCTGTATTCTCCAAACGGGCATCCTGAGAGTACGTTCAGATTTTCTCCTGAAACAGTGCCGTAACCGATTGTGCCATTTAATTCATATCGTGCAAATTTCATAGTCGTCTCCTTTTTTATAAGTTGTCAGTCGTCAGCAGTCAGCAGTCAGTGGATGTTTGTGGCAGTTGCACTATTTTTTCCCCTGAATATCTCTTGACCCATAGCCGATAACTGATGCCTATTATACCTTGTATACGGTGGTCTGTCAATTGATTTATTTAGAATGGCTATCAGCAGTCAGTTGTCAGCGGTTGGGATTTGGAGGATAAATTGTCTGAACTGGGATTTATCTGATTTATGAATTTACCGTGATTTGTTGGCTGTCAGTGGTCAACGGGAAGTTCAAAGATACACTTGTCTGAGGGTATGTAAATATTTCGTTAAAGCTAAACACAAATGTCGCCCCTACGGGGCTTAGGTTTGCGGATGAGCGGCATTTCTACAGAGATACCACCCCTACGGGGTTGAAGAAATAACAAAAACTTTACACATCCCTTGTCTGATTTGACATTTCGCTCGAAATGTGCTACAATTCCTATATAATTTAGAACCTCGTAGTAAGAAACACAGGGTGAGATGTAAATGATAAAGATTGGGATTGTTGGTGCCTCAGGATATAGCGGTAGTGAATTGTTACGCTTTCTCGCTAACCACTCTGGAGGGCTGCAGGTTGCACTCTGCACTTCTGAAACCTACGCCGGTCAGTGTATTGATAAGGTCCTGCCGAACCTCCGCGGGTTTCTCTCGTCCGCATTTGAACCCTTAGACCTTGACTCGCTTAAAGAGCGAGTGGATGTCGTTGTTCTCGCTGTTCCGCACAAAGTCGCGATGTCGTTCGTGCCACAAATTCTGGCACAAGATTTGCGCGTCGTGGATTTCAGTGCAGACTATCGACTTGAGGATGCCGAGGCTTACGAAGCGTGGTATCACACCGAACATACAAGTGCGGAACTCATGCCGCAGGCGGTATATGGGTTGCCAGAACGGTATCGCGCCAAGATTCGGGATGCCCAACTTGTGGCAAATCCGGGATGTTATCCGACGAGTGCTACACTTGCGGCGATGCCGTTGGTCGCTGAAGGGGTCGTGGAATTAGATTCTATCATTGTTGACTCGAAATCGGGCATTTCGGGTGCCGGTCCGAAACCTCGCGAAAATACCCACTATCCGAATCGAGAGTCTAACGTTGTCGCCTACAACATCGGTGTACATCGGCATACACCAGAAATTGAACAGGAATTGAGTGCTGTTGCGTCGGCACCTGTTCGGGTGACGTTCACACCGCACCTTGTCCCGATGACGCGAGGCATTCTCAGTACCGTCTATATGCGCCTCACCGAGGAGATGTCTACTGAAGAAGCCCTCGGCATATATTCAGGCTTTTACGAGAACGAGCCGTTTGTTCGGGTGCTTCCTTCGGGAGCATACCCGGAGACAAAGGCGGTGCTCGGCAGTAATTATTGTGATGTTGGGCTTGAAGTCGATACGCGGACCCGCCGCGTCGTCGCGATGGCAGCGATTGATAACCTCGGTAAAGGTGCTGCGGGTGCTGTTGTGCAGAATCTCAATCTGATGTTCGGTTTCGATGAAACCGATGGCCTGAAGGTGCCGGGGATGATGCCGTAAAGAAGTAACCAGTAACCAGTGGCCAGTTAAAAGAGGTTTTCGTCCTTATCTAAGGTTTCCTCTTTCTGGAAACTGGAAACTGGAAACTGAAAACTGATATGAAAGTTATGATTGTTGCTGGAGAACCCTCTGGTGACCTGCACGCTTCTCATGTTGCTCGGCAACTCAAGGCACTCTGTCCGGATATAACACTCTTCGGCATGGGTGGCGACCAGATGGAAGCGGCATCAGTGAAACTTGATCTTCACATCCGAGATTCCGCTGTCATGGGGTTTGCCGATGTTGTCAGAGTCCTCCCAATGTTCCTTCGGAAACAGGCATATCTGAAACAACGTATCCGTGAAGAACACCCCGATGTGCTTCTCCTCGTGGATTTTGCTGAGTTTAACATGCCGTTGGCGAGATTTGCCCAGAAACATAGAGTATCAGTTGTCTATTACATTCCGCCGAAAGCGTGGGCGTGGCGTGCCGGTCGAGCAAAGAAACTGGCTAAATGGGCAGATGTTGTCGCAGCAATTTTCCCTTTTGAGGCAGAATTTTACCGCGATGCCGGTGCCAACGCAGAATTCGTAGGACATCCGCTTGTTGATTTTGCGCGAACCTCCCTGAGTCCACAAGCGGCACGCGAACATCTTGACTTATGTGAAACAGAAAGCGCGCGGAACGCGCCTGTTATCGGGTTGATGCCGGGGAGCCGCCGTTCTGAGATCCGTCATATTTTGCCGGTGATGCTAAAAGCCGCTGCGAACATTGCTCAGGTCTACCCAGATGCACAATGGATTCTCCCGTTAGCCCCCGGAATTTCACGTGATCTTATTGCAAAGTGTCAACATGAACTCTTGAATACTCGAATCCCATCCCTTAAAATTGTAGAGCACCAGACCTATCCAGTGATGCGGGCATCAACCCTGCTGTTGGTTACTTCCGGCACGGCAACGCTTGAAGCAGCATGCATCGGGACACCGATGATTATCCTCTTTCGGACTGCATCGGTTAACTGGCACATTGTCAAGGCATTGACACCCTTAGAGCGAAGCGGACTTCCTAACCTTATTGCTGGGCGTGACATTGTCCCGGAACTGCTACAGACGGAACTGACACCGGCTGCCTTGACGGCGTTGGCACTCGATTTTCTAAAGCATCCACAGAAACGAGAAGAACAACGCGAGGCACTTCAAGCAGTTTATGCGCAACTCGGCACGACTGGTGCCGCTGAACGCACTGCCGAATTGGTGTTAGATGCTGCAGAAAGTCTGTAAGGTGCCTAAAGTTGTTAGGAAATCTCCTTTCGACGTTACAGACTTCGCAACTTCAGCACACTTGCAAACTTTATGCACTATGAGACTCATACCCTCTCACGATCTTGCCTCATTACAACAGAAGCTTCTCGCCACTCCATTACGTTTTTTATTTATTCCGCTCAGTTGGCTCTACGGTGCAAGTGTTTGGATCCGGAATCGACTTTATGCACTGGGTCTGTTTAAGGCGCGTACATTGCCGTGTCGCGTCATCAGTGTTGGTAATATTGTTGTCGGTGGAACGGGAAAAACACCTGCTGTTATCACCATTGCAAGCCATCTACAAAAACAAGGGAGACGTGTCGCTATTCTGCTGCGCGGGTATAAACGCCAGTCACGTGAAAAGGTAACAATTGTCTCGGATGGTAAAAGGGTGTGTGCTTCCTTAAGAGAGAGCGGCGACGAAGCATACATGATGGCGACGCATCTCAGCGGTATTCCGATTGTTGTAAGCAGTCAACGCTATCAGGCAGGACGGGTCGCCCTTGAACATTTTGAGGTAGATGTCCTACTTTTGGATGACGGATTCCAACACCGGCAGCTTGCGCGTGATGTTGATATTCTCACCGTCCCCACAGAGCGTCCTTTTGGAGACTCGGTGAAATTGCTGCCCGCAGGGACCTTACGTGAGTCCCCTACCGCTCTCCGACGTGCAGACATCATCCTATTAACACGGACCGAGACCGCTAACATATCGCTACATGCTAAAGAGATAGTGAAGCGATTCGCACCGAATGCGCTGATTCTGGAGAGTGTCCACCAGCCGGTCTATCTCTATCCGTTGGCAGCGAATAAAAGCACGCAGAAAACTAATACCCGTGCTGCTGCGAAAGCACTTGAGGGGAAACGGATCCTGGCAGTCTGTGGGATAGGGAATCCAGACGCGTTTGTCGCAACGCTCATGCGGTGTTCTGCAAAGAATGTAGAATTGTTGGCGTATCCCGATCATCACGTCTATACCGAGGCGGACTTAGGACAAATGGGCAGGACATTTCAGGCTACGCAAGCGGATCTGATTGTTACAACCCAAAAGGACGAGGGCAAACTGGAACCGTTTGTGGTAGACTGGGAACTTCCGATATTTGTGCTTGAGGTTGCGTTGGTTATCACGGAAGGCGTTGAGAAGCTGACGGAGGTCCTGTTATCGGATCTTTAATTATTATCTTGTGGGGCTCTGCAACTTGTGCTGGGAACGTTGTTTGTCCAACCATTTGACAGAAAAATGGAGCAGATTTTCCATGATTTTATCGTTGATGCGTACGTCCTCTTCTGTCTCATTCTTCAAGCTGGTAACGATATATAAGCCCTTCTGGAAGGGGAGCAGGAGCAGCGCGGATGCGTTTTCAAATCCGTCGCTCGGCAGTCCGGCTGCAGCGATGTTGGTTTTAGCGAGAGATGTCCATTTCCCGAGTGGGTCGAGCCACATATCATCGAGTCGAATAAGGGGCTGCTCCATTGCCTCTGGATCCGTACGATGGTTTCCATTTAGCGGATTCGGATTTTGGAAGATGCGTGAACGTTTCCCTCGCAATGTGGGAAATAACTCGTAAGTTTCGTCACATGCAATGCCGGTAAGCGGTTCCGGTATCCATCCAGTTCCGCGGCGCTGTTTGGTGCTGGTTTTGACATCTTGTCCAGAGACGATGGCGACCCCACCTTGGCTGACGAAATTTTTAATCCGATGTTCAGCATCAATGTTCAGTCGGTAGCCGGATTTGTAAATTTCGCCGTTGCCGATCCACAAAATATCGGTTTTCGGGAGTCGATCGGTTCGCAGATCTGGAGTTTCCCTGTAAATCATGTGATGATCCTGAATGTATTCAAAACGTTCCAGGACGGGGAATTCGACTTTAGATGTATTACCAGTGAATGCCATAAGTCTGACTGGCATTGCCATCTGGACTTCTGAGCGTGTGACACCGGGTGTCTTGGGAACCCCATCGTTCGGTTTCCAAAATTTGGTGTTAAAGGTAGCATTTATGTTTCCGACAATGCGGTTACGTATCAATTTTCGGCGGCGTGTGCGCTGTTCTGCGGTGTTTAGACTGCGTGCTTGCGGATAAACGAACGGTGCCAATGCCTCGTGCCGAACGGGGTTGTTGTGTATCTGCTCAACGATAGAGGCATGCGCTGTAATCTTGGCGCGGTTTATCGGCAGAAGCCTCTTATGGATGGGAAACCCACGTCGGAATTTGTTATCGAAACGGCGGAAGGCATTTTCAACATCCCATCGTCGGCTGTAGCTGATGTCAATCGTCTTCAAGTCGATACGTTCTTCATTAACGTTCGTCACATATCCGTGAACAACGTTAACGCCGTGGATAGGATGACCATCCTTGTCAGCGATAGCGATGTCTTCAGTATCGCTCATATCGAGAATTGTGTCGGTCAAACCAGTTAGACTGAAGAGCTCGGGTTGATATTTCTCCGCGCTTTCGACGATAGTGCAGCATGTACGCGGGAAAATTATATCTGCATCTCGGAAGGAGCAAAAGTTGATTCTAAACTTTTTATAATGTCTTGGCGTAAGTTGTTCGGGTTTAGCAATACGCTCAAATGGACCGACCTTATGTCTGGCAACGGGTTGAATCGGGCGTTTCTGAACACTGAAGGCGTTGATCATATATTTTTTAAACTCGGCATCCCAAGCCCATTGCGGTGGACCATCAAAGAAAACAACTTTTCCAAGTCGGATCTGATAAGGCGTATTGTTTTCAAAAACGAGAAAATATCCGTTTGCGTCATCGCCCTCTACTCGAACCCGTAGGCCGCGGTCATCGCGGCGGTTCAGTGCATCTAAGTTGTGCTTATACTCAAGTTCGTAGCCCCATTGGTCTCTGTAACCGTTGTTGTCATTATCTTTCACATCCATCAATGTTATATGTTTTTCATTGTAGTCTTTGAGGATAGCGGTGTATTCACCCCTATGGTTCTCTTCGCCGGAGCGAAACTGGACACGGACTTTAATACGGGTACCGACCAAACGCTCAATTAGACGCTCATAGGTCTCCTGCTTCTCCAAATATTCGGTGGATTCGTCCAGCTTATTGAGTCCTGTTATATCTCCTTTTCCGCCGAGTGCTTCTTGATATGCTTCGTTGTACCGGTCAAATTGTCCACCAACGCTTTTCTTAACGCTTTGAGACAGCATGCTGATAGCATTCGATGAGGCCTCTCTGAGGGCGACAAACATGTTTCGGATTTTCCGCCGCATCTTGTAGATAAATGGTGGGTGGTAGACCCGCTCGAGTTCCCATGCACGTTCCCGTAGTTCGCGCTCGTTCATCGTATCGTGGTAGCGGATGTATGCGACAATTTGATCTTCACGTTCTTGTGTCTTGAAGATATAACTCGGGGCATGCCCGCGCTGTCGGGATTCCTCAGAGATAATTTCCATCCCTGTGATCTCAAGCCGCATTGTGCCTCGGTAACGTCTGCCGTCCTTCATCTGAAAAACAACATATTTGTTAAGGAGTGTCTTGAGAAGTTTATCCTTCTGAAAGAGCCTTATTAGATAGAATATCCCGCTGAAGAGGAAGAGAATTACGACCACGACCGCGTAGACCCGCGCTTGTGGCCAGATATTGCGTGCCCCTTCTGTGACCGTGTCGGTAATCGTATCATCCTGCCCAAACGCTGCAGACAAAAACGTAAGCGAGAGAAAAGTAGCCGCTAGCATATAGGGTCGAAAGAGGTGTCCTAAAAGATGTGCGATCCTTACGTTTTTAAGCATGGGTCAATCCTGTTCCTTTGAATCTGGGCGTTTCTATAGAAATATAGACGCTAAATTCCTAATTCATCTATTTTCGCAGATAGGTGGTTAGTCCTCGCTCAGTGTTAAGAAAAGTATACCACATTCAAAATAGAAATATCAAGAAAAACGTAGAATGATTTAAACTGTACGGAGTTAAGAAATCCACCTTTTCGTGTCGGCTATCAGCGGTTAGTTGTCGGTTTTCAGTAAAAGATGTTAGTTCACCAGGTGTCTTTTTCTCACTGTTGATACGTTGATAACCGTTCCGAAGTGGGATTAGTAGATATTAACGCCGTTCTCGGCGGCGATTCGCCGCACATTGCTATTCGCGAGCGGAATCTTCTCCGCGGGGAGATGTTCTATCAATCCGTAGCCGTCCGGATAGAGTGCATCGAAACGTTTGAGTGCTACACCGAGTGCCAATTCACCTTCGCCGGGGACCTCCTCATTGAGGTGGAGTACCAAACCGTTCTGAACGCTGATATCTTTAATATGCGCCATAGGTGCGACGGGACCCATTACGTCAAAAATGTGGTTCAGACGGTCTTCGCTATCATAAACCTGTAGGAGTGTTTGAAAGTGGTTCACAAAATCCATGACGATGCGAAGTCGATTAGAACCGACCTTCTCTACGACATCGCGACAGATTTCTGGTGAACCCATAATGGAAACTGCATGTGTCTCCATAACAAGCGTCAGTTCATGTTGTTCGGCATGTTCCGCAATCGGTTTCAAGGTCTCGATCAACCGTTCCATTGATTCTGGGAGGTGGTTATCTCGGTGAGAGGTCCAAGCTCCATCCGGATTAAGACTGCCGGGACGGAAGAGGTAGTGGTGTGCGTTGAGCGAGGCAGCGGTCGCCATACCGCGTTGGACGCTTTCAATAGCGGCTTCTCGGACGGCGGCATCTGGATGAAAGAGGCATTCGTCGTAAGTTATGCCGAATTGCACGAGGTCAAGTTTTGCTGCTGCTAACATTTGCACACAACGGGTACAAGCGTCTGGTGGTACAGACGGGATTTCTGCGCTGCGGAAATGGAAGCTTAATCCAGTAAATTCCAAAGCCTTGATATTTGCGATTTCATCTGATGTAAGTGTGCGGAAGTCGCCACAGAGTCCAACAACGCCAAGTCTCATATTCTTTTCCTTTTTTTTCAGTTAACAGTCCCCAGTTAACAGTTTCCAGTCTGGATGCTCGCCACTGGTTACTGGTGACTTCTCCGCTCTCCAGTGGTTACTGGTCACTGGTAACTCGTAACTTCTCCAGGAGGTTTTTGGCACGTATAAGGTCATTTGTATCCAACCCTTCTGAGAACCACGTATATATCGGTTTTAGTAGGTTATATGCGTCTTCACCACGATTTTGCGTGTGCCATAATTCGCTTAAACTGACTGCAGCTCGGAGTTCCCATGATTTTGCGTTTTGTTGCCGTGCTATCGTTAATGCTTCCTGAAAATAGGATTCCGCTTGTGCAACAGTTGGTCGGTTATTTCCAGTTTCCTGAGCGAGGATAAGACAGAGTTCACCCTTCTGTCGAGTGAGTTCTGCAGCATAGGTGCGTTCCCCTGTACGTGTAATGACCCGCAATGCAGCATCAAGTGTCTGTAAGGCTAAACTATATTGTCCTGCGCGTTGGTAGGCTTGTGCGAGCAGTGCGAGAAAGAGAGGCATCAGGAGTTCACCTCTTGTCTCTTTCCAAGCGTCGATGCCTTCACGAATCATCGCGATGCCTTCTTCAGGACAGTTCTGCGCTACGAATGCCCAACCCTTCAGCACCATTGCTGCGGCTTCCCATGCGGAAAATCCGTGCGCTTGACATATCTGTAGCATCTGTGTTGCTGAGGTCATTACTTCCGCCGCTTCACCCCGGTACTGATAAAGCACGGTTTTAAAATGGAGTGATACTCCCTCGCTAAAAGGATGGTTTGTATCCTTTCCGATGATCACAGCCTGATTAATCCGTTCTTCGGCTTGGGTCGGATAGCCGATGCACCATAAGAGTGGAGCGGAATAAGCGAGGAGCGTCATTCCGGGTTCTGCCACGTAGTGGAGAAATGCCGGAACCGGATGTTGCTGCGGGTTATAGCGTTCAATTCCAGCCTCCAACTGTGCCAAGGCACTGTTGAATTCGCTCAAATAGTAGAGTGTCGCACCGAGGGCGCGATGTGCCTCGACTTCAAACGCTTGGTTTTCTGTTTGTTTAGCAATAGCGACACAGGCTTCGCCGAGTTCACGGGCGGAGCGAAGTCGTCCGCGAACGAGATGAGAGAGCCACAACCCGAATAACACTGGGAATCGGAGATCTTTTACCCGATCAAGCAAGACATCGGATCCATCTACTAAAGTGGTTTCTTCCCTTTTTTCAAGAGTTTCCAACAGTTCGCGTGCGCGTGTATAGGCGACTTCCACCTCCGGTGAAGCATATCCTTTGGTAGCGATTAGTGCGGTACCGAGTGTCGTTTGCAACTCCAACTCACGCCGTTCGACAGCTTCCTGGAGTTCCGGTGTATTGATTTTCGTTGAGAGTGTTTCAAGTGCCGCGAGGCCTTGCATGATATGGCGAACACCTTCTACGTTTGCGGAGCGTTCTAAGGCGCGGTGTGCCGCGCTGTGCCAATAATCAACGGCTTTTTCGGGCAGCCCGGCTTCGGTGTAATGATACGCGACGAGTTCCGGTTGGAAGCCATCTGTGCTTTCCAGCACCTCTGCAATCTGTTGGTGATACTGCTGGCGTTTGCTTTTTAGCAGCGATTGATAAGCGGTTTCACGCAGAAGCGGATGCCTAAAGGTATAGCGGAACCGGTTGTCAGGCATCTCATTGCGATTGAGAATGAATGCGTTTACTAATTTATCCAATTCATCTTTTAAGGATGCGAAATCGGTGAAGATATTATTCCCGAGATCGACGCCTGATGCGATTTTATGCAGCAACTCTGCTGTCCACTCTCTACCGAGCGTTGCCCCGAGTTGGACGATCTCCTTCGCGGTCCCGAGTTCGTCGAGACGCGCTGTCAGCAAATCTTGTAGTGTCACAGGCACCTGCATTGTTTGGGGCTGTGAACTCGTTGCCTCCAATGCGTCAGAGGAAAGTGCCAATGCGTCGCCTTCAAGCATCATCTGGGTGAGTTCCTCAACAAACAGAGGTACCCCTTCAGTCATTTCGACAATTTGTGTGAAAAGGTTTGGTGGCAGTTGCGTGTCGCCTGCAACGTGCTGAATCATTGTTTCGACTTCGGGAGGCGTGGGTGCTTCCAACTGCAGTGTATTCGCCCATGCCGGTCGCAGGAGTTTCTCCAGAATTTCTCTATCTATGGCAGAATTTGTAACGTTTCCATCCGGAACAGTCTGTGAGTTCCCATCTTCATTGGATTGTACGTTGTGTCGACTTTTGTATACCATTGAGGGGTGTGTCTCGGACCGCCAGGACAAGATTGTGAAAATTCTGGCGTTTTCGATCTTTTCGATTAAGAGTGTGAGAAATTCTATACTGGACGGATCGATCCAGTGGAGGTCTTCCACGACAAAGAGTATCGGTTTCTGTTCTGACATCTTCAGCAACACTTGGACGAGGACTTCCAACGTCTGTTGCCGTCGCTGTCTTCGCCGCCATTCGGATGGATATGTATCCTGTTTGACGGGTCTACCATACAAGCGAGCACTGGTGCCGGTTTCCGTTCGGCGTTGTATCTCGAAAGGTATATCCAATAATTCAGCAAGGAGTGGGAGTGTTTCCGGTGTATGCGCTTGCGCTGCTGTATCTTGCCCGACAGTCGGGACGTTATAGTCCCGGAGCAAATTTTCAAGTTTTTCGAGTCTTATCTGTGCAGTGTCTGTGCTTGTAAACTGTACAACATGTTCTTGGAACAACGAGAGGATAGGATATAGTGGGCTATTCTGGTAATAGGGTGAGCATCTACTTTCTAAAGTAACTGCATCTGGATGGCTTTCAACATGCTCTTGAATCAGCTGCACGCATCTTGATTTCCCGATACCGGCTTCCCCTTCTATGAGGAGTGCTTGTCCGTTGGCTGCAAGTGCTTGCGCCCAACCTTGTTTGAGGTGTTCCACCTCCCGTTCCCGTCCAATAAGCGGTGTCAATCCGTTTTCACTGGCGATATCCAGTCGGCTTTGTGCAGGGATTTCACCCGACACTTGATAGATGTACACGGGCTGCGAAATACCGCGGAGTACAGATGCACCGAGTGCCTCGCACTTAAAAAAGCCTTCGACCAATTGATGCGTCGTATTACCAATCACAACGGTGTTCGGTGTCGCTAATTTTTCCATCCTTGCGGCGACATTCGGCGTTTTTCCGACGATGTCAATTGCTTCGGGTGCTTCCTGTCCTGAGATATGCCAGACGACGACGCGCCCGGTATCGATGCTGATCCGAACGCTAATCTCTACGCCGAAGGTCGTGTGGAGCTGCGGATTCAGGGTTTCTATAGCGGCTACGATACCTAACGCAGCTCGGACAGCGCGATGTGCAGCATCTTCGTGTGCGATTGGATAGCCGAAATAGACGAGAACACCGTCCCCGAAGTAGCGAGCGATGTGTCCGTTTTGTGCTAAAACCACCTCCATAATACATGTCCGGTATACCTCTAAGAGGTTTCGGAGTTCTTCAGGGTCGAGTTTTTCGGTAAATGCGGTAGAGTCAACAATGTCGCAGAAAAGGACGGTTAACTGGCGGCGTTCTGCCCCGTGTGGTAATGTCTGTTTAATAGAAACCGTATCTGCTGCTGGGAGTTCAGAGGAACGCGGCGTGCCATCGAGCGGCATGCCACATTCACCGCAAAATTTGAATGATGGGTTCAAGAACCCACAATTTGCGCAGAGTTTGTGCTGCATACGCTGTTTCCTTTTCCGAATTGTGATTCGGAGAAACAACTTCTATTTTCCAGTAAAAAAAAGTACCCATCTCATCGAAAACTGATGTTATTTCCTAAATTGGTTCAGATATTCTTCTAACTCGGTATCGCGTGGATCCAATTCATATGCGTCTTGATAGTAATCGAGTGCACTATCGGTTTTACCGACCTTCATAAAGAACGAACCGAGGTTGCGATAGGCGACACTATGTGTCGGTTTCAAATCTAAGGCATAGAGATAGTGATCCCTGGCTCGCAACAGATAGGTTTTTGTTTCTCCGATGAGAATATTAAGCGTGATCTCATTTTCCCAGCGTTGTCTGTACACCTCGCCGCCGAGTTGTTTCGCCTCATCTTCGATAGCGTCAGCAACGGCTTCATCACGGGTTTTGAACATGATTGCGCCAGATATTGTTTTATCAATAGCGACTTTGAGTTCTGCGACTGCTTCGTCAGGGGTTTCGTCTATCAATTCCTTTTCCCATGAGGGCCAATTCGGTCCAGCAAATCTAATCCCCTGTTTATAATACACAGCGCCAAGGTCGTTAAAGATTTCGGCGTTTTCGGGACGCATCTTGATTGCCTCGCTGTAAAGTTCAATGGCTTGTTGGTATCGTCCAGAATTAAAGGCATCTGTAGCATGCGTGCGAAGTTGTTTGAACTCTTCACTTTCGAGATTGACAGCGATGCCCAACTCAGACTTGTCTCCGACGAAAAAGTAGATGCTGCCAACGAGGAGAATAGCAATGCAGACAGCGATGAGTGTGGGGAGTTGCAATTTCATAATTTTACCTTCTGATGATCATTCTGTAACATCTACCTCAACTTGGCGTACTCCGAGAAGAATTAGTAAATTGCTACATCAAACCTCTTAACTGAAAACTGATAACTGTTAACGCATGACTATAAGAACACTTATCTCTGTCGATTGTTTCTATTAAAAGTAACAGGAATGGCTTCATGGACACCGTCTCGCTCAAAATAGAGGAGTGTCCTGTATTGTGAGCGGATATTTTCATCGACGATTTTAAAGACCTCAAGCGAATGAATTTTAGTATCGTCGATTTGATAGATGAGGTCCCCGCGCTTAAGCGCGTTCGTCAATCCACTCCCTTTATCAATGTGCGTAATAAGAATCCCTGGCATCTGATATTTGCGCGCCATAGTCTTGTCAGGTTGGGCAAATGTTATCCCCCATCCGGGGGGCGTATAGTTCCATTGTCGTGTTTTTAGCGTGAATTCCGTCTGCCGTTTTTTGCCGCGACGGCTGAACTCGCATTTTATAGGTTGATTGAGTGGAAGCAGGCGTGTAAGTGCCTGGAAGTCCTCTTCACCCCTTATCTGATGCTCCGAGATACGGAGAATGACATCGCCGCGTTTGATGCCCGCCTTGCCGATGGGGCTTTGTTTCTCTATTTCTGACACCAGAATCCCAGTATTCAGCGGTATTGACAACTTTTCTGCCAACTCTTCGGTTATCGTTTGCACCTCCACAGCGAGATAAGGCGGGATAACGCTGCCGTATTCAGTCATCTGTTGAAGGACTTTTCTCGCCTTGTTGACAGGGATGGCGAAACCGACACCTTGTGAACCGCCACTCGTTGAGCGGATAAAGGTGTTTATGCCAATGAGTTCACCGTATATGTTTACCAAGGCACCACCACTGTTACCTCGATTGATGGAGGCATCTGTCTGGATCAGGTCTTCATGATAGAGATTGTTGACGATCAGGGAACGTTGCGTTGCGCTCACGATGCCCGCTGTAACGGTGGGTTGCGCGTTACCTATTGATAAACCGAATGGATTTCCAATCGCGACAACCCATTCCCCTACCAAAAGGGATTCCGAATCTCCCCACTGAATCTCCGGTAAGTTTGAATCTGTGTCCACTGCCAAAAGCGCGAGGTCTGAAAAATAGTCGTGTCCGACGACTTGTGCTGTAAATTCCCGTCCATCGGATGCAATAACAGTGATATCATCAGCACCTTCAATGACGTGATGGTTCGTCAGGATATGTCCCTTTTTGTCAACAATGACTCCAGAACCAACAGTTTGGAACGAACGCCTGCGAGAATACGGGATTTCACCCCAGAACCAGTCTTCAAAGGCGGGCTGTGTCTCAACGTTCCGGACTGCGCTGATGTTGACGACTGCAGGACTGGCTTTCGCGACTGCCGTAACGATTGCGGTCCGCCGCGATGCAGTTACGGCGTTTTGTGTAGATGCTTTGTTGAGTTCCGCACTGTAGACGCTGTTAAACGTGCCTACAGGTATAAGGACCAGGCACAGGAGCAGCCCAGCGATACGACTATAGTGTTGCCATGGATATATCATAGTTTCTAATTTATACTGTTAGAAAATAAGACTTGCGCGAAAAACAGTAATTTCGGCGTTTTTAACCCCCTAAATCCCCTATAAGAAACACCCCAGCAAAAACACCCCCCATATCCCCCCTTATCAGGGGGGTAGGGGACTTTAAGAGGAAATGCGTAAGTCCTAACAGAACTTCTTAACGTGTCAACTTAAGAGAAATACGATACCCCTCTAACCCCGGATCGGTGTCAACGATTTCTTGGACGGCTTCGGGTGTCCGCCGTTTCGCTGGAAAGTCGTCGGCATTTGCGCATCGTAGTGCTATCCTTGCTCCGACTGCGCTGGCGGCACGTAGGTTTTCCAGTTTTACCTTTTCCAGTGTATCATAAGCCGTATGACCGAAACCCCTACCAGCGGGTAGTGCCTCCGGATCGCCTATGTGGCTTGAAGGGACACCTTTTAGGAAAAACGGAAAGTGATCGGAGTAAGAATGCACTTTCTGTCCGACAGGCATTTCGGCGTGCATCTGCTCACGTGCGGTGTTAAAGAAAGGTCCCAGCGCGTCCCAGCAGTGCAGGACAATACCTTTGCGACTTGTGCCACCCGCTGCATCCATATTCAGCATGAACCGGATGTTATCCAACTCTGAGTCGTGTGCGTCAACATAGCGAAACGCGCCTGTGAGTCCGATTTCTTCTGTGCCGAAGGCGATGAACCGGACGGTGCGTTTGAGCGAATCACCGGCATAAGCAGATAAGACACGGGCGGCTTCTATTACGGATACCATGCCTGAAGCAGGGTCGTGCGCGCCTTGCGAAATATCGTGTCCATCGTAATGGCAACCGACGATTATCATCTCGTTCCCGTTTTCAGAACCGGGCAAATCCGCGACGACGTTCCATGACCTGCGGGGTTCGTTGACATCCGTGGTCTGGAGTTTCAGTGTTACTTTCCCTTGTTTGCGTTCCAAGAGCCGTGTCAAGAATTCGCCGTCCTCTTTGCAAACGGAGATACCCGGAATGGGGGCAGGTCTGTTGTTTTGAAGACTCCCTGTTTCGGGGCCGACACCCGGATGTTCACTGACGAAAATGAACCCACTCGCGCCAGCGAGTACCGCGCGTTCAAACTTTTCTTTGCGATGTACCCATCTTCCGAGGTCGGGCGGTGAGGAGCTCTTTGCCATGACAAGATTATTCGTAGCGGTATTACCGAGTGCCTCATATTCCGGAGGGCTTCCGTGTCCAGCAGAGATCAATTCGGTTGTGATGTCGTCAGCGGGGCAGTAAGGGAGCGAGATGCAGTGCAGTGTTCGGCGGATGGGTTCCAGCACCTCAAGCGTCGCTGTGCCACGCGTCCAACCGGCATAAGGGTAATCTTCGAGTCTGACGTTCTGGAGTCCATATCGTTTGAAACAGTCTGCAATGAAGTTCGCGGCTGCATACTCTTCAGGGGTTCCGGCGAATCTGGCACCGTATTCATCGCATAGGACGGTGAGGTTGTCCATCACCTCTTGCGAAGTGTAGATATCACCGACCATCTGTTGGTCGAACTGCAAGTAAGGGTTCGTTTTGCTCATAAGTTTCGGTGTTCTCTTGGTTTTTGATGGTTTGGGGCGGTAGCGATACCATTCTTGCGTTGGCAATTTTTTTGAGTTGCCACGGATCTAATAATTGAATGCGTCGATACCGTTTCTCAAGGACTTTGTGATCTTTAAACTGATTTAGGAGTGCTTCTGTATTTTCGACAGAGCAACCGATTAATTGTGATATTTTTTTTGTCGAAAGTTTGCGTAAGGTGCATTGTGAACCGTGTCTGATCGTTGTACGATTTTGCTTCGGCGCGTCGGCGTAGTTTTGTAATAGCAGCGCGAGCCGTGATGCCGGACTCCGAAATGCAATGTTCAGAAACGGGTTAGTCGTTCCCCACTGTGATTTCTGACTTCTGGATAATAGGTTAACAGCATCTGTGCTTTTAGTAGGTTTCCACTTGGGCTTCGCAATACCAAAAACCTGCAAACGGCATCCTATAGCCGCTATAACCGATTGGATGCGCTGAAACAGTGGACGTTTAAACGGCATCGCCAAGTGCATTTTTCGCTTCAGAAAGAATTGAAAGTTTTTCGCGCTAACAATACCGATAACAACTTCTGTAAGCGTTTCAGCGGTGAGGTTCCGATTTGCTTCGTTATCATTCCATGCGATTGCGCCAAGGATTTCACCCGGTTCCAATACCTCTAAGGTAACAGGTTCGCCTTCAGACGGTGTTTCATAGATTTTGAGGCGTCCCTCCTTCAGCAGATAAACACCTTCAGTCGTAATGGTATCTTCGTATTTTAGTTGTTTGAAGGTCGTTATCCGTTCAAGCGCGTTAGCATCTGACTCGGAGAGATCGTGGAAGATATCTATCTGTTTAACACACCAGAATCTCTCTGAAGTTCCTTCTCGTACCGCCATGCTATGATCGTCCCGTCTGTTTCTGGTTAAACGTGTGTATTTTTGGGGTTATGGACTGCGATCGTCCACTGAAAATTTCAGTCTACTTTGTCCTTAATTATACCAAATATGTTGCCAATAAATCAAGGAAAATAGAGGTTTTGGTTTTCAGTTATCAATTCACGGGATGTAAAATGGTTTCTGTGCGGTATTTTCAGTTGAAGATTTGATGGGTTTCCAGTTCAAAAAGTTACCAAATGGTAACTTTTTTGTTTTTTGGTAACTTTTGAAATTCGGTTGAGAATCCTGTCATCGTGTGGGGTTATCGGTGTTTTTTGTAAAGTTTTCCATTGTGAAAAAATGTTACCACGGAGAATGTAACATTCCGTTTGTCTAAGTCGCTGATTACACAGATTTCACGGATTTTGGGTGTCTTTTGCGTTTTCATTTTCCCGATGTGGATGCCTTAAAATGTTACACCAGTGTAACATTGCATATTTTTTATTTGTATGCGTAAACATAGGTGGTGTCTGGTTTCTAAGGCGTTTTCGGTGCTGGCGTTCTGCTGCGAAAAAAAAATAATTTGGTAGAAAGTGTAACATTTTGTTTGTCTGAACTGAGATTTACGAGATTATAGGATTACCAAGATTATAGGGTGTTTAATCTTAATTTTAGTATAGATTATATATGATAACATATATAATTTGGAAAGGCAAATTTATTTTTTTGCTTACGCTGTTAGGTGTTTGGGGTTGTTGTCGGAAGCGATTGTCTTGACGTGCGATAATGCACGTCGCATTTGGGGTTTTTGCTGGGGTGTTCTTCGCGTACGCCGCAGAATCGCACGACTACGAACCGGTGTTTGATTGTGCTTGCCGATGTAAGCGGCGCAATGAATTGCGCGACTACGAGCCAGTCTTTTGTTAATGATAGGCGTTTATTTAGAAATGGTATTATATTTGAAAAGGAGTTGCTTCAAGAATTCGCTTTTTGCTATAATAACAGCAGAGCGATCGAAAAGCAACTCCGCTTTTCACTGATAGCGGAGTGACCGTTCCCCTATTAACACTGTTGATGTTATAGCATTTTACGTAAAAAATACCAAAAAAAGTGCTAAAAACCCACTAATTACAAGGGTTTAAGACACTTTTTTCACCTTTTTTTTAATTCCGAAATTCTAATCTTGTAGGATTTTCTATGCTAAAACAATTATTAAGAATAACGCTTACCTTTGCCTTGATAAGTTTGCCCTCTTGGGTATTTGCACACGATAACACAGTTCCAGCATTAGAAGACATTAACAAAGACGGTATTATCAACATTTCTGATTTGGTGTTAGTTGCTAATGCTTTGGGACAGCCTGTTGATATGGAAGTAGAACAGAGTTTAGATATTAACAGAGACGGACAGGTAGATATTTTAGACTTGGTGCGTGTTGCCTCTGCATTCGGTGAAACTCCCAAAATATATGATTCTACATATCATGACATTCAGCACGGCATTTTTGATAAAAGTTGTGTCAATAGTGTCTGTCATGGTACACCTGCTAACGCTGGTGGGTTAAACCTCGCTTATGAGAATTCATATCATAATTTGGTTAGGCAAACGCCACGTAATCCGTCCGCAGCTGCAGCTGGTCTAAAGTTAGTAGACCCCGGTAAACCAGACAATAGTTTCCTTTTGACAAAATTGGTGGGACCCACCTCTGCTGAATTAGGAGAGCGTATGCCCTTTGGCGCGGGGAAACTTCACGAAGGCAAGATAGCAGCCATTCGGACATGGATCGGTGCTGGCGCGCCTGAAAAAGAGAAACTCTCTAATATAGGTGACTTGGGCGTGCTTCGCGACCCAGAGGAAACATTTGAAGTTCCTAAACCGCCTCCTATCGGGCAAGGCTATCAGATACACTTACCGCCCTTTAGAGTAGAGGCGGGTAAAGAGTTGGAAGTATTTTACGCCACACAGATCACTAATGAAAATGGGGATTCACTTGAAGGTGATATTTTCGTCAACGGCTTTGATATATTTTATTCGACTGGCAGCCACCATTTTATCCTTTATCGTATAACTCGCTTAGGATTACTTCGTGGACTTCTTGAAAAAAATGTTGTGCCGGGTATCGGTGTGAACCCTGAAGATACTTTTAGAGTCGTGAATCCAAAAGAAGGAAAACGCTTCGCCCTTCTTGAGCGCTTACCCGTTATTGGTTCACAGCGTGCGGAAACTAAAATCCGATTCCCAGAAGGTGTGGCACTACGGATTGCTGGAGATACCATTTTTGACATGAACTCACATTATGTCAATCTGCTCGGAACAGAAGAACTGATAGGTGAAGTATATATCAATCTTTGGACACTTCCGCCAGAAGAAGTGAAATACGAGGCTCGTGGATTTGCTGTATCTAACAAAGAAATAAAGGTGCAACCACAAACAACTCGTATGGTAGAAGGTGAGTGGCTTGTTGAAAACGAATTAAAACTACTGAAACTTCTGGGGTATGAAAACGTTACAGAGCTCAATGTCTTTCAACTCACCTCACACATGCACCGACACGGCGAACGCTTTGAAATCTATCGTATTTCTACAGGAGAATTATTACACCATAGCATTGCCTATAATAATGCCCCGGTGGATCAATTTAATCCACCTCTAAAATTTTCGGTCGGAGACGGACTCCGTTTTGAATGCACCCACTCCAATTTTGATACAGAAACACCGATACGATATGGCGTGACCTCCGAAGACGAAATGGCGGTTATGTTCGGGTTTTATTATCTCCCTATAAACCATTGAACTCTCTCCAGTTTTAAAGACTGGAGATTCTTTAATTTGGGTAGGTTTCAATTGGAAAATGCGCGATTGAGAGCGTAAAGAGTTTATGCCAAAAAGCGGTGGTAGATGAGGGTTGTGAGGATCTTGTAGCTTGCTTTGAGGGTGCCGGTGAGGGTGCCGGTGATTTTGGAGGTGCCGATACGCTTGCGATACCGGACGGGGACTTCACAGACAGGGATTCCACGTTTCGCGGCTTTGAGTTGCATCTCGACTGTCCATCCGAAGGTTTTATCTTGCATGTTCAAGGCAAGCAGCTCACGGTATCGGATGGCGCGGAAGGGGCCTAAATCTGTATAGCGCACGCCAAAGAAATGGTGTATTAAAAAGCAGGCGAGCCAATTGCCGAAGCGTGCTTGGGGTAATAGTGCCTCTTTTGCGTCGCCTTGTGTCCTTGCGCCGATGACGAATGCGGCTTCGCCGTTGCATATCGGTTGTAGGAGTCGTGGCATGTCCGTTGGATAGTCGCTGTAGTCGCCATCGAGAAAGACGACGATATCCGGGGCAGATGTCGCAAGCGCGGCGATACCTGTGAGGCAAGCGTATCCGTACCCGCGCCGCGGTTCGGTTACAACCCGCGCCCCGCATCGCGCTGCAATTGTAGCGGTGTCGTCCGTGCAGCCGTTGTCAACGACGATGATTTCTTGGACAGTGATCTCGCCGTTGTTCCCTGTTTGCGGAATATCGGCGATGACTTTGGCGATGGCATCCTCTTCGTTAAGGACTGGGATGATGACGGAGACTGTCTGTATGGTGTCCATCTGTCTATAGGTATCAATTTAACGGATATTGTCGGGTTTCACTCGGTATTTCTCTGAAGTGGTGCATATAGAGAAAGGGCCATCTTTCTTTAATTTTAAACCCCCTAAATCCCCCTTATCAGGGGGACTTTAAACGGAAATGTGTAAAACCTATTGACCTAAATCCCCCTTATCAGGGGGACTTTAAACGGAAATGTGTAAATCCTATTGAATTGACACCTATGCGTTCTACAATCTTGCAGCGGGTTCTTTTACTGTATCAAGTAGGCGTTGGATGACGGTATCGGAGTCAACGCCTTCAGCCTCGGCATGGAAATTGGTTAAGACGCGATGGCGTAACACCGAAGGTGCGACAGATTTCACGTCTTCACAAGAGGCGTTGTAGCGTCCACGTAGAATCGCGCGGGCTTTGGCACCTAAAATGAGGTATTGCCCGGCACGGGGTCCCGCGCCCCAGCGAACCCACTGTTGGATAAAATCAGGGGCATCTTCCTCTTTTGGACGCGTCGCACGCGCGATTTTCACGGCATATTGCACGACGTTGTCAGCGGCGGGTACACGCCTCACAATGTTATGAAGTGCTACAATAGCGTGCCCAGAGAGTGCGGTTTCAAGTTCGGGTATCTCTGCCCCGGTTGTTGCCGAAACGATGTCTGTTTCCTCCGTTTCTGTGGGGTAGTCGATAACGATTTTGAACATAAACCTATCCAACTGTGCCTCTGGAAGCGGATATGTCCCTTCCTGCTCAATTGGGTTCTGCGTAGCGAGTACAAAGAAGGGTTGTTCCAGTTGGAATTCATTGCCGCCAGCGGTAACGTGGTACTCCTGCATGGCTTCCAAGAGTGCCGCTTGCGTCTTCGGGGGTGTCCGGTTGATCTCGTCAGCGAGGAGGATATTCGCGAAAATCGGTCCCTGAATAAACCGAATTGAGCGGTGTCCGGTTGTTCGATCTTCTTCGAGTACATCCGTGCCGGTAATGTCGGCAGGCATCAGGTCCGGTGTGAACTGGATTCGCTTAAATTTCAAGTTCAGAATTTGTGCCAAAGTCCGAATCATAAGGGTTTTGGCGAGTCCTGGGACACCTTCTAACAGGCAATGCCCGCCAGCAAAAAGTGCCATCAACATCTGATTGACAACTTCCTCTTGCCCAACGATTACCTTCTTGAGTTGTGCCAAAATTAATTCTTGGCTCTCCATTAACTGTTCTATTGCTTGAACTTCTTCTGTTGCTGGCATCTTTTGTTGTTTACCTCGTTTTCGGTGTTAAAGTTACCAATGGCCAGTTACCAGTAGCCAGTTAAAGAGGGTTCTTGTGGCAGTCATAGAAAATGTTTCCGACACAAGACCTTAACTGGTAACTCGTAACTGGTTACTGATAACTATTAAAACTCTTGCGTTAGTATGAACCGTTTTGTGCCTCGGTTTGAAGCGATTCTGACAACATCTTTGAGATGCAGGATGTAATCTGGTGTGACCCTTGGGGTCAAGAAACGGATCGTCTGATGCATTTCGGCTTTGCGTTTGGATTTGGCGTATCGGAGTTGGATTTCCGCAACCTCGGTTTTTAGCGTCTGCTCTTCGGGGACAATATCTATCTTAAAGGGAGCTTCTGTACTGACAGTGATTTTGTCCTCAAGGGTGAGTGCTTTGCCAATGGCGGCGGGATACATTCGGCGTTCCTCGCTCAGTAATTCGGCGTAAGGATGCTTGATGAGCGGTAGTTCAAGCACAAACTGGCTGCCGATCGCATAGAGATATTCCTTACAACTCCACGTCAGTTCGACCTCCAATTCTCCCTCCAACTCCGAAAGTTTGGAGACTTTGAAATCCTCTATTTTGGCGCGGGCATCCAATTCCAATGCTTTGTGTAGGAACTCCGATTTCTCTTCGGCAGTCTGAAGGTGTCCGAGTTGGCTACGGAGTTTCATGTTGAAGTTCCCTGTAACCGTTAATTCTTGACGGGCAGAGACACTTAGGTCTTTTTTCACCTTGACGTGCGTGTGGACCCGTTTGAGATTTGATGTTGCATCCAGAGCTGGGCTTTTTTGAAAGCGGTAGAGTTCGTTGTGTATACCGCCATCCGTACCGTCAGCGGCTTTGTCCTCTGTTAAGAAACGCGGGTTGATAATCAGCGTCCATCTGTCTTGGTCACCGGCGGGTAGATCACCGAATGCACACGTCTCGGCTGTCGGATCGAGCCAGATGAGTTCGTCGTCTTTATCGCCTTCAACAACAAGGATCATGTGATTGAAATAGGCGAGCGACGGGACAGCCTCAACCTCAGAACCCCCATCAGCAAGGTGCGCGTTGACACCTCGCATATCCCCAGCGGAGATGAGAACAGGATAGGAATCAATACCCACAGATGAAAGCATTGTGGAGAGGAGGGTCGTTTTATCCTTACAATCGCCTGCCCCGACTTTCAAAACGAAATCTGCTGGATAAGGTTTGATCGCCCAAATACCGAGTTCATAGCCGAGGTAGCGGATGTTTGTCGCCACGTATTCATAAAGCCGTTTTACCTTCTCCTTTCGGGACCATGTGCCACTGAGAAGTTGTTTTGTCTTTTCTTCAATTTTAGGTGTGATCTCATCCTGTTCCCGAATCAGTGTTGCATACCACGTTGCCAGTTTATCCCAAGAATCGAGGGAGGAGATACTGATATTATAGGCGAGGTCTTGCGGTGCGGGCATCAGGTATTCGTCTTTTAACGGTGGCACGTCTCGCGCCTGAAAGATATAAGTGCGGGTGTAGTTATTCTCTGTCGTTGTGGGTTTAATATCAAGGAACGCGCTGCCTGATTCGGTGTCTGTGGAGGCTGCGGGTGCCCCTGAAACCTGATAATGGAGCTGCTTTTTCTTTGGGATATGTACTGTGAAGCGATAATATTGTACGGGCTGCTGTCCTTGGAAATAGACTTGCCGCCAAAATTCGCCTTGCATGACGTGTCCGAGGTTGTTCGTGGAATAAGCGTAGTCTATGATACAGCCGTCGCTAACTTCTGGGAGTGTAAAGAACATCAAACGGGCATCAACGCGCAACCCAGCGTCCACAGCACTCGGTGGTGGTACATCGCGTATAATTTCGCTTGTATCAAGTTCGACAACCTTACCATCAGGAGTCAACGTTCGGGCGTGATGGATGGTGACATCGTCTCTACCACGCATATAAGGAATGCTGACCTCGGCAAGACCTTTGCCGTCTTCGTTAAAGATTTTAGCGACCCGTCGTGTCGAGTAGATATAGCGACTTTTTTCATCGATATTGATGTCAACACTGTCCCAAAGAATGACAGCCCCATCATCGGGGAATTCTTCTTGAGAGGTCGGTTTGTCAATAGCTGCTTGGATCGCTTGTTCATCTACTTCGCTAATAAAGTTGTAAGGCAGTGATGATCTACGATTCTCACGGTTGGGGGCAGGGATAGAACCATCTGGATTTAGGATAAGTTCACGCTTGGATTCGTCGGTTTCGGACGGTACAGTGGGCAATGCATCGGTGAAAGATGGGGGTGTGCGCGCCTCTGGACTTTGTGCGTCCGTTAAAACCTCTGGTTCGGGCGGTAGACTTTGTAAAGCCGAGCGTCGTGTGCCCAAGAACGTTTTTTCAGCGAGTGTGCCATCATCTGTTTCTTCTCGGACAGTTGTCAGGTTTCGGGTAGCGTTTCCGTCGCCATTATCATCAAGATGCGGATGTTCAGATTGGACGTTGCCGTCTGTCTCATAGAATGCTTTCGTCCGTGTTTGTAGGGATAGAAACGCCTCTAAGAGCGAGATGTCGCCGTCTCTGTTGGTATCGTTCGCTGCGGAGAAGAAGGCATCAACGAAGACATTACCGAACCCTGCTTGTAGCGAGTAGCCCTCATTTGGTGAACTTGAGGTGAGAATAATTCGTCCCGATTTGCTCAGTTGGCGAACAAGTTTGCCGCTATAAGGGAAACCGAAGATTAAAATCTGACGTTCGGCAGGGATGCTGTTAATGAGCGTTACGTATTCTGCTTCAGTAATATCCCGTCCGCGCAGATTAAACTTCAGGTCTCCTCTACCGGTACGAGAGGCGTGTCCAAGCATGAAGAGCAGAAATTGATCTGAAGGTTGGACAGTTTCAGCGAGTTCGGCGAAGGCTGCTAAGACGTGTTCACGTTTTGATTCGGTATCAACGATCTGTGATTCTCCGGACGCGTCCATATCCTCAAAGAGAAAAGTGATTTGTTCAGGTGTATAGCCATAATCGTCGGTGAGCAGTTGGTGGAACCGAGAAGTAGCGTTCCAGAATGCGTCGTAAAAGGATTTCTCGCCAGCAGCACCGCCGATAATCAACACATGATCTGCTGCAAACGCTGTTGTGGAAATTAGAACAACCGTGAGAAATACAATAAGTGTTTGGTGCGTTTTCTGCTTCATCAGTATGTCCTCTCTAAGGTAGCTGCATTTCGGGATCGGATATGAAATCACCGCTTTTCCCGCCCGTCTTTTTGACGAGCCTGACATCGGCGATGACCATCTCCCTATCTACCGCTTTACACATATCGTAGACAGTGAGTGCTGCGACTGATACAGCGGTAAGTGCTTCCATCTCTACGCCTGTGCGTCCAATCGTCTGAATTTCTGCTTCGATTTCTATTCGGGGTCTATCATCATCTGCAATTGCGAGTTCGACGCGGATTGAAGTCAGGGCGAGTGGATGACATAGTGGGATTAACTCGCCGGTGCGTTTTGCCGCCATGATACCTGCAAGGCGTGCGACCTCTAAAACATCGCCCTTCTTCATTTTTTGTTCAGCAATGAGTCGGAGTGTTTCAGGACGGGCAGTAATATGCCCGCGGGCGATGGCGATGCGCAGTGTTTCTTCCTTGCCACCGACATCCACCATCCGTGTATTGCCTTTTTCGTCAAAGTGCGTTAGTTGTTTTTTCATGTTTTCTGTGAACGGCATGTCGGAGCATGCGTGCTACTATTTATATTTCTGTGAACGGCATGTCGGAGCATGCGTGCTACTATTTATATTTCTGTGAACGGCATGTCGGAGCATGCCTACTACTATTAAACCAGATGTTCTGCCATGATTTGTTCGTATTTTTCGCGGAACCGCTGGAGGTATTTGCCTTCGCCGTGATACGCCTTGACATCTTCAGGGTGTGGCTGAATCGGTTCGCCGCGTTTTAGGACGGAGGCACTGAATGCTTCGATGTCGAAAGATTCGTTTGCTGCGTCGTGGAGTGCCTTAACTCCTGCGACCGCGGCACCGAGCGCTGCGCCACCCTTTTCTACTGGCAGCGTCGGTCTGTTCCAAATACCAGCGACGCGGCGCATGATCTCAGGACTATCGGTTGCGCCGCCCGTTACAAACAGCGGGGCTTGCGTCTGCTTCGTGAAGACAGCGGAGTAGACGTAAACAGCGGCGAGGCTCGTCTCAATGATGCCGGTATAATCTTCTGATAGTGTCGGTTGCCCTGCAGTACGGATCAAATCGAATGCGCCGGAGACAGGGAAAGATTCCGTCTTGGGTTGCCAGAATGTCATAAACTGCCCGGGTGCGACTTCTCGCAACGCCGTCTCTGCTGGTGCGTATTCTTCTTTTGCTAAACCGTAATTGTTTCTCACGGCATCCCAAACCATAGCACCGTTTGTACGGCACCCAAACATGAAGGGACGGTTGATACCGTCATACATAGCGTTGGCGAATCCTTCTGGGTCGAGTGTGTCTCCGTCGGTTGATACCATGTTAACGAAACTGGTGCCGAGGCTTAAGAGATCACCGGCGATGGGTACTTTCGCTTGTGGGTTGTCCCCGGAACCTGCTATAACGGCGCAGCGTTCCCCAAAGCCGTATTTTTCTATATAATATGTAGCAAGGTCTCCGACGATGGAATCGGGGCGCGCGAGTGCTGGCAATTTCGATTCAAATTCTTCCACGTCTCCCGGTAATCCGTGCGCGGTTGCTGCTAACAACGCCGAATCCCATGTCTTTGATCGGTAGTTCATCAGCGACATGCCGCATCCGTTTCCGTAATCGATGGGGACGTTTGTGTTACCGGTTAGCACCGCTGGGATAAAACTGCTAATCAACTGGACTTTTGCTGTTGCGGCGTAGTGTTCTGGAAACTGTTCCCCGACGCTTCGGACGACAGTACCTGTGAACCGAAGCGGGGCATCAGACCCGGAGAGATTGATCATCTCTACTTTGCCGCCGACTGCCTTTCGGACAGCGTCGGTTTGTGCGACGGTGTTCGCGGTCATCCATATCGGTGCAGTAGGATATGAGAAAACATCTGCCAATAACGTTTGTAACTCGGACGCATTACTTTCCGGTTTTTGCAAGTTGGAGAATATATCCGCTGCGTTTCGGTTCAGATAAACGTGTCCGTGCTGTTGCCCGGATGTGTTGATAGCAACGATATTCTCTAAGGCGACACCCGCCTCACGCATATCGGTGAACATTGCATCGAGTGATGTGAGATACATCAACGGTGGTTGCTCGGCTTCGCCTTCTTCTCTCGGCGGTAGGATATAGTCCGCTCCGATACCGAATCGGTTGAGTCTTGTATCGGCGCGGTAGTCGAGCGAGTGCTCAAAGCATTTTTCCGCTGTGTCGATATCAATGACGACAGCCGATAGGCTCTGTGTGCTTGAATCTAAACCGAGAGCAAGACGTTGGTGTTTGCGATCAGTCACTGAACTAATTTCCTTTTCCTTGGTTGTATTGAAATCTATAACCCTATACTAACTATGGAATTCAATCGTCTCTTTAATCTATTGTTCTTCGCTGTTCACGCCCAAAGTGCGGGAGAACGCTTCAAAGGTTTCTGTGCGTAAAGCCTCGTTATGCAACTCTTGAAGCCGTTGCAGATCCTGGATGCTTTCTAATGCCGGTCTAAGAGCTTGAACTGCGCGTCCACCAAACTTAAACTCAAGAACACTGAAGACGGATTGAATTGCTGTTTGTCGCGCCCCGCGTTGATAATACTCTTCTCCTGCTGTCTCTACGAGATGTTTGTATACTGAAGATTCTTGCATGACTGCCTCCGATAAAAAACTACTAATCGCTTGATGCGGATGAATCAACCCACTCATGACCCACTGTGATACCAGAAGATTACTCCGAACATCCGTGGGCACCGTCAGCGTCTTTGTCCTTTCGTTACATTGAATTGCCCATTGGAGCCTTTCCATGCCAGCCGGTGGTTGCATCAACGGCGCGAACGGCATGAGCCCAGTATTTTGTGTCTCAAACACAGATTGTCCATCAAGTTCAATCAGACGAATCACTTTGTACTCAACGATGAAGCGGTGGTTCGGTACATCTTGCCTGTAACCGCCGGGATCATTCCGTCCAGCATTCGGACGGAGATAGATAACATGAGAAAGGATTGGCAAGCCGTATCTTTCATAGCATCTGCCGAGATAGCCCACGTTGCGACGCACCATTTCGACATCGGTGCTGTCGCCTACTTGAAACTCAATGTGCACCAAAACGAGTTCATCACCGAGGCGTACCTTTATGAGGCTATCTGTCCGGCGAATTTCAACGGTCGTGAATTCACCTTCCACAAATTCTACAAATTTAAAATCAGCGCGTTCCAAGACTGCTTGTAAGATGTCTTCAGGGAATTTCTGCAAGGCATCTTTGGTCACAATATCGTATCTACCATGCGGCAGTGACGCAAAGTCTGGATCAGGCTGTTCCCTTATGTAAACCATATCAATATTTTACGCTAATCTGCCGATGAATATCAACCTTCTTTGCAGTTCACCTATTCAGCGAATCAGTTCCCCGGATAAGCGCGATTCTCCAATTCAGCGATGAATTTTTCGGAAGCGATCGCTGCCGCTGCGCCCGCTCCAGCAGCGGTAATCGCTTGACGGAATACGTGGTCGTGAACATCGCCAGCCGCGTAAACACCGTCTATGTTCGTGCGCTGCATCTCGTCGACGATGATATATCCCTGATCGTCTGTATGTATGACATCCGTAAAGAGTTCTGTGTTCGGAATATGTCCAATAAAGATAAATACACCATCAATCGGAAAAAGTTGCGTCTCACCGGTTTTGACGTTTTTGAGGGTCGCGCTGGTCACTTTGTCGGCATCGCCGTTTATCTCTTCGACAACGGTATCCCAGATAAACTTAATTTTATCGTTTTTGAAGGCGCGTTCCTGCATAATCTGGCTTGCGCGGAGTTGATCGCGTCGATGGACGATGTAAACCTCGGAGGCGTATTTGGTTAGGAAGATGCCTTCCTCCAATGCTGCATCACCGCCGCCAACGACAACGAGCCGTTGGTCTTGGAAGAAAAACCCGTCGCACGTGGCGCAGTAAGAGACACCGCGGCCGCCATATCCCTCTTCACCGGGGATGTTGAGTGTGCGCGGTGAGGCACCCGTGCATATAATTACAGATTTGGCGCGATATTCCTTCTCATAGGTCGTGACAGCAAACGGGTGTTGCGAGAAATCAACCGCTGTTACGGTATCAAATTTGACTTCCGTGCCGAACCGTTCCGCCTGTTCTTGCATGCCTTGTATAAAGACCCCTGCCTCGTTCCCGAAAAAGCCGGGATAGTTCTCAAGGTCAAGCGTCAAAGAGAGTTGTCCGCCGAGTGCATCGCCTGTAATAAGAACTGGTTCAAGCATTGCACGGGAGGTATAGACTCCTGCGGCAAACCCTGCGGTGCCGCCGCCAATAATCACGATATTTCGATCTTCTGTGTTGTTTGTATTGGTTTCCATTTTTTTATTTTCCCTGCGGTTCGGTTAGGTAGTTTTGATGTTTCAAGTGTTTTTCTGTAGCGTGAACAGGCTAACAGCCTATTCTACAAAGAGGGTGTCCGATCGGAAATTGTGGTTATTTTAAAATTGTCCAAAGTTTTCGTAGGTTGGGTTGAGCAGTAAAGACCCGCTGTTTGTGCAGGAAACTATGCCTTTTCATGAATCGTTGATATAGATAGATGTCGCGAAACCCAACAAACCTATGATGTTGGAAGTAAAAGCGTTGAGTTTCACTCGTTCTTTGGTGTTTTCAAGTTTCCTACTGAATTTGATAGGTGTCTTTTCTATCCACGTTTACTTGGTTCCCGTTCAACCTGGGGGAAACACCCAAGCAAAAACACCTACGGGATTCAGGACTTTTTATCAAACTCACATAAAGATAAATAGATTGAAATTAGCCTTTAGAACGGCAGCGGAATGCCAACGCGTTCCGCAACTGTTTTCAATTGTGCCTGATGTCCTTCGCCAATCGGGATGCCGATTTCAGCCCATTCCTGCTCGCGCTCCCATTCTAAACCGCCGGGCAGATCCGATCGGTCATACCCCGGTGCCGGTTGCATCTGTCGTGCATCGTGAATGTGTTGGTCGATCTCCGCTTTGTATTCGTCAATCGGTCGGAATCGGGAAATGTCAATCGCTGCAATGAAAGCCCCTTGATTAGCACCTTCCCAGATTGTTGGCGGATCCGGCGGCTTATCGAATAGCCAGATGCCTGCCATAAACCCACCGAGCGCATGGCTCACATGACTCAAACCTAACATCTTGAAGAACGCAGCGGGACTCTGTTCAAACGCCTGTTCCAACGGCAGCTTGGCATCAATGCCGGTTGCCATATCAACGACTATAGGTGGTTGGTCGCCCGCCGGAATCGCAAAGCTCATCGGCGAGGCACCCGTTGCGGTGGCAACCGTACTCCCCGGACCGTGTCGAAAACGGTGGCAAGAGACGGCAAACCCGGCGCAGTCCACTTCCAGTGCGAGCCGTGTATACTTGCCTGCACTCCCAAAGTGGAAGTGATTCCGACTCGTTGCGGCACCGAGTCCCATCTCTTTGGCTTTTTCAACCGCTGCCTCTGCAGCGTGATACGCGGCGAAATGTCCCATACCGCCATCGCCGTCGTAGACCGCTGTCGTCGGGGATTCATCAATGCAGCGAACGTTTGGACGTGGGTTTACTTTCCCGTCAAGCATCATCCCGACGTATCCCGGTGTTTGCTGTGTGCCGTGACTGAACACACCGCGCAAATCGGTGAGAACGAGCAGACGCGCGATATGCGCAGCGTCCGCTTCCGAGGTGCCTGCCTTCTGGAAGGCTTCACTGATGAACCCTTGCATTACATCTGGCATCACGCGGATAAATTCTTTCGGTACTACATTCATTTTTTTAATTTTCCTTGCGGAGAAACAACGTAGATTTGAATCCTTGAAGTGCCTTCCTTAAATCCGCTCTCCACTTCGTTACGAGCTACGGTTTTTGGTTCAACTCAAACAGGGCAGATTCATTGCGAAATCGGGGTTACAAACCCCTCCTACAGGCGAAAGTTAACTCCGGAGATTCCAATTGTTTAAAACGTGAATCTCGGAATCCCATCAACAATCCGATAGAACTGTTCGCACATTTTGCAGTGGAGACTGTGTGCTTCCCACGTAATCTGACCTTTACACTGCGGACAGACGAGAATTTCTCGCAATGTTTTCGTCTGACGACTTTTACCGCTTGCCAAAAGCGATTTTACACGAGAAACGATGCTTCGCGGCACTGCACTTTTAAGAAGCAGTAACCACTCATTATGCCTCGGAACATTACCATCTAATGCGACGAGCCTGTCAAGCGTATCAGGGCATTCCAAATCCAGTGCTGACTCATGGTCGAGAAGTATTTTATAGTCTATTTCATCTTCCCATTCGTATTGGACCAAAAAGAGGTGATGATGCGTCATATGAAACCGCTTCCAGTGCTTATCTGTTACCGCCAATCTGTGAAAAAGTTGCCCGAATTGGGATTTTTTTTCATTCTTCCGTAGCATCAAACAACCATCGACCAAGTTGACGACCCAGTTGTGATAGTGCCACCCGTAGATTCGCTCCCCTATTTCAGACGGCGTTTCAATGTAGCCACGGCGTGCAACGCGCTCCAATTCAGCGATGAGTTGTGCAGGGTCCTCAACGTGTTCCAATACGTGTGAGCAGATAACATAGTCGAACGTCCGATCTGCGAAAGGCAGAAACTGCCCATCTGCTTCCACCATGGGGCGGTCGGTAACGATTGCTCCGCCGCGCTGTTCATCATCGGCTATGAATTTATCGCACAAGACATCCGAGCGTGCTTTCGGATTGTGGCCGCTCCCGATCTCTAAGACAAAATCGTTCGGTCGAATGTTCATTTTTCGACGACCATGGTGATATAAGGACTCAGGTAGGGAGACGCGCCCGCGATAATCCTGCCTTTTATCCCAAATCCAACGGCTTTCTTGATGATAGTAAACCCGTGTGATCGGAAAAATTGCGCGAGGTCAATCGGGCTGGCATAATAAGCACTGTCTGCATCACCACCGATGGCATTCGCCTGTAAATCGGGTTCACGGTAAATAAAATGTGGTGTTTTCGTCAAGAACCGTTTCTTTATATGGAGTCTACAGTTTCGCGCAAACTGCTGCAGTGCCTGGCGTTTCGTTTCACCCCAGACGGGTCTACCGGGTTTGCCGGACATGAGATTGAGCCAGTCGAGCAGTGGAATTAAGGGTGAACAGAGATTCGGTCCTGAGATCACAATGCGTCCGCCCTTGCGTACGACCCGCGCCATTTCGGTCAAGGCTGTTTCCACGTCAGGTAGATGTTCGACCAGTTCGTTTGAACAGATGACATTGAAGGACTCGCTTTCAAAAGGGAGTTCCATTACGTCGCAGACTTGGTATTGGAGCCGAGGATTTTCCCAGTTCTGTGCTTCTTTGAGAAATAGCGAAGAAATATCGGTACCGACGACATCGAAATCTGCTTGATTGAGCAACCTCGTGGAGATACCGTTTCCACACCCGAGATCGAGTATCTTAGAACGCGGGGGTGCGTAACGGATTACCAATTCTACGTAGTGTCGGAGGTAGGCTTCATCGTGTGCAGCCAAGAGGTTCTTATAGGTTTCCGATGTTTCGTAGAACTCGCGCATCCGTTGACGGATTTTTGAACTATTAAATCTGGGCACCGTTCCATTTCGTTTCACGGTGGTTTCTGATGAAGTCAACTGTGTCTGGGGCATGAAAGGTGTCCTAATGATTCAGAATCTGCGGTCTCACTGCGAAGCGAAGGGACTTCGCCTAAGAGCGGAGCGTATTCCACGGTGCTTCGTCATAAACATCAATGAGTTGGTATCCCTCTGCGCCTTTGGAAGGGCTCAAGGTCACAAACAACTTCGCTGATTGATCGGAGACGTTAAAGGAGGCGTGAACCATATCGGCTGGTATAAAGACGGAGTCCCCAGCTTTGAGTGTCTGTTTCTTATCTTCGAGCCACTGTTCAACGCTGCCCTCTATAACGTAGATGACCTCTTCTTGGTCGGGATGTTTATGGAAGTCGTGTCCATAACCCGGAGAGAGGCTAACTTCCATGGCGACGATGTCTTTCGCGCCAGTACTCTCTGGACGGCTGAGCCAACCGATTGTGCCCCAGTCAAGTTCGTCTCGTTCTACGTTTGCTGATGCAATAAATTTTCCGTTCACGGTTCTATAAATCCTCCTCTTTATTCGCGATGTAGGCGCGCCGTTAAGCGCGCCTACAAAAGAAATAAGTGCTGTTACCTATCGAATTTTAGTGTTGCCCAGGTTGTCGACAACTTCCCAAGGGGTTCGACAGGTGTTGACGCTGAATTCATTTCTGCTTGGATTTCTTCCTCATTCAGGGCGCGGTTCCAGATGCGGACTTCATCAAGGAGTCCAAGGAATTCACGGTTGTTTTCAGGGGTTTTACCGACAAAGACAGAAGACGTATCGGCAGCACCCGGCAAGGCACCTTTCCCACCGAATTCGCCGACATTTTCGCCGTTTAACCAATAGCGATGTGTGCCATCATCCACTTGTGCTGCGACGTGCTGCCACTCATTAAGCGCGATTTTTCCGGTGCAAACACTTCCACCACCGGCACTGAGGTGCAAACACTCACTCGGGGATTCGGTGTAGAAACTATAAGAGCGCGGACTGTTGCCCTTTGAGAGAATCCCTTGCCACCGTTGTTCGTTGGGGCCCATGTGTCTTCCAGCGTTAATCCATGCCATGACTGTTACGCTTGTATCGACGGTGAGAATATCGGCGTGCGGCACTTCGATCCAGTCGCTTTCGCCGTTGAGTTTAAGCGCGTTCCTGAATTTTCCTGCGACTAACTCCGGCGCGCCAGTAATAGTTCCGTCGTTGCCGTATTGGGAGAGATCGGTGACCATATCACCATCAACTTCATCAAAAGAGAAGTAGAGGATGAGTGAATCATCGGACGGATCAGCGGCGTAGGCAAAGGATGCCGCGATTGCTGTAATTGTCAGGATAAAAAGGAAAGTTTTCATTCGTCCTCCTTTGGTTTATAAACAGGTATATGCGCGCTTGAACTTCGTGAGACTTGAACATCCACAAGCATCAGAAGCGCGCATACGGGCGGGTTTTATCGTGAGGGTTTCTTCAGATGTCCCCAGGTCGTAGCGAGTTTCTGACGTGGGTCGACAGCGAAAAGCTCAAAATAGCCACTCTCCATCTGTTCGATGACCTCATCTTCGTCAAGTGCGCGATTCCAGATGCGGACTTCGTCGATGAGACCGAGGAATTCACGGTTGCCTTCGTGCGTCCTGCCGACAAGGACATCCGCTGTATCGGCTTTACCCGGGGGCGCGTTTTTACCACCGAATTCGCCAGCCGATTCGCCGTTTACCCAATACTTATGTGTTGTGCCGTCATCTACCTGTGCGACAACATGCACCCATTCCTCTAACGGCACCTTTTTGTTACAAACACTTCCGCCACCGACAGAGAGGTGTAAACATTCACTCGGGAATTCGGTGTAAAAACTGTAGGAACGCGGATTATTGCTTTTCGCGACGATACCTTGCCACCGCTGCCCAGCGGGTCCTTGATGGCGTTCAGTATTAATCCAAGCCATGACAGTTACACTATTGTCAACAGTGAGGATCTCGTCGTGTGGGACTACAACCCAGTCGTCTTTGCCATTGAGTTCAAGTGCCTTACCGAATTTACCGTCAGCAAGTTTGGGATTACCGACGAGTTCGCCATCGTTTCCATACTTTGAATGATCGATAGCGTTTTTACCGTCAAGTTCGTCGAAAGAGAAGTAGAGGATGAGTGAATCCTCTGGTTCGTTCGCGCCATACGCAAAAGATGCCGCGAACGTGATAAGGGTTAGTATGATAAATAGGTTTCTCATTTTTTCCTCCATGTAGCATAGGAGACTGTTAGTTTCCTGTGCATTATTTGTATAAGTTAATCTATCGGAACAATTTCTCCGCCTTCAACTGCCCTAAACCTACGGTTGACAGGGAGCAGTGTTCCTCGGTCAATATGTCCGTTGGTCCAACGAATTTCGAGATGATCAATCTGTTCCGCTTTACCAACGCCAAAATGGGCGCGTAGATCGTGGAAGGAGAGATAACTCCCGCCACTTTGCACCTCCCGATATTGGACGTGTGTGCCGGTTACGACCTTGATTCTTGCGCCGATCCCGGAACGATTGCTTTTTTGTCCGACAACTTGAACTTGTATCCAATTGTTTTGATTACCGACTGCGTTTTGGAGCAGATCGGGACGTTGATTGCAATTGGTAACGAGGATATCCAGGTCCCCATCGTTATCATAATCCCCGATGGCAGCACCGCGACTGACTTTTTTCAGTGCTAAACCGTCGGTCTCCGATGTAATATTGGCGAATGTTCCGTCGCCCAAGTTTCTAAATAATAGATTCCTTTGCGGATAGGTTACGTGTTTCTCAAGGACATTGATGTTATCCATCAGGTGCCCGTTCGCGACAAAGATGTCTTGATGTCCATCGTTGTCGTAATCAAAGAATCGAATGCCCCATCCGAGATAGCCGTGTGTTACCTCCGCTATACCTGAGGTAATGGTATTGTCCGTAAAAAAGGAGCTATCGTGATTACGATAAACGGTATTGGTTTCTGTTTGGTAATTACTAACGGTAAGGTCGAGTTTCCCGTCATTATCATAGTCACCGAAGTCAGTTCCCATACCGGCTTCTTCTTTTCCCATATCATTATAGCATACACCTGAGATTAATGCAACCTCTAAAAAATTACCGGCACCGCTGTTTTGAAATAGAAAATTTGGGTCTTGGTCGTTAGCGACGTAGAGATCAATGTTCCCGTCGGCATCGTAATCACCGAAGGTTACGCCTAACCCGTGCTGCGGGATCAGGTCTGCGGGACGGTATAAAGTTGACACATCGGTGAATGTGCCATCCCCGTTATTCTTGTAAAGAGTATCATGAACCGCGGGATATGCGTGCGGTCCGCAATAGACATGGACACCACGTTCTTCGCAACGGACATCGTTCTCTGGTGTATATTCGGCGTAGTTTGCTATATACAAGTCTAAATGTCCGTCGTTATCAACATCGGCAAAGGCGCAGCTGGTGCCCCAGTTTGGATTGCCGACTTGGGCGTGTGTCGTTATATCTGTAAAAGTGCTGTCTCCGTTGTTTTGATAGAGTTGATCTGCGCCGAAGTTAGTGACGTAAAGGTCCAAGTCGCCATCATTGTCATAATCGCCGACGGTGGCACCCGTACCGTAGGCGGTACTCCCAACGCCCGCCGCTTTAGTTACATCTGTAAAAGTGTTATCCCCGTTGTTTCGGTAGAGGACGTTATGTGGTGTCTTGTCTTGTCCGTTGTCTGTCTGCATCGCGCCGTTGACGAGGTAGATGTCAAGGTCGCCATCGCCGTCATAATCGAAAAATCCGCCACCGGATCCGAGGAATTCATTGAAAAGTCTTAAACCGCTCCTACCATCGGTATGTTCAAAGGTTAACCCCGCAGATTCCGTAACATCAATGAAAATTTGATCTGATAATGCGACTGGACAATATAGAGCAGTCATAAACGTTGCTATGCGTATAAGTCCGAAAAAGCGATAGAAGTTATTATTAAGGGCGTTTTTTGGCATAAGGATAGGTTTATCGCGTTGTTTGCGACGACTGTTTCAGACGTTCCAAGTTGTGTAAAGCTTTCCGAGCATCGTCATCGTCAGGTTCAATTGTTGTGATATGTTGATAGACATCAATTGCCTTTTGAATGTGCCCTTGCTGCGTGTAAATTTCGGCTAACCCGTGATATGCTAAGCTTAGTTGTGGCATCTTCTTTATAACGGTTTGCAGGTGCGCTTCTGCTTTGTCAAACGCCTTTGATTTGGTATAGAGCCACCCCAATCGGAGGTGTGCTTCTACAGTGTCTGGGTTGAGTTCAAGGACTTTCAGGAAGAATGGAATCGCGCGCTCGGACATATTGAGATTCATGTAAAGCCGCCCCAACTGATCGTATCCGACTGTAGCGTCTGGGTGCAACCGAATCAGAGCTTGGTAAGTCGCAACCGCTGCGGCGATATGCTTGTGCGCCAGATGGATTTCTGCCAGTTCCAACCGGAGGGTCGTGTTCGTTGGATCTTCTGCCAGAGTCCCTTCGATGGCGTACGTCCGGTCGTAGTAGGCTTTCATCTGGTGAAAGCGTTTGAGTTGTTCCGTTGCTGCTGACATATCACCGAGCAGTCGGTACGCCTTGGCGAGGTTATAGTAGGCACTCTGAACGTAAGGTTTTTTTTCGATTGCGGTCTGATAGTGTGCCACGGCTTGCTGCGGTTCGTTCCGCATGAGTGCGATTAAGCCGAGCCATTCATAAACTTCTGGAAAATCGGGGTTCCGCGCGAGGGTACGCTTGAATGCGGCGAGTGCTGCGTCGAATTTTGCCTGATGTGTGTAGATATAACCGAGTCGGTAGTGTGTATCTGCGTCTGCCGGGGAGCTCTCAACGGCTTCTTTCGCGTGCTGTTCTGCGGTGTTTAATTTGCTCTGTTTACAATAGATTTCTGCCAGCGCGAGGTGTGTTAACCCGTAAATCCGTTCCTTTGTAGGGGTCGGAACATTTTTTAGGTCTGCGGCTATTGTAAAAATCTGGTTAAACGTCTCAATCGCTAATTCGAGTTCATCTTGCAATTTGTAGACGTTCGCGAGTTGAAAAAGTGCGTCTACGTTTGTCGGTTGCCGTGATAAAATCGCCTTAAAAGTATCGACTGCCTGTGGGTAGAGTCGTAATTTGACGTATTCCACGCCTTCTTGGAATGCCGAAGTCGTTTCAGTTCTACTCACAGACGGGATAAGCGATAAAAGCACCGTGAGAATTAAAACCCCACAGACACGTTTGGCAAACATCTGATGGCGTTTACGACCTGCGTCCATGCTGACTTTCCTCAATCAGACTGCGGTTGTTTGTTCACCACGTCCTGAATCCAAGAGAGTGCCGCCATGCTGGATGACCAGCCGATAGAAGTTACGGCGAGCAGTGCCACCTGTTGCAATTCTTCTGGCGTGATCCCTTCTCGGAGCGCGCGCCGTGTATGTGAGTGCACTGCACCTTCAGACTTCGCACCGATCGCCAATGCGAGTTTGATAAGCCTCACGGTTTTAGGTTCGAGCGGACCGGCGGTGCCGCACGCTTCACCCAATGCCTGATACGCTTTCCAGACTTCGGGGTATTCTTCAATGACATCTTGAAGAAAATCGGGTAATTTATCATTCATCAAAAATTCTCCGCGTCAACTTGTTATCCGCTTTTCTCTTTTGGTGGTGATTCGTTCTCTTGTTGTGCTGTCGTTTCGGTTTCGTCTTTCTGTTCTTCATTGAGTCCGGCTTTAAAGTTTGTGATGCTTCTACCAAGCCCTTTCGCCAAGTCAGGGAGTCGCTTCGCGCCAAACAGGAAGAAAACGATGACTAAAATTATAAGTAATTCTGGGAGTCCAGGCATCATTTTGTGTGTACCTCCATTTAACATAATTCGCGCACTGAGGTGATACGCGATACATATTAGCGTATATACTATCACAGAAAAAAAAATATGTCCAATAGTATTTGGCAGTCGGTTTCCATCAGCGGTCAGTGCGGGGAAAATAAATGTAATTGACAGGAGGCTTTAGACATGCTATAATTTAAAGGTGCCTTACAGGTGAAACTGAATGTAAGGAGTCGTTTAGATACGATAACCGCGGAGGAGTCTGAATATGAATAAGGTGCTGGTCAGCGATTTGCTGTCACAGCAAGGTTTAGATGTTCTAACAGCGAGCGGAGATTTTGAGGTGGATGTCCTCCTTGATCTCTCGCACGAAGAACTGTTGGACCGGATTGCTGACTACAATGCGCTGCTGATCAGAAGTGCGACGAAGGTAACTACTGAGGTTATCAATGCAGCGACGCAACTAAAGGTCATTGGGCGCGCTGGCGTTGGTGTGGATAACATTGACGTGCAAGCAGCGACACGCAACGGTATTTTGGTGGTCAACACGCCAACGGGTAATACAATTGCGGCGGCGGAGCATACGATCGCGATGTTGTTAGCATTGGCGCGCAATATAGTGCCTGCAGGTATTTCACTGAGAAATAAGACGTGGCAGCGCAACAACTTCATCGGTGTCGAGTTATACGGAAAAATTTTCGGTACGATCGGGTTAGGACGTATCGGTCGCGAAGTGACGCGACGCGTACAAGCGTTTGGGATGCAGGTGATCGCCTACGATCCGTATATTTCAGCGAGTGCTGCAGAAAAAATCGGTATTCGGCTTGTTGACCGGGAGACACTTTTTCAGGAGTCGGATTATATCTCTGTCCATACGCATCTTAACGCCGAGACCTATCATAGTATCGGTGCGTCGGAGTTCGCGCTGATGAAACCGAGTTGCCGCTTGATTAACTGTGCCCGTGGGGGTATCATTGACGAAGATGCGCTCTATCACGCCTTAAAAACCGGAGAACTTGCGGGTGCTGCGCTGGATGTCTTTGAAAACGAACCGGCGACGGATACACCGCTGTTAGACTTGGAAAATGTCTTGGCGCTCCCGCACCTCGGTGCATCGACATCAGAAGCGCAGGAGCATGTCGCTATTGAGGTCGCACAGCAGGTGAGAAACGCGCTCCATGGTGAACCGGTCGCCAACGCTGTAAACCAACCCAAAATTGATCCGAGGACACTTGACATTTTAGGGCCCTATCTGGAACTTGCCGAAAAGATTGGTAGTTTTCACGCGCAAATTGTTGAGGGGCAAATATCAGCGATTAAGATCCATTATAACGGGACACTTTTCCAGAAAGAGGATGTCACACCGGTAACTGTAGCGTTACAGAAAGGGCTTTTGACCCCTGTACTCGCAAATGTGAACTATGTCAACGCGCCTTTTTTAATTAAGCAACGCGGGATCTCCGTTACAGAGACAAAGAGCGAATCGGAAGCCAATTTTGCGAACTCCATCTCGATTACAGTTGTGACCGACAAGGGGGAGGTAGTCATAGAAGGCACCGCTTTCGGAAAAAAAGACATCCGCATCGTCCGTATTGATCAACTGCATATAAACGTGCGGCCGACCGGGTATATCCTCCTCATCTATAACAGCGACCAACCGGGGATGATCGGATTAATGGGGACAATTTTGGGAGAACACAATATTAACATCGCCGATATGACTGTCGGACGTTCACGCTTATGGGAAGTCGCCGTGACGCTTATCAACGTGGATAGTCCTGTGCCTCGACACGTTTTGCAAACCATTGCTTCACAAAAGAAGATTGACTTCGTTAAACAGGTTTTCCTTCCACTCGAAGAAGGCGAGATTGAAGACTTCGCTAACAATGACCTGGGGGCGCGGGGTTAGGACCGCTGTCCGTACGAATAATCCTACGCGAAAAAGGACAAGAAATTTGGATGCTAAACAGAAAAGCCTATTTATCAATGATGAAATTCCGAAGGCAAAGTTATTTGAAGGCGAGAAACGGGATGTCCATCCCGATAGCAACACCTCGTGGCGTATTTCACCGGAACCGTTTTGGGTTTCCGAGTCAGATTTGAGATGGTTTGAAGAACTCGGTCCACACCTTTTAAATTTCTATCGGGCGTGTAATCTACTCTATTCACAGAGTGTACGCGGCATTCAACCGGCTTGGGTGGCTGAATACTTGGAAATCGGGAAACCGGAGCCAGTTATCCAGTATGGGCGGATGAACCGTTTTAAGACACAACTACCGGGTGTACTACGTCCTGATATCCTCCCAACGGCTGACGGGATGGCAATTACGGAACTCGATTCGATTCCGGGTTTCATCGGCGCGACGGGGTGTCTGGCAAGACTCTATGCACAACTCGGTTATGCGATCATCGGTGGCAGCGATGGGATGGTAAACGGGTATGCCGAGATGATTCGCAGTTTAGCGAAGAAAGATGACCCGACGCTTGCCATTGTTGTCTCAGATGAATCGGAAGATTATTGGGCGGAGATGGTATGGCTCGCTGATGCGCTTTGTGAGGTTGGGGTGAAGACTCACGCTGTTAAACCGCACGAAATTATTTTTACTGAAGATGGACTCCTTGTTGAACACGGAGATGATAAACTGGCGGTTGATGTGTTATACCGTTTTTATGAATTGTTTGATCTGCCAAATATCCCGAAATCGGAATTAATGTTTTACAGTGCGAAGAAACGTACTGTCGTGATGACCCCGCCGCCGAAAGCCTACCTTGAAGAAAAATTGTGTCTCGCCCTTTTTCACCACCCGACGCTCCAACCCTTTTGGAAACGCCAACTCGGTAAGAAATCATACCCGTTCTTACAAGAAGTGATCCCGGAAACATGGGTTATTGATGCCCGTCCGCTGCCACCGCATGCGGTTATTCCAAACTTAGAGGTGGAAGGAGATGCCGTAACGGACTGGCGGCAACTCAGCACGGTGACGCAGAAGCAACGGGAATTGGTTATCAAGCCGTCGGGGTTTTCTGAACTCGCGTGGGGAAGCCGCGGCGTAGCGATCGGACACGATCTTCCGACGGAAGCGTGGGAATCCGTTATTGAAAACAGCCTTGAGAATTTTGAAAGATCACCACACGTCTTACAGCGGTTTCATACTGCGAAACGGGTACGCATGCAGTATTACGATTTTGATGCGGGCGATATGCAAGAGATGGCGTGCCGTCCACTGCTGCGTCCATACTATTTTGTCGTCGGAGATACGGTTAAGCTTGGCGGCATGCAAGCCGCAGTCTGCCCCGCGGACAAAAAGATTTTACACGGTATGGTGGATTCTATTATTGTGCCGTGTGCACAAATGCAATAAGGGTAAGGAAGGTGATTTGATAATGCAGTTAAGTGATAAGCAACTCTCGCATTTCCGAGACAAAGGCTACCTTGCTATTGAAGGGTTTTTTAACCCGACAGAAGCCAAAGCCCTTCGCCTTGAATTGGAACGGATTTACGATACTGAACTCCAAAACGGGACTGGTATTAATTGTGCGGTGCAATCCGACGGCACGAAGCGTGACAACGAAGGTGAGAAACAAAACCTTCAGGTAATTCCGCTCAATAACCGTAGTGATTTGCACAAAGCGTTGCCGTTTCATCCGAAGGTTGTCTCTGCTGTCGAGCAACTCATCGGCGATGAATTTATGTTGGAATTGGATCAGGCGTTCTGGAAACCACCGAAAGTGGGTGTCGGTACAAGTTGGCACCAAGACAACGCCTATTTCAAGATTGCTGACCCGTTGCGCGGGACAGCGATGTGGATCGCTATCCATGATGCAAACATTGAAAATGGATGTATCCACGTGATTCCAGGCAGCCACCGGGAGAGTTATGAACACTACCGCGATCCGCTAAGTGATCATCACATTCGGTGTGATCCGCCGGAGGAACGCGCCGTGCCGATTGAATTGAAAGCAGGTGGCGTGCTTTTCTTCTGTTACGGTGTCGCGCACTGTACGAAGTCGAACCTCTCTGATAAGGAGCGTGCGGGGGTCGCACTTCACTTTCTGCACAATGATTTCGGCGGTAAGGAGCTTTGGGAGCGGAATAATACAACCAAACCGATGCTCCGCGGTCCACTTGCGACTGGTGGCGAATCCGAGTTCGGTGAAAGGTTTGAAGGTAGATGGGAAGAGTTAATGAGTACCGTTCTTGCTTCTGAAGTGTAGTGCGGTAAGCACGGATTGATTTTTCGGTTAGGAGGCTAACAAGATGAAGCCGCTATTGACATACGCCATCCTTATTCCCCTGATGTTCATCACAGTTAAACACGTCACGGCGGATCTCACTGACGATCTCGTCGTTTATTTCACGTTTGACAATGTTGAAAACAAGCGAGTGCTTGATGAATCTGGTAACAATCTTAATGCCCAGATTATCAAAAATGCCGTACTTGCCAAGGGCAAATACGGAAAGGCTATCCGGATTACTCGTGAGACTGAAGATTGTGTGAACCTTCCTGCCTTTGATGCACTCAACATCAACCATAGGATAACAATGATGGCGTGGGTGTATCATGAGGATTGGACTGAGACTTCTGCCCAGTTGTTCGACAAAGGATGCTATTCCAGAGGGACGAACGTTTACGGCATGGGAGTCTTTAATAAAAAGCATCATCCCGACATTGATGCCTTTGGGATTGACTCAGGCATCGCGCTTATTTTGGCTAACAACGAGGTTCAAAAGAGCATCACGGCTGATAACAAATTGCAGAAGAGAGTGTGGCATCACATTGCCAGCACTGCTAGCCTTGATGCTCGGAGAATCTATCTTAATGGTGAGGTTATTCTTGAGTCAACTGACGGATTTGTTTTCTCCGGTACCAATACTGAGAATTTGCGGATTGGATGTGCCAAGGACGAACCGCAATATGCGTTTAAGGGTGGCTCTATTGATGAAATCGCTCTCTGGCGTCGCACACTCAGTGAAGCCGAAGTCAGAGCTGCCATGTGGGGGCCGCTGTTAGCGGTTTCGCCGGAGGGTAAGGTCGCTACGACGTGGGGCAATATTAAGCGAAAATCGTTTTGAGCGTATCTATTTGCACAGCGAAAGAAAACATATTGCACGCCACTCAGTTTTGTGATATAATCTAATTACTTCGCGTATAAGCAGACTTTATCTTCAATGTAAAAGGATCCTATAGGGGGATGAACACGATGAAACAGTTATTAAGTTGCGTCACGCTCCTGGCGTTGATGCTCATCGTAGCGGGACATGCCACAGCCGATCTCGCTGAAGGACTTGTCGTTTACTTCACGTTTGAAAATGTCAAAGGGAAGACGATTGTTGATGATTCCGGTAACGGGCTTGACGCTGATATCATCGCCAACACCGATATTGTGGATGGCAAATATGGGAAAGCGATTCGCATTACAGCAGTAGGGGCTGATTGTGTGAATGTGCCGGCCGCCGATGAACTGAAAATCACGGGTGAAATCACGATGGCGGCTTGGATCAATCAGGATTCTTGGGCAACTGATGGGCAGTGGTTCGACAAAAACTGCCATAACGGAGGCGAGCATTCTTCCTACGGCCTCGGTGCTTTTCAAAGCGGTAAGAATTTTAATATGTTCTTAGGGACCGGCAACGGTCGACCGACCCTGAACTCGCCGCACGCAATGGATACGAAAAAATGGCTTCACGTCGTTGGAACGTACGACGGGTCAACCATGAAAGTCTACGTTGACGGCGAAGTTGCAGCTGAAAAAGACGAAAAATTTGATTTCAAAGGGACCAATGACCAGGATTTGCGGATCGGATGTTCTAAGGACCGTCCGAATTATACCTTTGAGAACGGTTCCATTGACGAGGCTGCCGTCTGGCGGCGTGCACTTAGTGAAGCTGAAATCCAAGAAATAGCGAACGAAGATTTTCTTGCGGTTTCACCCCTTGATAAAGTTGCAACAACGTGGGGCAGTATTAAGCGGAAAACTGGGACGTATTAAAAACTGTCCAACACAAACGTTAAACGGCACAGGTGTTACTTTGGCATCTGTGCCTTTTCTATAAGGACAAAAAAATGACAAAAGTCGGAATAGTCGGCATCGGCTTTATGGGTATGATTCATTATTACGCGATTCAACGTATTACGGGTGCCGAGGTCGTTGCCATTTGCACACGAGATCCAAAGAAACTTGCTGGTGATTGGACTGGTATTCAAGGAAATTTTGGGCCCCGAGGCGGCATGGAAGATCTCTCCAATGTCCGAACATATAGTGAAATCGACGAACTTCTCGCCGATGAAGAGGTGGAACTCGTCGATATTTGCCTGCCGACACATCTGCACAAATCTGTCAGTATGGCATCTCTCAAAGCGGGGAAACATACCCTCGTCGAAAAACCTATCTCTATTTCTATAGACGATGCAAACGAACTCGTTGAGCTTGCGGAATCTATCGGTGCTGAGCGTAAGGCAGTAAATCAGAGTCCGTGCTATCTGATGGTGGCGCATGTCCTCCCGTTCTTTGCGGAATACGCTTATGCGAAACGGATCGTTGAAGAGGGGCAATACGGTGAACTTCTCGGTGCGCATTTTAAACGGATCATCTCCAGACCGAGTTGGTCGCGCGATGTCGCGGATCTCGAAAAGAGTGGTGGTCCCGGTATCGACTTGCATATCCATGATACGCATTTCATTCAACTCCTCTGCGGTGTTCCCGATGCTGTGTTCTCACAAGGCAAAATCGCTGGGGAGAACTATGTGGATTATCTGACGACGCAGTACATCTACAAGGATAAAGGGATCTCCGTCAGCTGTTCTTCGGGCGGAATCTCGCAACGCGGACGCGCTTTCTCGCACGGGTTTGAAATCTTCCTTGAAAAAGCCACGCTGCTCTTTGACTTTTCGACGTTAGCGGGTGAAGCGTCTACCGCAGTGCCGCTGACACTTCTGAACGACAAGGGTGAGGTGGAACAGGTAGATTTGGGAGATGTCGATCCGATTGATGCCTTCGTGGGTGAACTTCAATACGCTGTTGAGGCGATTGATTGGGAAACCGAACCGACGGCGTTATCCGGTATCGGTGCGCGGGACGCGCTACTGCTCTGCTATAAAGAGGCGGAATCCGTTAGAACGGGTGAGATTGTCCCTATTCGTTAGGATGTGAATATGGCGATGCGTGTCTTCGTGTTGTTGTTACGGCACGACGGAGCGTGCCTACTACTTTTAAATGAGTGCTTTTTACACCGTTAGCAATATTGGTGAACTCTATGTCCCTGTTGAATGTCGGGATGCGGTTTTCGCGCGCGCACGCGTCAAGTTGTTCGCGCATCAGGAATTGAGGCATCTCAACCGGATTTTCACACACATTCGGCACGGTGGCGTTGCGGTCGTGGAGGGACAGTGGGAACAAATTACCACTGTTATGGACTATATCCAACGCCACAAACAGGATTTGATCCAGCAACCTGATCGTAACACTAAACGACGGAATCGGAGAGATTCGCATCAGAGATCTGCAAGTGGTGCGCTGAAAGAAGCCTTAGCGCGACTGATGTGTTGGGCAGACGCTGACGGAATTTTACAAGTTGAACCTACGCCCGCCCTTCCTTATCTATTGGAGTTTGCCGGTGAGCCAGCAGAAGTGAATGAAGGCAAATCTTTTCTCCTGCCCCTCATAAAGATTCAACAGATTCAGGACGCGATCGCGGAGGTTTACCCTATCCGTGCGCTTGATACCTCGCTTGTCGCTTCGGAAAACGTTCTCGCACCGCGCTCACAAGAGACGGTTGAATGCTTTCAGGAGGCACTACAGTATATCCGTTCACACGCCCCTGCTAATAAAGTTGCTGATCTCGGATGTGGCAGTGGATGCTTGACCCTGTTAGCACGCCAAGAATTAGGTGAACAGACTGAGGTCTACGCGTCCGACTTACTTCCTGAAGCGGTAGCGACAACGAAACTGAACATCCAACGCCTCCTTCCAAATCCAGAATCTATACAGATTATGCCTGCCGGTGATCTGTTTGACCCGTTTTCGGAGCATCAATTTGATGTAATTATTTTCAATGCACCGTGGGTTGTTGATCGCGTGCGCAACCGTGCCGAGCTTGCCATCCACGATGAGAAGCAGGAGACAGTGAAACGGTTTTTTGCAAAGGTCTCAAATTTCCTGAAACCTGATGGCACTGTTTTGTTGGGGTATGCGGATGCCTCGGGACCTAAGGCGATTGCGAATCTGGAGGCGATTATTGCGGAGGCTGGTTTTAAGGTAGATGCGTCGTTTAATAGAAGGGTTGCGACGCATCGGTCAAAACGGAAGTGGGAGCAGATTCGGGTGTCCGTTTTACGTCGGAAGTAGAGGCATCAAATTTTCCTCTAATTTTTACCCCAAATCCAGTAGGTTCGGTTTTGCGGCGTACTCGCCCAAATGCGATCTGCATTCCTAACCACACCATAGGTGTCAATTTAGCGATTTTTTCGTGCCATTCTCGTCCTATTAAGTCTGAACTGTGATTGCTGTGATTTCTGTGATTTTTGTGATAAGATTTCTGGTGGAAAATAAGACGCTGATTGTGGTGTCGCAGTTTCTACAGAGAGGGTGTTCCTGGGGAACTGCTGAGTCGTCAGGACTCGGTTTTCAGTATTCATTTTCTTATTATGGGTTGTGTTATCATGGGAATCAGAGCAATCAGAGAAATCACAGTTCAGAACGCAATAGTGGCAGGCGTGTGTCCGTTTTTGGGCTCGCAACGGTTTTCAAAAACCTCTTCAGTCCCGTAGGTTGGGTTGAACGCATACCTCCAAAACGCTGCAAACTAATACAAGACTCAACCTACACCAGAGAGGGCACGCCAAACAGAAAACCGAGAGAAACCCAACGCCTTGTCGGTTTCCGATCACCTGAGGGTCTCAAGTTGGGTTTCACTAAGTTTTTGGATGTATATGACGACAAGTTGGATTTGGGGGTCTTGGCAGACCAGCATCTACTTTCTTAACACCGTTCAACCTAACGGAAATCCGCAGAAACACCCTATCAAAGACACCAAGCAAAAACACCTACGGGACTAATCAAAGACCAAGACGATCCAGATTGCGATTTCACGGAAGATGAAATAGACATGCTCGGTGCTTTCGAGGATTCTCTCAGGATTTCCGAACACAATCTGAGCCATCCACAGGTGCGGTTGAAGATGACAATACAGCAAACTCGGTAGTCTAACCGGGATTGACGATATTGAGGATTTTCTCAAGTAAACCACTTTTGAGGAAAGAAAACCGTTTCCATCAATTGTCTATAGCATTAAGAATATTCTGCAGGAACCTATCTTTCGGCATTGCTCCTGTGAAACGTCCGATAACCTCTCCATCTCGAAATACGATATAAGTTGGGGTGGCTCGGATTTGATACCTTTGTGGTATTTCATTACTTTCATCAATGTCTATCCTTGCAATCGTGAAGGTGTCTTGGTGCTCGAATCCGACTTTGGAGACAACTGGCTCCATCATACGGCAGAAGGGTCACCATTCCGCATAAAACTCAACCACGACAGGGAGTTCCGATTCGAGGACAACTGTATCGAATGTCGCGTCGTCGACGAGAATGGGGATCTCTGGAGGCTCACCGACAGGCGGGAACGTAATCGTGTAACCGATCTCATTCCCCGCAGTGTCGATGACATTCACCTCAATAATATAGGTAAACCCACTCTCCAACGCTTTCGCGTAGCGGCGTTCAACGATCCCTTTATTGCCCTCAATTTCACTCGACCAACCGACATTGGTCCCCCCTGCTGTGAAGAGTATAGCCTGGCCAATTACCGCTTCGTTGAACGTAATTTCAAACTGTGTCGTGTTTGGAGTCGGTTGCGGCTCAATGTTGCCGTCGCCATCCATGGCGATTACATTCGTAATCTGAGGTGGCTCCGTATCAGGTTCGCGAACGGTATACCGGAGCGTTTGTGTGCCATCTGCCCAAGTGACGACCAGGACGAGCGTCCCTGGCTCAAAGGGGCCTGATAGTGTCACTGTGTTATCAACGACCGTTGCGACGCCTGTACTGGTGGTGAAGGCTTCTGGCGTATTATCGAAAGTGAGGACGATTGTATCGTCAATCTCCAGCTGCGATTCAGGTTCTGGGTCCGCACTGACGAACACCACAGGCGGCCTGACAATTTCGCCAAGATAGTTCGCGACAAACACCAAGTCAAGAACATTAACAGTACCATCCCCGTTGACATCTGAGTTCAGAGGCTGATCTGCGGTGGATGTCGCGCCCAAGTCCGCGGCAACCCGTACCAGATCAAGGATGCTTATCGTTCCATCAGCATTGACATCAGCTGCCCTCAAGATGTCAATATCCATCTCTTCTTCGGCGTAACTTGCTGCGAAAACGGATAGTGTTAAACTGAGTGTTAGCAATGAACAGATCAATTTTTTCATCGGTCTCTCTCCTTATAATAGGACTTACGCAAATCGCTCTTTTGTCCGATATGCTGTAACTATAGAAAATATTACTTTCGTATCAACATCTTACGCGTCGCTGTGAAATCGCTAGCGGTAACGGAGTCGCGTGTGGACTCCGTGGACAATGTATAGAAATACACACCGCTTGCTACCGACTCGCCTTGTGCGTTCTTGCCGTCCCAATACGCTGCACGGCTCCGACTCTGATATATTCCTGCACGCTGATGTCCCAAGTCTAAATCCCGCACGACGCGCCCTTGAAGGTCGTAGATCGTCAGTTTCACATCCGCGGGGGTTGCTAACTGATAGGGTATCCACGTCTCCGGGTTGAACGGGTTCGGGTAGTTCGGCAAGAGTGCTGTCTCTTTGGGTGTGAATGCTGTCAGCAGCTGCTTTAGGAAGCGGATCCCTCTTACGTAAGTTGCATCTGTAAGGTTTGCCTGTTGTGCCTGTGTGAGCCAGTGCTGCACGTTTTCCGGTGTCAGGTGCGCTGCGCCTTGTTGACGTAGGGCAGTAGGTGCCGCAGCGACTTCACCCAATGCCGCAGCGACGGCGACGAGGTCTCGGATGTTGACTTCACCGTCTCCGTTGACATCGGCATCGTTTTCGCCGGTTTGCCCAATTGCTGCGGCGACGGCGACGAGGTCTTGGATGTTGACTTCACCATCGCCGTTAACATCCTCTGATAATTGTGGGGACTCATCAGCATCCGGAGTCGGTGTTGGCACAACCTCCCAAAAAATAATAACGGAATCCGCATCTTTGATCGTAGCGAGGGTGCTACCATCGGGACTGAATGCTATATCACGGACGTGCCCCGCACCTTTGAAGGTTTTGAACTTATTCCACATCCCGACATACCACAGATGGATGCTATCGTCGTGTTCCCCTCCCGTAGCGAGAAAGTCGCCATCCGGACTGAATGCTACCAATACGCCAAATCCAGCATACGTATTTCCTGAGCCTGTGAGCAGAGCAAGTTCTTTTCCTGTTTGTACATCCCACACACGGGCGGTACTATCCACACTTCCTGTAGCGAGTGTGTTGCCATCCGGACTGAATGCTACGCTCTTAACAAGATGACTATGCCCCGTGAATCTTCTCAGAGATTGGCCCGTCTTCACATCCCACAGAACGGTATCTTCATCATCCGTCGAAGCGATCATAGTGCTATCCGGACTGAATGCTACGCTCTTAGAGCCTAGAAGGTAATCCACTCTGAGGGTGTGCAGGAGGCTTCCTGTCTTCACGTCCCACAGATGGACGGAGTGATCATGATAACCCGCTGAAGCGATCAGAGTTCCGTCCGGACTGAATGCTACGCTCTTGATGTAATGTTCATGTTTTCCTAAGGTTTGCAGTTCATCTGTTTCTAGGTCCCACAGATAGAGGGTACCATCACCTCTACTCCCTAATGCAAGAACGGTTCCATCCGGACTGAATGCCATGGTCTCGACAGTGGTGGGTAGTGTAAAGGTTCGTAGGGAGTTACCGGTCTTAGTATCTCGCAGAACGATAGTTCCTCCCCACCCTCCTGATTCTGCAAGAGACTCTCCTGATGCTGCAAGAATAGTTCCATCCGGACTGAATACTATTTCTTTTCCACTCACTGGGCTATGGTCTATGAGCGTTCGCGGGCTACTATCCGCATCCGGTATGATTCTGATAAAACGTCCTTTAGAGATATGGATGGAACTGGTTTCCAGACTCCCCGTATCCATATCCCACAGATGGATAGTGCTGTACCACCCTCGGATTGCGAGCGTGCCTCCATCCGGACTGAACGTTACGCCATAGGCAAACCCCTCAGGAACGTTGAAAAAGTTCACATAACTCCAGGCGTGTGGCAGCCAGACGACTTCGCCCGTCTCAGCATCCCATAGACGGACAGCAGCATTATCACTCGCGGATGCGATTATATTGCCATCGGGACTAAACGCTACGCCCACGACCGAACTCGTGTGCCCAGTGAGGGTTCGCAGAAGGCTACCGGTCTCGGCATCCCATACACGGACAGTGTCATCAGAACTCCCCGATACAAGAGTGGTTCCATTTGGGCTGAACGTTACGCTCCCGACCGAACTCGTATGTCCGGTGAGGGTTCGCAGGAGGCTACCCGTCTCGGCATCCCACACGCGGATGGGTCCATGACCAATCCCCGAAGCGATCATAGTTCCATCTGGGCTGAACGCTAACCGGCCGCCATGGATTTTAGGGACGAGAGCCCTATACCCGCTGAGCAGGGCAAGTGCTTTGCCTGTGTTCACATCCCACACACGGATAGTTCCATCATAACTCCCCGAAGCGAGCGTGGTTCCATCTGGGCTGAACGTTACGCTATCATCAACCTGCTTTGTATGCCCAGTGAGGGTTCGCAGGAGGCTACCCGTCTCGACATCCAATAAACGGATTTCTCGCTCAATCCCCAATGCAAGAATGGGGGCATTTGGACTGAACGCCACGCTACTGGGCACCCGCTCGTCCGGTGTGAGTAGGTCAAGTGCTTCACCTGTCTCCGCGTCGTAAAGCCAAACACCGATACTGCTCTGGACTGCTAACTTTGTACCATCAGAAGAATAGGCAATGTGGTAAATATGGCCCTTGCCGATACGGAGTTTTGCACCTTCGGGTAGCCTCCATTTCGTTGTATCTACCGCATCGGTGTGCGGTAATAGTATGAAAAGTGAAAATGCGAACAGTATCAGTGTCCAAACTAAACTCGTTTTCATGATAAAATACTCCTTTTTGGCATGGGTTGGGCGGTTCGGAAACCGCCCAACCTATCGTGCGCGCTTTCAATCGGCTATCCTACTTCTGTATCAAGAGTTTCCGCGTAGCAGTGAATTCGCCTGCGGTCAATGTATAAAAATACACGCCGCTTGCGACAGATTCACCGACAGCGTTTCTGCCGTCCCAATAGGCTGCGCGGCTCCGACTGTGATACATGCCTGGGCGTTGATGCCCTAAGTCTAAATCCCGCACGACGCGCCCTTGGATGTCGTATATCTTTAGTGTTACATCCGCGGGGGTTGCTAACTGATACGGTATCCACGTCTCTGGGTTGAACGGGTTTGGGTAGTTCGGTAGTAGTGCCGTCTCTTTGGGTGTGAATGCTGCGAGCAGCTGCTCAAGGTAGCGGATACCTCTTACGGAAGTTGCATCAGTGAGGTCTGCTTGTTGTGCCTGTGTGAGCCAGTGCTGCACTTCTTCTTGTGTGAGGTGCGCTGCCCCTTGTTGCCGCAGGGCAGCAGGGGCGGCAGCGACTTCTCCGAGTGCTGCAGCGACAGCGACGAGGTCTTGGATGTTGACTTCACCGTCACCGTTGACATCGGCATCGTTTTCGCCGGTTTGCCCCAATGCTGCAGCGACGGCGACGAGGTCTTGAATATTAACCTCCCCGTCCCTATTGACATCTGGGGCAGCCCCTGCTGCCGCTTCATCAGCATCTTCAGCGGGGGCGAGGTTCCACAGCAGCACAGTCCCGTCGCTACCCCCACTTGCGATGGTATTACCATCGGGACTAAACGACACGCTTGAGACCCAATTCGTATGCCCTTTGAGGGTGCGGATGTGTTCCCCCGTGTGGACGTTCCACAGCTGGATGGTGGAGCCGACCCCACTTGCGATAGTCTTGCCATCGGGACTAAACAACACGATTTCGACCTGACCCATATCCGCTTCGAGGGTGCGGATGTGTTCCCCCGTGTGGGCGTTCCACAGATGGATGGTGTAATCGTCCCCATTTGCGATAGTCTTGCCATCGGGACTAAACGCCACGCTGAAGACCCAATCGAGGAACCCCCCACCCGTATGCCCTTCGAGGGTGCGGATGTGTTCGCCCGTGTGGGCGTTCCACAGATAGATGGTGGTGTCGTCACTCCCACTTACGAGAGTCTTGCCATTGGGACTAAACGCCACGCTTGAGACGGTCCCCGTATGCCCTTCGAGGGTGCGGATGTGTTCGCCCGTGTGGGCGTTCCACAGATAGATGGTGGTGTCGTCACTCCCACTTACGAGAGTCTTGCCATTGGGACTAAACGCCACGCTTGAGACGGTCCCCGTATGCCCTTCGAGGGTGCGGATGTGTTCGCCCGTGTGGGCGTTCCACAGCCGGATGCTGCGGTCCCTACTCCCACTTGCGAGAGTCTTGCCATCGGGACTAAACGCCACGCTGAAGACCCAATCCGCATGCCCTTCGAGGGTGCGGATGTGTTCGCCCGTGTGGGCGTTCCACAGCCGGATGCTGCGGTCCCTACTCCCACTTGCGAGAGTCTTGCCATCGGGACTAAACGCCACGCTATTGACACCGAGCGTATACCCTTCGAGGGTGCGGATGTGTTCGCCCGTGTGGGCGTTCCACAGATAGATGGATTCGTAACCCCCACTTGTGAGAGTCTTGCCATCGGGACTAAACGCCACGCTGAAGCCTCCAACGTAGATCGCAATATCCCCTTTGAGGGTGCGGATGTGTTCCCCCGTGTGGGCGTTCCACAGCCGGATGGTGAAGTAGCCCCGACTTGCGATGGTCTTGCCATCGGGACTAAACGCCACGCTTGAGACGGTCCCCGTATGCCCTTCGAGGGTGCGGATGTGTTCGCCCGTGTGGGCGTTCCACAACCGAATGGAGTCGTCGACGCCCCCACTTGCGAGAGTCTTGCCATCGGGACTAAACGACACGCTTGAGACGGTCCCCCTATCCCCTCCTTTGAGGGTGCGGATGTGTTCCCCCGTGTGGGCGTTCCACAGCCGGATGACGGAGTCGCCCCCACTTGCGAGAGTCTTGCCATCAGGACTAAACGCCACGCTGCGGATATTCGCCGGATCCCCTTTGAGGGTGCGGATGTGTTCCCCCGTGTGGGCGTTCCACAGCCGGATGACGGAGTCGCCCCCACTTGCGCCCCCACTTGCCAGTGTCTTGCCATCGGGACTAAACGCCACGCTTGAGACCCAATCCATATGCCCAGAAAGCAGGTCAAGTTCTTCTCCGTTTTCTGCGTCATATAGCCACACACCGATAGAACTCGCCACCGCAAACTTGCTGCCATTGGGTGAATGCGCGATTTCATATATACTCCCTTTACCCAGACGTACCTTCGCACCATCGGGTAGTCCCCGTTTCGTTGTATCTACCGCAGCGGCGTGTGGTGGTAAATTGACATCGGCTGTAAGGCTTTCGGGCTCTGGTTCTGTAGGTGGTGCAAGTGCCCACAACAGCACTGTGCCATCGCCGCCTTCACTTGCCAACTTTGTACTATCTGGGCTGAACACAAGGGACCGTACCGGACCGCCTTCAAATGTTTTGATGCGTTCTCTGGTGTTAACATTCCATACATATAGGCTGCTATCTTCAAGACCCCCAGATACCAACGCTGGTAAGCCAGTTGCCAGCATCTTACCATCTGGGCTGAACGCGCCTACGCCCCGAACGTCGAAGCGGGTAAGGTGAATGGGGCGAGTTATATCTTCCACACTCAATATCTCTAACCCTTCCTCAGTCAAGACCATCAACCTTTTTCTATCTGCTGGGCTAAAGGTTATTTCCTTGAACCGATTACCGGAAAGGAGACCCTGATGTCCGCCCAGGAACGAACATCCCCCCTCTACATCAAAGAAACGGAGTATATCCTGAGGATGTCCAAAATGCCCAGTCACCAATGTTTTGCCATCCGGGCTGAACGCAACGCGTCTATCTGAAATGCCAACTTTCGGGAAACCGATTCGACACCGAATCGTGTCTGTTTCCATATCCCGCAGGTCGATAAACTCGTCCTGTACAATCGCCAACGTCTTACCATCCGGACTGAATGAGAGGTTATGGATTTTATTTATCGCTTGGTTATTAAAAAGTTGGGGTGGGAAAGATTGCAAAAGGTGCCCTGTCTCCACATCCCACAGGCGGAGGTGGTTATCCCCTCCACCAGTCACCAATGTTTTGCCATCCGGGCTGAAAACAACACTATGAACTGTAGATGTATCCGCTCTAAACGAGTGCAGAAGTGTGCTGGACGCTGTATCCCATAGACTGATGGCACCCGCGTTGTAACCGGTCCCAATTGCCAACGTTTGCCCATCTGGGCTGAACGCAATACTCAAAATGTTTGAAGGCATATAGCTGATCGTGTCAAGGTGAGCAGCAGTCTTTACATCCCACAGACGGAGCGTGCCATCTTCCACGCCAGCTGCCAGGGTTTCGCCATCCGAACTAAACGCGAGGTTAAGAATAGGATGTGAACCTATAGCATTCGCAACCGCAGGGGTTGCGCGCAGGAATGCCCCTGTCCCAACCGACCAGAGAGAGATCTTCCCATCATTCTGTCCGCCTGCTACGGTTCTGCCATCCGAACTAAACGCGAGGCTATAGATCGCGCCGCCTCCATCGGTGCGTTCTCTTTTATTGAGGTTCCGTAGGAATGTCCCTGTTTCTACATCCCATACATGGATCATGTCACCAAGGTTGCCATCGGTCACGCCAGTTGCGAGCGTTTTGCCATCTGGGCTGAATGCGATACTATGGCGATAGTTCACACGTTTCACAAAGGTGTGCAGGAGGTTCCCGCGTTCTACATCCCAAAGACGGATATGAAAGGGGTTCCCCAATGCAAGCATCGTACCATCCGGGCTGAAACAGTAGTTTTTGCTATAGTAACTTTGGGAATAGGTCTCCGCGAAGGTGTGCAGGAGGCTGCCTGTCGCTACATCCCAAAGATAGGCTGCAGTACCATTTCCGATCACTAATTTTTTGCCATCCGGGCTGAATGATAAAAGATGATCCCTTAAATTTGGATTTCCAGTAATCGTGTGTAAGGGTGTATCTGTCTCCACATTCCAGAGATGGATAAGGCGGCGGTTCTCAGTTTGACGCGCGCCGGTGGTGCCGTCCGGACTGATCACAACGTATTTGGTGATATCCGTTGCCGTTCTTTCACCAATTATAGGCTTAGGGAAGGCTTGCATCCCCAATTCTTGATACGTCTCAGCATCGTATATCCATTGACCTATACTGGACGTGACTTTCAGATACTTACCATCTGGCGTATATTGCATATCAAGCAGTGTTCCCTTACCGATACGCGTTTTAGCACCTTCAGGCAAACTCGCTGTTGTCGTATATCCAGAAATATCCACGGTATCGCTGACATCGTTAGGGGGTGCGATACTGTCAGGTTCTGCGGGGCTGGGTATGATCTCCCAGAGCAGTACCGTGCCATCCGAACTTAGACTTGCGAGCGTTCGACCCTGCGGACTGAACGCCACACTCACGACAGAATCCGTATGCCCATTAAGTGCTTGTAGAAGTTCCCCCGTCTCCGTATCCCATAAATGAACGGTATTAGACCTGTCGCATGCCAGGGTTTTCCCATCTGGACTGAACGCCACGCTATAGGCTCCACGTTCTGTGAGGGTGCGGATAATTTCTCCAGTTTTCACATCCCATAAACTAACGGATCCTAATCCGCCAACTGCCAACGTTTTCCCATCTGGACTGAACGAGACCTCCCAGACCGTACCTCTATGTCCTGTGAGTGTATGGAGTATATCGCCTGTTTTTGTATCCTGTAAATGGACATCAGTCCGACTTGCAATTGCGATCATCTGACTATCTGGGCTGAACGAGATGCTATCTATCGTTCTTTCTCCTGTAAACGCCTGAAGTATATCGCCTGTTTTTGTGTCCCATAAGTGGACATCAGTCCGACTTGTCCCTGCGATCATCTGACTATCTGGGCTAAACGAGATGCGACTTGTCCTTGCTGCAATGAGGGTATGGAGAAGCGTCTTTGTCTTTGCATCCCAAAGCAGTACGACACCATTCGCATCTATAGCTGCGAGCATCTGACTATCAGAACTAAACGAGACCCCTCTGCTGATTCCATCTTTTGTTATGGTATGAAGAAGTGCCTCGGTTTGTAAATCCCATAAATCGATAGTGTTATGCGATTGGCTTGCCAATACCTGACCATCTGGACTGAACGCCATACTATCGCTAATAAGTGGTGTGTGGTACAGTTCCTCGGTTCTTGCATTCCATAAATGAATGTTGCTTATCCTATCCCGAATTGCGAGTGTCTGTCCATCCGGACTAAATGAGATTCCCTCGACGCTACTGATGTGTTCGGTGATTATAGGGCGAGGTTCACCCGTTTGCACATCCCACAGACGGAGGACACCCGCATCAGAGCCCCCAGCAAGCGTTTGACCGTCCGGACTAAATGAGACACCTGTTACGTCCCCCCTATACCCCGAGAGGATGTGGAGTCTCTTAGTTGTCTCCACGTCCCATAAATAAATACTTCCCCCTCCTCCAATCGCCAAAATGCTTCCATCCGGACTGAACGCAACGCACTGCTGAGCCGAGTAAGCACTGAATGTGTGGATGAGTTCACCGGTTGTCGTATTCCATAAACGCGCGGTCTCGTCCTCACTTGCACTCGCGAGTGCCTGTCTATCCGGACTAAACGCGACGCTCAGCACTTTATCCGTATGCTCTGTGAGTGTGTGGAGGGGGTCGCCACCGGTTTTCGCATTCCATAAATGCACGGTCTGGTTATCATCTGCACTCGCGAGTGTCTGTCCATCCGGGCTGAATACCACGCTATTGATACGGCTAAAAGCCGTTAGTGCTATAGAGAAGTGCTGGTGGGGTATCCTTTTCCCTGTTTCCGGATCCCATAACAAAATCTCAGTGCCGCCGCTCGCCAAAATGTCCCCATCCGGGTTGAATGAAAGGCTTTGAAGCCCCGATACCCAATAAGTGTGGCGGTATCTACCGAGTTTAACATCCCATATCCGGACGTTGTTGCCTTGCGTGCCAATCGCCAGTAGCTGCCCATCTGGGCTGAATGAAATGCGATTGATAGGGCTTACTTGTGGCTCTGGCTCCCCTCCAACTATCCTGTCAGTGGAAGTGATCAAGTTGATGACTTCGCCTGTCTGTGCATCGTAGATCCAAACCCCAACACTACTGGCAACGGCTAACTGTTTGCCATCCGGCGAATACTTTATGTCGTTAATTCCGCCCATGCCCAGCCGGGCTACCGTGCCTTCCGGTAGCCCCAATTTTGTAGGATTTCCGGCAGCAGTGTGCGGTAATACTATAAAAAGTGATAATGTAAACAATATCAGTGTCCAAACCCAACTCGTTTTCATGATAAAATACTCCTTTTTGTAATGGGTTAGGCGGTTCGGAAACCGCTCAACTTATAGTGCGCGCTTTCAATCGGCTATCCTATTTCCGTATTAGGAGTTTCCGCGTCGCAGAAAATTCGCCTGCGGTGAGCGTATAGACATAGACACCACTTACAAAGGAATTGGGCCTGTCCTATATCAGGCTATTGCTCCTGCTTGATTTGCCCCCAACTTGTCGTTAACTTGCCGTGGGCGGTGACTTCCATAGAAACGCCTTCAGGCGATATAGCCCATAGGAAGTATTGACTAGCTACCCAATCTCCATCTATTACCTCTCTTTGATCTTCAACAGCATAGAATATGCCGTCTGGACTCACCCCAGCAAACATAGAGGGTTCAGAGATTTTTTTGCTTGTCTCGTTGAAAACATTCCATAAATAAAGTCCATCCACATTAACAAAAGTATGACCAACAGCATTAGTGCCAGTAGTAGCACCAGTACCTGCCAGTATCATACCGTCTAGGCTAAACGCAAAAGGGGCATTCCACGCCCGACCATAATACCCGAATAGACGACCTGTTTCTTTTCTTGTAACGACATCCCATAACGTTATTAGAAGGCTGTCTCCAATACCAGCTGCCAAAGCAGTTCCATCTGGACTGAACTTTACATAGTCAACACCCCAAGGAGGCGTAGGTGTAACTATTTCGAGTTTAGCTATTTCGAGGTTTTCGTGGATATCCCATAAAAATAAATTAACGGCTTTTTCTCTAAATCCTGCAGTCCCAATCGCCAAGGTAGTTCCATCTGGACTAAATGTACTACACGTAGGGAAATCAGGTACTTCGATTTCAGATTTCTTCTTTCCCGTTTCAACATCCCATAAATATATAAACGCAGAAGATGTTCCCCATCTTCCAGCAGCACAACTTGCCAACGTGGTTCCGTCTGGACTGAAAGATATACTTGAGATCGTGTTTGCCCCAACATGTTCGAGTACGAATTTTGCTTTTCCGGTAGCGACATCCCACAAAGTCACCCTACTCTGTTCAGAACCACTTGCAAGTAGTGTGCTATCAGGACTAAAAGTAAGAACGGCACCGGCACCTATGCGGAACTCGCTTATGAAAACATCTTTTTTTAATCCGGTAGCGGTATCCCACAAATATATATCTTCCTTGAAATTAGAACCTGCCAGGGTTTTACCATCTGGACTTAATGCGAAAAGGTTTAATGTGGAATGTCTTAAGACTTCTGGAGTCTCTTTCAATCGGACTTGAGCAAAAGCGTTTAGAGAAAGAAAACTGAACAGGACAAAAAACGTCAATGTTGTTTTCGTTTTCATCGTGAAATTCTCCTTTTTCATCGGTCTCCTTCCGGCGATCATAAGGTCTTATGTTTTTTTCTTCAGATAAGTTGGAGGATTGGAAGATAGTGGACACGTTGTTTCTTCCATCCTTCTGAAAAGCCTAAAATTTGCTTCTTAATATTTATTTAGCAAGATTCATGCCGGGCCAATTTTGCCAATATTAGGTGGAAAGACGACGATTCCAGCATAACTTTTGTAAAAATTTACAAAAGTTTTGTAGGAATTAGCATCGGTTTTGTAGAGAAAGTTGGATGTAAGATATTTTATCAAACCGTCTGTCTACCCTCCAAATACGAGAAAAGATATAGGGTGAAACAGGGGCAGGCACGAAGACCTACCCCTATGGCAATAGAGAAAGTCACTTTCGTATCAACATCTTGCGCGTAGCGGAGAAATCGCCTGCGGTAACGGAGTCGCGTGTGGACTCCGTGGACAATGTATAGAAATACACGCCGCTTGCGACAGACTCGCCTTGCGCGTTTCTGCCGTCCCAATACGCGGCACGCGCCCGACTCTGATACATCCCTGGGCGTTGATGCCCTAAATCCAAATCCCGCACGACGCGCCCTTGGATGTCGTAGATGATTAGTCTCACCGCCGCGGGTTCAGAGAGTTGGTACGGTATCCACGTCTCCGGGTTGAAGGGGTTCGGATAGTTCGGTAGCAGTGCTGTCTCTTTTGGCGTGAATGCTGATAGCAGCTGCTCCAGGAAGCGGATCCCTCGGACGGAAGTTGCATCTGTGAGGTCTGCTTGTTGTGCCTGTGTGAGATAGTGCTGCACTTCTTCCTGTGTTAGGTGTACCGCGCCCTGTTGACGCAAGACAGCAGGTGCCGCTGCGACTTCTCCGAGCGCGGCAGCGACGGCGACAAGGTCTTGGATGTTGACTTCACCGTCTCTGTTGACATCCGCATCATTTTCACCGGCTTGCCCCAATGCTGCGGCGACGACGACGAGGTCTTGGATGTTGACTTCACCATCACCGTTGACATCTGCTGCTCGGGTTTCTTCGGAGGCCGTGGGTGTCAGCATGGTATCCCATAACAACACCGTATCAGTGTAATCCCAACTCGCGAGTGTTTTGATATCCTGACTGAGTGTGACTCTGTACCTGAGGATTCTGTCCCTGAATGTGAATTTGTTCCTACCCCCCAGGGTGAGGGTGTAGAGGCGGGAATGGCTGCCTGTACTTACATCATAAGCCGCGCTGTATAAACCGATCTCTCTGTCCCAAGCCGCGCCTACAAGTGTATGTCCATCTGGGCTGAATGCGGCATTTATGAATAGAGGTTCTGTGAAGGTGTGAAAGCGTTTGCCTGTGTCTACATTCCAGAAAATACTCTCACCTTGAGTGTCCCAATCGTTCCAATACATGCTTACCAGTGTTTGTCCATCTGGACTGAACGCTATGCTATTGCGCCAATCGCTGCTATTGCGCCAATTCATATCTGGAATGAGTGTTGTTATTTCAGTTGCTGTGTTGACATCCCACAGTTGCACGGTGCCTTTACCGCCCCCATTTGCGATCATTTTCCCATCTGGACTGAAGGTGATATTAGGGAAGGCCCCAAATGGGAAGGCCCCAGATGCTATAATAAAACGATGAAGGAGACTACCTGTTCCAACATCCCATAAATCGATATAGTTAGAACTGCCCTGATACGCGCTTGCGAGTATCTGTCCATCCGGACTGAACACAACATGATGGACTGTAATCGCATTTGCAGGCCCGAGGAGCGTGCGGAGGTGTCTGCCTGTGCGAATATCCCATAAACCGATCACCCCTTCAAAACTTCCGCTTGCGAGTATCTGTCCATCCGGACTGAACGCGATACTCTTGAACGGATGCCCGGTGAGCTCGTAGCGGAGCTGCCCTGTCCCAACATCCCATAAATGGATAGCAGGCTTACTTCCTCTGTCAGGATGGCCACTCGCGCTCGCTAACATCTGTCCATCTGGACTGAGAGCCACTTGATGGATATTAAATATATGCTCGGTGCTTGTGTGGAGGAGGGTACCTGTTGTAACATCCCAAAAACGGAGGGTTCCGTCTCCACTCCCACTTGCGAGTGTTTGTCCATCTGGGCTGAAGGCGACACTCGTGATATAATACGTATGCCCTATGAGCGTATGAAGCGGTTTACCGGTCTGAACATCCCATAAAATGATGGGGCCACCATCATCATTTCCACGGGCAAAATATCCGCTTGCGAGCATCTGTCCATCTGGACTGAAGGCGACCCTAAAGACAAAACCGTTATGCCCGGTAAGGGTTTGAAGATGTTCGCCATTCTCAACATTCCACAAACGGATGCTTTCTCCGCTTGGGCTTGCGAGCATCTTTCCATTCGGACTGAACGCCACACTTTCCGTGTCGCCTGTGAATTCGTGGAGGAGGGTGCCCGTCTCGACATCCCATACGCGCATGTAGTTGTCGCCACCCATCATGCTTGCGAGTGTTTGTCCATCGGGACTAAATGCAACGCTCGCATGCGCGAGCGGTATAATATCGCTCCCACTACTTTTCAGGTCTATGAAGGTGTGGAGCAGGTTTGCGGTGCTAACATCCCACAAATGAAGTCTGCCATATTCCGCGCTTGCGAGTTTCTTTCCATCGGGACTAAACGCAACACTTTCAACAGCGGCACGGATATCCAGTGTAAGGGTGTGAAGGAGTTTGCCCGTGCTAATATCCCACAAACGGATGCTTCTGTCTTTACTTCCACTTGCGAGTGTCTGTCCATCGGGACTAAACGCAACGCTATTGACATAATCGGTATGCCCCGTGAAGAGGGCGAGTTCTTGGTAAGTTTGCGCATTGTAGAGCCAAATACCGACAGTACTCGCCACTGCCAGACGTGTACCATCGGGTGAATATGCGAGGTCTATTACCGCGCCTTTACCCAGGCGCACTTTAGCATTTTCAGGTAAACTCAACCTTGTTGCGTGCACTGAGGTCGGTATACCGATCTCACGTCGTACTGCTACTTCCGAATGTGGATCCTCGGAGGCTAGTAATAGGAGGGAAGCATTTATCGGATAAGGACCATTATTTGAGATGTATCCTTTCATATCAATACTATCAAGACTTAAAGACACTTTTTCCATAGGTAATTCGGTGGTAATCCATTCAACGGTACTGTCTGTGACTCCTTTCACTCCTTTAAAATCCAATATCGAAATTTCCGCATTGTATTGCATTTTTAACTGGATTTGATGGAGTCCATCCGGATCGCTTACCTCAAAACCGAGGCGGATAGCCTCACCGGAGGTTGTGAGGCTCGGTGGCAGCATTTTAACTGTTGTATTGACAATTGACATATTATCAAAGGGTTTATCCGTGTTAAAGGCAGGATGGCCATCTAACCATTCTGCTGCACAGAAAGAGGTAACCATTGGATCCCGTGTCCATTCAGACGGAATCCACTTCCCCGTGGTACGCCAATCGTGAGCGAGCCCAAAGAGGTGTCCGAGTTCATGCGCGAAAACCATAACATTAAAACATCTGTTATTTATGTAAGCGCTTTGATGCCTTGTTTCAATGCCCCCCCTTGTTGACCTTCCTGGATGGGCCAAACCGCACACATTACGACCTGAGGGATGCCCAAAATTTAAGTCGGACTCTAAGGCCACAAGAGAAATATAATCTCGAAAATCGCTAAAACGTGCGTTTATCTCTAGCGAATGCTCCCGTGCTAAGGCGGGGAATTTACTCTTGAGGTGATGCACGACCGCCTTACCGGCTGCATCAGTTTCATAACGAAAGGTTTTTCTGCCGAATCCGTGTGCTTCCATCTGATCAGCGAAGAACTGCTGTGTATCCCTTATCAATGTGTCCAGTTTTGCGTCAATGTCGGGTTGCGGCTCTCGATCACTGGGAACGTAGTAGATGAGGCGGACGATAGGTGCTTTGTCTTGTTGTGCTTGTGCGAAGCCCGGGAACCACAAACTTAATAAAACAATTGCTATGAAAAATAAACGTTGGCATTTCATGGGGAAACTCCTTTCAAATCAGCCCAGCGTGTTGGCATTTTACCGGTTATTGTAAGGATGCCAACACTTTTGGATAATAAATGCTCCTTTTTCCAAATAACAGATATAGGAAAATGTCAATCTTTCGCGGTTCACTTCCGTATCAACATTTTCCGTGTTGCGGAGAAATCGCCTGCGGTAACGGAGTCGCGTGTGGACTCCGTGGACAATGTATAGAAATAGACACCACTTGCGACGGGTTCACCGACTGCATTCCTGCCGTCCCAATACGCGGCGCGGCTTTTGCTCTGATATATGCCTGCGCGTTGATGTCCTAAATCCAAATCCCGCACGACGCGCCCTTGGATGTCGTATATCTTCAGTGTCACATCCGCAGGGGTTGCTAACTGATACGGTATCCACGTCTCTGGGTTGAACGGGTTCGGGTAGTTGGGTAGTAGTGCCGTCTCTTTGGGTGTGAATGCTAACAGCAGCTGCTCAAGGTAGCGGATCCCTCTTACGGAAGTTGCATCAGTGAGGTCTGCTTGTTGTGCCTGTGTGAGCCAGTGCTGCACTTTTTCTTGTGTGAGGTGCGTTGCGCCTTGTTGCCGTAGGGCAGCAGGTGCCGCTGCGACTTCTCCGAGTGCGGCAGCGGCGGCGACGAGGTCTTGGATATTGACCTCGCCATCACCGTTGACATCCGCATCGTTTTCGCCAACTTGCCCGATTGCTGCAGCGACGGCGACAAGGTCTTGGATGTTGACTTCACCATCGCCATTGACATCGGCTGTGACGCGCGCTGGTTCTGGTGGCGTGGGAGCAAGATCCCACAGCAGTACGGTGTTGTCAAGACCTGCGCTTGCAAGCGTCTGTCCATCCGGACTGAAGGAAATGGACGCACCCCCGTGAAATCCGTGCCCGAAGTTATGCCCTGCGAGTGTGCGGAGGCTGCTGCGCGTCTCAACATCCCAGAACTGGATGTAAGGCAGCCCTCCCTCGAACAGGTCAGGAAATACCACGGCAGCGAGTGTTTTACTATCGGGACTGAAGGCTACATCGTAGGCCCGCTCCCTGAAGGTGTGGCGGATGCTGCGCGTCTCAACATCCCACAAGTGGACTCTACCGCCTCCTGAGGCAGCGAGTGTTTTACCATCAGGACTGAGGTCCATCTTCCAGTACGAACCCATACCCATGGCAGGATCAAGACGGTTGCCCGTGTCAACATCCCATAAAATGATGTTGTCAACATTGGAGTGGGTTTGAGAACTTACGCTTGCGAGCATCTGCCCATCAAGACTAAAACTTATATCAACTACAGGAAGGGTATGTTGGAGTGCGCGGAGAAGTCTGCCTGTGTTGATGTCCCATAAACCGATAGCACCGTCGTGACTGCCACTTGCGAGTATCTGTCCGTCCGGAGAAAACAATATTTTAGCGACAGTGAGGCCATGCCCTGTAAGTGTGCGGAGCAGTTTGCCTGTGTTGATGTCCCATAAACCGATAGTACCGTCGTGACTGCCACTTGCCAACATCTGTCCATCCGGACTGAAAGCGACAGAAGAAAAAGAGTGGCCTGTCATCGTATAGAGGATGCTGCGTGTGCCAATACTCCATAAATGGATAGTGGGGGCAGTGCCGGCGTGACCGTCTCTGTCTCCACTCACGGTTGCGAGTATCCGTCCATCCGGACTAAAGGCGACATCATTGATATTATTTGTATAGTCGTCGAAGGTGTGGAGGAGTTGCCCGGTCTCAACATTCCAAAAACGTAAGGTGCCTTCTCCACTCGCGCTTGTGAGCGTCTGTCCATCCGGACTGAAGGCGACATCAATGATATAATAACTATGCCCGACAAGTGTGTGAAGGAGCGTTCCGGTGTCAAGATCCCATAAAGTGAGATCGCCACCATCATTTCCACGTATAGTATAAGCACTTCCAATAGCGAGCGTCTGTCCATCCGGACTGAAGGCGATACTGTTGATCTTATATCCATGTTTGGTGAAGGTGCGGAGGCGTTGTCCGGTTTCAACATCCCAAAAATGTAAGGTATTCCCTATTGAACCTCCAAGCGCGCTTGCGATCATCTTTCCATCCGGACTGAAGGCGACATCCTTGCAGTAATTTTCATGTTCAAGTGTGTGAAGGAGATCCCCGGTTTCAACATCCCATAATTGGAGGTCGTACGGATGAATTGTCGTACTTGCGAGGGTCTGCCCATCTGGACTAAATACAACCTGATAAAGATTAACACCTTGGAGAAGATTGCTAACACCGCCCAGTTTCCGCACAAAGGTATGGAGGAGATGTCCAGTGTCTACATCCCACAGATGGATGTCACTTCCGGTGCTTGCGAGGGTTTTGCCATCTGGACTGAAGGCGACATACGTGGCTATTAGGTCAGGCACGGTGAGGGTCCGAAGGCGTTGTCCCGTCTCAACACTCCATAGACTGATGGAGTTATAGTCCGCGCTTGCAAGGAGCTGCCCATCCGGACTAAACGCGACACTATAGCCCACACTGCCGTGGCCAGTGTCAGTAAAAAAAGAAACTTCTTGATAAGTTTGTGTATCATAGAGCAGAATACCGGCAGAATTCGCAACTGCCAAACGTCTGCCGTCCGGTGAATACGCGACTTGATTAATGCCACCTTTACCCAGACGCGCTATGGCACCTTCGGGTAACCCCCATGTTGTGTACTGCGGACGTCTCTCACCAATTCTATGTTGCACGCGTACTTCCGGATGTGAGTCCAAACCTGACGAAACCTCGGAGGGTGGCAACAGAAGGGTCGTGTTAACCCGATACGTAGCATACGTCTCACCCAGGAAAATGTTCCCCTGCCTATCAATAACATTAAGGCTTACGTCAAACGCATTTCCATCGAAAATTGTCGGATCTGGGATGATAAATTCAAGTGTGCTGTCTGTGCTTCCATTTAATCCCTTATAATCGAGCAGTGTAGGAAATCTATCAATTGCCCTTGATGTTAATTGTGTTTGATGCAGACCATCCGGATCGGTTACTTCAAAGCGGAGGCGGATCGCATTGCTGGGAGACACAAGGCTGGGGGGCAGCATTTTAATCGTTGTGTTCCTATTGGTGAAGTATCCACCGGTGTTAAAAGCCGGATGGACATCCAACCATTGCGCAGCAGCGAAAGAGGTAACCATCTTATCATCCGTATACACAGATGGCATCCACGTTCCCGATGTGCGGTAATCGTGAGGCAATCCAAAAAGGTGCCCAAGCTCATGCGCAAATGTGTTAACATCAAAACAACGACTCGGAATCTCTGCGTTTCCACCAATCGCGTCTCCAGAAGTCCAGGCAATACCACAAGCGTGTGCCCCGGCAAACGGCAGCAACTCATTGCTCTCATACAACAAGAGTAGGTAATCAGGTCGCGGAAAGGTTTTTGGCTCATGATACACGACTGCTTTTCCATGCGCGTCGGTTTCATAGAAGAATGTTTTTCTCTCGAACCCGTGTGCTTCCATTTGGTCTGCAAAGAACTGCTGTGTGTCCTTTATCAATGTATCCAATTTCGCGTCAATATTTGGCTGTGGGTTACCGCCACTGAGATAAACGATCCGGACGATAGGTCTCTCACCTCGTTGTGTTTGTGCCAAAGCGACGTGCGGTGACAATATGAGAAGTGAGAATGTAAATAATATCAGTGTCCAAACTAAAGTCGTTTTCATAATAGAATGCTCCTTTTTGTAATGGGTTAGGCGGTTCGGAAACCGCCCAGTTTATAGTGCGCGCTTTCAATCGGCTATTCGTCTGTCCACCTTTAAGTTGTAGGTGGATTCGTTCATAGTGGGCTGTCCACACTAAAGTTAGAGGGAATCCCGTTCGTAGTAGTGCGATTTATCGCACGTCTGCAGAAACGGGCAATAATGCACTTCGCATTTGGGGTTTTTGCTGGGGTGTTTCTTCGCGTACGCCGCAGAATTGCCCTACTACGAGCCGAGTTACTTGCAATTTTGGACTGAACAGAGTATATCTTATTTCCGTATTAGGAGTTTCCGCGTGGCAGTAAAGTCATCTGCGGTGAGCGTATAGAAATACACGCCGCTTGCGACGGGTTCACCGACAGCGTTTCTGCCATCCCAATACGCGGCGCGGCTTTTGCTCTGATACATGCCTGGGCGTTGATGCCCTAAGTCTAAATCCCGCACGACGTGCCCTTGGATGTCATAGATTGTCAGTTTCACATCCGCAGCGGTTGCTAACTGATAGGGTATCCATGTCTCTGGGTTGAACGGGTTCGGATAGTTTGCAAGCAGTGCCGTCTCTTTGGGTGTGAAAGCTTCGAGCAGCTGCTTTAGGAAGCGGATACCTCTTACGGAAGTTGCATCTGTGAGGCCTGCTTGTTGTGCTTGTGTGAGCCAGTGCTGGACTTCTTCCGGTGTCAGGTGCGTTGCGCCTTGTTGACGCAGGGCAGCAGGTGCCGCAGCGACTTCACCGATTGCTGCAGCGACGGCGACGAGGTCTTGGATATTGACCTCGCCATCACCATTGACATCGGCAGCGTTTTCGCCTGTCTGCCCAAGACTGGACGATACCAAAACGACATCTTGGATATTGATCTCACCATCTCCGTTGACATCGGCAGCGGATATTTCATTTTCTGTTTTTGAGGGCGGTGAGGGTTCAATCTCCCAAAACAGCACGGTGCCATCTGAACTCGATGTTGCTAAGGTGGTGTCATCCGAACTGAAATCCAAATCATTGATCCGTTCTCTATGCGGCGTGCGGATAACTTTCAGGGTGCCGCCAGTAGCAACATCCCACAACACCACGCTCTCGTTTTTTATCGTAGCAAAGGTGGTGCCATCCGGACTAAAAACACCTTTGGAAGGAGAGGTACTTATCGTATATAGCTGGGTGGCGGTTTCAGTATCCCAAAAGTTCATCGACCGAGCAGCATAGTCCTCTGTTACGAGGATGGTGCTATCCGGACTGAATGCCTCAATCTGGCTCATATCATGTAAATGCGGAAGAATTCCTATTTCGGTGCCGCTGGCAACATCCCACAAGACCGCATCTCCGTCAGAATTCTTCGCTACAAAGATAGTGCCATCCGGACTGAACTCCACGTGCCAGCTATAGAGGTATTTTGGATGCCCCGGGAGAGTCGCTATCAGGGTATCAGTAGGGACATCCCACAACCATATTGTCCCTGAACGATCTAAAGAAATCGCTGCGATGAACGTACCATTCAGACTGAATGCTGTACCGCTGGATTTTAACGAACTCTCAAACCATGTATTAGCCCGCGATAAATTGTAGTAATTGTCTACACTATACTCAGTTTTCAGCGTGCCGGTCGCGACCTCATATAAACCCAAACCACGGAGAATATGAGTGCTGTCCGAACTGAACGCATAGGTCCCAATAGGAACTCTCCGTCCTTCAACACTTCCATGAAGCGTACTTTTCAGCGTGCCAGTCGCGACATCCCATAACTTATCTCCTGTTGCAAGGGTGGTACTATCCGGACTGAGCCACAGATGCCCAATACGGAAACCATTATCTATATCTTTTAGGGTAACTTCTTCTAGAATTATGTGACGATGGGTGCTGGTAGCAACATCCCACAACCATATTGTTTCGTAACCATTCGTCATTGCGAATATGTTACCATCTGGACTAAACATCCCAACTCCTGGAACACCTATGTGCCCGGTGAGTGAAAAGAGGTCGATCTTTACATTCAATGCGTTCTCTATCTCGATCCAAGGTTCTGCCCCCTCGTCCCAAGTTCCTGTTCCTACTGCATGTAAGGTGCCATCCCAATTGAAGTCTAATGCCACATGCGCATCGCTCTGTAACACTATACCAGTCGGTCTGTTTTTCAGAGAAGCTTTCACAGTGCCAGTCGCAATATCTAACAAATGCACAAAGTGTACCTGTTCATTAGTGCCGTGAAATCTACCGGACCTGGGGCTATAAACTTGGTTTCTCCTGTCAAATGCAAGCGTCGTGCCATCCGGACTGAACGCTACATACTTACTTATCGCTAGTGGGCCACCATAGCCGCCGCCGTCAATATGCTTTTTCACAGTCGCACTGGCGACATCCCACAACGTCACATCTGTACCCACAGTTGCTAAGGTGCCACCACCCGGACTAAACGCCGCAGCAATGGTCGAGTCAAGGGATTTATCTGACCTCACGCGCGGGCCCACAGTTAACGTGTCCATATCCACAAAATATATCGACGGATAACTATAATCGCTTATCACAGCAAGGGTGCCACCATCCGGACTAAACACTAAAACATCTCCTGGACCAACAACAACTGTTTCTTTCGCTAATGGGTTTTCCGTTTCTCTCGAAAGGGTGGCTTGTGCGCCAACATCAGTGACATCCCACAAGGACACCCCGCTGCCGTCTGATACTGCCAGGGTGGTACCATCCGGACTAAACGCCAGATCATGGACCCCATAATACCCAGAATGCTGGAGAACAGCTAGCTCGGTACCGGTGGCAACATCCCACAACCGCACCGTTTTGTCAGTGCCCCCTGTAGCAAGCGTCTTGTTATCCTGACTGAACGCCACATGTTCGACAGCATTTTTATGCCCTGTAAGCAATGACAACGGTTCACCACTCTCCGCATCATAAAGCCAAGCCCCGATATTAGTCCCTACCGCCAGCAGCTTTTTATTTGGCGAATATGCCGCCTCACTTATTAGACCTTTGCCGAGACGCGCTTTAGCACCTTCGGGGAGTCCCCATTTCGTTGTATTTTTATCCTCATTGGGTAGATCCGATTCTACCTCGGGCGGCGATGTCGTGGTAGCCGTAAAGGTCACGCGGGCTATTATCCCAACGGCTGTCACACGGACTTTGTTCGGACCAGGATTTGATCCCAACGTCAGTGTTGTTTGCGCTCTACCCTTTGCATCCGTTGTAGTCGTTGTGGCACTGATGTGTCCATCGCCTTCAACGACGCTAAATGTGACAGCTATGTCTGTCATTGCGGCACCGTCCGCATCTAATGCTTCCACGACAAGCGGGGCTGTTAACGCTGTGCCTGCTTCACCCTCTTGCATGTCCCCTGATATTTTCATGAGTGCCGCGTGTGTAAGGTTCTGAAAGAAGACTTGAACGCCTTTATCCTTCATTGCAGGAATGTGGGTGTTCACCGAGACATAGCTCAGTGGGTTGGTGCGAATAGTCAAATGTTTCAGCCAACCTAATTCTACCAATTCTACCAGAGGAGATAGATCCGAGATACTATTTTGGGAAAGTTGCAAATAGCGCAGTTGTGTGAGTCCGGACAAAGCCGATATATCCGAGATATTATTGTCGGAAAGATACAGCACGCGCAGTCCTGTGAGTTCCGACAAAACTGATATATCCGAGATACTATTGCTAAAAAGCCGCAGCTCCTCCAGTTGTGTGAGTTCCGACAAAGCCGATATATCTGAAATATTATTGCTGAAAAGCCACAGCTCCTTCAGTTTTGTGAGTTTCGACAAAGTCGATATATCCGAGATATTATTGCCAGAAAGATCCAGTTGAGACAGGTTTGTTAGTAGGCCTATTCTGTTAGCCGAGTCTGAGATATTATTGCCGGAAAGATCCAGCTCATTCAGTTTTGTGAGTCTCCACAAAGCTGATGTGTTCGAGATTTCGTTGTCAGCAAGATCGAGTCGAGACAAGTTTGTGAGTTTCGACAAAGCCGATATATCTGAGATATTATTGCCGGAAAGATCCAGCACGTTCAGTTCTGTTAGTACCCCTGACACTGCTTGAAGCAGATGTGTTGGTTTCGTCAAAACCGATATAGCCGAGTCTGAGATATTATTGTTGGAAAGATCCAGCACGTTCAGTTCTGTTAGCCCGGACAAAGCCGATATATCTGAGCCTGAGATATTATTGTTGGAAAGATCCAGCACGTTCAGTTCTGTTAGCCCGGACAAAGCCGATATGTATGAGATATCGTTGGAACTAAGGTTGAGCTCTGTTAGGTTGCATGCCTGCTCAAGTCCCGTAAGATCTTTTATCCCCGAATCTTCGGCTGACAGCGTCTTCAAATTCCGCAGTTTGGCTCTCTTAATCGGGTCGCCAATCTCTTGCTGGATTGCTCTTTCTAAATTCGGATCTGGGATCCACCCAATAATTGGCTGGGTTGAAGTACCCGTAAAGCGGATAACCTTGCTGCCTGGTGGATTATAAACATCAAGGAAAAGGAAGTCATTAGTTCCTAACGAATGACTAAACGAGAGCTCACTGATTTTTTCGTAATTTTGTCCCTCTTCACGTGTGTGCGCGATCTGATTTCCGTTTTGATGTACCACGCTCAAATCTAAATCATTGTTAGGGTCTTCCCACGAAATTGCAACAGCAAAATCAACACCAAGCGTATCCGGATACTTGTTTTCAGCGTTTAAGTAACCAACACCCGGAAACTGATACCCGAGCAAGCCGGGCGTAATTTTAAAACGCCGTGTGGCTCCCGGTCGCACATCGCCGCCGAAGATGATGTTATCCGCGCTGACGAGCCCTGCACCGGATTCATTATTAGGCGTATTGGAAATATTCCCAACCACTTCTGCCCCACGCACTATCGCGGACTTGACCTGGTCGGGGCTGAAATTCCATTCCCCGTTATCATTTTTACCAACAGCATCAAGAATTAACGCTGCAACGCCAGCGACATGAGGGGCAGCAAGACTCGTGCCGGATCCTACCCTAAACTCGCTTCCGGGGAATGTCGACTCAATATTCACACCAGGAGCTACCACTTCCGGTTTAATTAAATTTGTGTTACTAACCTTATTGTGTTCAGACGGACCCTGACCAGAAAAACCAGGTATAGTATTTGATGACCCATCTATGGCACCAACCGTGATAGCATTCTTACTGTATCCAGGGACGGAGACCGTCTTCTGAGTATAAGTACTCCTAGGAATGCTGAAGGTAGATTCTTTGAGATCGTTGCCACCCAACCATACTTCATAATCTTGCCACCCTTGACCTTCATACCCTTCTACGCGAACAATATATGTCTTATTTGGATTCACAGTGCCCTCTACTTGCTCGAAAACTGTTCCATAGTTCGTAGTCCCGCTCCAAGCGGCATCTCCAAATCCACCGTGGTTCCGTGCAAAAAAGATTTCTTTGTTATTGTTCCCAGGATCCAGAATCGCTAAGTCTAAATCATTAAAAACATTAGAATTAGAAGATCGATTCTCCCATATCAGGGTAACCCGAATTTCGGTTTCTGTGCCAGTATCATCGGTTGCTGGGCCGCTATTAAACTGATGGTACCTTATAAGCGGGTTATTACTTGCCTTGTTGGGCAGGTTGTTAAAATCTCCGCTTGCCCTCCGTTGTCTTCCATTGCCGGCAGATACTACAAAGACGGCTCCCTCATCTGAATATGAGTCAATTAATTTGCTCATGTCATCTGTTCCGCTCCGACCATACGCCCATGGATCCCACCCCTGACTTATATTGATAACGTCAGCTCCATTTTTAACAGCCCACTCAATTGCATCCAATGTCTCGCTGTAAACGAACCCTCTTCCATCCCATCCAGTAGCAAGAAGGCCCCTGGGGATCGATGTAGCAGCATCGAGGAGGCTGACTCCCGGGGCAACTCCAGTTATGTCATTGGGATTATCTGCCGCGCCAATGATACCAGCTACACGGGTGCCGTGTGCTTTTGATTTTAGGTTTAGGAAATCTATTCCTCTTGTCTCCGTAACGTTAAGCTCGTAGTGGATAGCTATACCGGTGTCAACAACAGCAACTTTGACTCCCGCTCCCGTAACACCGAGTCCATCGGGAGGCGATTTATGAACCTTATCGGCTCCGATGTGTGGGATACTGTTAGCAAGTGATAAATGTCCTTTACGATCCGGCCATATCTCCGTGATAAACGGCAGTTTTATCAAAGCAGCGATGTTTTTAAGGGGAACCGAAACGGCTGCGCTGTTAATAATTTCGTACGTATAGCGCACCTCACCCTGCAGCCGGCGAATCGCCGCTATTTCACCTATACCGATAGGCGCGTTAGACCCAATGATAACAGGGATGTCCCTTCGGGCGATAAAATCACGGATTATCTCCGCGGCTTTCGGATAGAGTACAGGTGTATTGTCCTGTCTTACTGGCAAATTTTGGCTCGGAGAACCAGTATTCAACGATGCTCGAAAATCAACGGTGTTGACGATTCTATCGAACTCTTCTCGGAGTTGGAAGTGGATATCCGTTTGCTGTTCTAACAGCACAGGACCTCGCAGTTTGTAATAGTCCGATTCAGACAGGGTGTGCAGGTTTAAACTGCTGGCGATTGCTTCACCCACCACCGCAAACGCTATCTTACTGCGTAGAATGTTATCTGTGAGAGGTGGCTTTCCCACTGTAGTTTGTTTCGTGTTTGCTATCTGTAGAGATAACAGTGTGAAAGCGATAATTCCGAGACCGAGTATTAACCGATAAGTATTTCTCATGATCTTTCTCCTTCATTATAATCAAAGTCCGTTTTTAGGATACTGCATGCGATGACATCCTCAAAGTTTCCATCTTTTTTAACATGTTGCCGGAGACACCCCTCAGTGTGCATCCCGATTTTCTCAAGGACGCGTGCCGAAGCAGGGTTCCGTGTGTAGTAGTAAGCATAGATACGATTCAATTTTAGCACTTCAAAACCGTAAGCAACCACGGCGCGTGTCGCTTCCGTGGCATACCCCTGGCCCCAATAAGGTTTTCCGAGCCAATAACCGAGCTCGCCTTTCTCATGCTTTCGGTCAAGTTGTTCGAGTCCTATGATGCCGATGAAGCACTTGTCGGTTATTCGCGCAATCGCGAAGTGCACACCTTTTCCTTTTTCAAACGCGTCGTGACAGAAACGAAACCATTCTTCAGCCATGCCGTCTTCATAAGGGTAAGGCACAGAAGTTAAGGTTGACGAAACTTCACGGTCACCAGCGCAACGTTGCACATCTGGTGCGTCCTGAAGCGTAAATGACCGTAGGATCAATCTTTCTGTGTGAAGCGTCGGAGCGGTTTTCATTTTTTAATTTCTCTTTCATTAGCGGTGGTGCCAGCGTAAAGTTGGGTTTCACTACGTTTTTGAATAGATATGGCAGTTTCTTGACTTTCAGGTGTTTTTGTTCTATCAACATCTACCTTCTCAATACCGTTCAACCCAACCTACGGTGCTGTCGTAGTTTTCATAGGTTACTTGCGGATTAGCATTTTGCGCGTCGCAGTGAATTCTCCTGCGGTCAATGTATAGAAATACACGCCGCTTGCGACAGACTCACCTTGTGCGTTCTTGCCATCCCAATACGCCGCACGGCTCTTGTCTTCATAGATCCCAACAGGTTGATGTCCTAAAGCCAAGGTACGCACGACTGCACCATCCACGCCATAGATACGCAGTGTCACATCCGCAGGCGTTGCTAACTGATACGGTATCCACGTCTCCGGGTTGAACGGGTTCGGGTAGTTCGGTAGCAGTGCTGTCTCTTTCGGCGTGAGCACCGCCAAAAGACGTTCAAGGTACGCTATACCTTCTTGGAACATCAAAGAACCGTCGTCTTCGATTCGCGCAAGTGCTAACCACCCTTCAACGGTTGTCCGGTCAAGACCTTCTAACTTTGCAATACGAGCCGGGGCAGCAGCATCTGTTGACTCCCCAATATGTTCTGAGACAAGGAGCAGGTCGAGGATATTAATGATACCATCACCGTTAACATCTGCCCGTGGAGATGCTGATGCGGGTTCTCCGAGGTAATGTGATACAGAAACCACATCCACTATGTTAACTTGACCGTCCCGATTTACGTCCCATGGGGGGTATTCAGGTGCTGGTGGCTCTACCGTATAAGGTGTAACGTCCCAGAGCAGCACCGTGCCGTCCTCACTCCCGCTTGCGAGTGTGTCCCCATCCAAATTGAACGCTATGCTCCGGACAGGAGCCGTATGTCCTGTGAGTGTGTGCTTACTTTCGCCTGTTTTGACATCCCACAACCGCACCGTCCCATCCCCAGTAGCGGTCCCACCCCCAGTAGCGAGCGTGTTGCCATCCGGACTGAACGCTACGCTATAGACCGGCGGGGGTCTATAGTACGCGTCCGTAGAAACTGTGAATGTGTGTTTGATTTCATCGAAGACGAGATTCCACAAATACGCAGTTCCTCTATCACCCCCAGCTGCGATTGTTTTTCCATCGGGACTAAACGCTACGCTATAGGCAGACAATGCGGGTGTTTGCTTGTTTTCGCCTGTTTCGACATCCCACAAATGCACCTCGCCGCCCCTACTCTTTATTCCCCCGGTTGCGATTGTTTTTCCATCCAGACTGAACGCTACGCTTCGGACAGGAGACCAGCGATGTGGGAGTGTGTGCGTGCTTTTGCCTGTTTCGACATCCCACAAACGCCCCTCGCCGCTCCCACTTGCGAGTATTTTCCCATCCGGACTAAACGCTACGCTCCAGGCAGAATGCTGATACTCTATGAGGGTTTTCTTTTCTGCACCTGTGGCAGCATCCCACAACCGCACCGTGTTGTCATTACCTGCAGTAGCGATTGTTTTTCCATCGGGACTAAATGCTACGCCATAGACCAAATACACATGCCCTGTGAGGGTTTTCTTTTCTGCACCTGTGTCAACATCCCACAACCGCACCGTGATGTTCTTATCCGTCTGGTCCATCACCCCGCTTGCGAGGGTCTGCCCATCTGGACTGAACGCTACGCTATGGACCTCAGGCGTAGGCCTTGTGAGCGTTTTCTTTTGTGTGCCCGTTTCGACATCCCACAACCGCACTGTGAAGTCCAAATCCACACTTGCGATAGTTTTTCCATCCGAACTAAACGTTACGGTATCGTTCTCTGGATATTGGTGAGAATATGCCTGAACCGTATGCCCTGTAAGGGTGTGCTTGGTTTCGCCTGTTTTGACATCCCACAACCGCACCGTGTCGTCTCTACTTCCAGTTGCGATTGTTTTTCCATCCGGACTGAACGCTATGCTTCTGACCTCACGCGTATGTCCTCTGAGCCTGTGCGTGGTTTCGCCTGTTTTGACATCCCACAACCGCACCGTGTTGTCGCTGCCACCGCCTGCGATTGTTTTTCCATCCGGGCTAAACGCTATGCTATGGATGCTCCCGTTATACCCCGTAAAGACTTTCATTTCTACGCCAAAGGAGACACTCCATAAACGCGGAGCACCCCCATCGGTAGTTGCGATTGTTTTTCCATCTGGACTAAACGCTATCCTGTCAACCGAACGTGTTGGAAGGGGATTCTTTTCTGTTCCTGTGTCAACATCCCACAAACGTACCTCGTCGCGATCATCGGTAGTTGCGAGGATTTTCCCATCCCGGCTAAATGCTACGTCATAGACCGAACCTGTTGTGAGCGTATTCTTTTCTGTTCTTGTGGCAACATCCCACAACCGCACCGTGTTAGTGTGACCGTACGGACTGTACCAAGAATTACTGGTTGCGAGGGTTTTCCCATCCGGACTGAACGCTAAGGTACTGACACCATACCTGTGCCCTCTGAGTAGCCCTACTGCTTGATAGGTCTCCGCATCATAGAGCCAAACACCTGCCCTACCGGCTGTTGCGAACAATGTGCCATCCGGTGAATATGCGATGTGATGTATATTACCTTTACCGAAACGCGCTGTGGCATCCTCCGGTAAATTTAATACGGACGTACCTTGGGGCGGAACGGTTGTAGTTGGAGTGGTGGGTCCAACTTTAGACAGGATAGGTACAACTCCTATGGCTTCCTCTACTAACATCTTGTCCTCGACAGTGGCATCACGATCACCGTTGACATCTGCAGCTGCGTTGAACCCGTGTGGGTCAAAAGGTTCTGTGCTCTGCAGGATTTCTCCTATGAGTTCTACATCATATTTGTCCACTTTACCATCACGATTGATATCATAAATCGACCATATTGGCTGCGTTGAAGCACCCGTAAAACGGATAGGAGCATTTCCTTTTGGGTTATGAACATCAAGGTGAAGGAAATCCTTAGAATTTAGACTGGTGGAAAGAGGGAAACCAGCGATTTTCACGTAATTCGATCCCTGAATATACTGACTGTTCGCAGAACCCACTATAGGCTTGAAATACGTGTTTAAGAGCTTCAATTCTAAAGGCTGACTACCTGAATTCTCTGGATCCTCCCACGAAATTGCAACAGAGAAATCAACATGAGAGCTAGTCGTATTCGGATACCTGTTTTCAGCGTTTAAGTAACCGACACCCGGATACTGAGACGCGAGCAAGTCGGGCATAATTCTAAAACGCTTTGTGGTGCCCGGCTGCACGATGTCGCCGAAGATGATGTTATCCGCTCTGACGAGCCCTGCACCGTAGGTATTATCAGGTGTTAGGGGTATCAGGCTGCCTCGTTCTGCGCCACGCACTATTGCGGATTTAACCTCGGCAGGACTGAAATTCCACTCATCAGCACTGTTTTTCCCAACAGCATCAAGAATTAACGCTGCAACGCCAGCGACATGAGGGGCAGCGTAACTCGTCCCCATTCTGGGCTCGTACGAGTTTGGGGGTATTGCCACCTCAACGTTACCGGGTGCTACTACTTCCGGTTTAATTAATCCCGTATCAGAAGGGCCTTGACTGGAATAGATAGTTATATTATTAGTTTTATCCACAGCACCAACTGTGATAGCATTCGCGCTGTATCCAGGGACCAGGACTGTCCTTCGTTCATCAGGTTTTTCAAATTCAGGAGGACGCTTTTCAGGATCGTCGGGGGCTATCCAGACTTCATAATCTTGGTCACTGTGAAGAACAGGTCCCGTTACCTCAACGGTATATACCGTGTTCGGAGATACAGGGATTTTTATCTGCTCGTAATTGGAGACTGTCTCCGTCTTACAATCTTGACCACTAATGATATCCGACACTTCTGTGGAACTGGCTACTATACGTCCAGTAGGTGTCAATAGTGCCAAGTCTAAATCATTATTGTTTGATGATTTTTTATCCCAAGATAAGGTAATCGTAACCTCCTCTTGGCCCTCAGTATTAAAGTCATGTGTATGAGGAGCGGTACCACTTGGGTGCCCGCTTCGGAGTACTGTACCGCTTGCACGCGACATAGCGTCATTACCCGCGGCTATTACAAAGACTTTCCCCTCTTTTGCTACGAGGCTATCAATTAAACAACTCATCGGATCAATTCCGCGCCTACCATATTTAACGGGATTCCATCCTGAGCTTATATTGACAACGTCAACTTTCTTCTTAGCATCACCTGCATACCAACGATCATCATGAGCAGCCCACTTAATTGCATCCATTGCGTCTTTATACCTAGAAGCAACAGCTTGTTCCTCAATACCATCTATTGATACATAATCATCCAATGGCGGCACAACAAGTTTGTAAGAAGCATCAAGGAAGTTTACTCCTGGAGCAACCCCAGTCTTTGACTTGGTTGGATCATTTGCGCCAATAACACTTGCTACTGAAGTGCCATGCTTTTTAGTACCTGCGAGAAATGCACCTCTTACATCCGTTACTCTGTTTATAATTGCGTTATGTGTGTGATGTATACCCACATCAACAACAGCGACAAGGACTCCCTGTCCCGTAACACCGAGTCCATTGGGAGGCGGTTTATGAACTTTATCGGCTCCGATTTGTGGGATACTGTGAGCAAGTGATAAATGTCCTTTACTATCCGGCCATATTTCCGTGATAAATGGGAGTTTGATCAAAGCAGCGATGTTTTTAAGGGGAACGGAAACGGCTGCACTGTTAATAATTTCGTACGTATAAGGTACCTCACCCTGCAACCGGCGAATCGCCGCTATTTCACCTATACCGATAGGCGCGTTAGACCTAATGATAACAGAGATGTGCCTTTCTGCGATAAAATCATGGATAATCTCCGAGGCTTTCTGATAGAGCACCGGTCTATTTTCCGGGCTTATTGGCGCGTCTTGGCTCGGAGAACCGGCATCCAACGCTGCGCCAAAATCGACGGTGTTGACAATCCTACCGTACTGTTCTCGGAGCAGGAAATGGATATCCGTTTGCTGTTCTAACAGCACAGGACCTCGCAGTTTCCAATGGTCCGATTCAGACAGGGTGTGCAGGTTTAAGCCGCGGGCAATTTCTTCACCCACCACCGCAAACGCCATCTTACTTCGTAGAATGTTATCTGTGAGAGGTGGCTTTTCAACTGTAGTTTGTTTCGTGTTTGCTATCTGTAGAGATAACAGCGTGAGAGCAATAATTCCGAAACCGAGTATTAACCGATAAGTATTTCTCATGATCTTTCTCCTTCGATTTTGATAAAGGTTAATTTATTAATTCAGTAATGTTAGAACGTGCGATGAATCGCACTACTACGAACCTGCCCGTTTGTAGTAGGGAAACCATTCATGGTTCTCCCGTTAATTACCGGTTTATTTTCTTAAACTTCATACAAGTTATGCGAAAAGTGGAAACTTGGGTTTATTGTCCTAAATCGAAGTCCGCTTTTAGGATACTGCATGCGATGACATCTTCAAAGTTTCCATCTTTTTTAATGTGTTGCCGGAGACACCCCTCAGTGTGCATCCCGATTTTCTCAAGGATCCGTGCCGAAGCAGGGTTCCGTGTATAGTAGTAAGCGTAGATGCGATTCAATTTCAGCACTTCAAAACCATAAGCAACCACGGCGCGTACCGCTTCGGTGGCATACCCGTGGCCCCAATAAGATTTTCCGAGCCAATAACCGAGCTCGCCCTTCTCATGCTTTCGGTCAAGTTGTTCGAGTCCTATGGTGCCGATGAAACTCTTGTCGGTTATTCGCGCAATTGCGAAGTGGACACCTTTTTTGTTTTCAAACGCGTCGTAACAGAAACGAATCCATTCTTCAGCCATGCCGTCTTCATAAGGATAAGGCACAGAAGTTAAGGTTGATGAAACATCACGGTCCCCAGCGGAACGTTGCACATCTGGTGCGTCCTGAAGCGTAAAGGAGCGTAGGATCAATCTTTCTGTGTGAAGCGTCGGAGCGGTTTTCATTTTAAAGGGGTTCCTCATGTATTATCCTGACATGAAAGATTATATCTCTATCACATTGAAGCTGCGTTAATCCTTTTTATCAAACTTTCTCTGATGGCACGGACTCAGGTGCTGTGGTAGCAGTTACAACCGTTGCTAACGTCGTCTCAATCTTTCTGGCATTCGTTGCGATATCCCCGATCAAACCTGCGTACTCCGCGATGATGTAAAGGAATTTCAAGGCAAAATACCCTACCAAAAGAAAGAAAATAGAAAGTAGACAGCAAATAAGTGCGACCGACCAGTCAAATCCGACAACGAAAATGGCAAGGACAAATAAAACAGATGCCGACCCACTTAATAGAAGAAAGCAAATTTCACCAGCGAGTCGGATATAGATACTTGCAATCGGGCCAAATATAAGATGGGATTCTTCTCCGAGGCTGCTGATTTTATCGGCTCGATGTCGAAGCAGCATGAAAAGGATTATGCCGACACTAAGGATCATTGCAGCACATAGCGTGAGTCCAATCATGAAAAACGTATTGGCTTCACTGATTCCATATCCCGAAATAAGTTTCGGTACCGCTATAAGTAATCCTACCCCAAGCGATAGACTTAACAACAAGGTTAACACTGCACAAATTCGTAGCCATAAGGAAGACATTTTTCGGAAGGACTGACCAGATTCTAAGGAAACAATCCATTCCACAATTGAACGTAAAAACATAAAAGCACCTCTCTAAATCAAAATTTGGGGTTTTCTATTTCATAATGGTCGCGCCTATGATTTTTGGACGAGGACAAGAAGCAACAATGTCCTGGGCTCCCATTAATTTTCATGGTAAATAGAACCTCCTAAAAAGTTATTTCATAATTAAAAACTTGTTTACCTTTTCAGATCCGCCCAACGTGTTAGCATTTTACCGGTTGCGGACATCAGTCCTTTTAAGCGGACGGTTGCTGACTGTTTATGTTCGCCTGCATACGATATATCTTCTATCCGATGATAGTAAACGGTATTCGGTTTGGCGGTGGTATCTGTCCACATATAAGTATTCCGTTTCTCATTTCGTTCCTATACGGAACAGCCGTCAGCAATCAGCAAGCGTCGCGAACACAGCGTGTTTCTATAGGAGAATTAGGGGTTGAACCCTTCCTACAAGAGATGCAGTAAGCGACTGCGAAATGTAGTTGCACAACCATCAGTCAATCAAAAAAATCGGGGTGTTTGGACGTTGTATTTTCAGATGCATACCCAACAATTGCCAGTTGGGTGGAGACGGGAGGTAGAGGGCCTACCCCGGTCATCCGTCTCCAACGTCCATTCGTAAGGATACAAGATTTTCCGAAGAAAACCGAGTAAAATTACGATGCTTGTTTAAAATATCAGACAAATCAATTATGATTTATGATATAATTAAACCCGCACTGACAATCTACGCTTGGCAGTGCCGCGGTTCGGGAGACTAGCCCTCTCGCCGAACCACCTGTAAAGGATTTCACGGATGCCAAAACGAATTGTAGCAAAAATGGAAATAAAATACAACATTTTTTTATGTCCTCACTTACCCCCATTTTTTTCTGAGGTATAAGATTAGGGTTTGTGAGAGGGTATAGGTACGAGAAACCCACGCTAATAAATGTCAAAAAGCGTATCCCCTCTACATCGAGGATCCGTGAAAAATGATAGGAGATACCCCGGATGCCAAACGTCAGAAATCACGCGCTTGATGACATTTATGACCGAATATCGTTTTTGGCGACCATTGAAGGTTTTCGCCCACCGTGTCGCTGACTTCTCATAACTGAGAAATAACAAGCCGTAAGCCACGCACGCCAGCAGCCATAGAACGGCGACACGGGGGTGTGTAGGTTTCTTCAAAACGAGTTTGCCGAAACCAAAACACGACTTGATGTCTCGAAACCCATGTTCAATCTGCATCCTGCGTTTGTAGCAGTGATAGAGTTGATGTCCCGAGACGTGGTTTGAAATCAGATACATCGGGTCTTTGAATCCATTATTTCTGCGGACGTAGAGTTGAAGAGGTATCTGATGCGTCGCGTGGTAAAGCACGTCTCCATAAAACTTATTTTTCAGGTCATCAAGTTTCTTAACACTGCCTTGATAACGGATCCCGACGTTGCGGCAAACCCGCATGATAAACGGGATCTCTCGGTCTTTGAGAAACTTGATGACATATTTCCCACGGGCGAAACCGCGGTCAAAGACGAGGATCGGTGGCTTTCTATGAGTCGCTTGAGAAGTGATAGAAAGTCGATAAAGTTTCAGGCAGAAGCGTTGAATAATCTCGTTATGACTTTTATACTTTCTTGATTGTATCTCCTCATCTTTATAGATAAACCAAAACACAGGGATCGCTCGGTGGCGAAAGGGCATCGCCGCAACGATAGCCTTCCAACCGTCAATGAGGTCGGTCTCATCAACAAGCAAGAGGAAATACCGACCTGCTTTGATGCGCAAAAGACGCCCGACAATGAAACTAAACCATGCGTTCTGAAGACGTGGCATAGGCAACGGTGTATCAAGGAAACGCAGCAGCCGTTTCTGTTTCGACTTTTCTGTTTTCACAGCAATCGGTAAACGCGTCGCGATTTCATTGATACGAAAGGTTTTCGCTGTGCAGACCGCCATGACAGCTAACAACAGATTTCGGAAACTCGGTTTTTTCAGACCAATGGACTTGAAAAGTTCTCGAAAATGCGTTATCATAGTTTTCGGATTTGCCCGGTTCGGGGCATATCTGTTTTTCATAAAATACCTCCTTACACTTTTATCAGTCGCTGATAAGTAGTGGGTCGTAAGGAGGTATTTTACTATAATCTCACTGCCTTTCCCATACATTTTCAATCAAATACCTGATAACACAATGCTTCTCCAAAAAATGGGGGTAGGTGAGTTTTTTATGTCAGCTACTGGCGACATTCAATTTTCCGATAATTTTGATTTCTATATCAAAATTTTCTCTCAGAGGGTTCTAACTTTGACGATTGTCAATCTCGCACTTGCAATATACAGCAAGATTCATGCCAAGCGATTTTTCTGGATATTAGGCGCGAAGATAGCGATTCCTGCACAAGTTTTGTAAAAATCCGCAGAGATTTTGTAAAAATCCGCACAAGTTTTGCAAAAAAGCCCTAAATTAGGACTTACGCAAATTAAGGAATATTGGACATTTCGATAAAAACAGTGAAAATTTCCGCCCTTTAAACCCCCTAAATCCCCCTTATCAGGGGGACTTTAAGACGAAATGTGTAAGTCCTATAAATTTTGAATCGGATGCGTGGTAGCGAACATAGGAGGCGAAGTTGGTGAGAGAAGTATTAATTATTGATGACAATCAAAGTTCTGATGTCTTGGAGTATTTCCTAAGGGCCGAGGGCTATTCCCCTATCATTGTTGAGACTGTTGACGAAGGCTTGGAAAGAATTAACGCATCCGAAAATTTGAAAGTGGTCTTGCTCAATGTGGAATTGTCAGCGGAAAGAGGTTTGGATGCGTTACAGAGAATTAAGCACGAACACTCAGAGGTAATTGTAATTGTGATTGGGGCAAGGGTACGAACAGCGAGAAGAGGTCCCTCTCTGGGAGCCCTGGAAATTCTGTCTATACACACTCATATGGAAAATATCCGTAGGGCAGTTGATCGAGCGTTTGGCCGGATAGATAGCCGAAACAACACATTCTCATTTCCTGAAGAAGAAACTGAAGAAGAAATGCCTGAGGAACAGTATGCTCTCGTTGGGGAGAGTGAACCAATGTTTGAGTTGAATAGAGAAATTGGAGGTGCAGCCAGCTTTAACATTTCAGTGTTGCTTGAGGGTGAAACCGGCACCGGGAAAGGGTTGGTTGCGCGCCTCATTCACAAAGAGAGTCAACGTGCAGACGCGCCGTTTGTTTCAATTGATTGTGGCGCGGTGCCGCATGAACTCCGTGAAGCTGAACTACTCGGTCATGAAAGAGGTGCATTCACGGGGGCAGAATCGGAACGTCCTGGCGCATTTGAACGGGCTGATGGCGGCACCCTTTTCTTGGATGAAGTCAGCAATATGAGTCCAGCCCTACAAGAGACGCTCCTCAATGTCTTGCAAGAAAGAGAGGTCCAACGCGTGGGTGGAACGCGGACACGCAGCGTGGATGTACGCGTCATCAGTGCTACACATCAGAAATTGCGGGAAATGGTGACGCAAGGAACATTCCGAGAGGATTTGTACTATCGGCTCTGTGGACATCAGATCTCTCTGCCGCCCTTGCGAGACCGGATAGAGGATATTCCGTTACTGGTCACGTACTTTCTGCAGCGTATTGAGGCAGAAAATGAGCGAGCAAGGTCCGATATTTCTGAAGAAGCGATGGGATTGCTCCAAACGTATAACTGGCCGGGCAATGTTCGAGAGTTAGAGAGATGCCTCGAAAGCGCGACAGTCACTTCCCAAGGCGAGGTGATTATGCCGAGTGACCTCCCGCAAGAAATCCGGGCGTATAGTGGAGATGAAGGTTCAGAGCAGAGCGAACCAGAAACCCGATCTTCGGAAACGCCAGAAACACCGATATATCGAAACCTGATTGATTTGCCGGTCATGGTGTTCTGTCAGTTTTTCTCTGAGGGACAGTTCTGTCGGTTTCTCTCTGATGGAGCGTCAGATATCACGGATCGCCAAATCGACGAGTGGTGGGAAGCGTTCTCTACTGATGGACGCGCCCGTGCCAATAGAGCGGCACGCGAAATTTATGATTGGCGACTCGAATATAATACGACTGACTTAGAGATTCCAATCTTCTCGGACGACTGGATTAAGCGGGTGATTGACGATGCCATCTCTGAGTTATCAAATCTTCGACATAATTCCGAACCCATAGAGGAAGCTGAGCCTGTCAGTATCAAAGGAAGAACCCGCAAAGGCAGCCTGACTGCAGTGCTACACGAAGTCGTAAAAGGTTATAGCGGAGACAGAGAAAAAGCCGCGAGAGAATTGCGTATTTCCCTTGTGCAGCTTGAGAGGTGGCTGTCGTATCGCACGGAAGATGATGATTCACTTGTCACATCTATAGAGGCTTCGCGCCGGATCGGACGGTTTCCTTCTGTCGAGATCAGAAAACTTCTTACAGAACCTATCGACCTTTTCATTTTGGAGAATTTCTCACGTGCAGCATGGCGAAACAGAAGTTTGAATGGTCAGAAGAAGGCTGTTCACCTCGCTTTAAAGGTGCTATCTAAGCGTTTGGATAAAGATCATGGCTGTATCTATTTCGGCGGGATGACTTTTGCGCAAATTGAATGGAATATCTATCGTCGGGCACCATACCTATACACGGACCATGCTGAAGCGGCTGCGGCATTAGACGTAGATATAAGAACGTTCAGGAGATACTGGCCTGAGAACAAACCCTTCCCAACGCATCACACGCTTTTTAGGGAATAGGAATGTAGCCTTAATTTTATAAGCGCGGTTTTATAGTAAAATCCGAAAATAAGTTTACACTTGTCGCTCGTAGGGGTTGGGTTCCCCAACCCCTACGGTTCCCCTATGTGTGCAAGTAATTACGGGCTCTACTATAAACCGCGCTTACCGTTCCTAAATCGGGTTTACATGCGGCTATCCATCTAATCGGATGCAATGGACACCTTTGCCCCGTCTTGTAACCGGTGTTGATTATCTACAATCACCGATGTACCTCTGGCGAGTTGCGAGGCAACCTCAATTTCACCGCTATAAACGCCGCCAACGTTTACCTGTTTTGTGCGTGCGACGTTTCCTTCAACGACGAAAATAGTACCGCTGCCGTTCTGGATATTCAAGACGGAGCGCAACGGAAGCAGTTGGACGTTCTTTCGTTCATCTGTTTTGATGGAAACCGTGATAGCCGTTCCGGGTTTGAGGCTGTTTTGGAATTCGGTACTGTTGCGTGAACAAGCACGGTGTTGTTGTCAGGGTTAACAGTCGGACTGATGAAAGCAACCGTGCCGACAATATTCCGAATACCGGAATCCGTAGAGATCAAGACAAGATCGCCGTTATTAATGCGGCGCGCGTCTCGAGTGGGCATGTTCCAAACTGCTTTAAGAATATCTACTGCGACCACAGTAAATGCCGGTTTTGCTATAGGCGATGAGGCGAGTTGGGCATAATCGCCGACGTTCAGGTGTTGCGTTGCGATAACACCATCAATTGGTGATTTGATCGTTGCATCACTTAACTGCTCCTGTGCCAACTTCAGTTGTTCCGAGGCTTGTGTTACTGCCGCTTTAGCGATCTCGATCTCGCGTTCCCAGGACTTTGCTGCGACGAGTTTCTGGGCTGTGTTGAGACTGGCTTGCGCTTGTGTAACTTTCGATTCCGCTGAAGCGATCTCGCGTTCCCAACCGCGGCTCTCCACAATCTTCTGAGCGACCGCTAATTCTGCTTTCGCCTTCTCCACGGAAGGATGTGTCGCGCCTTCCTCAAACTGCCCTGCTGTAACCTTAGCTTCTTCTAAACGGGTTTCCGCCAATTTCAAACGTTTGTCTACAGATTCAAAATTACTATCACTGATGAGTTGTTTTTCGTGAAGTGACTTGTTGCGATCAAAATTCGCTTTCGCATCATCGCGCTCCACTCGCGCGCGTTCCAACGCTTGTTCTGCATTTGTTTTAGATTTTTCAATTGTTTCTTTCGCTGCTTGATATGCGATCTCTGCCTGTGTGAGTTGGTTACGGATGCGCATTTCGGCGAGAGATTTTGTCTCCACAAGTGTTGCTTGTGCTGCCATCAATGTCTCCTGCGCAACCGCTAATTGCGATTCAACACGTGCTTGTGCACTGGCTTGCGTCGTTGTAAGTCGCGATTGTGCACTGCTTAATGCGGATTCGGCGCGTATGACGGCGAGCGCAGCTTCTTTTGAGCTGCTCTGTGCCAACACATCGCCTTTCGCTACACTTTGCCCTACTTTTCCGGCGAGTGAGACAAGTTTACCCGAAACATTGGCAAATACTTTAACTTCAGTTTTGGGTTGTAGATGTCCGGTGTAATCCTTCGCCGAGACAAATGTCCCACGTCTTGGTGTTGTAACAGATACAGTTACCGGTGATGCAGTATTTTGCGCCACCACGGTGCTAACACTGAAGCAACAGATGACGGAAAGCCATAGCAACTGCCTTTTTAAAACATGTTTACTGCTCATTTTTCAGTTTATCCTTAAAATCCTTTGTGAATTTTCGCATCTTCGGATGGATCACAAATTGACAATACGGCTGCGTTGAATTCAGTTGAAAATAGTTTTGGTGATAATCTTCGGCAGGATAGAAGGTGCCAATTGGTGTGATCTCTGTGACAATCGGATCGTCCCACATATTGGATTCATCCATCTCTGCTTTGGATTGTTCGGCGACGCGCTGTTGTTCTTCTGAGTGATAGAAAATCGCGGAACGGTACTGCGTGCCGACATCAGCCCCCTGCCGATTTAACGTTGTTGCGTCGTGCGTGTGCCAAAGCACTTCCAAGAGTTCCTCGTAAGAGATGGCTGTCGGATCGAATTGGATCTGGATCACTTCAGCGTGTCCCGTCATCCCCATACACACGGCTTGATAGGTCGGATTGACGGTGGTGCCACCGGTGTATCCTGAGACGACCTCGTGAACGCCTTCCAATTGCTGAAAGACTGCCTCGACACACCAAAAACAGCCCGCGCCGAATGTCGCTGTCTCTAATTTCATTTTTTATGACGGTTTTCGCACCGTGGCGAACCCCGTACGTCTCCTTTTGTGTTTTGTAACGTGGATTTGCTGGCGAGGTTTCTGATCTCGCCTTAAGAGTCGCGAGCTCAGCTCGCTCCTACAGGCATCATAAATGGCACTGTAACTTGCAAAAAGCAGACAGCTGTGGTATATTAGGTGTTATGCAACGTCTTCTTTTAATCCCCATACTTCTCTGCCTGATAGCGTGTCAATCGCAGGAACAGCAGGCAGAAACACTTGTTGCCCAGTTGAGTGCAACGGAGGCAGCCCGCCGTACCGAAGCGTCCAAAGCCTTAGTGGCAATGGGATCCAAGGCGATTGATGCCCTCGTTCGCGGATTATCCGATGAAAATTCGCAGATTCGTGAAATGTCGGCGTGGACGCTCAGCGAAATCGGGGTCCCAGCTGCCCGCATTGCACCTGCCCTTATTTCAATCCTCGCCGATCCGAACGAAAACATCCGTGTTGTGGGTTCTGTCGCGTTACAGAATTTGGGTGAAGCTGCTGTGCCGTATCTTATTGATGCCTTAAAAGCCGAATCAATGGAGATTCGATTGAATGCGGCTTACGCGTTAGGCGAGATCAGCACACCGCTGGATACAATTCTCCCCGCACTCATTAGCACACTTACAGACCCGGAATGGAACGTCCGCCGTCTTGTCGTGCGGGCCTTGGTTACGATCGGATCCCCCGCAGTTGAATCGTTAATCCAAGCACTCAATTCGGATGATCCTGACCTTCGCCGTATGGCAGAACGCGCTTTAGGCGACATCGGGACTCCAGAAGCACGCCGAGCAATCGCTGACGCGAAGCGACAATTTCCCTCTGACCGCTAAGGTTCCTGAGACGGGGCCGCCTGTCCCTCAATGCGGAGGCAATCGTCCCAATAGGCGACAGCATAGTTTTTTACAGGTTCAGGTTGCTGTGCCTGTTCGAGATACTTTGCAATCCAGTCGAGCAGCTGCTGCCGGAAGGGCTCCCGGATCTCACCGTCAACATAAGCCAATTGGTGAAAATCCTGCCGAGCGTCCTCGTCTAACTGGAAGTCAACTTGACGATAAAGTACAAGGTTAGCTATCAATCCGAGCGTGAGGTATTCAATCGGATTCGGAAAGATACTGAGCGGCGGATCTAACACGAATAGATTATCTAACGGCAAGGCTTTCACGTAATCGCATCGGTTCTCGATGCATGCCAGTTGTCGGTCAAGCATTTCGACTTCAGCCAAGTGGAGGAGCGGACGTGGGGGCTCGGTATCCCTGATTGTCACCTGAAGTGTCCGGATGGATGTCCGATATATCAGCAACGCCTTTAGAAATTCGAGTTCTGCTTGTGTATAGATTTGGATGCCTTCGGTTTCCAGATCGGTATAATTGGTGCCGAGGAGGCGTTCTTCATCTCTACTGGGTGGCAGAATCACGGCATGTTCTAAAAGGTGGCGCGCCCTGTCGAGCAATTTCTCCATTAACGTATTGCCGATTTGGAAAAACTTAACCGTCCGGGTTTTATGAAGTAGTTGCGCCGCTTTGTCCATCTCGCCTTTGCTGCCGTATTCCAATCCGAGACTGGTGAGTGTAAAGGCAGTTTGGATATGCGTCCGAAGTGCTGATTCGTCGGAGAGATCTGCCGTCTTCATTGTGATGAGTTTATGCGCAATGGCGGCAATATTTTGGTAAAGTGCATCTGCCTGCTCGCGCGAAATATGACCGAGGGTATCGCCGTGTGCCAATGCGCGCGCGAGGAATAGCCGCCCGTCAAGACTTGCCTCAGCGACGAGAGAAAACTTATTCGTTGTCATCGTCTTCTCCGTCTTCATCAAATGAAATCAAATCTAAGTCAACTTTTTCCATGAGGTCGGCTTCCGTGACATCAACGCCTGCTGCCTTATCGCGTTCGACGACACGCTCGGCTCTGTCTGCCTGTGCGGTGTCGAAAATAGCAGCAAGTTCTGCCTCAACATCCCCCTCAGTATCAATTGCAAAGAGTTCGGTGATGAGCATCTCAAATATCTCATGATCCGCTTCCCAGATAGCGTCGGAAATTGCGCGGGCACGTTCGTCGGCGTAATCAATCGCGTGAGAAGTTGGATCCAGAAGTCCACTTTCGAGAAGCAATCCAGCGTGTTGGTCTTGAAGTTTGATGCGTCCGTGGAGGAGTGCTGCGAGTAGACGGATATCTAATTCTCTGAGGAACCGCCCCAGTTCGTCCCGATCACACTCAGAGAGTTCAAAGAGCCAGAGGTCCAATGACGCTTCATCAAGTTTGCCCTCGCGCCAGACGGCAATATCTAATAGTTCCTCAAATTGATCGTTTGAGAGACACGGCAGGAGTGCCGAGGCGAGTCCTGAGCCGAGCATGGTGTCCAAAACTTGGAGTACATCTTCAGTCGGACTTTCCTGAATAAGTTCCGTGCAATCCGGGACGAGATAGTAGAGTTGCTCGCGTGCTCTTGGGTTGCGGGTTGCACTGAGAATCTCCAATTGCTGTTGCTTTCCGTAGCTTTGAAAGAGTTGCTCTGCTTCGCGCGTCGGTAAGGACAGCAGCTTCTTGCTTTCGGAGCGTGGGATTATCGTTTTTGGACTGTTCATGCCAACTCCTCCATGTAAGACGTTCCGATGTTGAAACTACGAATCTTCGATAACAGATGGCACTTTTGCGGTTGCCTCAAAAATTGTTCCTCACGAAATTGAGATTCTTTGCAGCAGACGCAACCGGATCGTCCTTACCGGGCGTTTCGAGTACAAACCAACTATCATATCCTACAGCGTGCGCGGCATCAAAAACTGCCGGAAAATCGACATCACCTTCACCCGCGTGATTGCCACCAGTGTCCTTGATGTGCATTTGTGTGATTGCGCTGCCCAAGCTCCGAATTTCAGATGGCGAATCGTAGCCTAATCCCGTGGCGTTCCCCATATCGTAATAGACCCCAACAGCTGATGAACCGACGTTATCAATAATTTGCTGGTGTTGTTCCGCACTTAATGTCGATTCAATTGCGAGAAAGACGCCGTGTTTTTCGGCGGTTTCCGCTGCGGCTTTGAGTCCATCAATAAACCGTGGCGCGCTGATATGCTCGTCTTGGATCTGTCCGCCTCCAAAAAAGGGCACCAGAATCACTTTCGCGCCGAGTTGTGGGGCAGTTTCTGCGAGATATTGCAGCTTCGCAATCCCTTCGCTGCGTGTGCTGTCGGTCGGATGCATAAACGAAAAAGCAGTGAAACCGCCCGGCGACAGTGAGGACACCTCAATGTCTGCGGCATCTGCCAAGCCGTTCACCTTATCAATCCCACCGTCCTGCCAGAGCGCGTGTTCACGGTAGTTGGCTCCCATACAAAGTTCGATGCCATCAAATCCAATATCTTTTGCTTTCTGAAACGATTCTTCAAACGAAACGGGCAGCATGCCGTCCCGGATACCTACCTTCATAGCCTTCCTCCTAAAGAGAAATGACGTGTAATTGAGACTAAATCTCGGTCAATTCTGAATTTTAACATATTCATAATACGCATTGCAAGGTGATCTGCAATCTTTTTTCAATTCATTGTTAAATACGAAATAGAAAGAAAAAAGTTGAATTTTTCCTATCAATGTGCTAATATATATGTAATTAATCACTTGTACGGACGAAACCAAGAATTATTTGAGAGAAGAAGATGTTCACTCAAAATAGACAGGTGCTGTTCTGTACGAAAAAATAGAGAGGATATGTAATGAAACAGATTACGTGTATAGTTGCAATTTTGTTTCTGTCAGTGTGCCTTATCCCCGGCGTTTTCGCGCAAACATTAATGAGCGATGAATTCGTTGGCAGTGGTCAAGACCTTCAATCCTTCTGGCAAGTCAAGGATGGCGACAAAAGCCCGTGGGAACTGAAAGGTGGTATGCTCATGGCCGAGGCGGGTTTCGATCAGAATGTGTGGGGGGATGATACCAGCACACGTTTCTATCAGATCACCGATCAAGACCAGTTTGACATCGAAACGGCAATGACTGTCGATTATGGGGATGCTTGCACTGTTGCTGGCATCATCGTGTATTCTGCGACGACGAAGGACCACCAAGACCGTGATGGTCAGTGGGTGACGTTGAAGTTGTGGGGACGCGGTGCTGCGCAAGGCAACAATGCGGTGCTCCAATACCAACGTCGTCAAAATGATTCCGCTGATTTGGGATATGTTGGTACACAACCCGACTATAATCCAGAGCAAGGCGTTATTCCCGTTGAATTGCGCGTCAAGCGCGACGGCGATGAATATGAGTCTTGGTTCAAGCCGAACGCGGAAGGCGATTGGGTTTCTGTCGGTACAGTGACCAACGAACTCGCCGATCCGCTTGAAGTTGGCATTTATGTCGGCATCTGTGAAGGCGCAAGTGATGCTGGTAGGATGACGGTCACATTTGACTATTTCCGGGAAGCCTCAAGCCCCGCAACGCCTGTTGATCCGCGCGATCGACTTGCGGTCACATGGGGTGAATTGAAAAAGCAGTAGCAGCGAACATTGTTCGTAATTTTTCTAAATCGCTGGCGGCTTTCCGTGTCGCCAGCATTTTTATGGAGACGAAAATTTGAAAATAGCAACTATTCTATTCTTTATCGGTATTGTTATGGTTTTCGGCGTTTTCTCTGCCGAAGCAGCCCCTTCTCTTGGCGATCCGTTTGATGGGAACGCCTTGAAGAACCCGAATTGGAAATGGAAAACTTCTGATGAAGCAGGCGTTGAACCCAAAGATTGGGATATGGGCAAAACGAAAGCTGGATGGCTTCATATCACGGGTGAACTGAATCGCAATCTCTGGCCCTCAGACACAACAAATCGACTCTATCAGGAACATGAAGGTGATTTCGACATAGAAACGCATCTCTTCATGGACTACGAAGATGCCTGTGTTGTCGCCGGTGTTGTCGCCTATTCGCCAACAACGAAGGACCGTCAAGGGCGCGAAGGCGAATGGGTGACCTTGAAGTTGTGGGGACGCGGCCCCGCAAACAACAACAATGCCGTCATCCAGTATCAGAAACGGCAGTTTGACGGCGGTGAAGGACTCGTCGGCACAGTTCCGAATTTCCAAGACCCCGCGGGTGAAATGGATCTTTATATGCGACTCCGTCGTGAGGATGACACCTTCACGGCATGGTGGAAACGGAAAGCGAACGATGCATGGATTGATGTTGGCGAAACGGAACAAGAATTCGATGAACCGCTTGAGGTCGGCATTTACGTCGGTATCTGTGACGGTAAAGGCAAACAGATTGCGCAGTATGAGTACTTTGAGGATCTGCTCGTGCCGTTTGATGTCTCGCCGCGTGCGAAGTTGCCAATCGCTTGGGGCGACCTAAAACGCCGACATAGCGTGCCGGGACCTCGTTAGTTATGGCTACGTTTTATAAAGGCGCGGGGATCGGCACACATTGGCATGCTCGCGATTCCCGCCGAGTCGGTTTTACAGCAAAGTCTCCAGCGACCAATCCAGGGGCTGAAGTCCTCATAGAGCATATCGCAACAAGTACTGTCAATAGCCCTTATATTTCACTAACTCGCTCCTACGCAGTGGCGTGGCACTATGCGGTATTTAGTAGTAAGCAGGAACCTGGGCCAGGTAAACCCGCCTACGTTTATGAAATAGAGATCGATGATTCGCTGCCACATGGACTTAATCTGTTGGATCCGGCCAAAGAGGTTGTTCATATCTTACCACAACCCTTACGAGGGATCATGAACTTAGAGTATATAGAAGATCTTCTCGGGGGGCAAACACCTCAATCCCCCAATCCGGAGGAAGGTTTTTCACCCGATGTTGAGCGGCAATTAATAGCATTAGTTTTTGCAGAGCGGGATGCAGAAGTGTTAGCTCACGGTTATATACCTCCGTTCTGTGTGAAGCACCGTTTTGAAGTAGAGTTCTCTCGGTCAGATTTGCCGCTTTTATAGGAGAAACTATGATGTTTGAAATTCGTAATATTGACCTGAGAAAGGTGCCAGGCAACGATTTCATCAAGTTCCTGAGGATAGAAATACCGCAAAGGAAAGGCCATGGGCTTGTTCGCTTCGGTAGGGTTCGGTACGCTTTAAACGGGGAGCACGATGAAGAAGAAAACGGCTTGCCGATGGATCTAGGCAAGGGAATTTTTACCGCAACGCTTGAGGATGAAGAGCTCGAAGAACTCGGCGCAATTTCTCGTGAAGACTTGGAGAAGACTTTGCAAAAGGCGGCAGTAGAAATTATTAAGATTGTCCGGAAAGAATTGGGACAAGAACCGGATACTGTTGGTATTCTTAAACGTATTTTAAAAGATTATGCTTATCTAACGTATGATGAAAGCTCCTCTAAACCGCCCGATGTTTTGAAGTGCCGTGTTACCAAGCCCAAAAGTCCACGAGATGTAGAAGATATTTTTCAAATAGCCAATAGATTACGCATCGCCACCGGTGAGAATTATATAGTAGCATACGGTGGTTCCTCTAGCCCTGGGGATAACCCTGATGAAGCTTGGAGCAGATTCTCTTTAAGGAAGTTCGATTTTCGAGAAGTTAAGCCCAACGGAACATGAGGGATTTGGGAGAAAAATGAAACGCTCATACCTTATAGTCGGGCTTTTTCTTAGTGTCTGTAGCGGTTTCGCTATTGCTGAAGTTAGCAAAGCTGCACAGCAAGTCCTCGCCACTATAGAATGGGTTGCTATCCCCGAAGGTGAGTTCCTGATGGGTTCAACACCGGAAGCAGCAAATGCCGCGTATGAGGACGCGAAATTGCGCAGCTCTATGCTTGAACAGCACACTTTTGATGCGGAGTTGCCACAGCATAAGGTCTATTTGAGTGCTTACGAAATCTCGCGGTATGAGATTACGAACGCGCAATATCGTGCCTTCATTGAGGCAACGAACCGCCCTACACCCCGCGGACACAACGGCGAAAAAACGTGGGAAGATGAGACACTCAACGGTGCCATACAACCCGTTGTGGGTGTGACATGGTTTGATGCCCAAGCGTTCGCGGAGTGGATCGGTGGAAGCCTCCCGACTGAAGCACAGTGGGAACGCGCCGCGCGTGGGACAGAGGCACGAACCTACCCGTGGGGAAACACACCCCCGAAAGCGCGTCAGCATGCTAACTTCGCACGCCGCTACAATCGTCCGATGCCGGTGGGTCAATTTCCAAAAGGTGAGTCGCCGGACGGCATCGCAGATCTCGCTGGAAACGTTTGGGAATGGTGCCTTGATGAATACAGCCTGACAACCTATCAGCGAGACGGAGAAGATGTATCCCGAAATCCGCTCAATCTCCGTTTCCGTGACGTACTTCGTTCAAGGGTTATTCGAGGCGGTGCTTGGGATGTCGGCAGAGCATTTCTCCGTTCAAGTTTGCGGTTCAAATTTTATCCACTGGATTCAACACATACAATCGGATTTCGGGTAGTGCGTCCGCGCCCGGAAATCAAAAACTAACCTACCTATCATCATGTTCCAACCAAAACACTCCCTGTTCCGTCTGTTGGCACCGCTTCTTCTCTTCATATTTCCACTGCTCGGTAATGCTGAACCTTATTTTCGCGACGTAACCACTGCTATGGGACTTGACTTCAAGCATATCAACGGCTTTTCTGCGGAACGCCGACTCGTTGAAACGATGGGCAGTGGGGGTGCGCTCTTTGACTTTGATAACGATGAAGATTTGGATCTCTACCTCGTTCAAGGCAATGCTCTTTCTTCATCAACAGCACCTCTGCCCACAAACCGTCTTTATCGGAACGACGCTGGTGTTTTCGTTGATGTCACGGTATCTGCAAACGTTGGAGATACAGGTTACGGACTCGGTGCCGTCGCTGCGGATTACGATTCTGATGGGTACCGCGATCTGTATGTAACGAACTTGGGAGAAAATGTGCTTTATCGCAACAACGGCGATGGCACGTTTACCGACGTAACCGAGCAGGCACAAGTCGGTTGTCCGTTACTGAGTGCGAGTGCCGCGTTCGCTGATATTGATAGGGATGGGGATTTGGATCTCTATATTTGCAACTACGTTGAATACGCGCTTGAAACCGATATTCCGTGCTATTACAAGAACACCTTGCGTATCTACTGTGGGCCCAACGAATATCATGGCATCGCCGATGTGCTTTATCGTAATAATGGCGATGGCACGTTTACAGATATTACCGAATCCGCCGGTGTCTATGAGCCGACGACGCGTGGGTTAGGTGTTGTCTTTACGGATGTGGACAGCGATGGCTGGTTGGACATCTACGTAGCAAACGATATGTCTCCGAATACGCTTTTTATGAATCAAGGTGACGGAACTTTTCGCGAAGAAGGTGTACGCCGCGGTGTCGCCTACAACGGTGACGGCTTGGCAAATGGGTCTATGGGGATAGACGCTGCGGACTACGATAACGACGGTGATATTGACCTGTGGGTGTCGAATTTTTCATTGGAGGCGAACTGCCTCATGCAGAACGATGGCGACGGCTATTTCGAGGATGTGACGTTCGACACCAATCTCGCCGATCCATCTTTCTATTCACTCGGCTTTGGCACGCGTTTCATTGATTTTGATAACGACGGTTGGTTGGATATACTCGTCGGAAATGGACATATCTGGGACAACGTAAAAAAGATTGACGCGAAAATGCGTTACGCGCAACCTGTGCAACTGTTTCATAACCGCGGCGGCACCTCAGAGAACGGTGTAGTCTTTACTGAAATCACTGCTGAAGCGGGATTGGATGAAACGCTCTATGTGGTGCGCGGGATGCTGTTCGGGGATATAGATATGGATGGCGATGTCGATGTCGTGCTGTGTCAGTCCAACCGTCCGGCGGTTATCTTGCGTAACGAGATCGGCAATGTGAACGCTTGGTTAACGGTGAAATTGGTCGGTACAGATGGGAACACGGATGCAATCGGTGCGCGGGTTCAACTGGAGGTGCAGGGTATGACATTGCTGAGAGAAGTCATCTGTGGGGCAAGTTACCTGTCTGGCAATGACCTCCGTCTCTCATTCGGGTTAGGCGATGCCTCGCGTGTAGATAACCTTAAAATTCGCTGGCACAATGGAGAGGTTCAGCAATTAGGTGAAATACCGATTCGGCGATCTATAACATTTTCACAGCGTTGACACTTTTCGCTGTTAATACTACAATAAACGATAAGGTAGAATTAAGAGGTGGCTATTTTTTTAATACGGAAAGGAATGTGAAGCTTCTAACCTACCTGACCGAACCGCAAGGTAAATTAAAAATATGAAGATCGTTGCAGAAAGAGAAGCGTGGATTCACACGCATTTCATCGTTGATAGTTTTTACATCACGGTGCAGGAGTGTCAGCAAATTTCTATCAGTGTTGAACCGGAACTGATGCAATTGGGAATCCAATATGGTTTGACCTATAACATCGCGCCATCAAAACATCGTGCTATTATCGTTCTTGAATGTATACCGTTCGACCCTGTCAAGGCGATGGTGAAAAACTTGATTGATGACGTGATTGAAGATTTCCCGGTCCGGCTGCCCGAACAGCGAAACGTTGTCACCAATATTACTGTCGCGGACCAAGGAGCAGAACAGGCGGATGTTAGTGGCCAAGCCCGGGTGCAGTGAGAACTTGTGTTCCGACAGTGCCGTCGGTGATGTTGAAGATTGCGGGAAATTCATCTCGCCAACCGTCGTTGGCACTCGGGCAGAATTGGCGTGAGTTGCCTTCAATCGCCGTCACACCGGGGATGCGCGCGGCGAGTCCGGCGGAGTGTAAAAACGATGCTCCGGGGCACGTCAGGTCCTGTACGGCGAGGAACATATTATATTCTGCGGCGGCAGCCCCCATTAGCAATGCCTGAGACTGTCCTTTACATGCCTTGAGCGCGACACCGGAATACCCTTGCTCACGTGCCAGTAAGAAAGTTTCAAAATCAGTCAGTGATTCGTCTATCACCACCGGTTTGATCTCGGCGGCTTTTTGCATCTTATTTTCGGGATGTGCTTTCAGGTCCCGATCGGTCGGTTGTTCGATGTAGGCGAGGCGTTGAAAGGCGTTAGGTTCTGTTTCTTGGATCTGACTAAGGAATTCCAGTAGATATTCGACGTTTTGACAGGTTTCGTTAAAATCAGCGGAGTAGTGCCAAGTGTCAACGCCACGTTTTGCTTGTGTTTCTGCTGTAACTTTATCAATCGCGAGGACGCGTGCGACATCCCAATCCAGATCGTCGCCGTTCAATTTAATTTTCAGATGGGTCAACCCGTCAGTGACAATCCATTCGGGAAGCGTCTCCGGTAGACCGTCATTGAGACGTTCTGCGATATCCGCATCAGTAAGAGGATCCAGGGCACCAATGAGATGGTAGAGCGGCATATTAGACTTCGGTTGGCGAGCGGTATATTGGTCCAGGTATTTTCCAGTGAACCGTTCATTCAAAAAGTGAGATAAATCCGCCTGAATGAAGGCTTCACCTAAACCGTCGTAACTATTGATACCGTTTGCTTTTCCGAATGCATCGTGGATAGCGGCATCAATAGGGCTTGTTGTAACGACGGTGCAGAGTTTCGGCATCGGTGACGCGAGTTGCATAGCGTCTGACAATTCATCGGCAATACGTAAGAATTCGGGTTCAAGCACTTCGGAGAGTTCCAATGGATGCGCGCATAATTCGCAATCTTGTGTTGCTGCTACCGCCAATTCGGCGAGTTTTTTCATCGCTGCGAGGCTCTGGTCAAAAGGCGCATAGCGCGGCGGGAATGCCCAGACGTTACCAAGTGGCATGGAACCTTTGCCTTCTGCCTCTTTTCCATCGCGCGTCCGGATTTGCATGCGGACGTTAAAAAGGACGCAGTGATCTGTCGGCACGCCGCCGAACTTCAATGGGGTGCGGTATTGGTGTTCTTCAAAGTCGTAATGAACGTCAAGGATGCGGATATCTGTCGGTTTTGGCATAGTTTCCTCTTTTTAATTCTTCCTTGCGGAGAGACGACGTGAATGTGAGTGTGGACGTGCGTTCCTTAAATCTGAAAAAACACCCAAGCAAAAACCACTCCATTCCACTACGTGCTACGGGTTTTGTATTATCTTTAATTTTCTCATCAAGACAGGAGCCTGCATTCTCACTGCGAAGCAGGTGCAGGTGAATCAACGGAAAGGCACGTTAATCTTGAAATCCGACTGACCGCTCCGCAAGGTAAAGTTAAAAATCTATAGTAACTGATTTTCTATGGCACGTCAAGCAATTTATCTTTTTGTGGACGGCACACGGCGTGTGCCTACTACTTTGTCAACGGAGATTACTTTCAATGACACATAACGCAAAGGTTCAAAAACTCACTTCACTTCTCGATAAACATCAAGCATATCGGGACACCTGTCTCAATCTCATCGCTTCCGAGAACACGCCTTCGCCGCTGGTTGAAGAACTTTTTGACGAACGGTTGGCACGGCGGTATGGGAATTATTCTGGGGTTGACATTTACCAACGGAATTACAAGGGCAACCGCTATATTGCTGAAATAGAAGGGTACACACAGGCGTTAGCAAAGGAACTCTTCGGTGCAGCGCATGTCGATTTCCGCCCATTATCAGGGAACATCGCAGGGATTGCAACAACGTTCGCGTTAGCAAAGCCGGGCGATACAGCATTAGAGGTCCATAATGGACACCACTATGCCGAGAAACTACTCTCCTCGCCGCTGAAAATAGAACTCCGATCCATTCCGATTCCGTGGGACGGACAGCGTTCAAACATCGACCTTGATGCAACGCTTGAACTAATTGCAAAACACAAGCCCAGCATCGTCAACGTCGGTTCTGGTGTGTTTCTCTTCCCGCAACCCGTGCGCGAGTTGAAAGAAGCAATGTGCCAAGCGAATCCTGATTCCTACCTCATCTACGATGCCTCACACGTCATTGGACTCATCGCGGGTAAACGGTTTCAATCGCCGTTTGAAGAAGGTGCGGATGTGATTATTTCCAGCACGCATAAGACGCTTGCGGGGCCGCAGGGTGGGATGGTTTTGATGAACGATGCATCTATTGCTGAGCGGGTTGCGCGGGGTGTCTATCCGTTGCTGATGAGCAATCACCATCTGAATCGGTTGCCTGCGTTGGCTGGAACGTTTATAGAGTGGATGGAATGCGGTGAAGCACAGGCAGACGCGATTGTTGCGAACGCGAAAGCACTCGGTCAAGCGTTAGCAGAACGCGGGGTTCCAATGCTCGGTGCCGACCTCGGCTTCACGGCGTCGCATACCTTGATACTGATTGTAGATAAGTATGGTGAAGGCAGCGCGTTGGCGAATCACCTTGAAGCGTGTCACATTATTACAGGCGCGGCGGGATTATCGCCGGAAGTTGGGACATCTGGATTGCGGATCGGTGTTCAGGAGGTCACCCGATGGGGCATGACACCAGAAGACGCGCCAGACATAGCCGAGTGTATTGTTTCCGCCCTCTCTGGCGGGACCCCTGAAGAACTCAAACCAGAAGTCGCAAAAGTGGCGCGTCGTTTTGATGCAATCCAGTTCACTGTTGACTGAGAAAAAAATATAGGCGCGGTTTTAAACCGCGCCGGATTGATTGAAAGGACAGGGATTGTTTCTATCTCTAAAATCGGACTATTTCTGTTTCAATTTACCCCAGATCGTTGTGAGCAGTTGCGGTTGCGGCCGGACAGACAAGGCAAACGCTGGATCAAACCAATCCGCATCTTTATTTGCCGCATGTCGTGTCAGTTGTATTGGATCACTACCGTTTAAATCGGTCTTGTAAAGTTGTATGTCCCAAACATTCCTGCCCTCTCTTGGCGGTTTCTCAACGATGTGTTCGTAGATAAGTTCGTTGCCATCCGGAGACCACACCGGATTGACTTCCGAAAGCGCAGGGTCCCCAATCGGTGCCAGAATCCGCTTCACTTCTCGTCCGTGACGATCGGCAATGAAAAGTGCGCTATTTTGTCCAAGTCCCAACTTTCCCCAAGAAAAGGCGATGACGTCCCCTATTGGAGACCACGCAGGTGTTTCCATTAAGGGTAGTTTTTCGGGCAAAAACGACTCTTCAACACGCGTCTGTACGTTAAAAAAAACAATTTTGGTATTCACCAGCGGTCCGATCCCATCTATAAACGGAACGTTCACAACAAAGGCTATCTCGGTTCCATCAGGGGACCAGCTCGGATCTGCCACCGCGTGCCCCACCCAAGTGATTCGCTGTTCAACCCGGTCATCTATCGATGCAATGTGGAGTTCCCGATTGTCGTGCCAACGTCCTTTCTGATAAGCAATCCATTTTCCGTCGGGCGACCACGTGGGAGCACTTCTATGCGTCGCCTCGTCAAAGACGCGTCGCACATCTGTTCCATCCGCGTCCATGAGATAGAGGTCAGCTTCTCCATCGCGACTGGAAACAAAAAGAATTTGTGTGCCTGTGGGTGAGAAGGCGGGCATATAATCCTGGCTGGGGTGGTGCGTTAAATTGATTTGTCGACTGCCATCGGGGTTCATCAAATGGATTTCCCGATTGCCGTCTCGGTTGGATGAGAATACAATTTTAGGGACTCCGGGTGCCTGAGCGAAGACGAAGCAGGCACTTGTACACAACAGATTGAAAATCAAACCACATAAAAGGAACAAGTTCGTCTTTTTCATCTAAATCTTCGGTGTGGAAACCTCGTCCTTTAGGGCGAGGATGAAACACCGTCCTTCCCTTTCTATTTTCCAAAAGGTGTTTTTCCATTTAAGGTTGGACAGGCAATCTTGGGGACCCAAACCAGTCTGCTCCGCTATTGCTACCCATTTCTGTAAGTTGGGCCTTTGTCCGGGTATCTACATTAATTTTGAAAAGTTGCCTGATGTCTCCGATTTCTGGCAGATGGATTCCCTGCGAATAAATAATTTCATCACCCTGTGGGGACCACGTCGGGTGGAGTGCATCGGGTCCCTTCTCTGAAACAAGTTGTCGCAAGTTACTTCCGTCGCGATTGATAACGTAGATTGTTTCTTCGTCCTGCCAATTCGCTGCGTCTACAGGATTGAGTATGGTTCTGGATTTGTGTAGGACGAAAGCGATTTGCTTTCCATCGGGAGACCAGGTAGGATAACTCTTATGTGGATACGTCTCTAATTGCGCCAGAATGACCTTCTGTTTGAGGGTCTGGACATCAAGGAGGCGAAGTTCATAGCCCCGCTTCTGCCGAAAATAGATAAACGCAATTTCCGTTCCGTTTGGCGACCAGGTGGGATCTCCGATAGTTTCAAAGCCAGTCTCCGCCACAGGCATAACGGATTTGTCATCTAACGTTATAATGTAAAGCACACCGTCGCGCACAGAAGCGATGCGTTTTCCGTCGGGTGCCCACGCTGCATGGGATCTGCTGTACCAATTATCAAGAACTTTTCTTATATTATTTCCATCCGCATCCATCAGGTAAAGGCTTGCTTCTTTTCCTTCTTCTCGGAAGGAGACAAAAAGAATTTGTTCTCCTGAAGGCGACCAAGTTGGGTGAAGATCAATTGCCGCGTCTCTTGTAAGATTCACAGGATTGCTGCCATCGGAGCTCATCGTCCAGATATCCCAACTACCGCTTCGATTGGAGACAAAAGCGACTTTCCCTGCTTGCGGTGCTGTCATCGCAACGGAATCTTCAGAATCGGAGGGCAACCCGAAACGGTTCAAATGGTGATACCCAATGCCTAACATGAATAAAACTACAGCCAAGATAGATGCAGCAATTGCCCACGGCGCGAACCTTTGACTTCCGCTGGCAGAAGAAGTAGGCGTAATACGCGAAACCTCCCGCATGACGTTCTCAGTGAAATTCGGCGCAATTTGGAAACCGCTTAAAGCCTCTCGAACCATCGGTGCCTCTTTCTTCAAACGTTGCTGGGCGCGACGGAGCCGACTTTTAATCGTACCCACGGATGCCCCTAAAAACTCGCTGATCTCTTCATGCGTCATTTCTCCAAAGTAATGGAGTGTGATGACGGTACGTTCCTTCTCCCGCAATTTGGAAAGCAACTTTTGGACGACTTTGTGCTGTGCTTCTGCTTCCGTCCGCTCGTTCTCCTGAATCAGATACCCCGAATACGTTGCGCTTTCTAATTGCAAGTGGCTTGTGTCTTCAAGAGATTGTGTCGCCAAACGCTTTTTACGCAGCCATGCAATACAGCCGCGTGTCGCTATCACAGATAGCCAACGGGCAAAGCGGTGTGGTTTTTTCAACGTTGCCAACTCCTTATATGCTTTCAGGAAGGCATCCTGTGTAATCTCTTCAGCAATGTGAAAATCTCCGACTTTCCGCCACACAAGCGCGTGAACCGGTTTCTGATATTTTCTCACGAGCAAAGAGAAGGCGTTATCATCGCCTGCAAGGACGTGCTGGATCAGTTCGACATCGTTATTTTTCATCAGTCATCTCCAGAAACAAATAATTTCATGACCCCACGATCAAACATATAGTGACGCGACTTACGGCTAAAATAGATGCATAATTCCGCAGAAAAGTGAATTTTGGATACCTAATGCGTCTTAACATTCAAATTAGGTCAAATCCAAATGTATCTCCGGTTCCTGTAAGGGCAACCCTGTTAATTTTAGAAGAATATGTCTGTTTCTTGATATGAGAAACGGGTTCGCAAGCGGTTACTTCTATCGTATCCACTATAAAATATGAGCGGAAGGTCGGTCTTTAGCCCCGTAGGGGCGGTATCTTTGTAGAAGAGAGAGTTCCCGACGAATCAAGCCCCGTAGGGGCGGCATTTATGGACGTTATTCTAAAATAGGGTTCTTTTGGACGCGGCAGGGTCTAACCGAGCGCACGAAACCGGTTATTGTCTATAATCGTGTTATGAAACGACTCGGGGTTATCTACTCAAGCGCAAGCATAGTAGAATTTATTGTTACCCTGGCATTTCTCAAATCTATCAAGGAGGTAGTACTAATCAAGAGGTCGCAGGGATAGCCAAGTGAAAATGCGCTGGTTTTGAAAAAGTTTCTTGATTTTTAGGGAAACCTGAGATGGCATCCTAAGTGTTCATAGACCTCAATTTCAGTGAATACTTAGGAGACTATCTCATGCGAGATCACCTTATCACATCTACCCTCTTTTTTCAAGACCTTCTTTGTTCTCACTTTCAGCGGTTGACTCAGCAAATCGTTGAGACGCTCGTGTTGTTGTGTGTCTCTCATCTCTTTGGACTTTATAACCCGAATCAAGTCTCGGAGAACCTAAAGGTTATGAGGTATCTGATGGTGCTACAAATTAGCATCTCAGAACGACGCACATTTCATCAAATACGACTTCAACTCACGGGAGAAAGACAGATGCTCATAGAGTTCATGGCGCATTTTCATAAACCTAACCCTAAAGAACCTTGATAACTATTGCTTTAGGAAAACTTTTGAGAAATATCAGCAAAATATTTGCACATTCCAGTTCTTTCTCTGTGAAGGTTCATGCGAGCCATGGAATGTGTTGATTTTTCAGGTAAGGGGTGAGAAGTTCTCGGAGTTGGAGGCGGGCGTTGCGGAGATGTGTCTTGATAGTACCTTCGCTCCGTCCTATTTGTTTTGCGATGGCTTTGATAGGCATTTCATGAACATAGTGTAGGAGGAAAACGTGTTTACGTGTCGGTGTCAGGCGCGCAACAGCCTCCTGAAGATGGTGTCGGAGTTCCTGCCGCTCAATGGTGTGGCTTGGACAGGGGTGTGTGTCTATGATGCGGCGTTCATTGATGGCATGAATGGGTTCGATGGTGTGTGCTACCTTCTGTCTTCGATGGTAGTCAATACAGACATTTTCAGCGATGCGGTAGAGCCAGCTGTAAAACGAAGCGTCTGCGCGGAAGGTGTTGATGCCACGAAGTGCTTTTATCCAAGTCTCTTGTGTCAAGTCTTTTGCAGTCTCGATGTCTTTGATGCGTCCCAAAATGTGCGTATAGATTTTGGGATGGTATTTTTGCACCAAGGGATTAAAGGCTTCAGTATTGCCATGTTGGATGCGTTCAATGAGGGTGTATTCGTCAAAATTAAGCAATCAAGTGGTCTCCGTTTCCACTATCTACCAGACAGGAAGTGATTTTCTTCCTTAAGCGAATTGAGTTGACGTACTATGGACCCTTAGCGTTCTCATAACCAGTATTCTTTTCCGTAGGAACTCCAAGCATACTCACAAAGAAAGCAGAGAAAAGAGTCTGCGTTCCCAATACCATCAAGAGCAATGCGAAAAGGGCTGGTCGCACCTTCTGCAATTCACCAAAACCACTTTTCACCCAACCGTACGCAATCCAACCGTCAATCAGGAATCCCACGGCAAATATCACACATCCGAGAAGTAATCCCTTTTCAAGGGTGAAATGGCGATATACGCATTGGATAAGTAGGTCGCTACTGGAAAAACCGCGAGTAACGCTCAGACTTCGAGCAGAGAGTCCTAACAAGAGCACTTGATAACCGAGCAGGCACAAAAGACATGCCAAAACCATCACATGGACATCATAGGCGCGACCGCCTATTTGTAAAGGACCCGGGAGGAGTGCCACTGTACCGATTAAGCCCAGCAGGAAAAGTAGAATACCGGGGATCAGAAATAGATAGGTCGGTGAGAGCATCAGCATGAAACGCAAATGCCGCCAGCCATCACGAAAGGAACTGAGTTTCGATTCCCCTTTGCGAGGATAGTAAGTTATCGGTATCTCTTTGATTTTCAGATCAGTTTTTATTGCCTTGATAACCATTTCCGAGGCAAATTCCATTCCCGTAGTCTGGAGTTCCATCTGTTGATAAGCCTCGCGTGTGAAAGACCGCATCCCACAGTGTGCATCCGAAACACCCGATCGAAACAACACATTCAGGATTCCTGTCAGAACAGGGTTGCCGAGGTATCGATGAAGTCCAGGCATCGCCCCCGGAAGAATCTCGCCTTTTAGCCTGTTCCCTATGACGAAATCACAGCCGTCGCGTAAAGGCGTAATAAATCTCTCCAAGTCTGTGAAATCGTAGGTATCATCAGAATCGCCCATGACAATGTATTGTCCTTCCGCTGCGGCAATTCCAGCAAGATAGGCAGCACCATAACCACGCAAAGGTTGATGAACGACGCGGGCACCGTGACGTTCAGCAATCGCAACAGAAGCATCAGTGGATCCATTGTCCGCAACAACGACCTCACCCTGAATGCCGAGTTCTTCCAAGGTGCTCTGTGCTTTCTGGATGCAGGTGTCAAGTGTCTCTCCTTCATTGAGACAAGGCATTACAATGGATACCTCAATTTCCATCGTATTTTTTTCAGACTTCATTATCTGCGTACCTCCCAAACTGTTACCTGCAATTTATCTGATGGCAATTTATCTGATGGCCTTAATTCATTTGATAGGTTCTAAAAATCCTATTTCAGTACTTCGGCGGATTCCACCTCCAAAGATCCAAAGATAAGAAAAAATAGTCGAAAAACCTACTCATTGTTTTCCGCTTTCCATCCATGAACGGCGCAGTTTTGGATCTGGGAACTCGGTTAAAAGATATTTGGGATCTGCTGCTATATCTGAAGGATAGTCAATTTCCCAGACTTGCACGCCGTGATTCGTCTCTGAATCGTTGTTTGGAGGGTAAATTGGTATAAAAAACTCAGAAGATCGGTTGAAAAGGGACAACTGTACCATTAGGCTCTGCCGCGCCCGCTGCGAGAAATAGAGCACATCCCAATTGGACGGATCGTTACGTGGGGCATGGATTAACAGCGTACAAGGCAGCACATCGCCTTCTTGGCGTATCCATTGTCCATTGAAATAGAGCTCAGCCGGACGCAATCGGGAAACTTGTTCCCCGATATCTAATTCAACCAAAGCCCCTTTCAGTTCTGGAAAGTTTTGTCCTACGCGTTCCACCTGTAGGTATATACTGCTGACTTTCCATTCTCCTGAAGCATAAGTTTTTCCATTCAGTTGTAGCGGTTCAAGACTCTCTGCTTTGAAGCCAGGAATAAGATAGCGATAACAACTCTCGCCAGACGGTTGAATCAGGATAGTTTCTACCTGTCCTCCAAAATGATAGATAGAGCAATGGCGGTCAAAATTTTCATCCGAGCCTAATTCAGAGAAGGTTGAGATCAAACTCATATCGCGTTGTGTTAAAAGGAGGTGTGTTGCCTGCCGCGCTCTAAGGAATTCCAACGCCTCCTGCTCAGTGCGTCCCAGCATCACATGCCTATTCAGAAGATAAACCCAATATGGAATCTGTTCTTCATCCATGACCGTTGCGCGGTTCGCGTGGAGGTTCAGGAAACTACCGTATTCCCATGATGCAGCGATAACAGCATCTTCAGGGAGATTTTCGTTTATCCATCTAAACGTTTCACGGGTAGGAGCATCAAGAAATGGAGGCGACTTCGCTAAAGCGTAACTCGTCGCGGTGTAACCCCGGTACAATGGGAAAGGTAAACCGACAACCGACACTAAACAGAACGTTAGGAACAACAACCCTGCTGAGCGTTGCAGACGTTTGCTTGAAAACTTTCTGAAAATGTCAAAAACGCCAATTCCAGCGAAAATAAAAATAATCCCAGTTACAATCGTGAAACTTAATCGTTGCCCATCGGTGAAGACCCTTGTAGGGTTTTTCAGCAAATTGGCTTCGCTGACTAAGGCAAGTACCTCTGCAGCAATCAAAATTAGAAATAGACACCACATCCATCGGTAGAGTATAGAAGGATCCACCAAATGCCGAAAAGCCGTGACGATCGCGTAACTCCCAACGGCGATTGCAACAGGCACAAGGAAAAACTCAAACCGTACTGCTCCTCTTGCGCTTAACAACATCACCAAAAGCCACACCAGTAGAAACAGAGAATTTTGACTACTCTTTACATTTCCGTTTTCTTTCCTTCCACTTTTACGATGAGCAGAAAGATAAAGTACCACCACTCCGATGAGGAAGATTAAAATTGAAATAACATAAAGGGCGTTTGTGAAAATTGTATCCTTGCCTGAAAAGTGACCAGACAGAATCCGAGTTAGAATAGTTCCAGCGAGAACAAGTTCGGACAGAGCGATGCTCCACCAAACATTTAACCCAAGGTTCTCTGCTACTTGGCGGACCAACAAAAATATGCCGACTGCAGTGAAGCAGAAAAAAATACCAGGCCAAGAAATCCACCCAGCAGTACCCTGTTTCTGAAGTTCACTAATAACAGACCAAAGTCTACTTTGCCCGAGTGGTGAAAGAAAATTGCCCCATAACGCTTTAAAAATATTCCCAACAGCGGCTATTTGTGTGCCCAGAATTACAGCAATAAGAATTCCACCGACTCCTGCCCAAAGTACAAGCGATGTTTCCAACGGGTAACGATTTTTAAGAGAGAACTTCTCACTAACATTTGGAAAACCCTTGAGTATCAGACAAGCAACCATTAATAACAGCAAGAAGATTGGCGGGCCAAGTGCAAGCAATGAGATCGGTTGAAACACTTGCCAATAAACTTTTTTAAAGCAGAGCAGACCCACTAAAATCGGCGTAATCCAACAGAGATACCGGTAAAATGTGAAATTCTTAAACGGAATTGTGATAAATCTGATAAATTCGATCCCGACAATAACTGCGATCAGTAGTCCACTGCCTTCCCAGGTTAACCCTACCAGTGCCATCAAAACTCCTGAAGCAGCGAAAAATAAAAGTTGTTTCTGTTGAGACTCAGTTTGATAGGCACGTACATAAAGATAGTAGGAAGCGAGCAAAATAAAAAGGACAAAAACATCTCGGTCTACGTACCCCGCTCTCGTCCTCGCAACCCATGGCAAGGAAATTACAGCGAGATTGACGGAAAGTAAGGCTGTATAAGTATCGGTTAAACGGTTAATAAGGAGGAAAAGCAGGCATCCACTTAAAATAGAAAGGATAACAGGAAATAAAATTGCCACATCTTCAATCGTGAGTGAAGGCACAAACAGGGAAAGCCCTTTAAATAGACCTGCCAAAACATAGGAAAAAAGGGTCAATCGATGATCCATCTCAATACCAACAGGCGACCAACGCTGACTATCTACCTTTGGCAATCCTCTATCCTCAACAATTAATTTTGCTTGCCGAAGAAAACGGGCGGAATCCGGATCGAAGACATCACCTTCAAGTGAAGAGATATTTCCGACTCGGATAACGCCGCAGAGAATAAAACTGAAAAATAACACGCTATAGATTTGAAAAAGACGATTTGACTGGGACATAATTACCTACTGATATGTGTCGTGACTTGACTGGTTCCGGCACGACTTGTTGTTTCCTCGTGAATGCGTTTCAATTCCGCTTCAATTTCACGGCGGCGTTCCGCAGAAGGATTTGCGTTTAGCTCCGCATTGAGGGATTTGATAACTTCTTGATCCGCGAGAGTCAGCGGACGCTTGGCGGGTTCTATACCTAATACGGTATCCGTCCGATATCGTAGACGCGCTTTTGAATTGATCGCTAATAGGTATTGATTGATTACCTGGGGTACAATCGAATCCATTTCTGCATAAGCGCGCTTTTGAATTTGAGCCTTTGTAAGTTCCTCGGGGAAAGTGAACGGATAACGAGACAATGACTCGTTATTGAGGGCATTTGCGCCGAGTACCCGTTGTGCTCTTTGCATATTCCATTCAAGGAGAGTTATAGTTAGAGCGACACTCGCCACAGTGAAAATAAGGATTAGAAAAAGCCACGCGCCAACTCGCCATTTATTGCTGAATATCATTTTTCCCTCGGCTAACTTTAATCAATCCCCACATTGAAACCAACTGCTCTGTGGAATGCACCGACACCAAAACACTACTGGGTTGCCAAGATGGGTAATAGCCTTCGGTTATGAGTTTCAAATCATTGCCATTAACGTTCATGATACCGATATGAACGTTTGTTCCACGATGGGCTGTACAGGCAAGCTGCGTGCCATCCGAGGACCAAGACGGGTAATCTTCACCACTGCTTGTGAGTTCTTCGATGTTTGATCCATCCGCGTTCATTAAAAAAATACCACCTTCAATAACGTTTCGGTAAGAAACAAAAGCGATTTTTTGCCCATCAGGGGACCACGCTGGTGCGTTATCTTCAGCACGATGCTGAGTGAGTTGCTGCAAGCCGGTGCCATCTATGTTTATAACATAGACATCGCGTGCCTGAGAGTTGCCTGCCTGATCAATTATTTTTGCAGCGAAGGCGAACTGGTGTCCATCGGGGGACCAAGCAACATCACGGATTGTACTACCAGAAAGATGGTGTGCCGGTACTCGAACTGCTTCCACTTTTCCTGTGCGGATATCGAAAATCATAATAAACAAGGTGCCGCCATACGCGATTTTTTTGCCATCGGGGGACCAAGCAGGACGTGTGGAAGAATCGTAATCTTTTTTCAAAACAGTCAAATTGCTGCCCTCTGCGTCCATCAGATAAAGTGTTCCTATCCCTTCATGGGTGGCGAAGGCGATTTCCGTGCCATCCGGAGACCAAGTTGGCCAACCCTTGAGTAAGTCGGGACTGTTGGTAAGCACGCGCCGGTTTGTTCCATCCGAATGTATCGTCCAGATTTCCTGAATAACTTTACCTGAGCCCTCGGATGATAAGAAAGCAATCTGTTCTGCCCATGCTGCTTTTTTTTCTTGCCAAGTCATGTCTGCGAAACTGAAGATCAGTCCAAGAATCGTGGTAAATACGGTAAATTTCATTAACTCATCCTCCTCAATTTAGAAATGAGTGTGAACTGGTAGTAACATCAACGCTACTGCCAGCGGCGAATAGTCCTTCGCTGGGTGCTGATGATTGAGGAACTATCTGCGCCACTAACTTTTGTAACTCGGCTAAGGACAAGCCTCAAATCCACCAGGAGTTCCAGCTTTGATAGGGGGATCTATAGACTGTATATCCCAGCCATGTGCTTTGTCCGGTATAGAAAGGAAACTAAATTCTGTAACTGCTTGAACCTGATACCAACATTCAACATCAAGTGCACCGAGGACATACGGTTGTGATTGTGAGTATGTGTTGGTGTAGGAGTCGCCATCTTCAACTGAAAATTCTACTACAACCGTTGGGACTTGACCCTGTATGGCGCAATTAATACTGGCACTGTTTTTAATGAACAATGCTTTATATTTCGCTCTGAAATTGTGTTCCTCACCGCCACCATTAAAGTTCTCAATGTAAACACTATGGTAGGTATTTGCTCGCCCTTGACACACATTTCCGTTTACCCAATGTTGATAGCCAGTAACGCCTGCCTCGAATTGATACCATCCGTTTTCACCTAAGCCATCATCACCATCACAAGGACCACACTGATGACCGCCTTTACCACAATTATTTCTGTGACACACTGCTACCTCGAATAACGCATATACTGGGTATACCAAAATCGTTAATAGACTTGCACCGAAGACACATGTGATAGCGACACAAACCCACCATCCGGTGGAGTGTTGACTTAATTTCATAAACATAAGGAATTTCCTTTTATTTAAAAATAGGGTTAAAATCTCAAATCACAATTTCCTAACGCCAATTCTCGCTTTGAATTTATCACCTCCTCCTTATACCAGGATAAAAATGAAAATCTGGGCAATGCTAAACCTATTTCCTTACCAATGCATGCAACGGCACTTGAATCACCGATTGGTCCTCATTATTGGTGTAAATCTCTAACATATCCCGGAATGGACCTGAAGGCGTGTTCGGAGAAAGTTGCACCTGAACCTGAACTTTGCGTCCGATGTCAATAGGAACAATCTTCGCCGACACGAACTGCGATTGATGCCCGACCTCTAATACCTGCAGTGTTGCCTCTCCTGCCTTTGTCAGCAGAATTTCTCGATGAGTCCCCTCACCTGAGGAAACAAATCCAAAGAATAAATGCTCAGGAGAAACAGTAATAGGCCCCAGCACATTTCCTTCAATCGAAACCTCAAGGCGAGGACGGTGGGCATCGTTGCTGTGAATAGTTAGTGTTTCGTTGAATTGTCCAGCTGACGCACCAGAGTGAAGGAGCACCTTCACTTCATGAGTGATCAATCCATCAGAGTTTAGCGGCAATACCTCTGCTGTAAGCAAAGACGATGTGGTTTCGACGCGAAGAATCCTGAGTCTTTCATCCCCTGAATCCAAAACCCGGATCCGCTTTTCGTGGTCTTCTTGGTTGTTAACACTACCGAAAAAGATGCGTTCCGGTGAGACTGTCACTGTTGCCTTTATTCTGCCCCGAAGCGTCAAATTAACAACGGATTGATTCTTAGCGTTGGAATGCACCGCAACGGTGAGTTCTTGCTTTCCACGCCGGCCTTGTGGGTTTAAGCTTACCTCAATTTCTCCATGTCCACCAGGCTTGATAGTTTCGTCAGACAACAGCACAGCTGTGCAACCACATGAAGGTTTAACCTTAGATATAACCAAATCCGCTTGCCCTGTATTCCTGAAGGTAAAGTGATATTGTGGTCTGTCTTCAGGTTCTACAACCCCAAAATCATAAATGTATTTGTCAAAAGTTATCTCGGAAAACTCGGCTGAATTCGGCTGACGCGTCGCAAAGACAAAAGCAATTGACACCCCGAATACAACAAACATGATAATTAACCAAAGAAAATTCCGCTTTTCCATGCTGTTTTCTCCTCGTCAACTTAATGCCGAATTTTGGGAAAATAGACATCATAGTCAAAATTCGGACTATTTTCCGATGTATGACACGTTAGGCAATCCGTTTTCGTCACCTGTCCATACCCAGGCTGCGGATTCTTGATGTGATTTCCACCAACACCGTGGCAATTCTCACAACCCACATCCATTAATGTCGGGGTCTGAGGTTCGCTCACAAAACCGGTCTGAAACCCAAACCCTACCGTATGACACGTCAGACACTCAGGGTCTTTTTCATGCTCCTTTTCAACAAGCGTGTGATAGGCGTGAGAGTGCTTTGTTTTTTTCCAACTGGCGTATTCAGGGGCGTGACACGTTTTGCAACTCGCATTTCCAGCATACATTCCGCCAGTTGAGGGAATTTCTCGTTCCACTTCCTCACTCAGATTTTCAGCGGCAAGCATCTGTTGGTACATGAACAACAGATCCATCATCCGAGGCGAATCAGGGATTCGTTCTGAAAGTGTCAGCAACTCAAAGTGAGAATTTGCTCTATTTTCACCGTTGTCCCACCGAATGTCAAGCATTCCTAACGCTTTGCCCTTTGTGCCGGGATTGAGTAAAACCGTATCCGCGACAGAAACGGGTTCTCTAAATGCTTCTGACTGTTCATCCCCAACGATTATGACATCAATTTGCGGGAACGCTTTCGCCAATGCCTTTGCTTCGTCAATAGCGGCGTGTGCCAGCAAGACGATGAATTCACGCTCAGAGGAGAGTTCAGGAATGAGTTCTCTCAACACATCCTCTGGAGCTTTCAATATCAAATCCGCACTTGCGTTTTCAGCATATATTTCAAATTGTCGAGAGATGATCCCAACAATTGCCACCTGCCCTTGAAAATTCTTGGAATGCACAGAGTGGAGTGCAAACGGCTGAAACACACGTGCTTCACCTTGAAATAGATTCGCCGATAGAAAAGGAATGCCAGAGGTATTTGAGAAATACTTCAACGGCTCTATCCCTAAAAGTAAATCGAGCGGTCCAACGTTAAAGGCAGCATACTCCATCTCTTTAAGCGCAGTAAATCCGATTTCTGCCTTCAACTCTGATTGCCGTCCCGCGTCAGAAATCAAATTGCCGTTAGCAACCCGTAGTAATTTTTTACCACCATTGGTGAGTTGGAGGAGCACGCTATCTCGGCGCGGAAACCCTCCGATCTGTCCTTCAGCACATCCACACGGTTCAAGGTAGCCCAATTCTTGACCGCTGACCACCAGGGTAAAGTCAGGAGGAGATTCTGTTGCCGCTGGACGCATTGATTGCGAACTTGGGGCCAACAGTAAGAAATATCCTACTATAGCAAAAACTGGTACAATAAAAAACACTTTCTTCAACTCAGTTACCTTAAAAAATTCCTATTTTTGGGATTACTTTCAGAAAAAGTGACAAGCGAGCTTCCGTTCACGTTTTGTATTCGTAGCAATCTGTCTATGTGATGATAGACTAACCTAAAAGTGTAATATATCCTAACCGGTGACGCTGGTATCACTATCGACGCACCAATAAAAAAAAATAGGAGCCTACCACTACAAAAACTATTTCGTCGCATCATATTAAATAAAGACGAAAATAACCAATAACCATCTATTCCATTATCCACTTCCTTCGCTGAGTGAATAGTAGATATCGGGGTAGTGCTTTTTTAGCCACGCCTTAAATGCTGTTACCGCTCGATGATACCGAACCTTAGCCGTTCCTGGCTTGATACGTAGTTCTCGTCCAATCTCTTGAAACGTCATATTGCTGTTGTGCCTTAATCGAAAGACCGCTAATTCCTTTGAACGCAGCGTGCGCTCAAAACGGCGGCGGATGTCCCCAAGTTCGTTGTCAAGAACGCCGTGTTCGGGTTGAAATGTCACGGGTGCCGGAAGCGATTCTGCGAGAGGCATTTGCTCCCATTCATCTTCTGGAACGGTATCCAATATTACCCGTGTGCCTTGCTGCTGTTTCTCCTGAATCCATCTCACCAGGACACGTGTTGCGATCGTGTGTAACCACGCCTGAAAACTCGTTGGAGCCTGTCCTATTTTGAGGCTTTTCAGTGCCTCAAAGAACGCTTCTTGGACAAGATCTTCTACGTCTTCACGATTTCCGCCGATTCTCTTTTCAAAAAACCTGTGAAGAGAGACCTTGTATCGCTGAAAAAGAACATTTCCTGCGACTTCATCGCCATTCTGATAGCGTTGCAAAAGTTGTGCATCACTATATGTTTCATAATCGGTTAACATTCCGCGTGAACTTATCCTTTCTAAATTAAGTGTAAAAATTGGGTAAAAAGGTTACAAAAAAATAATTCCGTCATCAGGACTTACGAAGATTAGGGAACTTAACTTTGGTAGGATCCGCTATTCTTGAGGGAGCCCAACCGTTCTAACTTCCTCATTGAGTGGAAATGCATCAGTCCCACATGAAATCAAAAATCACGGTGTTGCTTTAGGGTGATGTGAGGTTTAAATGTGAGTTCGGTATCCGGTTAAGTGCAAACCATCACCTAACATCTCTTAAAGAGCCTTTTTTTTTGCGATTTCGTGCATAAAGTGCAAAAAATGTCATAAATTATAAAAAAAGCACTAATTATTGACAAATAGACCCGTGCCGTGAAAAATTAAATATCGTGGGTTAAGTTGAAAAGGCGGTTAATTCCAAGCCAATGCCATTTCTGAAGAACCGCTTCTCATTAACAAATTCACCGTTTCACCGTCGAGTAAAAGAGAAACACATAAAGTATATGTTGTAATAAAATGGCAGATTTGATAATCTTGGGAGATAGAACAGTGAAACAGAATGGAGGTAAAAATGCGTTCACCGAATATAATTTTAATGATGTGCGACGACCTTGGATATGGCGATGTGGGATTTAACGGAAATGAAATAATCAAAACTCCGAATTTGGACAGGCTGGCGAGTCAGGGGATCCGATTTACGCGGTTTTATGCGGGCGGACCGGTCTGTTCCCCGACGCGGGGGACGTGTTTGACCGGACGACATTATTTTCGATACGGCATAACACATGCCAATCGTGGGCACTTACCCGCGCAGGAAATGACACTGGCGCGGATGCTAAAATCGTATGGCTATGCGACCGGACATTTTGGCAAATGGCATCTTGGAACGCTGGACCCGAATTATTCGGGGAAGCCTAATCGTAACCCTGCGCGTAATTACGCGCCGCCGTGGGAGCGGGATTACGATGCGTCTTTTGCCACGGAGTATGCAGTGCCAACTTGGGATCCCGCAGTAGGTGTCCAAGGTGGCGGTAGACGTTCGGACCGTCCGTGGGCATCGCCTTACTACGAGAATGGAAAACTGGCGACGGAGAATCTAAAAGGATGCGATTCCCGGGTCTTGATGGATCGCGCAATTACGTTTATTGAACAAACGCTTGAAAAGGGTGAATCGTTCTTTACGACAATCTGGTTTCACGCGCCGCATACCCCGGTCTTTGCCGGACCTGAATACCGCAAAATGTACGCCGAATACAGCGAAAATGAGCAACACTATTACGGCTGTATTACCGCAATAGACGATCAGGTGGGACGGTTGTATCACACTTTGGCAGCGTGGGGCGCATCCCAAAACACGATGATCTGGTTCTGTTCGGACAACGGACCCGAAGGACGCACAGGTCAGGAGGGGCGTAATCGGGGCTCAACAGGTGGCTTGCGCGGACGCAAACGTTCTCTGTTTGACGGCGGTGTTGGGGTGCCTGCGCTATTACACTGGCCGGGTCATGCAGACCCCGGACGTGTGGTCGAAATGCCGTGCAGCACCCTGGATTATTTCCCGACAATCGCCGAAACTATGCAATTTGAAATGCCCGATAATCGTCCGATTGACGGCATCAGTCTGCTACCGACCATTGAAGGAGGCATGACAAAACGTCCGACCCCTATTCCGTATCGGTTCAATAGTGGAAAAGGCGCGATGTTTCACGCACCAACTATCGCTATGATGGATAACCGCTATAAATGCTTGACCAATCTATCTGATGATGGCAGCGAAGATTTGTGTTTTGATATGATTGAAGACCGCGCAGAAACCATCAACTTGGCGGACGAACAACGCGAGCGATTAAGTCAAACCCGCGAGTCCCTGCGTCAATGGCTCCAGTCATGTGAGGTGAGTCATAACGGTGGCGATTATGATGAGGCGTTTGAACCTGTTGCGCCGTTTGAAGATGTCACAGGAGATTGGAAGTGAAGAAGAAACAGAAATTAGTCCAGGGTCATATTTGTCTCTAAAAGCGGACTATTGCTGTTTTAATTTGCTCCACATCGTTGTGAGCAATTTTGTATTAGGTTGGACGGGCAACACTGCGGGGTCAAACCAATCACTTGCATGATTATTCCCGTGATGTGTCAGTTGTTTGACCGCACGACTATCGATATCGATCTTGAAGATTTGTTGGGTCTTGTCTATGCCTTGTGTATAGGCAAGCGCATTTCCATCTGGAGACCAGACCGGCAGGTAGGCTCTGAGCCCTTTTTTGCTCACAATCTGCTTAATCCGCGTCCCATCTCTGTTTAGAATGTAGATTGTTCCCTGATCAGCTAAGTCGGCATCGGGAGGTAGTGTGGAAAAAGCGATTTTATCGCCGCTCGGAGCCCACGCAGCGTAGTTGGGGCGTAGCGGACGTGCGCCTCCGGCAGGATTGAAAAGTTTGAATGTGTCTTTTTTGTTTGTTTTTAAATTCAGAACGGAGAGTTTTCTGTCAAGCCAATCTGCGAAGATAAATACAATCTCTGTCTCGGTTGGAGACCAGTCAGGATTACCTCCATGTTCGTTGACCCGTACGACCCGTCTCTCTTTTTCGCCATCTATAGGTCCGGTGTAGATGGCTTCTTTGAAATATTGAAGGTATGCGATTTCTTTTCCATCTGCAGAAAAAGTGGGGTGGTGTCTACGGGCTGAACGGTCAAAAACCTTCTGTACGTTTTCTCCGTCAGCGTCCATGAAAAAAAGATCAGGAATTCCTTCATTTCGGTCGGAGACGAACAAAATTTGGTCTCCTCTTGGGGACCAGACAGCGGACGTATCATTGGCGCGGTGCCAAGTCAACCGAACCTGTTCACTTCCATCAGGGTTCATCGTATAAATTTCCCCGTTGCCATCACGCCAAGAGGTAAACAAGATTTTTGGCGTTTTCGGTGCTTTCGCCCACGCGCAATAACTACCGGAATTGAACAGGACTAAACTAAAAAAATAAAAAATAAGAAAAAGTTTGGTGTTCACGCTATAACACATTCCGAATTTAAAATTTTTCATTGCGCTTTCCTCCGCGCTGTCACCTATGGTTAATCCTATGGCATTAATTCTAACTTAAGGTTGTGATTGGGGTCAAACGTTTTTTACAGAGATGGAGGCCTATTCAGTTTTCGATCTTTAACCTTTTTTGGTGAGAAATCACGACCAAGAAGTTGCTCCTACGGTGGAGATGTCGGATTTAAGAGGCTCTTACGGATGAAATGCCATCAACAAAGGTGGACATCCTAATTAGGAAATTGATTTCATCGATTTTACTTGACATTTAATAATATATATAGTATAATAATTAATACATATTTAGCAAAAATATGTATCCTCAAAGGAAGGTATTTGCGACAAATAGATTGGCGTTTTTAGGGTACACATTCTAACGGAATATTTTGTAACACTTGCCTAATTTTTTTCGTGTATTTCAATGAAAAGTGCCACCTCAAAATCCGCTTTTCAAATACTACTTTGTTTTTAATTATTATTTATTTGCTATTGAAATTTTAATATTATTATGGTATACTACTTTGTGGTAGTTAAGTTTTGACGATCGAAATACAATTTGGAGGAACGTAATATCATGGTACAAAACTGGGTGAAAGTCGCCGAGTTAAGTGAGGTGCCTGAAGGACAACCGAAAGCAATTCAGATGGGAGAGGGGCGCAGCATCGCGCTTTTCAATGTTGATGGAAAAATTTACGCAACGGATAACCAGTGTCCGCACATGGGGTATCCACTCACACGCGGAACCGTCCGAAACGGTATCTTAACATGTGATTGGCATCGTCGCAGTTTCGATTTGGAAGGTGGCGGCTGCTTCCATGTTGAATGTGACGACCTCCGCGTCTTTCCGGTAGAAATACGGGGTGACGAAATTTGGATTGACCCCGGAGATATGACCTACCGCCGCGCAGAAGAGCATAAGCAGCTGCTTCGAGAAGGTCTCTTGAGCGAAGACCGATGGACAATGTCCAAGGCGATTGCACTCTTACTAAAGGGCGGTGTGCCAGAAGCAGAGGTTATGGGTTCAATTCTGGAACACGTCAGTCGGCACATTGCGACCTCTCACGGCGCAGAAGGCGGAAGCGATGTCTCCAAGCTGATCAATGGGCTTAGAGTGGGACGTAAGTACAACGGTGCTGATAGGCTTATTGCTGTTACAACTGCTGCTTGCTCTGCTGCAGGTCCCGCTTCAGAACGGCTTGAGGTTGTGCCGTTGCCGGAGCCGGTTGCGTGGGAAAAGATTAGTCGATGGGTTCGTAATTTCTCTTATGAAGGGCAGTCGGGACGCATTGAACGGTGTTTGTTCACTGCATATCACAAGGGTGATGCAGATAAGTTGTCCGCACTCCTTTTTGAATGTGCAGTTGAACCGCATTTTATTGATGCCCCGGATATTCCGCTCTATGTGAGTTATCTCGCTGAAGTGGTTAATGAATTTGGGTGGGAACACGCCTCGGAACTGTTTTTCTATCTCGGTGCGCAACTCGTTGGACATCGTCCTGATGATCCAGAACGGTACCGTAGAGACGCTATCGGATTTATGAGAGAGATACTTCCGACCATCGAAGGTGCTACTTTAGACCGAAATGCTGAATTTGACGAAGACGCGTTTGTTGCGGCACTCACGAGTGTCAATCTCGAGCAGTCTTTTAAGGCAGTGCAAGCCGTCTTGGTTAATGGTGTCAAGTTAGACAGAGTTATTACAACACTTGTTTTGCTTGCAGCTGACCGCATGGCAAATACACCTGTAAATGTGGATGCCGGTTGGGAAAACTTAACGATGGAACTCAATCTCGCGGCATCATTACGGAGTGCACAACAGATTGGTGGAAATCTTGTTACAGCGAAAGGCATTTTCCACGTTGCGTGGCAAATCTTCGCGGATCGCTGGATAAACATTCCCGCGCGAGTTCTCAGTGAACCTTTGAGTGAAGAAAAGTTAGATGTCGCGAATGAGGCAGAGGGGCTCAAGGATATTATTAATACAATTGAGACGCTCGATGTTCAAGGTGTCGGACCAAAAGTGCTGGGCTACCTAAACGCGGGTTATTCTGCTGATCGGCTGATGGAAGAGATCGGTCATACGGTGCTGTGGGATGATACGGGAAGTGAGGTACTACCGACGCTGCGCACCGTGTTTGAGGAATGGAAGCATGCGGACGGACATCCTGCACAGTCCCAATTGTTGGTCGGACTCGCGCGCTACGTCACGGATATCCGATCGAACACGGATAACAAATCCGCCGCGACGACTGCGATGCGGTTTGCCGAAGGCAGAACAACAATTGAGGTCTTTGAGGAGTAATATCTAATGGACCAAAACGCTCGGCACTTCCCACGGACAGAGTATATTGAGGCTGTGAATAAAGGGGACGCGAACCGCGTCAAATCCTTGTTAGCAGATAACGAGGCACTCCTTGAGTCCATTGATGCGCCTTGGTTTGCTTTTGATGCGCCCGCTGTTGTGTTTGCCGCTTCAATGGCGAATCGTCCGCTCGTGGAGGTGCTGCTTGATGCCGGTGCAGACATCAACGCTAAAAGTTCTTGGTGGGCAGGTGGCACTTCAGCACTCCAGCACGCGACGGGTTCGATGCTCGGATACAACAGGGAGTTAGCTGAGTATCTCATTGAATGCGGGGCAACGATTGATGCACATGCCGCAGCTGGACTGGATAGGGTTGAAAAACTTGAGGCGTTAATTCGTGAGAATCCAGATGTTGTGGATGCACCGGGATGTGATGGTATGTCTCCGCTCCATTTTGCGGCGACACCTCGCATTGCTGAACTATTGCTTGCACACGGGGCAGATATAAATCTGCGCGACCGCGACCATTACGGGACTGCAGCGCAATGGACGATGCGCAGACGACCTGAAGTGTGTCGCTATCTCCTTGAACAGGGTGCTGAAGCCGATGTTGTGCTCTATTGTGCGATGGGTGATGTTGAACGCGCAAAGGCGGAATTTGAAAAAAAACCGGAACTCCTCAATCTCCGGATTAATGTGAAATCGCCTAAAGGCTATGTGATACCAACGTTGGCGTCGCCTCAAATTGAGGAAGTTCCCGGTGGGCATGTTTATGCCTATCAGGTTGGACCCACCATGCCGCTGCTTGAGATTGCACTTCAATCTAAGCAGATGGCAATTGTTGATCTATTGATTGACTCAGGCTATGAGATCAATCTGCGAGATTGGTATGTACTTGTTGGACAGGGACCTAAGCGGTTTGATGTATTGGTGAAAGGGTTTCTTGCCAAAGGCTGGGACATCAACGCGCTTCAGAAGCATCGGCGTGGCATGTGGACACCCTTACATTGGGTTGCACAACGCGGTTTGACAAACGGTGTCGCCTGTTTATTAGCAAACGGTGCTGACCCGAATGTAACCGATGATAAAGGGCAAACGCCGCTACACTTCATCGCGCAGAAGGGTGTCGGTAAAAATCAAGCAGCGTTGTTGATTGAACACGGGGCAAATCCAAACGTCCGTGATGATACGGGACAAATCCCGCTGGATTACGCCAAGAAAGCGAAACGGAAAACGGTTGCAACATTTCTAACAGAATTAGCACAGATCGAACCGATGACATAATAGGAGAAAAATATAGTGTTATCCGAAAATGGAAATTTCGTCAAAGTCGCTGCCCTCAGTGAAGTAGCAGACGGGAAACCGAGGGCAGTCAGAGTTGAAGGACATAGTATCGCGCTTTTTCAGCATGAAGGTGCTGTCTACGCGACAGATAACCAGTGTCCACACATGGGGTATCCGTTAGTGAGAGGACGTGTCAGAAAAGGGGTCTTATCGTGTGATTGGCACGGTTGGAGTTACGACATGGAAGGTGGCGGATGTTTTACCGGCGGTTGTGATGACCTCGCCACATTCCCCGTTGAAGTTCGCAATGGTGATATCTATGTAGATGTTGCCAGCGGTGGAAAGAAACGCGATGATGCCCATTTTTTGTTATTGAAAGAGGGTTTGCTATCCACGGACAGTTGGACGCTTTCTAAAGCTATCGCTATTATGTTAGCAAAAGGCGTTTCGGAAGAAGAGACGTTGGAAATCATGGTGAAGCACATGGGACACCATATCTCTACAGATGAGGATGCCTTCAATGGGGGTCGGAAGTTGGCGATGATGATGAACGGACTTAAAGTCGCGCACATGTATGACCCCGAAGACCGACTCATCCCGCTGATGATGACCGCCTCCGGCGCAGCTGGCAGACTCGGTGATCGACCTGATCGTCAACCGCTTCCACCTCCGATTGACTGGCAGCAACTCGAAGACTGGATTCGAGTGTTCACTACCGATAAAGAGTGGGAGGGTATTGAAAAATGTCTTATCACTGCACGACATTTAGGCGGACATGATGAGAAAATCATTCCGCTTTTCTTTGAATGTGCGGTTGAATCCTTTTTCCTTAACCATTCAAACAACCTCATCAATCTCGCACACTTGGCTGAATTACAAGAGCAATTTGGATGGGAGTTAACGGACGAATTAGTCTGCAGTCTCGGCGCAAAAACACTTGGGCAAGGGCGCGGTAGACCGGGCGAACTTCACCGTGAAGCCATCCAAAAAATGGAAGAGATTGCGCATATCTTTGATGAACTGCCCCAAGGCACATCAGCCGAGAGTACTGCTGATTATGACGAAGATAAATTCTCAGCGGCGCTCGTCAGTGGTGATCTCGATGAAGTTTTTGATGCTGTAACGGAAAATCTTACCACCGGGGTTCCCATTAACACACTCGCGACAACTATGGTCATGACAGCAGCGGATCGGATGGCACGGACACCTGTCAACATGAGTCCGGGGTGGTGGGATCTAAAAGATGAGATGGAGTTGGGATCGACGGTGAGAAAGGTGCTTCGGTACGGTGGCACTAAAGTCGCGGCTAAGGCACTCTACCATGCAGCGTGGCGGTTTTTCAACAACCGATGGCTCAACATCCGCCATCAGTCGATCACAGAAGCAAGAACATCTACAACGGCTGTATCATTTGATGAAGACGCGGCAATCGCCGAAATTTTAGATGGTATTGAATCGGTCCGCATCCAAGAAATTGGGCGGCGTACCCGTGAGTATCTGAATGCAGGATGCTCCGCAGCGCGATTAATGACTGAGATGGGGCTATGTATTCTCAAGGATGATAACGGCGAAAATCTTCTCAGTTCGATTCACATAGTGTCTGAGGAATGGAAGACGTGTGAGGCGCATCCTGCCAGAAATCAGTTGATAGTCGGGTTGGCACGCTGGGCGACGGATATCCGTAGAAACGCTGGAAATGATTCCGCTGTCCAGACTGCGCATCGTTTTGCACGCGGTGAAACCGCGACGGAACTGTATGAATAGCACAATTTGCGGGTATAGTAGGGCGGGGTTGCTGTGCCTCAGCCCTACTTTTTATGATCGAACGCACGTTAGTAAAATGTTACACTTTTACCAAATTATTTTTTTTGTACTTTTGTACAATTGGGAAAATGTCTATAAACCTTTACGGCCATTATAGTTACGCCGATCCTGTCTATATCCAAAATGTTACACCAGTGTAACATTTTTAGGCTTTAAAATTATGAAAAATTTGCTTGTTTTTCTTGTGTTTAATGTGTTATGTTTATCAGTCCAAGGGGCAACGTTGGAGTTCGCTTTTCAACTGGGTGAGAAGCAGCAGCCACGCCTCGACGAATTGCTCCCCGATGTCGCGCGACAGATGGCATTTAACAAACATAGCACGAAGTTGATAACGAAAGGGATGGGCGGTGCTGTCGTAGAGTGGGATATCCAGAGCCGACAGAAACGAGGGATCGGTAACATCCATGCTAAGCGTTGGTTTTCCTATGCCACCGGCACGAATCAACTATTAATCCGAAAAGCGGATGATAACATTACCATCCTCTCCGTAGGCGGTGGCGATGAAACACAACTGACGCATGGGCAGTATGAAAGCGGTAGTCTGTCTATGGATGGCACGCTCGCGGTGTTATCAAAAGGTGATAACGCAGTTGAGGTATGGCAACTCACTCAGCAAAGGAAAAGTGAGGGATCTGCCCAAAAGTTGAAAACCCTGCTGACAGATTTCCCTGTTAGAAATGGCCTCACACTCTCTGATGACGGTCAATTGATCGCGGCAGCAGAAGGCAGCTACCGAGACGGTGAGGGACATCGGACAGTCATTGAGATTTGGAACACAACCAATGCGGATCCGATCCAAGTTCTCAATACTGGCGAGATTTTGGGAATTTGGAATGTGTTATTTTCACCCGATGCGACAATGGTAGCCGTTGATACACAGAAAAACGCACAATCCGGGATCCGTGTTTGGGAAGTTGGGACAGGCAGGCAACGCCTTGCGAAATCCGAGTTTGAAGCGTATTGGACCCGGGCACTCGCCTTCTCGCCGACTTCAGATTATCTCGCTTCGGGTGATGAAGCAGGTAATCTTCGGGTATGGGACATCTCCGACGGCGAATCGGTGATTTGGGAGACCTATCCGACAGGTATTCAAGCGTTGGCATTCTCACCAAACGGCGAGTATCTCGCAGTCGCACTGTGGGATGCCACAATTCAAATACTGCACTGGAGGAAAAATAATGAGCGATGAAAAAGACTTAGAAGAAGGATCTTATATTGATGCAAAAGGGCGGACGCGCTGGCATCAGAACGATGAAATCGCGCTGAAATTCTTGGAACTTCATACGTTTTTGATTATCGCCGACTATCCAGAAGAGCACGCCTCGCGATATCCGTGGTTGTCGAATTATATTTCTCGCTTTCCCGAACCGATGTCGGATCTCATCGCCCAAGGACGATTAATAGAGGAGATTCCAGCGGCTGGCGAAGTCGTGGCGAAAATCGTTGAGGAATTTCTGAACACTGGCACGAGCGCAAAACTGGAGGAGTTTGCAGGCGATACCCCACGAACCGTTGTAGAACTCGTACCTATTCCTGGAATGGGTGCCAAAACGATTAAGCGGCTCTACGAAGAGATCGGTGTTGATAGTCTCGCTTCACTTCGAGCAGCAATTGATGAAGGGAAACTCGAGGGTTTCAAGGGCATCGGCAAGAAAACTTTAGAGAAATTTGAAGCCTATCTTGATGCGGTTTTGTAGCGCAAACTGTCAGTTTGATGGTAATCCTGTTCGTAGTAGGGCAATTCATTGCCCGTTCTAACCGGTTCTCACTGCGAAGCAGTGCGATGAATCGCACTGCTACGAACTAATCTATCTACAATTTAAAGATGGACAGAACAACTATAGGTGAAATTATGGCGAATTCCTTAACAACTGGTGAAATGGTTGATGGCAAAAAGCACGGGTATTGGGTTACCTACTACGCGAACGGACATAAGCGGAGCGAAGGTGCCTACATTCATGGTAAGAAGGACGGACCTTGGATCACTTATCACAAAAATGGGAACAAAGCGGGCGAAGCCTCCTTCCGCGATGACAAATACGAGGGGCCTTGCATAACCTATCATGAAAACGGGAACCTTAGATCCACAGGGGCTTATCCAAAGCATGTCGGTAAATCCTACGATGGGAAAAAGGAGGGTCCGTTTTACGGTTACGAAGAGGACGGTAAGACGGTGTGGCTCATCGTAACATACAAAAAGGGCGGCAGTCGCGCGAAACCGGATGAATATCCGCTCGGGGTCTGCGACGTTTGCGGTGAAGGGAGACGTTTAGCATGGGGTGATACCTGTCCGAAGTGCGGTAACGAACTGGATACCTAATTTAAAAGGGGCTTGACTATGGCAAAATCGCTTACAGAAGGAGGAGATTGGGGCGAGACATCCGGGGTTTGGTAGAAAAAAGTCAATCAAAGTGCGTAGCTCGTAATGAAATGGAGAGCGGACTTGAGAACGGAATGTCAAAGTTCAAATCTTGTGTTGTTTAATGGCAAGGAAAATTAGAAAAATGGGGAAATCGCTTACGACTGACGAAATAGTTGATGGTAAGAAGCACGAGTATTGGGTCACCTATTACGCGAATGGACATAATCGGAGCGAAGAACGCTATATCACTGGTAAGAAAGAGGGACTTTGGATTCAATACCACAAGAATGGGAACAAGGCGATAGAGGCATCCTTTCGCGATGGGAAACATGAGGGCGCGTACATCGGTTATAACGAAAATGGGAACCTCGGCATGAAGGGTTCTTACCCTAAACATGAAGGCAAATCTTACGACGGCAAAAAGGAGTGACCGTTTTACTATTATGAAGAAGGTGGCAAAACGGTGTGGCGTATCATTACCTACAAGAAAGGTGGCGGTCGCGCGAAACCGGACGAATTTCCACTCGGAATCTGCGACGTTTGCGGTGAAGGGAGACGTTTAAAGTGGGGCAATACCTGTCCGAGGTGCGGTGCTGAATCAGGGTCATTTAGTTTGCCGAAATTCTAGATTTTCGATTTCAGATTCTTCGCTGTAGGAGTGAGTGTTTTTGTTTACAAGAATCCCCAAGCAAAAACGGTATTTCTTGTCGCTCGCGACTGTCCGAGCAAAATGCTCAAAAACGCGAAAACTAAATAGCCTTGTTCATGTAAAGAGGGTGTGTAAATATTTTGGCAGCATTCCGTTATAGAGAGGATTTTGCGCCGATAAATCTTGCGTCAACACACATAGCACTCCGCTGGAGTGCGGGAACTTTGGCATCGGGATTTCTATAGACATACCACGCCTCTGGCGTGAAGAAGTCTTTGTCTGTAAAGGGACCTCTTCGCTCCAGGGGAGCAATATATCTATAGTAGGGCTTACGCAGCAGCGATTTATATCGCGGGAGATTTCAGTTGTTGACGAAGGTATTCAGAAAGTAATCCGTGTTTAACTTGATAAAGGGTTCTGCCTGTTTCATAAGCCTTGCGCATCAGATGAACCCAAACAAGAAACGCAGCAGCAATATGATTACGAACAATACGTGCGAGACGACACTGGCACCCTTCTAAGTCCGTCAACTGTTTCGCTTCTCGGTGAAATTGTTCAATCTTCCAGCGCACGTCGCACACTTGTCGCACGACGGACACATCGGATGGACTCAAGTCGTTAGTCGCAACATAATCCGTGCGTTGAGAAGACGCTACCCGGAAAGCTTTCACCTTATGATCTCTGGGAAACCTATGAAGTTTCACGCGTTGCCTGATCTTTCTTCTGCCGTCGTCCACTGTAAAGAATCAATACGTTGATATGGTTTCTTGGCATCAGAATCATCAACAAGACGATTACATTTTAACGGGACATAATACGTCTTATCAAGATTTTCGATGTGAAGCAGAAGCGACTTACTCGCATACCAAGCATCCATCAACACGGTTGAAAACACGACATCACGAGAGTATACCAAGACCGAGAGCATATCTCGCACATGATCGAGTTTTGATTTACCATCGCCATCTTTATCGTAAATACGGTAATCAATCAACCAATACCGGTCTAACTTTGGATTGACATAGACGCACGTCACAATGGCAATACTGTTGAGGATACCGCCCGCATTACCAGAGTATTGTCTCCGGGCGAGTGCTATCTTATTAGCATAGCGTTTATCAATGACCGTATCATCAAAAATAAGGTATCCATCGGGATCCAGCACCACGTCATTCTTAACATGTTCCCAAAGCATGCGGGGTGTCAGACGCTCTTCTGATAGATAACGGTTGATCTGATCATGACTGAAACTCTCAGAATGTTCCGCGAAATGTGTCAGTGTATAGTTGATCGGTGTGCTGAGTAGATATTGACAATAATCCAGACGGGTCGGTCTAACCATTTCTAATGAACCTCCTCGAACACAATATTAGTGTTGTTGGATGTTTAGGTCAAACATTATTGCGTAAGTCCTATTCTTAACCTAAGTTGCTACTAACAAATTTTCGTGTTTTTGCAATGTAATACAAGGAATGGATTTAGTCTATTCCCAGACTAAATCCGGTATTTCCGCGTATTTCAATAATGTTTTTCAAGTATTTTCCTCACCCCGTAGGGGTGCTATGTCTATAAAGAGATGACGACTGACGTTAGACATAGCAAAGTCTGGAGGCACATAACAACTTATGGCGAATACCTATACGCACCTCTATGGACACATTGTGTTTTCCGTAAAAGGTGGACAGGCATTTTTATGGACATAGCACCCCTACGGGGTGCGGTTTCTTGACTATCCGATGTTCTATAGACATAACACCCCGACGGGGTGAAGAACGGGTTTGAAAACTTATTCACACGTCTATAACGCGTTAGGTAGCAACTTGCGTTATTCTTACTTAAAGACCTCAAATTTGCCGTCTCTAACAATCAGAGCGACGGGGTCATAAATCGGATCGCCGTTGGTATCAAAGGCGAACTTCCCTAAAATTGTGTCGAAATCTTGAATCTCAGCGAGTGCAGTAGCAATCCCGGCGGCATCGGGTGATTCGGCGTTTTTGATTGCTTCGGCAAGGATATAGACAGCGGCATAGGGTTGTGCAGCCCAAACGCTGGGTTGCATTCCATATTTCGCTGTGTAATTCTGCACGAACGCTTGGTTACCGGGTGTGTCCGCGGTGTTGACCCAATCGGTAAAAGTGATCGCCCCTTCAGCTGCATCGCCTGCTCTCTGGATCTCATCTATGGATAGGATCAGACTGATAATAGGCGTATCGGTGGGAATCCCAATTTCTCGTGCTTGCTTGAGAATATGGATTACCTCTATCTGTTGTGCGGAAACGAAGATAGCGTCGGGTTCCAACGCTTTTATGCGTGTCAATTGCGCTCTAAAGTCAACTTCGCCAGTCGCCAGTTCCTCAGTCGCGAGCACTGTAACGCCATTCTCAGCGAGTGCTTTCCGAAACACTTCATCGCCATTCTGAGACGCGGCATCCGCTGTATCGGCTATTGTGGCGACTTTTTGGTAACCGAGTTTTTGCTGTGTCAACTTGACCCCTTCGGGTATCAGTGCTTCTGTTGTGTGGCTCGCCCTGAAGACAAAATCTCGGTTTTTTGTCAGGTCTGAAGCAATTACCACAGGACTGAAAGCGACAACGCTGTTTTCTTGTGCGATCGGAAAAACGGATCTCGCAACGTGTGAAGTCCAAACCCCAAGAATAACGGGGACTTTGTCTTGATGGATGAGTTTATTGAAAGCGGTAACGGCACCTTCTACGGTGCTTTGGTCATCCTCAATGATGAACTTCAGGGTAACATCGCCGAGGCGTTGCGATGCGTTGATCTCTTCAAGTGCCAGCTTAAAACTGTTTTCCATGACGAGTGCCCCTGGACCGAATTCACCCGGTCCTAAGTACCCTGTCTGTGGTAAGACGACTCCGATGGAAATCTCTTGGTCAGTCATCTGAGGCGTTTTGTCATCAGGTAATATCGGTGTCATCCTTTCACATCCCGAAAGCCCGACAACCCATGCAATCATTGTTAACGCCAAGGTGAAAGTCGCAAATTTTCTAATGTACATGTTGAATCTCCTTTTATTAGTGAGCGGATTTTTCATCTCCGCGTAGTTGTTGGGTTTCGCTTACGCTCTATCCTACAGGAAATATCGCTCTTACAGTTTCATTGATAAAAGCAGGTTGTTTTCGTAAGGCTCGCACACCCTGCAAAGCGAGTACATAATGGAGTTATCCCGACGGACCGCTTGGCGGGCGGACGAGCGATCGTAGAGAATTTCTCTTAGTATTTCACTATCTCGCCCGTTAAATCAGCGTGCGGGATAAAGGTTAAGATTTTTTCTAAACGTTGTGATCCGAAGATCATTCTACGAAAATAAGGGTAACGTATACCTCTCTTGTGCAGCGAGTGAGTCCACAATAAAGCAGTTTAGGGTTAGGTAAGAAACAGCTATAAAGGGGAAACATTTCCCCCATAACACCCAATATATTGTTTGCAGACGGAGCATAACACATTTGTGGTTATGACATGCCTTCATCTGTGCTATGCACCCATCTGTCAAACGGAGGGTAGAATTATGCATGCGAAAATTGCGCAAGCAAAAGCCCAAGCTGCCCGCGATCGTCAGCGTCGCCTACACGCTATTAATCGCGAAAGAGCAGCAGGGAGGCGATTGCTACGTAAACTTCAAAAATCGTGCAGACCACGTAGGTAGCTGCATACGCAGAGGGTAGACATGCGTTCTGCCCTCACATAGGTAAGGCTTCTTTACTGCTTCATGCTTCCGTTTCACACTTATTTTCTTACGCAATAAGCAGTGTTGGGATTAGTTAATTTTGGTTTCACACTAACCTAATCCCACAGAAATGTGAAATCAAGTTTGAGTTCTTCCAGTTTTAGTTTTTGATTCGTGAACTCCAAAGCATTAGAGCCAAGTTCAATCCTAACTCTTGTGTTATCGGTGAATTCCAAAATAACTCACAACGCTACAAATGTAAAGCCTGCTACTCAAATTAATTCGGCATTTCATAGCGTGTTCCGCTTAATTGTCCTTTTGAGATCGGTCATACACTTGAATCCCGTGATTCTCGTTAAACGTAAATCTTGCTTCACCAATACCTTCAACTTTAATCATGAAAGAGTCGCTATAAACGGTAAGAGCTACTTCATCTAATTCACCTCGCGTCCAACTCCCCTCGCCCAAATTTGCACCCAAATGCAAATGGCGGGGTGCGATGATACTGGGCTTGAAAAGAATATAAAAGGATTGTCCTTTTTCATCATATTTATTAAGATAATATTCACCTGCCTTTAGCCATTCAAGTACAATCCGCGCCTCTCCTTCAATCGCTTGGAAATCTGATTCAGCATCAATTATTTTCGTCCCAGGATCCCCCGCGCATCCGAGCAGGCAACATAAAATTATTGAAAAAAGTAGATTCGTTTTCATTTTATTCTCCTATTTCGTCTTTAAGAGGCATATCAAGTAGGGATGCGGCGTTAATTTCTCTAAGTGCTAACTCAAAACCACACTGCATCGGGAGTCCATACGGTTCAGCCCAAGTCTCCTGTCCGCGGGAGGTGAACACCGATCAGTAGTGAGATCTCTTGCTCTGGCATCTCAACATCCGGCAGCATCGAAACCATCCTTTCGCACTCCGAAAGCCACAACGTTACAACAACAATTGTCAAGACAAACGCGACGGTTGTTATTCTTGATAGAAGCATTTTATCTCCTTTCGTGTCGATGATTCGGTCCTTATAGGTTGGAGGAGACTTTCGTCCCTCGCGGTTAATCCCAAAACGATTTATGCGGTAGGTGCTGTTACTTTTGAAATCGTAAACTCCCGTTTGCCTGAGGGAGGCACCGGAATATCCTTTACAAATTCTATCGTGACAACGACACCATGACCGAGTGCTCTCTGGATACCGTAGATGAAGTCAAGGCGCGATGACTCTACCCAGCGTTTGTTAATAACCAACTTCAAAACATAATGTTTAAGTGATTCTTGGATTATCTGGAACTGGCTCACACCCTCAATATTATAGAATTGTTGCGTAAAATAGCCCCCGTGTATCAACCTGCCGGCTCTCGTTCGGAAGGTTGTTGTGGTGCGTCCGAGGAGGTCACGCAAAATTGGCAACTGATTACCACAGGGACAGATTTCGTCAGAGAGGATACCGATGTCCCCCATCCGATATCGAATAAAGGGCATTACGTAGTTGTTGAGTTGTGTAATCAGTATCTCCCCCGGTTGGGTGTATGGATTGGGACTATCTATTTCAAGGTAGATGTCCCGCGAGTTGATATGCATCCTACCTTCTGCACACTCCATGGCAATCAATCCGACTTCTCGTCCACTGTAGCGATTGTAAACCTTTGTACCGAAAACATGTTCTGCGAAGGAGCGATAATGTGGATGTAGCATCTCGGCTGAAGATATGATTCCTTTCAAACCCCACCTTGGCGTCAAAGCGTTCTCATAGAGAAATGTGGCAAACTGATAAAGTGAGGACGGATAGGAAAGAATTATCTGTGGATAACATCCATTCATCCTTTCAAACGTCGCCTGCATTTCTTCATCCGTGAGGTAAAATCCGTTGAGATGATACCGATTTCGCCAGAAATTGTTGAGATGATGTTTCCAATCTTCATCGCCTCTCAGATGTGCCGGTGCACCCGAGATAATCAGTTGAGATCCACCGAGATTCCAGCCAGCCCATTGATTGAAATAGTAGACGCTCAAGTTTCGTTGATTCCAATAATACCTACCCTGATAGAAGGTAAGAGGTGTCCCCGTCGAACCACTAGTGGCGTTCTTTACCCGCTCCTGCTCTGTAAAGTGATCGGAACAGAGACGTTCCAAATCATCTCTTATGTTCTGTTTCTCAAGTGGTGGGATCAGTGTTATATCTTGGCTCCCTGTTTTTAACAATTCGCGGTAATAGGGAGTCGTGTAGTATGCGTGCCGGATGAGTCTTTCTAAGTGGACGCGTTGAAACGCTTCAATAGTTCCGCGCGAGGCGTTTAGCAATGTGAATGTCTGCGAGAGTTGGGAGCGGTAATGCACTCCTTTGTGGAAGATATGGTAGGTATGCCACGCCATTTTTGAGAGTAGCTCTTTGAAAGAAGGACGAATTGGCATAATTTCAGTTTGTCTCGGGAGATCAAACTTCTTCGATAACATACTATTTATTCTCCTGGAGTTCGATATAAGTTTGTTACATCGGTGCACCTCTAAGAGTGCCGGAAGTCTCCGAGCAACTTCAGGATGAATCTGCTCGTCTTTCAAGGTCTTTGAGCGAGACACATGCCTCACCTTGATTGATGGCATGGATGATTCTGTCGATGGCTATGTCTGCTATTTCCGGTGCCGGGAGTTGGGCAACTTAGAGTGCTAGGGAGACGAATTTGACATCAGGATTCTGTCCTGGTGGAGGGGTCGGTTTGGCGAAGACCCCGTTGCCTTTTCTATAGAACTCGCACCCCGAACAATCCGTACTCCCAATACTACTATGAATGATCATCTTTGGCATCCCCAAATGTCTCAGAAAACGGCGAAAATGCTGGGATTCCCAAATTACCACCGAAGTAAAGCCTGTGCATTCGCCGGATTTCCATAATCTGCAACTTCAACTGAAAGCTGGCGAAAGTCGTTCGCAGCCCATCAGCATCCTAGTTATCCAAATGGTAGTCGGCAATGAAGCGTGCTGCTTCAATCTGTAATGTCCTTATCTTGCGCCCGAAGGTGATTCCTTATACATAAGAGCGCTGATTTTAAAATGGCGTATTCTCGCGTTTTTCCGTTACACGTCTATGTCCGAAATGCTTTTCTGCCACAGGTTAGGATTCTGGAGAAAATCAAAGTTATACGCATCAACCCGGACTTCCTGGGGGTCTTTACCTTCGGCAATGAGGCTGTCAACCCGAGCTTGTGTCGAGGCGACGACCTCCTTGTGCGTTTGAATGGTTTCATTTGAAGCATAGGTGTCGATCGCCAGTTGGAGTTGAAGCTGCTCAAAGGCAAGCATCTTATCCAAACTCAACGTGCCTTTTGTATCCATCTCATAAACGAATTCTGCCCAAAGATCAGATTTCTTATTGTTCTTATGTAGTAGATACGAGGCGCGATAGAGTTCACCGCAGGCACATACTGGGTCTTTCCCTTTTAACCGCTCATAGTTTTTGAAGTGTGCTGAGATTTGCGCAACCTCTGTCGTTGTCTTAAGCATGAAAGACAAAAATGAGTAGTAGAACATTTCAGTCTCGGAATTCCACATCACTCGGTGATGCTCCCTTTCTTTTATTAATAACGCAAGTTGCCACTTATTTATTTACATAGCACTCCGCTGGAGTGCTAGCGTTTGAATACACCATTTTCTATAGACATACTACCCCTCTGGGGTGAAGAAACGGACCGGAAAAGATTCTTCAAACGCATAGAATTTGTTAGTAGCAAGTTGGATTATTAATAACCTAAGTTGCTACCTTTGTAGCAGAATGTGTTAGATTGTGCTGGTTTTTGTAGCGTAGACTGTTCGTCTGTGCTTCTGCGTGCGCAAACTGAAAGTTTACGCTACAAAGACGCAGGTTTCACAACTAAAATCTTGTAGGTAACAACTTGGGTTATAATAATGAATACTTTTTCTATGTTTTTTCACAAAGCAGATTGTTTCTGGAGACTTGCACAACCTGCAAAGCAAGCATGAACGTAAGTTCCCCGACGGACCGCTTGTAAACAGACGCGTATGCGCTCCTTAAAGTAGAAGTTCCGCCTGCCCGTTAATCAGCGTGCAGGGTTTACTGAATGCTCAATGACTGCTATCCTTCTCGATTAACACATCTTCCATACGCAGTTTCATATATTATCGTTTTTTCAGAGCTGCCCATGTGCCAACGATGGTCTTTTTCACCAGAGACGGCGCAGTAGGCGCGGGTGCTGGAACCGTCCACTCACTTCTGATGTAGATAGCCGCATCCCAGTCGAGACTCTCAAGCAGCACATTCCGTTATTAATAAACACAGCAAAAGCAAGAGATGCCATAAATGCATTGATTTTTCCCTTTTCGTTAGGACCGTCACGTGACGATTATCAGACAATTTGTTTAGGTTCAAAACGCACCTACTATTGACGGTTACCTTCTTCTCTCAGATGTGATAAGTAAGTCTCTATATACCCGCAAAGCCTCTGGGACCCACTGACTCCTCAGCTTCAACTGTCTCCGCGTCCGATTCATCAGGTGCCACCTCAAAATTGATTTCAACTTCTCTATCTTCATCTGAGGCAATGAGGACATCCATCGAAGCCTCAAGTCTCTCGCGGATTTCTGAGTGCTCCTCTGAAATGGCTATCCGCTCTGCGTCCAGCTTTTCCCTAAAATCGCTATTACGATCTTCAAGATCCTGAATCTCTGGATCACGTTGCAGCAAATCACTGTTGAGTCGGGCAATTTTAGCCTCAAGTTGCAACTTTGCTGTTCTCAATTGTTGAACGGTTGAAATCACAAACTCAACATGTTCCTCCAGCAGCGATACGATACCTTTTTCTTTAGCATTCATAAACGCTCCTTATACACAGAAAAAATTAGTCGTTCGATTCCTTCAATCGTGCGTATCTCTGAAGCGTGCGAACATCAATGCTTAATGATTCAGCTGCCGCACGCGCGGAAGGGTATTGCTGTATACGCTTTTCGGCAACTGTGCGTAGAATTTGATTCAGGTTCATATTTTCTATATTCTTCGATATACTAGAAACGGGCGGGTTATACCGAAATTCTACTGCCTGTTTTGAGAGTTCGTGCGAAATAGTGTGTCGTATTTCCAGAGGAAGGGTCTCTGATATTGCGTCCTGCGTTTCCGATGGGAGCGTGTGCCATGTAAAGAGAAGTACCTCGGCAAGTTCTGAGTAGATCCCAAGGAAATCTTTGGGTTCAAGTCTGTCAGTGGTCGAGAGAGCGATAGCCACCTGAATGGTGCTTCTCAACTGACGGATGTTCCCAGGCCACGCCCCCTGTGTGAGGAGCGTGAGTGCCGTTGAAGAGATCCCTGTAACATTTTTTCCATATTCCGCACTGAATTCATTAATAAATGCTTCTACTAAAGGCGAGATGTCCTCCGGACGCTCCCTCAGTGGTGGTAGGTGAAGCATCACGCCCTTAAGACGGTAATAGAGATCCTCTCTAAACTCCCTTTCCGCAACCATTTTCATAAGGTCTTTGTTAGTTGCTGCAACAATGTGGACATCCACTGTCAAGACTTCGTTTCCACCCAGTCGCGTGAATGTCGCTGTGTCCAAGACACGCAGCAGCATTTTCTGGGCATCTAAGGACATTTCGGGGACTTCATCCAAAAAGAGGATGCCACCGTCTGCTCTTTCAAACGCACCCCGACGCTGACAGATTGCGCTCGTAAACGCACCTGCCTCATGTCCAAAAAGTTCACTTTGCAGGAATTCTGCGGAGAATCTACCACAGTTGATAGCTATAAAAGGTTGCCCACGTCTCGGACCACTTTCATGGATATATCTTGCCACGCCTTCCTTACCGACGCCGGTTTCACCAGTAATGAAAAACGGAATGTTTGACCTTCCAACCCGTTGGATTGTGTCATAAATCATCTGCATTGGTGCCGACGGTAATTGAATGAAGGGTGCTTGTTGTTGCATGATGGATACTTTAGTTAGACCTTTTCATTTTTCAGCAAAAACTCGGATATGACATATTAAACATATCAAGAAAACTATAAAAAAATAATATAAATTATTTTATAATTTCCTAACATGTATTATTATAACAGTTTTTAAGGCATAAGTCAAAAAAAAATCATGCTATGTCAATCTGGAATGTTGACGGACATCGCTCCTATCTTCTACAAAGCCATCAAATCGGGATACGTTCCCGATTTTATTGACTTCTTGTGTCAATTATGCTATACTACTGCTATCTGAGTTGCGACTAAGAGGAAAGCAACCTGGGAATCACATAACCCGTGCGAAATCACAGTTTCGATAAATCTTTATTCACTATGAAGGCTTTACGAGATATCATTCAACGTTGTCACAAACAGCACAATGCGTTACTTCGACAGCGAAGAACAGCCGTAATACCCGTACTCCACAGGGACTATCCTTATCATTTTACCGTTCGTTGCGCGCGAGGGTGTCCGGTGAGACTCTATGACCTCGAGCAGGCAAATATCTCCTTTATGCCAATAGGACACGCACCCGAGGCAGACCATCCACCCAAAGATTTTGGGGGTGAACGCTTCCTAAAACGACAAGGCACGCGAGACTGGATTCCCAGACGATGGTTCGCATCGTGGGGCATCCAGATTTATACCGGCACGCCTTCGGGACGCGATGACGCGCAATGGCACGACCTCGATTTCAAGTATAATGCGATTTCTGCTGCCCCAGATGCTGTTCTTGCCTGTATTGAGATGCTCGTTAACGCTGTCACGAATCCACTATTGACGTTGACAAATTCTGGCGGACTCCGCTTTTCTTACAGAGTCTTAGATTACCTCCATCCGAATACCGAGCCAGCAAAGGAGTATATCCACAAACACATACCGACCGTGGATAATCCGTATCACCGTGACGTATATCTCGAAATCCTTGGAGAAAAAGGACATAGCCGCTGGGACACGCGCTATGAGATTCTCCTCGGCAATCTGTTAGATCCACCTATCATCACTAAAGAAATCCTCTTTATTCCGATTGACGCGCTTCGGGCTGTACTACACGAGCCTGCACCACCAGCGGAAGATAATTCGGAACTTGTTGTTCAAGAAACCCCTACTGTGCCACCAGTGGCAGCATCTGTAGATGAGAAGGTGATTGCAATAAGAGAAGGCACACTCAGTCCGTTGGCGATAAAACGTCCGAGTCCAGTGCTGTCCAAGTTGGAACACGATGATACGGTGCGAGACGATTTTACTTGGCACGTTCTCGAACACGACCAAAAAACGGGATGGCTTTGTGCCGTCGACGAAATAGATGTCCCTCTACTCTTTGCTGAAATCAGTATATCGAAAGACGTATTAGATGCCTGGAGTACTAACCAGCAAGGGAGTGCTTTACGGAGCTTTGCGAAAGCTTTACTGAATGCTTTAGAGAGCAAAATCGAACGTTATGAGAACCCTGTTAGACGTGTCCGCATGACAATGCAGGCATTTGAGGAACAGGCGGAAACGCTTATCCAGCAGATGAGCGAAGATGATCTAAATCGAACATTGTGGCACCAACTGAAGCATTTTTTTCAGCATTACCAGCGGGATGCCGATGCGCCGATGGTATGGGAGCAAGGCATGCTGCGGTTCTGGGTGCCAGCAGTCCCGAATCGCGAAAAGACATTGCCAGATAAGGTGAAAATCGGTGAATTGGAACCCGGGCTATCAGGAAACCGAGTTTTTCAGATCCGCACGGGTATTTATTCTCCGCATGAGATTTTAAACTATGAGAACAGCTGGGATGATCTTAAACTCTCAGAAACCGCACAGCGCTTTTTTTCCGGTATCGGCGCAGAAATTGAGAGAGATCCAAACGTTCAGCACCTGCTCGTTTGCAATCAGGAGGCTGCTGCACAAGTGGCAGACCTTACATTAAAGGAAAACGTCCGGACCCTGAACCATATCAAAAGAGCAATCCATGTAGAAGCATTGCGGAGTGCGTTTGAACTGGCAGATGTAATTTGGATCGTCGGCGCACCGCACTGGTCCCCGCATGTCATGTGGAAGCAAGCACGAATTTTGTTTGGAGCCGATGAAGAACCCCTGTGTTATGATGTAGAATTTAATCCTTACTGTTATACAGACGAACGAATCCAAGGGCTATATGAACAGAATATTGTTGGTATTCTTACACAGATTTTAGGTCGAACAGGGTTAAACCGACTGTCGAACAAGACAGTTGCATTGCTCACGGGGATGCCATTGCCCGGCATTACCAATAGACCTGAGACCCTCCTTTTTGACTGGGAAGATTTTGAGATCGCTGGCGGATTGGACAAACTTTCTGAAGTAATAACGACGCGTGAGCGTTTTGAAAGAGAACGTGACAACCTAACTCCTGAATCCAGCAGACAGGAAGTAGAGCGGGTTTTGGGATGCTCGGCGAGGATGGCAAACTATGTACTACAAAGGCTTAGGGGCGGCAACATCCCACGCGTTAGTTTCCAAGAGCAGATCCTCACGCTGCTATCTGATGGCGAAAAAAGAAAATCAGAAATCACCGAAGCTCTTCGTAGTAGTCCCCAGTCTGTAGGAAATGAACTCAAGCGTCTCGTGGATATTGGTGAGATTGTGAAAGTCCGGAGGGGGGTCTACGCACTGCCGAAGAAGTCGCGATGATGGCTATGAAAAATGAACCTGATAAATATCCCTTTTGTCGGGTTCAGTCCAACTCTTAGGCGCAGAACTCAAAGAAACCGCAGAGGAAACACTCTTTTTAGAACTCGCTCTCCGCGGGTACGACCTCTCCAGTCTCCGGGAGAATACCGAGACCGACGAGACAACCGCAGAGATTGTCAAGATTGGATAGATGTAAAAAGGATTTGTCTTTTTTACACTTGTTTAATACACTCTTAATAAAACTATTCGAGAAAAAAAGAAAGGGAAGGGTTTTAACAATGAATAAGACGATACTTGATATAAGTTTAAGAGGGCTAAAGGTTGTTGTGCTACAGGTTTTGCATGAAAAGCAAGGGGCGTTTCCTACGCCAGGTGAGATTTTTATGGAGTTAGGGATACCATTGGTGAAAGACACTAAAGGTAGTGAGACGACTTTGGTTCGTGGCATTCTCGCACATTTAAAGAATGATGGGTATGCTGTATATGACTCCGACTATGCTGGATGGCAAATCACCGAGAAAGGGTAAAATTCATTGAAGGTTCTATCCGCGATGTTACTAATGCGTTTTCGCTATAACCAAAATAAAATCCTTCCGTAATTGCCCACAGAACGCCTTTCAGAAAATGCCCCTGTAGAACCCACCCCATATCGCAAAATATCAGCGTGTCTTGACACACAAGGTCTCTGGAGATACCCACCCACAACCCCCGCAGTGTGAAAATTCTGTCGGTCACTGGCGGGTTCTCGTGTAGAGGTTGCCAGCAGGGTCATTCAATTGTAGGTTTTTTGTGTTGTATTTTTTGCAGGCGTTAACACTTATAGTAGAGCCCGTAATTATTTGCACACATAGGGGAACCGTAGGGGTTGGGTTACCCAAACCCTACGAGCGAAAAGTGTAAACTTATTTTCGGATTTTACTATAATATATGTTATAATTTAAAACAACCCGCAGAAATTTTCGCAGCATTTCGCAGCGAATCCTGGAAAAAAAGACGTAAAATCCAATAATTTCTTAAAATTGAATGGCCCCTGGGTATTTTTCTAATGGCAACCATCAACTATATCGCTTTGACGATTGTCAAGGAAACAATTGCTTTGTAAATAGATTTAGGATATAATCTGGTTGATGGAAAAGACGGCAAATCTGAACTGGATGCATGTTTGAAACAGGAGGTTAAAAAAACGATGAGAGTTATAAGTACTTTAATCGCTATGACAGTTCTCTTTATTTCAGGAATGTGGGTTCAGGAAAGCGTATCGGAAATTGACCCAGAATCTCTGATGGGAATGTGGCACTTTGATCAAGGGAAGGGAGGAACGGTTAAAGATTCCTCTCCGAACGGTAATGATGGGAAAATCGTTGATGCCAAACGGGTCGAAGGTAAAGAAGGCATGGGCATCGAATTTGATGGGAGCAACCATGTGGTTATTCCAGCAAGCAAAACGACGGATGACTTCCTTGACGGGTTTACGTATCTGCTCTGGGTGAAACCGCTTGGGAATCCTTCGGGTCCACACGTCCGACTCATAGAACGGGATTGGCACAATCCAAACATTCTTATCGGTCCAACCGATTTCTACGGTAGTTTCCTGTTTAACGGTGGGATAGATAACAGCCAAGTCCGGGGCGGGGAATGGGAAATGGATGAGTGGAGTTTTGTCGCCTTAACGCACGACGGTAAAACGCTTTCCCTCTATGTTAATGGCGAGATCGTCGCGGATTTAGATGTAGGAGAACCGACCTTCAGTCAGGATCACGATGGTGGTTCGATCTGGTTAACCCGCTGGAAAGGTGGTGCGGGATGGGATTTCAGCGGAGTCCTTGACGAAATCGCGATCTTCAATGCGGCGCTCAGCGAAGATGACCTAACTACTGTTATGGAGGACGGACTTGAGAAAGCCCTTGCTGTTTCACCGGTTGGTAGATTAACGACAACTTGGGGTAATCTAAAAAGGTAGGAGCGATCTCCGAATCGCGACTTTCTAATCTTGTCGGGGCACCCCTTGTGGGTGCCCGAAAATTCTTTAATTGAAGCAGCGAAACGAGGTGAATGATGGCAAGTTCACGAGATACAGGCGAGACGGTTGATGGCAAAAAACACGGCTATTGGATTACCTATTACGCGAATGGGTTCAAGCGGAGTGAAGGAAACTATATTCACGGCAAGAAAGATGGTCCCTGGATCCAGTACCACAAAAACGGCAACAAGGCGAGCGAAGCCTCCTTCCGAGACGGCAAGAACGAAGGCGACTATATCTGCTATTACGAGAACGGAAACCGTAAATGGGGCGGTCCCTACCGAAAACACGACGGCAGCTCCGCCGATGGTAGAAAGGAAGGTGTCTGGCTCTGCTATGAAGAAGATGGCGAAACGGTGTGGCGTATCATCACTTACAAGAAAGGCGGTGCTCGCGCGAAACCGGATGAATTCCCGCTTGGTGTCTGTGAGGTTTGCGGTGAAGGTAGACGTTCAACGTGGGGGGACACCTGTCCGCAATGCGGCGCAGAGATTTCTGACTAATCCTCAAAAATTCTGAAGTTTTTTATCTGAATCGGGTTTCAATGAGTAAATAAACGGACTTACAAAAAGTCGAGGGAAAACAATTGAAAACTGATTCAGAGTTTTGGTGCGTCTTGGCGTTGTTGACAGGGTTTTTTGCCTTACAATTCCTAACCATAGTAAAAGCTGAAACAGAAACAGAATCTGCTCACAGAGTTGCGACTGCTGTCCGCATTAAAGGCGCACCACCCCAGTTAGATGGCATTTTAGATGATGTCGTCTGGAAAACCGCGCCCCTCCACGAGGGCTTCCGTCAACGCGATCCCGATGAAGGGGAACCCGCTTCCCAACGCACTACCTTCCAAGTTGCTTATGATGACGAGGCAGTCTATTTTGGAATCGTATGCTATGACAGTGAACCAGATAAAATAGTCTCTCGCCTCGTCAGACGCGACGATTACGTTGAATCCGATAAAATCCAGATTATTCTTGATCCGCACTACAACCGGCAGCGCGGTTTTTCGTTTACTGTCTATCCTTCTGGTTCTGTAATAGACGGTATTGTCGGAGGCGGCGACTGGAACAACGCATGGGACGGCGTATGGGAAGCAAAAACCCGCATCCACAAAAACGGCTGGGCGGTGGAATGTAAAATCCCATTTTACATGTTCCGATTTTCACCGAAAGACAAATACACGTGGGGACTACAGGTAGAGCGAGAAATCAGCCGTAGAAAAGAGCGTGCCCATTGGCGTCTGATTAAGAAGGGCGAACCCGGTTGGCTATCCCATTTTGGTGATTTGGTAGGGATAGAGGACATCCGTCCCTCTCGTCATCTGGAATTAATACCCTACGCCATGGGAAGGACGACTTTGAACAGCGATGCCGATTTGTGGGGTAATGTTGGCGGCGATGTTCAATACGGTATTACTTCTGGTGTCACGCTCAATGCAACAGTCAACCCTGATTTTGGGCAAGTAGAGGCGGACCCTGCTACTTTAAATCTCTCTGCCTATGAGGAGTTTTTTGAGGAGCGTAGACCCTTTTTTGTCAAAGGAGCCTCAATCTTCAACTTTGGAGATTGGAGAAATCAATTCTTTTACTCCCGTCGAATCGGACGACAACCCGGACATTTTGAGATTCCGGAGGGCAGCACTGAACTCAGTCGACCAGAAGCAACAACAATTCTGGGGGCTGCCAAAGTCGTCGGAAGAACCAACAGCAACACGTCCTTCGGTATCATGGAAGCTGTCACCGCGCCGGAGTATGCGCAGATTAAGCAAAAAGGCAAGAACCGGGACTACCTGATTGAACCGTTGACGAACTACTTTGTGGGTCGAGTGACACAAGATATCTTAGAAGGGAATTCTCGCGTCGGGCTGATAACGACAGCTGTCAATCGACAGACTTCCAACGCCGCGTATGTCGGTGGGCTTGACTGGGACTTAAAACTGGCGAAAGAGCGGTACCAAATAAGTGGGCGGCTCGCGGCGAGCCAAGCGGGGGAATTGGAAGCGCGCAAGTCCGGTTACCTTGCAAATATTGAATTTGAAAAACAGGGTGGGTGGTGGCGGCTTGATACCAGTTTTAGTATTCTTTCCCCGGACTTTGAAATAAATGACATAGGATATACGCAACGCGGCGATATGATGCGGTGGTTCTATGACTTCATCCTCAAGAAAGAGCAGCCGTTTAGCGTTTTCCGAGAAGTTACTTTCGGTCTCTACGGTTGGCGGGAATGGAATTATGATGGCGTTAGCATCGGTCGCTACTCCGAGATATGGACGGATGGTAAACTGAAAAACTACTGGGAGTATGACTTGTGGGTTGGACGGAACTTGGAATCATTTAACGACGAGGATGTCCGGCGCGGCGGGACGTTAATTAAAAATCCTGCCGGTTGGTGGATTTTTACCCAACTTAGAACTGACAGTCGCAAAATGGTTCAGCTTGAACTGAACCCGATTTTCGCGTGGGATGATGATAACAAGACTTCCGAAAAGGAGGTCAGCCTCCGCCTCAACATTCGTCCCGTATCAAACATTGAACTGAGTATCGGACCGATGTATCGCTATCGGGTTGACGATGCCCAGTGGGTTGAGTTAGTTGAAGAAAACATCAGTGGACAGCTCAAAAAACACTACGTTTATGGCGAGCTAACGAGTCAAACATTGGACTTCACCACCCGTGCAAATATCAGTTTTACCCCTACGCTGAGCCTTCAGTTCTACGTACAACCCTTCATTACCATCGGCGACTATGCCAACTTCAAAGAGTTAATTGAGCCGAGGTCCTATCAATTCAAACCCTACCCGCTGAAACGAAACCCTGATTTCCACATGCGTTCACTGCGAGGCAACACCGTCCTCCGTTGGGAATTCCGCCCGGGTAGCACCCTGTTTTTGGTGTGGTCGCAATCGCGTGCGATCGCGTTAGAGGACGTGGGAGCAGAGGATCTGGAGTTTCGTCCATTTCACCGATTGCGAAGCAGTTTCACGGATCCTGGAAAGAATATTTTCCTGATAAAATTCCGGTATTGGTTTGGTGTATAATACGATAAAGACTTCTGTCGGTGCGTCTTAGGAAGTAGAACCTACATCAGAACACGCCACATTCCAAATTGCCTATTAGCATCTACTCCTCACTGAAATATCTAATTATTCTTATAATTTTATATAATTTACGTTAATTTTATTTGACTATATAAGTATAAAGTTGTATAATTATAGTAAAACTAAAAAATAAGTTGACATTTTAGGGAATAATGGTCCTCTCCTCCTTGCTGACGAGGTTTTGCGGCGTACTCGTCCAAATACAATCTGCATTCCTAACCTCGCTAACTCGGGCGTAAAGATAATTATAGGCTTTACCACAAAATCGGCACGGGACGAAGGGAACACCAACATCAACGAAAGACAGGAGTATCAATTATGAACCAGATTCCGACGGTCGCTTTTCAAATACTCGCTCCCAGCGAGGGCGTTGCGGATAACTCAGTCAACGGCTTATGGTTTAAAGTAAAATCAGATCCACACCCAACCGACGATCTCATAGTCGGTTTGAAAGTGTCTTCATCCGACGGAAATATTAGACAGTCTGGTGTCATCGTGATTTCAAAACATGAAAGCCATTCCGCAGAATTTTTCTACAAAACAGTGAAAGATGAACATGATGTCCGGTTAGAGATCGAACCCTATGATTCTCTCGCTAAATTAGAGTTCCCTATCCTTACGAATGAGGGCTACCTTATAGAGGCAGGACATGAGTTTCCAGAGTATAAATTAGGAAAATTGTCAAAAATAGTCCCTTATCAGAAGAACGAGCCACACCAATGTTTATGGACGGACGAGAGTCGCTGAAACGTCGAGTTTCAAGGGAAAAATAAAGGTGCCCATAGAAACCGATGCGAAAGCAATTCTCGAAAAATAGAGGAGAAATCTCATGAATATTGGAAGCATCATCCTTTTTGTCAAAGACATGAAGGCTGTAATCGCATTTTATACAGATGTTGTCGGCTTAACACCTGACGAAGAGCAGCCATTTCCTGAACACCGATTTTTCCGCTTTGATACAGGCGATTGCAAGTTGTGTCTCCACAGCGCAAGTAAACCGAACGAGGGGAGGCAGAAGATCGGCTTCCATGTTGAGAGCGTTAGTGCTGTTCATCAGAATCTAAAAGCAAAGGGTTTGCGATTGAAACCGCTAAAAAATGAGGATGGACTCGCGTGTTTCGATATTTCAGATCCAGAAGGCAACAGGATTCAGTTTGGGGGGAACTATTAAGGACCATCGTCGGCATAAGAAGTTTCTTCTTAGGGGTATGTTTCTGCTCAGAAATCTCCTTTAAGTGCCTGCTGATTGCCGACTAATAACAGAGGTGGGCGGATCTCTATATTCGCCTCTCTTCTTAAACCAAGCAGCAATATGAATGGCTGTTAATTTGGCATAAAGTGCCAAAGGGACCGGGAAAAACCTATGAAGATTGACTTGGGGTTTTGGAGGGTTTGGGCGTTTATTGCTATTTTTTTCGCGGCGCAACTTCTGAGTGCAGCAAAGGCTACGACAGACACAGGATCTGCGCACAGAACCGCGACCGCTATCCGTATTAAAGGCAAACCGCCGAAGTTAGATGGCGTTTTAGATGACGACATCTGGAAGACCGCACCCCTCCACGAAGGCTTCCGTCAACGCGACCCCGATGAAGGCAAACCCGCCTCCGAACGTACCACCTTCCAGGTCGTCTACGATGACGAGGCACTCTATTTTGGAATCGTATGTTATGACAGTGAACCTGATAAAATCGTTGCCCAATTGGTCAGGCGGGACAATGTATTTGTTGATTCGGATAAAATCAACATTAACCTTGATCCACACTACAATCGGCAAAGTGCCTATTGGTTTACAGTTCACCCTTCTGGGTCTGTGACAGATGGTATCATTTCGGATAACAAGCAACCCGACAGGACATGGGATGGTGTGTGGGATGCTAAGACACAAATTCACGCAGATGGCTGGACGGTGGAGTATAAAATCCCATTTCATCTGTTGCACTTCTCCCCAAAAGACGAATATGTTTGGGGACTCCAAGTCAATCGGACTATCAGCAGAAAAAAAGAGGAGTCCCATTGGCGTTTGATTAAGAAGGACGAACCGGGATGGGTAGCGCGCTTGGGTGACCTGACCGGCATCAAAAATATCCGTCCTTCTCGGCATTTGGAGTTTGTCCCTTACACCATGGGACGCACAACTCTCAATAGCGGAACCGATTTGTGGGGAAACGTTGGCACCGATATCCAATATGGCATTACCACTGGAACTACACTCAATGCCACGATCAACCCCGATTTTGGGCAGGTGGAAGCCGATCCGGCAAGTCTAAATCTCTCGGCGTATGAAGAATTTTTTGAGGAACGCCGTCCGTTTTTCGTCAAGGGCGCATCCATCTTTCAAACCGACGACTATCGTTTCTTTTACTCGCGACGCATCGGACGCCAGCCAGGGTATTTTGACATCCCCGCTGATGCGGAGGAATTAAGCCGCCCTGAATCCACAACGATTCTTGGTGCCGCCAAAATCGTGGGTAGAACCCAAAGCAACACCACTTTCGGCATCATGGAGGCTGTCACTGTACCCGAATATTCCCAGATCAGGCAAGCGGTAAACAACAGCGAGCATCTCATTGAACCTTTGACGAACTATTTTGTGGGTAGACTCAATCAGGATGTGCTCAAAGGAAATTCCCGTGTTGGATTGATAGCCACGGCTGTCAACCGCCAAAACGCCAACGCTGCGTATGTGGGCGGGCTTGATTGGGATTTGAAGTTCGCAAAGGAAAGATACCAGATAGGCGGCACCGTTGCGGGGAGTCTGGTAGAGGGCTTTGATATAGGAAAATATCAAAATCTTCTTTCGCGCAAATCAGGGTACCTGGCGCACCTTGAATTTAAAAAACGCGGAGGGTGGTTGAGGTTTGATACCGATTTTAGGGCACTCTCCCCTGATTTCGAGATGAACGATCTCGGCTACCGACAACGTAGTGACATCGTAGAGTGGAATTACGACCTTACGATACGCAAAGAGCAGCCATTTAGCATCTTTCGATATATGCGATTTGGGCTTTATGGCTGGCGGACTTGGAATTATAACCGCGTAAATATCAATAGTTACTCAGAGATATGGACAATCGGCCGCTTCAAAAACTATTGGAACTATGACTTGTGGGTTGGGCGCAACTTAGAATCGTTTAGTGATGAGGACACAAGACGTGGCGGAACGCTCATTAAGAACCCTCCGGGCTGGTGGGTATACACACGTCTCGCTACGGATAGTCGCAAAATGATGCAGCTCGAACTCAATCCAATTTTCTCGTGGGATGACGATAAGCGTTCGTATACCTACGATGTTCGGCTCCGCTTACGCATTCGGGTAGCATCAAACATTGAGATCACCCTGGGACCAAGGTATAACTATCAGATGCGGGATGCACAATGGGTGAAGCAGGTTGAGCAAAACCACAACGGACAAACAAACAAACACTACGTCTATGGAGAATTAGAGAACCGCACGCTGGACTTTACCACGCGTGCGAACATCAGTTTTACACCAACACTGAGTCTTCAATTCTACGTACAACCCTTCATTACCATCGGCGACTATGCTAACTTCAAGGAGTTGGTAGAGCCAAAATCTTATCAATTCAAGCCGTATCCGTTGAACGAGAACCGTGATTTCCATCGGCGATCTTTACGTGGCAATACCGTCCTCCGTTGGGAATTCCAACCGGGCAGTACGCTATTTTTGGTTTGGTCCCAATCCCGCGAAGCTGCCTTGGAATCAGTTCAGGAAGCAGACCTTGAGTTTCGTCCCCTGCACCGTCTCGGAAGCAGTTTCACCGATGAAGGAAAAAACATCTTCCTGATTAAGTGTCGCTACTGGTTCGGAATGTAATCACTAAATTACCATTATCAAACGCCAAGATAGGGTTCCTAAAGAATCTGATTTTTTTCTTAGAAACTGGGTTTAATTACATAAATTATCCTGAAAAAGAGAGAGGAAAAAATCATTGACAGTTGAATGGAACTTTCAAATCGTCTGGGTGTTTATGGTCATTTCTTTGGTCGGGCAACTCCCAGGCGATATAAGGGCTGAAAATGAGAAAGAATCGGCTCACAGAACTGCGACTGCTATCCGAATCGACGGTACACCACCGCAACTGGATGGTGTTTTAGACGACGACATCTGGAAAACCGCACCGCTCCACGAAGGGTTTAGACAACAAGACCCCGATGAAGGCAAACCCTCAACGGAACGCACCACGTTTCAAATCGCCTACGATGATGAGGCAATCTACTTTGCCGTCATGTGCTACGATAAGGAACCCAAGAAAATTTTCTCGCGTTTGGTTAGGCGGGACAATTACGTTACATCCGACAGACTTGATGTGACACTCGACCCGCATTACAGCCGACAAAATGCCTTCTGGTTTACTGTCTATCCCTCTGGATCTGTAACAGACGGTGTCGTTTCAGGGAATGGATGGTATGACAGCACATGGAACGGTGTCTGGGACGTTAAAACAAAAATCCACAAAAATGGCTGGGCAGCAGAATATAAAATTCCGTATCATGTATTACGCTTTGCACCAAAACAAAAATACTTATGGGGACTCCAAGTATCACGGAGCATTAGCAGAAAAAAGGAATACGCCCTTTGGCGTTTCATTAAAAAAGATGAGCCAGGTTGGGTATCACGCTTTGGTGACCTGACCGGCATCGAGAACATCCATCCGCCTCACCATTTGGAATTAATTCCCTATGCCATGGGCCGGACAACGCTAAATAGCAAAACGGATTTGTGGGGAAACATTGGCGGTGATGTCCGGTATGGGATTACCTCTGGAATAACCCTCAACGCCACGGTTAATCCCGATTTTGGGCAGGTAGAAGCAGACCCAGCAAGTCTAAATCTCTCCGCCTATGAGGAGTATTTTGAGGAGCGGCGTCCGTTTTTTGTCGAAGGTGCATCTATCTTTGGCAGCAACGACTATAATTTCTTTTACTCCAGACGCATCGGGCGGCGGCCAGGACATTTCGACATCCCGGACGGTGTGCAGGAGTTAAGCCGCCCAGAAGCGACAACCATCCTCGGATCTGCCAAAATTGTCGGCAGAACCCAAAGCAAGACCTCTTTCGGTATCATGGAGGCCCTCACATTACCAGAATATGCACAGATTCAGGAAGCAGACGTAAGCAGCGAATTCCTCGTTGAACCTTTGACAAACTATTTCGTCGGCAGAGTCAAGCAAGATATCCTTGGTAACTCATACATTGGGCTGATAACCACAGCTGTCAATCGACAAAATTCCAACGCTGCCTATGTCGGCGGACTTGATTGGGATTTAAAGTTTGCCAAGGAACGATACCAGATAACCGGCACCCTTGCCGCGAGTCAAGCGGGGAAAATAGATGAACGCAAATCGGGATACCTCGCACACATTGAAGTTGATAAACGCGGCGGGTGGATGCGATTTGATACCGATTTCAGAGTGCTTTCGCCTGATTTAGAGATCAACGATCTCGGCTATCGAAGGCGTGCTGACATGGTGGAATGGAATTACGATTTCACCGTGCGCAAAGAGAAGCCGTTTAGCATCTTCCGTCGTGTTGTCTTCGGCTTGTATGGGTGGCGCACATGGAATTACGACGGGGTCAGTATCAGCCGCTACTCCGAGATATGGACAGATGGCCGCCTGAAAAACTATTGGGACTATGATTTGTGGGTTGGCCGCATTTTAGAATCGTTTAGTGACGACGACACGATGCGCGGCGGAACGCTGATTAAGAGTCCTCCGGGTTGGTGGATCTTCACACGGCTCTCTACCGATAGCCGGAAAATGATTCAACTCCACTTGAATCCGGTGTTCGCGTGGAATGACGATAGGCGTTCGTACGATTACGATCTGAGACTCCGATTGCGTATTCGTCTCGCCTCGAATATTGAGGTGAGCCTCGGCCCTTCATACAGTTATGGCGTGCAAGATGCTCAGTGGGTGGACCTGATAGAAGAAAACATCAACGGACAAATCAGAAAACACTACGTGTATGGAGAATTGGAGAAACGCACGCTCGACCTCACCACGCGTGTGAACATCAGTTTTACGCCGACGCTAAGCCTCCAGTTCTACGTGCAACCCTTTATCACAATCGGTGACTATGCCAACTTCAAAGAGTTAGTAGAGTCGAAGTCTTATCAATTTAAACCGTATCCCCTGAACGAAAACCGTGATTTCCATCGTCGGTCTTTGCGAGGTAACACTGTCCTTCGCTGGGAATTCCGTCCCGGTAGTACCTTGTTTTTAGTATGGTCCCAATCGCGTGAAGCTGCCTTAGAATCAGTTCAGGAAGCAGATATCGAATTTCGCCCCCTGCATCGCTTAGGGAGTAGTTTCACGGACGAAGGAAAGAATATCTTCCTGATTAAATGCCGGTATTGGTTTGGGATGTAAACAAGTGAAAAAGCTAAGAGGAAAATCTAAAGGAGTGAATTATGGAAATCACCGTGTCTGAGAAAGAAGAAGTCCTTATTTTCAGACTGAGCGGCAGAATTATTAGCCCGGGGGTCAGAGAGGTCTCGGAAACCGTAAAGGCAGCACTCGCTGGGTACCCTTCACCTCCGAGACTGCTCTTTGACTTCAAAGAGGTAACCGGAATGGATAGTTCCGGACTCGGCGTACTCATGAAAGTCTATGCCGATATTTACCCGCGCGAGGGGAGGATTGCGGTGATTAATGTGAACAAACATGTCAAAAACCTGATTGTCATGGCGCGATTAATCACCGTCTTTGAAAGCTTTGAAAGCGAGGATGATGCGATTGCTGCTCTGAAGAAAAAATCATGAAAAACAATTTAACTACCAGAATGGACACTTACTATAAACTCAATACACATCTCATATACCTTGATAACGAACAATTGAATTCCCGCTTTGATGGTGAACGGAACACGCGCGGTTGGGGTGAAAATCATGTAATCAAACTTGGGAAATCAAAGGTATTCGTTAAGAGAATCCCGCTCACCGACCTTGAATATGATCACATGTTCTCGACGAAGAATCTATACGATTTGCCGACTTACTACAATTATGGTGTTGGTTCCGCTGGCTTCGGGGTTTTTCGCGAACTTCTGATGCATATCCGAACAACAAATTGGGTACTGCAAGGCGCAATTGAAAATTTTCCGCTGATGTATCATTACCGAATCATGCCTCGCTCTGGCGGAAAAGTCGACTTGGACATGGAATGGTACGACAGATATGTTAAATACTGGAATAGCAATGAAAACATCGGAAGATACATTGCTGACAGAACGAATGCGAAGTATGAGGTGGTGTTGTTTTTAGAATATATCCCTTACACATTTTCAAAATGGTTTGAAAGAAACATAGACCGATTAGACGTGTTCATCAGCGAAATAGCGGACACCACAACCTTTCTACGAAAAAACGGAATTATCCATTTCGATGTTCATTTCGGTAATATCCTCACAGATGGGAATAAACCCTATCTAACAGATTTTGGATTGGCACTTGACAGACGTTTTGATTTAAACGAAACTGAACGAGCGTTTTTCAGGAAAAACACGCACTATGACTATGGCGAATTTCTGTTATGTTTTGGAGAACATCTTTCATCTATTTATCGAGGGCTTGCAGAGACAAAAAAGAAAAAAGTTATGGAGAAATATGGTCTCAAAGACGAGATGCAATATCCTGAAGATTTTATTATTTTATTGGAAAATATCAATGAAATCTACGCAGATGGACTCATGAGGTTAGACAGAAACTATGTCGAAACTGTCATAAAATATCGAGCCATTATTATACTGATGGCTGAATTTTTCGCGGATATGAGGCAAAACGATAGAAAGGACACGAAATACAGCCACGCGAAATTGAAGCGTTTACTTGAAGAAACGGGAATCCTTCAGGAGAGGATCCCTTAACCTATCAGCATCATATCTGACATCAGCAACCCTTCATCTGATACCAGGCAGATAGTGGACATACCAAAAAACACTATGTCTATGGGAGGCTAATAAGTCGCACGCTTGATTTCACAACGCGCGCCGACATCAGTTTTACCCCAACGCTGACCCTTCAATTTTACCTACAACCCTTCATTGCCGTTGGGGACTATACAGACTTCAAGGAATTGATCGAACCGAAGTCTTATCAGTTCAAACCGTATCCACTCAACGAGAACCGAGATTTCCATCGGCGTTCGTTACGAGGAAACACCGTTCTCCGCTGGGAATTCCAGCCGGGCAGCACCCTGTTTTTGGTGTGGTCGCAATCGCGTGCGATCGCGTTAGAGGACGTGGGAGCAGAGGATCTGGAGTTTCGTCCGTTCCACCGGTTGGGAAGCAGTTTCACCGATGAAGGAAAGAATATTTTCCTGATTAAGTGTCGGTATTGGTTTGGTGTATAAACCTTTCGGATTCGGCTTTTGAACAAAGTTGTCCAAGAATTGGACAGCAAGACCTCACTTTGTGAAGCGGAATTATCGGGAAACTTTCTTTTTCAAGTGATTTCACATTTGAGTTAACTTTGGCATGAAAATTGCTACGACATTACGCAAGAAAACATGGAATTTTTCTTGACAAATAATGCAGGAATTGTTAATATTGTTAGTATCAACAATACTTTCGCCAACTTATCCACGCCTGAGTTGAGCAGGTGTTTGATGAATAGAGCCAATAGAAGTCAGATGTTCAGTGAGTTGGTCAATAACAATAGGTTCAGGTTTTTGTGGGAGCCTTTTTAATGTTTCTTGTAAATACTTCAGTCCACGGTAGTGCGCTTTGAGATCTAAGACGCTAAAGTCAGTGTTTTGTATCGGTAAAGCGAGGAGAAAAACACGCGCAATGAATTGCGCTGTTACAAACCTGAGGAGGATATACGCATGAAATATATGCGGTTGTTATTGATTCAATTTCTACTGCTTGTATTGGGATTGGTCGGTTATTGCATTGCTGCTGAGATTGGCTTTGAAGCCGAAGACGCAGATGAAATTGTAGCAATCATGGAAATTTATGAAGATAAGAAAGCTTCAGGCGGTATGTATATATCGGCGGGAAAGGGCGGGGGTGGTCGCCACCCCGGTAAAGCCGATTTCGTGATTAACGTTAGAACACCCGGTCAGTACACGATGTGGGGGCGGGTGATTGCCCAAGATACGGCGAAGGACTCTTTCCATGTCACAGTCGATCAGAAGAAAAGTCCACAACCGGGTGATGCCAACATGATCTGGGATACAGGTCAGCATCAGGAGTGGACGTGGGCAAAAGTAAAATGGCGCGAAAAGAATCCGTTGACCTTTGATCTGAAACCGGGGAAACATACCGTACATTTTGGTCTAGGGAAGGCGATACCCGTTTGGATGCCGTTTACATGGCAACAGACCCCAACGCTGTCCCCAAACTACCGAGTGAAATTGAGGGTTTTGCTGTGCATCCCCGGAATCGCTTAACGACAACTTGGGGGGAGCTAAAAAAACGGTAGGGCTGGACGCAAGCACTGTGACATCAGAGCTGTTAGTCCTAACGAGTGGAGACCAGATGATCAGTGAGCAGCCTCCTTTCGGACGTGATTTTACGCACAAATCGCTATTGGCATGAAAATTGCAAATTCTTCCGTTTACGAAGCTAAGCGTTAAATTTTTCTTGACAAATAATGCCCGAAATGTTAGTATTAAGCGTAAATTAGATGTAACAAACATTAACGCGCGAACATGCAACTATACAGGAGGGGCGTACTATGAAATCGCGCCGGATACCTCTGGCATGGATAGTCTCGCTTTCCCTACACGTTTGTCTCGCAATCATTGTAGGGTACGTCGCTATCTCGTCCAATCAACAGAAGGCACAAGATGCCATTGATGTAAGTTTTTTCATCGTTACACCACCACAAGCAGCACAAAGGGATCTTATCTCTAAACCCGTTGTTGTAGCAACGCCAGTTCCGGATTTGAGAGTCGTTCCGCAAACTGAAGCGACACCCCGCCGCACAACACGCACTATAAGAACGTCCACGGCCGCAGCACCTACTGCGCCACTGTCCACAGGTTCACCCGCTGCGTTACGGACGCAACAGGTTAACGTTTCAAACAGTTCTTCTGTGGTCCAGCACACCGCAGAGCCGCTGTCAACCGCCGCAGTGCTGCCGACAACATCGGATGCGGTGCCTACCGCCGGATTGCGTAGCAGTGGGCTAACAACAGGCGGCATTGGGACAGGGATCGGTGATAATGTAGGAGCCGGTGCTGGACGTGGGGCTTTTGGTTCCGAAGTAGGTGTCACACAGGGGCGCGGGCAAAATCATGCCGGGTTAGATTCGTTGGTCAAAGGTGACGGTGCTGCGAATGTCAACGCGTCGTTGTCAAATGTGACAGAGAACGTTGTACTCGGTAACGGTATACCACCGCTCCCGAAGGGAAGTCCGGGTGCTATCATTCAGGGGCGCGGCAAGGAGATTATTGGAAGACTCCATCTCGTGCGTCTCGATGACCCGTTACATCCGAACCTTGATTTCTGAGGCAGCGGCATCGGACACCTCCGATTCGGGGCAGGTCTGCCCTATTTAGTTCAGTCGCTGAATGCAGAAACAGGCATCCAAACCCAAATGGTTGACGCAGTCCAAATCACGGACGCAGCGTTCTTTGAGTCACCGATTATCTTTATGGAACCGATTTCCACTTCTGGCGGAAAGCTCGATAACGGATTGTTGCGTGGGAGTGCTATCTGGCAAACGAAAGGAAGTCGTCCTACTTTCGGTTATACTGATCGCGAGGCACAGCGGATTCGTGAGTATGTCGTCAATCGGGGTGGGTTTATTTATATGCCCACACACGGAAACACGAAATTGGCGATGCAACCCGCACTTCGCGTTCTTCGTCAAATTCTTCCTGAATACCATCTCACTACTATCCCTCAGGGGCACGAAATTTACAATAGCTACTATGAGTTGAACGGACCGCTTCGTTTTCCTGTCCGGAAAATTGGAAGCACGATTCTCCATCACGGGCCCTATAGCCAGTTACAGGGTGTTTTTATTGATGGTCGACTCGCTGTTCTCGTTGATACTGAGGCGATGATACACGTGATGGACGGTGCGGTGCAGAAACCGTTCTTCGGTCACTACCAAGACCGAAATAAGATTTTAGATGAATTCGCGCCTGCTGCCGCGAGACAACTCATCAATATCGTTGTCTATGCGGTAACACACGGGAATATTGCGGATTACAGCAAGTATATCCCTGAAGAAGCACTCACCGATGGCGACACAGAGAGTGTCCCGAAATCCGCACCGGATGCTGCAAATCGGTTGTGATGCTGTGATGTGAGGTTCACGCGAATCTGGTAAACACACTATTGGCGAGGTTTTCTAACCTCGCCTCACCCCTACCGAGTTAGGTATCCTTCCCACTAACAGCCCGAAAAAATCCACCCGTTTGTCCAATGCATGCAGTCGCAAACCGCATTCACTGGATATTCTTAACCGCTTTGGACTTCATTTTTGTTTCCTGTAGGAACAACATCTGTGATCAAGCCCATGAGACGGCGCAATTTTCCTAACCACTCTCTTGTAGCACCGACTATGTTGGAAAAAACTTGACAAATTGCCGAAAAACGAGCAAGATAGTCGTAAAACCGCATCTCCATTTGACAAATTGCCCTTAGAAATGTATAATATAAGGAAATACTATTTCATTTGTCGATAGGACATGGCTTGCGAGTTTCCTGTGTTGCAAGCCTGAATAAGAACAAGGGAGAGTAAAATAGAAATGGCTGATTACGTGAATCCTGATGTTTTGGTAACTACACAATGGGTAGCCGCACACGGCGGTGATGCCGGTATTCGGCTCCTTGAGGTTGATGTTGATACGTCTGCTTATGCGGCAGGACATATCGCTGGAGCAGTTGGACTGAATTGGCAAACACAACTCTGCGACCAAGTGCGACGCGATATTCTTACAAGAGATCAATTTGAAGCACTCTGCAACGACAGCGGTATTGCTAACGATACCACCGTTATCTTCTACGGCGATAATAATAACTGGTTCGCAACTTACGCCTTGTGGCAATTCCGTTACTACGGACACGATGAAAGTCTGTTGAAAGTGATGAACGGTGGCCGCCAAAAATGGATTGATGAAGGCAGGGATCTTGTTACGGATGTCCCAAACTATGACAGCACGGGGTATCAGGCGAAGTTTCCTGATGACAACGTTCGGGCTACAGCAGTTAACGTTCGCGAGACACTCGGGCAAGGCGTTGTTAACCTCGTTGATGTCCGCTCACCTGCTGAATTCACCGGCGAAGTCATCGCACCTCCGGGTATGAGCGAGACCGCGCAACGCGGCGGACATATCCCCGGCGCAGCGAACATCCCGTGGGCGACCGCGGTTGCTGAAGACGGCACCTTTAAATCCCACGATGAACTGCAGGAGATCTACGGCGGCGCAGGTGTTGATGATAGTAAAGAGACAATCGCCTATTGTCGTATTGGTGAACGTTCATCGCATACGTGGTTTGTGCTGAAGTATCTACTCGGTTATGAGAAAGTTCGCAACTATGATGGCAGTTGGACGGAGTGGGGCAATCTTGTCGGTGCACCCATCGCACGCGACTAAAGGAAGAATGGTTGTCGGTTTTTGGTTTTCAGTTATCGGTTAAAAGGTGTTCGTCTAACAGAGGGCACCTCTTGAGATAGTCACAAAATCTGTAGTTCGTAATGTAATGGAGAGCGGATATGAGAAACATCTGTCAAAATCTAAGCGTCCGTTGTTCCTCCGCAAGGTAAAATTAAAAATGCCTAAATTCGTTTCTGCCCATGCTATCGCCTGCATGACTCGCCAAGATGTGGCGCGACTGCTGAAGCGGTTCAAAGAAGAAGGAAATACGGATGTTCGGAATCTCCGAGTCTTGTGTGATACACTGTCCGGCAGAATGGTCTGTGAGTGGGAAGCGCGAGATCGCGTTGTCTTAGTCGAGTGGCTGAAGAAATGCAACGTCCAGATACGTGGCACAGGCGAATGGGTCATGGCAGTCCAATATGAATCTGTAGGCGATGAACTCGTGACACCTCAGCGGGATAACCCTTAAATACGCAGGTATGCAAAATAGCGACGCGAAAACCGATGTATTACTTAACCCGGCAGACGGCGTTTGAAGCATCACATTACAACCGTATCCCTGAATTGAGCGATGCCGAGAACTTTGCGTTGTTCGGTGCCGCCGCAAATCCAAATAGCCATGGACATAACTATGTGCTTGAGGTGATGATCAAAGGGGACGTAGATGCCGATGACGGCATGGTTATCAATCTGGTAACGTTGGATGCGTTGTTGAAGTCGGAAGTGCTTGCCAATTACGATCACAAACATCTGAACCGTCAACACCCGGTTTTCGCGAAAAATCCGTACCTGCAACCGACGTGTGAGAACATCGCGATGGAGATTTGGCAACGACTCGTGCCTTCTCTGCCAGATGGGATGTTACACAGGGTGCGACTCTACGAAAGCACCTCTAATTTTGCCGACTATTATGGGGATGGACCGATGGTTTATCTGACGAAGGTTTACGAGTTTAGCGCAGCCCATCGCTTACATAGCCATGCCCTTAGTGACGAGGAAAATCAGAACATTTTCGGAAAGTGCAATAACCCGGCTGGACATGGACATAACTACGTTCTTGAAGTTACCGTAAAAGGCGATGTAGATGAGAGAACCGGACTCGTTGCAGGTCTGAATTTTCTTGATGAAATCGTTCAAAAACAGGTCTATGCGCGCTTCGATTACAAGCATCTCAATGTGGATACGCCTGAATTTGAGACGCTTAACCCGACCTCAGAGAATTTCGTCAAAGTGCTTTGGGATGTATTAGCGCCGAATTTACGTCCGGTTACTTTACATCGCCTGCGCTTAAGAGAAACGCCGAAAAATCATTTTGATTACTACGGCGCGTAATCTGTGTTATCCGAGAAGTGCGGCAAAACAGCGCAATGGAGACAAACTTTAAACAATGAAGCTGAAACAGGAGCCTCCGAACCCTGAATTAGAGGATCTCTTCACCAAAATTATTAAGAATTTAGGCGAAGACCCAAGTCGTCAGGGCTTGGTAAAAACGCCTCACCGTGCCGCGAAAGCGATGGAATTTTTGACAAGTGGCTACCACCAAAACATTGATGATATTCTGAATGGAGCTATCTTTGACGAAGATTACGACGAAATGGTGATTGTGAAGGAGATTGAATTTTACAGTCTCTGTGAACATCATATCCTCCCTTTTTGGGGCAAATGCCATGTCGGGTATCTTCCGCGGAATCGAATTATCGGTCTGAGTAAGATCCCGCGCATCGTGGATATGTTTTCGCGGCGATTGCAAGTTCAAGAGCGGCTCACGCGTGAGATCGCCGAGGCACTCGAAAATGCGCTTGACCCGCGTGGTGTTGCAGTAGTGATTGAAGGGCAACACTTGTGTATGATGGCACGTGGCGTGGAAAAGCAGGCACCGAAAATGGCGACGAATGTCATGCGCGGGGCGTTCCGCGAGGATAGTTCAACGCGTGCAGAGTTTTTGAGGTGCGTCCAAATATCCTAATACATGTTTTCTCAGGACTTACGCACCCTAATCTCCTACTGGTGTCTTTAACAAACGGCAAGGTTTCCGACCGCGCTGGCAACTGGAGCAGGTTTGCGCAAGTCCTAACTTTTTTGTCGTTGTAGACAAATTCAAACACGTCGTAGAACGTAGAGGTGAGCATGGTTTCTTCGAGCCATCCGAATGCGCCAGAGATAACGAAACTTGACGGAAAGGTCGCCGTGGTTACCGGCGCGTCAAAGGGGATTGGTAAAGCGATTGCATCCGCTTTCGCAGCGGCAGGTGCGAAGGTTGTGCTCGCCGCCCGAACACGTGAGACACTCGAACAGGTTGCAGCTGAGCTCACGGAAAGCGGTGCTGAAGCAGTGGCTGTTCCGACGGATGTCACTGACGTAGCTGCCGTGCAGCGACTCATTGAACAGACGCTTGATACATATCAACGCGTGGATATTCTGGTCAACAACGCCGGGATCGGTTATTTCGGGCCGGTCGTTGATTTCGCACCTGACGACTGGGATGCGGTGCTTGATTCCAATTTGAAGGCGGTTTATCTCTGCGCGAAGTACATGCTTCCGTCTATGTTAGCCCAGGGCAGTGGACAGATTATTAACGTGCTTTCGATCGCTGCGAAGGTTCCGTTTGAAGCCTCAGCGGCTTATTGCGCAGCGAAGGCGGGCGCGTTAGCCCTGACGAAGGTTTTAGCCGCCGAAGTCCGTCAGCAGAATATCCGCGTTACCGCGGTGCTACCGGGTTCGGTGCATACCCCGTTTTGGGATGACGTTCCAGAACCCCCAGATTTTGAACAGATGCTTAAACCTGAACATGTAGCAGGGACGGTTGTTTCAGTTTGCCAACAGCCACTTGGCATGGTAACGGAAGAGATCGTCGTAATGCCGCCACTCGGAATTCTCTAATAGCGTTTATGTTATCGGTGTGTATGGAATGAATTGTTATATCCACAAACGTGATCAAGACGTGAAACGTCCGAGTCTTCGCCGGATACGAACTTTACGGATAGCACGTGCGTCGGCATCCGTGACTGTGATAATGGCATCGGCTAAATTAAGTTCAGTGCCGGTTTCAGGAATCGTCCCGGTCCGGTCGAGGATGTAGCCAGCGACAGTCTCATAGTGACCTTCAGGAATTGGGAGTCCGTAGTGTTCTTCAAGCAGATCGACTTCGGCTCTTGCGTCACATTCAAGGATGTGGGGTGCGATTAAACGGATAAGGTCGGGGCCATCACGTTCATCGGCGAATTCGCCAACGATTTCTTCAACCAAGTCTTCGACGGTAACGAGTCCGACGGTGCCGCCATATTCATCGACTGCGAATACCATCGTGTGCCGGGTATTTTGAATCTCTTTGAGGAGTGCATTAATATTTTTCGATTCAGGCACAAAATGCAAGTCTGTCCGGATGAACGGTTCGATTGTTGCAGGCGGGGTCTCCATCTTTTCGTATGGATCTGAATTGGTTTCTGATTCAACGTCATCATAAATAACATCTAAGAGATTGACTATCCCGACGATGTTATAAATCTGTTCTTCATAGACGGGGATTCTTGAGAATCCAGCGTCTGCGGCGATTCGCAAAAAGTCTTCGCGGTTGGTATTTTTTTCAATTGCGACGATATCGACAAGTGGGACCATGACTTGTGCAACGGTGCGATCTTGTAAGTTGAGGAAACTGTGAATCATCCGTCGTTGGTCTGTAAGCAGGTTGCCTGAGCGTTCACCCATAGTGGCGAGTAGCCGTAACTCTTCACGTTGAGCATCAGGGCTGGGTGTGTTCGCACCTCTGTCTACAATCTTGACGATGAGTTTTGTCAAGGTTTGTACGAGGTAAATCAGAGGGGCTAACACCAAGGCAGATATCCGTAACGGATAGGCATAGCGGAGCGCGAGGCTATCTGCCTTAACACGAAAGATTGTTTTCGGCAAAATTTCACCGAAGATGAGGAGTAGCGTGGTTACCCAGATGATAGCGATCGGTTCTTGTAGATTTTCTGCTTCAGGGAGAATTCTTGCAGTCAATCGGTCGCCGAATTGTGAAATCAGAACGTTCGCAAGATTTGTCCCGGCTAAAGTAAGCGCGAGCATTCTATCGGGAGATTCAACCAAGCGGTGGATAATTTCCGCTCTGGCATCCTTAGATTCAACAAGTTGGTTAATCCGAATTTTATTGACGGATACGAGTGCTGTTTCCGAACCGGAGTAGAAGGCTGAAAGTACAAGGCAGACAAGAACCGCAAAGGCGAGCGAAATTAGTACAATAATCTGCCCAGTGCCACTTGCACCGATTAAAATGAGGGATAATAAAAAAATTCTCAATTGTCTTGTATTTGGTATCTGTTGCTAAGTTTCTGTTTCAGTTTCATCGGGAATTGGTACTTTGATGAACAGACTTGTGATAACATTTCCTTCTGTAGCGGTAATTTCAAATTCAATGCCGTTTTCATCTGTATAGGATTCACCGACGGAGGGAATTCGTCCGAAAAGTCCAAAGACATAACCACCAATAGTGTCAACATCATCTTCACTGAGTTTTAGTTCAAATTGTTGATTGAGTTTCCTGATGCTCATGCGTCCGGAAGTTTCAAGTAATAAGGGTGTTTCAGAGTGTTTGACAAAGTCCGGTGGTGCGTCATCTCTGTCGTGTTCGTCAGCGATATCCCCGACGACCTGCTCAATGATGTCTTCGGTCGTAACAATTCCTGAAACACCGCCATATTCATCTTGGAGAATCGCCGTTTTGGTTTTTTCGCGTGTGAGTTGTAATAACAACATCCCGATTTTACGGGTCTCAAGAACGAAAATAGGTTCTCGAATCAGGGAGGTGCTGGAGGGATCTTCAGAAATTCGGTCCCGTTTTTCGAGGAAGGCATCAATCGTAAGCGAATTCACATCTGCGTGTCGCCACAACGCGAGATCTTTGACATAGAAGATACCACAGATATTATCAATCTGCTCCAGATAAACCGGAATCCGTGAGAACCCAGATTCTTTTGCTTGCTTTAAGGTCGCTTGAATCGTGTTTGATGTCGGGACTGCGACGACTTCGGTACGGGGCACCATAATCTCTTTTGCCTCAATGTCGCGCAGTTGAAGGATATTACTAACGATTTCGCGTTCATCAGAGGGGAGTGCCTCTTCGTGGTAAGTATTGAGAATTTCTATCAAGTCCGTTGCGGTGAGGTGTTCGGTAGGCGGTAGGTGTCCACCGAATATCGGAACGAGCAAGTCAATGATTCTGCGTAATAATCCGCGTAATGGGGTGATGAAAACGGAAAATACCCATAACAGGGGTGCCGTTATTTTCGCGAAGGACTCCGCATGTTTAATAGCATGCGTCTTTGGTGTCATTTCGCCAAAAATGAGCATGAGAAAAACATTGAGGACTAAGGCTATAACAAAACGGATGGATTCGGGGTGTTCGGGAAGCACTCGCCCGATAAACGAGAGCATGAGGATTGCGAACGCAACGTTGACAAGGTTATTACCGAGTAGAACGGTAATAAACAGTTTGCGCGGATTGTCAACGAAATTGATGATTGCAGACGCGCTGCCCTTTTCAACACGAATCCGCTCAATTTGAACTTGGGTAAGTGCGCATAAAGCCGTCTCGGAGCCGGAGAAAAAGCCGGAGAGGACAAGTAAACTTGGCAAGCCAATTAGATAGGGGAGTAGTGGAACAACTTCCATTCTTTTTTTGAAAGCAATTTTTGGTACGCTTACGAACCGAGAATCGCTATTAATGATACTGGATTAGCGATGGTCTGTAATCTCTTTGCCTCGTTTTTTATAATTATAACATATTAACAGACAAATCGCAACAAAAATATCACCACTTTTAAGGCACTATTTGCAAACTACGTGCCTTTAGCCTCAAGCACCTCAGTGAAGGCTTCATCTAAAGGTGCTGATTAGGAAGTCTATGACGAAATTAGAACAGATGCAACGGATCGAAACATGTGGGATTGTCGCTATTATTCGCGCCAACAGTGCCGATGAATTGATTGAGACAGCGGCAGCAATTCATGCAGGTGGTGTTAACGTGATTGAAGTCACGATGACGACCCCGAATGCGTTACAAGTCATTAGCGACGTTTCATCAGCGTATGGTGATGCCGTTCTGGTTGGTGCTGGGTCGGTGTTAGATGCGGAGACAGCTCGCGCTGTGATGCTTGCAGGCGCGGAATTCATCGTCAGCCCGGTTACAAAACCGGATGTCATTGAGATCTGTAACCGCTACGGCAAAGTCGTTATCCCTGGTGCCTTTACGCCAACAGAAATTTTGATGGCGTGGGAAACGGGGGCGGATTATGTCAAGGTATTTCCATCGAGTGGTGTCGGTGCCGCCTATATAAAAGATGTCAAGGCACCGCTCCCGCAGATCCCCCTTGTTCCAACGGGGGGTATCAACGCTGAAAACGCCGCTGAATTTATTACTGCTGGTGCTACTGCTTTGGGCGTTGGGAGTGCACTGGTGAATAATCAATTGATTGAAACCCGGAAATTTGCACTACTCACAGAAAGAGCTGAGAAGCTTGTCAAGGAGGTGCAACGCGCCCGTTCAGGTATAAATTCGGCTTAAACCCACTGGAAATGCGTTTTTGTGTTGACAATTCGTATTAATTTTGTTAATCTTGTTACCAAAGATTGTAGCCTGTTCGCTTGTAAGATACCGCTATGCAGATTGATCAATTAATCTTAGGTAAATATAGATTGCTTGAATTTCTCAATTCAGGAGGCTTCTCCTCAGTTTTTCGCGCCCGCGAAGAGATGACAAACCGAATCGTTGCCATTAAAGCCTTAGCGAAAACCGCTTACCCTGCGAGCAGAATGAAGTTTTTGCTAAACGAATTTCAAGCGATGTCAAAAATTTGGAAGCATCCAAACATAGTCTCCATTCATACCGTTGAACCCGGCGAGGACGACTACGTGGCGTGGATCGTAATGGAGTATGTTGAAGGGAAAAGTCTTCACGAGCTGATGCAGGAAGGGGCACTCGTGCTAACGGATGCACTCAACATCGGTTTGGACATTTGTCGCGGGCTGAGGGCAGCGCATATTCATAAGATTATGCACCGGGACATCAAGCCACAAAATATCTTGCTCACGACTGAGAAAGAGGCAAAAGTTGCCGACTTCAGCATCGCTCGTATCTTTGGTGAGACGACTGAATTCGCTGAAACCATGGCAGGCACGCGGCGTTACATGGCACCCGAACAAACCTATGGGTCTTATGACTATCGAGCGGACCTCTACTCCACAGCACTCATCCTATATCAAGCCGTAACCGGACGTTTTCCGTTCTCAGGTGAAAATAAAGAAATAGATAAAAAGAAAGCTGCCGGAGAGATAGAAAAAATTGACAGATGCCCAGAGGTGCTCCGCAATTTTTTACAAAAAGCACTCCATCGGCAACTCTCAGAACGCCATCAAAGTGCTACCGAGATGTACGAAGAACTGGATCGCATCCGGCAAGATGAGTATGTCAAACAAGCCTCGGAACTCATTGATGCGAGTGTCAATTCAAGCCACCCAAGATTAGCAGAAGCACTTGAACGCTACCGGAAAACGTTCCGTCTGTCACTCGCAGACGCAGAACGGATGAATCAAAATCTATTTTTCCAGCGCCGACAAAAAGAGGAAAATACCAAACGCGAAAAACTGTTAGCGCAAGTCGAAAGGCATTATACACGTGCCGTACGCCACGTGGAGAATCGAGACTATCCGAGCGTACTTGCTGAGCTTCACAAGGCAAGCAGCCTCTGTATTGATAATCAGGGTTTAAGCAAAATTGTTGATAATTTGTTTCATACACTTAATACAGCAAGTGTGCCGCTCTCAGCAAACCCGACTGTGGAGGAGGTCGTCTCACTCATTCAGAAACTGCCGGACAATGAAAGTATTGATCTGCGTACGTGGCTTGATCATCAAAAATTAGACCCGGAAGAACCGACCGGTGTAAAGCCGATCCAACCTCGTATTGAGGCATCCGGCAGCTATCGACTCGTAATTGAGGAAGCGTCCCCGGAATACCTACTCGACCAAGTTCATAGTGATATCCAGTATCCACATGAAGAGGAAGCACTTCGCATCTTCCAACAAATTCAGATTTTTCAACAACAGGGTCGTACCCGACAGTGGCTCGCGCATTATAATAAATTGGGTAAATTCTATCAAAAACAGGGGAACAATTTTGTTAAGGAAGATGAATTAGAACTTGTTGCGAACTGTTATACGCGCGCCCGATTCGCTTACACAGTTGCCGAGAAACAGCGTCTCGCGAGAAGAAATGCCAAAAGAGGGGCTGTCTACTACACGCGCCTTGCACGGCAATTTGAGCTTCAGCGTTCATGGGAAGAAGCAGGGAAATCTTATATCCTTGCCGCCTACAATCACGGCTATGTGAGTATGCCGACGCTCGTTGAGGAGTGCCACAGGATGGCAACTGTTTGCTATTTCAACGCCGCTGAAAGTGCTCACCTGAATAACGAGTTACAAACCGCTTACGACTTTTACATGTTGATCTTGGCAATCGGTGAAAAAATGTCGGCACCAACAAAAATGGTTAGCGAAGCGCAAAAATTAATTTCGGAAATCCCGGTTGTCAATTGAAGGGGTTGTACGTGAAAACATCTTTGAAACGTGGAGAAATACTCGTTGGGACCTTTGTACTTGAATTTGGCGGCTCCGCGATTGCAACGCTCCTCGCAAGTGCTGGCGCAGATTTTATTATCGCAGACTTAGAACACAGTTCCTTTTCCATAGAAGCCGTTGGACGGATAATTCGGAATGCCCGTGGCTCAAATCTGCCTTGTATTGTCCGTGTGCCTGCCCTTGAACGTCATTTTATTTCTCGGGTGCTTGACGCTGGAGCGATTGGGGTGATGATTCCCCGGGTTGAATCCCGCGAAGATATCGAAAAAATAAGACACTGGACAAAATACGCGCCCGAAGGCGACCGAGGCGTGGCATTCGGCATCGGACACACCGATTATGGAGATTTCACAAAACTTGATACCCGGGCATACGTAGGCAACGCAAATCAGGAAATTCTCACCATCGGGCAAATCGAAACCGTCAAAGCTGTCGAAAACCTGAACGACATTCTCACCACTGGCGAGTTAGACGTTATATTCATCGGTCCCTATGATCTCTCAACATCTATGGGCATCTCCGGCGAACTCGACCATCCGCTACTTTTAGACGCTATAAAACGGATTATCAGACTTACACAGACGCACAATATCGCTTTGGGTTGTTATGTCAATGACTTTGAAAGCGGTGAACAGTGGTTGGACTTAGGTGTTCAACTCATTGCATGCGGAAATGATGCTTTCCTCTTAACCCGTAAATTTGCCGAGGAGCATCAGAAATTCAAAGACGCGGCGAATTCAAAATGAAACCATACGACCTCCTCACAATTGGACGGAGTTCTTTAGATCTCTACGCGAATGACATTGGTGCCGCATTTCCAGACATTAAAAGTTTCGGTGCCTTCGTCGGCGGGTGTCCGACCAACATCAGCGTCGGTGTTCAGCGACTTGGGCTTCAGGCTGCGCTATTGACAGCTATCGGTGAAGACCCGGTTGGCGAATTCCTGCTCAAGTTTTTGAAGAATGAAGGCGTTGAAACCGAGTTTATTCCGCATAAGCCTGATCACCGAACGAGTGCTGTGGTACTTGGTATCGAACCGCCTGATCGGTTCCCTCTGATCTACTACCGTGATAACTGTGCGGATATTGAACTCACTATTGACGATGTTCTCACTGCGCCAATTGCTGAAAGTCGGGCAGTGTTGATATCCGGGACTGGTTTGAGCAAAGAACCGAGTCGTAGTGCGACGCTTTATGCTGCGGAGCAGGCACAATCTGTTGGTAACCAAGTCTTTTTGGACCTTGATTTTCGGGCAGATCAGTGGCATGATCCGAGAGCATTTGGCGTTGTTGTCCGATCTGCGTTGCGTTATATTGATATTGCTATCGGCACAGAAGAGGAGATCAAAGCCGCTACGCTTACGGATCTTTCGCAACTCACGATTGAGCACTCCCAAATTTCCAACCCTACAATTGAAGGCGATATGGCGGTTGCGATTGAAACGCTTTTGCGTGCGGGGCCAGATGCGCTCATAGTGAAACGTGGTATTGAAGGTGCAGATGTTCACCTGGTGAGTGATGAAGTCATTCACGCGGCACCATTTCCTGTTGAAGTTTACAATACCCTCGGTGCGGGGGATGCCTTCGCGAGCGGTTTTATTTACGGTAACCTCAGCGGCTGGAGTTGGGAAAAGTCTGCGCGTCTTGGCAATGCAACTGGCGCGATTGTCGTAACACGGCACGGTTGCGCGAACTTTATGCCAACAATGCCCGAAGTTGATGAATTTGTCAAGGCGCGCGGCGGATGGTAAACACGATTACCCGAACCTGTATGGATGATTATACCCTCGTGCCTCAATCCATACGCCACTTTATCAAAGGAGACACATTTTCTACGCAGGAAAATGCGGAATCATCTTCATGAGCACACGAAAACTCACGATGGGACAAGCCATCGTTCAATTTCTTCAACAACAATACATTGAAAGAGACGGGAACGAAAACCAGTTCTTCGCTGGGATGTTCGGTATCTTCGGGCATGGGAATGTTGCCGGGATTGGGCAAGCGTTGCACCAATATGCTGATACCTTTCGTTTCTATCAGACCCGGAATGAACAGTCAATGGTGCATACCGCTGCTGCATTTACCAAGATGAACAACCGTTTGCGTGCTTTTGCTTGCACAACTTCTATCGGACCGGGCGCGACGAACATGATTACAGGTGCCGCGGGCGCGACAATTAACCGATTACCTGTGCTCTTGTTACCGGGCGACATCTTTTCGACCCGCTTAGTCGCCCCAGTTTTACAACAGTTGGAGTCCCCGAGTTCACAAGATTATTCGGTGAACGATTGTTTCAAACCGATTTCACGTTATTGGGACCGCATTAACCGCTCAGAACAGATCATCACAGCGTTGCCAGAGGCGATGCGGGTGCTAACATCTCAGGCGGAAACAGGTGCCGTGACTTTAGCACTCCCGCAAGATGTTCAAGCCGAGGCGTACGATTATCCTTCACAACTCTTTGAAAAACGCGTCTATACGATATCGCGTCCTCGGGCAGACGAGGGTCTGTTGCGTCGAGCAACGGCATGGATTCGCGAGAGTAAACGCCCTTTAATTATCGCGGGTGGTGGTGTGATCTATAGCGAAGCCACAACGCAACTCGCGCAATTTGTGGAGCAGACGGGCATTCCTGTTGGCGAAACCTTTGCTGGAAAAGGGTCGCTACCGTATAATCATCCACAGAATCTCGGTGCAATAGGCGCGACCGGTACACCGGGTGCGAATATCACCGCACGCGAGGCAGACTTGGTTATTGCTATCGGCACACGCTTAAGTGATTTTACGACTGCTTCCAAAACGGCTTTCCAGAACCCGAATGTCCGTTTTATCAATATCAATGTCGCTGAATTTGATGCCTATAAGCATGCTGCGCTACCGCTCGTTGCGGATGCACGTGTCACGCTTGCCGAACTCGCTACTGCCGTAGGAGACTATCATGTTGCTGCAGACTACAGCGCGCAAATTGAGAAATATCGTGCCGAATGGGAGGAAGAGGTAGATCGACTTTACCATCTCAGTCACGGTCCCTTGCCGAGCCAAAGTGAAGTGATTGGCGTGGTGAATGAGTTCTCTCGTCCTGAAGATGTCATGGTTTGTGCTGCGGGCAGCTTGCCGGGTGATCTGCATAAATTATGGCGAACCCGTAACCCGAAACAGTACCATTTGGAATACGGTTACTCGTGTATGGGATATGAAATTGCCGGTGGGTTGGGCATCAAAATGGCAGATCCGAGTCGTGATGTCTATGTTATGGTAGGTGATGGTTCATACCTGATGTTAGCACAGGAAATTATCACATCTATTCAGGAAGGCTATAAACTGATTATTGTACTTGTTAATAATGAGGGCCATAGTAGTATCGGTGGGTTATCTCGTGCGACGGGTGCACAGGGGTTTGCTACCCGTTTCCGCTACCGTGACGAAGATAGTGGCGAACTCTCCGGTGATTTTTTACCGGTGGATCTTGCAGCGAATGCCGCGAGCCTCGGTGCCAAGGTAATTGAAGCGACGACTTTGCAAAGTCTAAAGGCTGCGTTGCATGAAGCACGCGAAGCAGCGCACACAACTGTTGTGAAGATTAATGTAGATTATTATGAGCAGGTCCCGCGCTACGAATCTTGGTGGGATGTGCCTATTGCCGAAGTTTCCGAAGTAGCTTCAGCACAAGAAGCGTACAAAGCGTACGAATCGGATAAACAGAAGGAACGTTATTTCCTGTAGACAATTGGGTTGCTCTAAAACGGAAGGAAATTATGAAGGCTTCAGAACTTTTAGCGAAAGTCAAGTCAGGGGAAGTGATCCCTTGTAGTGCATGTGATGGGAAAATCCCAGCAGGCGACATTTTAAGTTTTGTGTTTAAATTGGGAAAACTCGCGCCGCGGATGAAAAATGCAAACGTTGGCGATATAACCTGTGTCCAATGCCAAGCGGCGGACCCAGATATCAAAATCACGCCGCGTGGGCCCGATGTTAAATTCGTCCGTGGTGACTAACTTCAAGGGGCGGATGCCCTATCCGCCTCTACTTAGCTATGCCCGAATACGTCGTTGGCAGAAACCCAGTGATAGAACGCCTACAGCGTGAATCTCAAGATGTGGAAAAAATCTGTATCGTTGAAGGCAGCACACATTCGCGCATCCACCAAATTGTCACAATGGCGGAACGGGCAGGTATCCCCATAAAACGCTGTGCACGCCGCGAATTAGATAGGCTTGAACCCTCCGTGCCCCATCAAGGTGTTATTGCTTTTGTGAGTACCCCACATTATAGTGATCTGTCATCAATACTCGCGAAGGTGCAACACAGTGCGCGCGATGCGCTGTTGGTTATGTTAGACGGGGTTCAGGATCCGAGGAATCTTGGGGCGATCCTCCGAACTGCCGATGCTGCGAATGCCGACGCTGTCATCATTCCGAAGAACAGTGCTGTCGGTATCACGGCGGCTGTTCACAAGGCATCAGCAGGTGCTTCTGCCTATATCCCTATTGTCAAAGTAACGAACCTCGCGCGCACCATAGACACGCTTAAAAAAGCAGGCATCTGGGTTGCAGGTGCTACTGGGGATGCGTCATCGCTATACACCGATGCAGATTTTAATGTTCCCTTATGTCTCGTGTTAGGCAGCGAGGGGACAGGTATCCGACGGCTCGTCAAGGAGAAGTGTGACTATCTCGTGCATCTACCGATGTTCGGAAAAATTGCATCGCTCAATGTTTCAGTTGCAGCCGGTGTTCTGCTATATGAAGTGCTTCGGCAACGTGATGCAAAGTGAACCCTTCAAATGAATCCCTCTTCCTTTAGGCTCACAAAGATCCCGTCCCCAATGACGACATGATCTAATACTTTAATCCCGATTTGGTTGCCAGCCTCGATCAATTGCTTGGTTGCCCGAATGTCTTCCTGACTCGGTTGCGGGTCGCCAGACGGATGATTATGGACGAGGACGATTGAGTTCGCGGATTCCTCAATTGCGAATCGAAAAATTTCGCGTGGGTGAAAGACGCTGGCATTGAGCGTGCCTTCAAAAACTGTTGCTTCTGACAATTTTTTGCCCCAAGTCAAGTCACTATCAAGGTCGCCTGCGATCCCTTTTGTGGTTACGCCGCCTTTGGTATCGAGACATAAAACGCAAACGATTTCTTTCTGTAGGTATCGCATTTTAGACATCATCAAGTCGGCGACATCGCTGGGTGAGGTAATCTTATCTCGCTCGGCATGGAAGCGTGCGAGTCGTTTTCCGAGTTCAAGTGCTGCGACGATCTGTGCTGCCTTCGCTTCACCAACCCCTTTGATCTTCTCAAATTGCTTGGATTTGTAATCAGCCATCCGTTTGAGATCACCATCAAGTGCCATAAGAATCTGTTCGCCGAGTTGAACGGCAGTAGTTCCTTTGAAGCCACTTTTGAGAATAATAGCTAATAACTCTGAGTCTTTCAGGATCTCTGGTCCGTACTTATGAAGCCTTTCTCGCGGGCGTTCACTTTCGGGTAGGTCCTTGATTCGTAATTTGTATTCCTTATCCATTGCGTCCCTTTCAATCTAATAGAGCACTTAGCGGCAATTATACAGAATTATTAAAATAAAAACAAACAAAATCTGTTAGTGTTTCGAGGGTGTGTACTTTTGTTTCCGTTGTAAAGGTAATAGGGGGCGACCTATAATTTGTGTTGTGCCGGAAGGCTACTTGTTCTCTAAAATGCCATTTAAAATTGGAAGGCGTGAACCTTTTTCACGTGATTTGGGGAGAGTACCTAAATTGAAGGTTGACAAATAGTTTAAAATGCAGTAAAATTAGAAAGATAACTTGGTGCTTTCAGTTTTCCAAAAAATCAAGAAGGAGAGAATTCATGGCAACTACGATTCGCCAGCAAGATGGCGTTGCAATCTTGGAACCGAACGGTAAAATAATGGGTGCTTCAGTATCGGAATTACGGGATGTGATCACGTCGCAAATAGATGCCTCCGATGAGCCACGTATCCTCATCAATTTCGAGCGCGTTACAATGATGGACAGTTCAGGTCTCGGTACCTTAATGGGTGCACATGTCGCTGCAACGCGAAAGAACGGTCGCATTGGTGTCATCCATGTCGGAAAAAACATCAAAAACCTGATTGTCCGAAGCCGATTGGTCAGTATCTTTGAACATTTTGAAGACGAGGATGCTGCCGTTTCCGGGCTATCGAACGGAGACTAATCAGCACAATTGAGAGAACGTGCCTACAAGCGAAACTGGCTATAGTATTTAGGAGCAGATTATGGCAATTACCGTGTCTGAGAGAGAAGGGGTCGTTATATTTAAACTCAACGGTAGAATGATCACCCCAGGTATCAAAGAAATCTCGGAAGCTGTGGCAGAGACACTTGCCGAGAGCACCTCACCACCGAGGTTGGTGTTTGACTTTAAAGAGGTAACTGGGATGGATAGTTCTGGACTTGGGGCACTCATGAAGGTTTATTCCGACATTCGTCCGCGCGGCGGGAAGATTGCGGTGATTAACGTGAACAAACATGTCAAAAACCTCATTGTCATGGCTCGATTGATCACCGTCTTCAAAAGCTTTGAGAACGAAGATGACGCTGTCGCCGCCTTGCTGCACCATCCGTAGTTTAGGTTTGATTGTAGCGTGTTCGCGGGCGATCAGAACAGTGTCTGAAATGGAATTCGCCATTACGCGTCTTTTTCTACACTCAAATGATAGATGTTCTAAGAACTTTGACAGACAAGCGTTAAAGCTTTTACGTAGTTGGTTCACTGTTCGAGCTGTCTATTGCAGCCTCAACTATAACCGATGCCGACTATAGTAAATTATACGACATTTTCAGACCAAAATTAATCTTTTTTCAAGGAAAACTTTGGTCTTATTCACGAGGGTGAGACTGTCTCCTAAGCCTGAAGGGTTGAGTTTAGTCTCAGTGGAAACTATGATAAAAAATATCCTCGTTGCCATCGGCGATACGGATTACGAAAAAAATGCCTTTGAGTACGCCGGTCAATTGGCGGTGCTTTTAGGTACACATCTATCGTGCGTTTTCTTTCAAGACAGCAGCCATGGCGGGAATGCTGATGTCGCAGCGACTGTGCTCCGCCGAACAGAAGCAGAATGCTCCCTCTACGATTTTCTCGATTATCACGTTGAATCTATCGCCGGGAACCCGCGACAGATGATATGTGAACAGGCTCACTCCGCTGACCTCGTTGTTGTTGGACTTCCTGAAGATGTGAGAAAACGTCGACTCAAACTGATTCAAAACCAAATTGACGATGTTCTGCAGCATATCACGCGACCGATTATCGTGGTACACGAACAGTGTACACTTTTGCGGAAAATTCTCGCTGTCCATCACGGAGATACCTATTCTGACCATGCCTTGGGGCTTGTCGCAGAGATTGGAGAATTGACAAAGGCTGGTATCCTTGGACTCGCACTTTCAAGTACACAACCCGAAGCAACGCAGATTAAGCAGCAGATGGAAGCATACTTGAAATACTATGACGTTCAAACCGATTTCCTGACCGCTCGTGGTTTTACGGTAGCAAATATCTTGGAAAACGCGGAGGAAAATGATTGCGACCTCATTGCGTTGAGTGCAAGCCATCACGGTAGGTTGTACGAACTTGTTTTTCAAAGCACTACACAGACTGTTGTCAAACTCGCGAATCGGGCAGTTTTAGTGACAAGATAGCGGCGTGCAAATCAAAAATACTCCTACCTCGTCTCTTGGGGAGGCAGATATGAAGCTTAAGGACGCAACTCACAAGCACATATTATCAGGAGAATCCATTGATTCTCACTGTCTTCTGGAGATTTCCACAGATATGTTCGGGTGTATCAGTTGTGAGGGCAGCTTCGTCCCGCTCAACCCGGCGTGGGAGGATACACTTGGATTCACCGAGTTGGAACTCCAAAATCAGCAGTGGTGGACGTTTGTACATCCAGAAGACAAGCAGGAAATGCTTGACAGAGTTGAGAAAGTTGAAACGGGCGAACGCGACAGTATCATCTTTGAAAGCCGCTTTCAGTGTAAAGATACGTCCTACAAGTGGTTAAGGTGGCGCGTAACAAAAGCACCCGGAAACCCACTTTGTTACCTCGTTGCAACAGATATTAGCCGGCAAAAACGATTGGAAGCGAAATTAAAAGAGAGTGAGACCCGCTTCCGGCAATTGGCAGTAAAACATGTCCAAGAGGGGGATCTATTACATACCTTGATGGAAAATACCCCCGACCATATCTACTTTAAAGACACGGAGAGTCGGTTCATCCGAATCAACCGTTCTTTGGCAGACCAGTTCGGTTTAAAAAACCCCACAGACGCAGTCCATAAGACAGATTTTGATTTCTTTACGCGTGAACATGCGCAACAAGCCTACCAAGACGAGCAAGACGTTATTGAGTCTGGGAAACCCATGGAAGGGAAGCAGGAAAAAGAGACATGGCCCGATGAACAAGATACGTGGGTGTCAACGACAAAAGTGCCGATTCGCGATAGAGATGGACGGATTATAGGCACCTGCGGCATTTCACGAGACATCACCGAATACTATCGCGCACAGCAGGCAGTTCGCGATTCTGAAGCGAACTGGCGGTCACTTGTTGAAAGTGTACCTGATATTATCTCAACTCTTGACCTGGATTATCGCCTTCAATTTGTCAACCGACTGCCCCCTACCCTTGAATTAAAACCTGAAGATCTCGTTGGAAAAAGCGTTTTTGATTTTCTGCCTGAAGAACATCATCAACGCATCAAGGAAGCCTGCGCAAAGGTAATTGAAACTGGTGAACTGGCTACCTATGAAGTTCAGGGACTGATAAGTGGGTATTGGTATGCCTCTTGTATCGGTCCGATTCAGCAAGACGGTGAGCTCGTTGGGTTCGTGATGGCATCAACGAATATCACGGATCGAAAGCAAGCGGAAATTGAGTTGCAACATAGTGAGGAACGTTTCCGACGAGCAGTTCTGAACGCGCCACTGCCCATCATGATTCATGTTGAGGATGGGGAAGTCCTGCAAATTAGCCGGGCATGGACGGAATTAACAGGGTACACCCTCGAAGATATACCGACAATCTCAAAGTGGTTGGAGCAGGCGGATAGCGAAGAAACTGAGGAAATCAAAGCACATCTTTCACAGCTGTATCGTTCCACGGAACGCGTAGCAGAGGGTGAGTATGTAATTATTACCCAGTCGGGTGAAAGGCAGGTTTGGGAGTTTAGTTCGTCATTGCTTGGGACACTTCCGGATAAAAGGCAGCTTGGCATTAGCATGGCATTGAATATTACAGAGCGGATAAAAACCCAAAAAGCGATGCAACACGCCAAGGAGACTGCCGAATACGCGAGTCGCGCGAAGAGTGATTTCCTCGCGAACATGAGCCATGAGCTGCGGACCCCCTTAAATGCAATCATCGGATTCGCCGAGATCCTGCGCGATGAACTTGTCGGAAGTATCAACGTCGAGCAGAAGGAATGCGTCAATGATATTCATATTAGTGGTCAACATCTGCTGGAGATGATTAACGACATTCTCGATCTTTCAAAGATTGAAGCCGGGAAAATGGTGCTGCAATTGGAAACATTTTCTATTGTGGAAGCCGTTGAAGAGGTGAACACGATTATTACTGCGCTCGCTGTAAAGAAGAAATTGGATCTCGACCTGAACTATAACCTGGATTGCATGATTGAAGCGGACCGGGTTAAATTTAAGCAAATCTTCTATAATTTGTTATCCAATGCAGTCAAATTTACACCAGAAGGTGGCAAGGTCGCGACCCAACTGAGGGTCAGCGAGACAGAACTGTGCGCTGAGGTTGTGGATACAGGTATAGGCATTTCCGAGGCAGATCAAGCAAAACTTTTTGCGCCGTTTACACAGATTGATACCTCGAAGTCTCGGCGGTATGGAGGAACTGGGCTCGGTTTGGCGTTGACACATAGGCTTATCATGTTGCATGGCGGTGAAATCAGCGTCAAAAGCCAAGAGGGGAAAGGCAGCAGTTTTACTTTGAGAATCCCTCTGCAACAATTAAAGGACGGTACCGACGCTAAATCTGATACAGAGGCGTAATGGACTAAAGCACAGTGGTCTGGTACGACACTACTGCTGGTTTGAACAAAGGACAACCCGTGAAAACTGAAAACCTACCTCCAGCTGAAGGACAGCCAGAAACGCCCAAGCGGATCTTAGTAATTGAAGATCAAGAGTTGAACCGAAAAGTTGTGCGGATTGTCCTACAATCAAGAGGCTATATGGTTGTGGAAGCGACTGATGCTGTGGAGGCACTCGCCAGCTTAGAAGACGCGATACCACAACTGATTCTCATGGATATTGCCTTACCGGGACAAAGTGGTGAAGATTTAACAAAGCGGATCAAAGCGAATCTGGCGTGGGTAGATATACCCATTATCGCGCTAACGGCTGCAGCGATGTCTGGCGATAAAGAACGTATCCTCAAAGCAGGATGCGATGATTATCTCAGTAAGCCGATTGACATTAAGGTACTCGTCGAACGTGTAGAGACTCATCTCAGAAGGACAGAGGCATGAACGATGAAATGACTTCTGAACAGCAAGAAGCCCCGAAAATCCTCGTTGTTGATGATGAACCGAGAAATGTCAAAATTCTCCAAATTCAACTCAAGGCGCGAGGCCATACGGTTTACACAGCTGCAGATGGACTTGAGGCACTTGATGTTGTAGAGAAAGAGATGCCGGATCTCATCTTATTGGATATCAACATGCCAAGGATGGACGGTTTTGAAGTTGTCAAACAAATTCGAGCAAATGAAGCCACTGAGTTTATCCCGATTGTGATGATAACCGCGCTACGCGATACGCGCGAAAATCGAATCAATTCTATTGAAGCAGGTGCTGACGATTTTATTGAAAAGCCTTTTGATAGTTTGGAAGTGCTGGCACGGGTCCGATCCCTATTGCGAATTAAACACTACCAAGACACACTCGCAAAACATAACGCTCGATTGGAAGAAGAGCTCCAAATGGCACGGAGCATTCAGGAAATATTAATTCCACAGGATGGGGTATTGGAATTATCGGGATTCCGTATCGCTTCGCGTTGCTGTCCTGAAATGGCAGTCGGTGGGGATTTCTTTGATATATGGGAAATTGCACCGAACCGTCTCGGGGTTTTTATTTCTGATGTTATGGGACATGGCGTTTCAGCTGCGTTCGTAACAGTTTTTATTAAAACAGTTTTGGCAGAGTTCCAGCAACAGGTCGAGGATAATCCAGGATACCTTCTTGAAATCCTAAATACGCGTTTTAATGATTTGATTAGTTCACGGCTGTTTATGTTTGCAACGGCTTTCTGCGGTATCATTGATCTCGACAAAGGCGATCTTATCTGTGCAAATGCCGGGCATTCATTCCCATTTTTGTACAATACAGACCGACAGACCTACGACATCATTGGTGATAAGCATACGGGAAATGGGCTCGGCATTTGGCAGGAATCGGTTTATGAAACCATACATTATCCATTTGACCTGTCGAGTAAAATGTTTCTCTATACAGACGGTGTTTATGAAGCGAAAAACCCGCAGGGTGAAGAATTTACGGTAGAGCGTCTCCAAAAATTGGTATCCGCTTGTACAGACCAGTCTGCTGCGAAACTCATTGCTAACATCTCGGAGGCTATTGATGTCTTCACCGGTACCTGTCCTAAAGAAGACGATCTAACGCTCCTTGCTATTGAGGTTGCGAGGGAAGGCTAAAGTTTAGGGGCACTGGGTTTTAGAGACCAAAAACAACTCGGACATCGGTGCCACCTACCGAGTTGGGATGCATTTCGTGGGTATCCGCGAGCGATTTGGCGATGAAAATACCGTGTCCACGTTCACTGCTTGGTGAACGGTTCTCTTCGATTTCCGAGAGCCTTTCTTGTGTTAACCAACTTTTTTCTTCCGCCTGTGGTGAACCCGTATCTCTCACTAAAATCTCGAGGGAGTGTGTGTCAATCCTGATTTGTAATTTAACGCCAACCGTAGCATCAACTGAGCCATGATGTATTGCGTTGCTGCAGATTTCATCAAGCACGAGTTGGATGTCTGCCACACGTTTTCTGGAGAATCCGAGGCTTTGTGCAAGGTTTCCAATAAATGCCCGAATTGGTTCTATATAGAAGACAGTGCTCGGAATTTTGAATTTAATATCTGATTTTGCCATGAGCTAAAATCTGTTTCGTTTTAAAATGCGGCAAGGGCACTGTTTTCTGACTCATAGATTTCGACAACACTGGAAGCACCGATCAGATTGAAAGTGCGTGTTAGGTTATCGGCGAGCGCGCAAATCTTAAGGTCCCCACCGTTTTGACGAAGCCGTTTTGCAACACCCACCAAGGCCCCCACAGCGGTACTGTTGATATGACTCACCTCACTGAGATTGACAACAACTCTCTCAACTTTCTCTGCTAATAGATCCTCAAGCACCTTCCGTAAATCAGATGCGGCGTAACTACTCAAGTCTGTTTTTATCTCAAGAATTTTGATCCCAGACTCCTCTCGGAGTTTCATTAATTTCGTCGAATCCATAGAAATCACCTCTCGTATATCAAAACTATAGTAAAATATACAATTACTTATACATCAGAGGATTGGCAGGTTACAAGCCCATTGCCGGTGACAAATAGGTGTCCCCTTGTCAGCGAAGGGTGGAGTGATTCTGCTGTTTGTGTTGCTCCTTGGAATGTCCAAGTATTTTCATATTTTGCTGTAGTTCCGGTAACCTAAGTTGCCATCTTAGCAACCGCTGATTTAGTTGCTAAAACCGTAGAAAGACAATATTATTCACATTATAATTTATTTAATAATGATACCCTTATATGGTAATAGTCGTATAAGTTGACCCCTCCCAAACCTAAAGGATTGGGATTCCTTTGACGGAACTCCCAAGTGGTTCTTTTAGGTTATACCACGACGTCCATTTGACGTTCTGCGATACTGGCTTCTCTGACTCCCTTCAGCGTCGCAATCGTCCAGACGTTATCCTTGGGAGCTTGTTCGGGTTTAATCCGAACCGACACGAGTGTAATCTCGCGGTGCGGGTCATCTGGCACACTACGGAAAATCACTTGAACCTTCGTGACCGACCGATACTTCTGGCAAGTATTTCTTGCTTCAGAACTTGAAATCTCAACAAAATCTGAACCTCGCAAGGTTTCAGGAATATCGTATCTTTCAACGTATTCGGATTTTGTGATGTTCGTTTTTAATGGATATTAGCCATAGTCATTCTGTCCTTGTAAGAGGGTGATTGAGACCAGTAGCAAGGTAGCTACTGCTTACACGTCTCAATCAATGACTATGTTAATTATACTACATTTTTGACGAAATGTCAACTCTTTTTTTAACTATAGCCCCATGGTCTAATTCAATAGGGCGGTTCTGTATCCCAAAGCTAAAGCATTGGGTTTTAGAACCGAAAACGTAGATAAAAAATAAACCAAGATGAAAAGTAATAACTTTTAAAGGTAGCAACTTGGGTTAGGGTATTGAGAACATTTTAATCTTACCCGAAAAGAATAAAAAAGTCAAACAAAATTCTTCAGTTGATTCACAAATTAGACCGATGTTGCCGGGTAGGAAGTCTATTGAAAGATCAAATTGTAGGGATAAAGAAAATTCCTCACTTACCCCCATTTTTTTCTGAGGTATAAGATTAGGGTTTGTGAGAGGGTATAGGTACGAGAAACCCACGCTAATAAATGTCAAAAAGCGTATCCCCTCTACATCGAGGATCCGTGAAAAATGATAGGAGATACCCCGGATGCCAAACGTCAGAAATCACGCGCTTGATGACATTTATGACCGAATATCGTTTTTGGCGACCATTGAAGGTTTTCGCCCACCGTGTCGCTGACTTCTCATAACTGAGAAATAACAAGCCGTAAGCCACGCACGCCAGCAGCCATAGAACGGCGACACGGGGGTGTGTAGGTTTCTTCAAAACGAGTTTGCCGAAACCAAAACACGACTTGATGTCTCGAAACCCATGTTCAATCTGCATCCTGCGTTTGTAGCAGTGATAGAGTTGATGTCCCGAGACGTGGTTTGAAATCAGATACATCGGGTCTTTGAATCCATTATTTCTGCGGACGTAGAGTTGAAGAGGTATCTGATGCGTCGCGTGGTAAAGCACGTCTCCATAAAACTTATTTTTCAGGTCATCAAGTTTCTTAACACTGCCTTGATAACGGATCCCGACGTTGCGGCAAACCCGCATGATAAACGGGATCTCTCGGTCTTTGAGAAACTTGATGACATATTTCCCACGGGCGAAACCGCGGTCAAAGACGAGGATCGGTGGCTTTCTATGAGTCGCTTGAGAAGTGATAGAAAGTCGATAAAGTTTCAGGCAGAAGCGTTGAATAATCTCGTTATGACTTTTATACTTCCTTGATTGTATCTCCTCATCTTTATAGATAAACCAAAACACAGGGATCGCTCGGTGGCGAAAGGGCATCGCCGCAACGATAGCCTTCCAACCGTCAATGAGGTCGGTCTCATCAACAAGCAAGAGGAAATACCGACCTGCTTTGATGCGCAAAAGACGCCCGACAATGAAACTAAACCATGCGTTCTGAAGACGTGGCATAGGCAACGGTGTATCAAGGAAACGCAGCAGCCGTTTCTGTTTCGACTTTTCTGTTTTCACAGCAATCGGTAAACGCGTCGCGATTTCATTGATACGAAAGGTTTTCGCTGTGCAGACCGCCATGACAGCTAACAACAGATTTCGGAAACTCGGTTTTTTCAGACCAATGGACTTGAAAAGTTCTCGAAAATGCGTTATCATAGTTTTCGGATTTGCCCGGTTCGGGGCATATCTGTTTTTCATAAAATACCTCCTTACACTTTTATCAGTCGCTGATAAGTAGTGGGTCGTAAGGAGGTATTTTACTATAATCTCACTGCCTTTCCCATACATTTTCAATCAAATACCTGATAACACAATGCTTCTCTAAAAAATGGGGGTAGGTGAGAGAAAATTCTTGTTGCTTTTCTTTATATTTTATGATATACTATTGCGTAACCGATTTGAAAGTGTTAAAAGCACTTTGAATATAAGGAGGAACTGGCGGATTAACGCGGTCACGCGTTTTTAAATGGACCAGGTATCTTAATGAACAACGAACAGGCAAATACAAATGTTTCCACCGTTGATGTGGAAGAAGAAAAACACTCAGCTGAAGGATCGGCTGACGTGAATCAGGAAGTAGTGAGCGAGACAGAGACACCAGAAGATGCGCAAGCAGCTTCAGCAACCGATGCAGATGGTGAGGGGCAAGAAGAAGTCACGAGTAGTAAAGAGGAAGCGACTGCTGACGATACTGATCCCGATCAAGCTGATGAGACTAACCCCGAAGAAGCGGTAGAAGCAGCCGTTAGCGATGCTGATTCTGAGGAAACGGCAACGCTCACCGATGATACCGCACTTGAAGAGGCAGCAGAAGTTGCTGCACCTGAGGTTGATGCTGATTCTGAGGAGGCGACAACGCTTACTGATGAAACACCCCCGCCTGAGGAAGCAGTAGCAGTTGCTGTTCCTGAGGAAGCGGCAACGCTTACCGATGAAACACCTTCACCTGAGGAAGAGGCAGCAGTGGCTGCAGCGGAAGAGCCACCGGAGCCGATGAGTCCGGAATCTCTTGAGGAAGCGTATGATAATTCGATAAAGGCGTTTACAGATGGAGAGATTGTTAAAGGTGTCGTCGTAGATGTCAATCGTGATGAGGTAATGATTGATATCGGCTTTAAATCTGAAGGCTATATCCCGGCAGCAGAATTTGAGCCTGGGCAAGAAGGGTTACCGGCTGTACAGGTTGGTGATGAAATCGATGTCTACATAGTACGGCGTGAGGATTCCGAAGGACAAATAGTCCTTTCAAAGAAGATAGCCGATCAAACTCTCATTTGGGACGAGATAGCGACCGCGCATGAAAGCGGTGCGCCGGTGCAGGGCCGTATCACTGAACGGATTAAAGGTGGATTGCGAGTGAGCGTCGGATCCCTACGTGGCTTTTTACCGGCTTCACAAGTTGAATTGCGTCCTATCCAAAAACTTGAGCAGTATGTCGGGCAGACGCTGGATATGAAAGTGATCAGCCTGAGCAAGCGTCGGCATAACATCGTTTTATCGCGCCGTGCGTGGTTGGAAGCTGAACTTGTCCAAAAGCGCGCGGAAGTTCTCAATACACTTGAAGTTGGTCAACTTACAACGGGTGTCGTGAAAAACATTACCGCTTTTGGTGCGTTTGTCGATCTTGGGGGCGTTGATGGTTTACTCCATAAAACAGATATGGCATGGAAGCGTATCCATCATCCGTCCGATGTCGTCTCAGTGGGTGAAGAGGTTGAAGTCCAAGTTATCGGGATCAGCCAAGAAAACGAGAAAATTTCGCTGGGTTTGAAGCAGAAGACTCCGGACCCGTGGGCAAACATTGAGGAAAAATATCCAGTTGGCTCTACAGTTCGCGGGGTCGTTGTCAATATTGTGAATTATGGTGCGTTTTTACAGTTGGAAGAAGGCGTTGAAGGTTTGATCCATGTCTCTGAAATGGCGTGGACGCGTCGGAATGTCGCCCCCTCACGAATCGTCAATAAGGGTGATGAGATTGAAGCCATTGTGCTTGAAACCTCAAGGGAAGACAAACGCATTTCACTCGGACTCAAGCAGCTGCAACAAAACCCATGGGAACTCTTGGAACAGAGGTCCCCTGTCGGTAGCAAGATCATTGGTCGTATCCGAAACTTGACGAGTTTTGGAGCGTTCGTTGAAATTGAACCCGGAATTGATGGGTTAATTCATACTTCTGATCTCTCGTGGACCAAGCGGGGTGCCGCAGCCAATGAAGCACTTAAGGAAGGTAGTGAGATTGAGGTCGTTGTCCTACAGATTGACGCGGCTGAACGCCGAGTCTCCTTAGGACTCAAGCAGACGCAACCCGATCCGTGGGAAGAAGTACCCGAGAAGTATAAGGTCGGTTCTGTGGTCCGCGGTAAGGTTGTTAATCTTACCAGTTTTGGAGCGTTCACGAAACTCGAAGAAGGCATTGAAGGACTGATTCACATCTCTGAACTCGCTGACCGGCGAATAGAAAAGCCGGAGGAAATTGTTTCCGTGGGTGATGAATTAGACTTGAAAGTGATCAACCTATCACCGAAAGATCGGCGTATTGGCTTGAGTTTAAAGGCGCTCCTTGCTGAGCAAGAACGCGCCACAACACCTGATGAAGAGGAAAAGCCAGCAAGAACACGTCCAGAGCGTCCATCTCGCTCGCGACGAGAACGGGAGCAGCGACGACAATTGCCGGCACGCGAAGAGACTGTCACCACATTGGGTGCCTTGCTTAAAGAGGAAATGGGCAAGTCAAACGCTGAAAGCGTTGAGAGTTCTGAGAGCGTCGAAAACGTTGAGACTGCCGAAGGTGCTGAAACCGTTGAAAGCGTCGAAATCGTTGAAGATGCTGAGAACGTTGAAAGCCCTGAGAGCGTTGAAGTGGTTGAGGATGCTGAGGTTTCTGGGAGCGTTGAAGATGCGGAAAATCCCGAAAGCACGGAGGATTCCGAGGATACGGAAAACTCTGAGAATTAGCATTTTCACTTCTTGATCTCAAAGTTATACTTCGGAATAGTGATAGAATACAAAACCAATCTTGCTACAAATGTGTATCTACATTTAAAATGTGGGATAGGTTTTGTATGCTTCCTCTTTCGTTATTTCAATTGGACGGGTGGGTTCATATACCCACCCATTGTCTCTTGGGCAAAGACTTGGAAAGCCACGGAGGCCTTGCCCTATATACGAAACAGGGCAGAAACTGATACGTAGAGTAGGAGAGGTGGAATTGAGCAAGAATTTTCTGTTTACGTCCGAATCTGTCACTGAAGGACACCCAGACAAAATTGCGGACCAAATCTCTGACGCAGTACTTGATACAATATTCACAACAGACCCGATGGGTAGAGTTGCCTGTGAAACTTTGGTTACAACCGGGCTTGCTGTCATCACAGGCGAGATCACGACTACCGCTGATTATGATGCACAACAAATTGCACGGGCAGTTCTTACTGATATAGGTTATACTGATATTGAATACGGTTTTGATGCCGAACGAAGTGCTGTATTGAGTATTATTGATAAACAGTCTCCCGATATCGCAATGGGGGTGAATCCCGGCGGTGCTGGGGACCAAGGGTTAATGTTTGGATATGCGTGCACCGAAACCCCAGAATTGATGCCGCTGCCGATTACGCTCGCCCACCAATTGGTGCGACAGTTGGCGAAGGTTCGTAAAGATGGCACCCTTTCCTTTATCCGTCCGGATGGAAAATCTCAGGTAACTGTTGAATATGTTGACAACAAACCTAAAACAGTGACCACAGTTGTTATCTCCTCTCAGCACGATCCGGATGTTGCGGATACTGAGTTGCGAGAAGCAATTATTGAAGAGGTCATTAAAAAAATTATTCCTAAAAGCCTCCAATCTCCAGACATCAAATATCATATTAACCCAACCGGACGTTTTGTGACGGGTGGACCACAAGGAGATGCCGGGTTAACAGGCAGAAAGATTATAGTTGATACGTATGGCGGTATGGGACGCCACGGTGGAGGCGCACTCTCAGGAAAAGATCCGACCAAAGTAGACCGGAGCGCAACTTATGCAGCACGACACGTCGCCAAAAATCTCGTTGCAGCGGGACTCGCAGAACGGTGTGAAATTCAGATCTCTTATGCAATTGGCAGAAGAGACCCTATTTCTATTATGGTAGACACGTTTGGCACTGGTGATGAAGCAGCCCTCACGAAGCTGGTCAACGCGCACTTTGACTTGACCCCGGCGGGTATTATTGAACGGTTAAAATTGCGCCAGCCAATCTATCAGAATACGGCCGCGTATGGACATTTTGGGCGCGAGGAACCCGGTTTTACTTGGGAAGAGACCGATTACATAGAGAAACTCCGGTAGATTGAACGTATTCGAGAATACCGGCGAACAAAGGAAATTAATGAACTACGATATTAAAACGACAGCGCTCGCAGGGGCAGGCAAACAACGCATTGATTGGGCAAACCGGTTCATGCCTGTTTTAGATTCCATTCGCGCACGCTTTGAAAATGAACGTCCTTTAGACGGGTTGAAGGTAGCCGCATGTTTGCACGTCACAACTGAAACTGCAAACTTAATGAAAACACTAAAATCAGGCGGGGCCGAAGCCGTTGTCTGTGCATCGAACCCGCTGAGTACACAGGATGATGTCGCCGCATCTCTCGTTGTTGACGAGGAGATCGGTGTTTTTGCCATTAACGGCGAAGATACAGAAACCTATTACAAACACATTGATGCTACCCTTGATTTACAACCCACTATTACTATGGATGACGGTGCCGACCTTGTTTCCAGGCTTCACTCTGAGGAGACGAATCCTGCTTTAGTTGAGCAAGTCGTTGCGGGGACGGAAGAGACAACAACAGGGGTTATCCGGCTCAAGAGTATGGCGGCTGAAGGTGTACTGAAATACCCGATTATCGCTGTAAACGACGCACGGACAAAGCATTTTTTTGATAACCGATACGGGACCGGGCAAAGCACATTGGACGGTATCATCAGAGCAACGAACCTGTTAATTGCCGGAACGACAGTTGTCGTCGCGGGTTATGGGTGGTGCGGCAGAGGTGTCGCGAGTCGCGCACGTGGCTTAGGTGCAAACGTAATTGTAACCGAAGTTACCGCCTTGAAAGCATTGGAAGCGGTGATGGACGGGTTCCGAGTAATGTCGATGCAGAAGGCGGTTCAGGAAGCAGATCTAATTATAACGCTCACAGGCGATATTCATGTTTTGCGTAAGGAACATTTTGAGGCGATGAAAGACGGCGCGATTATTGCGAATTCCGGTCACTTCAACGTCGAGATTGACATTCCTGCGCTCGAAAAGTTGAGCGTTAATAAAGGGAACGCGCGTCCCTATGTAGACGCGTATACGCTTGAAGATGGTAGGAAACTCTACCTTGTGGGTGAAGGCAGATTGGTAAACCTGGCTGCTGCCGAGGGGCATCCGGCAAGTGTCATGGACATGAGTTTTGCGAACCAAGCCCTGTCTCTTGAATACATCGCTAAAAACCGTGATCAGCTGGAGAATCGCGTCTACGATGTTCCTGAATCTATTGACGAGACCGTTGCCCAACTGAAATTACAGGCGTTCGGTATTGAAATTGACACACTCACGGCGGAGCAGGAGAAATATCTCAACTCGTGGGAAATGGGAACTTAGTGTTGTTCCTCCGTTGGCACAATTCAGATATTGTCGTGACGTGCCGCTACTGCTATCAGTTCAACGATTGTCTTTGCTAACGAGGTTTAAAACCTCGTTAGTTTTTTAGAAGGCTTGAGTGTTTTCGCTTTGTGAGGGATACGTATGAAAAAATCAGAAATTTTGGAAGGCGTGATATTACTTCTGTCGGCAGTGCTGTTGTTACCTATCTGGATGGCATCTGCTGAAAAAATAGAACTCCCGCCGACCTTGTTGAAAGTCCTGAGTTTTTTGCAGTACCCAATAATCATCGTGCTTGGTGTGATTTTCGTTCGCCGACTGCGACGAGTGATCCGCGCGTTCCGAGAAAATAAAAATAGACCCGGTCCTTTCTGATCTTGAACGGAATCGAATTTACACTGGATATTTGGGAGACAAAGGCTTTTAGCGTATGGGAGTTTTAGTTGTTGGAACAGTTACTTTAGACACAGTAGAGACACCGAGCAAACGGGTTGAAGACGTGCTTGGGGGTTCTGGTGTTTATGCTGCCGTCGCAGCGAGTTTTTTTGGGAATACTGTTCAACTTGTTGGTGTTGTCGGTGCTGATTTTCCACACGCGTACACGGACTTCCTCCAAACGCGCGGCATTGATCTTCAAGGATTAGAGCAGGTTAAGAACGGCAAATCTTTTCGATGGGGCGGTCGTTATGCTGAAGACTTTAACGTACGCGATACCCTCTTCACAGAATTGAATGTTATTGAGGATTTTCAGCCCGTTTTGCCCGGGGCTTACAAAGATACCCCTTATCTTTTTTTAGCGAATAACTCGCCGGTGTTACAGTTGAGTATCGTTGAACAAGCGACAACCCCGAAACTAATTGTTTGTGATACGATGGATTTTTGGATTGATGAAGAACGGGAGGCGTTAGAGGCACTCTTAGCGCGTGTGGATGTCCTCATCTTAAACGATAGTGAAGCGCGACTGCTGACGGGTGATGCTAACTTGGTGCGCGCTGCTGAGACGATTTTGCGTTATGGTCCAGAGCGGGTTATCGTGAAAAAAGGCGAACATGGTGCCATCAGTATTACCGAATCATCCTACTTCAACGCGCCAGCATATCCACTCACGCAAGTAACCGACCCGACAGGTGCTGGTGATAGTTTTGCCGGTGGGATGATGGGATACCTCGCCTCTGTTGGTGGGACATCGGAGGCAGCGATACGGAGTGCTATGGTATACGGAGCGGTTGTTGCCTCTTTTAACATTGAAGATTTTAGCGTTGAGCGACAAAAGCGTGTAGCGTTTTCCGAAATTTCATCTCGGTATCAAGAACTTCAAGAAGCTGCGCGTTTTTAGCGTAGACTATGAATCGCCCTGTCGTACGCTGCTTCAGCGGATTCCATCACCATTTCTGAAAGGGTCGGATGGGCGTGAACAGTGTGTGCTATATCCGCTGCAGCTGCTCCCAAACGGACCGCGACCGCGGCTTCATGAATAAGCGTCGAAGCCTGTGCGCCGACGATATGAACGCCAAGAATATCCCCGCTATCGGCATCAGAAACAGTTTTAACGAATCCATCCGTCTCGCGTAGTCCCAACGCTTTTCCGTTTGCAGCATAAGGGAATCGTCCTATTTTCACCTCGTAACCTTCATCGGTTGCCTCTTTCTCTGTCATGCCGACGTGTCCAATTTCGGGCAAGGTGAAAACACACCACGGAATTACTTGGTAATCCATCTCAACAGGGTTACCGAGACAGTTTTGTGCCGAAATCTTTCCTTCTGCTGATGCGACGTGTGCTAACAAGTACCGGCTTGCGACATCTCCAACGGCATAAATACCGGGAATGTTCGTCTGCATCCTTGTATCCACAACGATTTTTCCACTCTCTGTGCGAACATCAACCTTTTCTAACCCTATGTTCTCAGTGTTGTAACGTCTCCCAATAGAGACGAGCATTTTTTCTGCTGTGATCTCTTCACCAGATTCGAGGACTGCCGTGACATCCGTATCCGATTTTTTAACGTGTGTAAGTTTCACACCGGTATGGATGGTGATACCTTTCCGTTTCATGAAAAGTTGGATATGACGGATAACTTGTATATCCTCAGTCGCCAGAATAGTCGGAAGGAGTTCCAACACAGTCACCTTGCAGCCGAGCGCGTTAAAGATTGAGGCAAACTCACATCCCGAAACACCACCGCCAACAATCAGCAGGCTTTCAGGGAGTTCTGTGAGATTGAGAACACCTGTTGTTGTCAAGACTTGGTTCTCATCAATTTCAAAAACAGGTGGTTCCGCAGGTTCGGAACCCGTGGCGATGATTACATTTTTTGTGTACAATTCCTCAGTTGTGCCATCGGGCTTACTGACGACAATTGTATTTTTGTTGGTAAGTGTTGCTGTCCCATTGAAGGTATCAACCTTGTTTGCCTTCAGTAGTTGTGCGATGCCTCCTGTTAGCTGCTCGATGACTGCGTTTTTGTGAGTTAATACCTGTGGATAGTCAATTGTCGCCTCGCCACTGATATGCACACCAAAGTCAGATGCTTCTTGGACCTGAGTGGCGAGGTTCGCAACAGCAAAAAGGGTTTTCGTTGGGATACACCCTCGATTCAGGCAAGTACCACCCCACTCGCCTTTTTCTATAAGGCAGACTGTACCACCGAGTTGTGCCGCTTTAATAGCTGCAACGTATCCACCCGGTCCCCCGCCAATAATTCCGACATCATACGTAGACATAAGAGCTCCTGTTTTGTGAGATGAATTGAATTTTATCACAAAGATTGCCGGTTGTCAAGTTGAGACGACTTAACAACAAAACCATTCAGTCGTTCCATAGTTTGCATAATTTCATCTGATACTTAGTGAAGATTTACGCTCTTGTATAGCATAGTTTGTCTATAGAAGGTCAGTGTGTACTGGTGCTAAATTTGACAAAAAGGGCGGGGTGTGCTATAGTGGTATCAGTCTGTAAGTAGGAGAAAGAAGATGTTTGATGGGTACTCCCCAAACCAATTTGGACCTGGACGCTCTGCTGTCATCTGCCAACATGGCGCAGTTGCAACGAGTCAACCGCTTGCGGCACAGGCCGGATTGCAAATACTACGCGACGGTGGAAATGCTGTTGATGCGGCGGTCGCGACTGCCGCTATACTCAACGTCGTCGAGCCGATGTCAACGGGTATTGGTGGCGATGCTTTCATGCTGGTTTATCAACCGAAAGATGGCGTAATCCGCGGTTTGAATGCGAGTGGTCGAGCACCTTACGCCGCAGAATTGGAATTCTTTACCAAGCAGGGGTTAAGCAGTATTCCGGCTTTTGGGAGCATGTATCCCGTTACAGTGCCTGGCACAATTGATGGATGGGCGATTCTCCTTGATGAATGCGGTACGATGTCGTTAGCAGAGGTGCTTCAACCTGCCATTGATTATGCAGAGAAAGGATTTCCTGTCAGTCCACAAATTAGTCTCGCGTGGCAAGGCAGTGCTGCGATGTTGGCACAGCATCCCGATACAGCGAAGACTTATCTCACAAACGGCAAAGCACCGACACCGGGTGAAATGTTTCGCCAACCTAACTTCGCACGGACGTTACAGTTGATTGCTGAAGGTGGACGTGATGCCTTTTATCAAGGCGAGATTGCTGACAAGATCGTCCAATTCTCCGATGAAAATGGGGGGCTGTTCACGCGGCAAGACTTTGCTGATCACAGGTCTGATTGGGTTGAGCCGATTTCTACGAATTACCGCGGTTATGATGTCTATGAAATCCCGCCGAATGGACAAGGCATCGCTGCACTCCTTGCCCTCAATATCGTTGAGGGATTCGATCTCGGGACGATAGGACATAACAGTTCTGAACATCTACACTACGCAATTGAGGCAATGAAATTAGGATTTGCGGATCTCTATAAATACGTGACGGACCCGACGTTTGTAGATGTACCCGTAGCCGGATTGCTTTCTGACGAGTATACAGAAAGCCAACGCGCGCGTATCTCGGCAGAACGAGCCAGTGCGGAACCGAGTGCCGGTATTCCGGGTATAGGAAGCGATACGGTGTATCTCTGTGCCGTTGATAGTGATCGAAATGTTGTCTCTTTCATTAACAGTCTTTTTGCTGGCTTTGGCTCAGGTTTAACTGCTGGTGATACAGGTATCATGTTACAGAATCGGGGTGCAGGTTTTTCGCTGGATCCGAACCATGCGAATTGTATTGCACCGCATAAACGGACGTTGCATACGATTATCCCGGGCATGATTGCCCAAAATGGCGTGCCGTTGGTTACCTTCGGTGTCATGGGAGGGCAGATGCAAACACAAGGACATTTACAGTTTGTGTGCAATCTCATAGACTTCAACATGGATGTTCAAAATGCCTTAGATGCCCCTCGGTTTCGGGTAATGGATGATTCTCGGATTATGCTGGAGGCGGGCATTCCGATGAATACACAGGCCGAATTGGCGCAGAAAGGGCATCATATCATACCGGGGAACACTTTTTTTGGCGGTGGACAAGCCATTTTTATTCATCCGTCTTTTGACACACTTGTCGCAGGTTCAGATCCGAGGCGTGATGGGTGTGCAGTCGGCTATTGAGACTCAAGAGAATGTACTTGACTTTTGGCTTAAATTGAGGTATAATATTAGGACTAACAGTCGGTTTAGACTCAGAAAATGAAGTTCAAACTGAAGCATGTAAGCCCGCCAAGCCGGTCGCGAATCACTGTTGATACGATCGGGGATTACTGTTGATTTGAGAGGCTCTCTCTTGCCTTAGGGCGCGCTATTTTCGGCAGGATACGAGTAGTCAGCGTCCGACTTAAACAGAACAACAGACCTATCCAGCCTGAAAGCGAAATCCGTTTTCCGATTTATTTGTATCCATGATAAAAAGGGATATGGCGAAGGCACGCGAACCTCGCCCCGGGAATTAAATACGAAATGGCGAGGCATAAAGAACTCGCTCCAGGATGCCGATGCAAAAGAAACATAGAAGAATGTATGGAGAGTTAGTTTACAAATGTACAACGATTTAAAAGAAAAAGATGCTTGTGGTGTTGGTTTTATCGCGAACCGCTTCGGAAGTCGGAGCCACGAGATTATCAAGATGGCGACGCAAGCAGTAACAAATTTAACGCACCGGGGCGCGGTGGCGGCGGACGCAAAGACAGGCGACGGGGCAGGTATCTTAACACAAATCCCGGAGAAACTATTTCAAAAAGAACTTGAGAAGCTCGGAGTCCATCTTGATTCGATAAATGACATCGGTGTCGGGATGATTTTCCTGCCACGGCAGAACGGGAGTGCACAAGCACAGGGACGCGCACTCGTTGAGAAGACGTTACAACAATACGGCGTTCCGCTCCTCGGATGGCGCTCGGTGCCTCTGGACCTTTCTGCCCTTGGGACCAAGGCTTTAGAAACCATGCCGGAAATTCAACAGGTGTTGGTAGGGCGGCCAGAGCAACTCACAGACGACGCTTTTGAGAGACGCTTGTACTTGATATGTAAGGAGTTAGAACATCGTATCACGGCAGCTGGACTTGACGCATTCTATATCGCATCCTTTTCACATCGAACGATTGTCTATAAAGGGTTGCTGGTAGCTCCGCAACTCTCGCAATTTTATTTGGACTTAAAAGATCCAAATTTTGAGGCAGCACTTGCTGTTTTCCATCAACGCTACAGCACAAACACCTCTTCCACATGGATGCTCGCTCAACCCTTCCATACACTTGCACACAACGGTGAAATCAACACCTTGATGGGCAATCGGAACTGGATGCGAGCACGCGAAGCCGATTTGCAGTCCCCCCTCTGGAACGAACATATCCAAAAACTTGTCCCTATTATCAGTCCGCATGGCAGTGATTCAATGAGCTTGGATAGTGTGTTAGAGTTGTTAACACATTCTGACCGCGATATCCTGCACGCCATGATGTGTTTGATCCCGGAAGCGTATGAACAGATTCCGGATATGCCGGATGTGCTCAAAGCCTGTTATGAGTACCTCTCATGTGTCAGCGAACCTTGGGACGGACCGGCGGCGGTCGCATTTACGGATGGTGTGGTCGTTGGGGCGAGTCTGGATAGAAACGGCTTACGACCGGCACGCTATAAAGTCACAGAAGACGGAACCGTTGTCATGGGTTCTGAGGTCGGTATTATTGAACTTGACGACAGTTGCGTTGTGGAAAAAGGGCGTTTAGGACCTGGACAGATGATTGCAGTCGATACAGCGCAAGGAAAACTGCTGAAAGATTCGGAGATTAAGCATCGGGTTGCTGAGCAGAAACCGTACGCTGAATGGGTACAGAAAGGCATCGTAACGCTTCCTACTGAAAAGGACGGTGCTTCTGCTACGACGGAGATTGTTCCTGAGCAGCTGCCGATGTACCAGAAAGCCTTCGGTTATATGACTGAGGATGTGGAACGCTTTATCAAACCCATGGTGACGGAAGCGAAGGAAGCAATCGGTTCGATGGGCGATGATACACCACCTGCTGTGATTTCTCAACATCCGCGTTTGCTTTACAATTACTTCAAACAACGCTTCGCTCAGGTAACCAATCCCCCTATCGACTCGATCCGGGAACGCTTGGTTATGTCGCTCACAACTTACCTCGGGCGGCGGCATAGTCTGCTCACGGAAACTGAAGCACACGCTCGACTTATCCGGTTACCTTCACCAATCTTAACAAATATGGATCTACAAGCCTTACGAGAGTTGGATATACCCGATTTTCAGATAGCAACGCTTTCTGTTTGTTTCCCTGTATCTTCTGGCAAACAAGGCTTAGAAACCGCGCTGGAAACGTTGTGTCAACGCGCCTCTGAGTCGGTTGATGTGGGAACGACGCTGCTCGTGTTAAGCGATAAAGATGTCAATCCTGATAGCGCACCGATTCCAATGGCACTTGCCGTTGGTGCGGTTCATCACCATCTGATTCGAGAAGGAAAACGGATGCGAGTAAGCCTTATCGCTGAAACTGGAGATGCGCGGGAAGAACACCATTTTGCTGTTCTCATCGGTTATGGGGCAGCGGCAGTCAACCCTTATCTCGCGTTTTCAACGATCGTTCAACTCGCTGAAGACGACGAACTTGCAGGACTCACAGCAGCGAAGGCCGTTGAAACCTATAAGGCGACCGTCGAAAAAGGCATTTTAAAGATTATGGCGAAGATGGGGATTTCGACGGTGTCAAGTTATCGTGGTGCTCAGATTTTCGAGGCACTCGGCATCAATGCAACTGTTATTGATAAGTGTTTCACGGGTACCACCTCACGCTTAAATGGCATCGGGTTTGCCGAAATCGCTGCGGAGACGCTCCATTTCCACACAAAAGCGTTTTCAGGAAACGGAGATGATGTATCGCTTGAAGAGGCAGGCTACTTCCGATTCCGTCGAAATGGCGAATTTCATGCGTACAATCCGACAGTGTTTAAATCGCTCCACAAGTTTGTCAAGGCAGGTAAGTCGGAAGATTATGAGAAATATGTTGATGCTGTTGAGACTGGTGAACCTTCCAGTTTACGCGACCTACTTGCATTCAAGTCGAGCGCGCCGATCCCAATTGAAGAAGTAGAACCCGCGGAGGATATTGTTCGTCGTTTTACAACCGGTAGCATGTCTTTCGGTGCATTGAGCCGTGAGACACACGAGACTTTGGCTATTGCTATGAACCGCCTCGGTGCAAAATCCGGAAGCGGAGAAGGTGGTGAAAGCTCTAAACGTTTCAAGCCGCAGCCTAATGGAGACCTCGCTTCGAGTGCTATCAAACAGGTAGCATCCGGGCGTTTCGGTGTCACACCAACATACCTAATTTCGGCGAGAGAGTTGGAAATTAAGATGGCGCAGGGTTCTAAACCTGGGGAGGGTGGGCAGATTCCGGGGCACAAAGTAACCGCTGAAATTGCTTCTATTCGCCACTCCGTACCGGGAGTTCCGCTAATTTCGCCGCCACCGCACCACGACATCTATTCTATTGAGGATTTGGCGCAGCTCATCTATGATTTGAAGCAGGCAAATCCGCGGGCAAAGGTTGCCGTAAAACTGGTATCCGAATTTCTGGTTGGAACCATTGCATCAGGTGTAGCAAAGGGCTACGCTGATGTTATTCAAGTGAGTGGACATGAAGGCGGCACTGGTGCATCGCCGCTGAGTTCTATCAAGAACGCGGGTACACCTTGGGAACTCGGAATTGCAGAAACGCAACGCGCACTGGTGGAGAACGAGTTACGGGATCGCGTCGTTCTACGGGCAGACGGCGGAATGCGTTCTGGACGCGATATTGTCATCGCTGCCATGCTGGGTGCAGAAGAGTACGGCTTTGGCACAATAGCGATGGTTGCAACGGGATGTGTAATGGCGCGCCAATGCCATCTAAATACATGTCCTGTCGGTGTAGCTACGCAAGACCCTGCGCTCCGTGCGAAGTATCCTGGGACTCCTGAGATGGTTGTTAACTTCATGTTGGGTGTGGCGAACGAGGTTCGAGCGATTCTCGCGAATCTCGGACATAGGTCTTTGAACGACATTATTGGTCGTCCCGAATTGCTACAACCGATTGACCTTGCAGATTATCCTAAAGCTGCGATGCTTGATTTAAGTGAGATTCTAACCCCTGCGGATCCAACCGGAACACAACCTCGCTATCATCTGCAGGAACGGAACGATCGAGAGGATATCCCACTTGACGATCAGATTCTGGCGGATGCAGAGGAAGCAATTGATCAGAAAACATCAATCCGACTTTCCTATGCTATCCGGAACACGCACCGAACGGTGGGCGCGAAGTTATCCGGTGAAATCGCGAGGCGTTATGGCGATGCTGGTTTGCCTGATAGAACAATCCAATGCCACTTGGAAGGCAGTGCTGGTCAGAGCTTTGGTGCCTTCTGTATCAGTGGTGTACAATTTGTGTTGACAGGGGAAGCCAATGACTATGTCGGCAAAGGCATGGCGGGTGGAGAACTTATTATCAAACCCGCACCAACAGCGCCCTTCCGAACTTATGAAAATACGATCATCGGAAATACGGTTTTATACGGCGCGACGGGTGGAACCCTCTATGCAGCTGGCGGTGTCGGTGAACGGTTCTGTGTCCGAAATAGCGGCGCGACTGCTGTTGTTGAAAGTGTTGGGGACCATGGTTGTGAATATATGACTGCAGGTACGGTCATCATTCTCGGCGAAACGGGTAGAAACTTTGGAGCGGGGATGACAGGTGGTACTGCCTATGTCTTAGACGAAAAAGGGCAGTTCGAGAAGAAGTACAATCCAGATTGGGTGAAAATAGAAAAGGTAACGGGTGAGGCGGATATTAAGAGCATGATGGCACTTATACAAAATCACGCGACTTATACGGGCAGCCAGTATGCCGAGAATATTCTCGCTAATTGGCAGACCTTTCTTCCACACTTTTGGAAGGTTGTAACGCCGCCACCGCCACCGCTGCCGGCACCCGTCCAACTGAAAAGAAGGGCTGCATCAAGGAGAGAACGAAAGAAGCGTTAGAAATCCTGATTAATTCGGCGAACGTAATTTGAAAGTTTAAATCGTTTATGGCAGCACTGGATTAAGGTGATTTATAGTGGCGAAAAAAAAAGGCAGCAAATGCTGCCTTTTTTAAGTACATTGCATTCCTCAGTCTTCTTCCGACACCGCGAAAGCGATTTCAAGCCCTTCCGTTTTACTGGAGCGCATTTTCGCCCGTTCTACCACGTCAATGACGACACCGTGCTTGGCACGTTTATCCGCTTTGATAATCAGCGTACTAATCTGGTTTTCATGAGCCGCAATGAAAAGCTCCATGTCTTCCAGTGTTAACATCTCTTGGTCGTCAATCGAAATACGTCCGTCACTGTTAACGAAGAGGTTGAATTTCTTCCGAGTGAATTCGTGTTTCGTTGCGGAATCGGGTAAAGTGACGGTGAAAGGCGGAGGAACCTTCATAACAGCAGACACCATGAAAAAGATGAGCAACAAGAAGACACAATCGATCATTGGAGCCATCGGAATGTCATCGTCTTCTTGTGTTTTCCGCCGTTGCGCTAAGTTTAAAGCCATCTGAATTCTCCTTCTATAGAAAGGGGATTACTATTGCTATCGCTTGAGGGTTGTCAGTCTCTCGCGACAATAGCGAATCCGATTTTATCTATACCTGACTGTTTCGCAATATCCATCACCTGCACAATCTGTTCATGCAGTACGTCCCGCTCAGACTGAATAATCAGCATGTTCTTGGATTCTTCCGGTGCGTTGATGAATTGGTTAAACATTTCTTCAATCTGGACGACCACATCATTCAACACCATAGTGCCTCTGTACTCGCCCGGTTCCGGGTTCGCGATCCGGACAGTCAACCCTTTAGGTTTATCTGGCGACGGTTTCCCCGGTGGGGGAAGCTGTACACGGAGGCCTGGAATCGGCGAGAAAGTTGTTGACACCATGAAGAAGATCAGGAGCAGGAACACGCAATCAATCATAGGTGCCATACTGAGCGTTGGCGGCTTACGTTCCCTAATTTTGGTTGCAAGCAGACTCAATTTGGCTTCACCGACTTGTTGCATTTCAAAGTCTCCTTTCTCGTTAATGAGACTTGGGCTAAGGTTTAGTACCCTAAGTACCCAACAAAACCCATCAGAAGTGGGCGAGTAGAATCACCCGCCCGTTCTGTTACAAGACTAAGCACCGCTAGATTCACCAACAATCAGTTGGTTGACGATTTCGGTAGAAACCTGTGAAATCTCAACCATATGTCTGTTAACCCAGCTATCGAAAAGTTGGAAGAAAATCAAGCACGGAATAGCGACTGTCAATCCAGCAGCAGTTGTGAGAAGTGCCTGAGAAATACCACCGGCGAGCTGCTGCGGGTCCCCCGTACCTTCAAGTGCGATTGTGGTAAACGCGCTAATCATACCTGTAACCGTTCCAAGCAATCCAAACAGTGGGGAAACAACTGCGACCGTACCGAGAACCGGTAGATTTCTTTCCAGTTCTGGGATTTCAAGGAGGCTTGCTTCCTCAATGGCTTCCTGAATTTCTTCTTTGCTAATATCTCGTTCTTCAATCTGGGCTTGGCTGTATCGCAGCAATCCCGCTTTAAGAACATTCGCGAGCGGTCCACCGGCTTCTTCACAAGTCGAGACGGCTTCCATAATGTTCTCTTTCCGCAATGAGTCGGCAATACTGGCGATAAACTGTTCAGTTCCGATTCGAGAACGACTCCGCACAAAGGTGAAAAGTCTTTCAATAATGAAGGTTAATGCCGTGATGGAGCAAAGGGCGAGTGGCCAGAAGACGAATCCGAACTTCTGGAAGAAGGTGACGATATTGTCCTTTTTGGTCATCTTCAGTGGAACGAAGTGGTCACCGCCATTAACGACTGTGACAGCTTTTCCAACCCGATCGCCGTATCCGTCTCTATAGATACTAATGAGGTAACGGCCTGCGGGGATGCCTGATTTTTCGTAATCTCCGTTGACATCAGTTGTTGCGGTGTGCTCTTCTCCGCCTGTGGCAACAATTCTAACATCAACGCCTTCAATTGGGTTCTGTGCTGTGGTTGTATCGACAATTTGGCCGCGGACGGTTCCACCACCCGCTCCAGCATCATCTTGCGCGAAAGCGATGCCAGTAGACATACCGACACAAGCGATTAACATTAAAACAAAACTAAAACGAATCATTCGTTCTGATCCTCCTTAGGTGACTTGCCAATTATTTCTGACAAGTCTCTACAAGTTCATAAAGTGCTGTATGGATAAGGCACAGGAACCGTACCTTAACAACTCAGTTTTATTTTTTAACGCGTGAGCGTTCCATCTACACAAATCTTCAGGTTAGGAATCAATATCTGTATCTGTAGATTGCCTCTACTGTTTACAATGCCGTTCTCATTAAGAACACCTGAGTGCCTAAAAAGTTACGCGCTTTATTTGCGTGTTGCTGAGGGCGACATCGTAGGTGATATTGCTAAACGCGGTATCGCTGGACACGTCTTCGTGTCCAGCGATACACAAAACATTTAGAAGCCCATCATTGCTCGCACGAAGGTGGTGTTACTCGTCGTGTGGTCGAGCAAGATAGTCGTTCGCCGATAACCCGCGAGGATGACGATGTTGAACCCAAGCCATTCACCCCGGTTGATTGCTTGGACTTCAAAGATTCGGGTTCGCAAATCCGGTCTGTAGAGTACGGGAACATCTTCATCTTCCGGGAAGTTTGTCAAATAGTTTTTGAAGTTATTATCCCGGTTAGTGAATTTCCGGTATTGGAAACCGCCAAGAATGTTCATCCTTTGCGAGAACTGGTAATCAAGCCGTACGCCGAGTACATCTTCACGGCTTCTACGATTGAAGCGGAGATATTCAACGGGTTCATTATCAGTGGGAACGAACTGACGTGGGTTGAGCGCGTCAGGAATTTCTTCGGCACCCCGGTCAAATGCGCGATCCCAGATGTACTTCACCATCGGTGTGAGTGTCAAATCTTCACCGATTCTATCGACAAATGGCAGTTCACCGAGAGGGATCTCGTATCTCGCTTTAAGAATCGTCTGTTGGTTGCGAATATCACGTTCCGGGTAGCGCCGCGTTTTCCAGTTTTCGGGGTCATAGATTAAACCCGGATCTTCGGGATCAAGTGCGTTAATCCCATGATCTGGGTAGAACGGGAATTCCCGTCTTTCACCACCCGCGCGAACCTGTTCAACAGGGACCATGAAATCGACACGTTGATCGGCAGTAAGCGGATCGTCGGCGTTATCGGGGTCCGGTGCCTCAACATCTAAGAAAATAGCATCTGCCTCATCTTGCTCAAACTGTTTTTGGAGTACAACGAGGAATTTCGCTTCCAATGTGAGGTTGGGAACAGCGGTATAAAGGAACTGGAGCGTTGTCGTATTCACGCGAGCGTTATAGAAATCAAGCTCATCGGAAATTTGAACGGGTTCCAATTCACCCACACGCAGTGTAATGGTGTAATCTGGAATATCGTCTTGGACTCGGACGAAACGGTTTTGGAAGAGCACGGTTCCGAAATCAGGAATGTCACGTTGATAGGTAACATGTAGATATTTGGAATCATTCTTCCGTCGGCTTGAGACTTCGTGTTCGTTGAGCCATCCGACTTTGAGTGAAAGATTATCAAGGAGGTCATATTCGGCGAAAACATGGTATCCTTCCCTGTCTACTCCATACTCATACTGCGGTTCAAAATCGTCCTCAAGGGAATCGATCGTACCGTTGTTATTCAGGTCAACGAGGTCAGTGAAGACCGGCGGATCGGCATCAAAGATGAGGAAATCTTCTTGGAAGTCCAAAACGCCGTTTTGGTCTCTATCGTCAGCGCGTGGTAGGACGCCATCAAAGTCGATGTCATCCGGCCAGTCGTCATCATCATCATCATCTTCAATGAGAGCGTAATTAGTTTCGTCCCACGGATCTTGTTCAGACTGTGATTCAGGTGTCCGTGGTAGTGAGTAGGGTTGATCTCTGTCAGAGTTAGAACCGAAATTGAGATAAGTTGTGGTGTAACCAGGATCGATATGATAGTAGACCCCTTCGAGGTACAACTTTCCGAATCGAGATTTGAGTTGGAGGAACCATGCGGTTTCTCTTCCCATTTCTCCGTCGCCGCTTTCATCGGTTCCGTCGCCACCTAACCTGGCTTCAAATCTTTCACCCTCGGTCTCAGAGTAGGTAGGTATCCCATTTGCGTCTAATGGCAAGCCGGTTGCTGGATCAACGGAGATACCGGTTTCTTCTTCGCCATCTTCGCCTTGGATAGTTGTTTTGAGCCGGCTAAATCCGATCTGATCTTTCGGGATGGTAGGATACTGCTTATATTTACCGTTAATGGAGTAATGTGCTCGGACAAAAACATTGCCGATCGTACCTTCTAAGTCAAGTCCATAGAGAAGAGCTGCACGTGCTGCACCATATTGATAACGGACTTTACGCGGTCTACCCTCACCGCTCCACTGACTCGGGTTGTCTTGAAGTGTTGCTCGGTTACTGGTGTAATCTGAGGACTGCCCGTAGTTACCGGGTGCTTCAATAACATCACGGTAGGGCATTTGGATGTGGCCGTCTTCAGTTTTAATCCATTCTTGGATTTCAGGATCTGATTCGGCTTTGTTGGCAGCACTGGATCCGATAATGGCGATGTTGTAATCACCTGCTACGACCATTTCAAAGGTGACAGATTGAACAGTGCGTGGATCTGCGTCAATTTGAAATGCCCCTTCTCCGAGAAGTGTTGCGACTTCGGGCGAAGGCGCGCCGTCTGGATCCACAAAAACGAGGACGGCTTTCATTTTATTGAAGCCATCAACGATCTTCCACTCTCCGTCAACAGAATCGCGAATATCAGAAGGCAGTCCTCCGACAGGCATCGGGATGACATTACTGATGTCAAGTGTTTCTGAGATAGTTTCTGCGGGTAACGCCGTAGGTTCAGCACCTTCTTCAATTTCTTCAGGCGTTAATTCTTCCAACGCTTGGGTGACAACAGTGACCTTCATTTCCTTGAACGCTGCACCGACACCACCCTGAATATTCTCGCCATGTAAATCTGGATCAAAGCCGGAGAATCGGGTGACAATAATGTGATTGTCTTCGGGTGAGTCATCTCGGAAGATAACGGAAATTGATTCTGGCGGTGTATTGGCTACAGTACCCATAAGCGGGTTTTCAACACGTTCTGGGTGTTCTTTATGAAGATTGACATAAGTAAACCCGACGCGGAAAATGTCGCCCAAAAGCCCTTGCGCCCGGAACCCTACAAGGCGTGCGTTTTCGATGTGCCGCACTCCAGCGTCTTCGTTTAGACCATTCCGACGACCGAGCGTCGGTGCGAGGTTTGCCGCTGCGTCAGTCAATTGGACGGGGTTTGAGATACGAGAATTGATGAGCGTGAAAAGGTGCCGTTCCTGTGCAAAAGAGATATCCCATCGAAGCCCATCAAATTCTGTTTTGTAGAGGATGTAGCGGTTTGGGAATAACGTAGACGGCTTAAAACGCATGCTATCACCGATAGCAAACTCTGTGTATCTGCCACGGTAACTATCTTCAGTTAAAACCGTTCTATCCAACTGTGCCGAGAATCTTTCACTATCCAGCTGACCTGTCCAACCAACGAACAATTCACCGTTCTGGTCAAACTCTTTCTGCTCACGATAGTTATAGACCTCGTTACCTTCAAGCAGCTCTTTTCCAAACAGATCATAGAAGAATTGCGGTTCTTCCTCTAATTGGAAGCGCGCTGAGAATTTAGAACTCCCCTCAATCGTTGGCAATAGGGGTTCTTGTGGACCAAGGCTCTGTGCGCCACAACCATAGAGCACGAAAGCACTCAGAATACAGGTCGCTACAAGTAAAACATCAAGTGATTGTTTTAGCTTGTTCATTACTTTGTTTTTCCTCCTTGGAGATAATGAATCGGATGTTTGGGTAACGGAGCTGCGATATGAGTATTTCATCATTCGTTCTCTATACCCCGGTTTCCGACAAAAAACCTTGGGAATGGACGAAAACTGCTTTGCGTTTAAACGAAAAGTGTCAAAATTGGGTCGGTTAAAAATACAACCTATTCAATTTCTGTACTGTTCGTCACTGCCGGATAGAATATCCGTAAATCGCGAATACCGCGCGAAGCGTGTAAAAAGCGAGTCTCCTTCCAACAAATTAAGGGTTTGTTTTGCGGATTTTTCAATAAACACGTAATAAAATGCCTGCAAAACTGTTCTTAGCCTTTAAAATAGCACTGATTTAAATTTCTGTCAACTTTTATTTTTAACAGAAAAAGCGCACGCATTGGGGTGGAATTTCAGATAAGCATACCACAAATGTAATATATTTTCAACTTTAATGTCAGTACTATTCATTTTCACTATTTATTTTCGATATTTCGCCCGTTTTAGAGAGCGGTTGCAATTTCGGAATTGCACACTTAAACACTTTCGGCGAAATGACACCAATGGACGCTACACAACGCCCACTAATATAGACTTAACGCCCGCTTGCTTACCGCCGCCCTGAAGACAGCAGACCCGATAACGAAATCGGGATCGGGCACTCTCGGGCACGCCTCGAAAATACCGACAAGCCCAAAAATTGATGTAAGTATCCGCAATGCCGACGGATGTTTGACCCCTCCCAAACCTAAAGGATTGGGATTCCTTTGACGGAACTCCCAAGTGGTTCTTTTAGGTTATACCACGACGTCCATTTGACGTTCTGCGATACTGGCTTCTCTGACTCCCTTCAGCGTCGCAATCGTCCAGACGTTATCCTTGGGAGCTTGTTCGGGTTTAATCCGAACCGACACGAGTGTAATCTCGCGGTGCGGGTCATCTGGCACACTACGGAAAATCACTTGAACCTTCGTGACCGACCGATACTTCTGGCAAGTATTTCTTGCTTCAGAACTTGAAATCTCAACAAAATCTGAACCTCGCAAGGTTTCAGGAATATCGTATCTTTCAACGTATTCGGATTTTGTGATGTTCGTTTTTAATGGATATTAGCCATAGTCATTCTGTCCTTGTAAGAGGGTGATTGAGACCAGTAGCAAGGTAGCTACTGCTTACACGTCTCAATCAATGACTATGTTAATTATACTACATTTTTGACGAAATGTCAACTCTTTTTTTAACTATAGCCCCATGGTCTAATTCAATAGGGCGGTTCTGTATCCCAAAGCTAAAGCATTGGGTTTTAGAACCGAAAACGTAGATAAATACCCGATTGCACATTGGACATACTATAATTATACTACAATTTAAGAAAAATTGACATTTTTTTTACAAAGTTATCAAAATAATGAAACCTCGAACCTGAATTCGAGGCTGTAATATTTCTAAACAAGATGTTCACGTTTTTAAATTCGCACCAGACCTATTAAAATATTCAATAAATAGGACAACTGTGACACCTAAAATTAAGCCAGTGATTCCCGCGATAACAAGGATAAACTGAAGTTGCGGACTAACAGGAATTTTTCTCCGTGTAGCGCGATCAACGATTTCAATGCCGCCTATTTGGTTCCGAGAGGTTGGCATCTTAGATTCAGCGTATAATATTTCAGCCTCAAGGGAACGTTTGGCAATTTCTTCAGCCATCGCGTTGGTTTTCTGAATCTTGGCACCCTTTTGTGTAAGAATAATCTGATTCTCGGGGATCTGTTCTATTAATTTCGCCAATTCAATTTCAAGTATCTTCTGCTCCCGGTAGAGACGTTCCACGGCGTTTTGATATCGCGAGAGTTCCGGAACAAATGTTATTAATTGATTCTGTATATAAGTGTGATGCGCAGAAGCACCTGAGGTAACGGTTGTAGTTAGCGGCGAGGTCTCCTCATTTTTCTTTTGAATTTCAGCGATTTGCGCATCAAGTCCCTCCAAATCTGATGAAGTTGTGCCGACTTTTTTGGCATCAGCAACGCGTTGCGATTCAAGATTGAAGAGTTTCTCTTGCTGGAAGAGCCAGACGGGGTTATGGGAGGTGGTTTCTGATAGTGGTGTCTGCTTAGGCAGGTTTTGTAGTTGTTCTTTTAGGTATGTAATGTGGGCGTTCGTTGCGTAGAGCTGTTGTTGATTTATCTCAAGATTTTCTCGAACACGCGCAAGGCGCTCAAGCAAATTAGTGAGCGTCGGTACCCATGTTTCTGCGCTTCCATTGTCGCGAACAAATTGGAGGAGATCCTCTAAATTTTTATCTATTTCCGCTTCGATTTCCCGTCGTTTATTTTCGAGGAACTCCATAAGTTTTCTGAGTTTTGTTTCTTCATTTCCACGCCTCAACATTTGCATATCTTTTGCAAGTTGATTGACGAGGAGTGCTGCATTCCGTTCACCGCCTTCTGCCTCGGTTAATTCAACCGAAATATAGATATAATCAGAGTCTGGGTCTACTTGTGCTCTCACCACTCGTTTGAGTTTTCCTACCGGAGGTAAAAGCGCAGCTGCATCCGAGTGCCCGTTCTCCTCAAGGTTTTCGATTGCTGTATTTAGCATGGACTCTGTAGAGAATCGGGTGCTGATTGTTTCCATCTCTCGTCGGTCAGCACCGCCGGAGAGCACATTTTGAAACAAATTTGCTGAAGGAAGGGAATATGTTGCGCTGGGTTGGACGAGTAATATTAAGGTGGAAGCAGCGTAAGTTTTGGGCAAACGCAGCGAGATAATTAGGGCAGTTCCTAACACTAATAGGATGGTTAGGCAGAGCGTAAAGTCATGCTTTTGAATGAGCTGAAAATAATCGCGTAGGTGTTCCTCCTGTTGCGGCATGAATATACAGTATTTCTACCCGCCCTTTGGGTTAGAAATTGCCCTCCTTTTCTGAACCTATAGGTTGTTGGCAATGCGAATTTCTTCCTCGTTAAAGGCTTCGTCATGCCATTCGGCTATACGCCATTCGTCATTTCTTTTTTCAAAGATAAAGAGATTATCACCTTCGGCGTATGCGCCGGTGTATCCACCCTCAAGCGTCTGACCGTCCGACACAAAGAATTGGATTCTGTAATGATTCCGTACCTCAGCCTCTGTGCCATCGTCATTCATCTGAATTTCCGGCGGAGAAGAGAGCTCTATCTCAATATCTTGAAACCGTGCAAAGACACGAGTCGCGGAGGCGCGTTCCTCTCGGATGTCATCAAACTCGACATCGTCTGTTTTATCGCCATCTGTTCCCATATCAGAGACATAAAGAAAGCCATCTTCCCAGAAGGTCCCGATGTAGGTGTTAACATCTTCTGTTTCGTAGCCTTCTCGCCATCGGTCTAAAACATTACTAATTTGAAGGAGTTCTTCAGCCGGAATTTGTCCGACCTTATCAGCGTCTCCACACCCCATAAGATTTGCGAGTAGGAGTAAGATGAGTACGCCGCTGACTTTGGCGAAATTCCTGAACATAGTAAGCATTCTCCTTTTTTAATTTTTTTTTTAAAAGGTTTTAACAATACCGAAATAAAAATGTGAAGGGGTCGCGCCGATTTCGATCCCTAATTTTTCAATATTTTGTGCATCCTGTTCAATAGATTGAATCAGGGTAGTCGCGTTGTAAAAGTTAGCACTCACGTAAGAGTCGATAAGGCTATACAGCCAAATACCGATGCCGGTATACATAAAAAATGTCCTGAGTTTATATCTCTGGTTTGCATATTCATAGCTTTCTAATATTGTTTTTTCGTTAGAGAAACTATCCCAAACCAATGTCTCATAGGCATCGTACCGATTCCTAAAGGAATTTTGTGCTAACAAGGCACCGATGATGGAGCCGCCTACTCCTAAAACAGTCAGGCTCCCTCGGAAGTAACTACGACTGTGAAATTGTCCCCATCCAGGGACAACAGCGGAACGCACCATCGCTCCGATTGGCGAAATAAGTCTTACCTGTTCCGCCGTTTCAGTTTTAGTTGTTTGCTGTTCGGTATTTATGCCGTTTTCAGCCTCCTGCGCAAAACTGGCATGGAGGCTGAACGACAAGAGTGAAATAATTAACAAAAACCGCATGTAGTCTATGTAGGCTTCACACATCCAAGGGCTATGCGAAGCCAATATTGCTCCTATTAACGTCGCCGTTTCGTCCGTTGCGTTGTACGACTTCGATCGTCATCGTCATCGTCGCTGCTACTGCTTGAACTGCTACGCGATGAGCTCGAACTTGTTGTCGGACGCGTTCGAGTCTTTGTAGAAGACGAGGAACGACTGACGCTTGATCGTGAACGCGACGAACTTGAATTCGAGCTTGAACGGCTCACGCTTGATTTCTCGCGCGATGGACTTGTCGTTGAACGACTGACGCTTGATCGCGAACGCGACGCACTCGAATTTGAAGTCGTGGTTCTATACTTCGGACGCGAATTGCTGCTTGTACTTGACGAGAACGACCGGTTCGACGAAGAAGCAGAACGTCTGTAAAGCGGTGTAGTCCGCTGTGTTTCTGTAGACCTTCTGTAGCGATTCACGTCCTGCGTTGTAGCAGTAGAATAACGCCGCTGCTGACTGAGTGCCCTCGTTGTACTCCCTGAAGCGTAAGTGCTTTTTCGGACGTTGCTTTGGCGGAGTGTTGAGGCAGTAGAAGCACGGGTACGTAGTTTCTGCGTAATAATTGATTGGCGTGCAACGCGTTCCGTCGTCGCCGGGGTCTGTCGCCGATGGTTTTCGAGCGTGGTTTGGACGCTCCTCCGTACGGCTGTTCGATTTTCGCCGCGGTTGTTCGCTGATAATCGGCTACGACTGTACTGCCGACGGGTTGTTTCGTGCTGTGCACTCCAGCGATTCAACTGCGTCCGGCGTTGATACACCTTCGGCGTGCCACGGTAGTAACTGTGGTACGAACCGTAATACGGCGAATAGTAGCGGTAGTAAGCACTTGGATAGTAGCCACGGTAACGTCCGAGATACCCACCATAATACGAACGGATTGACAGATAGTGATGGTCGTAAACCGGATAACTCCATCGGAGATAGTAGTCATAGTCCGTCGCGTAATAGACAGGCCCATCGTAAAAGTAGAGGTAAGTGTAACGATGCCACGGACGCCAACGGTAGGTTGGTGTGTAGCGTTGAATGACTCTAACTTTGGGCTGCCTGCGATACGTGGAGACCTCAAGATATTCTACATCAATCTGCTCGCCGCCTTCGGCGACAATATGAAGTTCCATCCATCCATCTTTGACATGACCGACTGCAGGAATTTTAATATGTTCTGAGCGATTTTTCGCTCGGAGCACAAAAGTGTCGCCGTAACGGGTCTCTTTAGCATTTTCGTCGTAGTAACCGCTGCGTGTTGTCTCGCGCTTCGTATTACGAATCCATGCGCGACCTGCGATGGGTTCGTCGTAGTCTTCAATTTCTAAGCGATGCGGTTCCCCTCGGTATCGCACCAAGACTTCAATATATTGTGTCCCTGCTGGAATTTCAAAGAGATATACCGCGCTGGCAATTGCAAATTCGTAGTTGTCTGTGTTCTGAGCGTCATTTGCCCAAGCGGTGAGTCGAACGCCGTCCTCAAAGCGTGGACTGGCGGTGATCGTCGCATTCCCGCGCTCTATCCATTCGTCAACATCGCTTGCAACGCGATGCTCACGACTCAACCGATCTCCGTAATAATCATAATCAGCATTCACCGGGGTCGACAACCCAGCGATTACAAAACAGCTGATGAGGCATACTACGCTTAAAATCGAAATCCGGGTCTTCATGGAACTTTCCTCCTAATATTCGTGTCCTTCATTTAGCGTTGTCAATAGTTTTTTATACCTATTGCGCGCGGTGCCGTGTGAATGTCAAACTCCTTTATCATCTTAAGTACAAAACTATCACGGAAATGATACAATTTTCCACAAAAATTGTCAAGGATAATCAAAATTAGTTGATTTTTCCGTGATTCGATGTCCTGATCGCGGTTCCCCGTTTGCGATAGACAGACTTTACTATTAATGCCGACGAAAACTAATGGTTCTGGTGCTTCTTAACTTTTGGGTATTAGTTTAATACCTCTCTTTTTTGCATGCTCACGGGCAAGTGGTGTAATAATCGCCTGTTTCGCATGAACCAACTCTTGTACGTTCGCGTCCAGGTTTAAAATAGTCGTTGTACTAATTAGAGGTCTGTCCAAACTGGTAGGTGAGTCGTCTGTTCTGTTCTTAATCGACTCGGCAATCTGCATCATAGGTACCCATTGAACGCCAAGTTCGGATAAAACGTTTACATATTCAACCTCAATAGCATTAATTTTTGCGGATGACCCATTTTGATTAAGGGCATCGGTGACCGCTATGACTGTTTTTCCTTTAGAAAGTGCTTCAAATACAAGATAGGTGCAGGGGGTATCCACTAACCTTAACGCGAGTTTTGCAGCCATCGGATGTGAGAAAACAGGAAGCACGATCTGCTGATAAGTGTTCACGAAAGTTGCTATATCGGTGAGTGTGTCCTCCCGCAGAACGTTCTCTTCGCCAAATATCGCATGAATCGGTTCCGGATTTATGACTTTAGTTGCGAGATCAGACAAAATTATTGTAATTTTCCATCCGTCTTGCGTGCAGGCATGAAGCTGCTGGAGCGGTTCATCCAATTCGAGTTGAGTCGCCCCAAAAATGGCGAGTAGTCGTTTCTCGTCTGCAATTTGCGTGGTGGTAGATGCTTGTTCCTCCAGTACCCTCTCCACGATTTTCCGAATTTGGTCAATCAGTTCTTGGTTCATGTTGCTTCAAGTATACGGGGGACCTAACGCACGATTTCAACAGGTTCGCCACCCTTCAAACCTGCGGCATTGGAATCATCGGTGTCTAAGTGCATCTGAAGCACATAGCCTTCAGAAATTTTGGGTCGGACATTTTCAAACGTCAAAGCTCGCTCACCCGGGAAGTGGACCTTTAGAAGATCGTCTTCGCTAATATTGCGTGCGTCAGCATCACTGGGTGTCATGTGGATGTGCCGTGTCGCGCAGATGGCACCTTCCTCTAAATAGACACTTCCTGCGGGCCCGATGAGGGTAATAGGTTCCGCACCCGCCAGATCGCCTGAATCTCGGATAGGGGGGCTTAAACCGAGACGGATTGCTTCTGTTTGGGCGACTTCTACTTGGGAGTAATCCCGCACGGGCCCAAGGATACGAACCGCTTCAATAGCCCGCATCCGCTTTCCGACGATAGTCAGTGTTTCGTTCGCAGCGAACGCTTCGGGTTGATAGAGAGGCGCATAGACAGTGAGGTGGTGTCCGGCACCGTAGAGGATCTCAAGGTGTTCTTGCGTTACATGGGCATGTCGTGCTGAAACGCCAACCGGAATTTGCTGCTGCTGTGTGACGGCATCACATGCGCGATTTCCGGCATCACAACTTCTCAAAGCACAACCACTACACGCTTGGTCTGTCGTCAGCCTATTCACGACACGGCGGGTAATCAACTCAACAAGGGCACGGTCTGGCATCTATGGTTCGCCTTTTCTGTTAGGATGTTGCAAAAGTTCTCAAATAACGTGTGGTCAATCCACTTACGCATAGTTTACGCTTTCTTTAAGATGGTCTCGACTTCAGCATGTGGACGTGGAATTACATGAACAGAAACAACTTCACCGACGCGTGCAGCGGCTTCAGCCCCTGCATCCGTTGCGGCTTTCACAGCACCGACATCACCACGCACCAAGACGGTCACGTAACCGCCACCGACTTGTTCGTAACCGACGAGTTGGACATTCGCCGCTTTCACCATGGCATCAGCAGCTTCAATACTCCCAACCAAACCTCGCGTTTCAACTAAACCCAATGCATCTCCGGTCATATTAATTCTTCCAGCCTCCTATTGAAAATCCAGGGACAAATAAAAGTAAATCTTCGCGCGCAAAAACTAAGGGCAGTCCAGCAAAATACTAAACACCACTCTTAAAGTATATCACAATTTTGGGGGTTTTTCAAGAAAAAACTCAAAGCGCGTTCATATAATTTATTAGTATTTGTGTGATTAGGGCTTGTATTATCTGTTTGTCGAGTGCCTCGATCAAAAGTCTGTTAGCCTGTCTGGAATCTCGGCTTGCTAATGTGTGATCCCCGAACTGCGTGTGGACCTGTGCACGACTAATGTATGGACTCGCGAAACTCGGTTCGAGAGCGATAGCCTGATCCAGATCTGCCAATGCGAGTTTTAAACGGTTCTTATTACCTCGAATAGAGAGTTGGAGATAAACGTTACCGCGTCCATAATATGCCATCGCTGAGGGATTCCGTTTAATCAGGTCATCGTAGTCAGCGAGTGCTTTTTGAACGTCTCCGTGTTTGAAATAGGTTTCTGCCCGTTTCTGTATAACGCGCGGGCTACGCCGCCTTTTAAGTGAGGCTGAGTAGTCTTCAATAGCGCGTTGCATATTGCCTAACGATTGATATGCATCACCGCGGCTTGCGTAGGCATCGGCTTGATATCTTTTGAGTTTTAACGTGTGGGTGTAATCTACGATAGCGGTTTCGTACTCTGCAGAACGATAATAGGCGAGTCCGCGTTTCACATAAGCTTCGGCATACTTCGGTTCAATTTCAATCGCACGCGTAAACGCTTTGACCGCCTGTGAAAATTTCCATGATCTGAGTGCTGTTGTACCTTTTTGAACGTATGCCTGTGCTTGTTGATTCTCGCCTTTAATGGCATCCCACGTTACAAAGCGAGAGGCGAGGAGGATCGTGAGAATCAAAACGGGGGTCATGATGTAAATGAGTGGTCGCATGATGTGGGTCTGTTAGTCCGATTTTGGTTTTTTCGCCTTGTCATACAGATGGTGAATGTTCACCCCTAACTTCAGGGTGTGGACAGAGGTATATGTTTCTGATAGGTCAATTTTGATATAGGTTGGAATTCCCGGCGACCCGCTATAGCCCGTTGAAAAGATGAGTTGATTCTCACCGAATGTTGCTATACCATCTCTGACGTTTTGTGAGGGAAAATAGTGAATGGGGGTATGTCCAACGACCAGAAGATTCGCATGGATGGCTTCAAGAAAATTTTTTATATGTCTTAAAGTGTATCCACCACTATACGCGATCGTAGGACGATGCCAGAGGAGTTCTTCAAGGGTTTTAGGACTCGGATTAACGAGATCAGTCAGACTGGTGATGGAACGCGGGGGCCCGGCGTGAATACCGACAAAGCCGTTTTTTGCGATAACAACCGTTGGCAAATTTACAAGGAATTCGTAGTGAGCATCCGTCATTCTCTCAATGAAATTGAATTGCTCATAATAGGAGCCGAGGTGGCTATCGTACAATAAACGAATGAATTGTTCTCGGTTTTGTGTTGTCATCCCCTGTTTCTTGAGCATCGCGTAGGCATCGGCGGCGGCAAATTCGTGGTTCCCTCGGAGATAGATGAGTCTTTTGCCTTTATCGCCGAGTTGTTTTTGGAGTGCCATAACTCGGTCAACAATTAAAGTATCACCAAAAGGCGGGTGTCTCGGTTCATCTGGCTTATAGTCAATTGCGTCACCGAGTATCAATCCATAGACCTCTTCGCCCGCTTGAATTCGCTCGACAAGTTTTGTGAGTTGCAACCATTGATTAAAGTCGTCCCAATGGGCATGCAGGTCGGAAACGATATAGACGGTGCCGTGGTCGGGTAGAACGACGATATGCCCGTCGCGCGTAAGTTGATCCGGGTACTGTGTGAGTTGTTTTGATTGTGCTATCGCCGCGGTGGTGAAAGAGATAAAACAGAGCGTGAGATAAATGAGAGAGGTATTCATTAAAATTAAGTCCTGAAGAATGTGTCCATAGTATCTTCCTGTTGTGAGAGTTTATTGAGGTGCCGCTGTCTACGATTCCGGCGGACCAGATAACCAAGGAGTGCCAACCCGCCGAGACCGCCCCACAAAAAGTAGGAATTGGAGAAGAGGGATGCCCATTTGTAACGCTCCGCTAACGATTCACGCCAAAGGACATCAAAAGTCGCAAGATCCCATCCAACTACGGCTTTAAAAGCTGTATTGAAGTTGTTCCCCGCATGGAGTTCCGAAATAAGCGAGAACAGCACATCCCTACCTTTGACTTCAACCAACCAACGGACGGCATCTTGGCTCTCAGCATACGCCAAATCCGCACCGGCTTGCGAACGCGGGAAACCTCGCGTTAACGCTTGAAGCGGTAAGATGGATTTAGAGAAAATATGCTTTAGCAATGTTTCGTGACGACTCGGCACCCATTCATCAGCAAAGTAGATCGCTATGCCTTCTATAAACCACAGCGGAATTTCTTTGACGGCTTTGCGTGTACACTGTCCGAAGAGGACATGCGCGATCTCGTGCCGAAGAACTTGGACTAACTGCAGTTTCGCCAGCGCGATGTGTTTCGGATTTTGGATAATGATACGTCGACTCAAAGGGAAAGCACATCCGACTGCCCAATCCTGAATCGGGGCGTGAACGGAAGCCTGAAATTCCTCTTGTGTATCGCAGACCCAGATATCAATCATTCCTGCCGGCATACGGTCAGTTAATTGTGGCATTTCGGCGTAAAAATCCTCAGCTATCTGAAGGATTGACGTTGGATCTACTGTACCCTCTTGGTAGTAGACTCGAAAGTGTGGACTCTCCACTGACTCCCACAAAGCGGATGCTGAAAGTATCGGCAGTATCAGTAAGAGGGAAACAAGGCTTTTCATAATCTTTTGTGCAAACTGTAGGACTTACGCAAAATTGGAACGCATACTGAGGTGTCACTAGGGAGTTTTGCAACCTCGCCAACAAGCGTAGTGGATTTGCGTTAAGTCCTATAGTTATTCGCTCTCGGGATCCTTAAAACGAATTGCTTGACTTATCAGATGGCTTAGTTCATCCACTCGTTCATTGGGAATTTGAGGAGCAATACCTTCAATGCTTTGCTGTACGGTTTCTAAGCTCCCTTCTTGTGCCCAGAAACTCTCACGTAGGATTTCTGCGAATTCTGCTACAGTCGCGGCGAGTTGAAATTCAGGGGATGCCTCTTCAAATGTCCCTTTCAGTTCTGTTGTGAAAATTTCCTCGTTAATTTCCGATACACGATGGGTATCTGGGTCTTCATGACGTATAAAGACCGTCGCCAATTGTCCGGTGGCACCTTCATGAAGTTTAATCTCATAGAGGGCTGTGACACTGTGCCCTGAACCGATTTCACCGCCATCAGCATCGTCATCACGGAAATCTTCGTGATCAAGCCGACGGTTTTCATAGCCGAGCAGACGGAAGCGGCTGACGACTTCAGGATTGAAATCGACCTGCACTTTGGCATCTTTAGCGATGATTTGTAATGTCTGTGTAAGGTTTTCAACAAAGATACGCTTTGCCTCGCTGAGGGTATCAACATAAGCGTAGCTGCCATTGCCTTTGTTGGCAAGTTGTTCCATGAGGACATCGTTGAAATTGCCCATGCCGAACCCGACTGTTGTCAACGTAATTCCTTCCTTAACATAGGAACGAATTTCCCTAAGAATGGCATCGGGCCCTGTTCTTCCAACATTAGCAACACCATCTGAACAGAGAATCACACGGTTAATGTTACCACGCCTTGCCTGGCGCGAGGCAAGTTTGTATCCAAGGCGAAGTCCTTCTTCTGCATTCGTGCTCCCGTCTGGCGTGAGGGAGTGGATTGCCTCCAAGATCTCCTCACGTCCCTCAATTCCGGTATGTGATAGGACGGTTCGCGCCCGCGTTCCATAAACGACAATAGCAACCTCGTCGCCCGGACGGAGTTGTTCAACCAGAAGCGTTAAGGCACGTTTCACCAATCCCAACCGATTTTCCATAGCCATTGAACCGGAGACATCAATCACGAAAGTCAACGTCGCGTCTTTACGATTTTCGTCGGGAACAACGCGGCCTTGGATCCCGATACGCAGCAATTGAAGTCGTTTGCCTTCACCAAATCGGGATGGTGCTCCCTCAATGTGAACAGCAAATGCGTCCTGTGAGGGTGGCACATAGTTGTAATCAAAGGCGTTGACGAATTCTTCTACCCGGACGGCTTCCGTTGGTGGCAGATGCCCGTCTCGGAGATAACGTCGCATGACAGAATAGGAGGCGGTATCCACATCCATACCGAACGTTGAAAGGTGATCGTCTTCTGTATCAATAAAAGGGTTTGTGCCATACTCTTTAAAAAAAACATCGTCATAAACGGCACCGTTTGGCGGGTTTAAGCCTGTTGAAATATATCCGAAATCAGACACTGCACTTTCCTCAGCATCTTCACCACCGCCGCAGCCTGTATAGATAAAGAGCATCAATCCACACATCATAAGGACAGTGCTTAATCTGTAAAAGATTTTAAATTTCGCTTTCATCAGAAATTCCTTTTTTATCAGTAAAGGTATGCGACAACATCGCCGCCATAATTTTAGTAAATTATCGCTCCTGACACCGATAACTCTTGCTGTGGCGTTTGATCAGCACGAAAACCTGTATTGACCTTGATCGTAATTCGTATTTCATCTAAGGATCTACGACACTGCCCATAAATAGTACAGTTTTTGTCTCATTATCACGAATTGCGAAGAAGAAAGGTCTGTTTGCCATGAACGCGGGTGGCGCGCTCGTTGCGCGAATTCCAACACTGGTGACTGCTGCGGCTTCGGTGCCTTCTTCATTGACTTCGACGACGGCTTTATGGAGCACTTCTCCGATATACAAGTTTTGACCCAAAACTTCTAAATCTGCCATCCGACTGAAATCTGCAAGCCCAGATGCAAACGCTATCCCCATACCGAGGGATTGCAGCGGATTGTTGAGCGTTTTTTCATATTCTAACTTAAATTTAGGCATGCTGAGAAACACCTCTTGTTCGTGAAGCTGCGATATCCAATTTTCCCAATTCTCAGTGTTTAGACCATCTAAAAAAGTGTTGAGGTCAGATTCGCGATAGGGAAGGAAGATGTACATGCTCATCCGTCCATCGCCGTAAGGAAGGCTAATCGCTTGGAACTTTGCTTCATAGTTTTCGTAGTACGGGTACTCACCGGTTCTTGTCATCATCGGTATCTGCTTTTCGGCACCAGTTGCAAGATGGAAGATTCCGTCGCGCGTGTGAGAGGTGTCGAATTCTGTCTGCCATGTCCCTTTGAAATAGATGGCGTTAATCAGAAATAACACCATATCGGGATTGATTTCATCAGGGATTTTTGTAATTTTGCCGTTGGTATTGGTGTTTACCCACTGGTTAATTGTGGGTAGCGTGTTTGGATCCGTGAAATTGAGTGTTGACACCTCCGCTCCGAAAAATTGGGTGTTTCGCTGCAGGAAATCCTGCTTGAACGGGACATCTTGGCGTGCCCAGAGTGAATTTGCAATCGTGAGTGTCACTTTCGGGTCTGCTACTTGAAGGGCTTGACGTAAGCCTGCATAGCCGGGGTTTATCGCTTCGGAGCCTAACCCTTGTAGGTGCAGCGTATTCGCCATCGCTTGCTCGGTTTCACCGGATGCTCCATTTAACGTCATTGCCAAGGCAATGGAAATGCTGAGCGGTGAAATAAAAATATTTTTATCTTGCTCGATTTTACGGATGTCATTGAACAGATCAAAACCGAATTGTGTATTTGCCGTGACGACGTTTGTATCAATAGAAACAGTTTCAGGCTCGTCTCGTCGCTCATCACCAAAGATAGCACCGAGATTATTACATCCAGCAAATATTAGCGAAACCAAACACGTCAAGCATAGAAAAAATTTCCCACTTGTCTGTTTCTTGTTCATTTTTTTATTTTCTCCGTTTTATCTTTCGTAAAGATGTGCGACAGCATCGCCATAACCGTTATAAATTAACGTCGGGAGTCTTTTGCCAGTGCCAATCATCCGCTCGCTGGCTTGGGACCAACGTGGATGTGGGACGTTAGGGTTGACGTTTGCTTCAAAGCCGTACTCCCTTGGTGCAAGCGTGTTCCAGAAAGTGCGTGGCTGTTGATCTGTCAATTCGATACTAACGATGGATTTGATACTTTTGAACCCGTACTTCCAAGGCACGATGAGCCGGATAGGTGCGCCGTGCTGTGGCGGTAAAATATGTCCATAGATGCCGACGGTGAGTAGTGTCAGGTCATTCATCGCCTCAGCAAGTGTTAGCCCTTCAAAATAGGGCCACGGCAGATAAGGATCTCGTTGTTGTGGTGCCATGTCAGCATCCAAAAATGTAAGCATTCGCACATATTGCGCTTCAGCTTTCGGCTGCACTTTTTCAAGCAACGCTTTCATCGGGAAACCGATCCAAGGCACCACCATTGCCCACGCTTCGACGCAACGGAACCGATAAATCCGTTCTTCAAGTGGCATCTGTTTGATCAATTCGTCGACATCTACGGTCATCGGCTTTTCGACAAGCCCGGATATTTCAATCTCCCAGGGGCGCGTTTTGAATTTTTCCACTTTTTTCCAAACAGTGCTCTTTGAAGTGGTAAATTCGTAGTAATTGTTGTAGGTCGCAGCGATAACTTCGTCAGTCATCTGCCTTTCCACAGTGAAGTTTGCATTGTTTTCTGCGGCAAGTGTTTGGGCACGGAAGGGTTCTAACTGTTTTTCAACCCCTCTGCCTTGTGCACAAGCGTTTGAAGTCGAAAGCAACAGTGTACCCGCGCTTGCCAATCCCAAATCTTTGATGAATTTCCGGCGGTTGATGTAGTCTGACTCAGATGTTACCTGATTTTCGGGGATTTCCCATCTTTTTGGAATCTTGATATACGACATAATATTGCCTCCGTTGCTATTATCGTGGAAAATGGAGCGCGACACCTCAGAATGTTAGTTTTAGCGTGCAGTTTGTCAATAGTATATATCATTCCTTGTTGAAAAACAACCGAAGTTCTAAATTTGCCGGTACGCCCAGCGAACCTGTACCAATGTTTGTGGTGCCTAAATTCTCTATATATTTGTTGTAATATGTTTCGTTTTTCATTAAAAATAGCAGTTTAGATCAGTCAATTACCAATCGGCGGCATCAACCGTTGGGTCGTCTCTGTCATTGCTATGAGTACTTCTGGGAACAGCCCTTTCGCTTTCAACCGTTTAAGCGTTTTGGTGTATAATTCTGACAAATTTGTTTTTTTTTTGCAACTTTTTGAGATTTTGGTGTATAATATCCTACAAGTGTTTTATTTCGATTTCCATTTTCTGATGAAACAACGGAGTTTATTGAACAATGTTCCGAAAACATCGGCAGGTTCTCATCTTACTCGTAGGGCTATTGTACGTCTATTCGGTGTGCCCATTCCTTTGTGCGACTTTTGAACAAAGGTTCTGTCACGACACACCTCAAGAAGTACTCAGCGAAGATACTAAAGCCTACGCCATCTGCTGCCAAAGTGCTCAAACAGGCACGGCGGGTGAAACCGAAACGCCATTGGAAAATGGTAAGTCGTGCTGTGTAACTGATTTGGAACTTGTGCTTCCAGACATCAGAGACAACATCCCCGAATTCCGTGAATTAATCGGACAGTCTCTGGTCTTGATGCTTCCTACCTCGGCGACTTTACCTGTTGCCCCCGAAGAATCTTTTAAAACTTCTTCCATCCCTTTAGTTTCTACACTTTTCCCCGATCATCCTCTAACCCGTAGAGGACCCCCATTTGTCGAGTGCTAAATGAATTTCGCGAGGCATTCTTTAAGCATTCGTCTATCCTTTGTTTTCACACTTTTACTTAGACTACCATTTCTGAATAACGGTTTCTCATTGACGAAAAACCGGTGCGTAGTGGCGCAATAATGCACGTCGCATTTGGGCGAGTACGCCGCAGAATTGTGCCTTTTGCATGCGGAAACCGCATAGAGTTTCAAAATCTCTGAAACGCGAATTTATTTTCAGATTTGGTATAACATGTCGTTTTCCGAACTTTCTTTTAATGAAGGTTTGTGTCGGAAATTGTCAATAGACCTGTAACGCTAGATCTTATATCTCGCTGCGTTACGATACTTTTCGGATGGTATAAATTAAATGAAAATACGTTTGCTTTTACACGTGATGTTATTCAGTTGGGTTTTTGTCTCTTTCGGATTCGCACAAGAAAGTTGTCCTGCGTGAAGTAACCCTGTCTTGCCGCCGAGCGGGATAGGTGAAGTCAGTTTGGCTTCGAAAGAGATAAATCAATTTCGAGTGAATGTGAATATGTTGGTCTCCCCTGATGCCCAAGGTGGGCATCTTGAAACACGAGGACTTTCGCCAACAGGTGAAGTAGTGGATGCGCCTTTACATAGGCACCACGTAGCATTAAGTACTTACCGGATGGATATTGGATTGCAATACTTGCTGAGCGATCGGTGGATGTTGCAGGCGAACATTCCGTATGCAGTCAAAAATCAGGAAGCTAGTATTGAATGGATTGATCCGATCAGTGCTGAAGATGAACAAGCCATTTTACGGAGTAGGGACATCCATCATCGAGATGAAACCTATGCTGGGCTCGCGGATTCAGATCTGTTTTTAGGGTATACATTTCGTGGACTCTTTAAAATGGATGACATTTTATTTGCCCGGTTCGGTACAACGATTCCAACCGGCAAAACAGAGGAAAACCCGTGGGAACTTGGGGATGAAGGTATTAAACACCTCCATATCCAGTTCGGTACGGGTACCTTTAACCCAATTGCCAATTTGCAGTACGGTCTACCGCTCTATCAAGGTCTGACGCTCACTGCTTCGACACGTGGGACGTTTCCTGTCTATGAAAATAGCAAAACTTATCGAGGGCCAGTGGAATTAACCTATACGGCTGGTTTTAGGTATCGCCTCTTCGATTGGTTTTCGTTTAACGGAAACTACCTCGGATTTTATCAATCCGCTGCTGCTTGGGCTGGCGAGCGCGATATTAATACCGGGCTGCGTTACACTATGGCAGCACTCGGTATGTCCTTGGCAATACCCAACGACATTTCCGTGACCGCTAACGTCATGTTTCCACTGACGCAAGATACCTTATATGATGAAGGCGATGCGATTGAATTTGGGACTTTGGTTTCTTTAGCGACATCCTATACATTTTAATAATTTGAAAGACTTTCACGTCATAATGCCGGATAGCCGGTAAGGGAGAATAAAAAGGAGAGACCCATGAAAACGAAATTGACGCGACGAATCGTCGCATCTTTCTTAGCAATTCCAACTGTGCTACTACTCGTAATCTTTTCGCTGAATGCAGAGGACGCTCACAAGAAGCATGAGGGTCATCATCACGGTGATCCCGCAGCTGATGGTGAAAAAGTACGTTGCGCGGTTGATGGCATGATGATGAAGGCTTCGGCAATGATCAAAGTTGAACAGGATGGAAAAGCCTACTATTTCTGTAACAAGATGCAGGCAGAGATGTTCAAGGCGAATCCAGATAAGTACCTCCAAACAATTTCAGTGGGAAATTTGACATTTGATCTCAACGTGCTAACGACAGATGCGTACAAGATGATGATGTCTCACATGGGAATGGAGGGCATGATAAAAGCCGACGAGATTAAGGGAAAAACACACTATTTCAGTATATACCCGACGCATGATCACGGTGAGATTGCGTTAGGTGATGTTAAACTTGCCATCCAGGTTACCAATACTGAAGGCGAGACGAAGATGGCACTACTGAAATATAGCAAAATGATGCGTACCTATGAAGGGTTCATTACTATGCCAAAAGGGACCGAACATGAGGTTCGCGTTCGCGTGACGACCCCAGCTGTCAAGATTTCACTGTAATACGGCTGTCGGCTTTCAGCTGTCAGCAAAGAGGGAGTTTTTAAACCATAATCCTCTACCTGAAGGCTGAGAGCTGACGGTTATTCCGCTGACTGCGATGGCTGATGACTAACTGCTGACCGCTGATTGCTGACTGCTGACAACTATTAACAAGGAGACGATAATGCGTGAAGTTAGGTTACACCATCAAGTGATAACAATTGTTATCGGTATCATACTGATGTTAGGCATTCTGATGCAAACCGAAGTATATGGAATGACCCAGACAGCAGCGATCCGTGAACAGACCGATATAACAACTCTATTTGCTGAAATCCTTGAGCTCCCGAACTTAATTCGAGTGGCCGTTGAGCGGAGTCCGAAAGTTAGTGCCGCAAAGGCACGGTGGCAGGCGACAATTGAACAGTACCCACAGGTGACAGCGTTGCCCGATCCGATGTTCATGTACGGCTATTACATGCGAAGCGTAGAGACGAGAGTTGGACCGCAACGCCATCGGGTTAGTTTTTCACAAGCATTTCCATATCCCGGTACCCTTGAGGCAGCCGGAGAAGTCGTCAAAAAGGCGATTGAAATTGAGCGCGTGAAGCATGAACAGGTGATCCGTGATCTCATCGTTGGGCTGAAACTGAGTTACCACGAATTGGCGTATCTTCAACGGGCAGTCGAATTGACGCGACAAAATCACAAATTAGTAGCCTCTATTCTCGCGATTGCGACCACACGCTATGCCGATGGGAAAACGGCACTCAATGATGTACTGAAGGCACAAAGCCAACTCGCGCAGTTGGAATATGATCTTGTCCTGTTGGAGGAATTGCAGCGCGTTGAACAGGCAAATATCAAGGGGATCCTGTCGATTCCTTCAGCAACGTCGTTAGGTATGACAGTGCCTATTCCTTACGAGCCGCTTAATGTAGAATTGGCTGATATAGAGAAACAGGCGTTAGCAAAACGACAAGAGTTGCAAATTGCGGTGTTGAGCATCAAAAAAGCTACCGAAGGGATTGCCCTTGCCGAACTCCAAACCAAGCCCATGCTTAAGTTTGACTTAATGACAATAGAAACGGGCAAAGCTTTGATGTTAGACGCGCCGGACAGTGGTAAAAACCCGTTTAGCATCGGTGTTGGTGTGACAATTCCGTGGTCAAGTTTGAAGAACAGCAGCAAAGTTCGCGAGGCTCAGCAAAATCGTGAGGTCGTCACAGCGAAGAAGCGTTCTCTGGAGGATGAAACAAAGGTTGCCCTCCGAAAAATTTACTTTCGTCTTGAGAACGCGCGACGGCTTGTCGAACTCTATGAGACCACGCTCATTCCACAAGCAGGTGCTGCTGTTGAGGTCGCTGAGACATGGCATCAGGAAGGTCCCAAGAGCATCGCGGGATTTCTGGAGACGCAGAGCGTTTGGTTAAACTTTAATCTCGCTCGGCTACGTGCGATTGCGGACTATCACCAGAATGTCGCTCGGTTGGAGCAATTGGTTGGAGGAAAGATTGATGATTCGCACATTGAATAGTTTTCAGTTTTCAGTTTTCAGTTACCTGAGAGAAAATCTGATCACGCAGATTTTCGTACCGACAACCATTAAAATCGGTCTCATAATGCTCACTGTTCTGGTAAGTGGGTGTGCAAAACATCGACTGGAAACGTACCAAGAATTGCGTGATACTAAAATACAACGACCTGCCTATTACTATACAGAAGTAGAAAAGAAGGTTTCCCATACTGAAAGCGATCCGATCACGGAACCAGACCCGTTTCTCAGCGAAATCGAGGCGAAGGTGTTGAAGTACCAGAAACAGTGGAAAGCCCAATTGGAAAGTGAAACACCGATGCCAAATCTGTTTTACGATCTTTCAACAGACACTATGAAAACCTATCGACAATTGGCAGCGTCACCTGAAGCCGCAAGAGCCCGGCTTGCTGAACCTATTGCGTTGGAACTCCTTGTGGCACTTGGATATGAATGGAGTCCGGGGTTGAAATCTGCCCGTGAAAAAATTCGGGCGATACTGGAGCAATACCCACAAGCCGTCTACTTAGAGAATGTGTTACGTCAATATAACGCTTTCACGAAACAACTTGATACGAAAGTTGGACCGATGCAGCATAAAGAGATGATGGCAATGGAGTTTCCGTTTCCAGATACCTTAGCGTTGAAAGGGCAGGTCATCACCGAAGATGTGCTAATCGCTCAAAAAGAGTTTGAAATCGTCCTGCGAGATCTGGTGACCGAAATCAAGTTAGCTTACTACGATTATCTTTTTGTCGTTGAGGCAACCCGTATTAACGAAGAGAATCAGAAATTACTGCAGCAAATGATTGCTATTGCCCAGACGAAGTTTCGTGTCGGACAAGGCAAATATTCAAACGTCATTATGGCACAGGTGGAGTTATCGAAGTTGGCGAATGTGATTATTACGCTTGAACACCAACGCGAAACTATCATTGCGCGTCTTAATACGTTATTGAACGCTTCAGCGGATTTGCCGTTAGGAATTCCTGTACCAGTTGAAGAGGAACGTGTTGTATCTACTTTGGCTGAGTTGTATGCGTTAGCAGTTCAGAAACGTCAAGAAATCCAAAAACAGAAGTTGGCAATTAGTAAAATGGGTTTGGTTGTAGAGATGGCAAAACAGATGACTTATCCTGACCCGACCCTAGGGGCAAGCTACTTTGAAAACCGGAGCATGCCGGACTTGAAACACACACAAAAAATGCCGATGACTTTTATGACGCAGCGCACATTAAATCCGACAAATGCAGCGTGGTTCGGCCACCGAAACTCGTACATCCGTGAAGTGAATGTAAAAATTGAAGCGATGGAGCATCGGATTGAAGAACTTGAGAGCCAGCTCCGTTTTGTCGTGAAAAAGCATCATTTTGGAATGGAGACGGCAAATCGGAGTATTCGTCTCTATCGTCAGACGCTGCTTCCGCAAGCACAGCAGGCATTGGATGCCGCGAATACAGCCTATCAAGCGGCGCAAATTGACTTTTTGAGTTTTCTTGATGCCCAGCGCACTTTATTAAATTTAAGAATTGAAGAGCAGCGAGCGTTGCGCGATTATCACCAACATCTTACGCAGTTAGAACAGGCAGTTGGCATGATATTGCCTAAACACCCACTGATCCAAAAGTAGTCTTTTCTTACAAGGAGATCACAAAATGCCTAAAAATTTCTGCCTCACAATTACACTGATGGTTACTGTGCTATTCATATTCGGTTGTGGTCAGCAAGAGAAAACTGAAATGGAGCACTCTGTTAGCGAGAAACGTGAAACGATGCCAGCGGACACATCTGGCATGGATGAACACGCCGCTCATACACCAACTGAAAAAGATGAAACGGCATCAGAAGACACGATGTTCAGCATGGATGGACACACTGAACATGCCGCAATGGTAGCATCCTCAGATGCAGCAAAAACAATTCGGTTTTGGACGTGTGTTATGCACCCTACAGTCAAAATGCCGGAGCCTGGTAGTTGCCCGGTTTGTAAGATGGATCTGATTCCTATTTACGAAGGTTCAGGCCTGGAACTAACTGAACAGCAGAAGGCACTGATTCCAGTACGCACTGAACCCGTCGCTTTTCGAGAAGTTTCGCGTGAAATTCGGGCCGTTGGTGTTCTCGATTACAACGAGACGCGTATGGCTTACGCTTCAACACGAATTTCTGGGTGGATTGAGGACTTACATATTGATTTCACGGGTATCAACGTGCGTGAAGGCGATGAACTCTTGTCTATCTATAGTCCAGAATTAGTCACAGCACAAGAGGAGTATTTGACGGCACTTAAAAGTGTTGAGGAACTTCAAAACACAGAATACGCCGAGCTTCGTAAATCGGTTGAAAGAACACTTACTGCTGCAAAGTCCAAACTTGAATTGTACGGATTAACCTCAAATCAGATTGAAGATATTCGCAACCGTGGAGAAGTCAGTACAACCTTGCCGCTCTTCGCGCCGATGGCTGGGACCGTGGTTCACATGAACGTCGCGCAAGGTCAACACGTGAACAAGGGTATGAATCTTTACCGTATTGCCGATCTTAATAGTCTATGGATTATGGCGGACGTTTACGAATATGAACTGCCGTGGATTTACATGGGGCAGGCGGTTGAAATTACAACACAATCGATGCCCGGGTTAGCGTTTTCTGGCAAAGTTACTTATATTTATCCGTTCTTTGACACGCAAACGCGAACGCAGAAAGTCCAGATAGAAGTCCCCAATCCGACCGGACGACTCCGCCCGGGGATGTATGTGACGCTTGAAATAAAACCGACACTTGCAGAGATCTATACTCAGGGAGCCATCTCGAAAGCACCGTATGCGTGCCCAATGCATCCATGGGTTACGTCTGAACATGCCACTGAGTGTAAGATATGTGGTATGGATCTGGAACCGACGCGCTCCGATATCGTTGGGGCTGAATCGGCATCTGACGCAGGAGGGAAGTGGGTTTGTCCGATGCACCCTAAAGTGCAATCTGATGAATTTGGCGAATGTTCCATTTGCGGCATGGATCTCGTCGAAAAACAGGCAACAACTGAAACCAGCGTACATTCTCACGCACATCAGCCCGCGCCCGCGCCTTCCTTTCACGCGGACCAGCCACCGTTGATTTTCAAATACGTGTGTCCTGATCATCCTGATGAGTATGCGACTGTGCCTGGACTATGTCCACATGATGGGAAATCCCTTATTATGACCGGTGAAGTTCTAACTGTACCCAAGACTGCAGTCATTGACACCGGTTTACGAAAAATAGTCTTCGTGGATCGCGGTGAATCGGGTTATGAACAGATTGAGGTCGAGGTGGGTCCCGAAGCTTGGGGAACATCGAACGACTCAGAAACCAAACGCCGATACTATCCTATTGTGAGCGGACTTATGCCTGGCGATACGGTTGTCACGCATGGCAACTTCCTGATAGATTCGCAGACGCAATTAACAGGGTCCGCATCCGGTGCTTATGGTGGGGCACTCGGTGGTGAAGAATCAAAACCCCCTGTCCATCAACATTAAGGAGTCGTCAGTTGTCAGTACGGATTTTTTTTAAAAAATCCTTTCAGGCATCAGATAAGAGGCGTTGTTAAACGAGAATCTCTTAACCGATAACTGATAACCGACAACCGATAACCAATAAAAATGATTAACCGAATTATTGAAATCTGTATGAAAAACCGCTTGTTGGTATTGGTTATTTTTGTATTTGTGACGATGGCGGGTTGGTGGGCGTTGAACCGGACACCAATTGATGCTATGCCGGACATCGGCGAAAACCAAGTGATTGTCTTCGCGGATTGGCCCGGGCGAAGCCCACGAGATATTGAGGATCAAGTTATCTATCCGTTGAGCATTACTATGCTCGGAATTCCGGATGTTGAGGATGTTCGCTCGACTTCAATGTTTAGTTTTGGCTACATTAACATTATCTTTAAAGATGATGTCGATTTTTATTGGGCACGTACACGCGTATTGGAGCGAATGAATCTTGCGCAAAAGGACATGCCGGAAGGGGTTGTGCCGGTCCTCGGACCCGATGCAACGGGTGTCGGACAGGTATTTTGGTATACCGTTGAGAATGGATATTATTGCCCTAAGCATCCGACGGAACGCTATGCCGAGCCGGGCACCTGTCCGGAGGATGGAGAGACGCTTATTGCCTCCAATCTGGAGCTTCATGAACTTCGGACGCTCCAAGACTGGACGGTGCGTTACTATCTCGCCTCTGCTGATGGCGTTTCCGAGGTTGCCTCGGTTGGCGGATACGTCAAACAGTATCAGATTGACATCGATCCGAACACTTTATTGGCGTATAACGTGCCGTTATCAACGGTTTACAACGCAGTTCGCGGGAGCAACCTTGATGTTGGTGCCAAGGTGATTGAAGAAGGCGGAATGGAATTCCTGATTCGGGGTTTGGGATTTATCAAAAGCATCGCCGACATAGAAAACATCGTCGTCAAGGCGCATAACGGCGTACCTATCTACGTCAAAAACCTTGGAACCGTCAGCGAAGGCCCCGACTTTCGGCGCGGTGCTTTAGACAAGGCAGGCATCCCGGCAACCGGTGGCGTGGTGCTAATGCGGTACGGTGATAATCCACTGCGTGTGATTGAAAATGTCAAAGCGAAAATAGCGGAACTCATGCCTGGGCTCCCATCGGGGGTCCGAATTGTCCCATTCTACGACCGAAGCCATCTCATTCACCGCGCAACAGACACGCTAAAGGAAACGCTGACAGAAGAAATCATCGTCGCTGCAGTTGTTATTCTGCTTTTCTTAGGGCAAGTTTCAAGTAGCCTGATAATAGCACTCGTTTTACCGATGGGGGTTCTGCTTTCGTTTGTGGGCATGCGGATTATTGGTTTACCATCGAACATCATGTCGATGGGTGGCATCGCCATCGCTATTGGCGTGATGGTGGATGCCGGTATTGTGATGACAGAAAATATCACGCGACATTTGCGCGAACCGCACGCGGATGAAAGTAAACTTCAGGTTGTAACCCGTGCTGCTAAAGAGGTAGGTCCACCTATTTTCTTTGCAATGCTCATTGTTATCGTTGCCTTTATACCTGTCTTTTCTCTTACCGGCCAAGCAGGTAAACTCTTCAAACCGCTTGCCTATACAAAAACTTTCGCTATGCTTGGTGCAGCCCTCATAGCGATTAGTCTGGTACCAGTTTTAGCGTCGTTTCTACTCGCGGACCCAACCCGTACTCGGACAGGTAGAATTTCCAAGATAGTGGCGCAGTTCTTTGCAATACTCAGCTGGCCCCTGAGAAAATTAGCGGATGGGATTACGTGGGTACTCAGAACCCTCTATCGTCCGATTATTCGGTTGGCTGTAAAGAATATTTGGACGAAACTCGCTGTTGTTGCCTTGGCGGTCCTTATTTTTGCCGCAAGTATACCTTTGACCCCTTTCTATAAAAATATTGGGCAGGAATTCATGCCGCCGCTTAACGAAGGGGCGTTGCTATTTATGCCGGTGCTACTCCCCGGTGCCTCGATTACGCAAGCAAAAGATGTCATGGCGAAGCAAAATTTGATTATGAATCGATTTCCGGAAATTTCACTTGTCGTTGGGAAGTTGGGGCGGGCGATGACAGCAACCGATCCTGCCCCAATTGGTATGTTTGAAACCATTGTCAATATAATTGATCCAGCAGAGTGGCCCCGACGAGCGATTAAACGCGATGCAACAGAGGAGCTGGTGTCCGTTCTTGTCCAACGTCTGGCAAGCGACGGGCTGATCAGCGAGGAGCATGTGAGTCATATGAGTGCTGATTTTCTGGGGGGTATTGTTACCGCGGCTGTAAAACGATTTGATACCTTAGCGACAACATATCACAACTCTTATCTGTCAGTTGACGAGCGCGAGAAGCTCTATCGCATCTGGTTCTTACGCGTCCTTTTGGAGGAACTTCTCGCCGAAGTGCGGACAGCCGGAATGGGATTGGAACACGTCGAAATTGGAGAATCTGAGACTGAAGTGAAACTGCATCAGATCGCCGAAGAACTTGAGCCTACGCTCAAGCATAAGACTTACTTCCGTACCAAAAACCGCAACGAACTTATTACCGAGCTGACAGAGGCTACCCGAATGCCGGGGGTTTCACCTATTATGACGCAGCCGATACGCAATCGCGTTGATATGCTCGCAACAGGTATACAAACCCCAATTGGGATCAAAGTATTTGGTAAAGACCTCGCGCAGATTGAAGAGATTGCAGTCCGCATTGAGCAAGAACTCCTTAAACTTGAGGGGGCACAGGGTCCCTATGCTGAGCGCATTGGAAATAAGCCGTACCTTGAGTTTCACATTAACAGAGAGGAAGCCGCGCGCTACGGTATCCAAATCAAAACAGTACAACAAATCATCATGACAGCAATCGGTGGCATGAATCTAACTTATACCGTTGAGGGACGGGAGCGATTTCCGATTCGTATCCGTTACATGAGAGAATTACGGGATAATATTGAAGCACTTAAACGGGTCCTCGTGCCAGCACCAAAGGGACTGCATATTCCGCTTGAGCAACTCGTGAGAATCGAAAGACGACCAGGGCCGGCGAAGATCGCGAGCGAAAATACGTTGCTCTTTTCCCGCGTTTTTTGTGATGTAGATGTTGACACTATTGGACTCGTTGACTTCGTCACGTTAGCCCAAAAGACACTTGACGAAAAGATTAAGCCGACGCTACCGCAAGGCTACTTCTACGCTTTTAGCGGACAGTACGAAGCTGAATTGGAAGCCCGAAATCGATTAACAATTGTTGTACCCGTATGTATCGCAGCTATTTTTATATTGCTATACCTCCAGTTCAAGTCGCCTTCTGCGATGTTTTCAATCTTTCTTGCAATTCCCTTTGCCTTTATCGGAGGCATGTGGATGCAGTGGTTGATGGCATACGTGCCGGAGGCACTCGGCGGTGGCTACGCCATTAAATACAGTACAGCGGTGTGGGTCGGGTATATAGCCTTGTTTGGCATAGCCGTTGAAGACGGAATCGTCTTAATTGAATACCTATTGGAACGCGTCCGGGGCGGTGAACCTATTGACAAAGCCGTGATCAATGCTGGCTTGTTGCGCGTCCGACCTATCATCATGACCACAGCAACTACGATTTTGGCGTTATTACCAATCATGTTAGCAGAAATCAGCACCACTACTGGCGCGGAGTTAATGAAGCCTATCGCGGTCCCTACCTTCGGCGGAATGGTCTCGGCAACGATGGCTAACCTTATTTTAGCACCGGTGTTATTCTCGCTCTTCTATCCTATTGAACGCTGGATTCGCCAGCGGTAGAAGGATTTGTAAGGGTTACTCTCTTTCAGGAAAGATTGGAGGAATCATGAAACTTCTAACTACATTCAGCATCTGTATATTTATCGGTCTTATCGGGTTACCAACTATTGGTACTGCATTTGAACTTGAAAAGTACTTACATATCGCAAAAGGCGGGGTTGTAAGTACTGGGCGCGGGTTAGCCGTCACTAACGACGAACTCGAAACAGCACTCACTGAAGAATTCTCTATCGGGTTTCAATTGACACCTGCACTTCGGTTCTCAGTTCCCTTTGGTAGTTACGTTGTGGATACTCGCGGAAGTAACGCGGATGTCCTGCCCTTCGGGATGTTGAATGTTGAGACTGTTGGCACAATGCTGACCTTGAGTGGACGCGGGAAATGGGCTCCCTTTATTGGACTCGGCGCAAATTTCTATTCCTTTACTGAACAATTCGCTACGCCAGCGAATATTCAGAATACTTTTGGTGCAGAAGCGTCCACTGGACTCAGTGTAAGACTTATTGATAGCATCTTTGAGGTTGCTCAGTTGAATGGATCATTTGGCTATCAGTTCAGTTTTTTGAGACCGAAAGTGAGCGTACCAGCCAGACCGGACGTTGACGTTTTGTCATTAAACCGCCATAGCATCACCTTCCGATTGGAGATTTTGGGATTGTAAAAATCCTTGTAAAAATAAGGATTTCTGGTAAACTTATACAGATGTGAAAAAACGAATAAGGAGATTGTAGATGTTTTTCCGAATCTATTGCTATCGGCGAGTAAGTGTTCTATTAACACTCGTGTTTTTAATGGTATGTGTGCCACTGTTCAGTAATGCGCAAGATGCTAAATTTCCGGTACAGAGACTGTCGGTTATTTTCCCGAAAGCGAAGAAATTTGTTCAAAAGCGTACCGTGCTTACACCGGATCAAATTGCGTCAATTGAAAAGGACATCGCGGGTAGACTCCGAACGGCGGACCTGAAACCGATTTTTTACATCCCGATCAATAACGCGAATAAGCCGATAGGGCTGATCCTGTTCGTTGGTGTAGAGGGCCCGAACGGTATTATTGAGGGGGCTGTCGCGCTAAACATGCGCGGAAAAGTCGTGAAAGTGGAGGTCTATGCGCACAAGGAATCTGAGGCGATTGCAAGCGCGGAATTTCTCAAGCAGTTCACCGGTATGGGTATAGACGACGCTTTCAAGGTTGGCGAGGACGTTGCAGCTGCTGAAGCACATGAAGACGCTTCAAACGCAGTCGCTCTAATTCCAAAAAAAACGTTGGTAATGAGTTATGCCGTCTTCCTCAAGCAGGAACAAAAACCAGGACCGGAAGGAATACCGGAGGCTGATACACCAGAGGAGATGCCTGAAGAGGAAGAAATGCCTGAGGTTGAGGACTTGAAAGCCCTCATGATGTTGATGATAGATGACTATTTCGTGGTCGTTGACTACTTTGACGACAAGGTAGGCAAAGCCGAAGCCGTTGAAGCGGCGAAGCGACTCGCTAAATATGCAAAGAGCATCTCAAGTTTTGAGCCGCCAAAGAACGCGGAGCAAACAGAGGAATATGTCTATCTGCAAGACAAATTTAGCGATACACTTCTTAAATTTGCTCAAGCACTTGAAAAGGAAGGTATTTCTGATGGAACGCGTGAGCAATGGAACGCTATTGTTGAGTTAATCAATCAAGCACACCTCCGATTTAGTGAGGAGGAGATTGACTTGGACACATATTAACTGCAGGGGCTGTAACTTTGGATTGAATTTGAATTGGAGATGATATGGCTTTTGTTAAGCACGTTTTGGTTTGCAAACTGCACCAAAAAATCTGGGTATGTTACTTGTGTGCGATGTGCGTATTAGTGGGGACAGTGCAGGCAACGGCACAGGTGCGTCCGCCTCGACGAAAACATAGAATCCTGGTAGACCGGAGTGCCAAGAAACCGGATACTGTCAAGGCGGATATAGGTGAAAGCCTTAAAGACATTGTGAAACGCGCGACGCAACACCCCCAACCCTCGAAAGTAGATGTCGTGTTCGTTGTTGACGGTAACAAACGGATGTTAGCATCGCTTGCTGTTCTTGAAAAGAAACTTATTGATATGCTTACTGTTATTGAGGCGAAAACGATGGACTATAGGTTCGCCCTCATAAGTTTTCAATCGGTACAAGGGGAACCGCTTTACACATTTCATCACTGGACCTTTGATTACCTCGGTATTGAAAACGCCTTACAAGATATACGGGCGAAATTCGACAATAAAATTCAGCCTGGATATGGACTCGATGCAATCGTGAAGGGTTTAAATGAGTTGAATTTCCGAGAAGGGGTTACAACACAATTTGTAGTGCTTAGTAATTCGCGGATGCGCACCTTATGGACAGAAGCAGATGCTAAGCGTAGAATTAGTGAACAGATTGTCAATCGCTGTCGGCAAAACAGTGTACAGCTTAATTTTATCGGTCTGAGCGAAAAGGCACAAGCCGAACTTACCGATCGAACAGGTGGCAAATGGTACCCGATTGATTCATATCAAGGGCGGATGGATGGACAACGGATCCAGAGTGGTGAAACAGTCGCCGATAAAGCACTGCTTCGAGTGGACGGGGTGTTTAAACGCATTGCTGAAAGTTTAGTGCAGAGTGAACCCGGTAAAGTAGACATTGTGTTCGTTTTCGATTACAGTCTGAGCATGGAGCCTAAAACGGAGGCGGCGTGTAATGGCTTGGATCTGATGGTCTCTGTGTTTAAGTCGGTGGGGTTAGATTATCGGTTTGGGATTATTCGGTTTTGGGCAGCAGTCGGTGGTGGTGAAAGCACTATCGTCGTAACCAAGCCGCCGTTGGAGTCCGAACAGGTGAGGGCGATGTTTCGGCTCCCAAAATCTGGTGATGAGCATCTGTTAGATGCCATTATTGAAGGCGTACCGAAACTTCGGACCGAACAGGAACGTAACCTTGTGCTCATCATTGTCACGGACGAAGCAACGAGCAAGCGTGCCGAAAAAGGGTATACAGCCGGGAAAGCGGTTTCAGTATGCCGTGGGGCGCGGGCCAGAGTTTACGTCATCGGCGGTGTCACCTCAATGAAAACGGGTTCCATTGGAGATGATTTCCAGCGGCAAGTTGCCCAACTGACTAAAGGTGAGCACTACATTATGCCGGGTGCTAGTGCGCCCGTGACCACGACTGGTGGCCCTGACCAGCGGCGATAAGTACGCCGCCTTCACTTCCGTGTTATTTTCCCGATTGCTCTACAGTAACTTCATCTGCCGTTTTGGCGTGGATCGCGATGAGCACGAAACAGGTGGACTGCAAATTCGCGGTCGGTTCCGTCAGTTCAATCGGGGTTTTGCTGACGAAGCTGCCATCTTCTTGTCGTGTTTTTGCCAAATAGTTGATCGCAACACGGCGCGTATTGAGCGGGTCGTTTCCAGCGGCAAGCGCCATAATCGCAATCGCAGTGATTTCTGGATCGCTGGGACTATTTCTATATCTTCCGAACCCACCATCTCTGTTCTGTAGCTGCTTTAACCATGCGATTAGTAGGTCAATATCATAAACAGGTTCTAAACCTTGTATCACCCAAGATGTCAAAAAAATGTCGGATTGCATGCCGCGTTGCAATGCCCAACCCCCATCATGATTAATGGCTCCCTCCAACCAAACCGCGCCTTTAGAGACAGGTTCAAAGCTCTGTTCAAAACCAAGTCTCCTGAATCCTGCTAAAACAGCGGCGGTGTAGAGAACATTGTCAGGGCTCCGCTCCTTTTTACCCCAACCACCGCTCCGATTTTGGACTTTTTTCAACCACTGTAGTCCTTTAAAACGAGCTTCCGGATCGGTTTCCGCTGTTGTTAAAGCGATAAGAGCAAAAACAGTGTGTGCGGTGTTATTGTTCCAACTGCCATTATCCATCTGTGTATTTCGCAGATACGCAACACCTGTTCGAATGACTTCTGAACCGGTGCCCCACCCCGCATCGATCAATGCCCAAACCGCAAACGCAGTACTTTCCACATTGCTATCTCCGCCAGGGACCAGGGGCCAACCCCAATCTCGGTTTTGGTGCTGCACAATATAGGTTTTCGCGCCCTCTATGGTTTTGAAGAGCGGAGGACCCTCTGGTATTTTATTGGAAGTGGCGACTTCGGTATCCGCAGCAGCACTGCCTCTAATCCCGATAATGAAGTTCAACAGGATATAACAACAGGTTACCACGAAAACGCTTTTGTGGTTTTTCATACTAACGTCCCTTCATTTGTGCTATTGTTAGTTTTAAAACACCTGAGGATTTGTGAAGTTACGCGCGTTTTTCAAACGGGGCTCTCTCCTTACAAGCGCATTGATTATCACGCTACGACTGTGGCTCAATCACAACCTTGTAAACGCCTTCTTGTCCAAGCATATCAATGCCTTTTTCCAACTGATGCAACGGTAGATGATGCGTTATCAATGCGTGCAACGGCGCGAGTGTGATCTGGAGAAAATCCAACGCTGTCTGAAACTGGATTTGTGGGTATGCCCATACGCCGCAGACATCCAAATCTTTATTACAAATTTGGTGAGGTCGTACCCGTGTATCCCCAGAATCCGTATAATGTCCAACTTCAATAACTTTCCCGCCACGTCGCACCACATCCAACGCTTCAGCGAAAACGACTGGCAATCCTGCACACTCAATCGCGATATCCACGCCAACACCGTTTGTGAGTGCCTGAATCTGTTCAACCCGTTCTTCAGATGTTGTATCTCCGACATTGATAACGATGTCCGCGCCCATCTGCTTCGCCATATCCAACCGACTATCAACGAGATCTGTGGCGATGATCGTACCGGCACCGCTATCGCGTAACACAGCCACAACGAGCAGACCAATAGGACCACAGCCAAGTACTGCTACACTGCTCCCGATGCTGTATCCATCTCCGACTTGTGGTAACCCTGGTGCACATGCGCGTTCAACGGCGCGCGTCGCAACGGCTACGGGTTCTGTCAACACCCCTATCGCCTCTGGAACATCTTCCGGCATCTTGTAAACCCAAGAGTTCCCATGGATATAGGTATACTCGGCGAATTCGCCGTTCAGATACGGCGGCGTTTCGCTGTTGCTGAAGCCGTAGATGGTTCGTCCAGAACACAAAGTCGGACGACCCGGCACGTGCAAACAGTAGTAGCATCTGCCACAATTTTTTGAACCCGGGACCACTGTCACACGGTCACCAGCTTTAATGGGACCGCCCATCACATTCATTACTTGATTCGCATTTTTGCCGATCTCAGCAATTGTCCCGACAACTTCATGTCCTGGAATGACCGGAAATTTCAGGGCCGTGTGCCCGAGGTACATGTGTTTATCGCTTCCACAGATGCCGACGCGGTCCACTTGTAGCAGGAGCGCATCATCTGCGGGTGTCGGTTTCTCAAATTCGCGGATCTCTATCTGCCCGGGTTGGAGCATCACCGCCGCTTGGACTTGCATAATTAGATTTCCTTGTCTTGTTTTTTATGGTTTTTCATCGCGACCAGAGCGGAATTAATACTTTTGTGAGTTGCGCTAAACTCTCCAAGTTGTGTGCTGGAAGGAAATAGTCTACGTATGGCAACGCCGTGCGGATACCTCGGCAGATTGGCTGATAGCCGTCGCTGCCGAGCAACGGATTGAGCCAGATTAACCGATACGCATGCCGGTGCAACATCTCCATAGAGCGACGCAAGATATCTACATCGCCGCGATCCCAACCGTCGCTGATGAGAATGACTACGGTGCGATACGCCGAAAAGGATGGCGCAAACTGCCGATAAAATTCCAGCAGGCTTTCACCTATCTTCGTTCCGCCCGACCAGTCCGGCACGACATTCGCCACTTCATTCAAGCCTTCTGCCAACCCTTTCCGTTGGAGGAGTCCGGTAATGTCTGTCAGGTGTGTGCTGAAGACTGCGACCTCTATTTCTCTCAATTCCTGTTGCATGCCGTAGATGAATTGGATGAGGAACTTGGCATAACAGTCCATAGACCCACTCACATCACAAAGGAGTAGAATCTTGGTCTTTTTGATCTTCTGCTGTTTCCGAATTAATTCGAGAGGTTCGCCGCCATGAACGAGACTCTTTCGCCAACTCCTGCGAAAGTCAATAATTCTTCCCTTTTTGCCGACAACCTTCCGACGACTCAGTTTTGTTGCCAACACCGCCGCCAATTTCGCAACGATCTCCCGTGCTTTCTCCATATCCTCGCGTGTGAACTCACTGAAGTCTTTTCGGGTTAGCACTTCCTCTACACTATAAGCGAGCGGATCGTCTTCTTCTCCTTCTTCCTCATCGTCTTCGGTCTCGGCATCCAGCCACTGTTCTATCATGTCCTGCTCGTCAGTAGCATCAGAGAGGTCTTGGAGGCTGGACGGTTCGGGTGTCGCATCGCTCGTATCAACGGCTTGGAAATCTGGGCGTGGGTGCCGCCAAAACAGATTGAAAGCGAGATCAAACGTCTTCAGATCGGCTTCCTTCGTAATAAGATTCGTCCGTGCTGTATGATAAAACGCCTCACGCTCACCGATGTCGATCAGCTCAACGCTTTTGCACCAACTCAGTTGGTTGGTTGTTGTGACGTTAATGTCCATCTGTCGGAGCAATCGGCAGAAGTCTGTGATTTGTTGGAGGAGGGTCTGATCAGTCAATATTTTTTCCTTCTATGTAAATGGTGAAAACATCTAATTCTTTAGAGAGACTTTTAAACAACTCGCCAACCTGCTTTGCGTTTCTCTCTGTTTGTTCGTAAACTAATTCCTCTCCATAGATGTTATTGAAAACGTGGCGAAACTCTAAAAGTTCCTCCAAAATCTCAAAAGTTTCTTGGGAAATCACAGGTTGCCGTTCCATTTGCGGTGCTGCCATTTGTGTTAGCAACTCTTTATGCCATCTACTGCCGTCAGGCATGCGTAAATCAACATCAAGGGCAATTCGTCTAAAAATGTTCTCCATCCCTCTATAGCAGTCAACAAGATTTTTGGCAATCGTCGTTTCTATCTCTTCTCTATATTCAATAGGAGCAGTCTTAATTTTTTTTAATCTCTCTTCTATTTTTTTTAAAGTGTCTTCTATCTTGTCGCGCTCGTCGGAGATTCGCTGGATGAGTTCGCTTCTGTCCACTTTGTAGATTACCCCTTTTTCAATAGGAATTAGTTGATGCTGAATTCTCTCGCGGAATAGTCCTTTACAACTTTCAAAATCAACTAAATCAATCTTGAACAGTCCGCTGATGTCCGAGGCTATTGATGACGCACGGAAATATTTATCATTCGGAATTCCCCAAACAGCGATGTCAATATCCGACCATTTTGAGAACGCATCTGGTTCAACAAGCGACCCAAAGACGGCGACCTGAGCTGCTCCAAAGTCTTTATAAAGTACCGCTGCAATTCGATGCACAGTTTGCCATGCGCGTTGTAGCAACGCCTCGTCCACTTTCTTGTTCTGAAAGTGCTGATCGAGTCGTTGACGGTATTGCGCTAATTCTTCAGGCGATAAGTCTTTCGCTGTGCGATGGGTATCTGTGGGTTGATGCATATCGTTGTCTCATGAACTACTCATTCGGGGCCTTTAGCCATACTATGAACACGTTGAGTTCTGTAGATAGACCGTCAAATATATCGCAGACCTCTTGTGCGTTTTCAACGATTTTTTCGAGTTCCAATTCAAATACGTATATGTTTCTAAAACGGTGGCGGAACTTTAAAATACGAGTTAAAGCGGCAGCTGTTTTTTCGGAAATAACAGACGGACGCAAGGGGCGCGACATTGACATCTGTTTTAATAAATCTGTATGCCAATTTTTTCCTTGAGGTTCGTCCATGTCAATTTCTTGGGCAATCCGTTTGAAAATGTTCTCTAATCCGGTATAAAAAACAGGGAGGCGCATGGCAATCAGGTCTTTAAGATCTTCCCGATCTTCAGCAGATGCCGCTTCCATTTTTTCGAGGCGCGTCTTGATTTCTTCAACAGTTCTCGCTATTTTTTTCGTTCATCAGCGATTCGGTTGATGAGCTCTTGATTGTTCGTTTTGCCGTCGATTTTTTCCCTTTCTTTGCGAATTTTCTGACATTCAGAGATCAATCTACTGCAGTCTGTTTCGCCCTGTTGAACTTGGATCGCTTGGCTTTGAATCCGCTCGCGAAATCGTCCTTTCGCGCTGTGAAAGTTGATGAGATCAATTTTGAACTCTGGACTGAAATTCCTGGTTTCCCACAACGCATCAAGGTATGTGTCACCAGGAAGTCCCCAGACAGCGATATCAATATCTGACCCTTTTGAAAACCATTGCTGTCCGGCAAGCGACCCGAAGACAGCGACTTGTGTTGCACCGAAGTCTTCATAAAGCATTGCCGCAATCCGATGTGCAGTCTGCCATGCGCGCTGCAGTAACGCCTCATCTACCTTCCGATTTTGAAAGTGCTGATCGAGCCGCTGACGGTATTCTGCTAACTCTTCAGGCGATAAATCTTTCGCTGTGCGATGGGTGTCTGTGGGGTGATGCATATCGCTATCTCCTTAGAGAATAGGATAGCACGAAATAGCTTGGCGTGCAAGAAAAAAGAGACAGGATATTTTTTGGGATTCCCATCTCAATTATATGAAAGTTCAATCTCTTTGCGTCTGCTGTTCTTTGGATATATACTTGTAGGTGTCTGCCAAGAATGCGGTCGGCGGTATTATGCAGCTGCAACCTTAGATCGGCTTGATACTATGGCGCAGAATAGCGATACCGCGCCGGAAAGAATATCTGTCCCAGTCATGGTGATGAACCCGTGAACCTGCTCAGCCTATGCTCGTGAGACAGACAACAACGCCTTTTCAACAGTAGCCGGCAGTTCAATGAGATGAAAACGGTTGGCTGTATAGGCATAGTCTTCACTGCTTTCGTCTATGACGCGGATATAACCGTGAACCGCTGCTGCATCATCAGGGATGACACGATATACTTTTCCTACTTCAAGAGAAGCAGTATATCCTTCGTTATTAAGACATAGACCGAATTGTCGGAATAGATTTTCTTTTCTGTTCATTGTTAATCGAAAAAAAATTGTAGCACTGCTCTAACGATTTCTCAAATTAAAACACACTAAAATCAAGCGACTACGCGAAAATATCATCTTGTTCTATGGCCAAAAATTGTACATCGGCTGCTGCGTCACGACACTGACGAGACTCCAGATACCACCGACAGTGAAATCGCCTAACATCAAGCCAATCGCAAACATCACCAGTTGCTGTGATGCCCGCGGACCGCCGATCTTCAAGACGCTCCACTTGATAATCGAACTCACCAACATACAACTCCACAAGTATCGCATCCCCCAATCGCTGGAGACAACGAACCCGATCGGATGGAAGGGCCACCAGAAGAAACGCGCCCGCATAAACATCAGGAGTGTCGAGAAGAGTAAGCCGAAAAGAATGCCACCGGTGGCATAGAAATTCGGTTCGGTAGGGTAATAGAGCCAGCGTTGAAGCCCGTTGAAAACACGTCCACCAAAGCCTGTTGACCAACTACTGCTACCGCTCATGTTCAAAGCACCGTAAGTGTAAAAGAGATAGAGTATCACGCCGAAGACCATCACCGCAGCGAACCCTGAAACGCCTAACAGTGCGAAGAACAAGCGTCTTGTTGAGATTCCGGAACGTTCCGAGAGCTTGAAACCCTCTAACTGATGTGGCATCGGATTGCTTGTGTAACTCCGATTGAACCAACGGTAGAGTGTCAAGGCGACGAGATTGTTCGTGCCTAACGCCCGCGTGCCGAAACCGTCAACGAGGATATGATGGTTCGGCATGTTCTCCATCGCATGCACAGGAAATCCCTGCTCCGCGCGCATCCGCGTTAGCACCAAGACGATGATGAAATAGATGCCGAAAAAGATCGGAATCAGCCAGAGTGACATACCGATCCGCTTGGAGAAGATAAAGAGCAGCGCGAGGCCGCCAACGATACCCCACAATGCGAACCTATAGGAAACCGGTTCATTGGCATCCTCGCCTGTACGGCGACGCGCAATACGGAACACACCTCGAAAATGACGGAGGTTCAAGACTAACACAGAGATGAAAATCCCGATAGCAGCACCGAAGCATTGTCTGTCAATGTATGGAAATCCGGGTAAGCTGGACAGCCCAACGGCGCTTGTGAATACTAATTGTGCCTTGTAAAACATAAAGAAAAACCAACTGGAGAACGAGAGGTCCAGCGGCATCAGCAGTCCAAGCCCAATGACAAACGGGTAGTAAGACATACTGATACCGCCAATGGCGTTCCACGGTTTTTCTGTGAACAGGTGTCCAAATCCGCGCCAACCCCCGATCCGCTTAATCGGCAAGGCAGGGAGTGTCGGATACAGAAAACTGAAGCCGTTGAGGATCGCTATGGATGCGGCGATGCCGAAGCCGAGCCACGTGATACGGTGTGAAAATAGCGATTTTGTGTTATGTGTGACGTGAAATGCAATCTGAGTGATTGGATAAGCGAGTCGTTCGCGTTCGACCCACTGCTTCCGCAAAATGACACTGATACACAGCATCACGAGGACCAAGACCGTCATGAACCCTGCCCACGAAAGCACTGGCACTATCCATGTGCTGAGAATATCCAGCGTAGAGAGGTTGGTTTCACCTATGTAGTAACCTGCCAAGACCTTCGGATCGTCTACGAGCAGCCATTTCGGTAGATAATCCCAGAAAAGCTGCTTCCACTCATTTTCAGGCGTCGCGAACCAGAAGGCGTGTCCGACGGTCGTGACGAGAATCGTCATCAGGGTGATGGACGGGAAAGCGCAGGCAGTGCTGAGCAGGATGTATATCGTGAGGAGTTCCGCATTGGTGAATAGACGGCGGCGAACGGCGAGATTGAGGAGGGTAAAGGTGAATACGACAAAAACGACGTTGTAGAATGGAACGGCATAAGTATTTAACGCATAACCGACGAGTCCAACTTCCCCCGCGATAATCCAGTAGAAATTAAACGGAATCAACACGAGCGTGATGGCGATAGATTTCCATGTGACACCGTGTGATTTTGGGGGTTCATGGTTTCTCATCTGACTCGTGGGTTTCGCTTAAAAAACTGATAAACGTGTCTAAATCTTCAGAAACCGCTGTAAATAGTTCCGTGATTGACTTCGCATGTTCTTCGGCTTTTTCATAAATCAATTCATCGCCATAGATATTGTTAACCTTATGAGGGAACCTGAGAAGTTGCTCTAATGTCTGCTGGGTACCTTCAGAAATCACAGGTGGACGTTCCGGACAACGTTCCGCCATCTGTGTGAGTAAATCGGTATGCCACCGCTCACCTTTAGGTAACTGTTTATCAATTTCATTAGCAATTCGTTCAAAAATTTTTTCAAACCCTGTGTAAACTTCGGCAAGATCTGCGGCAAGAGCTCTTTCAATGAATTCTCTTGCATCAACTGGAAGTATATCAATTTTCTCTAAGGCCCTCTCAACCCTGCCGACAGTCCGGTCTATTTTTGTACGTTCATCAGTGATACGTTGAATAAGTTCGTCGCGATTTACTCTGTAAGTTTCTCCATTTTCTTGGTCCGATGCGTTTACCAGTGTGAGAGCGTCCGTTCCGGCTTTATCAATAGGGATAGCTTCGCTTAGAATCCGCTCACGGAATAAACGGTCAACGGATTTAAAATTGATAATATCTATTTTAAATTTAGGATCCAAGCCTTTTGTTTCCCAGAGCGCGTCCAGGCATTTGTCGTATGAGATCCCCCAGACAAGGATATCGATGTCTGAATTTTGCCTGAACCGTTTCGGTTCAGTGAGGGAGCCGAAGACGGCAACTTTCGTTGCACCAAAGTCTCGATAGAGTACGATGGCGAGACGACGCGCCGTCTCCCATGCGCGTTGGAGCAGTTCTTTGTCAACTCGACGATTTTCCCATTGGCGTTTGAGATTTTCCCTGCATTCCGCGAGTTCTGATGGAGACATTCCGCTTGTCGTGGTTTCGCGACGCATATTTAAGCCTCCCTGTTATCTGACTTGATTCTGGCGCGGTTTCAACCGCGCCTACATTTACCGACATTTACCGAGAATCGGTTGTTTATGGTTGGATGGATCCGGCGTAAACGTCATTCAAGGCATCTTCGGGCAGCGGTTCCGGACTGTTCTTAGCAAATTCAAGGGCCGCTTCGAGTTCGTTTGCAAGTTCTTCCTCCAGTGCCGTAAGTTCATCTTGCGTTGCACCTTCTTCTTCTGTGAGGATTTCGGCAAGCCTTCGGATAGGATCGCGTTGGCGTTCCTGTTCTTGAACCTCTTCGCGATCGCGGTAGGAGGTACCTGGATCACCGATGTGATGTCCTCGGAACCTGTAGGTATCACAGTTGAGGAGTGTCGGTCCGCTACCTTCGCGTGCGCGCGCGACAGCTTCATCTGCTGCAGCGTAAACCTTTAGCACGTCATTTCCATCAACAGTAACACCAGGTATGTCGTAAGATGGGGCGCGGACAGCGATATCCTCTACCCGTTGGTGCTCGTGTTGGGGTGTTCCCATACCGAATCGGTTGTTTTCACAAACAAAAACGACAGGCAGCTCCCACACGGCAGCGAGGTTAAGCGTCTCGTGGAATACGCCTTGATTCGTCGCACCGTCGCCGAAGAAGGACACGGCGACCTGCTGCGTGCCGCGGAGTTTCGCGGAGAGCGCAGCACCAGCGGCGAGTGGAATTCCCGCACCGACAACACCGTTGGCACCCAGAATCCCTGTCTCCTTATCAGCGATGTGCATTGAACCGCCTTTGCCCTTACAATAGCCGGTCGTGCGCGCGAATAGTTCTGCCATCATCCGGTCGCGTTTACCACCCTTAGCAATCAGGTGACCGTGCCCGCGGTGTGTGCTGGTGATATAATCATCGTCTTGCAAGTGTGCGCAAACGCCTACGGCTGTAGCTTCTTCACCAATATAGAGATGCAAAAAACCGGGGAGTTGACCACTCTGATAAAGCGTCCCGGCGGCTTCCTCAAATTGACGAATTTCTACCATTTTGCGATACATATAAAGCATCTGATCTTTACTCGGTTTTGACATAATTCCTTTCCTATTTTCTGTCTCGGTGTAAGCGTTAAAAACGCTTTGCTAATTGCATAGACATTCAGTTCAAAGACTGCGTAACCTCAAATGGTGCGATACATTCTGGCGAGTCATTTGTCGGGCGATTAACAAACGTTGACACTGGGTACGCCTCCATCTCTTCATCGGAATACGGTACAAGAAGTGATTGGAGGCTATCCGCTGATCGTTCATCTGGCGCGAGCCACTCCGCATAAGCGTTTTGCGGCAGAATCACGGGCATCCTGTGATGAATTTTTTCCAATAGAGCATTAGGTGGACATGTAATAATAGTACAGGAACGGAGCGGTTTATCCATCCCTTCCACCTGCCATATCTCCCATAACCCGGCGAGTGCGAACGGTTTTTGCGATTGAAAACGGATGTAGACCGGTTGTTTACGTCTGTCCCCGGGTACCTGTTTCCATTCGTAATAGCCGTCCGCCAAGATGAGGCATCGTCTACGTTTGTAGGCACTTCGGAAAGACGGTTTTTCCGCGAGGGTCTCCGAACGGGCATTAATCATCCGGTTTCCGATTTTCGGGTCTTTCGCCCAAGATGGGATGAGTCCCCAATGAAAGAATTCTACCTGCCCCATTTCTGGGTGTATCTCTGTATCAGTTGGTGTATTCGCGATAACGGCCACATCTTGTGTGGGTGAGATGTTGTAGCGCGGGGAGAAGTTCATCGGCATCGCAAAATCGAGAAAGATCTGGCTCATAGTTTCGGTATCGCTTGCAAGGGTGAATCGTCCACACATTTTGTATCTCCTGAAAAAAGTGAGAATTTGTCTTATGTGTCCCCTTTCGGTTGTGGGACCAGGATATCGTCTCTCCAGCGGAGGCGGAAGGACGGGCGTACGAGTGCTTCTGGGGATTGGAGCGTCAAACCTCCATCTGCTGTCAGGACGATGCCGGTAACAAAATCTGCTTCGTCGGATGCAAGGAAGAGTGCAGCATTGGCGATATCTTCAGGTTTTCCGTAGCGTCCAACTGGATAGCAGTCACGCGAGGCTTGTTCTTCCAAATCATCTTCAGCGAGAGAGGCTTCACCGCGTTCTCCAACAATCTGTCCAGGGGCGATAGCATTTGCGCGGATACCTTCTCTGCCATAATCGAGCGCAATACTTCGTGTCAAGGCGTTTAAGCCACCTTTTCCAGCACCATAAAGTCCGAATCCGGGATTCGTAATCGTGGCATTAACAGTAGAGATGAAGACCAAAGCACCCCCACCGTTTTGAATCATTTCTGGGATACAGTACTTGGCACCGAGCCACGGCCCACCGAGCGTCACACCGAGACTTTCGTTCCATTCTTCCATCGTAAATTCAATCGCTTTTTTCGTATAGGAGTGCGCCGCGTTGTGGACAAGCGTTGTTATTTTTCCGTAGTTTGATAGAGCAGTGTCGACGAGTGCCTGCCAGGTTGATTCATCAGCAACATCACCCATAACTGCGACTGCTTCTCCGCCAACATCTTGGATGCGCTGGACGGTTTCAGCGAGTTTTTCCTCTCGGCGACGCGTATTCACAACCACTTTCGCACCTTCACAAGCAAATTTATAGGCGGTTGCCGCGCCGATACCACCCCAAGCAGCACCAGCAACAATCGCAACTTTTCCTTCCAATCTCATACTAAAGCCCTTTCCTTATAATGCTATAATCTACCAACTATTATACCATATTTTTCATTTTTATGCTACAATGATAATAATCGCAATGAAGGGGGAAATTTGTGTGAAATCAGCGCTAAAAAAATGGCTTGATAATTGTGTCGAAAAACTCAACGCGGGCGAGTTGACTGAAACTGACCTGCGCGGTGTGGCTGTCATCTTGGATTCAGAAAAGCAACTGATTCTCTATCTTTATTCCAAATCGACGAACTTGCGCTCACCGCTTGGCGGCTGGGCTTTGTACGACGCAGCCGCGCCGGACGAACCCGTGCTGCCCTCGCAAGATGCGCCCTATGCCTCAGTGCTTGATGCGGTTAACGACGGTTGGCGGATCGTCCAATTCCCGCGCCCCGAACTCTATAACTTTACAGATGTTGATAACACCTATTTGACTTATGAGTTTATTTTAGAGAAATATGTCTAAAGGAAGAACAAAATGATTAACGTTGAACCGACGCTAAACGACCACGAGGTTATGCAATTTATCCACAACGGTTATATCACCTTAGAGAACATCATTGATCTGGATTTCAATAAGGAATGTGAGTCTGTAGACGGCGGACGTCTCAACGATTTTGTACTCACAGATGAGTTTCGTCGGAATGTGTTGCTCCATCCAGAGGTTGCGGGGGTTGTACGTTCACTCTTAGGTGCGAATTTTCTCGTGCCGACAAGCGCACACCACCATCTCTTTGAGGCACCACATCGTGGGCAAACGTGGCACTCTGACGGGATCACCGAGTACGGATACGGCATTACACATCTCCAGTGCTACTATTACCCGAAAGAGGTGAAAATTGAGGATGGACCGACGATGATATTGCCGGGTTCGCACCAGCGACTCGTGGATAGAGAAGCAATCGCGCATTATGGTGATATTCTCGGACAACTTTCATTGACCGTTCCAGCAGGCACCGTTGCGATGACGCGCTACGGTATCTGGCATAAAGCGGGTCCGAAACTTAATGCCGATCGACGCGGGATGATTAAGTTCTCCTATTACCGAATGACGATACCCAAACGGGATTGGGTGCGCGAGTCCGATGAGATTCCGCCTTATCAGCACCAAGGAAGGCATCCGTACGTAACGGAGATAGAATCCTACCGCGACCGGCGCAGGGGTGAATTGACATGGAACTGGTTATGTGGGTTGGCAGAAGTGGAGGAGGAAATTCCACCGATACAGATGTTTAACAGCGGTATTCCGTTATCAGAAATTCGGCTTCAGTAGCAGGGCAATTCGGTGGATGCACTAATAATATTGATGAACAACCGCGCTTTCTGCGGTGTAGGTGCCTACCGCGAGATTATCAATTGCGGTTGACTTCTCGCGGCTATGAACACATTATTTAAATTGGAGTAAAAAACTTTCAACATCATCTTTCAACTTTACATCTGCTTGCGCCTCTTCGGAATTTGATTCGTCTTGAGTTAAAAAACTTTTAATATCATCTTTCAGTGCTACATCGCCGACTTGTGCTGCGAGTTCCAAAGCAGTTTGAAAATCCTGTAGCGCCTCTAAAGTCTTATTGAGAGTTTTCTTTACCAACCCCCGACCGAAATAGGCATTTGCGTCATTGGGGGCCAACCCAATAGCGGAGTCATAGTCGGTGATCGCTGCCTCGTATTCACCCAGATGTTTCTTTGCGATAGCACGATTGAAGTAGGCAGCCGCGCCATCACCCTTACGGGCAAGTGCAATGGCAGCGTCATAATCCGCAATCGCCGCTTTATATTCCGCCAATATGTTCTTGACATTCCCCCGATTGTAGTAGGCGATAACGGCCTCCGGGCTCAACGTGGTCGTGGTATTATAATCGGCGATCGCTGCCTCGTATTTTCCGAGGGCTGTCTTAGATATGCCCCGACTGAAGTAGCCTATGGTATACTCAGGATTGAGCCGAATCGCGGTATCATAGTCCGTGATCGCCGCTTTGTGCTGATCAAGTTTCGCCTTTGTGACCCCGCGACTGTAATGGGCGTATGTGTAATCCGGTCTCAGACGGATGGCAGTGTCATGGTCGGCGATCGCTGCCTCGTATTCTCCAAGGTTTCTCTTTATAATCCCACGATTGTTGTAAGGACTCGCAAAACTGGGATTCAACCGTATCGCGGTGTCATAATCGGCGATCGCTGCCTCGTATTCACCCAGACGTTTCTTTGCGACCCCCCGGTTGTTGTAGGCAACTTCGTAATCAGGATCCAAGCGGATAGCGGCACTATACAGTTCAATCGCCGCTTTGTATTCACGACGCTTTGCCTTTGCTAATCCACGCCTATTGTAGTCCGTAGCTTTCTCCAATCCACAACCAAAGCAAACGATGCCCATCAGGAGCGCAGTCAACAGTCTTCTATCTTTCATCGCGTTTCGCCTCCATCCTATTTTAGCTGGGGCAAAGTATCTTCAAAGAGATATACTTAATGTATTTAGAAAATTTCACGAGTAGGCAGGCTATTAACCCGCCTACTCAATTCGTGAATTAGCGTGCACCACACGCTTGCAAACATGCCTGCATGTGCCCACGCGATTCTGCAGCAATCGTGCAGCACTGTTCTAAGTTATATTCCCGCGCACCGATGACCTCAAGGTTCAGCGGACCGGTATAGCCGTTTTCGTGTAGGACACGAATATAGCCGACAAGGTCGATGTCTCCACGTCCATTCGCCTGCAATTCAGGGGTACCGGGACCGCGTTCCATCCCTTTGCAGTCTCGGATATGCACGTGTTTAACGCGTGAAACGACAGCAGCGATTGCCTCGACAGGATTTTCGCCTGCACGGTGGATATGCGACGGATCCATGTCAATCCCGAATGCTGGCGACGAGATTTCTTCCATCACACGGAGGGTTGTTGGTGTGTTGTAGATGCTCGCGCCGACGTGTGCTTTGACACAGAGTGTCACACCATAATGTTCTGCCCGTGCGGAGAGATTTCCCAATGAATCAACCACTTCGGGCCATTTGGATTCATCGTCCGATGCCCCGCCGGGGCCACAGTTGATAATGGGAACGCCTATCTCAGCTGCCGCTTGGAATGCAAGTTCCATTCTCTCTGGGTCGCGTGAGGGTTGCTCCATCGCTAACAACTCCAGTTCGTAGGTTTTTGCAAAACCTTTAATATCGTCAGCGAGTTCCTGCCAGTTTGCGAGGACGAGATGCTGGCTCATCCCGTCAATCGCAGAGAGTTCAATGCCGTCGTAACCAGCCATGGCGATGTGCTTGAAGGCGGTTTCCATATCGTAACCGCCGAACAGCACCGAATTTGCTCCTAACTTCAAATGTAATTTCTCCTTCTGTAGCGGCAGCTATTGCGCCGCCTGTACTACAATTATCCGTTTAACGTCGGAAGCGGATGCGGACGCACGAGAATACCGCCCTGTTCATAAGATTCTATCGCAGCCCAAGTGTACTCAAGCGCGGCAAGTGCATCTCTGCCGGAGGCACGCAGTTGCTCTTTGGGCACACCGTTTGTGATATCTTCTAAGAACGCGTGAATCCGCAACGGGAAGGTCTGACCGAAATCGGTGATGCCGGATTCGGTAACAACGGGTTCACCAGAGAAATCAGGCGCGCCCGGGGAGGGCCAATATGTTACCTTCTCGATGCAATTCTCGATGCAGAATGTGCCACGCGTGCCAGCGAGTTCGACACTCCACCAACCACCGAGACCGAAGGTCGCATCACCGCGTTGGCTTAGCAGATAACCGATACATCCGTTCTCAAACCGGAGATGAATACCGTTAATAGAGACCATTAGGTCGCCTGCACCGCGTCTAAAATGCGGACGTTCCATAAAAGCTTGCACATGCGTCACGTCGCCACAGAAATGGCGCATCACACTAAACGGGTGCGACAGGAACGCTTTCACGTGGAAGTAGGGAAAACCATCAGAACGTGGGGCTTTTGAGTAGCTATAGTTGAATTCACCACCGGCAAATCCCATTTTGTGAAGACAATAAACCTGCTCCCCGATATGTCCATCGTCAATATATTTCTTCGCTTGCTCCGCGGGCGGCGTGAAATAGTGGTTCAGATTGCAGCCGAGATAAAGGTCTTCTTCCGTGGCTTTCGCGACCATCTCTCGTGCTTGTCCGATATCGTTGGAAATCGGTTTTTCGACGAGAACATGTTTCCCCTTATCAAGTGCTTCCATTGTCGGTTCGTAGTGCCAGCTTCCGTTCTCATTTCCACCCGTGCCGACATCAACAATGTCCAAGTCAGGTTCGCCATCAATCATATCTGCAACGCTATAGTATGCTTTTACACCGAGACGTTCCGCCGCGCTGTCCGCACGCTCTTTTACAATATCGCACACCGCAACCAGTTCCGCTAAGTCGTCATTCGCGTGGCAATTTGCATGGTTATTACCGATGCCACTCATGCCAACAACGCCAACTTTTAATGCCATTTTATTATTCCTTCCAATAGATGAAGTTTGGTCTGCCCATAGGGAAAACTTGCAATTTAAATTTGTGCTTGCTTGTAACACCCTAAAACAGGCTTTGTCTTTATTATAAGACTGTTTACGGTTTTGTCAACACATATCTTTGAAAATACTCACCTACCCCCATTTTTTAGAGAAGCATTGTGTTATCAGGTATTTGATTGAAAATGTATGGGAAAGGCAGTGAGATTATAGTAAAATACCTCCTTACGACCCACTACTTATCAGCGACTGATAAAAGTGTAAGGAGGTATTTTATGAAAAACAGATATGCCCCGAACCGGGCAAATCCGAAAACTATGATAACGCATTTTCGAGAACTTTTCAAGTCCATTGGTCTGAAAAAACCGAGTTTCCGAAATCTGTTGTTAGCTGTCATGGCGGTCTGCACAGCGAAAACCTTTCGTATCAATGAAATCGCGACGCGTTTACCGATTGCTGTGAAAACAGAAAAGTCGAAACAGAAACGGCTGCTGCGTTTCCTTGATACACCGTTGCCTATGCCACGTCTTCAGAACGCATGGTTTAGTTTCATTGTCGGGCGTCTTTTGCGCATCAAAGCAGGTCGGTATTTCCTCTTGCTTGTTGATGAGACCGACCTCATTGACGGTTGGAAGGCTATCGTTGCGGCGATGCCCTTTCGCCACCGAGCGATCCCTGTGTTTTGGTTTATCTATAAAGATGAGGAGATACAATCAAGGAAGTATAAAAGTCATAACGAGATTATTCAACGCTTCTGCCTGAAACTTTATCGACTTTCTATCACTTCTCAAGCGACTCATAGAAAGCCACCGATCCTCGTCTTTGACCGCGGTTTCGCCCGTGGGAAATATGTCATCAAGTTTCTCAAAGACCGAGAGATCCCGTTTATCATGCGGGTTTGCCGCAACGTCGGGATCCGTTATCAAGGCAGTGTTAAGAAACTTGATGACCTGAAAAATAAGTTTTATGGAGACGTGCTTTACCACGCGACGCATCAGATACCTCTTCAACTCTACGTCCGCAGAAATAATGGATTCAAAGACCCGATGTATCTGATTTCAAACCACGTCTCGGGACATCAACTCTATCACTGCTACAAACGCAGGATGCAGATTGAACATGGGTTTCGAGACATCAAGTCGTGTTTTGGTTTCGGCAAACTCGTTTTGAAGAAACCTACACACCCCCGTGTCGCCGTTCTATGGCTGCTGGCGTGCGTGGCTTACGGCTTGTTATTTCTCAGTTATGAGAAGGCGGCGACACGGTGGGCGAAAACCTTCAATGGTCGCCAAAAACGATATTCGGTCATAAATGTCATCAAGCGCGTGATTTCTGACGTTTGGCATCCGGGGTATCTCCTATCATTTTTCACGGATCCTCGATGTAGAGGGGATACGCTTTTTGACATTTATTAGCGTGGGTTTCTCGTACCTATACCCTCTCACAAACCCTAATCTTATACCTCAGAAAAAAATGGGGGTAAGTGAGTTGAAAATATGCTTGACAGTATTCTCAATACATGCTATTTTTTCGTCATTATATTATCAGTGTTGAAGGAGAAAAGTGGATGAGTATCAGTGTCGGGATGGTAGGCTTAGGGATGTTCGGACCGTCGTTTATTCAATCGTATAAAGCGCATCCAGATGTGCATCGGCTTGCGCTCTGTGATTTGCGTGAAGACAGATTGTCGAAATGGGCAAAACAGTTTGAGATTTCCGAAACGTATTCGAGTCTTGATGAGATCTGCAAATCGGATTTGGATGCACTTGTGATTATTACACAGCATTGGATACATGCACCACAAGCGATTCAGGCAATGGAATCAGGGAAGCATGTGTATACTGCTGTTCCGGCTGCTGTATCGTTGGATGAATGTGAACAACTTGTCAGAACCGTTGAACGGACCGGCATGATCTACATGAACGGCGAGACGAGTTATTTCCGTCCGGAGGCGGTTTTCTGTCGTCAGAAAGCGGCGGAGGGTGCGTTTGGGGAATTTGTTCACTGCCGCGCCGAATACTTTCACGATATGGATCACGGACTCTACGATGTGGCAAAAAATCGGTGGGGTGCGCAGTGGGGACGCGACAAGATGGGCGGGATTCCCATGTACTATCCGACGCACTCAACTTGTTTCCCGATCTCTGTGATGAAAGCACACGCGACATCGGTTTCAGCACAGGGGTATATCTATCCAAACGATGACTGGTTTCGGACAGATACTATTCACAAAAACCCGTTCTCCAATGAGGTCGGGCTGTTCACAATGAGCAATGGCGCGACAATGCAAATCTGTGAGTTCCGGCGGATTGGACATCCTGGATCCGAACGCATCAGCGGTATCTACGGGACAGAGGGCAGTTACGAGCAGAGTCTCGCAGGTAGCGTTTGGGCAGGTAAACGCGAAAGAGAAATCGTCCAGCCTTCACAAACGCACGAGTCCCTCCCTGAAGCACTCGCGGCGGATCTCGGTGGACATGGCGGTTCACACGCTTATCTCGTACACGAATTTGTGGATTCTGTCAACCGACAGCGATTGCCGCGGGTCAATGTTTGGGAAGCCGTTCGATACTGTGCCCCCGGATTTGTCGCACATGAATCCGCGCTACGAGACGGTGAATTGCTCCCAATCCCAGATTGGGGGGACGCACCAGAGACGGACATTTAACTTTAACAGGGCTTACGCAAATTGAATAGAGAAAAGGTATCTTTTGCTGATTTAACCCCCTAAATCCCCCTTATCAGGGGACTTTAAGGCAAAATGCGTAAGTCCTATTTAAGTTTGTGTTGACAATTTTGATTTTTTTACCGTAAACTATAGCCAGTTAATACTTCACTGAATATCACTTTGAAAGTGATGAAGGAGAAATAAAAGATGAGAACTACGGTCGCAAGATTAAAACTATTATGTATGAGTTTCATGGTTATGAGCCTGATGTTTGTAGGTATCAGTTCCGCTGAAATTGACTTTGAAACTGCTGTCGGCGTGTGGCTCTTTAATGAGGGGAGTGGTGATGTCGCCGAGGATTCCTCTGGGAAGGGCAATAACGGCACAATCCACGGTGGTGCAGAATGGGTTGATGGCATGTTTGGCAGTGCTTTGAGTCTTGACGGCTCGGATGATTACGTCGAAATTGCGCACGACGCTACTTTAAACGTTGGCGGCGGACACACGATTGCCCTTTGGTTTAAATTAGATGCGGTTCCCGGGGGTGGTATGGGTGTTATAACCAAAGATGATTGGGCACCTGGATTTTGGTGGGATGGGAATATCATCCGACATCACACGCATGACCCAGCGGCTACGCTTCATTATGTAGATGCCGCTTGGGAGCCAGATACAGACTGGCATCATGTTGCTGTTACTTGGGATGGTGAAGCGTTTGGCGTATATCTGGATGCTGACGAGATTGGTTCTGGTGTAAATGGCGCGAACATAGGAAGGAACCCGTTAACTGACAAACCCTTTTTAATAGGCATCTATTTAGAAACTGGGCAGCATGGTCAGTGGGGTGAGTTTCTCAGCGCAATCATTGACGACGTTGTGATCTTCAATACGGCGTTGAGCGTTGATGATATTGAAGTACTTATGACTGAAGGATTAGGCACAGCAACTGATGTCGAGCCTTCAGGTAAGCTCACAACGACCTGGGCTGCCCTTAAAGCCGATTGATCTGCTTTCCGATCCCTACCGTTTTAAAATGTGGGCATCTACACGGGATGCCCACCGTGCATTGAAAATTAGGCTTGCTTTTTATTCTGTTTTACGGTATACTATACTATTTAAAGAGTTTCTGCTCGGAGATCCTATGCAATATCGGCTTGCAAGTTTCGCCTGAATAGAAAACGATCGGACATTAATCAAGGCACACTACGAATTTGAGGTTAATAAGGAGGCCAGGATGGCTATTGAATACGCGGGTCCCTTCGATACATCGGCTATTCCGCCAGATGTTGCCCGCGAAATTGAAATTTATGAGATTCAGCTCGGTCGGGTCCAAGCCGGTCAAGTTGAAGAGACCCTCTTTACCGAGTTTAGACTTCGGCACGGGGTTTACGGACAGCGCGATGACCGGTCGCAGATGATCCGTGTCAAGATCCCGTTCGGTGGGCTTACAGCGACACAACTCGAAATGCTCGCGGATGTTGCCGAAGAATTTTCGGATAACATCATCCATATCACCACCCGTCAAGATGTACAATACCACTACGTGGATATCAACAACACGCCTGAGTTGATGCGTCGCCTTGCAAGCGTTGACATCACAACAAAAGAAGCGTGTGGTAATGTCGTGCGGAATGTCACAGCATGCCCTCTTAGTGGTGTGTGCCAAGATGAAACATTTGACGTAACACCCTATTCTAAGGCGTTGTCTGCATTCCTTTTGGGGCACCCGGATGCCCAAGACTTTGGTCGTAAATTCAAAATCGCATTTTCTGGATGTGAAGAGCACGCTTGCGGCTTAGCAAATATGCACGACATCGGTGCAGTTGCTGCCGTTAAAGAGGTAGAGGGTGAAGTCAAACGCGGTTTTAAACTTTATGTCGGTGGCGGACTTGGTGCGGTGCCACATCAGGCGAAGGTCTTTGATGATTTCGTCTCCGCAGAGGAACTCCTGCCAATTTCACAATCAATTTGCAGAGTTTTCACCCGTTTAGGTGAACGCAGAAATCGGAATAAGGCGCGTTTAAAGTTTGTCATCGCCAAATACGGTATTGAAGAATTCCGTAAACTGGTGCTTGAAGATCGTGAAACGCTACGGCACGACCCCGAATGGACAGCGTATTTGGATAATTTAAATGCCTACGATGAGAGTCCTCTCAAAGCACCGACGCAGCTCAACGGTACTACGAAACCTGATGGGTTTGAAGAGTGGTATCAATCTAATGTACGGTTACAGAGTCAACCCGGCTACGCTTTTGTGACGATTACGCTACCGCTTGGCGATATTACCGCAGATCAGACGCGGGATTTGGCGGATATTTCGCGGAAATACGTTAAAGACACTATCCGTGCGACAGTCGAGCAGAACATCGTTCTCCGCTGGGTAACGATGACGGATCTGCCAGCACTCTATCGCGAATTGAAAGAAATCGGTCTCGGTGACCCGGGGGCGGAGTCTATGGTTGATATTACGGCTTGCCCTGGTACGGACTCTTGCAAACTCGGTGTATCTTCTTCACGTGGTCTGGCAGCGCACCTGCGAAACTATTTCATTGAAACCGGTGTGCAGAATGAAATCAAAGACTTTCGGATTAAGATCAGCGGATGCCCGAATTCATGTGGACAGCACCACGTCGCGAATATTGGTTTCTTCGGTTCCTCACGCCGGATGGGTGAGCATATTGCACCTTTCTATCAGGTACTCCTCGGTGGACACATGATCGAGAATGCGAGTTCTTACGGACTTGCCACTGGAAAAATCCACGGCAAATATATTCCGGCGTTCATTGAGGAATTAACCGGTAAGTACACGGTGGAACGAAATGAGGAAGAATCCTTCACCGATTACGTCGCACGGCTCGGTAAAGCGGAAATCAAGACCATTTTATCTAAGTACGATAAGATTCCGACTTACGAGGAAGCACCAGAATTCTATGTGGACACTGGCGATACGAAAGATTACCAACTCAAAACAGGTGTCGGTGAGTGTGCAGGAGAGGTCGTAGCACTTGTCTCCATGAAGTTAGAAGAAGCGGATCGGCTTATCTATGAATCTGGCTTGAACTTGGAGAAGGGTGAATATCAGGATTCCGCGGCGTTGGCTTTTAATGCGATGGTCAGAGCTGCAGACGGACTTTTGACAACGGTCGGGTTGCAATATATTGACGACGCGACCACCGTCAACGAATTCCGCCCGCACTTCTTTGAACCCGGTAACTTCTTCCCGGGTTACGGTGCGCATATCTTCAAGGCAATGGAAGAGGATATCTCTACGTTCGATCACGAATTGGCACACCGTCGGGTTGAAGAGGCCACTCTCTTTGTAGAAGAATCGCATAACGTTTATAATCGTATGCGCATCAAGCAGGAAGAAGAGGAAGAGAGTCGTCGTAAAAAGCGCCGTTCGCGCCCTGCACGGAAGCCGAGGGTTGTCAAGGAGACGAAACCCGTTGAGGAAATCGTGGATAGTCTTGATCTGAAAGGTGTCGCCTGCCCGTTTAACTATGTACAGGCAAAGGTTCGCTTAGAGACGATGGACATCGGTCAACTCCTTGAGGTTACCATTGATGAGGGTGAACCGTTTGAGAACGTACCGGTGAGTCTCACCAACGATGGACATGAGGTCGTTGACACCAAGAAGGTCGGCAAACATTACCGCCTTACTGTTCGGAAGGGTGAGTAGAGTCTAAGATTGTGGTTCATCAGAACTCAGTTTCACAAGAAGGCGATTGCCGCCCGCGCCCGAAACGGGCGGGTCAGGCAATCGCTTTTTTAATCTACCAAAAGTTGCCCAGGGGAAATGAATTAGTCGATAATGCGTGACGTACATCCACGAGAAATACAAATCTATCGCACGCCAAATGGTCGACAACCTTTCATGGAATGGTTGAGATCGATTCGGAATCAAAAGACACAAAGACAAATTCGTGCACGGCTTGCTCAGTTTGAAGATGGCAATTTTGGTGATTACAAATCTGTCGGTGAGGGTGTTTTTGAATTGCGTCTTCACTTTGGGGCAGGTTATCGCATCTATTTTGGACAAGTAGGTAGGACAATTGTTCTTTTGCTCTGTGGCGGGGACAAGTCATCACAGACGCGCGACATTGAACGTGCAAAAGAATATTGGTTGCAATACAAGGAGGCTCGCTAATGCAAAAAATGGGAATATGGCGCGACTACCTCATTGAAGTGCTTGCTGATCGAGATGAGGCGATTGGTTATCTTCAGGCAATTCTGGATGACTACTACATTTACAGGAGTCTTGCTGTCGTTTTAAGGGCACTTGAAACTGTTGTTGAGGCACAAGGTGGCGTTTCCGAACTTGCAAAACGTGCCGATATGGAACCGCAGGCGTTTTCAGAGATGCTTTCCAACAAAGAGACACCGCTGATTGATGCGCTTGGCACCGTTCTCAAAGCACTCGGCTGCCAACTTTCAATTGCACCACTACAAAACGAAAATTTGAATCTTAACACCAATATTAGGCAAACACATGTAGCAGAGCACCCACCTGCGCCACAGTAGTCAGCGAAATAAATCGATAATGCGTGACGTACATCCACGAGAAATACAAATCTACCGCACGCCAAATGGTCGACAACCTTTCACGGAATGGTTGGAATCAATTCGAGAGGCAAACACGCAAGATCGAATGCAAGCAAGGCTTGAGAGGTTAGAAGAAGGCAATTTTGGCGACTATAAGTCCGTTGGTGAAGGTGTTTTTGAGCTACGTTTTCACTTTGGATCGGGTTACCGCATCTATTTTGCACAGATAGGTAACACAATTGTTCTTTTGCTTTGTGGTGGTGACAAGTCATCGCAAACCCGCGACATTGAGCAGGCAAAAACGTATTGGCGAGAATACAAGGAGACACACTTATGAGAAAAATGGGAATATGGCGTGATTACCTCATTGAAAAACTGGCTGATCGGGAGAGGGCGGTTGGTTATCTCCAGGCAACTCTTGACGACTACTATATCTACGGGGGGGCTGCTGTAGTTCTAAGGGCTCTTGAAACCGTTGTTAAAGCACAGGGCGGAGTTTCCAGGTTGGCAAAGCAGGCCGATATGGACCCTGAAATGCTTTCAAAGGTGCTATCCAACGAGGATACGCCTCTCATTGACGCATTGGGAATCGTTCTCAAAACATTGGGCTATCAACTTTCAATCAAGCCGTTGGCGTGCGAAAACGCTAATTTTGAAGCCGATACTTTACAAAACGCGCATGTGGCAGAGGTACCAACGGTGCCAGAATAAAAATTGACTTTCATGCAAACTTGCGGTATAATAAAGAAGCAAAGCAGGTTGGCAACAATGAAACAGAATACGCTTAGGAAAAAATAGATGGCAACAATCGTTAAACATAACCAAACCGGCAAACGTTACTACCTTCTCGGTACCGGGTTTGGTGTCTTTCAATCCTCGAAACCGAATGTCTTCCTTGGGAACTTGCTGGCTGATGTGGAGGAAGGCGAGTACGCCTTGGTTTGTGTCTGTAATAGCAAAGGGGAGGTTCTCTGGTTAGACGCGACACAAGTTACCGTTGTCAGCATTGATGGGCAGAACATCCAAGAACTCTCGATCGAATAGATATATCTCAGTGCTTCTTTTTATAGGATATGCCCCCAATTGCTTTGTTACTCACTCACGAAAGGAAATTTTTTAGCAGAATGGATCTACAACAGATTAACGTCAAGGTTTTTACAACCGAAGAGAGCAAAATCAACTACACCAACTTCATCAAAGTCTTCAATCGCTGGATGGAGGAGGCGGATTCGGACGATTACCTGAACTACGCTGACTACTCACACGTTGATGCGGGCCCGGGTGTGTTGTTGATTTTGAAACAAGCCAACTATAGTATTGATAACGCTTACCACGAACACGGTTTCCTCTACAACCGGAAGCATGCAGTTGAAGGGGATAACGCTGATAAGATTCGCCAAGCACTTGCAGAGGTGCTTTCCAAATGCGAGCAACTTGAGGCGTCGGCAGAGTTGGAAAATGCGGTACATTTCAACGGTGGTGACCTCTTGTTCATGATAAACAACCGCCATATTGCGCCGAATACATCGGAAGTCGCTGCATCTATTGAAGCGGACCTGACCCCTGTCCTACAACAGATGTACGGTGGTGACGATTTCACGGTGGAACGTACCTCCGAAGACGCACGCGAACGGTTCGCGCTGCGAATCTCAGCGAATTCGGATAAACCGATTTCGGAACTCCTCTCCAATTTGGGAGCATAAGATGTTTAACTTCAGCAACGAACAGATTGAACGCTACAGCCGACATATTATCCTCAAAGAGGTCGGGGGGATGGGGCAGACGAAGCTGCTGGAATCAAAAGTGCTGCTCATCGGGGCGGGAGGGCTTGGTTCCCCTGTTGGTGTCTATCTTGCTGCGGCAGGGGTCGGCACACTTGGCATCATCGACGACGACGTAGTGGATCTCAGTAATTTGCAACGCCAGATTTTACACGGCACCAGCGACATCGGTATCCCAAAAACGAAATCCGCAGAAGCCACTATCGCAGAGATGAATCCGGATGTCAAAGTGGTTCCTCACAATGAACGGATTACCTCGGAAAACGCCTTCCAGATTCTGGAGCAATACGATCTGATTGTGGACGGATGCGACAACCTACCAACGCGTTACCTCCTCAACGACGCATCCGTTATGTTAGGCAAACCGATTGTTCACGGCAGCATCTTCCAATTTGAAGGGCAAGTTACCGTCCTCTATCCCGGTAAAGGACCCTGTTATCGGTGTCTCTATCCCGAACCGCCGCCAGCGGGAATGGTACCGAGTTGTCAAGAAGCAGGGGTCTTTGGTGTCCTTCCCGGTATCATCGGCACAATCCAGGCTGTTGAAGCGATCAAAATTCTTTTGGACATCGGCGATTCCTTAATCGGAACGCTGCTGCTTTTTGACGCGCTGACGATGAATTTCAACCGGTTGAAACTCCGTCAAGATAGCAGCTGCCCAATGTGCGGTGAAAATCCCACGATCCATGAGTTGATTGATTACGAAGAATTCTGTCAGGTCCAGTGGTAAGCCAACGACTTTTGTTGTAGGGCGAGGTCTCCGTGCCTCGCCCTTGCCTGTTTGTATCAAAACTTTTTAACCTAACCCTGCTATTCCAAAACCGCCCGCCGAATCGGCGAATCAATAAACAGTGAATCGCCACCATCAATCGTTAACTCCAATCCCGTGACCCACGCCGCCTCGTCCGAGCAGAGCCAGAGTGCTGCATAGGCGACATCAATCGGGTTACCGAGCCGTTCCAGTTGTGCTGATGCTGGCGCGATTGCTCCGTCTGGCAACGGATCCCAAATTATACCCGGGCATAACGCATGAACCCGAATGTTTTTGTTATATAACTCCTTCGCAAGGTTCTTTGCTGCCGCCACCATTCCGGCTTTCGCAACAGCGTATGCACTATTCGCATCTTGCCGTACCCGTTCACCCGCAGAGATAGTAATTAGGCATCCACCGCCGCGTGCCTCTAAAATCGAGACAAGCCGACGTATGGGGTTGAACAGTGTTTGCAAGTTGTTTTGTAACGCACCGTCCCAATACGCCGGTTCCATCTCCGTAATATCGTGTTCCGTTGAGAAAAACCCGCCCGCCGCGTGGATAAGGCAGTCAACGCCACCAAACGCCGCTACGGCAGCGTCAACCAGCACGTCTACCTGTGCTGCGTCCGTCAAATCGGTCTGATGCGTTAGCACATTGCCACCGTTGGCACGGATGCGTTCTGCTGTTTCGTTCATTGTTTCTGTCGTACGTGCGGCGAGGACTACCTTCGCGCCCTCTTGTGCGAAAAGTAACGCAGTCGCGCGGCTCATATTTGAACCGGCACCAGCGAATAACGCAACTTTATCTTTCAATCGCATTCTCAATTTCCTTATTAAGAATTTCTTGTTTTCTGGATTTTGCTATTTCTTCTGCATTGCTTAGCAATGGGAGTGTGTCAATTTCAAGTTCGAGATATTCTCCAGGGATCGGAAGCATATCTTCAGAAATTTGATTTGATGGGACGGATTTAGCTATTGGTTCAGTTTGGTCGTATGAAAACCTTACTTGAAACACACTGCCATCTTCAGTATCAGCAAAGGCATCATGGAGGTCAATTATGTCAGACCGGATAAGATTGAGGCGTTCAATGGAAACTTTAGCGTAAAGCCACGTTTCGTATTGGTCATTTTCATCAGCAGCCACAACAAGATAAAACTGTCCTGCAGCATTTTTGCAGGAAAATAGGATAGGTTCATCATAGTAGGCATAGGTTTCCACGATTTCAAGTCTACCTAAATCTGGTACCTTGAGTGTATCAACCATTTTTTACATCCTTTCTGAATTACTGTCTGTTTCTTCATTCACTTATTACGTTAAAAACAATCCAAGGTTTTTCACCAGTGGGGACCCACCACGTATGATGAGTTTTATACGTTCGTGATGGTGTATGTTGAATCACGCCCAAAGTTGGATTGAGCTCACCTTCCGCAATTTGTCTTTTTCTCATTTTTCCACTACTTTTCTGGAGTTTCATAATATCTTGTAGATTTCTACAGACAGAGACTCCACAACCCCGACAAACTTCGCTGATTGATTTATTCTCAAAGAATCCAGGTCTTTCAATAAAAAGTGGTATGAAATCCTTCGGTTGTACTGGGTCTCGTCGTACAAGTCGATAAACAGTTCCAGAAGCGGGTTCAGTTTCTACAGGTGGACAGTTTTCCGGATAAAAGTCAGACCATTGCAATTCGGTATTCCTTCCATTTTGCATGCTATTGATTACCGAGTACCACGTTTTATATTTTTAACACTACGGATATTATAACATACACATATAAATTAAGTAAATATATTTGTTAGAATTAAAAAACGCGCTTGTTCTATAGATTAGTTATAGGATACATTGTTTTTTGAAGAAAATCAACTTTTTAAAGGATTTTGAGAGCAATCGCAAGTTGATGCTTGTTTCTATAATTGTAGTTCATAATGATTGCTTAATTCGATACTATAGGCTATCGCGGATTTCATGAGTTTCAACGCTGTGTGAATCTGAGGGAGTTCCTCAAACCCGTAGGAAATGCGAAGCTGCCGCTTCCCGACCTCAACCATATCGCCGTTTGGATGGACGCAGTGTTCGCCGGGAATGTAGATTACTTTTGGGTGTTGGGCATCCGAAGGACCATCGACGGCTTCGTGTCCAGTGGTTCGGGTTAGAAACTTGAAAAAGTCGGAGTTTGCACCTGTCGCGACATTTGCCAGTGTCAAATAAAAGTAGAATCCAGCACTCCCACCGCGGCATACCTGAATATTATCACCGAGCAATTCTGCCATCCATGTTTTCACCTGTTTCGCCTTCTGTTGGTAGCCGTTATTAACCTTCTCAATTTGTGTTTCAATACCGTGGTCGAGCAGGTAGCTTGCAATCTCCTGATTGATTAGCGGTGCACTGAAACCGATGTCGCTTGTACGCTGGATGATACTGTCGAGAAAGGGACCTTTAGAGCCGATGAGATAGCCAATGCGCAGCCCTGGGGCAAGAATCTTTGACAACGTACCGACTTCGTAGACAATGCCGAGTGTGTCGTAGCATAAGGCGGACACCAAAGGTTCGACGGTACTGTCGTGTACAAGGTCGCTATAGGCGTTGTCAAAAAAGAGTGGGATTTTCTGACCGACTTCGTAGGATAGTCGGGTAACAATATTGACCAGTTTTTGCTTACGGGTGTTGGACAGGATTGTGCAGGTGGGGTTATTTACCGTCACAACGTAGAAAAACCGGATAGCCTCTTTTTCATTACCAAGTGCCGCGAGTTTTGCCTCCAGACGTTCGGTGTCAAGTCCTTCGTCATCTTCGGGGACTGCTACAACCTTGAAACCTTTCCGCTCCAAGTCGTTGCAGTAGATATAATACATCGGGTCTGCGGTAAATATGATACCAGCAGGGAGCAAGTGGGTGATGCTTTCCAACAAACTCGTTGCGCCGTTCGCACCGATAACAATATCTCGGTTATTTAGTGTGTGTTCAGTGATACCGCCAATGCGGTTCTCAATATGAAACCGTCTGAGCGACGCAATCAGGTTAGGGGACCCCTGTGCGCCGCCGTAATTTAGAGCGGCATGATACTTTTCGGGGTGAGCGAGAACTTTTTCACAGGCAATTTGAATCTGTTGGTGCGGAATTGTCCGTTCATTGACATATCCGACACCGAGATTGATGTCGCGTCCGTCTCGAAAACCGACAGCAAAATCGGTCATCAATTGATTCACCGGGGACGGTATACTTGAAGTTTTTCCGTATTCAGAGAGGAGGACATCGCGAATCATCATAAACTGTGCGTCTATAGCAAATCCTGCAAAGCAGATTCAAGCGTTGCGTAACGAAATTCGTAGCCGCTCACTTCCGTTTTCTCTGGAACCACGTTCTGGCTCAGTACGACGAAGTCGGCGAATTCGCCCATTATGAGTTTCAAACCAAACGTCGGAACGGGAAACAGCGTCGGGTGCCGTAGTACAGTACCGAGTGTTTTTGTGAACTCTGTATTTCTGACAGGCGTAGGTGCGGTTGCGTTCAGTGGTCCCCGAATCTCGCTATTTTCTAAAGCGTGCAGCACAATGCCTACGACATCATCAACATGAATCCAAGACATCCACTGCCGCCCACTACCAAGTATGCCCCCAACTCCCATTTTGAAGGGTGGAAGTACCTGCGCCAGCAGTCCGCCCCCTAACCCAAGCACAAGCCCGATCCGAACTAAGACGACCCGAATCCCGAGATGGGTTGCTTTTTGGGCTTCCGACTCCCATTCTTGGCAGACTTCCGCGAGAAAATCGGTGCCAGCTGGCGAAACTTCCGTAAAACGTTCATCACCGCTGTCCCCGTAGTATCCAATTGCGGAGGCACAGACGAGTACATCGGGCTTTGTGTCTGCTGCCGCAAACGATTCGACCAGATTCCGCGTTGAAAGGATTCGGCTATCCCGTATTCGCCGTTTTTTATCGGCGTTCCATCTGCCCGCGATCGTTTCACCTGCCAGATGAACGACCGATACTGCGTCCGATAGGGCTTCCGAAGGCAGTTTCTCGGTTTCAGGGTCCCAACCATAAACGGTTCTTGCTGATTTCAATTTTGTTTCTGCGCGCTCAGGATTTCGGGATAACACATGCACTGTATCGCCTTGTTCGTGAAGCGCGGTGCAGACTCGACTACCGATAAATCCGGTACCGCCGGTGACCAACACGTTTTTCATTTCTTTCTCCGTAATGTTCCCTATGTTGACAGTTCAATGATGGCGGTTTCCAATTCTCTATAGTCATCAACAACAGCATCACTGAGTGTGTCATCTCCATCTCCTTTGTTGAACCCTGAAAAGCGGATAGCCTTCATTCCTGCGTTTTTTGCTCCGACGATATCCGTTCGGAAAATATCACCGATATGGACTGCTTCCGCAGGTTTGGCATCCAGTTCTGTCAGTGTTGAATGGAATTGGACAACTTGGGGTTTCGTATAATCTGTTTCATCGGAGAAAGTGAAAGCTGTAAAGAATTGCAAAATACCATCGCGCGCCATCAGTTTCCGGGCAAAGCTCCCCGGAGTCAGGGCCGAGTCTGAAATGATTCCGAGCGGATAGTTTTCACTCAACCGAGAAACGACAGGTTTGACATGCGCTATCATACGCGGCGGTGCCTCTAAGAAAGCAGCACCAAGGCACTCGATTAATTGATCGAGATCGACTTCTTCAAGCCGAATCTCAAGCACTTCCGCAAATCGCTGCATGCATCGCTTTACTGAGACCCCTTTATGTTGATGCCATAAGGTCATCACTAAATTGTATGCCTCTTCGAGTCCGAATTCCACATCAGTTAACCTACAAGCATAGCCACGGCTATTCAGATAAGCGTGGCACCGTTCAACACGTATTGCTTGACGTTTTCGCCAATTCTTTTCAGAATCTGCATAAAGGGTTTGCCAAAAATCAAATGTAATTGCTTTAATCATCAAGGATTCTCGTTTTAAGTTGCGTTGCCTTCCAATTATAATTGCGAATTTATTCCGAACGCTAACGCAACAGTAAACATAAAAAAATACGCCTTATAACCCCTAATTTTATTTTACCCTATTTGTCGAAAAAAGTCAAATGATATGTCCTTTCAGGGCGATTTAGTTTTCGGCTCCGATATTGGTTTTGGTTGGCAGCTGTTAACCTTTCGACGCAAGATCGCGAGCGCAGCTCGCTCCTACAGTCCCGTAGGTTGGGTTGAACGGTGTTAAGAAAGCAGCCAATACCCTCAAAATCCAACTTGTTGTCCTATACATCCAAAAACGTAGTGAAACCCAACTTCATCCCCTCAGGTGCCCGTAAACGGCTAAGGCGTTGGGTTTCTCTCGATTTTCTGTTTGGCGTGCCATCTATGGGGTGGGCTGGGTTTTGTGTTACTTTTCGGCGTTTTGGGGTATCCGTTCAACCTAAGGGAAACACCCAAGCAAAAACACCTACGGGACTCAAGAGGTTTTTGAAGTCATCAAGGGTTCCGAGGAGTATCCGGTTCGGTTAGGAATGCAGGTCGCATTTGGGCGTGTACGCCGCAAAACCGAACCTACTGGACCTGGGTCCGCGTCGTATCCGGTTCGGTTAGGAAACCGAACCTACCGGACCTGGGTCCGCGTCGTATGGTGCGGTTTGCTAACCGCCCCAGTTTACAATGTCTCATTAATTCTAAGATCTACTATAAATCGCTCTGGAGTAAAATAGGCTTGCAATTTCCTTTTAAAGATGATATTATTAATGTTGAGGTTTGCGTCCGAGTTGTACGGAGGAATACGAAATTGCGGTTGAATCGTCGAATTATTCCAAGGTATACAACCACCCGTTTAATATTCGTCTACTTCATCGTTGGCCTCGGGACGCTCATATTTGGATTTGCTTATTACACGCGGCAGATCTCGCAGCTGAACGCGGACATAGAGGCACAGATAGACATCTTCGCCAATGTCGCGGAGGTCATTCCGAGTGTTGAGGACCGGGAGTTACAACAGAAACTAAATGAGATCGTAAAACAGGAATCATCTGCCATAGACAGAGCGCGCGCGTTTTCATTTATTATCACGGATGCCGAGGGTAACGTCATGGTTGCGCGAGGCGTTGACCCAGAGTTGGACGCAAAAATCGACAGTTTGGATACGACAAAAGTAAACGCGGATGAGAAAATTTCGTTGACAGAAGATGAGAAGACTTTGCTGGCGGCAACATTAGCGCGCATGCGGGAAAAGAATCCGCCCCGCGAAATACCCATGCTCCTTGAAGATAGGCAGCTAAAGGGATACGTTTACTACGGTGATGCTGACCCCAGCGAAATGGCGCACTTACCGTTTGTGATAACTGATACTGCTGGCGTACCACAAAAATGGCAGATATGGGATGATGTTGTCATCGCGGATAACGCGACTGTGCAGGAACAAGAACGGGCGCAAATCTTCGTTCAGAACGCACCCGCATCCTCGATGATTGTAACAACGCCGGAGAGTCACAACGGTTATTTCTATTATGAGAGCAAACCGTACTATGGGTTGGTGGTGCCTTTCATGGTACCTTTCGTTTTATTAGTATTCGGGGTTGTCTGTTTCCTCGTTTACCAACGGATCAAGTCTTATGAACACTCGGCAATTTGGGGTGGCTTAGCTAAAGAGACAGCGCATCAACTCGGGACGCCGATTTCATCACTGTTGGCATGGGCAGAACTCTTGCATGAACGGAGCAGAGAAACAGGCGATGCAACACTCGCTGAACTCTCCGAAAGCATGCAAAACGATCTGGAGCGTTTAGAGAAAACAACTGCCCGCTTCGGTATGATAGGCACGCAACCTCCACTGACCGAAGTGAACATGGCTGAGATATTTGAAGAAGTCCAAGCGTACTTTGAGAAACGGTTGCCACACATTAGCCGACGCGTTGAAATTCGACTGATGCTACACGAAGTACCACCTGTCCTCGCAAATGCCCAACTGTTGCACTGGGTGTTTGAAAACCTGATACGGAATTCGCTGGACGCTATGGATAAAGCGGATGGGTGGGTTCAGATTGAACCGACGCACGACAAGCGACACAACGATGTTGTTATACGGTACGCCGACAACGGAAGCGGTATAGACCGTGAGAATCAGCGAAAAATCTTTGAACCGGGGATGTCTACGAAGACACACGGATGGGGGCTTGGATTAACTGTGGTACAACGTATCATCCGTGAGTATCATCACGGCAGTATCCGCATGGTTAAAACGAGTCCTGAAGGTACGACTTTTGAAATTCGATTGCCGGTCGCGTGAACACCAATTAACGCGTGGTGTAAAGAGAGGAGCGGAGACGGTTCGTTCTGCTTTTCTGAACCGCGACTGCGCATTTTTACAACTTGAGTATGGCACAAGCACATCACATCTTATGGATTGACGATGAAATAGAAGCCTTACAACCGCACATTCGCGTGCTACGCGAACGAGGTTACACCGTCACGCCTGTCACAAATGGCGAGGACGGCATCGCGCTTTTAACGAATAGCGATACGCAGTACAGTGCGATACTCCTCGATCAGGTGATGCCGGGTAAAGATGGTATGGCGACGCTTGATGCGATCCGTACGATTAACGCGCAAATCCCGGTCATTCTCGTCACGCAATCCAGCGATGAACAATTTGTTGAGGTAGCCCTCGGTAAACAGGTCACAGATTTTCTGGTAAAACCGATCGGTGTTGCGCAGATCGTCTCTACACTCAAACGTGTCCTTGATCAGACGCAGATCGTGGTAGATCAGATCCCGAGCCGGTACACTGCGGATTTTAATGCGATCCGTACTATGAAAGATTCCGAGCCCAGTTGGCAGGAATGGGTGGATATCTACCTCAAACTCTTACAGTGGGATTTAGTGTCTGAAAAGCTCGCCGACGGTGGGTTAGAGGAGACACATCTTGGGCAAAAAAAGGAGTGCAATACCGAGTTCTCCGATTTTGTGGAAGCGAATTACGCCAACTGGGTCGCTGGCGGCTCGGATGCCCCGCCACTGTCTGTTAATATCTTGGATCGGTACGTTATTCCCCAACTTCAAGCCGGAAAATCCGTCTATTTTATTGTGGTTGACTGCTTTCGCTTGGACCATTGGCTGGCAGTGGAATCGCTCCTGTACCCCTATTTTTCTATTGAACGTGAGTATAGTTTTTCAATCCTACCGAGTGCAACGATGTATTCACGGAACGCGCTGTTCGGTGGGTTATTCCCCGCGGAGATCGCGGAACGCTATCCGCAGTACTGGCAAGAAGAATCTGATGGCGACACAAGTACGAATCGCTATGAACGGCAGCTCCTTGGCGAACATCTTAATCGCAGAGGCGTCAAGTTAAAATCAGCCCCTCAGTATTTCAAGATTTTTGACGCGCGAGGTGGAAACACCTACAAAAAGCGAGTCGCTGCGAATACACGTGTCGAACTTTCGACGCTGGTTGTTAACTTCATTGATATTCTGACGCATCAACGTTCACAGTCAGATGTTCTACAACAACTCGCCCCTGATGTATCCGCTTTCCGGGCACTCGCGCGCTCTTGGTTTTCACATTCCGTACTTTTTGATATTTTGCGTATGGTTGCAGCGCAGAACGCAACTGTAGTTCTTACCAGCGACCACGGGTCGGTCTTCTGCAACCGCGCCACCCGTGCACGTGGTAACCGCGAGACCACCACCAGCCTCCGGTTTAAAATCGGCACGAACCTCGGCTGCGAAAAGAACGAAGCCGTACATCTCCATAATCCAGGGGAATATCGGCTTCCGGCGGAAACCGCGAGTAAGGATTACATTCTCGCGAAAGACGATTACTATTTCGTCTATCCAAACGATTTTTATAAGTATAAACGGCAGTTTCAAGGAGGGTTCCAGCACGGTGGCATTTCAATGGGTGAACTAATAACACCCGTCGTAACCCTGACGCCGAGGCTGTAAAGCACAGCTCGCAAGCCGAGATTAAATTGCTATAATCTATGCCAAATTCACTTGAAATAACGGAGCACTGAGACACGGAAGTATCGTCTCACGACACGGGAATTTGGGGGCAACCGTATACTTGCCGCTGTTTTGTAGCCCTCACGACTTTTTGCAACGCTGCCGATTTTTGACATGACAATATGAACCGAGGTGCCTCTTAAAAAAGGCACGATAGGAGGTAATAATGGAAAAGGAGATACTTATTTCTGATGATGCGTATGAAACACGTTGTGCGGTACTTGAGGAGGGGGTGCTAAATGAAATTTATATTGAACGGAAAGCAGCGGCACAGACGTTGGGAAATCTTTACAAAGGAAGAGTCGAGAACGTTTTACCCGGAATGCAGGTAGCCTTCGTTGATATTGGGCTGGACCGGCACGCCTTTCTACATATTTCTGATCTCAAATACGAGAGTGCTAATGAAGATGAAGCTGAAGATGAAAATGTGAATGGCAACCGGAAACTTGACAAAGATGTTGATACATTGGATTTGAAAGCAAAGCCTGCTAAACAATCCCGTGGTGGGCGCGGGTTCCCATTTCTCATTAGCGACCTCATCTCAAAGCGGCAAGAACTTCTTGTGCAGGTCGGAAAAGAACCGATCGGGACAAAGGGGGCGCGTGTTACGAGTAACATTACACTTCCGGGACGCTATGCTGTCTATATGCCAAATTCCTCTAATATCGGCGTGTCACGCCGGATTGAGTCCGCCACTGAACGAGATAGGTTGCGCAATATGGCAAAGACGGTTAAGGCGGATGTTGAGGGCGGTTTTATCATACGGACTGCTGCGGAGGGATTAAACGAAACCGAATTTGCATCCGAAATCCGATATCTCATCAACCAGTGGAAGCAGGTCAGTGAGCGTGCCAAGCGGAAATCCGCTCCGAGTCTCGTCAGTAAAGACCTGAGTTTTACGAACAGGATTGTCCGGGATATGCTGACCAAAGATGTCAAGCAACTGCTCATTGACTCAAAGGCGGGCTATCAAGAAACGATGGACTATGTCTCTTCTGTGATGCCGGATTTGAAACCGAGGGTCTCGCTTTATAAGGACGATACAACCCTTTTTGATGCCTATGGTGTTGAGCGGGCACTTAAAGAAGCACTCAGTGAGAAAATTTGGCTCAAGTGTGGTGGTCATATTATCATCCAACAGACCGAAGCCATGGTTTCCATTGATGTCAACACAGGACGGTTCGTCGGGAAATCTGATCCTGACAACACCATTCTCAGTGCCAACCTTGAGGCGGTTGAAGAGGTCGTCCGCCAGATTCAATTACGTGATCTCGGGGGGATTATCGTCGTTGATTTCATTGATATGGAAGAGGCAGCGCATCGCAAGCGGGTCTTCAAGATGTTACAGGAAGCGCTTCGGAAGGACCGCGCCCGGACCAACATCCTCCATTTCTCAGATTTAGGACTCGTTGAGATGACGCGCCAACGCACCCGTCCGAGTCTCTCTACGCTACTTATGGAAGAATGTCCCTACTGCGATGGACATGGCACTGTCCTATCCATCGAGACCGTCGTCATTCAGCTGCTCCGTGCGATTAAGATGGCGCATAATCAGTCGGGACACTCGGAACTGCGCGTTATCGCTAACGACTATGTCGTCTCGCATATCAAGTCGCAGATGGCGAATAAATTGCGGGATCTCAAGAAGTCGTTGAAATTAGATTTAACGCTGGAAGCGGATGCCGATCTGCACCTTGAGGATTATCGGATCTTCGTCGGCAGGGGTGAAGAACTGTTTTTGGATTAAGGCAAAAGGTTATCAGTTGTCAACAGTCAGTTTTCAGTGAAAAGAACGGGTTGGTGTATCATTAACCCGTTAAACTGATCTCTGCCTGCTTTAGAGAAAATGCAGAGCCATTCAATTTTAAGAAATTATTGGATTTCACGTCTTTTTTTTGAGGATCCGGTTCGGTTAGGAATGCAGATCGCATTTGGGTGAGTACACCGCAAAACCGAACCTACTGGGCCTGGGGGTGAAAATTCGATTGAAAAATGGACAATTGAATCGCTCTGAGAGAAAATGTAATCTAAATTGACATTGATGCGTTTTTGGGGTATAATTTAAGCAGAAAGGAGTGATGTTGAAAAATGTATGCAGTTTTTGCGAGCGGTGGGAAACAGCATCGCGTAGAAGTGGGAAACTTGATTGATATTGAAAAACTTGACGCGGGTGTTGGAGAAAGTGTTACATTCCCATCTGTCTTGGCTGTCGTCGATGATGACGGTCAGTTGCAAGCTGGCTCGCCCTACCTTGAAAATACCGCCGTTACAGGCGAGGTAGTTCAACAAGCACGCACGAAAAAGACGATTGTGTTCAAATCGAAACGACGTAAGGGGTACAAACGCAAATTAGGGCACCGTCAATCGTTTACACGCGTGAAAATTACCGCAATCGGCGCGGTGGAGGAAGAATCTAATGGCTCATAAGAAAGGCGGCGGAAGCACCCGAAACGGGCGCGACAGTATCGGCAAACGACTCGGTGTCAAGAAGTTTTCTGGAAGTTACGTCACCGCAGGGAGCATTCTCGCCCGGCAACGTGGTACCCATATACACCCCGGCAACAACGTCGGTCTTGGAAATGATTATACGCTCTACTCGAAAGTTAATGGATATGTATGGTTTGAGCGGAAAGACAAGTATCGCCGGAAGGTGAGTGTCTATACAGAGCGTCCTGAATTTTAGCGAAGACCTCCGCACCAGGAACGAACGACGAGAAGCCTCGCCTTAGGGTGCTGCATTGCGCGCCACCCAAGCGAGGCTTTTTTACTCCAAAATTCCCGAATGTTCACACGATTTTAAAGCAGTCTCTTGCTGCAAAACAGACAGGAAAAGACCGACATGAGATGGATAATCTACCTCATCACCTTAACGACAATGCTCGGATTGTTCGGGTGCGGCGGGCAATTGCAACAACTCGCCGTAGAAACAATGCAAAACGCGCAGATCGCGCTCTCCTCGGCAGAGACGATGGGCGCCCAGGAGACCGCAGGGACACCGCTCAGCACGGCTCAAGAGTTGTTTACTACTGCTGAAAATGCGATGAACGCTGGTGATGCGGAACAGGCATATCGGCTGGCGCTGCGTGCATATCTCCATGCCCGCATCGCAACTGAAACCGCTATTGCTGTGCGCGAAGCAGCACTCGTTGAAGAGGCAGAAGCGCAACTCACGCTCGGCGAACAGAGTGTTGCTGAGGTGCTCGAGAGGCTTGCGGTGATACAAGCAGAACTTGATGCATTGCGTGACGACTAAAATAGTCAAACGCTAACCGTTGGGGACGACTCATGAAATTTTACGGATGGCTACTCTTATGCACTTGCCTCGTCGTTTTTGGATGTACTAAACCAGAGATTGATGAAGTTATGCTGGCGACGCAGCTCCAAGACGGGCAACAAGCCATTAATGATGCAGCAGAATTGGAAGCCGAATCTTTGGTGCCAGAGGAATACGGACGCGCAGTGAAACTGATGAGTTTTGCTCGGAACTCGCAAGAGGCGTCGGATATTCCGCAAAGTTATGAGTTCGCGTATCAGGCGGAATTGGTGGCACTGATCACTACCGCAAAAGCACGACAACACCACGCGAAGCAGAAGGTCGTCTCTATCCGCGAACAGATATATCAACAGGCCATAGAGATACAGGCGTATGAACTCGAAATCGAACGTATCCGTCAAGCGATCACCGAAGAGCAGTTTGCTCGTGCTTTGAGATCAGGTAATGAGAGCCAACAACAGGTAGAACAACTCTCAGCCGAACTCACGGATTTAAGAACAAAACTCCGTCAAGCCGAGCTTCGTGCCCCGATTGCCGGTTTAGAGTTGCTCGTGGATATTACGGTAGATATTTATCCTGCGATTAAGGAGACTGCTGACTATGAACGCGTTCAAGCGGCGGTCGCTTCAATAACGAATCTTATTGAACAAAAGGCGTTTCCTGATGCTGAAGATGCCGCGACTGATGCCCAGACACTCGTAAATGATCTTTACCAATTGGCGGTGCAAAAACGAGAAGCAGAGGTGACGGCAAAGACGAAGGCGCAGATCGCAATCGCGCAGACGGAAGTTATCATCCAACGAGCGCAAATCCTCAATGCCAATCAACATGCGCCGCAGCAGCTGCAAGAGGCGATCGGACAACTGCGAAGCGCGGAAAAGGCGTTGGAGGTAAATCGCTATGAGCAGGCGCTACAGTTCGCAGAACAGGCGCGACAATCCGCCGATGAGGCTGTCGCAACTGCGGAGGTGAGAGAATATAGGCAACGCGCGCAGCAGGAATTAAATACGCTGATAGCACGCGCACGACAGGCTATCAGTGGTTTGGGTGAGGAGATCGCCGCGCAGGCTGAGACACAGGTGCCGCAGCTGGAAGCAAAACTTTATGAACTTGCAAATTCGGCGCACGAAAAATCGCAGTCCGCATTCGCTGCTAAGGAATATGACAACGCGATTAAAGCAGCTGCGGAGGGAGGAGATTACCTACAACGCGCCATTGCAGGTGCAGAGCGGGTAACATCGGCGAAGTCAGATTTGCTGCTCGCCGCAAAGCGGATTCCTAATGCTACCGTCACACAACAACGCGATAGTATCCTCATCCGTATTAGTGGCAATGCGTTTGCCTATGGGAGTACACAGATCCGACCGGAATTTATTGGGACATTCGCGCAGCTTGCAAAAGTGCTACGAACGGCTGGATTCAGTAAATATCCGGTCCGAATCGAGGCGCACACCAGTTCTTTAGGGAATGCAAGGGTCAATCAAACTGTAAGTATGGGGCGCGCGGATTCAATTAAGAGATTCCTCACTACGGACGGGCGGGTAGATGCAGGACGGATTACCGCAGTTGGTTTAGGAGAGACCCGACCTATTGTTGAGGATGGACCGGACAAAGAAGAAAAGAACCGCAGGATTGATGTTATCATCAAGACTAACTGAAAAATAGTGCAACATGTAGATCCTTATGTCGTCCATCAGATCGCGATGAATCTGTTTGGCGACAGATATATTATCATTTACGGAAATACAATTCAGTTCCACAACCACTGCTACCACGTGCGATGTATCAACACACCGCGACACACGCATCACGGGTACTACTACTTAGAGGACGCGAATACTGGCTTGGCTATGTTAAGTGATATTGATTTCGCGCCCCCCGGTTCTTATGGTGTAATTTTTGAGCCGCAGACTGGCGATATTATTGATTGCGAAGCAACGCCTAATCCACTAAAAGAGGGCGACGCTATATAGACAAACACCGAATCTACAAGCCTATGGACTACACCGACAACACAGCATCCGTACAACAAGAGACTATTCTCATTTTGGATTTCGGTTCGCAATACACGCAGCTGATTGCCCGGCGCGTCCGCGAGCAAAATATCTATTGCGAAATTCACCCGTATACACTGACGCTACCCGAAATAGAGGCTATCGCGCCAAAGGGGATCATTCTCAGTGGCGGCCCTGCAAGTGTCTATGAGACGGATGCCCCGAAAATTGATGCGAAACTCTTTAATCTCGGCATACCTGTATTAGGTATCTGCTACGGCATGCAGCTCATGGCAGCGCTCTTAGCGGGTGGGAAAGTCCATCCGGCCACTGAACGCGAATACGGGCACGCCCCCCTTCAAGTGCTTAGCGAAACGGATCCGCTTTTTGAGGGACTCTCTTCCTGCTTTTCTGCTTGGATGAGCCACGGTGATCGGATTGAGGCACCTCCCATCGGTTTCCAAACAATCGCACAGACGGAGAATGCCCCTATCGCTGCTATGGTAGATACCGAACGCGCGTTTTACGGTTTACAATTCCACCCGGAGGTGGAGCATACGCAAGATGCTGACCGGATTTTGGCGAACTTCACGCGAGAGATCTGCGGGTGCCGGAATACTTGGACGATGCGTGCTTTCATCGCACGCGCGACAGCGCAAATACAGGAACAGGTCGGTGATGAACGCGTCCTCTGTGCAGTCAGTGGTGGTATTGATTCAATGGTGTTGGCGACGCTGCTCCATCAGGCGATAGGCGACGCGCTCGTATCCGTCTTTGTGGATAATGGACTCCTGCGAAGAAATGAAGCCGCTGAGGTCATCAAAACTTGTAAACAGATCGGCATTCCGCTTGTCGCTGTTGATGCCGTAAAGCCATTTCTGGGTGGGTTGGCAGGGGTTACGGACCCGGAGCAGAAACGGAAGGTCATCGGGGCACAGTTCATTGAAACTTTCAAACGATCGGTGGCAGAGATGCCGCATAATTTCCGTTTTCTTGCACAAGGGACGCTCTATCCTGATGTCATAGAAAGCGTCTCTGTCAAGGGGCCATCAGCTACAATTAAGACGCACCATAACGTTGGCGGGCTGCCATCCGATATGCCGTTTGAATTGCTTGAACCGTTCAGGGAACTGTTTAAGGATGAGGTGCGATCCGTTGGGGCAGAGTTAGATGTGCCATCACATGTCCTTGGACGGCACCCGTTTCCTGGCCCTGGGCTTGCTGTCCGCATTTTAGGTGAGGTAACCTATGAGCGTTTGGAGATACTCCGCGCAGCGGATGCGATTTTTATTTCTGAGATTAAAGCGGCAGGCTTGTACGACCAGATTTGGCAAGCATTGGCTGTGCTTTTACCTGTCAAGAGTGTCGGGGTGATGGGAGATGCCCGCACTTACGAAAACGCTGTGGCACTCCGGGCAGTCACCAGCAGCGATGCGATGACAGCGGATTGGGCGCGCATACCCCCAGATGTGCTTGCGAGAATCTCGAATCGGATCATCAATGAGGTGCAAGGCATCAACCGTGTCGTTTACGATATTAGTTCAAAACCGCCAAGCACGATTGAGTGGGAATAGTGGTTAGCCGTCAGCGGTCAGATAATGACTGACCGCTGATGGCTAATACACCTGCGATGCTGCCTGAACAGCCGTACCGGGTGCCACGCTATGCCCGAACTCAATCAGCAGTTTCTCTAATGCGTTGAGAACAAGCATGACATTCCGCTCGTTAGCAGATTCACCCATCAGTCCAATTCGCCACGCCTTTCCAGCAAAGGTTCCCAAACCGGCGCCGATCTCTATCCCGTAGTCCGTAATTAAACGTTTCCGAATGGTCGCGTCATCAATACCGTCGGGGATGTGCAGTGTGGTTAGCATAGGTGCGCGGTAACCGTCTTCCGCTGCGGGCTGCAATCCGATCGCTTTTGCGCCTGCGAGAAGCGCGCTGGCGTTCAGTTCATGTCGTTCATAACGCGCCGCCACCCCTTCTTCTAAAACGACGCGCAGTGCCTCTCGTAAGGCGTAAATCATTGACATCGAAACCGTGTGATGATAACTCCGTTTTTCGCCGTGCCAATAGTTTTCAAGAAGTGTCATATCGAGATAGAAACTCTGGATAGGTGTTTTTCGGTTCCGAATCACATTAACAGCGCGTTCATTGAAACTGATGGGCGAGAGTCCGGGCGGGCCGGCGAGGCATTTTTGTGTGCAGCTATAGGCAATATCAATGCCGCGTGCATCCATGTCCACAGGCTGTCCACCGAGAGAGGTTACGCAGTCAGCGAGAAAGAGTGCGCCGCTGCTGTGTGCGATCTCGATTGCGTCTGCCAAGGGCTGCAGGATACCGGTAGAGGTCTCTCCATGCACCAACGCGAGTAGTTTCGGTGCAGAAGTCTTGGCGACGGCTTCGGCAATCTTTTCGGTGGGGATGTGTGTGCCCCACTCGGCTTCTACAGTTGTAACGACACCGCCGCAGCGTGCAGCGATGTTGGCGATCCTCTCACCAAAGTAGCCGTTGATACCCACAACGACACCATCGCCAGGTTCAACAACATTAGCAAGTGCTGCTTCCATACCTGCGGTACCAGTCCCTGAGACTGGCAAAGTCAATCTGTTTTCGGTTCCAAAGACTTGGCGGAGCAGTGCCACCGTGTCATCCATCACTTCGACAAATTTGGTATCTAAGTACCCCAGCATCGGGGTTGTCATCGCTTTAAGAACCCGCGCATTGGCTTCACTCGGTCCGGGACCGAGTAGCACGCGCGGTGGCACTATTAATTCATCATACACTGTTTAGCAGGCTCCTCAGACATCGTCTAAATCGCGAATTTTCAGGATTAGGGGTTTCAGGATTCAGGAGAGTTCATAAGAACGGAGGATACCTGACGGCATCCTCCTTTAGCGTTTAGAGAAGCCCCGCTCAGGAGAGCGGGGCTGTAAGCAGTTGGAAATTCTGGCGATTATTCGCCGCCGCCAGCGCGGTCAGCCCCCTCGCGAATTTCCAGGTTGTTTGCTCGCATATAACTCAGGATGACCTGGACCTGGTTCTGAGCATACGTGAGCGCACTATTGACTTTTACATCAGCAGGCTTATTGACTTCATATTTTGCCCAGAGACGGTTGAAGTATTCCAAAGCATCGTTGAAATATGCATCATCCCCGTCTGCCAACACCATGTAGGCTTCACCGATCTGCACGAGACCGAGGTCGGCATACTTGCTGGTCGGGTAGGCTTCAATAATCTTCTTGAACGCCTCGACAGTGGCTTCAACCTTCGTTTTCTGTTCATCGCCACTTGCGAGTTTCGCCTCAGTCAGCATCAGATTTGCCACATCGTATTCGTAGTAAGCGAGGGCGTTCGCGGTATCGTTGAGATAGCCTTGCGCTGTCGATTTCGATTCGGTGCCGATGCCGGGCGTGTTAATCGCTCTCTGGTAGTGATCAATTGCCTGTTGATAGAGGCTGATACGTGCGGCTTGCTCGATACCTTCCTCCGAACCGGCGTTGAAGTACTTGTTACCGATATTGATAAGCGCATCGGCGGTGTACTTGCTATCCGGGTACTCCGCGGCGAGTGCTTCGTTAGCGGCGAAGAGTCGATCATACCAGCGCTGCTGTGCCTCGGCATCGCCTGCTTCTTCGGCGGCTTCACTGAGCAGCTGCGCACATGTTGAGATCGCGTACAACGATTCAGGCGCGCTCGTGTGGTTTTTGTCCACTTGGCGGACCTTCTCGTATTCTGCGATAGCGTTCTCAAATTGTTGCGAAGCGAAGTAGGATTCGCCGACGTGATATTGCCAGTAAGCCGCATCTTTAGCGTTCGGATAGCGACTGACCATATCACGGAACACGTCTGCAGCGGAGACGAAATAGTTAACCGCTTTCTCAGACATCTCACCATCCATACCTACCTGCATCCGTCCCAACTCAAAGTTCGCGGCGGCGAGGTAGTTCAGAGAGGTCTCTGTGTTTTTACGGAGTGCATCCGATTGCGGGAACAAGCCTTTATCGACGTAGTTGACAAATGTTGTTAGCGGTCCCAGCGCGCTTACCAAGTCTTCAGGAAGTTTCACGCCGATACCGACAGAGTAGAAGATCTGGCCGGCTTGGAACAGCGAGTTCTGCACGTACGGAATCACTGTGTTCTTATCGGCTTTTTCCACCGGTGCTGCGATTGTGTTCACTTCAAAGAAGGAGCCCGCGGCTTGGCGGCTCGTATCAATGTACGGCTGGAGGTCGGTTCCCGGTGCGGTAGAGAAAAGGGAGCGCGCTTTGTCGGAATAGAGGAACCCGAGGTTGTATTGCGCAGCGGCTCTTTCAGCCACACTTGCATTCGGGTTCGACTTGGTCCGGTTAAGTGCTTCCACGGCTTCAGCGATGGCTTCGTCTAAGCGTCCCAATTCAACATAAAGCGTCGAGCGACGGATTCCGGCATCAGCGACCATTGATGCGATATTCGTGTTGTCAGAACCGCTGTACTCACCGACGAGGGTTTGGAAGGTTTCCAACGCTTTATCGGACTGTTTGAGTTTGTCCTGATAAATCAGCCCCATTCGGTAGTAGGATTGCGCTTTTGTGAGCGGATCCTCGACCAATTCAATAGCGTTCTGGTAGCTCATCAAAGCGTCCTGATTTGCTTGGAGTTGTTCCTCTTGCGCGAAAGCCATTGCGAAGTAGGAACGCCCCTTCAGGTCAACGTCTTCAGTATTTTCAATAATGTACTGATACTCTTGCACTGCGGCGGCGTGATCGCCGAGGGTGCCGTTGAGTTCAGCGAGCCGTGAGTGTGCTTGGAAAACGAGCGTTTTCCGCGCTTCATCCTCTGTCTTACCTTCCTGTGCGGTAACTCGGCGGAACGCGTCCGCTGCACCTTTGGGGTCCTCTAACCCTAACAAGGCTAAACCGGCAGTGTAATTAGCACTGATCAGGTTATTGGCATCGTTCGTCAGCGTCGGTACTTTTTCAGCGGCACTGACGGCGTTCTGGAGGCTCAGTTTCTTGCTACCAGCATCTGCCGCGGCTTGTGCGATTTGATAGTGGCACACGGCTGCTTGGTATTGCGCGTTCGGGGCGAGTTCGCTATTCGGGAAGGTTTCTACGAAGAAGAGATACTCCGCGAGGGCTTCGTCGTAGCGTTTTTCACCGTAGTAGGTGTGCCCAATCTTCAATTGTGAACGGCTGCGTACCTCTTCTGGTGCGCCGGTATTTTCAACAACACGTTTCAAAGAAGCCACGAGCATATCAAGGTCAACCTCTTCGCTCGTATTTTCAATTGCGGTTGCTTTAATCAATTCAATTTGGCCGAGTGCCTTCAGAACGAGTTCGCTGTCGCTTGCTCCAAATTTTTCGTGTGCTTCGTCAACAAGCGAAAGGATGAGGGTCCATTTTTCCGTATCGTTCTGTTTTTGTGCGGCATCACGATAGGCGAGTGCCAAGCCGTAGTAAGCCTCAACAGCGTTAGGGCTATCGGGATAGTCTGTAATCACGCGTTTGAAGGCGGCTTCCGAGGATGCCAAGAGTTCCGGTTTTTCGGAAGCGACTTGGTAGTAGCAGAGCCCGACGAGATAGAGTGCATCGTCGGCATATTCACCGGCTGGATTTCCATCAACCACAGCTTGGTACTGGACAGCGGCTTCTTCAAACCGTTCCTCTGCGCGGAGCAGGTCAGCGAGTTTGATTTCTGCCAACGATCGGTTGTCAGCATCGGCGAGTTTGTCTAAAATCGTGTTGTAGTAGTTAATCGCGCCCTCTTTATCGCCTTCTTTAACATGACTGTTAGCGACAAGGAGGAGTGCGCGTTCGTAGTATTCGCTCGTTTCCGGGATAGAGGCGTACCGTTCGCGCGCTTGGAGCCAGTCGCCGAGCATCTCGTGGGAGAGTGCTTCGTTCATCAGACAAGCTTCAACCCGGGCGCCCCGTTCACTGAAGTCGTCATAACGTTCCTCAGCGACACCGGGGAGGAAGGCTTCGTCAGTAAACATAGCGACCGCTTGTTGATAGGCTGCAACAGATTTCTGAAGATGTTCTTGATTGAAGCCTTCACCAGCATCGCCTTCCTGGTACCCTTCAGGTTTTGCGGCTTCGTAATAGGAACGACCTTCAAAGAATTTACCCATCAACTTAACAAGATGGAACTTCGGTAGATCGCGGTATTCCCACAACTTGGCATATTCTTCGGCAGCTTCAATGTACCGTTTGAATTCCGTCCGTTTGATGTCAGCGAACCGGAGTTGTACCTCTGCTGCGAGGATGTCGAATTCGTTATCGTTTTTGTTCTTTTCGATAAACTCACGTGCGACCGTTTCGAGTTCTTCCTGGTGTCCCAAATCGTTCAGTGCCCAAATTGCGCCGTAGAGCGCGTGCGGTGCGACGGGGTCTTGCGGGTAGTCGTCAATTGTTTTTTGATACCACTGCAAGGCGAGTTCGAGTGTCGCTATACTGGTTTCGGTCTCTCCAGCATTCCGTTGATTGGTGCCGAGTTTGTAGTACGCTTCACCGATTTGGTAGGAGCAGTACGGGATGAAATCCGTCGATTCTGGGTGTTCGTTGATAACGCGTTCGTAAGCGGCTGTTGCCTCGCTCCAGTTATCTAAACGGAAATGGCTATCGGCGATCCCGATTTTCGCGTCGGCGATGAATTCACTCTCTGGATATTGTTCGAGGAGCGTGGTGTAGGAGACGATTGCGTTTTCATAGTCCCCCTGATCGGAGTAAGTCCGACCAATAGCAGACTGGATTTCCGCTTGCAATTCGCGGTCAGCCGTGTTTTGGAGTGCCAACTCGTAGTTGACGCGCGCGTTGTCATAGTCTTTTTGACGCGAGTAAATTGCCCCTTGGTCAAAATAGGCTGCTGTGACGTATTGGCTCTCCGGGAACTGCGTGATGAAGTTCGTATACCGACCGATTGCCTCATCGTCGCGCCCGAGTTGGTTCAAACTGAAAGCCGCTTTATACATCGCTTCGGCTTGGAGTTCGGGATAATTCTTGTATTCTTCTGTCGCAATCTTGTCGAATTCCTGATAAGCTTGTTCATAGTTGGATTCGTTGAGGAACGACTGTGCGATGAAGTATTGTGCATCGTCCTTAAAATCAGAGTTCGGGAAACCGTCAAGGACAGATTTGAAGGCTTGACGCGAGTCTTCGTAGTTCTGCAGTTTATAGTTCAGCTGCCCGATAGTATACCAAGCGTTCTCAACGAAAAGGCTATTCGGGAAGTTCTCAATTAGCTGCATGAACTTGGGTTCCGCGAGTTCAAACTGCTCGGTTCGGTAAAGGATATGCCCCCAGAGATATGTTAATCCCTCTTGGTGTTTCGGAATCGTTGCTGTTGGGGCAACCTTTTCAATGTACTCAATCGCCGTATCGTAGTGATTGACATCACCAGACTGTTCGGCGAGGCGTGCGTAACAGACACCGATCTTATAATTAGCGAGCGTGTAAAAATCTTTGTCAATAACTTCGGTTTTCACACCACGCTTCGTTGATTCTTCGAGTGCCTCAGTATACTTGGCAATTGCACCTTCATAATCCGCTTGCCCGTAGAGGTCCTCAGCGGAATTGTAGAGCTGCTCGACCTTTTTCGAGCTGCCCATCATGAAAGGTGACAGGAGCGCGACCACTAAGGCGAGACCTCCAATAATGCCCAAAATCCTTGGGTTCATTATATTCTCCTTGTTTACATCTGCGTACTGAAAGCACGCGGATGAGATTAGATATTAATGAGTTATCAGTTATCAGTACTCAGTTGTCAGTAAAGAAAACAACTTATGAGGATGGTTATCAGTTGTCAGTATTTCTCTGAGTACTGACAACTAATAACTGATAACTATCTGACTACAATTCTATTGGATCATAAACCGCTGCGACAGATAACATCTCGAGCGGTACATCTAACAATTTTTCTGATATTTGTGAAAAACCTTTGGATTCACTGCGTTTGCGTTCATACTGTTGGAGTGCGTGTTTTCCTGTGTTGATACCTCGCAACAACAGCAGGGTATACCGCCCCTCGGTTAGGACATCTCGACTCGTCAGGCGTGCCCAGATTGCGCCTTGTGTAGGGGATTCCGCGTAAGCCAGCAATTCCGAATCAATGCCCAGGGCGACGTTCGGCACTGCATCTGAACTATTCTTACGGAGTTTAGCGAAGATATATCCATCAACCATCGGTTCATCTGTGAATTTCCAAACATCGGAGCCGGAGTCTACCGCGGGTGTCTCCGTTGTCCGTTCACTGTTCATATTTCGGCGGATGCCGATCGGGTGTGCCGCAGTCTTATCCTGCTCCGCGGCGAGTGTTACGGCAGGTTGTACGGCGGATGGCAAGCGTACATATTCTCCGGTATTGTGCAGCGAAACTTGTGTTAAAAGAAGCGGTGCTGCAATCAACAGCGTCATGGCTAACGCGAGAATGTAGTACGGTAAAGCGTGTTGTCTTATGGAGATAAATCTGCTTGGCCGGAAATGGTCCGTGTATCGGTACATCTGTGTCAGTAGCTGCCATCCGAGACGCGTTGTGACTGCAGCGAACCGTTGATGCGGTGCAGTTGGCGCGCTGTGTTCAATACGTTGCTGAAGTTGCGTTGTGAACTGCGTATAATAGGCATCGGACGCATCCGGTTCAACGTAGAAGTTTTTCAGGAGGTGCCGCGTCTTTTTTAGGTCGGCGACTTCTCGTTGGCACGGTTGACAGGAACGGATATGTGCCGTGACAGCCGCTGTCTGCCGTTCGGATAGCGTCCCGTCTATATAGTCAGAGACAAGGCGTTCTATTTTATGACACTTCGTTCTCATTGATATTCTCCACGATCTTGTGGTTCCATAATTTACGACTTACGCACCAGTTATGAAAGAATGGAGAACCGCCGCCATCGAATCTTCCAGTCTTCCAATCCTGCGAACGAACAAGAGTTATCGCGTAAGACCTAAATCGCACTGGCTTCCATGTAGGGTTTGAGTAGAGTTCGGAGTTTCTTACGTGCATAGTGCAACCGGGAACGGACTGTCCCTTCGGAGCAGTTAAGGATTGAAGCGATCTCTGCGTGGGTTAACCCTTCAAATTCATGGAGGATTACCACTGTCCGATGCTTAAGCGACAGGCTATTGACAGCTTCAGTGACGTATTGCCGGAGTTCAGTTTTTTCTGCCTGCGCGTGCGGGTCATTTGCAAGTTGGACACGGTAGCGGGTGGACACCTCGTATGCTGTTTCTGGTGTTGTCTCAATTGTAGTTTCGCGCTGCCGTTCTCTACGTCTGACGAAGTTAAGTGCCTCGTTGACGGCTATCCGGTAGAGCCAGGTCTCGAAAGCGGCATCCCTCCGGAAGGTGTGAATTGAGCGGTAAACCTTAATAAAGGTCTCCTGCATCACGTCGTCAGCATCAGCATGGTTCTTGGTAATCTGCACGGCGAGACGGTACACCATCCGTTTATATCTTTCCACTAAGGGAGCAAGGGCTGTCTCGTCGCCTTCACAGAGATCGGCAATGAGCAAAGCTTCCGTTCTATCCACCGAACTTTCTCCTCAAGATTTTTAACTGATTTATAGATTAGACAACACTTTTTCAAAAACCGTTCAAAAAATTTTGGTTCTTAGTTCTCAGTTTTCAGTATATTTTGACGAAATTCCTGGCAGCATTATAACATTAATGCAGGAATTGTGTAAAGAAAATAGTTTTTAGTTGTCAGTTTCCAGAGGGAATAGTTCTCAGTTATCGGTTCTCAGTTTTCAGTTAAGAGGGTTCTTGTAGCAGTTGAGGTTCCTGTTCAAGCAACAGCAACCCTCTTGTAACTCTCACTGCGAGGCAAACTGACAACTGACAACTGTGCGAAAAAAAAAGGCAGCGCATTAAAAATACGCTGCCCGTGTTAATCGAAATAGCCTCGATTTTACTCTTTACCCTTAGTTGTAAAGGTTACACTAACTTCAGTTTCGTTACCAGCAGCGTCGGCGACTTTACCTTTGATAACATAGGTCGTCTCGTTGCCGATTTCTTTGCCCTTGACGAGCTCGAGTGTGCCTTTGTTACCTTCAACTTTGCCGAGCCAACCAACATCGTCGCCAGCTTCGGTCTGCAGTGCGATGTTACCAGAGACATCTTCACTGAAGGTAACTTCGATCATCCCGTCACTATTGATTCCTTCGGGATCAACATCTTCGTCGCCATCAGAGACGGTTCCGCCAGTGACTTCGGGAGCCGTGTTGTCTGCGGCTTTAACAGTGTAGCTCAGAGAGGTGCTACCGCCACCGTTTGTCCAAGAGACGTTGAGCGTGAGTGCACCTTCAGGGAAGGGACCCGTAACTGTACGGGTTTTACCGGAACCAGCGACGGCCCCTGTCGGGCTCACGGTTACATCGCCAGGATCACTGCTAAAGGTAAGTGTAATGGTAGCATTCGCGGCAATCTCCGCGCCTCCCGCCGGTGCTGCTGATGAAAATTCAGCTGCTGCGACTTCGTCTTCTTCTTCATCACCGCCGCCACAACCGACTATAAGCGAGAGAGCAAACAGGGCTGCCAATACTAAAGCGAAGGTTCTAAACAATTTTGCCATTAGAGTTAACTCCTTAAATTGTAAGTTTATCAAAATCACCCTTCGGATAGGGTGTCCTAAAACTTTCGGTCCTTTCCCATCAACACTTACGAAACTGTGTTCTTGGGAAATTCTTGGTTCCGCTTTCGGTGTTGATTGTACAATTCAACACTGTATGGAACCCATGATCATATTCTCGTTAAGTCGAGTAACGTTGGGCTATTTCGTTTGTTGTTCTCGCGACAGTGCGTCAAGAACAAACCGACACGTTGAGAACAGAATTTCGCGAGGACAGTTAACTGTAAAAAGATTCCATTGGAACGTTAAACGCCTCGCCCGAAAGTCAATATCTAAACGAGTACCTTAAAGTTTAGCAAAAATTGCAAACTTTGTAAAGGTAAAATACGGATTTTTCCGAAATTATACAAAAATTAGTCTCTTTTGTCAAGAGAAAACTTCATTATTACGCAAATTTTACCTTAAATCTAAACGTTGTCAAGAAAAAAAGATACGCGCCTGTCAAGGAAACCACCCGTTTCGTATGCCTTAATTATACTACATTTTCAAGGTGTTGGCAAATCTTTTTGAATCAACGTTTAGCCTAATTCACTTAAGGCTGGGTCTACATCCTCCTAATGAATTCAGGGTTTTGACACGGCATATAGTAAGTATACCACAAACCTTAAAAAAAGCGATCAATTTTTTAATGGCTGACTGCTATTCCGCCTCAAACAGTCCCATCTGTTCGCTTGCAGCGCCGCTCGCGTAGGTTTCAAGACGTTCCGGGTGTGTCAGTACATTGACGACCTTATCGACCTCAGTCGGTGCGAACGGAAACGCGCCCGTCCTGATGAGTTCCCGCGGTCCCTCGCTCAGTGGGTGCTGTATATCCCACCGACACGCCAGCACAGCTCTGTCCTGACGTTGTGCGTACCGCGCCGTATGCATCGCACCGCCAGTTTTCGGTGCTTCAACGACAATTGTCGCCATAGAAAGTCCACTAATAATACGGTTGCGTTGAATCAGATTGCCCGGCGACGGTGTTGATGGGAACGGGTGTTCCGAAAACAGGCAGCCGTGCTCATAGATTTTCATCGCGAGTGGATTGTTCCGCGCTGGGTAGATCGCCGACAAATCTGTACCGATGACCCCGACGGTTTTTCCCATCCCTGCAAGTGCGCCGGAATGCGCGTAGGTATCGATACCGGCGGCGAGTCCACTGACAATCGTGAATCCGGATAGGACGAGTTGTGTCGCAAGTGAGAGCGTTAACTGGATCCCTTCTATACTCGGCGTCTTGCTCCCTACAATCGCCACACACCGTTCGTCAGGTTCGGTTAATGTGCCGACGCTGCACAAAATTCCGGGTGCGTCGGGGAGGTGCTTCAGTTGGGATGGGTAGGTGGCATCTTCAGGGCACATCACCCGGATGTCTTGGTCTCTGAGTGCGTCGAGTTTTTCGCGAAATGTCGGGAAATGACCTGATACGGTGAGTATCCGTGAGGCGAGCACTGGGTTGAAGGAGGGCAACCGTGCGATTTCTGGGAGTTCTGCTTCAAAGATCGCCTGCGCGCTCCCGAAACGTGCTATTAACCGTCTAATCCGCACGCTGCCAAGCCCTTCAACCGAAGCGAGGGCTAACCAGTATTCGAGAGGCGTTTGCTTTTCCGATTGTGTCATGAGTGTTATCAGTTTTTGATTTTATAGGACTTACGCGATTTTGATTTTAGCACACACTGTTAAGTGGGGTATGGAAAGAACGCAGACGGTCTCTTGGCACAGGCTAACAGCCTATGCTACAAAAGAGCAGCATGCGTAAGTCCTATTTTACCTAATTTGAACGTCAAAACGCATTAGGAGCGATTTGATGATGTGTTATCTGTTGTGAATACTTTATACAGTATAACACAAACGCGGGTAGATGTCAAATTGGTAGTCGGTCTGCTGCAGGACTATTTGGTTTTAGATACATTATTGGATTTTCTACCGGGTGGGGTTGCAAACTGCGCTATAGGTGTCAATTTAGGGATGTTTCGTGCCATTCTCGGCATAGTAAGTCTGAACTGTGATTTCTGTGATTTTTTTGATTTTTGTGATAAGATCTCTGAAGGAAAATAAGATGCTGATTGTGGTGTTGAAGTCCCGTAGGTTGGGTAGAACGGATACCACCAAACCGTGAAAAGGAACACAAGACTCAGCCTGTACCAGAGATGGCAGGTCAAACAGAAAAGCGAGAGAAACCCAACGCTTTGATTTGAATTCTCCTGGAGGCTAAGGGTGTAAAGTTGGGTTTCTCTATGTTCTTGTCTGATAGAAGGTTGTATTGGATTTGAGATGTGTTTGGTATATCATCATCTATCTCCTCAAGAGCGTTCAACCTAACGGAAATCCGCAGAAACACCCAAGCAAAGACTCCAAGCAATACGCAGAAATACCCAAGCAAAAACACCCCAAGCAAAAACACCTACGGGACTGAAGAGGTTTTTGAAGTCATCATCAATCGTTTTAGTTTGCGTTGAAGGCGGAATGTGTATCTATTTCGTCTAAGCTTTGCGCGGTTATGGCTTGCTCTAAGAGCGTGTCGAGAAGCGATAGGTTGTGGATGTTGCGGATTTCGCGTGAAAGCGTTTCTGGCACGTTCTGAAATTGGAGTTGCAGGAGTTTGAGGATTGCGTCCTGTTTGCCTTCCGCTTTGCCTTCCGCTTTGCCTTGTTCGATGCCTTGTTCTATGAGAAATTCGGCTGTTGTTTGTGCCATCGTCTCTAACTCCTTAGGGTCTTGAATGTGTTGTCTGATAATATCTACTAACGCATCGCGCTCGTCACGAGAACGCCGGTGGAATATCAACTGCACAAAATATCGGAGTGCCTCTGCAACTTGTGGTGCGAAGCCTTCATCTACTGATGCTATATGCGACATAGCATCCGCTAATGCTTCGCTTATCTCCGTCTCGTCCGCATGTTCCTTTTGAAGTACACGTAGCAACCAGCCCAGCGGATGTCCGAATTGCGTCAACGCTTCTGCTTCCGTCTCCTTGACCCCTAAAAACAGCGTGTCGAAACTTGGGACGAAACGCTCCAAGATTTCAGGGACATCCATGATCGTCGTCAGGGACACCGGTACGCTCCACGGACGATCACCTGTATAAAACAGGATCGGCAGAATCGGCTGTAAACGTCTTTCATTTTCCGGAGTCTTCGCCGTTTCCCATTCTCGCCGTTGCGACTCCCAGATTTGCACCATGTAGGACAATAAGCGAAACCCCATCGTTTTATCCACTGTGGATTGATGTTCAATGAGGATATAGATGAACAGGGCATCGGTATCTATAGCATCTGTGTTTCCTTGAAACGGGACACTCAGTAGTACATCTGACTCGCGTTCTTGCAGTGCTTTAGAGATAAAACTTCTTTTCTGGTATGTGATCTGGTTGAAGTCGAGAAACGTCTCGATGTCCGGTGCGATAATTTGGACTAACCCGCGCACATATTCCTTGTCTTGAAGCAAGCGTCTGAGGCTTCGGTCGGGAAAGTGTTCTATCTGAGTCTCTTGTGTTTCGGGCATAGATGTCTATACTTTCAATCGTTGAAGAAAAACGTTTTGCAAAGTATAACATAGAAATCCTGAAAAATCAACAGGATATAGCGAAATGCTGCGACAGGCTGCGAAATGCTGCGAATTTTTCTGGGTTTTTCTAAAAAACATAACATATATTAAGTATTAACACCTGCGCGAAGGACAACACTAAAAACGGACAATTGAATGACTCTGGACTTGCACCTTTTAATTATTGACTTGCACCTTTTAATTAAGGTATACTGTAATAGCAGACCCTTAGATGAGGAGACGAAAATGGAAAATACTACTATACGCCTCCTCTCGACGAACGAACTCAGCCGACACTATGGCGGAGTCATCGCATTGTCGGGAGTGACGATGGCGGTGCACCCCGGACAAATTTTCAGCCTAATCGGGCCTAACGGTGCCGGAAAGACGACACTCTTTAACTGCGTCACTGGATTGGATAAACCGACGCTCGGAAGCGTCGAATTCTTAGGCGAACCGATCACTGGATTTCGGCCTGATGAGGTCACGGTGCTCGGTGTGAGTAGGACATTCCAGAATATACGGCTCTTCGCCGAGCTGACCGTCCTTGATAACGTCAAGATTGGTCGGCACCCGCGTACGAAAAGCACATTCATCGGTGCAGTCTTCCACACCAAAGTGCAGAGAAGCGAAGAAGAAGCCATCGCCGTGCGCGCACATGAGATGCTGGAATTCGTCGGATTAGACAACCTCAGCGATCAGACCGCTGGCAACCTCTCCTACGGGGATCAGCGACGCGTTGAAATAGCGAGAGCATTGGCGACGGAACCGAGACTCCTACTTCTCGACGAACCTGCCGCCGGAATGAACCCACAGGAGACACGAGAACTTATTGATCTTATCTATGCCATACGCGAACAAGGTATCACCGTGCTGCTCATTGAACACGATGTAAAGCTGGTCATGCAAATCTCCGATTGGGTTACAGTCCTTGACCACGGCGAAAAAATCAGTGAGGGTAAACCGGCAGAAGTGCAAAATGATGAACGCGTCATCGAGGCGTATTTAGGGACAGCGGAGGAATAGTTAGCAGTGCTTGAACTCAGAGACATTCATACCTACTACGGCAATATCCGAGCCGTCCGCGGCATCTCCATCACCGTCAACAGCGGTGAGATGGTCTGCCTCATCGGCGCGAACGGTGCTGGAAAATCAACGACACTGATGACTATTTCCGGTATCCATATACCTGTTGAAGGGAGCACGCATTTCGAGGATCGAGATATCACCCACATCTCCGCAGAAGAGCGTGTCTCACTCGGCATCTCCCAAGTGCCAGAAGGACGGCTCATCTTCCCGGATATGAGCGTCCTTGAAAATATTGAGCTCGGTGCTTACGCGCGAAACGATAAACAGGGCATCAGAGAAGATATCGACAAAATTTTCCAATTCTTCCCTGTCCTCCAGGAGCGACAGAAACAGCGTGGCGGTAGTCTCAGCGGCGGTGAACAACAGATGCTGGCAATCGGACGTGCGCTCATGTCGCAGCCACGGTTGCTCCTGCTCGATGAACCCTCGTTAGGGCTTGCCCCTCTCATCGTTAAACAGATTTTTGAGATTATCCGGCAGATCAACGCCGACGGTACAACGATTCTCCTCGTCGAACAGAACGCGCAGATCGCGTTACAAGTGACCGATAGGGGCTACGTCATGGAGACCGGCGAAATTACAATCGAAGGCACCTCTGCCGATCTGTTAGCCGATGAACGCGTCCGCCAGGCTTACCTCGGAGAATAAATATTTTAGGGAGATGCACCATGAAAGCTATCATTTTTTTCTCAATATTCTTTTATGTCATCACGCTGCCCGCACTTGGTGCGCTAACGGAGGCGGATCTGAATGAAATCCGCTTGATTGTTAAGGAATAAGTCAAAGCGGAAATCACCGCACTCAGGCAAGAACTAAAAACAGAGATTGTCTCAGTCAAAAAGGAGCTCGGAGAAGATATTGCTAATTCCGAGAAGCGCATGAAAGAGCATATTGACGTCAGAATGAACAGTGTCAACATCGAAGTGGATGGCGTCGAAAAACGGGTGGAATTCCTGGCATATATGGTATATGCCCTCATTGCGCTCATTGTCGGGGCGATTGCGATCCCGCAACTCATCGTGACATGGCGGAGTGGAAGAGATCGCTCCCTCGAAAGACAGGTTGAAACACTCACACAGGAAGTAGAAACACTGAAGCAGCAGCGGATTGTAAATTCTTAACTTAACGAAATCAGGACTTACGCAAATTGAGAAAATATCGGACGTTTAGACGCAAAAAGCGGTAATTTCTGTCCTTTAAACCCCCTAAATCCCCCAACCCCCCATATCCCCCCTTATCAGGGGGGTAGGGGGACTTTAAGAGGGAATGCGTAAGTCCAAGAAATATATATCTATGTATCCAACGATTGTCGATTTCGGTCCCGTCGGCATCCATAGCTACGGGCTGATGTTAGCGACTGCCTTTATTACCTCTACCTTTGTGATCCAACACGAACTGAAACGGCGCGGTTTTGTTTCAGATCTCGCAGGGACTATCGTCGTCGCGGCGGCTATGGGTGGGGTTGTCGGCGCGAAAATCTATGCGGCACTCTTAGACGGCAGGATCACATTCACCGAGCTTTTCTCTACGAGCGGGTTGGTCTGGTACGGCGGTTTCATCGGCGGTTGTCTCGGTGTCCTTATTGTCGTTGTCCGGTCACCGAACCCGACACTCCCTACGATTGATATTATTGGTCCGACGCTCCTTCTCGGCTATGGGATCGGTCGGATCGGTTGCCTTTTGGCTGGCGATGGTGACTATGGACCGCCATCGGATCTCCCATGGGCGATGGCGTTCCCGAACGGTACTGTCCCCACAGATGTCCCTGTCCATCCGACACCTATCTATGAAACGCTCATATCCTTCACATTTTTCGGGATTCTCTGGTCGCAGCGCCGCAGGTTAGAAGACATCCCCGGTGTCCTGTTTGGTAGCAGTCTAATCTTGTTAGGTGTGGAGCGATTTATTGCGGAATTCTGGCGGATCACGCCACGCGTGTTGGGATGGATGACAGGGGCGCAGCTTTTCAGTATTGTTGCATTCATTGTCGGCATCGTTTTGATTTTCTGGGCGCGTTCCCGTCCGCCTACCGAGGCGGTGGTAGAAACCGTTGCAGCGGAACCCACAAAACAGGCATCGCCCTCCCGTAAACGCCGCAGAAGAAGGTGATTGGTTATCAGTGTATCAGTAACCAGTGGCCAGTAACCAGTGGCCAGTTAAGCAGAGAAGCCTTTGTTAATCATGGGGAAACCCCCCAGCAAAAACACCCTCTTTGTATCAGTAACCAGTGGCCAGTGACCAGTGGCCAGTTAAGAACTGGAAACTCCTAAAACTGATAACTATATACCTTAATATAAGGGAACTTTAAAGAAAACGTGCAAACAAAACGGATTTGCCTCTGGTCGGGCCCTCGGAATGTCTCGACCGCACTCATGTATGCCTTCGCACAACGCAGCGATACGCAGGTCATTGACGAACCGCTCTACGCACATTACCTCCACACAAAATACGGTGCAGATGCTGCCGAGAGTACACATCCGGCGACGGCTGAAGTTATCGCATCAATGGCGACGGACGCAACAGAAGTGGTCCGTGATGTTATCCTCGGTCCCTGCGACACTCCTGTGTTGTTCATGAAACAGATGGCGCACCATCTCATCGAGATCGATCTCGGCTTCCTCGAACGGACCCTCAACATCTTCCTCATCCGCGACCCGAAAGAGATGCTCCTGTCGCTTGCGAAGGTCATCGGTCTCCCGACGCTCGCTGATACCGGACTCAAGACGCAGCACGATCTGTTTATCTCGTTGCGCGCGGCTGGGCAATCGCCGCCGATCCTTGATGCGCGATTGCTCTTGGAGGATCCGCGGGGTGTCTTGCGGCAACTTTGTGAACGTCTCGATTTACGCTTTGATGCGTCTATGTTGTCGTGGGAGGCGGGGGGTCATCCTGCGGACGGGGTCTGGGCGCCGTATTGGTATGGCAACGTGCATCGGAGTACCGGGTTCGCGCCGTATCGTCCGAAATCGGAGCCGTTTCCTGCGGAATTGGAGGCCGTGTTCGCGGCGTGTTCGCCCTATTATGAATCGCTCCGCCGGGATGCGATTATGCCATTGCGCTCTGAACTGTGATTTATTTGATTTTTTTGATTTCGATGATAAGAGTGCTGATGCCAAGGCACTGGAAAGTGAAAATCGAGTCCTATAGGGCAGCCTCGAACAGTCTGAATCCCTATAACAGGCATTCAGACTGGCACAAACTGGGAAGTTTATGCTACAAAGATGTTCTGAACTGTGATTTATTTCATTTCTCTGATACCCATGATAAGAGCACCGATCACAAGCGACTGAAAGCTGAAAACCGAGTCCTGAGGACTCAGGAGTTCTGCGGGAACGCCATCTTTGTAGAAACGTCAACGCCACAATCAGCCTTTATTTTTCCTCAGGGATCTTATCAGAAAAATCACAGTTCAGACTTAATGGGGAACGGGCAATAATGCAGATCGCAAGAAACCCCCCTTTATCCCCCTTATCAGGGGGGCAGGTACACCGCCAAACCGCACCATAGGTGTCAATTTAGTGATTTTTTGCTTGGTTCTCGTGCTATTAATTCTGAACTGTGATTTTTTTGATTTCTGTGATTTGCATGATAAGAGTGCCGATCGCAAGCAACTGAAAACCGAGTCCTGAGGACTCAGGAGTTCTGCGGGAACGCTATCTTTGTAGAAACGTCAACCTACACTCAGCATCTTATTTTTTCTCAGAGATCTTATCAGAAAAATCAGCAAAATCACAGTTCAGACTTAATGGGGAACGGGCAATGAATTGCCCTACTACGAACGGGATGACGGATAAACTGGACATTGAGGGAGTCCTGGGGAACGGGCAATGAATTGCCCTACTACGAACGGGATGACGGATAAACTGCACCATAGGTGTCCGGTTCAACCCAACCGACGGGGCTACCGATCTCCGATTAAATTGCTGAGCTGCTTGAAGAGTTCATCCATCTCCGCGCTGTTCTCCTCATTTGCTTGGCGGATCTGCTGCAGGACATCCGGCACCGTCAAGGCTTCCTCGCCGTTTGCTGCTTGCTCGCCGTTCATCGGTGCACCTAAGAAGATCACGTCCAACGCTGCATCAAACGTCTTCGCGGTTCCGAGTTCACTGGTGCCTGCTTTCACGATAACCATCTCTAACTTCGGGCGCCGTGGCTGATTTTCGTCAATCTCTGCCTTCTCACCCTTCTTTGCCTTCGGCTCCTTCGCTTGTAGATAGATCGGCTCAATGTAAAACAATGTGTCCGCGATCGGGATAATCAGCAGATTGCCGCGAATGACATCACTCGCCTTCTCCCAACCGACCAGATATTGGCCAATCTCTTTGTTGATGTCCTCCTCAACTTGGGTGGGTCCCGCGACGTCGGTCGTCAGGATATAAACGAGACGTTCGCCATAGTTGGGTGGATCGCAGCGGGCGACGAGCCATGCCTTGAGTCGTTTCTCGCGTTTCGGGGGTGTCAGCGGGATCATATTCACGAATTCGACGGTATCCGAACCCGGGAGTTTAATCATCGTATAGTACGGCATCATCTCCTGATCTGCGTCTGAGGAGTAGTATGCCTCTTTGGGGATAGCCCAGCGGTTCCGGTGCTCATAGAAATCGGCGGCGTTCTGGTGATAATTCCCGTACATTTTGGCTTGAATCCGGGTCAGATAATCTGGGTATCGCAGATGTGCTGCCAAGCCGTCCGGCATCTCAGTGACCGTTTTAAAGAGGTCCGGGAACGCCTGCTGATAAGCCTGCATCACCTCTTCATCTTCCTTAACAGCATAGAAATTCACGGCACCGCTGTAAGCGTTGACGACAGCGACGCCCGAATTCCGGATGTAGTTGAACTTATCGAAATCCGGTTCTTCGTATGATTCGCTTCCCGGTGTCAACTGTGCCGTATCATCGATATACATTTGCGAGTTCGGGTAATACCGGCTCGTCACATAGAAGTCGATGATCCAGTATAATTGTCCGTCGTTAATCACGATGTACGGGTCGGGGTCATAATTAAGGAAAGGTGCGATATATGAGACGCGATCTCGGACGATACGTTCCTCGTGACGGGTGCCGATCTTCCGACGGAACATAATCCGGCTTTCCGGTGTAATCCGATCTGACCGGAGGACCCGAAAGAAATCGAATCGGAGTGCGAAACAGAGCCGTCGGAACCAACCGCCTAAGGGAATCCCGCCTGTCCCTTCTTCATAGGTATGTGCCAACGCTGCAGCAATTTTTTTTGCGTTGACATCTACATCCGTGCTGTCGGGCGCGCTTGCGGTTTCGACATTATTCTTGGTGCCGTTTGCCTGCCGTCCTGCCTTTACGATCACGTAATTGTGCGTCATTTCGCCATAATAAATCTGTGGCTGCTCGACTGTGAGTCCAAATTTGCTCTCTATCGGCACCTCGCTGACCCAGAAGTCAGGGTAACCGTCCTTAACGAAAACGTTGACCGGCGACATGCAGACCCCATAGCCGTGTGTGTATTCGAGTTTCAGCTGCTCCCAGCCCGTAATATTGGATTCGGGATCGACCTCGCGTGCTGCGATCAGCACTTGGCGATACTCATCATTTACCCTGTATCTATCGACATCTGTGAACCGGTGGAAGTTGTAGTGTGGCACAATCTGTTTTTCGCGGAGTGCCTCATGCAGCACACGCCGGTCCCAGATTTGGATATTCTTTTTGATGTCCTCATTCTCGGTTATTGTTTCGAGTGTTGCAGGGGTTTGCGTTTGCTCTTGGGTCACCCGTTGAATCGTATCGAGTTCAAAAGCGCGCTGTGTGTCTTTGATGTGCTGTGCGAGGTACGGTTCTTCCTTAACGATGACATCGATCCGTGCGTCCCATAGATAGATCCCGATCGGGTAGACGTGGAGCAGGAGGACGTAGCTGAGTCCCCATACACCGGCGGTCACGTACCACAACAACCGCCGTCGCCAGAAGATATTAAACACAATAACGATGGCGATGCCTATCAGGACGCCGCAGTAGAGTTTCGTCGCAGCCACACGGTGGAAGTCAACATAAAACAGCCCGTGGAGCGATGAGATTTCCAACGTCAGTGGTGTCTTATAGACCGTGCCCCATAAATTCACGTAGCTCCACCACCCGTTGATGAGCAGCAAAAACAGCCACAGTGCTGTCCCGTGGAAAATAATGTGCCGTTTCACGCGCGCCATCGTGTGCGCATCCCGACGGTAGTAGAAATTATACAGCAACCCGACAACGATGCAAGTCACCCACAACAGTATCTGTGTCCAGAGGCTCAGCCATTTGTGCATTGGGTAACTGAACAGATAGAAGTTCCGGTCTTTCCCGAAGTGGTGTCCATTTTCGGCGGGTGCTGCTTCTGTACCCGATTCGCCGTCCGGTGCTGCGACATCCGTCTCACCGGCGACCGCTGCGACTGCACTATCGGGTTGATGGAGGTACCGGAGCGCGATGTCGTCGAGCAGGAGCATCGGGGTCGCCATCAGTAGCCCGAGCACGATGGTGATGCAGACGACGGTTCGATGGAAAGAGAACGTCCGGGTATGTGTCCAGCGTCGGAACTCGCGCGATTCTGGGCACAGCATATTCGCAATGGCGGCGTTGATGTTCATAAACCCTGCTGCAACGATGAAACAGAGTGCGAAGAACCCCCAACGGATCTTATGGAGTCCCCAGAACACATCGGCGTAACCGAGGTGTTCATACCAGAGATGCTCTGTGTATAAGAATGCTAATGGGTAAAATGTACTGATTGTGAGAAGCCCGCTCAAGCCCCAGAGGAGGTAGGCTTGCAATCGACTGTGCCGATCCCGCCGGTAGTAGTCGCCGCGGCGGTAGCGGAAGATGCCCCAGATAAAGGTAACGCTCACAAGGAGCGCGCTGAGTACTAATTGTGCGATCGCGAGATTCGCTGTCATGGTGAGAAGCCTCCTATATACATTAATTATAGCATAGGTCTGTCGCGTCGCGCAAATTGGTTTTTATTTTGGTTTCTGAACTGTGATTTATTTGATTTTTTTGATTTCTGTGATAAGAGCAGCGATGATAAGTCACTGAAAAGTGAAATCAATGTAAAAAAAATGACCTTCTTGGCACTGAAAAATAGAGCAGTTTCAAACAGTCTGAATCCCTATAATAGGCATTCAGACTGGCACAAACTGGAAGTTTATGCTACACGTATTGGTTTCTGAACTGTGATTTTTTTGATTTTTCTGATTTTCATGATAAGTCCCGTAGGTTGGGTTGAACGGTGTTAAGAAAGCAGATGTGGGTGTGCCAATACCGTCAAATCCAACTTGGTGTCCTATACATTCAAAACGTAGTGAAACCCAACTTGAGCCCCTGATGTGCCCGTAAAGCGCAAAGGCGTTGGGTTTCTCTCTGTTTTCTGTTTGGTGTGCGCTCTCTGGTCCAGGTTAAGTCTTGTGTCAGCTTTCAGGATTTGGTGGTATCCGTTCAACCCAACCTACGGGAGGATACGATTTTTTTCTCAAATTGACACTTATGGTCCACCGCAAAACCGCACCATAGGTGTCAATTTAGGGATTTTCCATGCCATTCTCGGCATAGTAAGTCTGAACTGTGATTTCTGTGATAAGATCTCTGATGGAAAATAAGATGCTGATTGTGGGGTTGAAGTTTCTACAGAGAAGGCGTTCCTGCGGAACTGATCAGTCGTCAGGCCTGGGTTTTCAGTATTCAGTTGCTTGTGATGGGTTCTCTTCTCATGGGAATCATAGGAATCAGAGAAATCACAGTTCAGAAGTCAAAAGTGGAAAGCGTTAGGAAACTGACCGCCCCGGTCTGGGTGGCGAGGTTGTTTTTGGGTGCCGAGAGGGTTATTATTTCTAAAATTGACACCTATGGTGCAGTTTTGCGGTGTACTCACCTGCCCCTGCCCCCCTGATAAGGGGGGATAAAGGGGGGTTTCTTGCGATCTGCATTCCAACCGAACCAGAGGTGGCAATTTTAAAAATAAAAACCGTTGTCGTCCCCAGGCCGGTAGGTTCGGTTTCCCAACCGAACCGGATACTACGCGGAAACATTGATGACTTCAAAAAACTCTTCAGTCCCGTAGGGACGTAATGTTTATAGCAGCGTTTTCAAGCAAAAACCCAAGCCCTGTAAGGGGTTTTTGCTTGGGTGTTTCTGCAGCATGTTTATATCCACTTGACGAAATCCCATCAAAGCCCCTAAATGGACACCTATGGCGCGGTTTCCAACCGAACCAGAGTGGCAATTTAGCGATATTTCGCAATATTTGGCGCGATCCGATCACAGATGCCCCCCCTACGGGGCTTGGGTTTTTCCTTAATCCGCGTTTCTACAAAGATGCTGCAGAAACACCCAAGCAAATAAATCCTACGGAACTCAAGAGGGCTTTGAAGTCATCAATGTTTCCGCGGAGTATCCGATGCGGTTAGGAAACCGCATCTACCGGCCTGGGGTCGCGACGGTTATTATTTCTAAAATTGACACCTATGGTACACCGCAAAACCGCACCTATCGGACCTGGGGGTGGTGCCGGTTATTTTTTCTTAAATTGACACTTATGGTTCGTTTTCCTAACCGCATCATAGGTGTCAATTTAGGGAGTTTTTCTACACAGATGCCGTCGCTACGCGACTGAAGAGGTTTTTTGAAGCATTCAAATGCCGCCCCTACGGGGCTGAAGGTTTTGGTTGACGTGCGTACTACACAGATGCCGTCGCTACGCGACTGAAGAGGGTTGTGAGGTTTTCAATGTTTCCGCGTCGTATCGGGTTCGGTTGGGAATGCAGATCGCAAGAAACCCCCCTTTATCCCCCCTTATCAGGGGGGCAGGGGCAGGTGAGTACGCCGCAAAACCGCACTGAATCCGGAAAAAAAGGCGCGAAACGCAAGATTTCCTTAAAACTAAATGACCCCGCCTCAGGGCAATAAAGTTTGACAGTAGCGGGATTCTGTGTTAAAATTTATATGTGGAAAATTGATTTATTTGAGTCTTCAGGGCAATTCTGAAGCGGTGCAAGATTCTGTAAACGCCTAATGAAAATATTTTATGCAAAAGTTTTTTCTTCCTGAGCGGGCTGTCATACCCATTGATAAGTTGACAGGTTATTGCCTAAACCCCGAACATCACCCTGGTAAACACAAGGCAAGAGTCTTTAAATCTGCTCTGAATTTAGGCATAAAGGATGCTGAAGTTTTGAAATCTGCTCTGTTAGATGCAGTTCAAAGGAATGTAGCTGTTCCAACGGAGCATAATGCTTACGGGCAAAAATACGTTGTTGATTTTGAAATGAACCATTCAGGGAGAACGGCCAAAGTTAGAAGTATCTGGATTGTAAGGAACGACGAAAATTTTCCGAGATTCGTAACCTGTTATATCTCTACTAAGAGAGGGCATAATGAAACTACTTGATACTGTCGCGCTTTTGGAAGATATGCCAATGCTCAACTTATACCGCGGACAGGTTGGCACCATTGTTGAAGAATATGAATCGGATGTATTTGAGGTTGAGTTTGTCGATGTCAAAGGACGAACGTATGCTTTAGAAACATTGGAAGCATCGCAACTTATGCTTCTGCAGTATCAATGCCTCAGCGAAAGAAAAACCGCTTAACCTCATCCACTTCTCATCCTGGGGTGGTGCCGGTTATTTTTCTAAGATTGAGGCTTATGGCGGGTTTTCTCTGCTACGAAAGGCACACAGGCTAACAGCCTCTGCTACGAAAGATAACGTCCAAGTAGTCTTGTAGGTTGGGTAGAACGGAGTTGGAGTAAAGATCGTATAGGGCATGGGGTCTTTAAGGGAACGGAGAAACCTGAAATCGGCACAAAGCGACAGAAACCCAACGGATTCTGGTGCCCCGATCGTTTTGGGGTGTTGGGTTTGGGTGTATATGTTTGTATTGAGTTTTCATGTTATAGTAAAACCTATAATTAATTGGGCACTTTCAAACAGTCTGAATCCCTATAACAGGCATTCAGACTGGCACAAACTGGGAAGTTTATGCTACACATATTGGTTTCTGAACTGTGATTTATTTGATTTTTGTGATGAGAGAACTCATCACAATGCCCTGAAAACTGAAAACCGAGTCCTGACGACTCAGCAGTTCTGTGGGAACGCTATCTTTGTAGGAGCTTCAACGGCACAATCAGACCCTCATTTTTCTTCAGGGATCTTATCAGAGAAATCAGAAAAATCAAATAAATCACAGTTCAGACTTAATATGGCGAGTTATCATGGTAATCACAGGAATCAGACAAAATCAGAGTTCAGACCTGCGATGCTGCGTCCTGGAACCTGGAAGTTAAAAATTATCCTTGACAAAAATCCGCGTTTACTGTACACTTAAAAATAGAATCAGATGTTATCTGCTGGCGGAAAAATAAAAGTTGACAAAAAATAGCGTTTATCGTATGATTAACGGAAAGATATGGTTTTATCCGCTGATGACTGATAGCCATAACAACTTTTTGTAACTTTTTATTCACTATCGGTGTTAAATAGGTTACGGAGTGATGTAGAGGCGTGTTTTGATGGTAGAAAATCGGAACATAGAAGCAGCAGCACTCCACCAGCAAAAAAGTTTTTTGAAATAAAATTTGACAAAAAACGCGACTAAGGGTATAATTAATTCATGTTTAAGCGTAAAGTCGCAAAATTATGTAGATTTTGCTTGTTTTCGCACAAACTTCGTACCAAACGTAATTTTCTTGAAGAAAGTCTTGACATCATATCACTGATGTGGTATAATATAATACATAAGAGCGTGAAGTTGTTGGACAAGGCACTTCGCCTCAGTCCAGAACCCTCTTACAAGATATCACACAAAGCGGTACAGATGTCGGTGGCAGAAACCACCGAATTCGCACCGCCCACAAAAAAATAGTTGACACATTTCCGTAACTGTTTTACAATCTACAACGTTTATACAAGTGGTTTGGCTATTTTTGTCAGAATCCATAACGCAAACATAACACCCAAACCCAATTTTTCAAGTGTGCTTTGAAATCATTAGACTCGACTGATAGGTGCGGTTTTCCCAACTGCAACTCTCAACGTGGTAGGTACGGTTTCCGAACCGTATCGGGTTTCAAAGAAACGCAAAAAGGTTAGTTCAGAATAGATTTCATCCCTGAATCTGTTTTTGATTTTGATGGGAACCCCGGACACCGGCGTTCCTGCTGATGTAGAGTGGGAACATCCACAACGGCGTTCCCAAGTGAAAAAAATTAATTGTTTTTTGTTTTCTAAGGAGGAGAATAAGTAAATGCAATTGTCAAGATTGACATTTTCCTTAGCAAGTTTAGTTGTTTTGCTCGCCTTCGGGCTCGTCTTCGCACCAGTGTCTGTCATGGCACATAATGAAGCAGCCGCAGTTGAGGCAGATGACACTGCGACCCCACCTGTAGTAGCTGCCGATGCTATTGCTCCCCATACGCACCCTACAGCAACCATTACTGTGCAGGATATAGATTATGATGCCGGTACAGATGGCGATCAGCCGAGCATTATGGTGGTTGATGTGATGGGCGAGGACATAACGTACGTGAAACGTACCGCAGCTACTGGTGGTCCTGGTACTACAATTTCACTACTGGTCTCTTTTAGTGACGACTTGGCTGCGGAATCTGGTGGTACTGCTTCAGAAGATGGGGCTCTGTCGACTACTCTCGGTGAGGATATTGTAGTCGTTGGTCGGAACCCATCCAATAGCAATCCTATCACCCTTACTCTTGAGTCCGCTGCTCGCGTATCAGGGTCCGATACAGATTTTAATGTAGTTGTCGGGTTAGCTGATAATGTTTTCGCGAATCAAGACCCTGCTATTCCCCAAGTGGAAGTGTTTGTAACGGTGAAAGCGAATGTCGTGACGACCCCTATAACCGCTCAAACGATTGATTCCAATGGAAACCCGGTGGGTCCATTCCAACCCGTAGGCAACGACGCGTCAGCGATGCCCACGAAATTCGTCGTCATTCAGGACGATGCTGACTTCCCATCAGATATGCCGGGTTTACCGACTGTAGCGGTCACCCAAGCAGACCCAACTGAAATGGCTGATGCTGCGTTTACGGTTAACTTGGAATTCAGTTCAGATGTCGCGTTAACAGCGCGTGATATTGTTATTGTTCCGAGTAATGCTGGTGCCGCTGGCACGCCTATGCCAGATACGGCAGATGCGACCGAGGACATGGAGTGGAGCGTAGTAATCACACCCATTCCTGCGAATGTACCTGCCACCGGTATAATGGTATCTGTCGATCCCAGTATTGCAAGCCCTGATGCGGAAATGGGTAGCGTAACTGTGATGGCTACAGGCACAGGTGGTGCTGGAACTGGTCGGATGCTTGCTGACAAGGGTTACCTTGTTATCGTCCGGGATATAGATATGGCTGAAGCGGCAGGCTTCTTCGGTACTGCCACCCCCGATTTGTTTGAATGGGCGGATATGCCCGACCTGCATGAACTCTTTATTGAGAACACTGATGGCGGTGGTTCGCTGCAGTTGACTTCTAATAAAGCTGATGGCACGAATGTTGGCGCACGTAAGGTCGTCTTCAGCGAAGTTATGTGGGCTATTGATGAAAAGTTAGTCGGTGACGATACTAATGACGATAACCAGTGGTTTGAAATCTACAATAGGTCTGGTGCAGCTGTCCCAATTAGTGGGATTAGTTTCGCAACGTCACAAGGGCGTCCTGCCCTGGCACAAAGTACGGATCTTGTCAGTAACGTCGTTGGTGGTGGTAGTGCCTGGATCCGGACAAAAGGTCAGAACGGTAACAGCGGTAGCACTGTCAATGGTGTGACTACTGGTCAACAAGAGTTTATCACCATGTACCGGAAAAGGTACCATAACGATAGTGCGGGTTGGAACGGTGGAGAATGGATTAAATCGACGCAGCTGTATAAGCCAAACCACCGGGGTACACCGGGTATGGGGCAGGCTGCTAATGTTCCAACCATCACAGCAACCAACGCTAACCGTAGTCCCATCATCTTCAACGAGATTGGTAACCACAGCAATCCAGATTACGAATGGATTGAACTTCGTAACGTCTCTGATGGTAACGTTAACCTCAAGAACTATGAAGTCACGATGGCAACCACTAAAGGTGCTAATCAAACCGGTCATAACGATGTTGACCTCATTGATTTCACAGGTGCAGATCGGAACGTTCCTGCAGGCGGTATTCTGCTCGTAGTTAAGAAAGATCCGACAGGCGATTCAAACCATCCGTTAGCCGCCGGTTGGAATTTCGGAGCCAGAAATACTTGGACAGTTGCGAAACCAGGTGAATCAAACTATGTGCCTGGTGTTAACGCGGATTCGGCACGCTATCTCGTTGCGTCAACCTTCAATGAAATGCCTGATGGCGACTTTGTGCTGATCCTGCGAAATCGCCAGGATCGGAACGGCTCTACTAACGATAACAACATCCGTGACGTGGCAGGTTATGTGCCAGATAATGGATTAAAAGTCGATAGTGGAACTCTGTTCACGAACCTCTGGCCCCTGAAAAATTTCGGTGCGCCATGGTACAGAAACGAGTTTAATAACAATACCGTCCATCGTCGTCAGCATGCTGGTACTGATGGTACGAAGCGATCACGGACCGATAGGGATCACATTGATGATGGTGCCTTCCGTGATGTCGGTTGGACAGGTATCGGCTATAAACGGAATGCGGCTCGGGTTGCAGAGAACGGTGGAACACCGGGTTATCCAGATAGCGCGCTGCACGGTAATATTAACAACCCAGGGCATGGTTCTGAGACTGATGCAGCAGCGAAAACTGTGATCATCAGTGAAATTATGTATGCGACGGGTACCCGTGCGAATATACCGCAGTGGATTGAACTCCGCAACACGTCTAAAACGACAGGTGTCAATATCACGAATTGGAGAGTGACCATCATCAACCACGATCAGGATGCAGATGGTGATACCTTCAACGGTGATTTGTCTAAGAACTACGATATTACGGGTGATGGCAGGGTGATCCCACCGGGTCAGACCTTCCTGCTTGCCGCCTATTCGGGTCGGAATGAGACAAACCTCCCGTCCGAACGTATCCAAACGCTCCGTGCCAAACGGGGTGAATTGATCCTAAGTCAGTATGGCTTTGAGATTACCCTGCTAACGAAGGGTAAGGACAATAATGACGCGAATCGTAAATTGGCTGATAGAGTCGGGAACCTCGCGACTGTCGCAGCAGGTGCGGGTCGTGTCCGCGGAAATCCGCAGTCCTATGAGGATCCTGCTTGGATGTTGCCGATGGGTACGAATGACGATGGTGATCGTATCTCTATTGTCCGTACATCTATAATGGGCGATCCTGTCAATGGGCAGCTCGAAGGTGCTTGGAATAGTTTTGATATGAGTGCTCAGTTCGGTGCTACGCTTGATCCGACCTCCTATGGTCATAGCACTGACCTCTCAAACCCAGGCCATAGTGCCGGTGGTGTGCTCCCCGTATCGCTTTCTAAGTTCCGTCCGGAACGGATGAAAGATACTGGCGCAGTCGTTATTCGTTGGATCACTGAATCTGAATTGAACAACGCTGGATTCAACATCCTGCGGAGTGAAACACGAGACGGTGAGTTCACGAAACTTAACACGAAATTGATCGCAGGTCAAGGCACGACGAGTGAGCGTACGACTTACGAGTATGCCGATACATCTGCGAAACCCAATGTCGTCTACTACTACCAGATCCAAGATGTTTCGCTTGACGGTCAGGTTCAGACTTTGCGTCAGAGCCGTCTGAAAGGTAACGTCACAGCGGCTGGTAAGTTGACCACGACGTGGGGCGAACTGAAATTACAAGATTAACGCAGGGATATTCTAACTAACCTACCCCGACCCGCGGGCGATGGACTTCGGTTCATTGCCCGCGGTTTTTTTGACCGGTGATTCATCTGATTTCTTTGATTTACCAAGATAAGAGGGTTATATCCATTATTGATCAATTTCCCAAATCGCACTTCTAATCCTGATAATCCCTTAAATCCAATCAATCACAGTTCATTTGCCAACATCTTCAATCCTGTAGATCCCTTAAATCTCATCAATCACAGTTTATCTATTTAAAATTTGATTTGTTTGATTTTCGGTTTGTTCTGAAATCTGAACTGTGATTTTTGTGATTTTTTTGATTTTCGGTGATAAGATTGAAATCTCATTTGAATCTGTATAACAGGTATTCAGACTGGAAATCCAAACTAAAAGTTTATGCTACAAAGCGCACAAACTGGAAGTTTATGCTACAAAGATGTTCACTGATTTCTGAACTGTGATTTTTGTGATTTTTTTGATTTTCGGTGATAAGATTGAAATCTCATTTAAAAATAAAAGTTGAAGTGCCGGTTATCATGGTAAATCATATAAATCGCTACAATCACAGTTCAGGTTTTCGATGATAAGATATTTGAATATGGAGATTGACATGGTAAATGAGAAATACAAATACTCGGAATTAACAGGCAAAGTAATCGGGTGTGCGATGCGTGTACATTCTATTTTGAAGAATGGGTTTCAAGAAATTATCTATCAAAGAGCTTTGGGGATAGAAATGGTGGATCAGGGTATTGTTTTTCAACGTGAACCTAAGATGCCTATTTATTACAAAGGACAGAAGATAGGAAAACGAAGCGTTGATTTCTTGGTTGAAGGCGTTATTCCAGTTGAATTGAAAGCAGTCATTCAATTAGAAAATGTCCATATAGCGCAGGCACTCAATTACCTTGAGGTGTATAATCTTGAAATCGGTTTGCTGATTAACTTTGGGTCTGAAAGTTTGGATTTTAGAAGGTTAATGAATAAAAAGTTCAAGGATGTCTGAACTGTGATTTCTGTGATTTTTGTGATAATATATCTGATGGCAAATCAGTTTCTGATGCTTGTGATGGGTTGTCTTATCATGGGAATCATAGCAATCAGAAAAATCAGAGTTCAGGAGTCAAAATTGTAAGCGGGCAACGCTTTTATTTGCGCTCTCGATTTTCGGGAGTTTAGTCCATCCACCTGAACTTTTTCAGGATCCTACATTGGAGGCAATCATGCAAGAATCTCCTTTTTATGAACACGTCATGCAGCGTGGTATAGAGCAAGGTATAGAACAAGGCGCGCGCCAGATGAGCATTGACAATACATTGGCAACCCTCGAAGCACGTTTCCCGGAAGCTGATGTCAACACTGTCAAACCCAAACTTGAAGCCATCGCGGACCTCGAACAACTCAAGCAAGCCAATCTTTATGCTTCACTTGCACCCTCGTTCCAAGACTTCCAAGAACGCCTAACCATATAAAGGCTTAGGACCTACGCATTCCCTCTTAAAGTCCCCTGATAACGTTTTTTCACAATATCGCGAGCACAGCTCGCTCCTACAGAAGAAAGTATATCCATATATGAGGTGAATTTTTAAAACTGAATCGCTCTGTGTCTGAACTGTGATTTCTGTGATTGCTATGATACCCATGATAAGAGCGCCGCTCACAAGGAACTGAAAACTGAGTCCTGAGGACTCAGTCGTTCCGTGGGAACGCGGTCTCTGTAGAAACTGCAACCCCACACTCAGCGTCTTATTTTCCATCAGAGGTCTTATCAGAAAAATCAGAGAAATCACAGTTCAGAATTAATAGAGAAAGGCACGAAAAAATCGCTAAATTGACACTTATGGTCCACCGCAAAACCGCACCATAGGTGTCAATTTAGCGATTTTTCACGGTATTTTTTAGCAGTGTCTTAATAGATGCCGCCCCTACGGGGCTAAAGAACTTGGGCAAACGCGGTTCTACACAGATACTTAAAGAAACACCCAAGCAAATAAACCCTACGGGACTAAAGAGGCATTTTGGCGTGTCCAAAGTTTATGGCTAAAACCCGGCGCAGTTAGAAACAGCACCTACCGGATCTGGGACGACAACGGTTATTTTCTCTAAAATTGACACTTATGGTCCACCGCAAAACCGCCCCTACCGGTCTGGAGGTGGCGGCTGACGACTGTCCTTGACTTTTCCCACAAAATCTGCTATAATATGTTGTCAATTGGATAATCATAAAGCTGAAAAACAATGCAAACCGTACTGATAACTGACAACTCATTGGAGATCCACATGAAACTGTGTATAACAACGTTATGCCTCATACTCACGCTGCCACTCATCCTACACGCAGCACCCGACTATACGATCACGAACAAACACCGCGTCATCGAAGAGGTATCCCTAAGCCAGGACCGCGTCCCGATCGGCACGCACCTCTCACGCCTCAACTTCACGACGCTTAAGGGCGACACACATACATTAGACACCCTCACCGGACAGGGGCCTGCAGTCTTTATATTCCTTGCAACGGAATGTCCCGTCGCCCAACGCTACGCGATGCGCCTGAAACGGCTACAGACCGAGTTCACGGCAGAAAAGCGTACCACCTTCGTGGGTGTCTATGCCAACGAAAATGACGCTGTTGCGGATGTCGCGGCTTACATCGCGAAGGTGGCATACACGTTCCCGATTGTCAAAGACGCGGACGGTCGCCTTGCACGTACACTCGGTGCAACGATGACTCCACAAGCCGTCGTCGTTGACACAACCGGCACGCTCCGCTACCGGGGTCCCATTGACGATAACCGCTACGAGACTCGCGTCAAACACGACTACCTACGCGATGCGCTCCTCGCAACGCATACCGGTGACCCCGTCCCGGTGGAAGAGACTCCAGCGTTCGGCTGCACGCTCCATCTCTCGGAGACCGCGTTCCCTGCAGCGGTCACCTATAGTGAACACATCGCATCGATCCTCCAAAAGAATTGCCAAACGTGTCATCGTCACGGCGAGGTCGCGCCCTTCACGCTCATTGACTACAGTGACGCGAAGGCGTGGGCAACCGAAATTGCTGCATATACACAGGCACGCCTTATGCCGCCGTGGAAACCCGCATCCGGCTACGGACACTTCAAGAACGAACGCCTGCTCACGGATACCGAAATCGAGATGATCGCACACTGGGTAGACACAGGTGCGCCTGCCGGTTATCTCAAGGCTGTCCCACCCGCGCCCAAATTCCACGACGGCTGGGCACTCGGTGAACCCGATTGGGTCGGTGAGATGCCTGTCGAATACGAGATCGGACCCGAAGGCGAAGATGAGTATCGGCAGTTCATCATACCTACTAACTTCGAGACGGATATGTATGTCCAAGCTGTTGATGTACAACCCGGTAACCGGAAGACTGTCCACCACGTTATCCCTTACCTCGATGTCAACGGAGAGGCGCGCAAACTTGACGCGCAGGATCCGAAACCCGGCTATGTCACTGAAGGCACGGGCCCTGGGTTTGATACTGTCGGTTCACTCGGCGGTTGGGCACCCGGCGTTACGCCATCTGTCTTGCCTGAGGGGATTGGGTTCCTCTTGCCGAAAGGTGCGGACATCGTTATGCAAGTCCATTACTATCGCACGGGACACGTCGAATATGACCGCTCCCGTTTAGGGCTTTATTTCTCGAAGACTCCGAACACCGCGAAACTCCGCATCGGCGATGCGACTAACTCCGAGTTTGTCATCCCGCCCGGTGAGGCGTGGTATGAGGTGTTGGCATCTCGGAAGGTCAAGCAGGATGTCTATCTTTTGGCGGCGATGCCGCACATGCATCTCCTGGGCCGCGATATGCGCCTCATCGCGACGACCCCGGCAGGTGAAGCGCATGATATGATCTGGATCAAGGATTGGGATTTCAATTGGCAAGATGTCTATCATTATGAGGCACCGCTATTTTTACCGGCGGGTACACATGTGAACCTCGTTGCGCATTTCGACAATTCGGCGGAGAACCCGGCTAACCCGCACGACCCGCCTGTGCCTGTCGGCTGGGGTGAAAAAACGACGGATGAGATGTGTATCGGGTTTTTCTATTACGTCAAAGCCAGTGAGTTTTCGCCGAAGTAGTTATGGGTTGTCGGTTGTCAAATCTGGTGGGAGCGATTTCCTATATTGCGTTCTGAACTGTGATTTTTGTGATTTCTCTGATAAGATCTCTGAGGAAAAATAAGGGGCTGATTGTGGAGTTGAAGTCCCGTAGGTTGGGTTGAACGGAGACTCCCAAAACCCTGAAAAGTAACACAATACTCGGCTTGCACCAGAGGTGGCACGGCAAACAGAAAACCGAGAGAAACCCAACGCCTTTGGGGTTTACGGGGCACTGACGGTGTGAAGTTGGGTTTCACTGCGTTTTGGGGTGTATACGACCACGCGTTGGCTTTCAAGGTATTGGCACCCCGACATCTGCTTTCTTAACACCGTTCAACCCAACCTACAGGACTAAATTGACACCTATGGTGATCCAGATACCGTCACAACAACGACGCAACTGTAACATCTGCTAAACACTCCCGCTGCGATGCTGCTAAGACACCTAACACACGCGCACCCGCTTCGGATGATAGTCCCTCCATAAAATGTGCCGTCATCTCACCCTCAACCGCCGCAACAAGTTGGTCTAACGTAATCTCCGATAGCCCACGTGCCGGGAGATACCCATCCGTATCGCCTTGAATCTCATAGATTAACCCGGCCGCCTTGAACCGCTCAAAACTCGTATGCACAACCTCTTCCGAAACGCCGGCACACATCGCGACCTGCTCCGTTGTACACGCCCCCTCACCTTTCACGAACCGCTCCGCCACAACGAGGAACAACGCGATAACGCCAGCAGTGTTCAGATAGCCGTTACTGCCATGTCGCAGCTTCCCACGCGCGAGACTTCGCGGCTCTAAATGCTGAGACACGTGTGAGACCTCTGCACCGAGCAAGATAATCACCCAAGCCGCATACGTCCAGATAGCGAGGATAATAAGCAGTGCCAATGCGCCGTAGATGTTACTATAATTCTTCCACACCAGTTCCAAATAACGCCCGAAGGCGATCCGCGCAATCTGGAACAGTGTCCCGGCGACAAATGTTCCGAGCAGTGCTGCGCGCCACTTCACGGCGGTATTCGGCATCGCAATGTACATGAGGAAAAAGAGGCAGTAGATCAGTAGCCACGGGAACATGTGTGCGAACAGCCAGTTCTGTGCACTGGAAAAGAAAAGGAAGATGAGCAGCGGTCCGACGGTTAACAACGTATAGAAGACGGCGTATTTCTGAAACGCACGCATCACTGGCAACCGCCGCCGCGCACTCCAGATGTCATTGAGATGCTGCTCGACAGACATGAACAGCATTGTCGAGACGAGCAGGAAGAGTAAAAATCCGCCGACACCGAGTCCGCCAAGATTTCTATTGGCAAATGCGGAGAGTTCTGATACAATCTCTTCAGCACCGTAACGCGGCAGGAAATTATCCAGCGCGGCGATCAAGGGTGAATTACCGTCTTCAACGGCACCAAATGTCTTTAAGAGAAACAGCGCAACAGCCGACAACGGTACAAGACACAACAATGTATTAAATGCCAACGCCGAGGCTTGTTGCAAACAGTTGTGTTCCCGGAATTGATGCCAGACGTTCGCAAATAGACGCACTGTTAACGTCCTGAAATTACCAAGGGTGTCCCTATATTTATCCGCAAGGTTGTTCATGATAGTGGTACTCAGTGCTCAGTTTTCAGTGCTCAGTCCCGTAGGTTGGGTTGAACGGATACCGCCAAAACGGTAAAAATCATAGAAAATGCGACTTTCTCCAGGGACGCTACGTTCAGCAGAGACCGAGTGAAACCCAACGCTTTGATTTGAATTCTCTTGGAAGCTAAGGGTGTCAAGTTGGGTTTCTCTATGTTCATGCCTGATAGCAGGTTGTCTTGGATTTGAGATGTGTTTGGTATATCATCCTCTATTTTCTCAAGACCGTTCAACCTAACCTACAAGACTCTTTCTGACGACTGGAAGATTTTTCGGAGAAAAATCGGACTGATAACTGATAACTCACAACTATGCCAGAATCGCAACCGGATCTAATTTCACGCATAAAACGCAAACTTAGACAAAATCCGTTCTTATCTCACCTCATTGGGTGTCCGTATCCCGCGCCGCGCTGGAACCGATGTGTCAGACGGCTTCTCCATCAACTCGAACCGGACGCGAAGGTCTTAGATCTCGGTGCTGGCAACAGGCGCCGCGCCCCGAATGTCATCAACCTCGAAATCGAAGCGACCCCGGAAGTTGACATCATCGCGGACGGGCATCTTTTACCGTTCAAGGACAATACCTTTGATGCTGTTATCTCTGAGGCCGTGCTCGAGCATGTCCATTCTCCAGACACCGTTGTCTCGGAAGTCTATCGTGTCCTGAAGCCTGGCGGTTATATTTGCGTCGCTGTACCATTCCTACAAGGCTACCACGCCTCCCCGCACGATTATCAACGCTGGACAGCATCCGGTATTGTGCAACTTTGTATCGCCTTCACCGAAATTGAGAGTGGTGCGTGTGCCGGTCCCACGACAGCGCTCCACTGGATCTTCCGAGAATATGTCGGACTGACCTGTTCTTTTGGCAGTCTTCTCGTCGCGAAGGCGGTCTCACTGCTTGTCGGGTGGCTCACATTTCCGTTCCTACTTTTAGATGTGCTCTTATCTCGACACAAGGATGCGCATATCTTGGCATCAGCCGTCTATTTTTTCGGGAGAAAGCCGTGATACGTTATTATACCATTTCTGAAAATTTATATTGCATTAACCGCTATTGCGTTCTGAACTGTGATTTATCTGATTTTTCTGATTCCTATGATAAGAGGACGCGTTACAAGCGACTGAAGACCCAACTTTACGCTGTTAGCCCCGCGGAACCTTCAAATCCAAAGCGTTGGGTTTCACTGGTTTTTCTGTTTGGGGTGCGATCTGTGGTGGGGGTTGAGTGTTGTGTTGCGTTTCAGGGTTTTGTTTTCTGCGTTCAACCCAACCTACGGGACTATTGTACTGAAAATTAAAAAAAACGGCGAGGCTATAAACCCCGCCAGCGAAAAAGTAGACTACCCATGAAAAGACTGACAACGCTACTACCGAAATGTGACCTTATCCTTCTCTGCTCTCTCAAGCAGGCTTCGGACAATCTGTAATGTCAATTTAGAGAGTTTTTCCGAAAATTCGACATCTGTAAGCGTTCGATATCGCGAGGGTTGCGATGTCGTAAGCCGTTCATTCGCAATCGTCAACGCGCTCGACACGAGGGGCATAGGCACTTCGATCGGCACAGACGCAGGCGCACCGTTTTCTTTTGGCGCAGGCGTAGGTATTGTTTCCACCGTATCACCTGCCAAAAAGCTTTCGCGCCGTGAATTGATTCCGGTTAATACTTGCTGCGACGCGATTTGGTGTGCAAACTTTTTTGAACCGGGGACGGGTTCTGGGGTCTCATGGACGTGGTCACCGTAAGATACGGTCACCTGCCAACAAGGTGCATCCGCCGGCCCGTGTTGTGTCTCTGTATACGTCGGTTGCTGCATTCCCCGTTCTTGGCAATATTGAATCAAAAGTCCTTTGTAATTTTCCGAAGCCTCGTCAAGTGCCAAATCTGCCATGCCTTCCTCCTGGGAGCGTTTTAGCGGGAATTGCCACCGCCGCCACTACCGCCGTTATAATACTGCGGACGCTCACCCATTCTGCGGGGTTTGACTTTCCGCTGCCGTTTCATCTCAATCCTACGCCGTTTTTCGCTCGGTTTCTCATAGAAACTCCGCTTTTTAATCTCTGTAACGATCCCGGCTTTACCACACATTTTTTTAAAACGTGCCAAAGCGCGATCAAACGCTTCACCTGAGTCTACACTCACTTCTACTTGAACCATTGCTTTGAACCTCCATTGGAATTTGAAATCTTTAGGATTTACGCAAAAAGCAGTAATTTCGGTATTTTTAAGAAACACCCCAGCAAAAACACCCCCTAAATCCCCTATAGGAAACACCCCAGCAAAAACACCGCGCATATCCCCCCTTATCAGGGGGGTAGGGGACTTTAAGAGAGAATGCGTAAGTCCTAATCTCGAAAACAATATATAATAAATTGTATCACATTTCAGTGGGGATGTCAAATAATTCTCAGGCGTGTGCTTGACAATTTATCATTAATCTATTACACTTACGCCACCCAGAAGGAGGCATCACTATCACAGAAATCGTTATCCTCTGCTTCGGCGCATGGCTTACCGGTGTCAGCAAAGCTGGTTTCGGCGGCGGCATCGGTATGATCGTCGTCCCGATGTTCGCGCACTTCCGCAGCGCACGGAACGTCATTGGACTCATGCTCCTGCTACTCTTTTCGACCGATGTTTTTTCACTCCGGCACTACTGGAAACGATGGCACCGCCAAAGCGTCACACGCCTCATTCTCGGTTCTGTCCTCGGCATCGTCCTCGCGAGCCTAATTTTAAAAGACATCTCCGATGTTCATCTCAAGAAGGTGATCGGTGGCATCGCGTGTCTCTTTGCAGTGCTGGAGTTCCTGCGTCCATACTGGCAACCGTTGCTCGGCAACTCGGGGGAACCGGCTGACGCAGCCCTCCAATTTAAAAGGTGGCAAGGGCTGCTCGCGGGGATGTTTGCCGGGGCGTTTTCAACGCTTGCACACATGGGTGGACTCGTTGTCGTTATGTATCTGCTTCCGCAACGTTTGAGTAACACCGCCTTCGTCGCGACAACAACCGCTACTTATTTCTCACTCAATCTTATCAAAATCCCGTTCTATTACCAACTCGATCTTTTCTCTTTCGAGATTTTAGTTGAAGCTATTGCACTCCTACCGTTCATCGGGCTCGGTGTGATAACAGGTATCTCGCTGAATAAGCGTGTGCCAGAACGCCTCTTTTCAAAGATTGTCTTGTTCTTCCTATTCGCCACAGGCATACATCTGCTTTTGGGTTGATTGGTTGTTAGTGTATCAGTATCCAGTGGCCAGTCCAAGCGTTGGGTTTCACTGGGTATCTGGTGTCGGTTTCGTATCATGTGAAAGTGGTGTTTTTCTTTTATTTGTAGGGTTTTGGTGGTATCGGTTCAACCTATGGGAAACACCCAAGCAAAAACACCTACGGGACTACGGGACTCAATAGGTTTTTGAAGACTCCAAAACCTTCTTGAATCCCGTAGGGATGGTATCTTTGTAGAAAAACGTTATCTCACAGAACTAAGCCCCGTAGGGGCGGCATTTGTAGAGACCTTCCTACTGTGAGAAGTCACTAAATTGACACCTATGGTACGCCGCGAAACCGCACGATAGGTGTCAATTTAGGGGGTTTGCGTTGTGTTTTATGGGGTGTTTTTACAAATGCCGCAGAAACACCCTATCAAAAACCCCCTACGGGGCTTGGGTCTTTGGTCGAGGCACATTTCTACACAAATGCCGTTCCTACGGAACTCAAGAGGGGTTTGAAGTCATCAAGGTTTTCGTGGCGTATCCGGTTCGGTTAGGACTGCAGGTCGCAAGAAACCCCCCTTGATCCCCCCTTATCAGGGGGGCAGGCGTGTCCGCCGCGAAACCGCACGATAGGTGTCAATTTAGGGAGTTTGCGTTGTGTTTTATGGGGTGTTTTTACAAATGCTGAAGAAACACCCTATCAAAAACCCCCTACGGGGCTTGGGTCTTTGGTCGAGGCACATTTCTACACAAATGCCGTTCCTACGGAACTCAAGAGGGGTTTGAAGTCTTCAATGTTTCCGCGGCGTATCCGGTTCGGTTAGGACTGCAGATCGCAAGAAACCCCCCTTGATCCCCCCTTATCAGGGGGGCAGGTGAGTACACCGCAAAACCGCCCCTACCAGGCCTGGTCGTGAAGATTCGATGAAAAAATGGACAATTGAATGGCTCTGTACTGGTAACTGAAAACCGTTGCGGTATTTCCAAAAATCCTGTATAATACGATCCATAACAAAATACAGATGAGGTCAAAAAATAATGAGTTTAAAATGGGGCGTGCTGGGTGCCGGGAGCGTGGCACAACGGCGGGCGATGCCAGCAATCAAAAAAGCGGACGGTGCGGAACTTCACGCGCTGCTCTCACGGGATACCGCACGCGCAGAACGACTTGCACAGGAACACGGCGCAACCCACGCCTATACCACCGTTGATGCACTTCTCTCAGACGACGCACTCAATGCAATTTACGTCTCAACCCCCGTCCACCTACACGCTGAACAGGTCATCGCTGCAGCCGAACGCGGTTTGCACGTGCTTTGTGATAAACCGATGGCGCTCACGCCACAGGCGTGTACGGAGATGATCGCCGCTTGTGATGCCAACGGTGTGCATCTCCAAGTCTGTTTCCTATTCCGATTCCATTCGTGTTTTCAGCAGATCCGAACATGGGTAGGCGAAGGACGTTTCGGGCAGCTCGTGCATGGACGCATGCCGTTCCTGAAAAAGTATCAACTCGCGCCCGACGAATGGCGTGCGCAACCCGAAGCGGGTGGCGGCGGATGCTTCATGGATCTCGGTCCGCACAGTGTAGATCTGCTCCGCTATCTTATCGGCGAGGTGAATGCTGTCAGTGCATTCTATAACAGCGCAACCCAAGGCATCCGTGTTGAAGAAACCGGAGGTATCTTCATGCGTTTTGATAACGGCGCGCAGGCGTTTACAGACCTGAGTTTCTCTGTCCCGCAGTGCGACATAGTTTTGGAGCTCTATGGGACAGAAGGTACTGTCTGGGTTTACAACGACGACGGTTGGAAAATGAAAACCTACTTTGCTGGTGAACAGCAGTTGATCCCTTCACAATACGAGGATCTATATCAGTGCCAGTTTGAGCATTTCGCAGCCTGTGTGCAACAGGGGGCATCGCCAATCACTACAGGATTTGATGGGTTGAGGGCAAACGAAATTCTCACCGCCGCTTACCGTTCAGGCGAAACCGGTCAAGTGGAGCCATGTCCTGCTACAAGATAGTTGTGGATATAAATTCTTAAGATGCATTAACCGCGCCCTACCGTGTTCATCCATTCGTGTCAAAATGGCACAATATCGCCACTCTTGATTTTAGTAGCGTCAATTTGTCACGGTTAAAAACCTGCCAAAATGTCACGGATTCCGCGGCAACGCTGACGCGCTGGCAGGTTTGGAGTTTGGCACGAAAATTGCTAAAGATATACGTGAAGACGGTTTCTATTTTACCGTTTCATGATAAACAGGTACGAAGCGGAGGCATTCGCGCCTCTCGCTATAATTTTTTACGCCAAACTCAAGGAGGAATTCAACGACATGGCACTTGTACCCCTTGGCGATAGAATTCTCGTCAAACGTTCAGATAACGACGAGCAGATGACCAGTGGCGGGATTATCATCCCGGATACCGCGAAGGAAAAACCGCAGGAAGGCGAAGTCGTTGCCGTTGGTAACGGTCGGATACTCGACAGCGGTGATCGGCAGCCCGTTGATGTGGAAGTGGGCGACTTGGTGCTTTTCGCCAAATATGGCGGCACCGAAGTTACGTATGACAATATCGAATATCTCATCTTGCGCGAAGATGATATCTTAGCCAAGGTTAACTAGGAAAGGAGTTAAACACATGGCAGCAAAACAACTGGCGTTTGATGAAGAAGCAAGGAGCGCTATTAAACAGGGCGTTGATAAACTCGCCGACGCTGTTAAAGTCACGTTGGGCCCAAAGGGACGGAACGTCGTGCTGGATAAAAAATTCGGTGCCCCCACGATCACCAAAGATGGTGTTACCGTCGCCAAAGAGGTCGAACTTGAAGATGCCTACGAAAATATGGGTGCGCAGATGGTCAAGGAGGTATCCTCTAAAACCAGCGACGATGCTGGAGATGGTACCACTACCGCGACGATCCTTGCACAATCGATCTATCGCGAGGGCTTGAAAAACGTCGCCGCCGGACACAACCCGATGGCACTCAAACGCGGCGTTGAAAAAGCCGTTGACGTTGTCGTCAATTCAATCTCTGGCTTGAGCAAAGAGGTCTCTGAGAAGACCGAAATCGCGCAAGTCGCCGCGATCTCTGCAAATAACGACAACGATATCGGTGAACTCATCGCTGATGCTATGGAGAAAGTCGGAAAAGATGGGGTGATTACCGTCGAAGAAGCAAAAAGCCTCGAAACGACCCTTGATGTCGTTGAAGGTATGCAGTTTGACCGCGGTTATCTCTCACCGTACTTTATCACCGATGCTGATCGGATGGAAGCCGTTTTAGAAGATGTAGATATCCTCATCCACGAAAAGAAAATCAGTAGCCTTCAAGACCTCAGGCCTGTCTTAGAGCGCACTGCGCAACAGGGGAGACCGCTGTTGATCATCGCCGAAGATGTCGAAGGCGAAGCGCTTGCTACTGTTGTCGTCAACAAGATTCGCGGAACACTCCGTTGTGCGGCTGTTAAGGCGCCCGGATACGGTGACCGACGCAAAGCCATGCTCGAAGACATCGCTGTCTTGACGAATGGACGCGTCATCTCCGAAGACCTCGGGATTAACCTCGAAAACGTCACTGCGAATGACCTCGGCACTGCCAAAAGCATCCGTATTGACAAAGACAACACGACGATTGTTGAAGGCGAAGGCACAACCGAAGCCATCCAAGGGCGTATCGATCAGATCCGTAGGCAGATCGAAGACACAACATCCGACTATGACCGCGAGAAATTGCAGGAACGCCTTGCGAAGCTCGCTGGTGGTGTCGCCGTCATTAATGTCGGTGCTGCAACGGAAGTCGAGATGAAAGAGAAGAAAGCCCGTGTTGAAGATGCAATGCACGCCACACGCGCCGCCGTTGAGGAAGGCGTTGTCGTTGGCGGTGGGGTCGCGCTCGTGAGAGCCCAAGAGGCACTTGATTCGCTCGAACTTAGTGATCCTACAGAAGCGGTTGGTGCTTCGATTGTCCGTCGGGCACTTGAAGACCCACTCCGTCAAATTGCGAAGAACGCTGGACAAGAAGACTCCGTCGTCATCGCAAAGGTCAAAGACGAAGGCGGAAACATTGGCTATGATGCCTATGAAGATCGGTTCATCGACATGTTTGAAGCGGGTATCCCTGATCCTGCTAAGGTCGTCCGGGTCGCATTGCAAAACGCGGCCAGCATCGCAGGCTTGATGATCACCACGGAAACGCTCATCGCTGAACTTCCTGAAGCGGAAGCACCGGCACCGCCGATGCCGCCGGGTGGTGACATGTATTAGACCGCTACATTTGAATGAGTAGGTGTAGTTTGTAACCACACTGAAGGCTCAAGTTTTGATTGGCGGGGTTCCAAACCCCGCCTTTCCTTTTTATATAGGACCTTACGCATTTTCTCTTAAAGTCCCCCTGATAAGGGGGATTTAGGGGGTTGGGGGATTTAGGGGGTTAAATCAGTAAAATATACCGTTTCCCCATTCAATTTGCGTAAGTCCTGTTATAGTAAAACCTGTAATTAATTGGGCAGTCTCAAACAGTCTGAATCCCTATAACAGGCATTCAGACTGGAAACCCAAACTGGAAGTTTATGCTACAAAGATGCACAAACTGGGAAGTTTATGCTGCAGAGATGTCCACTTATTTATGGGCTTGACTGTAAATCTGAACTGTGATTTCTGTGATTTTTTTGATTTTTGTGATAAGATCTCTGGCGGGAAATAAGGTGCTGATTGTGGTGTTGAAGTTTCTACAGAATTCATTTGCAAAACGGGAACACCCAATAATCCCGGGTCCGATAGGTGTGCCTACCTGGCCTGGTAGGTGCGTTTGCCCTTGCATCTACTGACTGCTGATAATCGATAATTGATCGCTTGCCAAAAACGGATCACATTCCTGAAGCACAGTCGCAACGTCGATGGTATGCATACACGGCGACGTTCCATCAGGTAACGCCTGACACCCATATTCAAATCCTAAATTCAGGCACGGGCTACACGGCAGTGCCGCCCGGACAATACCGGCGTCACGGCTCCAAGGTCCCCATTGTGCAGCGTTTGTGGGACCGTGCAGCCCGATAACCGGTGTACCCGTCGCAGCCGCGAGATGCATCGGCCCACAGTTCCCGCTCACCACTAACACGGCATCCGAAAAAAGCGCGGCAAGTTGATTAACGTCTGTCCGTCCTGCAAGGACGACTGCCCGATGCTGCATCCGCGCCGCAATCGTTTCAGAGACGTGGACCTCATTCGGCGCGCCTGTCAAAACAATCTGTACGCCGTAGCGTGCAATAAGTGCATCTGCTAATGCGACATAGTACTCTTGGGGCCACCTTCTGCGCGGCTCACCGCGTCTCCCTGCTTCAGGATGGAGTACCACAAACGGTACATCCGGGGAAACCTGTTCTTGGAGCAAGACTTCGCGCACCGATGTCCGCGCCGCCGCGCCGCACCAAGTTTCAAGTGTAAGTTCCTGTGTTGAGCATCCCAATCGCGTCGCAATATCCAAAAAATTTCGCACTTCGTGCCGACCTTGGACGTGTTGCACAGTCTCTGTAAAGAGAAAGTGGCGATACTGCCCTTTTGTCTGAAACCCAATGCGCACTGGTGCCCTGCTAATGTAGGCAAGGAGCGCGCTCAACCGGGGCCAATGCTCCAAATCGATTGCCCACTCAAACTGTTCGCGCCGCAGCAACGCAAACAACCGATACATCGGCATCCGAAAAGAGAACTGTTTATCAATGTAGGGGCAGTTTGCCAAATAGTTAAGATTCGTCGGGGATGCCAACATTGTGAGCTCCGCGTCCGGGAAGGCCTGCCGTATCGCACGGATCGTCGGAACAGCCAAAATGGTATCCCCCAATGCGGAGAGTTGGATGAAGAGGATTTTTTTCGGTGTATAAGACACCGAAGCGCGCCTACAAAATAGACTGAGCATACCACAAAGCGGTATGCCCAAATAACGGTCTAAGTACTGTTGAAAACGGTTGGATTGCATAATGGTTTTCAGTTACCAGTGGCCAGTTACCGGTGGCCAGTTAAGAGAGGTTGCGTAACGCGGAAACCTCTTTAACTGGTTACTGGTGACTCGTAACTGGTAACTCCTACAACTGACAACTAATTGGCGTACCCATACAACTCAATCTCCGCGATCTTCGCTAACGCCGTCGTCGGACCTGTGAGATGGTACAGATACCGCCCGCGCCGTCTATTGCCGTCAGGAGTCTCTACATTCTCACGCCTGAGTTTCAGGTTCTCACGCCGTTGTGCCGCATCATCTGTCGTCCGTCGTACCAATAGTTTAATCCCCGTCGTCGTGACAACCTTGTTCAGCCGGATGTCAATCACTCGATCCTTATTTGTCCGTCGGTCATAGATTTTTATCCATTCTCCGAGCGAGTCAAACGCTTGGACCTCAAAATCCTCCAGATTCGTGGAGTGGATGACGATCCGATAAATTGACCGCTTCTCCGGGAGATGGATAATCGCCTCTGACGGGATATTGAGGTCCGTTAAGGCACTCCCGGAACTCTTCTTGCGTTGAGACTGCCCAATCGTTTCAGGATTATCGTCAATAAGTGCTGGGTCACTGGCGGTTACACCCGCTTGAAGTGCGTAATTCTCACTCCAGCTCTGCCCGAGACTGCAACCGACACATAAACACATCAGACCCAACAGCGGCAGCATGAAAATATAACAGGCCTTGAATTGCGTAGGCATTATTCCCTTCTCCTTCGGATTTGACTATTCATTGTCTCAATTTGCTTAACAATATCCTCTTTCGTCAACGGACGCACATTAAAATGCAATTGTCTAAAGAACGGCACGAGATCTTCACCGGCTGCTTTGCTGAAATAGTAGACGAGCACACTCGTCGGCATCAAGGACTCTAATTGTTGGTGGAGCCCATCTGCCTCCATCAATTCAAAGACCTTAATATAAAAATCGTTGCCGTATCGTTCCCATAATTCTGCGACCAGAGTGTAAGCGTAGCGATATCTCCACTGTGTCAAGGGGCTGCTTTCGGTATGCCCGACCCAATTTTCCAGTTCATTTTCACCGTTGAGATCAATGCGGATATCCGCCTTGAGGCTATCAAGTTTAGCGTGCAATCCGCCTTTGGCATACTCCGACTGAATCAGGACGGCGATGCCTTCCGAAAACCAGACAGGGATGTAATAGATATTCGTGAACGCGTGTGTCAATTCATGTACCCGCACCCCATGTTTTTCATACATCTGCATCGGAAAGTCCATCTGAATACCGGCAATAAACTTCACGTACCGTCCGTTTGAAATGCCAGAGCGATACTGGGTACTCGTAAACGCTGCGAGTCTACTGCCTCTATAGGCATCATGCAGCGTCACATGGATCTTATGCTCCGGATGAAACCCGAAGTGTTCGCTCATTGCATCGTAAAGGCTCTCCATATAACCGAGTGCGCTAAGGATGAATTCCTTCCGCTCGGCGACCTCGTCGAATGCTGGAATCCCATGCAAATCTTCAGCGAATTTGAGCGTATAGTGGTCGCTTTCGCCGAACAAGGCATCTTCTGTGATTTTTTCAATCGTTGCATTTGAGGGTTTAAGCATCAGAGAAGTCGCGTTCCGCTTCTCAAGTAGCCGTTTCTCGCGGCGCTGCTGTGCCTCTTTCAGCGCGGTACAACTGTTGAAAACCAGTATTGCCACAAGTAGTGTCGGTGTCACAGAGAGAAAGGTAGCAACAAGGCGTAATGGACTTCTATATTTCATGGTACACCTCTCTTTAGAGCGGCACCGCCCTCGATTTATCGCCGATGCGGCGCATGGTAATATCTTGCTCAACCGTCGGGTCGGGCAGTCCTGTCTCAGCGAGCCTGCGTTGCAAAAAATCCGACATCTCCGCTTTCAAACGCGCGACGATATCGTCTGCTTCCTCAGCGAGGTTATAGACCTCATCCGGATCCTCTTCAAGATCGTAAAGTTCCAAATCGGGTGTGTTATAAACAGCAGGCGTACCACCGGTTTCAACAATCAATTTCCATTTCTCGGTCTGCCATCCGCGCTTTTTCATCCAGCCACATTCCGTAAGATAGACCGCCGCTGTCGTGCCATCCTGCGCCCCACTGTCCATCAACGCCCGTAGACTTACGCCTTCCATCTTTTCGCGTTCCGCCACCGCTGTCAATCCTGCATAATCGAGAATCGTGGGTGCAATATCAGTGAGACGTACAAGCCCGCCAAGTCGCTGCTCTGCTGGGATAAGTGCCGGGCAGTGAACGATCAACGGCACGTGGCAGTTGGTTTCGTAAAGCCCGTGATGATCATACCAGAGTTCGTGTTCATCAAGTTCTTCACCGTGATCCGCCGTAATGATCAGCAGCGTCTCCTCAAGCTGCCCGGAATCTTGTAGGTACCGAAAAAGCTGTGCGAGGCATGCGTCCATATAGGCGATCGAGGCATCGTATTGCGAATTCACATACCGTCTATCTCGCCAGAGTCGTTTCTTCGCAATGTTTTCCGGGTCAGCAGGGTCGGGTGTACACATCCACTGTCGGAAATAGTCCGTGAAGGGTTCACAGGCGTAAACGGCATCCATACTCCGATTGTTCGGATCGCATTCGTCCCCGTTATAGAACATCCGTTCAAAGGGCAGCGGCGGGTGATACGGTGTATGCGGATCCCAGTAGTGGAGGAAAGCGAACCACGGCTTATCTTGAGACTGTGCGAGGTCCAAAAGTGCCATCGCTGTCTCATTAACCGCTTCCGCTTTACGCGCTTTCCGGTAACCGCTCTCCCATTGGTAGCCTCGGTACTGACCTTCTGGGAAACCGCGCTGAAACCAGCGGCCCAAATTATCCGCAGCGACAGTGAAGTACCCCGCTTCGCTTAATAACTCCGGTGTGGTCTTAACATCTTCCGCTAAGTTTAGTGTCCCGCCTTGTGTGATGATTTGGTGAGACAAAACATCTTTACCGGTGAACATCGTGGTGTGCGCAGGGTGCGTCGGGATATGTGGGCTGATACACTTCTCAAAGAGCGTCGATTTTTCTACCAGCGCATCGAGGTGTGGTGTTGTTAAATTGTAATGTCCGTAACAACTCATACTTGATGCTCGGAGTGTATCCAATGATATAAGGATGATATTGCGCAAACTTTCTGCTCCTTTATTAGCCATTAGCCGTCAGCCGTCAGTATGATTTTCTCTCACTGCGAGGCATGAAAAATCTTTCAGTTAAAAACCTAATCCCCTGCTGCAACCTCTGATGTATCACTTTGCGCCGCACGGATCGCCTCACACAGGTACGTAATCCCTTCCGGAATATCATCTACATGGCAGTATGCATACGCCAGTCGGATCGACTTCACCGGGGCGTTCGCATAGTGGAAAGCACTCCCGTTGCTATAACCGACCCCTTTTTCAGATGCCAACTGTTGCAACTTCTGCATATCCGTGGTTTCCGGCAGATCTATCCAGAGGAACAGTCCACCGCGGGGTCGCGTCCACGTACAGAGGTCACTGACATGCGCGTCAAGTGTATCTACCACTGCCCGACATTTTGCGCCGACAGCAGCGTTTGTCTTTACAAGGTGTGCTTCGAGATGCTCCGTGAAGAATTCAGCAACAATCGCACTCGCCAACGCGCTCGTTCCACCGTCCCATCGGTTCTGATGGATTTGCCCATAATATGGTTGTCTCGCCACAAAGTAACCCTGCCGCACCCCTGCGCCTAAAATCTTGGAGAAAGTTGCAATGAAGATCACCCGATTTGAAGTGTCTAACTTAAAAAGCGAGTCCGGGGTCGGCGTTGATGTAAAGTCGATGTCGCCATAACAATCGTCTTCAACAATCAGTGTATCATATTCTTCTGCGAGTGCGAGCATCCGCTTTCGGCGTTCAAGCGAGAGGATTGCGCCCGTCGGATTCTGATGGTTGGATGTCGTATAAATTAATGACGGACGGATATTTTTCTGCTTGAGTGCCTTCAATTTTGATGCCAGTGCGTCCATATCCATACCGTCGGTATAGTCCATTGACACGCCTTCGATATTCGCCTCGAAATGCCGCATGATCCCCAAAGTGCCGCTGTAAGTATATTCCTCTGTTAGCACCGTATCACCGGGGTTGATAAATGTGCCAAGCACCAATTCGAGTGCCTGCATAGAACCGGAGGTAATAGAGATGTTATCTATCGGTAGCGGGATCCCTTCACGCCGTTCAAACCGCATGGATGCCAGTTCACGCAAACCGCTATAGCCAGATTCGCCCGGATAATTCACTAAATCGCCGCCCAATTTTCGGAGTGCCTTCTCACTGGCCGCAATGAGTCCCTCTGTCGGAAACGTATACGGATCCGGACGCCCCCCTGTAAAAGCAAAATCCTTCATAATATACTCCTTCTTGTAGGTAGATGCCCCTTAGCATCTAATTATAACAAACTTTTTGAAAAAAATCAATGTGTTGTCAGTTAGCCATCAGTTGTCGGCAGTCTTGTAGGTTGGGTTGAACGGTGTTGAGAACCAGCAAAAACACCTACAGGACTCAAGAGGTTTTGAAGTCATCAAGGTTTCCGCGTAGTATCCGATGCGGTTAGGAATGCAGATCGCAAGAAACCCCCCTTGATCCCCCCTTATCAGGGGGGCAGGTGAGTACACCGCAAAACCGCATCTACCGGCCTTGGGTCGCGCCGGTTATTATTTTTAAAATTGACACTTATGGTCCACCGCAAAACCGCACGATAGGTGTCAATTTAAGAAAAATAACCCTCTCGGCACCCAAAAACACCCTCGGCACCCAGACCGGGATGGACGGTTTCCTAATGCTTTCCACTTTTGACTTCTGAACTGTGATTTATCTGATTTCTCTGATTCCCATGATAAGAGCACCGATCACAAGCAACTGAAAACTGAAAACCGAATCCTGACGACTCAGCAGTTCCGCGGGAACGCCATCTTTGTAGAAACGTCAACCCCACAATCAGCATCTTATTTTTTCTCAGAGATCTTATCAGAAAAATCACAGCAATCACAGTTCAGACTTACTATGCCGAGAATGGCACGAAAGATCGCTAAATTGCCACCTATAGTTCGGTTAGGAATGCAGATCGCAACCCCCCTTTATCCCCCCTTATCAGGGGGGCAGGCGTGTACGCCGCAAAACCGCACCATAAGTGTCAATTTAGTCCCGTAGGTTGGGTAGAACGGATACTACCAAAACGGTAAAAATCAGAGAAAATGCGACTTTCTCCAGATACGCTACGTTCAGCAGAGACCGAGTGAAACCCAACGCTTTGCTTTGAAGTCTCCTAAAAGTTAAGGGTGTAAAGTTGGGTTTCTCTATGTTCTTGCTTGGTAGAAGGTTGTATTGGATTTGAGATGTGTTTGGTCTATCACCATCTATCTTCTCAAGACCGTTCAACCCAACCTACGGGACTTCAAGGTTTCCGCGTAGTATCCGGTTCGGTTAGGAAACCGAACCTACCGGGCCTGGAGGATCCCTAAATTGACACCTATGGGTCCACCGCAAAAGCGCACCTACCGGGCCTGGAGTTGAAATTGGACCAAAAACCGAAAACTGAATGGCTCTGACTGACAACTGACAACCAATTGACAGCAATTCCCCAATATGCTATACTTTCGTTATCTTTATAGAATAGCATCTGCATGCATTTATTGAAATGACAGCCCAAAACCCGCACCCAGATCTCACATTTGAACCGATGCATCTCGACGATCTGAAACAGGTCTTAGAAATCGAAAACCAATGCTTTGAGCATCCGTGGAGCAAGACCTATTTCACACTGTCCCTGAAACGCCCACGGTCGTTTGAGTATTTATACGTCGCACGGCGCGAGGCTACCGTCGTTGGCTACATCGTGTTTAACATCCTTCATGAAGAAGCACATATTTTGAACATCGCGGTACCACCTGCTAATCAGCGGCAAGGCATCGGCAAATATCTGCTCGCTTCAGCCTTAGAAATGGCACAGGCAGATGATGGACGCGAGGTGTTCTTGGAAGTCGCCGTCAGCAATCTACCGGCGCAATATCTTTACCGTCAATTCGGGTTCCGCATCTGTGGCATCCGAAAAAACTACTACGGACGCTATAAAGACGCTTACGTCTTTCGCAAAGGAGCAGCAACCGATGCTACTTAACCTCTTAAGCCATACTATTGCAGCGACCCCAACCCTATCGCTGTCAACCCGCCGACAGGAAGCCCGAACCGTCGGCAGAAACGGTTGGCGCGTCATTGAAGAAGAAGCACAGTGGAGCCCTGCTGACACCGCTATCATTGTTGTCGATATGTGGAACGAACACTGGTCCTGGGGTGCAACAGAACGCGTAAACGTAATGGCACCGCGGATGAACATCGTGCTTGGACGTGCAAGAGAAAACGGCGTGCAGATTATCCACGCACCGTCTGATACCATGGATTTCTACGAGGCACACCCGGCGCGCCGTTCGGTGTTGGAATTTCCACACGCCGACCCACCCCCTGAACGCGAGATGCCCGATCCTCCGCAACCCGTTGATGCCTCCGATGGCGGCTCAGATACCGGCGAAGCCGAAAGTTACAAAGCCTGGCACCGTCAGCATCCAGTCATTGAAATTGACGATACGGACGCTATCAGTGACAATGGACAGGAGGTTTACAATCTGCTCCATCACAAAGGCATCAAGAACCTCATCTTCATGGGAGTTCACACGAATATGTGTGTCCTCGGACGCTCTTTTGCGATTAAACAGATGGTGCGCTGGGGTTTCAACGCCGTGCTTGCCCGCGATCTCACCGATGCGATGTACAACCCGTTCAAACCACCGTACGTCAGTCACGAAGAAGGGACACAGTTAATCATTGAATACATTGAAAAGTTCTGGTGCCCCACAATCCTCAGCGGTGATTTAACAACCCCGAAGGTGTGAAATAGTTATCAGAGGAAATAGTTATCAGTTATCAGTTATCAGTTGTCAGTTAAAGAGGTATCTGATTAAACCGTACCCCTCTTTAACCGAAAACCGGTGACCTGTAAAAGAGGTTTTGATAATCACAAAGTCTTTTTTTCTCACTGCGAAGCAAACTGACAACTGTTATAGTAAAACCTGTAATTAATTGGGCACTCTCAAACAGTCTGAATCCCTATAACATGCATTCAGACTGGCACAAACTGGGAAGTTTATGCTACAAAGATGTGTACTTATTTATGGGCTTCACGATAAATCTGAAAGATTTTTCGCAGAAAAAATCGTACTGAAAACTGACTACTATTCTTCTGACGGCTATTCTTCAACCACAACAAGCCGCTGATTTGCTGCTATGTCCGTCAAGGTCTGCACAATACCGCTCGGCCACTGGATAACAATCCGATCCACGCGCTCATGATGTGCAAGCCCGAATTCGACATCAAGGCTGCTCTGTGAGAGATAACTGTCTCCTGCCGTCACGTGCTGGACCTGGTGAAGGTCCCCCGCACTCACTTTGACGAGGGCACCGACACCGTCCCGGTTGCTGATTGTACCGACCGTGCGAATCTGGAGCCAGTGCTGTTGATTACCCCCATCATTTCGGAGCAAAGTCGGTTTTGCACTGCTGTTGACAATGAATAGATCCAAATCGCCATCGGCATCATAATCCGCGACCGCTACACCTCTGCCGACCCCATAAGCATCGGATTCTCGGAGACCGACAGCCTCAGAAATATCGCTGAAAGTGCCGTCGCCATTGTTCTGGAGAAAGACATCCGCTTGCCCGTGTGCTTCCCATGCAGCTGGATCAATGTGCCCCGCCGAAAAAAAAATGTCCAGATCACCGTCGTTGTCGGCATCAAAAAATGCCGTTCCCCAACACGTCTTACCCAGTCCAGATTCAAAAACGCCGCTTCGCGCGGAGACATCGGTAAAGGTGCCATCACCGTCATTTCTATAGAGGACGTTGTTCTGATCAAGCCAATTCGTAACGAAGAGATCTAAATCGCCGTCGGTATCATAATCACCCCAAGTGACCCCCATCCCGCTTCGGATGTCGCCGGTACGGCTTCTCGCTTCTGGACGGTTCGTATTCGTGAAAGTTAAGTCACCATCGTTGCGATAGAGGATATTTTGGTCGGTATCATTCGCGAGATAGAGGTCCAGATCGCCGTCGGTATCGTAATCCGCCGCGGCGACTCCGAGTGTCAGGTGAAACCCGCCGTTCACCTTCGCGGCATCCGTAATATTGATGAAACCGCCGTCCCCTTTATTTAAATAGAGGATGTTCGTCTGCCCGAAAAAATCGTAAGGAAAAAAGACTTCATCGCCTTGTGGAACTCTCGTATATTCAATATAATTGCCGATATAGAGGTCTAAGTACCCGTCAACATCGTAATCTCCCCATGCGATGCCAGCGCCGAAACCGTTGTGCCCGATTCCACCTGCGCCAGATGAGAAGCGTTTGAAAGTGCCGTCCCCGTTGTTCCGATAGAACATATTCGCCTTGTAGTTCGTAACGTATAGGTCGGCATCAGCATCGTTATCATAATCTGCGAAGGCGCATCCCATACCCCAACCGGTGTCCCCCACCCCGGCGGCATCGGTTACATCGGTGAAAGTGCCATCACTGTTGTTGCGATAGAGCGCGTTTTTCGGTTGCACTGCGCCCGGCTCAGGCCTCACTAATGCAGCGTTGGCGATATAAAGGTCCAGCCAACCATCATTGTCATAATCCCGCCATGCCGCCCCCGAACCGACAAGTGCTGGTGCCACGCGCAGATCAATACCGCCAGCATGCACAAAATGGATACCGGCTTGTTCAGTGGCATCCACGAATCGGATGTCGGATGCGTAGCCGTTAACTATAAATGCCCAACTCAAAATTACAATAACATTTCGTAGCCGCTGCTGCATTCGGAACCTTCTCGGTGTGCCTAAGTGTGTTTGTAATCACATATTATACACAAAACCACAAGTCCGTTGTATCTTAATTATTGGTTGTCAGCAAGAATAGCAATCAGCAGTCAGCAGTCAGTGGTCAGTTAAGAGGCGTTAGATTCACCAGCGGGAAACCGCCAAGCAAAATCCCTTACAGGGCTTGGGTTCTTGTTTGATACCGCTATAAACATGCTGAAAAAATACCCAAGCAAATAAACGCTACGCGACTGAAGAGGTTTTTGAAGCATTCAAGGTTTTCGTGGCGTATCCGTTTCGGTTGGGAATGCAGGTCGCAACCCCCCTTTATCCCCCCTTATCAGGGGGGCAGGTGAGTACACCGCAAAACCGAACCTACTGGGCCTGGAGGCGCGACGGGATTCAATAGGTTTTTGAAGCATTCAAGGTTTTCGTGGCGTATCCGTTTCGGTTGGGAATGCAGGTCGCAACCCCCCTTTATCCCCCCTTATCAGGGGGGCAGGTGAGTACACCGCAAAACCGAACCTACCGGGCCTGGGTCCGAGGCGGTTTTTCTTCTTAAATTGACACTTATGGTTCGGTTAGGAAACCGCACCATAGGTGTCAATTTAGGGATTTTTCACGGTATTTTGTAGCAGCGTCTTAATAGATGCCGCCCCTACGGGGCTAAAGAACTTGGGCAAACGCGATTCTACACAGATACTTAAAGAAACACCCAAGCAAATAAACCCTACGGGACTAAAGAAGGTTTTGGAGTCTTTAAAGTTTTTGTGTAAAATCCGGTTCGGTTAGGGGATTTAGTCTGGGAATAGACTAAATCCATTCCTTGTATTACATTCCGAACCTACCGGGCCTGGGTATCTAAGCGGTTGTTTTTTCTTAAATTGACACTTATGGTTCGGTTAGGAAACCGCCCCTACCGGACCTGGAGTAAGTTACCCAATTTATTTCTTAAACCTCATCAGAAAAACCGCCCTGACCGCTGACAGCCATATTCCACTTTTAGTTGCAATTCCGCTAAAAATATGTTAAAATACATAAGAGATATTATTGTAGAGCCAATCGTTCAAGTTAGAGGGACTGCAAGTGGAAATGTCTGTCTTAGTACTCAATGCAAGTTACGAAGCGATCAACGTTTGCAACCTCCGGCGTGCTATGAAAATGGTTTTCAAAGGCACTGCACAGACGGAAGAAGTCTCAGATATCGAGATTAATTCGCCAAGTGCTGCAATAAAAGTACCGCATGTCATTCGTTTGGTAAGATATGTTCACGTCCCGCGGAGTGTCGTCAAATTTTCACGAAGGAACGTCCTCGTCCGCGACCAGTATACATGTCAATACTGCTACAAAGAGTTGCCGACTGTGCAGCTTACGCTTGACCATGTCGTCCCGATCTCTCGCGGCGGTGCGACGACGTGGGAGAACGTCGTGACAGCCTGCAAAAAATGTAATAACAAAAAAGGGAATAAGCTGCTCTACGAAACGCGCCTAAAGCTTGCACGCCAACCCAAAACACCATCGATCTTGACATATCTGCAGCTCAACCGTCATTTTCGCGGGTGCCACCCGTCGTGGAGAAAATATCTGTATATCAACTAAATCATGCAAGACCCCGAAAAGTTGAAAAAGTCTTGGGAGTTCCAGCGCGCTTATCAGAAGGGCAGTAAGTATTGGAACCGCTATTTCGTGATATACGTGCTATATAACCACTTCAATCATCTCCGACTCGGGATAACTGTGAGCAAGAAAGTCGGGAAGAGCGTACAAAGGAATCGGGTTAAGCGATTAATTCGCGAAGCATTTCGGCAACTACGCGCGCAGGTAAAGGTAGGTTACGATATTGTCGTCGTCGGCAGGACACCGGCGTGTCGGCTCACATGTCAAGAGACACAGAAAGCGTTAGCCCAGTTACTCCACAAGGCAGCAATCTTGAACCGCCGTAGCAGGAACCGGAATCATTGAGGGCATGTTTTGCCTACGGCGATTAAAAAATATCATTACTTGAGCAACACTCTTCCCAAATTAGGGAAAATTTGGTGGATTGGTAGGGGCGAGGCAAGCTCGTCCCTACTGAATGCTTGTAGAGGAAAATAGGCGTGGCGCATTGTAAACCGCATCAAAAGGACGTGAAACAACCCGAGAAGCAAGGGGTAGACGCCGCATCGGGTAGAAGAATGATACTCACAGCACCGATCCGTTTTTATAGACGCTTTGTTTCACCGATCCTGCCACCCTCGTGCCGTTTTTATCCAACATGCTCGCAATACGCACTTGAAGCTTTAGAACGCTATGGAATCTTCAAAGGGTGCTGGCTAACACTCAAACGACTCTCAAAATGCCACCGATATCATCCGGGTGGCTTTGATCCGCTAAACTAATGGATGCGGACTTCGGAAATTAATTTTTAAAAATATATAGGACTTACCCTGTTAGAGACCGATAAGTCCGTCTGATGAGACGGATTTAGGGGGTAAAAAAAGAAAATTTCGCGCCGCGTACTTAAATTTGCGTAAGTCCTGACACATAAAATGAGGAGCACCTAATCTCAATGGGCGCACGTTACATTCTTGCACTGGTTCTAATGATTGGGGTCATGATCCTATGGAGCCTGTTTCTCGCACCGAAACCAGATGAAAATCCGTCTACCGAGCAGACACCCGTAGCATCAGACACCGGCGAAACGCCAGTCGATCCTACAACGCAGGCAACACCCGAGGCAACCGATGTACCCACCAGCCCCGAGCACTGGACACAAGTTGAGGAAAACCCGGACGATGCAATGATCAATGTCCAAACTGATAGCTATAGTATCGTCTTTAACGAAAAACTCGCCGTCGCTAAGCAGTGGCGACTCAACCATTTTCCAGACCGATCAGATGGGGCGCGTGTGGCTTTGAATCTGATTCCGGGGAATGCCCCGAACTGCCTTGAACTTCGATTGGGGAATCAACTCTTGCAGAATGACCTTAACCTCCGCTTAGCGACATGGCAGGCAGATAAATCCGAGATCGACATCACAAATGGCCAAGATACTGAAACACTCACATTTACAACAACCATCGGAGAGAAACTCCACGTAAAAAAGCAGTTCACCTTCAGCCCGAATACCTATTTCGTTGACATGGAGATAACGTTCCATAATACGTCCGATGAACAGTTACCTATAAATGGATACAAACTTCGGTGGGGGCCAGGTATCAATTCCGATTTGCTACCGCACGAAAAAAGGAGCGGCAAACGCGGGCACCGCGGCACCGAAGGCGCGAAAGCCTATATCGGTGAGGGAAAACCGCGACGCCAATTCAAGCCTGAACAAGCATTAGCCACTGTCCTCTGGGCAGGTATGGATAGCCAGTACTTCAGTGCCTTGATAATTCCGGACCCAGTGCTCAATGCTACATACAATTTGGATGGATCTCAGGCAAACACCGCGACAGATATTACTGTCACCGCCGCGAACGAAATCGCCGAACTCGTCGTACCAAAACCGTATCTCGAACGAGCGCAAGAAACGACGGAAACCTTTCGACTCTACGTCGGCCCGAAAGACGATACAATTTTAAAGAGCATCAAAGCACCGAATGCGCCAGAAAATCCGGTCCGCCTCTCGAAAATTATCGACTTCGGATTCTTTTGGTCCATTGCCTGGGGGATGCTCTGGATATTCAAAGGGTTGCACTCGGTTTTCGGGAACTACGGCATCTCGATTATTCTCCTCACCGCTTTGGTCAAGTTGATCTCTTATCCCTTTACGCGCAAAGCGCATAATTCTATGAAGAAGATGCAGAAACTTCAACCGCAGCTGCTCGAATTGAAGGAGAAATATAGGGACGATCCACAGAAACTCAATCGCGCAACGATGCGCCTCTATAAGGAAAACGGGGTCAATCCGTTAGGCGGTTGTATTCCGTGGCTCCCACAAATCCCCATTTTCTGGGCACTTTTCGCCCTCCTTGGCAGTGCTGTCGAGTTACGTGGTGCACCGTTCTTTCTCTGGATTGATGACCTTTCTGCCCCCGACACTTTAATCGAACTGCCGTTCACGATCCCGTTGATCGTCACGCAGATTGATGCTATACGTTTATTGCCCATCATAAACGGGTTGACGACTTGGCTCCAACAGAAATTCGTCGGTAATATGACACCGACGACCGACAACATGCAAGCGAAATTGATGCAGTTTATGCCGCTCATCTTTATCTTTATCTTCTATAACTGGGCATCAGGGTTTGTGTTATATTGGCTGTGCAACAATGTGTTCACGATCGCGCAACAATACATACAGAACCGAAGCGCGGCGGATGAAGAGCAAATTGCGGTGGTAGATAACAGAAGACGGAACAACGCGAAACAAAAGTAGTTATCAGTCTTCGATTCGGTTTTTCTGCGAAAATGGATTAGCCGTCAGCAGTCAGGGCGGTTTTTCTAATGAGGTTTAACAAATAAATTGGGTAATTGTGGCTACGCGACGTGCGATGAATCGCACTACTACGAACCGATCCACTTGTTATCACAGGTCATAGCATTACCCGATTAAATTCTTAATCTTCATACGAAAAACCTTTCAGTTGTCAGAAAAGAGATGTTCGGTTTATCTAAAACTCTCTTCACTGACAATTCTCACTGCGAGGCAAACTGATAACGATAAAATAGGAGGACATGAACCTGTGCAACACTATATCGAAACCGAAGGCGACACGGTGGAGGAAGCAATTGAACAGGCACTCAACGAACTTGAGGCGACTCGGGAGCAGGTTACAATCGACATTGTCACTGAACCGACGCGGGGAATTTTGAATTTCGGCGCGAAACTGGCAAAAATTCGAGCGACCCTCAAACAAGATGTCTCTACTGCACCAGACGCAATCCTCAACGAAATTCTCAACCGGATGAAGATTGACGCGAAAATTGAATCGAACTTCATTGATGGGAGTACGCATCTCAACATCCTCACAGACAGCCCTGCCTTATTGATCGGAAAACACGGACAGACCCTTGACGCAATTGAACGTTTACTTAATTGTATCATCAATAAAGCCTCGCTCGTCAAAAGACGCGTTTTTGTCGATACCGAAGGCTACCGAGAACGTCGAGAAGAACGACTCGTTGAAATGGCGCATCAAGTTGCAGAAAAAGTCAGGTATACTGACCGGGAAGTTGTCCTTGCGCCGATGTCCGCCCGTGACCGACGGATCATCCATGTCGCCTTAAAAGGGGACGATGTTGTTTCTACCTACAGCCAAGGCGAGGGCGAAATGCGACGCGTCGTCGTTACCACACAACAGCCTTAATTATGTACCTATCGCGCGGACTTTAGCTGTTTCTTCCTGTAGGTGCGAGTTCTGCTCGCGATGCTCACTGAAAACGCAATGCTCTATCCGTCTTATGCGTTGGGGCTATTAAAATGAAATTTCACGATACGATTGCAGCCATCGCAACAGCGCAGGGTGAAGCCGGTATCGGTATTGTCCGAGTCAGCGGGACACTTGCACTGACCATCGCCGCTGAAGTCTTCCGATCGGCGCGCGGGGCGGCACCAACAGAATTGCCAACGCATACGCTTAATTATGGACATGTCGTAGATACAACGGCAGCTGATGAGGTTATTGATGAAGTCCTACTCGGTATCATGCACGCACCGAGAACTTATACCGGTGAAGACATCGTTGAGTTTAACTGCCACGGCGGGACAATACCCGTCACGGCGGTGTTAGACGTAGTGGTGAAGCACGGCGCTCGCATCGCAGAGCCGGGCGAATTTACAAAACGTGCTTTCCTAAACGGGAGGCTTGACCTCGCACAAGCCGAAGCCGTCGCGGAACTCATCGCCTCAAAAACAGACTTAAGCCGAAAAATCGCTGTAGCGGCACTCGCTGGGAAACTCTCTGATACCGTCAACCGATTGAACGATCAGCTCGCAGCCCTACTCGCAGAAATCGAGGCTTCTATCGACTTCCCTGAGGAAGACTTGGATTTCATGAAGGTGGAGACGCAACTCGAAACCGCACGCGCAGTTCAGACCGACCTGACGGTACTCCTTGAAACCGCCACCGAAGGTAGGCTTATCAGGGAAGGGGTTAACGTCGCGATACTCGGTAAACCGAACGTCGGAAAATCGAGTCTGCTCAATGCCCTGCTCGGAACGCCCCGGGCAATTGTCACCGATATACCCGGCACAACGCGTGATACGATTGAGGAGATGATAAACATCGGCGGTATCCCTTTGAAACTCATTGATACTGCTGGGATCCGACACACAGATGACGTTGTAGAACAACAAGGCGTTGAACGCAGCAAGGCGGTACAGGATAGGGCAGAATTACTGCTCCTAATGTTCGATGCATCGCAACCGCTCAATGATGCCGATCTTGAACTCTTACGGACTGCGCAATCATCCAGTGCCATTCTTATTCTCAACAAGACGGATCTACCAGTTGTAACGTCGCCAACAGCACTGCTTGCGCATTGTCCGAAAAAACGGGTCGTCGAAACAGTGATTCCTGAGGGTAAGGGACTTGAGAAACTAAGAGCCATGGTCTCTGAGGAGCTGCTTGGCGGTGAATTGGTCATCGGTGAATCGCCGATCGTGACAAACGCTCGCCACCAAGAAGCACTCCGGCGCGCGAATGAAGGGCTTAATTATGCGATAGAGAGTCTCGAGAACCGGATGCCTCCTGACCTCATCGCTGTTGATCTACGAATTAGTCTTGATGGTCTCGGGGACCTCGTCGGTAAAACAACGACGGAGGATATTCTTGATAGAATTTTCTCACAATTCTGTGTCGGAAAGTAACGTTTGTTGAATCAGAATCGTATAGAAGATATGAGTTGCGTGCGGTGTCATAAATTTTTTGTTTATTTTCCCTGTCAGAGCAGCATAATAAAACGCCGCGAAAAATCACTAACTTAATTATCGGAACTTTTATCGTGGTGAGGTGTGTTTATTTCTGCTTGCAAGCGGAAGACACAATCTCACAAAGGAGTGATTGGTTATGTTAGCCGCGAAACAACAGTGGTGCCCGCGCTGCCAAAGGCACGTCCAAACAGAACAGAAGCGGTCCAGTATTGGCAGACAGAAAGAACTCGTCAGAATTATCATTACCTGTTTCAAGTGTCGTACAACGCTATCGAGCAAAACGACCAGCGCAGCTGCGCTTGAGCAGAACGAAGAAGTTTCATCGGAAGAATAACACGCGTCCGAATACAGGTAGGCGCGGTTTTGCGGTGCACGCGAAGAAACCCGCAAGCAAAAACCCCATAAGCGATCTGCATTCCGAAGCCTGCCTACTGACAACTGAGTACTGATAACTGAAAACTAATAACCCATAAAGGAGAAAACTCATGTTTAATTCCGTTTTCCGCCGTATCTCACTCGGTGTTTTACTGCTGATGATAGGCACAATGCCAGCACTCCTCGCAAGTGCGGAGATCAGTTGGGAAAAATCGCTTGAGGACGGTATAAAAGAAGCTGAGAAGACCGGCAAACCCATTATGCTCGATTTCTATACTGATACATGAGGGTTCTGTGATCGGCTGGATGCCGAAACATTTACGGATGATCGCATCATTGCGTTGTCCAAAAAGTTCATCCCGATTAAGGTAAACCCTGAAAATCAAGAACACCCTGAGAATGTAGAAGCCGTTAGGCGGTATCAGGTTAGCGGATTCCCAACAATCGTTTTCGCAAGTTCAGATGGCGGTATGATTGCGAAGCAGGTAGGATTCATCTACCCGAACGACTTCGCACCCGTGATAGAAGCTGCATTGGAAAAAGAGCAAGCCTTCATGGAAAAACTCGCTGCACTCGATAAGACCCCGGCTGATGTCAAACTCAATTCTCAAGTCGCACTTACCTATCTGGAACGGATGCAGCTTGAAAAAGCGGTCCCGTTCAGTAAGAAAGCGTTTGAACACGACCCGAAAAATAAAACAGGTCTTATGCCAGACTTACATAACCAACTCGGACTCGCTTACGCCGGAAAGGTTGAAGCGGCTATGGTTGGAGCACCTGAAGAAGCCGAGATGTACTTTGAAAAAGCAGTTTCGCACTTCAGAACTGTAATAGACGCGTATCCGAAGAGCGATGTCAACGGTCCCGCCCAGTATTATCTCGGTGTGACGTACGCGATCAAAGGCGAGTTTGATGACGCAATCTCGGTGCTTGAGAAGTTAGTCCATCATACCAGCGATGCGAATATCAAACAGAACGCTGAAGCGATGTTGGAACGGGTGAAAGATTTGGCGAGTTCCAACTAACAATCTCCGATAGGTTCGGTTAGGAAACCGCACCATAGGTGTCAATTTAGTGGCTTTTCCGTAGCCTCTTGGATTCTGCGAAGGGTTGTATTTCTTCCAGTGCTTCTCTGAAAAGAGCCACCGTTGTCAAATGAACGTTTTATGTCTTTGAAAGTTTTACGAAGTGCCGTTTTTGAGTGATGAAAACTCAAGGTGAGCAGCCTCGCATAACCTGCGATATGCTTTGCCGTCTTGATGAAACTGTGCTGTATATGTCGGTATCCAGCCCCTAACATGACAGCGTGTTGAATCAGAATCGCAATAAGTTTGGCATAGATTTCAGAGAGTATCCGATAGGGTTTCTGACTTCGAGAAACATGAAGTTTTGAGATACTTTTGAAACTCTTAAACATCAACTCAATCTGCCATCGGATGCCGACAATGACACAGATTTGTTTCGCTGTGAGTTGACGTGCTTCAATATTGGTGATATAAAGGTTGTATCCTGCGAGACGTAAGAGTGCCTTTGAGGGTGTTTTGGCTTTGCGTTTGGCACGGCGTCGGATGTAGCGTCGGCGTTGATTTGTCTGTGCTTGAGAAAGTTTTTCAGCGATGAGATAAACCTGAAGTCGCTTTCTTTTACCGATCCGAATAGACTTACGGATGTAGGTGTCTTCTTGAGTCGCCTTGAGCATCTTTTCTAAATCAATGCGTTGCCCGTTTTCATCAGCGAGGTAAGAGTTTGCTTTCAAACGCGAGACCCAGTAGACGCTGTTTGCGGTGAGTTTTTCAAACTCATCAAGGGAAAAATATGCCAGGTCTGCGAGTTGTAAACTCCCTTCTGGCAGTGGATCGGCTGCTTTTGCATCCGTCAAATCAGCCGTCATACCATCGGTGAGTTGGAAGTCCTGAAAGCCGCCCGTAAGGACATCAAAGCGTAAATGAAGTTTCAATCCGGCTTTCTTGGGATGATTCTTTTTCGGTTGCCCTTTCCAAATCTCATGAAGTTCATCAGGGAGTGATAACCCTGTCGAATCTTGTACATAGACGCCCGTAAACGGCTGAAGTAAACACACGGCTTGGCGTTGACTGCCAACTTCAAGCACTTCTGTAATGGCGGCGTCAAGTGTCGTTTTCAACATTTCAGTCGTTTCGAGGGTCAGGCGTTGTTCAAGGGCTTGCCGTCTGACTTCTATACCGAGCGTCGCAGCGGTTTCGGTGAGTTGCTGATAACTTGCTTCTGGATTTTCTAACCACCCCAAGACAAGGATTTGCGTCAGCGCACTCCCCGTGAGTTTGCGTTTTCTTTTCACGAGTCCGGTATCGACAGCAGCTTCATCAGGGAGGGTTTGAAGGATCGTTTGCATTTTATCTACCACTTGTTGTAAAATGGACATTGGAAATACCTCTTTTTTGTAGAAATAACCACTCTAATCTTTTTCTACATTATACAAGAGGTGTTTCCTCTTCACAGCATTTTTCTCACACGAAATACAACCTTATTCCTGCTAAATTGACACCTATGGTGCGGTTAGAAACCGCACCGGATTCTACGCGGAAACATTGAAAACTTCAAAAACCTCTTTAGTCGCGTAGCGATGGAATGTTTATAGCAGTGTGTGGCGAAAAAAGACTCAAGCCCTGTAAGGACGGCATGTGTAGAGACCCTACTACAAGAGGCTACGAAAACTCCCTAAATTGACACCTATGGTGCGGTTTCCTAACCGCACCGGAACCAAAAAAGGCACAAAAACTAATTCTGTAAATACCTCTAACCAGCGGAAATATCACTATGATAACGAAAAACAACTTTAAAGACTTACTCAAAACTCTTGACTTCACTGAGGAAGGGAACACCTTCCAAAAATCAATTGGTGAAGCTGATTTGAAAATAGACTTCAGCAAACAAAGTATAATTTACCCTGAAGATAGAGGGCTAATCGTCAATCGACGGGATACATGCAATTTCTCACATCCAGAGAATTTTGTGGTGTTTGAGTGCGTCCATCGCCTCTTAAAAAAAGGGTATAAGCCTGAACATTTAGAGCTGGAACCAACCTGGAGAATTGGGCACGGTGCCAGCGGTGGACGTGCGGATATATTGGTTAGAGACCAAGAAAATAATCCTCTGCTGATTATTGAATGCAAAACAGCAGGTGATGAATTTGAAAAGGCGTGGGACGACACTCGTCAAGACGGAGGGCAGCTGTTTAGTTATGCCCACCAGGAGGCCCAAACCCAATACCTCTGTCTTTACGCTGCCAGCTTTTTTAAAAATGAATTAGATTTTGAATACAAACTGATTCCACACCTTGACAATCCACAGATTTTAGCAGAAGATACGACACTACCCTCCTTTGGAGAGGCAGACAAAGCTGAACACCGCTTCGTCGCTTGGCGTGATACCTACAAATTAGAATTCACAGAGGTTGGTATTTTTGAAGACAATATTCAAGCCTATCAAATTGGCAAGGACAACTACACCCTTGCCGAAGATACTAAACCCATTGGTGCCAACGATAAAGATCGCAAGTACCATGACTTCCGAACCATTTTAAGAACGCACAATATCGCAAGACGTGAAACTGCCTTTGAGGTATTGGTCAATCTGTTTTTGTGCAAACTGGTTGACGAGGAAGAAAACAGAGACAATCTCAAATTTTATTGGAACGGGCCCGCTTCCGATGACTATTTTGATTTCGTTGATAGATTGCAAAATCTTTATCAAAGAGGGATGCATAAGTTTCTGAACGAAGAAATCAGTTACATCAGTAGTGACCAGATCGACGCGGCATTTTGGCCAGTCAAAAATGACCGTAACGCCACCAAGAAACAGATTCAGGAATATTTTAGAGAGCTTAAGTTTTTTTCCAACTCTGCGTTCTCCTTTCTGGACACCCATAACGAAGAATTGTTCAACAGGAATACTGCAGTTTTGTCAGAGGTTGTCCAAATGTGGCAAGGGTTACGCCTCAAAACAGATGACCAAAACCAGTTTTTGGGTGATATGTTTGAGTTCTTTCTCGACAACGGTATCAAGCAATCCGAAGGGCAATTTTTCACACCGCTGCCTATTTGCAAATTTATCGTTGCTTCCCTGCCACTCGCTCAAAAAATTAAAGAAAACACCGAACCACTTAAAGTTATTGATCATGCCTGCGGTTCAGGACATTTCTTAAATGAATACGCCTATCAGATAAAACCGTTAGTTGAAAAGCAAGGAAAAGATCTTAGCGACTACTATAGCCAAATCATTGGCATTGAAAAAGAAGATCGCTTGGCAAAAGTTGCCAAAGTCGCCGCCTATATGCACGGTCAAGAGCAGATTAAAATACTGGATGCTGACGCGCTCGCTTCTCATCCGGAAATTCGACGGGAGGGTTACGATATCTTAGTAGCAAATCCGCCCTTTGCAGTCGAAGGCTTTTTACAAACCTTGAATGATGTGGACAAAGACCAGTATAAACTCATTGAAGCCACAGGCGAAAATAGCAATACGAATAACATTGAATGCTTCTTTTTAGAACGGATTCACCACTTAATGGCACCCGGTGGGGTGGTTGGTGTGATTGTTCCGTCCAGCATTTTGTCCAACACAGAGGCTGTTCACAACCGTACACGTGAATTTCTGCTACAATTTTTTGATATAGTAAGTGTTGCAGAACTGGGGAGCGGTACCTTTGGTAAGACAGGTACCAATACAGTGGTGCTATTTTTGAGAAGAAAGGAAAAAGAGCAAAAACCGGAAGCTGCCGAGCATTACCACAATCGAGTAGAAAACTTTTTTGAGGGCGATGAGAACGGTGAAGTATATCAAGACTATCCTCTTATAAAAGCCTATTGCAACCATATTGATGTCTCTTATGAAGAATACATCAAGCTTTTTGATCAGACCAGTCTTGATCCACTTTCCGACCTGTTGGAATACGCTATTTTCAAGGACTACAGACAAGACTTCGACCAAAGCACGGAAATTAAAAACCTGAAAAAATCCAATGTATTTAAGAAGAAAAAGGAAGCAGAGCAATCCGCGGAATTGGATCAACGCTTTATCGTTTATCTACACAAGATAGAAAAAGAAAAACTCTATTACTTTATTCTCGCACACACGCAGGACAGCAAAGTGTTGATTGTCAAGGCACCGGTCAAAAAAGAACAAAAGCAATTTTTAGGTTATGAGTGGAGTGAACGCAAAGGTAATGAGGGTATTCAATACATTGGGGGTGATACGGTCAACGATATTATCACCCCTCTGTTTGATCCGAAGGACTTAGACAATGGAAAAAAAATAAATACAACAATTAAACGTAATTTTATCGGTGAAATCACCGATCCATTGCCTGAACATTGCCAGTATGCCAAACTCACTGATATGTTGGATTTTAACCGTACAGATTTCGATAAAGCCATTAGTTTAAATCCAAAATCACAAGTTGAAGAAACAGGGCAATCAGTGATCAATTCAGAGTATGAAATAAAAAAAATAGACAAGGTATTAGTTTTGGAATATGGAATTTCTCTACCTGAAAACAAAAGAATTAGTGGTGATTTTCCTGTTTACGGTTCAAACGGAGTCGTTGGAAACCACAATGAATTTTTAATCAAAGCACCTTGCATAATAGTCGGACGGAAAGGAAGCGCGGGGGAAGTCAATTGGTCTGATAAGAATTGCACACCAATAGATACAGCCTTTTATGTAAAACTATTAGATGAAGCGGTTATGGACTTGAAATTTACTTACCACATGTTAAAATCATTAAATTTGCCTTCCTTGAAAGTAGGGTCAGGACCCAGAGGAATTAATCGAAACAAGATATATGGCTTACAAATCCCCGTCCCGCCGCTTGACGTACAACAACAGATTGTAAATGAATGCAAAGCAGTGGATCAGGACACTGACCAAGCCCACCAAACTATTACCACAGCCAAACAAGAAATTGAGAAAAAGCTGCAGGCAATTGTAAGTGCTAGTTCCGAAATAAAAAAATTGGGAGATATAGCAAATATTAAAAGTGGTGGTACACCTTCAAGGAAAAATGATGCTTATTGGAAAAACGGATTGATACCTTGGTTACGCTCAGAAGTTTGTAAAGAAACACATATTAGTAAGAATATTGACTACGAATGTATTACCGAAGAAGGATTAAATAATTCCAGTGCCAAGTGGTTTGCATCGAATACGACTTTAATTGCTTTAGTAGGCGCGACAAAAGGCAAAACCGCTTTTTTGACATTTGAGGCAACTACGAATCAGAATATTTCGGGAATAAAATCTTTATCAAAAGACATACTGGATATTTATATTTTTTACGCAATAAGTAGATATGGGATTGAAAAAAGTTGTTGGAAAACCCGATTAAACCCTTATATTTAGAGGGTTTTCGCTTGATTTAATTCCTTGAAAAATGGTATAATAATTGCAGTTAAAAGGGAGGCGGTAACCTCCCTTAAATCCAAAGCGGAGTTGCTTCGGAGTATCACTGCTGCTATTATACCTAAAATCGCAGTTTTTTAGCAACTCCTTTTGAAATACAGAGGAGTTTTTTCATGAACCTTATTGAGGTTATGGAGCGTTACCCTGACCAAGAGAGTTGTATTGACCACTTGGAGCGTATTAGGTGGCGAGGAACACCTGTTTGTCCACATTGTGGGTGTATAGAGGTGGTTCGCAAGAAAGAGGATGGCGTAGGGCGTGTGGGACGGTTTCACTGCTCTGCATGTAAAGCATCGTTCAAAGTTACCTGTGGCACAGTCTTTCATGGTACGAAAATAGAGTTACAGAAATGGTTTCTCGCGATTTCATTGATACTGAATGCGAAAAAAGGACTCTCAAGCCACCAGTTAGCGCGTGATTTAGACTTGAACCAAAAAACAGCGTGGTATATACTAACACGCATAAGGGCAGAAATGGCAGATAAAGTCAACTCTATCATGCTAAAAGGCATTATAGAGGCAGATGAGACCTATATCGGTGGGAAACCCCGCAAAGAGAACAAAAAGGAAGACCGCGAACCCGCACCGCGCGGACGTGGTACTTCTAAAACTGCTGTGATCGGAGCAGTTGCTCGTGGCGGTCAAGTCGTTGCAGAAGTCGCGAAAGGATTAACCGGTCGCGATATACTCGAATTCATTAGGCGTGTTGTGAATGTCAAAGAATCTGAACTTATGACGGACGAGTATCACGCCTATAACGCACTTAGCCGTGATATGAAGCACGAGGTTATCAATCACCAAGAGCAGTATGTAGACGGCGATAAGCACACGAATACGATTGAGGGCTTCTGGTCCCTGTTGAAAAAGGCGTATTATGGTTCTCACCACCATTATAGCACAGGATACACACCGCTTTATGTCGCTGAACGCTGCTATGTGTATAACAACCGCCACCGAGAAACTATCTTTTGGAAGTTTATAGAGGAGGCTGTATAGGAGTTGACTATGGAAAAGTTCATAGACCTTTTTGCTGGTATTGGTGGTTTCCGGGTTGCTCTCGAGGGTCATGGTTTAACATGTGCTTTTTCAGCAGAGATAAACAAAGAGGTATCACGAATTTACCAGAAAAACTTTAGCGATAAACCAAGTGGAGACATTACAAAAATTAGCGAAGCAGATATTCCATCACACGATATTCTTTGTGCAGGTTTCCCTTGCCAATCTTTTTCAATTAATGGCAATCATACTGGGTTCAAAGATAATCGTGGTAGGCTCTTTTATGATATAGTTAGAATCGCTAACTACCATAAACCACCACTACTGATTTTAGAAAATGTGCGGAATATCCTGAAGATCAATAATGGCAAGGTTGTTAAAACTATCAAAAATAAACTGAAAAAAATAGGTTACAAAGTATATCCCTCGCTCCTTAATTCGTCTTATTACGGAATACCACAAGCACGCTCACGTGTTTACTTCATTTGTTTAAGAAAGGACGCAGGACTGAAGTTCTCTGAACCTAAGCCAACTCATGAAAAAGTGTTTCTTCGGGATATTTTAGATGACGATGTAGAAAATGACCTTATCATTCACCGAGAAGATGCGGAAATTGATAAAGATATTCAGCCTGAACCTCAATTTTGCCCTATTCGGATAGGTCAAGTTAATAAAGGAAGACAAGGAGAAAGAATTTATCACCCCAATGGGCATGCGATTACCTTATCTGCATCCAGTGGCGGTTTAGGAGCAAAAACAGGTCTTTATTTCATTGATGGTAATATTCGCAAATTGTCTCTTTCTGAATGTAAAAAAGCGATGGGTTTTTCAGAATCTCATTATGTGAGTGAATCTGCACAAGGTTACAAACAATTAGGAAATGCTGTCATTCCAAAGATGATTAGTCTGATCTATAGCGGGGTAAGTTGTAGTGAATAACGAGGTTGGATATATTGGAAACAAGAACGCATCTATTGGTAGGAATGGAGAGATATTGTTTAAGGACAGTATCTCCGAATATCCTGAAGTTACTGAAGCATTAAAAGTCGCATATAGGATTGATGGTCACTTCTCAGAATCAATGCGAACAAGCACTGGTGGAAAGTGTGACGTGAAACTTGGTTTTACTTGCGGGCGTAATATAGACGCAAGCATTAAGGCATATACAGGAAATGGATTTAACCAAATAACACGTTGGAGTATTGATAATTTCGCTGAACATTTTAACCTATCAGAACCTCAAAAAGAAGATTTAAGGACACTTGTCGTAAGAAAGAGTCATGATCCGTACAAAATCCCGTTGTTCCCGCCACATGTTCGAGAAAGATTCAAGGGTATTATCCAACCATCGAGTTCTAAAATAATCAGATTAGCATTTTCTGAAACTCCCGGTCGTGAAATTTTCGTTCTTTTCAGCAGAGATGAAAGCATTATGCGTATATGGAAAATGACAGATGTTCTAAATGCTATCTCAAAGTCTATAGATTATAATTCAAACGGAAATATTATGATTGGGGGGTGTGTCCTGTTACACCGAAAAGGTGGAAATGGTGAACATGTACCATCTCATATTCCTAAAACATCTCCCCAACATCCGGGTAATAATATAGGGATAAGTTTGCGTGTTGATAAGTTTATCGCTCTACACCATTCCAAGATACTAACAGAATATCAAATCTATTGGGGCTAATACTGTTATTTGCAATTTAACCCATCCCATATCTACTTATTGCGATTTTTTATTGTCTGAAATCACTTTATAATAGAATAATACAGGATTTATCTCAATATGACATGCTTAATCTAACAAAAATTAAAAACATAAGAATCCCCGTCCCACCGTTTAATATTCAACGGCAATTCGCGGCAGAAGCTGAGCAATTAGAAGCAGAAATAACCCAAGCCCAAGCCGTGATTTATAAAGCCACCGAGCGTAAAAATGCTATTCTCACAAAGTATCTATAAAAAAGGAACACCTTTATGAGAGATCATAATAAGCAAGAAGAAGCGCAGACAGAAGTCACCTATCAGACTCTTTCTGAGTTTCTGGAAAACACACCTCCGAATCAATCGAGGCATATCTCGGATTTATCTTTACAACAAAACGTAGGGCCATATCCTAATTCTACCAGTCGGGCAATCAACGAACCTGAGTTGAAACTTCACTGTTCAGATGATTCGTGCAATGGTGTTCGATTTTTTCGGTGCACTGGGGTATACAAATGTCCAGGACCACATTTAAGAACAGATACTTATAATTATTTGTATGTATCGTATCAATGCTCTAATTGCCTAAGAACTACAAAAGTATATTCTTTTATGGCAATACTTGATACAAATAAGGAATCCCACGGAGAGTGTTATAAGTTTGGTGAATATCCACAGTACGGACCGCCCGTTCCCTCGAGACTTATCAAACTAATTGGGCCAGATAAGGATGTTTTTCTAAAGGGACGTAATTGTGAGAATCAGGGTCTTGGTATAGGTGCTTTTACTTATTATCGACGGGTAGTGGAGAACCAAAAGAATAGGATTTTAGCGGAGATTGTCAAAGTATTTGAGAAAATCGGGGTGCCACGAGATAAAATTGATACATTACGTGAAGCGATTAAAGAAACTCAATTCCACAAAGCCCTTAAGATGACAAAGGATGTCATGCCAGAAAGTTTGCTGATTGATGGCCATAGTCCAATATTTTTGTTGCATCGTGCGCTTAGTAGCGGTGTGCACGAATTATCCGATGAGGAATGTCTAAAACTTGCCAGTACTGTTAGACTCGTTTTAGGCGAACTGTCTGAAAGGTTATCTGCCATCTTAAAAGACAAAGCAGAATTGACAGAAGCCATATCCACATTAACGCGCCACAAAAGTAACTAAGTCGTGTTTACATTGTGAATGAATAATCATGAGGGGCATTGCCCCTCCAACCTACAAAGGAGACTTAATTATGCGCAAACCCCAGCTGAATCAAAGTAGGTCTGTAGAAGCTTACATTATATTGCTCCATCTTGTATCCGCAAAAAAGGCAAGGTTTGTTGAGATACAAACCCTATTGTTTTGGGATGAATGGAAAATGGCTGAGGCAATACGAGTTGTAGCACATATCAATCACAGGTTATTAGAACTTTCTGAAGAATGGAATGAAGGTATACCTCGTATAAATGCCTTCCTCTTTAACAGAAACGGCATGTGCACGGATTATGTTTGTGAGGAAGTCTTCAAGTTAGCAGAGGGGGAACAACCCACCCCTATGCAAATCGCAGAATATGCAGAAGCGATTCACGCTTACCCCAAATGGGATAAGGTCTTAGATGTATTTAGACAAGAAGCCTTCGGATACTAACGACGAGGGAACTGGAGTCCCCTCCAACCGACAAAGGTGTTATCCATCAAGAGACACGCTTTCTGAAGATGGCGATCATCGGGAAGGGTCTTTATGAACCTTGATTTCATAGACACTTATTGGCAACTTGTTGTGTTCTTACTGCTCATGGCACTGCTTCTCGGAAGTTGGATTTGGTTCGCTTTCGCGAAGCAGAAGCGTGTGCGCTGGGGCCTGATCCTTGGATGATGGGTTTTGGGGGTTGTAGGGGTGTTTGCGCCGCAGATGGAGATGCACCGCTGCTTCTCGTTCTTATCGCGTATCCGATTAGTGTTGTGCTTGGTTACCTTTTTTGGTCGTTTGTGATTCGAGGTATCGGGTGGCTCTGTGTTCGGGGCTGGCGGTTTTCGGTTAAGCTGGTCAACAAACATATTAGGGAGGGATAAACGGATGAAACTACACGAAAATCAAGAAGTAGTAAATGAACTCAAGCGTATTCTAAAAGAGGATTATCCTGATTTGGAATATAGTGATCAGATGTCTAAAAAACTTTCAGAAGATCGGGGGAAAGTGCGTAATGATCGACTATATGTAAATGTAAAACCAAGAATGGGGCACACTGCCCGTGACAGAAGTATGATTGAAGATGTTTGTGAAAAGTTGTATCAGGCAACAAATATATCTTTTGATTTTGATATGCAATCTCCAGGTCGTTTCTACTCACGCGGGGATGAAAGAATTTCGCAAAATTTAGAGACGGAGTGGGGCAGCTTTTGTCTAAAAAGGGTTATGTAGGTATGGAACCCACCCACCCTTTATCTGGTGATATTATGCGTTCATGTGCAAACGCTAAGTTTGGAGGAGGTTTTTATGAGAAGGGGACTTTGTTTTTTTATTGTAATTTTAGTAGGCACGGCAATGTTCGCAGATACACAGCAAGCACCGAGTACCGACAAAAGAGTTGTAAATCCTATCACAGACATGCGCTTTAAGGTGCATGTGTCGGTATCCAGCGATAATCAAAAGGCGTTTATTGAAAGCCATATCAAACGGGAATTACGGGCTTTGCACGATGTTGAGATAGTATCATGGGATACGGCAGAATACTTTCTCACGATGGTGGCATTGGAGGGCGAGTACACAAGTGGCAGGAAAACTGGAGGTATATCAATCGCTTATTGTTGGTATGAAAGGAATCCAGTTCCTAAAGATTTTAGAAATCCTAAGCCTCCATTTAATTTCCCTGATCATAAGTCCGCCAACGCAATAAATAAAAACTTCTGGGATCGTCATGATAAACACAACAGTTTTACTGAGCCACGCTTAGGGATAAGGCACGCTCCTACGGATGAGTTAGATGATGTATGTAAAAGGATCGTCGCGATTTTTGACCAAGCCGCGCTTGAGGGTACGCGTAAACTTAATCAGGCATTGCAAGAGATCAAAAAATATAAACAGGAGTGATACGATGAATGTTCAACACCTCACACGAATAGGTCTTGTTTATCTTGAGGAAGCAATCTTATGGGGGCTCTCTGAAGGAAAAGAAAATGGGGAAGGGGCTATCAGGCAAGCCGAGATATCCAAACGGACGGGTCTCCATGAATTAACTGGTGGGTCTAATTGGATCGTGGCTGAAATATAACATGTGTCATTTATTATATTTAACTGGAGGTAATACATGGTGAACGAAAATTACTCTGAAAAGGACAGACAGAATGTAAGATACTGGACCGAATTTTGTGACTACTTGAGTCAGCGAGGTAGCCAACTCCAATCTCGAACATCTAAAGTGCGGCACTTTATAGATTTTAGGATAGACACTGGGTGCTTTCTCAGAGCAAGGCAGGTCATCAAACCCAGCCCGGCTATCACTGTTGTGTTTGTCATGAAAGGGACTGCGAAAACCTACTTTCACTCCTTGAAGGAGCAACAAGCAGAAATTGAGAACGAATTTGGTGAATCCCTTGGATGGTTCTCAGGATGGGAGACGGAATCACACGTATGGTTGATAAAAGAGGACATAGACCCTACCGATGAGAAAGACTGGTCTAATCAACATGAATGGATAGCCACCAAACTTGAAAAATTAAATGAGGTACTCCGCCCGCGAATTGAGAGCCTCAAGGCCGAAACCGCTTAGCGCGTTATTTTTAAGGAATTTCCAAGTCTGGAACTATTTAGTCCGTAATTTTTTTATTCTTCATAAGGACAAACAGAACAAAGGTAAAAGAAAACTATGAAAAAAACGATGTATGAAAAGATATGGGAGGCGCATCTTGTGCGTGCTTCCGCAGACGAGGTGCCGATTCTCTATATCGACACGCATCTCGTTCACGAAGTCACATCCCCACAAGCATTTGAGGGGTTGCGGCTCAACAATCGGAAGGTACGTCGTCCGGAGCTGACGTTTGCTACGATGGATCACAACGTACCGACGACAGATAGGTCGCTGCCTATCACCGACCTGATCGCGGCGAAACAGATGGAGACACTCGCAGAAAACTGCACTGAGTTCGACATCCCGCTCTACGATATTGACAGTCCTGAGCAAGGCATCGTGCACGTCATCGGACCGGAACTCGGTATCACGCAGCCCGGCACAACCATCGTATGCGGTGATAGCCATACCTCAACGCACGGTGCGTTAGGTGCTCTCGCCTTCGGCATCGGCACCAGCGAGATTGAACACGTCCTCGCGACGCAATGCCTCTTGCAACAGAAATCGGAAACATTTGAGATTCGGATTGATGGCACACTCCCTTACGGCGTAACTGCGAAAGACATCATCCTCTCGATTATCGGACATATCGGTATTGATGGCGGCAACGGTGCCGTGGTCGAATACACAGGCTCTGCGATCCGCGCGCTGAGCATTGAAGAACGGATGACTGTCTGCAACATGTCCATTGAGGCAGGCGCACGCGCAGGTATGATTGCACCTGACGATAGCACTTATGAATACATCGCTGGCAAACGTTTTGCACCGAAAGGCGAGGACTTTGACACAGCCGTGAAAAATTGGAAGCAACTCCCGACTGACAACGGCGCAACCTACGACCGAACGCTACAACTCGACGCAGCAGACATTGCACCGCAAGTGACATGGGGCACAAACCCCGGTATGGTAACCGATGTGACAGGTCGCGTGCCAGATCCAGCGGATATGGATACAACCGACGACAAGCGTGCTGCAGAACACGCTTTGGAATACATGGACCTCCAACCCGGCACCCCAATAACAGATATTCCTGTGGACAGGGTTTTCATAGGGAGTTGCACGAACTCTCGAATCAGTGATTTACGGGCTGCAGCTGAAGTCGCAAAAGGCAGGAAAGTCTCGGAGAGCGTCAGTGCGATGGTCGTCCCCGGCTCACAGGCGGTCAAACGCCAAGCGGAGGCAGAAGGACTTGACAAGGTTTTTCGTGAAGCGGGCTTTGAATGGCGTGAAGCCGGTTGTAGTATGTGCCTTGGTATGAATCCGGACACCCTGAGTCCGGGTCAACGCTGTGCGAGCACATCGAATCGGAATTTTGAAGGCAGACAGGGTAAAGGCGGACGCACGCATCTCGTCAGTCCACAGATGGCAGCTGCAACGGCGGTTACAGGTCATTTCGTTGACATCCGAAAATTTCAATAGGAAGCGTGGAAGGTTGGAAGATTGGAAGGCGGATCTTTTTCTTCCAACCCAATATAAGGAAATACGGGGTAACAATGGAATCTACCATTATTGAAAAAATTAGGGAGCTTCCTCCGGAACTCCAAGAAGAAGTCATCCATTTCATTGATTTTCTACGAACCAAAAAAAGTTCAAAAGGGAAGAAAAAACCAAACTTGGAATGGATTGGCGGATTAAAAGCGTATCGTGACCAGTACACAGCCCTTGAACTTCAAAAAAAAGCGTCAGATTGGAGGGATTAGTGTACCTCGCGGATACCAATATTTTTCTTGAAGCCTTGTTGGGACAAGACAAAAAGGAAGATGTCCAATCATTCTTACAGAGTATTGACTTGAGCACAATCTTCATAACAGATTTGTCGCTTCATTCCATAGGCATTATTCTGTATCGGTTGAAGAATTTTGCGCTCTTTAGTTCGTTCTTAGAGGATATAATTGTTGACGGGGTCAGCATCCTCTCATTGCCTCCGGAAGATCTTAAAATGCTTGATCTGACAGCCAATAAATTTAACCTTGACTTTGGCGATGCATACCAATACACTGTCGCCGCGAAATATGAGATGCAACTCATCAGTTTCGATACGGATTTTGATCGGACCGAAAGGAAAAGAAAGGAACCTATTGAGGTGTTGTAATGAAATTCTTCGGCAGTATGAAACCCAAATTCATCTGAAAATCCAGAAAATACCGGAAGGAGAAAGCAAAAAATATGGAAGCATTTAAAGAACACGTTGGACGTGTCGTCCCACTTGACCGGATTAATGTTGACACCGACCAGATTATCCCAAAGCAATTCCTGAAACGGATTGAACGGACAGGCTTCGGTGAATTTCTCTTTAACGATTGGCGTTACCTTGAAAATGGCGACCCAAACCCAGAGTTCGTGCTGAACCTTCCGCGCTATGCAGGCGCGAGCATCCTGATCGCTGGCGCGAATTTCGGTTGTGGCAGCTCCCGTGAGCACGCGCCGTGGGCACTCCAACAGTACGGTTTCAAAGCGATTCTTGCACCCTCGTTTGCCGATATCTTCCGTAACAACTGCTATAAGAACGGCATCCTCCCGATAGCCTTGTCTGCAGACGTTATTACCTCGCTCAGTCAAGAAGCACAAGACACTGAGGGCTACCAACTGATGGTAGACTTGGAGGAGCAATCAGTAATCTGTTCTGACGGCACTGCCCACACTTTTGAAATCGGGGACTTTGAGAAGTACTGCCTACTCAACGGACTCGACGAGATCGGTTGGACTTTGCAATATGAAGCCGACATTGCAGCGTATGAAAATCAATAGGTTGGTTTCCGTAGTCAGGGTCTATAGTGACCGTTTTGAGTGCTAATTGTGGAAAAATTAAGACGGAGATAAAAGATGACGCATCCAAAAAAGATAAGAGCAACCTACAAAAACGGGGTGATTGAGCCATTAGATAAGATCAATCTTCCTGAAGGACAAGCACTTGAGGTCGAAATCAAAACCCTCCCTTCTGCTACTTCTGAACTTTCTCTTGATCAAAAGAGAGCACTGATTGAAAAAAACCGAGGCTCAATGAAAGGTACATGGGGAAGTACCGTTGAAGAAATTGACGCGCACATCGAATCAGAAAGGCACTCATGGGACCGAGAGTTTTAGATTCCAGTTTTTCCAGACGCTAACAGCAAAAATCTGAACAAACCAGGCACTTGCGAGTTAACCATAACAACAGTGCCTGTTTTCATTTATTTAGCGAAATTCGACGTGTATAATGATGTTAGGTTCTAATTTTATTTCGTTGCTTTTCGTTTTTTGACAGGAGGAATGAACAATGGCTCACTTTTTTTCTGAAGCAAGCCGGACTTTCAGCGAATACTTGCTTTTACCTAACTTAACGACGAAGAATTGTATCCCTGAAAACGTTATCTTGAGAACCCCTCTCGTGAAGTTTAAAATCGGGCACCAACCGCCCTCTCTGGAAGTGAATATCCCATTTGCTTCTGCGATTATGCAAGCCGTTTCGGACCACAATTTGGCAATTGCACTCGCAAGACAGGGTGGGATATCCTTTATCTATGGGTCCCAAAGTATTGAAGAACAGGCATCAATGGTCCGGACAGTTAAAAGCCACAAAGCAGGCTTCGTCGTCAGCGACTCAAATTTAAAGTGTGATAGCACGATAGCAGATGTCGTGAAACTCACTGAAGAAACTGGACACTCGACGATTCCCATAACCGAAGATGGCTCATCTTCAGGTGAACTCTTCGGACTCATAACGGATAAGGATTATAGACTGAGTCGAGTAGATTTAAACGCTAAAGTAAGCGAATTCATGACACCGTTTCCCGAACTGATTGTCGGTCAAAAGGGAATTACGATTGAAGATGCCAACGACCTCATTTGGAAACACAAGATAAATTGCCTGCCGATTGTTGATGAAAATCGTAAACTGGTACATCTGGTCTTCAGGAAAGATTACGATGACCACAAAAAAAATCCGCTTGAATCCGTAGATTCCCAGAAAAGACTTGTCGTGGGTGCCGGAATTAATACAAGAGATTACAAAGAAAGAGTACCAGCACTGGTCGCAGCAGGTGTCGATATTATCTGTGTTGATTCTTCTGAAGGGTACACGGAATGGCAATCAGACACCATCCAATTTATTAAAGATAAGTACGGTGATACTGTGAAAGTGGGCGGCGGAAATGTAGTTCATGGAGATGCATTTATGTATTTGGTAGAAGCTGGTGCTGATTTTATAAAAGTAGGTATCGGTGGAGGTGCTATTTGTATAACAAGGGAACAGAAAGGAATTGGGTGTGGGCAAGCGACTGCCGTCATTGAAGTCGCTCGGCAAAGGGACCTGTATTTGAAGGAAACCGGTGTTTACGTGCCGATTTGCTCAGATGGTGGTATATTCCAAGATTATCATATCGGTTTGGCTCTTGCCATGGGTGCCGACTTCGTGATGATGGGCAGATATTTCGCAAGATTTGATGAAAGTCCAAGTAAACTAAGAAAATTGGGTATGAATACAGTGAAAGAATATTGGGGCGAAGGAACAAAACGCGCCGCCAATTGGCAACGCTACCACGAGGGCGGCAGTCCAGAACTGTTGTTTGAGGAGGGTGCCGATGCCTATGTCCCTTACGCAGGAAAGATGAACGATAATTTGAAAACAACCCTCGCAAAAATCCGATCACTTCTATGTAATTGTGGGGCGATATCGCTACCAGAATTTCGCCAAAAAGCGAGATTCGTGTTAGTTTCTTCAGCAAGTATTCGTGAAGGCGGCGTTCACGATATTATTCCGAGAACAACGCAGGATGGATGAAAATGGAACCTCTGAACAACAAAATTACACTCAATCTTGATAGTGACGCAGAAGTGTCCGTTAAAGGCTTCATTGCGCCGATTGAACATACACTGTCCCATTTCCATATAGAGTGGGAGACATTGGCGAATTTGCGCGTCGCCGAACCAGAGAAACAGCATCACATATCTGTTTTTCAAGCATTTCTTCCAGACGAACCTGTTTCAGCCGGTGAATGCTGGCAGATCCAGGAATCTGGCGTGCTGGCGTTGCTCAGGCAATTACATATTGCCCTAAATCTGAATATGGACGTTGATTCGGAGGATTCGGACGGACTATGGGCATGCCTACGCGCGTACAACGATCAATTCGCCGACATCGCGTTTCGGGTTCATGCGGAGTTTAAATTAGAAAATGGTTGGCTTACGCCTTCGCAGTTTGCCGGAAATCTTATAATTGACCGACTTCAGGGAAAGATTGCTTTCTTTGAAATGTACGTCCCTGCAGGCACGGTGAATCTCGATATCGGTTGGAAAGAAGACGAAGAGGCATCTTATTCTATTACGGATGCAGGTTTTTGCTCGCAAATGCAACTCCGTGCTGGGGCGCGAGATGTTGCCCAGAGCATAGAATTTTCAACATCTATCACCCAAGAAGAAGCAGAGCGTGTGTTAGCAGGACGTTTCTACAAGTCCGAACAAATTAACTGGGTATCCCCATATCAAGCAGTGGAGCTAGCAGCGGCAGAAGTGAAGCTTATTCATGTGATTTCAATAGACGGTCCTTTGGCTGATGAATCCTGCTGAGGGAGCGGCAAAGGCTTGAGGGCAGGTGTCCTCTCTGATGACCGAGTTATCGAATTCTTAAATGAAAACTTTATTAACGTTTGGGTTTCCAATGTCGAATTAGAACGCACGCCCAGAAAACAAGCCTATATGGCACGAAGATGTAAGGAACTATCCAAAACATTTGACAGAACACACCCGTTAGCAAAATCCATCATGGAAGGGTGGAAAGAACATTCACCTGTGGATTGTTTAGTTATTGCCCCAGAATACGATGTGATGGGCAAACTCCCCCTTAATGACTTCTTTGATGACTGTTTGCAAAGAGGTATTCCAGAAGGGGATGCTTACCTTACATTCCTCACGGAAGCCTTAGATGGTAAATGTCCCGGATTTGAGAATGAGACCTCAGACGCTCTTTCAAGCGGTTTGAACGTTGTGCTTAACCCTGAGCAGGCCGAACAAGAAGTACTGGACATCCTTCGGACACCGAGGTACGGCTATCAAGATTATACTGTCGTTGAGATTGATGCTACTGCTTTTGAAGCCGGTGGTATACTCACTATCAATATTCGGGTGGGCACTGCGAAACCGGGTGGGTCGTTTGATCTCTTTGATGGCGATACCGAACTACCGACAAAAGGACTTCCAAATGATGCGCTTACCTCCGCGTGGGATATACCGTCCGGACAGGTAGGAAGAATCCGACATCGTTTTGATGAAGGCAAGGTCTTTAAGTTCGGTGCTACCGGGACTTGGTTCAATGAGAAAGGAAGCATCAACGCCTTTCAGGCAAAAATCTCTGTGGAGGAGTAAGAAAACAGATGAAATCGACATCAAACCGAATTACACTTAACCTTGACGGCAACGCAGAAGTGTCCCTTAAAGCCTTCATTGCGCCGATTGAGTATACCGTGGGCGACTTTCACAAGAAATGGGATGCGTTGGCGAATCTACATGTGGCTGAACCGGAAAAGCAGTATCGGACATCGGTTTTTCAGTCTTTTCTTCCAGCGAAACCGGTTTCAGTAGGCGAGTGCTGGCAGATTGAAGAAACGGGTATTATGGAGTTGCTTCGGCAACTGAATCCGAATCCAAATTTCGATATGCATATTAATGCCGGGGATTCTCTCGGTTTGTGGGCATGTCTACGTGCTTACAACGATGAAGTCGCCGACATCGTTTTTCGCATCCATGCGGAATTTGCCATAACTGACGGTTGGTTCACACCTTCTCAGTTTACTGGACATCTCGTTATTGACCGTATCAAAAAGTGTGTTGTATTTTTCCAGATGTGTGTTCCTGAAGGCTCACGGTTCGATGTCAACTGGCAAAAAGACAAAGACAAACCCGGTTTTAGTGATAATCCTTATTATAGTACAGATAGCGGCATCTGTCAGAAATGCGAACTCCAGACCGGAACACAGATTCCAAACCCCGAATATACTGAATCCATCACCCAAGAAACAGCAGAACACAAACTGATACGCTGTTTCTATAAATCGGAGCGAATTAGCTGGGTATCACTCGACAAAGCATTGGAAATGGGAGAAAAAATGCAGAAACCGATCCATGCCATTTCAATGGACGGTCCGCTCGCCGACGAGTCCTGCTGAGGGAGCGGGAAAAACTTTAGGGCAGTTGTCCTTTCTGACGAACGAATTATCAAACACCTGAACGAAAATTTTATCAATACGTGGATACGCAATGTTGATCTGAAGCGGATTCGCGATACCATAGGATTTGACGAAGTATCTCCGTTGGCACGCGCAATCATTAATAACAAATGGTGGCGAGGTCCAGTGGATACCTGGGTTATCTCTCCTAAATTTGAAGCAATAGGACATGTATCAGTTAATGACTATCTTGGGAACAACAGACGTGAAGACGGTACTCTGGAAAGTGAGAATTACTTTCTGTTCCTCACAGATTCCTTAGCAGGAAAGCTCCCAGGATTTGGTAACACCGTTCTCACACCTGAGCAGCCTTCACAACGGATACTGGACGTTTTTCGCACGCCAGAATATGGGCATCAAGAGTACACTGTTGTTGTCATTGATACGACAGCGTTTGAAAATGGCGGAACGCTCACCCTTGATATAGAATTAGGGCATGAAAAAGCGCATGGTGGCTTTCATCTGTTAGATGCTGATCACAAACTTACATACGATGCTGAGCGCAAACGTCCTGAACCCATTATGCTTAGTGAGTCACACGATATAGGTTGGTATAGTCCTTGTGAAACCGGACAGATGACACACCCTTTTGAGCGAGGACAGGTCTTTAAATTGGTCGCTTGGGGGGCATTTAATGACAAAGGGAGCATTAACGCCTTCCAGGCAACAGTTTCTGTAGAACCCGCAGAAACGCCTGAATCAATGTAGCATTTGCGATGGTTCATAAATCGTCGTAACCACAAAGGTCGCTGTCAATACCTCGGTTCATAAGTGTCAATTGTGTCCTGAGCCCGCAAACGAACAGGTTGCGGTACAAAAATACCTCGAATACTGCCTCCACTCATATAACTGGCAAAAGTGCATCCTGATCTGTGTATAAGCGAATCATTGCCGCCTTCTGATAGCAATGGTATCTTATACCGAAAAGGAAGTTCGTAGCGAAAAATGAAAACTTTCAACAACAAAATTGCACTTAATCTTGACAGCGATGCAGAAGTGTCCGTCAAAGGTTTCATTGCCCCGATTGAATACACCAAACGGAACTACCACGTAGAGTGGGACGAATTAGCGAACCTCCGGGTTGCTGAACCCGAAAAGCAATATCCTACTTCAGTTTTTCAATCTTTTCTGCCACTGGAACCGGTTTTGATGGGTGAGTGTTGGCAGGTTGAAGAAGAAGGCGCGCTAACGCTGCTGCGGCAACTCAGTCCAAACCCGCAATTGGAGTTGGAAAGTGGTGGTGGGGATTCTTACGGTTTGTGGGCATGTCTACGCGCCTACAATGATGCGTTTGCTGAGATCCTGTTCCGTATCCACGCGGAATTCGTTTTAGAAAAAGGTTGGTTTGTGCCATCGCAGTTTGCTGGACATTTGGTTATCGACCAGAACGAAAAGAAGGTTGCCGCCTTCAAGATGCACGTTCCGGAAGCCACACTGAACTTCGATGTACGTTGGAGAATTAGAGAAGGACTCCGCGCAGCCGACGCTGGCTTTTGCCCGCAAATGGAGCTCTATGCAGGCGCACAAGATGTTTTGCAAGATGCCAAATTCACAGAAGCGATCACCCAAGAGGAAGCATTGCAAGCACTGATGTTACGTTTTTACAAGTTCACGCAAATTAACTGGGTATCGCTTGAAGAAGCGTTGAAGATGGCACCCGCACAACAGAAACCGATTCATGCCATCTCGATAAGTGGCCCGCTCTTCGACGAATCCTGCTGAGGGAGTGGCAAAACCCTGAGGGCAGGTGCTCTCTCTGATGATCAAAACATTGAATTCCTGAACGATAAGGATTATACAGTCGTTGTAATTGATACAAGGGCGTTTGAAAATGGTGGCACGCTAACCGTTGATATTGAAACCGGTAGAGCCGATGCGGAAGGTCACTTCTATTTGGTTGATGGGGACGACGAACTCCCTACAACAGAAAGAGTTACTAAATACATGGTACTTGCGATGAAGTGGTTGGAACCCGATGAGACAGGGCAACTTACGCATCGTTTTGACCGAGGTCAGTTTTTTAAGTTGGGTGCTACCGGGTGTTACGGTAGGCGTGAGAAAGGCAGTACCAACGCTTTTAAGGCAAAAATTTCTGTAGTGGAGCATTAAAATGAAATCGACATCAAACCAAATCACACTCAACCTTGATGACAACGCAGAAGCCTCTGTCAAAGGTTTCATCACGCCGATTGAGTATACTGGAAGCAACTTTCATGTAGAATGGGATACATTGGCGAATCTGCGCGTCGCGGAACCAGAAAAACAGTATCCTGCCTCAATTTTCTGCGACTTTCTTCCGAAGGAAGCTGTCTCTGTGGGTGTGCCTTGGGAGATTGAGCACGCCGGTGCCCTGGAATTGCTGAAGCAGCTTCATCCGAATCCATCTCTGGGTATGCGTGCGGAGCTGCAGCCCCATAAAACCGAATCTCAAGGCCTGTGGGCATGCCTCCGCGCCTATGACACTGAATTCGCCGACATTGTGTTCCGCATCCACGCGCAATTTGATCTAAAGGACGGTTGGTTCACGCCTTCTCAGTTTACGGGACATCTCGTTATTGATAGAATTAAAAAATCGGTTGTCTTCTTTCATATGTACGTTCCTGAAAGTACTATAAACTTTGGGGCTAAATGGAAGATTGATCCAGACGAGGAGGGTCATATTACGGATAGCGGCTTCTGCCCACAAATGGAACTCCGTGCTGGCATAGAAAACGTTGAGCGAAACACTGAATTCATTGAATCCATTACACAAGAAGAAGTGGAGCACAAATTAAGTCTCTGCTTCTACAAATCGCAGCACATTAACTGGGTATCGCTGGAAGAAGCGTTGGAGATGGCACCGGGACAACAGAAACCGGTCCATGCGATCTCAATAGATGGCCCCCTCTTAGACGAATCCTGCTGAGGGAGTGGCAAACGCCTGAGGGCACGTGTGCTCTCTAATAATCAAATTATTGAATTCTTGAACGACAATTTCATTAACACATCGGTACCCAATTCTGAATTAGGACGTATTCATAGTTTGCGAGAACCAATTGCCAAAAGGCGCGAACGCGAAGGTCAAACGTTTGATACAACGCACCCCTTGGCACAAGCAATTATCAAGGGGTGGAAAACCGGAGCCAAAAAAGATTCACCCGTGGATTGTTTCGTTATATCATCAGCGTTTGAATTGATGGGTAGACAACTAATACACGACCTCCGTGAAGATAGTGAGCGTAGCGAATCTGAATATTATCTTACATTTCTCAAAGAAGCCTTAGCAGGAAAACAACCCGGGTTAGGTAATATTGTGCTAAGTCGTGCGCAGCCATCTCAGAAGGTATTGGATATTTTTCGGACACCAACGGCTGGAAACCATCAGGATTATACCGTAGTTGTGATTGATGCCACGGCGTTTGAAAATGGAGGCACGCTAACCATTGACATTGAAATCGGTAGGGAAGAGGGGGAAGCAGCGTTCTATCTGTTTGATGGTGATAAAGAACTCTCCACAGAAGAAGAATCGCCTAAAGACAAGATTACTTGGGAGTGGGGTGAACCCGGTGACACCCGTCAAATTACGCACGCTTTCGACCAAGGCCAATTTTTTAAGTTGGGTGTTACCGGACATTGGGCGAGAGATGAGCCGTGTATCAATGCTTTTCACGCAAAAATTTCTGTAGAGGAAAATTGAAATGAAAACCTTATCAAACAAAATCACGCTTAATCTTGACGGCAACTCAGCAGTCAACGTCAACGGTTTCATCGCGCCGATCGAATACACGCAATACAACTTCCACGTGGAGTGGGATGAATTGGCGAACCTGCGGGTTGCTGAACCCGAAAAACAGTATCCTGCATCGGTTTTCCAAGCATTCCTCCCATCGGAACCGGTTTCGGTCGGTGAATGTTGGGAGATTCAAGAAGAGGGTGCGCTAACGTTACTGAAACAACTTCATCCTAATCCACGCCTGAAACTGACAATTGATTCTGGGGATTCTCGCGGGTTGTGGGCATGTCTGCGCGCCGACAATGACGAACTCGCTGAAATTATGTTCCGTATCCATGCAGAATTCATCATGGAGCGCGGTAAGTTTACGCCGTCACAATTTGCTGGACATCTCGTCATTGACCGATGCCAAGAGAAGATCGTCTCCTTTAAAATGTACGTGCCGCCAACGACACTGAACTTCGATGCGGGTTGGACGCGAGATGAAGGGACTGCCGCGGAGATCGGTTTTTGTCCGAAAATGGAGCTCTGTGCCGGTACACAACTGCATGATGTCGAATTCACCGCGTCAATCACACAAGAAGAAGCCGAACGCGCACTGTCATCACGTTTCTACAAGTTTCAGAAAATCAACTGGGTATCGTTGGAGGAAGCGTTGGAGAGCGCACCCGCACAAGGGAAACCGATCCATGTTATCTCAATAGATGGACCGCTCTTTGACGAGGCGTGCTGAGGGAGTGGCAAAAGCCTGAGAGCAGTTGAGCTCTCTGAAGATCGAGTCATAAAATTTTTGAACGAAAACTTCATCAACACGTGGGTCCCCAACGCGGAGTTAGGACGAACGCCGAGTTTACGAGAACCGATTGCAAGGCGGCGCGAACGTGAAGGTAAGACGTTTAACACAACGCACCCTTTAGCACAAGCAATCATAAAAAGTTGGAAAAAAGGGTCACCGGTGGACTGTTTGGTTATCTCACACGAATTTGAACCATTGGGCGGCATAGACTATAACGAATTTCCGGAATGCTTAGGGGATTTTGATGACTGGATAGAGGCTTACCTGTTTTTTCTCAAGGCATCCACGGCAGGAAAACGTCCAGGATTGAGTACCCTTGTCCTCACACCGGAACAACCTGCACGAGAGGTCGTGGACACCTTTCGTGCCCCGGTGATGGTGCATCAGGACTATACCGTTGTCTACATTGATGCCACTGCATTTAAAGGTGGTGGCACACTCACTGCCGATATCCAAGTTGGTAGAGACAGCGGAATAGGCATTTTCCATCTGCTTGACGGGGACAAAAAACTGCCGACAGAAGAAGTGCCTGATGGGATTGATCCCGAAATGTGGAACAGTCAGGAGAGCGATGCATACGAGGAGGCACTTGACGCACTGGCGCGAGTCTGGGGGATATTCCCCGGTCAAACTGGACGAATTACGTATCAGTTCAGTCGGGGTCAACGTTTGAAGTTGTGTGCCACCGGAGACCAGTGGGGCGGGATCGGCGATATAAACGCTTTTCACGCAAAAATTTCTGTAGAAGGAACTTAAAATGAAAACTTCACCAAACAAAATAATGCTTAATCTCGACAATAACGCAGAAATTTCTGTTAAAGGCTTTATCGCACCAATTGAATACACACAATACAACTTTCATGTAAGATGGGATGCCTTGGCAAATCTGCACGTCGCTGATCCAGAAAAACAGTATTCTACCTCAATTTTTCGCGACTTCCTTCCTAAGAAAGCCGTTTCAGTCGGAACTCTCTGGAAAATTGAACACGCTGGTGTTCTCGAACTGCTGAAGCAACTCCATCCTGAACCCCATCTGGACATGCACGGCGATTCAGGGGATTCCTGTGGACTGTGGGCATGTTTGCGTGCCTACAACGATGAATGCGTCGACATTGTATTTCGTATCCATGCGGAATTTGCCTTACCCAACGGTTGGTTCACACCTTCTCAATTCGCTGGACATCTTGTTATTGATCGAGCCAAAGAGAGCGTCGTATTTTTTCAGATGCACGTTCCTAAAGGCACCCTGAATTTCGACACTTGGTGGAACAGGACGGAAGACGCTGAAACCCCTACTTGGTCTACGGATATCGGCTTCTGCCCGCAAATGGAACTCCGTGTTGGAACAGAAGATGGCGTGCCAAGCACTGAATTTATAGAATCCATTACACAAGAAGAAGCGGAGCACAAACTGATACGCTGTTTCTACAAATCACAACAAATTAACTGGGTATCGCTGGTGGAAGCGTTGGAGGTGGCACCCGCAGAACAGAAACCGATCCATGCCATTTCAATAAATGGCCCGCTCGCCGATGAATCTTGCTGAGGGAGCGGCAAGGGGTTGAGGGCAGGTGTCCTCTCTGAAGATAAAATCATAGAATTCTTGAATGACAATTTTATTAACACCTGGGTCCCCAATTCTGAATTGGGACGTATTCAGAGTTTGCGGGAACCGATTGCCAAAAGACGCGAACGCGAGGCTAAGAACTTTGACACAAGGCATCCCCTGGCTCAAGCAATTATTAAGGGGTGGAAAACCGGACCGAAAAAAGGCTCACCCGTAGATTGCTTGGTTATATCGTCTGAGTTTGAACTGATGGGTAGGCAATTGGTCAACGAACTCAGCGACGATAGTGAGAAGAAGGAACTTTCAATATCTGAATATTATCTCACATTTCTCAAAGAAGCCTTGGCAGGAAAACAGCCCGGACTGGGCAATCTTGTTTTTACCCCTGAGCATCCTTCGCAAGCGGTATTGGACACTTTTCAGACACCAATAGGCGGCCGTCATGATTATACCATCGTCATGATTGATGTAAGTGCCTTTGAAAAGGGCGGCACGCTAACCGTTGATATTGAAGTCGGCAGGGGAGCCAGTGATGGCACGTTTTATCTGGTTAACGGCGATACAGAATTTCCCACAACAGCAGGAATACCTCAAAAAGACCTACTTGCTTGGGCGTGGAGTGAATCCGGCGAGACAGGACAAATTACGCATCGTTTTGACCAAGGTCAGTTCTTTAAGTTGGGTGCTATTGGGTATTCAAATGAAGCAGAAGCGTCCGTCAACGCTTTTCAGGCAAAAATTTCTGTGGAGCCAGCAGACTGAAGAATAGTGTTCAGTTAACAATTAACAGTCATCAGTTAAGAGATAGTTTGCTTGGGCAAGATTCCTCTTTAACTTTAACCATCAACTCGCCTCCCTTATAAATGTTAAAGCACGAGTTGATGGTTAAAACCGAGACTCTCACTGCGAGGCAAACTGTTAACTCTGATTACTCTTCACTGCGAGGCAATCCGACAACCGTACAAACTGGTATCCGTCCTGTTTAAGTGCCGTGATGATTCGGTCTGTCGCTTCGATTGTTCCTGAGCGGTTTGCCTGCTTATTTTCTGCTTTCCCATCGTGTAGGACAATAATCGAACCTGCCCCTGTAGATGAAAGTGTCTTCCATAATACCGTTTCGGTGATCCTGTCAGGGTTCTGCGTTGTCCAATCCCAACTCCACACATCGCAGCTGATATGTGCTCGGTCCGCTTTCGCAAGCACCCATGCCACGGGTAGAAACCTCGTTAGCACCGGTGCCCGAAATACAATCTCCCCGACAATACCCAGTTGCCGAAGCAGCGCATCTGTTCGGTCAATTTGCCGTTGGACATAGGACGGAGGTAAGAAACCCAGCAGCGGATGGCTATAGGAGTGATTGCCAACCTGGTGCCCTTCAGCGATAACCCGATAGACCGTTTCAGGATGCCTTTCAATCCGATTTCCAATCATGAAGAAGGTGGCTTTGACGTTGTGCTTGGCGAGAACATCCAGCAACCGCTCAGTATAAGGCGGATTCGGTCCATCATCGTAAGTAAGTGCGACGACCCGTTGGTCTGTGTTCAGGCGAACGATATTCTTTCCAAACGGCGGTCGAAAGAAAAGCCATAGGAGTGCTGCCGTTGCCAATCCTACCACAGTGGTGATTATTAAACTCATTGAGATTGTTTCCGCTTTAAAAAATCTTGGGGTGAGCGACCTATTGGAGATTGGTTTTCCCTAAATCCTTATAGCCAGCTCACGTTTTCTACATTATACGAGAGGCATCACTGCTTGACAATACTTTTTCAAAAACGAAAAGGATACCTAATTCCTCAAACTCCGTAGGAGTGGTTTGAGGCAGGAAAAAATAAATGGTCTTGGGGTTTCAGTGCTCAATCTAACCTACGTGTCTGAGCGGTTCTGTATCAGTCTGATTTTTCCTTGAAGGTTTCCATCAAACGTGTTATTATTTTTTAATAAAAACGCAGCGCGGTTGTAGGGTTTCCGCTTGCTGCAACAACATTTATAGTAGATTGAAAAAATAAGTTTACACTTGTAGCATAGGCTGTTAGCCTGTGCCATCGGAACACACAACTTCACAGTTCACACGACACGATCGTAGGGGTTGGGTCACCCAATCTCTAAGGGCCCCCGCGTGTGCAAATAATTACGGGATCTACTATAAAAATTAAAAGGAATAACAAAACAATGCAAAGCCACGAAGTAGATTATGAAATTTTCGGTAACGATATGCAAGTCGTTGAAGTTGAACTTGATAGAGGTGAGACGATCATCGCCGAAGCGGGTGCTATGAACTGGATGGAGGATGACATTGTCTATGAGGCAAAGATGGGCGATGGTTCCGAAAGGGACGAGGGTCTTATGGGCAAACTCCTGAGTGCCGGTAAGCGAGCACTCAGCGGAGAGTCATTGTTTTTGACGCACTTCACCAACACAAGCAACAGTAAAAGACGTGTGGCTTTCGCCGCGCCCTACCCTGGGCATATTATTCCCATAGATCTGGCACAAATGGGCAGAGAGTTGCTCTGTCAGAAGGATGCTTTCCTCTGTGCCGCCTTGGGTACCGAACTCGACATTGCCTTCTCACGTAGGTTGGGGACCGGGTTTTTCGGAGGTGAAGGCTTTATTCTGCAGCACCTCCGTGGCGATGGCATGGCTTTTGTGCATGCTGGCGGATCAGTGATCAAAAAGGAACTCAACAACGAGGTGCTTCGGGTTGACACCGGTTGCCTCGTCGCCTTCTCGTCCAGTGTTGACTATAACATTGAAATGGTAAAAGGTTTAAAATCAATGTTCTTCGGCGGTGAGGGACTTTTCCTCGCAACCTTGCAAGGGACAGGTATCGTTTACCTCCAGAGCCTCCCCTTTTCGCGGCTTGCCGACCGTATCATCGAACAAATACCATCTCCAAGTAACTAACACTAAAAGGTAAGTTTAAGTCATTATCGGAAACACAAAATCCCTGTCCGCTGCAGGCGGGGTTTGTAACCCCGCCGTTCTTTCGGTGTTCAAGTAATTAGGGGCTTCACTATAAGAAGTAGTCCCAAGCAACGCGCCGAGATGGATATACGGAGAAGCGTATGAAAATACCAATCCTCTTTACCGAACCGCAAGGTAAATTAAAAATATGAAAATTCAGTGTATTAAAGCCTATCAAGTTGACCTTCCGCTCCATGAAGGCAGCTATAACTGGTCCGGTGGGAAGTCTGTATCCGTCTTCGATAGCACCATTGTCTCAGTTGAAACGGATGAAGGCATTACCGGTTATGGTGAAGTCTGCCCACTGGGACCCTTCTATCTTCCTGCTTATGCGACGGGTACCCGTACCGGCATCGCTGAACTCGCACCGCACCTCATCGGCGAGGACCCGACCCAACTGCTCCCACTGAATCAGCGTATGGATATCGCCCTCAAGGGACACCCGTACGTGAAATCCGCAATAGACATCGCGTGCTGGGACATCCTCGGCAAAATTTCAAACCAATCCGTTTGCACACTTTTCGGTGGAAGGTATGCGGAAGATTTCATGCTCTATCGTGCGATCTCCCAACAATCTCCTGATGAGATGGCGGCGAAGGTCGCAACCTATCGTGCGGAAGGATACCGCAAATTCCAGTTGAAGGTCGGTAGCGACCCAAATACCGATATTGAACGTATCCACGCCGTTGCCGAACTCATGGAACCGGGAGATGTGCTGATTGCGGATGCGAATACCGGTTGGTTGATGCACCAAGCCGCCCGCGTTGTCCGCGGTGTCCGCGATGTGGATGTCTATATCGAGCAACCTTGTCTTTCCTACGAAGAGTGTCTCGCCATCCGTCAGCGGACAGATCACCCCTTTGTTCTTGACGAGACGGTTGACAGCATTCATGCGCTGTTACGCGGTCATACTGACCGTGCGATGGATGTCGTCAATATTAAGATCAGCAAATTCGGTGGATTGACGAAAGCGAAACTCGCCAGAGACCTTTGCGTTGAACTCGGCGTAGCGATGACGATTGAAGATAGTTGGGGGGGCGATATTACAACCGCTGCAATTGCCCACCTCGCCCACAACACACCGACAGAATTCCTTTTCACCGCCACCGATTTCAACAGTTACGTCACTGTCAGCACGGCGGAAGGTGCTCCGCAACGCGTCAACGGCAGAATGGCAGCCGCAACACAACCCGGTTTGGGAATCATACCAGATATGAATGTGTTAGGCGAAGCGTTAGTTCAGGTGGAGTAATCGCATGCCTATCAGAATCCTCTCCGGGTCCGATGTCCGAGCCGCCCTACCGATGCCGAAAGCAATTGATGCGATGCGGCACGCCTACAGCCAACTTTCAGCACGCAAGGCGGTCGCGCCGCCACGACAACACATCTCTACCGACAAAGGCATTACGCTGATAATGCCTGCCTATCTCCCAGAGCGCAGCGAGTTCGGCATTAAAATTGTCTCTGTCTATGACGATAATCCGAACCTCAATCTGCCCCGTATCACCGCAACAGTCTTAGTCCTTGATCCAGAGACAGGGTCGCCGAAAGTGTTCATGGATGGTGCCAGTCTTACGGCTATCCGAACGGGTGCCGGGGGCGGTTTGGCAGCAGACCTCCTTGCCCGACAAGACGCAAAAACGGTTGGACTCTTCGGCGCGGGTGTACAGGCAAGGGCACAGTTACAGGCGGTGATGGCGGTCAGAGACCTTGCGCGCGTCAATCTCATCAGTCGAACACGGGCCTCGGTAGAACAACTCGCCGCTGAGATTTCGGAGTGGACGGATGCCCCCGAAGTCAATCTTGTATCTACGCCACAAGCCGTGGTGGCGGACGCTGATATTGTGCTATGCGCGACGACATCGGCAACACCTCTTTTTGATGGAAACGCCTTACAACCCGGCACACACATCACAGCCGTTGGCACGTTTGTACCAGAAAAACGGGAAGTCGATACAACGACAATCAGACGCGCACACCGAATCGTGGTGGACTCGCGGGAAGCGTGCTTAGAGGAAGCGGGGGATCTGATTATTCCGAATGCTGAAATTGATGCCGAAATCGGCGAAATTATCAACGGCGACAAACCCGGGCGCGAGTCGGACAGCGAAATCACGTTTTTCAAATCCGTAGGCGTAGCCGTGCAAGACGCAGTCGCAGGCGCAGCAGTACTGACAGAAGCGGAAACTAAAGGATTGGGTACCCTTATTGAAATCAGATGACGAGAATTCATTGGGGGTGTTCATTAACCTTACGCATCTTTGGCAAATGCCACCACGGAACGTCCGGATACTCGTGGTGTTCCCAATGATACCCGAAGTGATAACAGGTGATAAATGACCAGAAGGTCGAATACGCATTGCTCTGGGCGCAGTGCGGGTTGTCATATCCACCCTCTGGAGTGCGGTGCGGCAGATATGTCCCAAAATAAAAGAGTTGTAACGTACTAAGCAATGCCGGAGAAACCCAGAATAGTATCAGATTGAGAGTTGGGATCCCCAAAACGTACGCCATAATCTGAAAGACAACCGCCATACCGACGATCTGCTGCCAACCGAGGTATTCCTTCATAAAACGAAGATACCACGTCAAGAAACCACTATGTTCTCCATCATGAAAATCCGGATCCGTCCCGCTTGCAGGTGTTCTGTGGTGCGCCCAATGCTTCTCTAACAATTTGCGATATGAAAATAGCGCGTATAGCCTAACTGCGATTGTACCAATTACATTGTTGACGCGTGGATATGTCGGACACACCGATCCGTGCATCGCATCGTGCGCTGTGATGAACAGACCAGTATACAGAAAGGTCTGCCAAAGTATGCCCAATGGTATCAGCACAATGCTAATTTGAACAGAGGCGTAGGAGGGGTTTTCAACCCCGATACGTAGAAAACTTGAGAGACTCAATCCCCACAGACCGATAATCGCTAACGCGATGAATAAACCCTTGTTTGTCAGTTTCATAGGCACTTCAAGTCCACGAGTCCGAAATAAACGAGTTGTGCGAAATAGAAGTGAAACGCAATTCGAGGCAGGGGTCCCCATCCATTGCCGGAAAACGACAGTTGGGAAAACAAGCCCAATTTTATACCGATCATCGCAAACATGAAACTCAATCCGAACCACGCCAGATAGTTCTGCAGCGGAATACGGTTATCCGTCCATATCCAATAGTCTAATATTCCTGCCGCGGGTTCCATAAACAGGTCGAAACAGACCATTAACGATGCCACACACAACGCCAATTTGCCGGGACTTGTAACTATAGATTTCGGTGCGATTTTTTGAACAACAGCAACTGAGGCGATAAGCATTACAAACCACGCGCACCCAATACAGATAGGGATACCGTCAATCGATGGACGCAGTGTCTGTCCATACGTATACGCGCCGAAAATTTGACCTGTCTGAACACCGAGCCACTCAATGCCGAAGCTGCCCACAACAACGCATAGACCCCAGAGAACAAATTTCCGCCTTTCTTCCTGTGGACATATCCTCCAGCATTCCCAAAACAGCCAAACTGCTAAACCAAACATCATGGGCGCAGCGAGAACTTGCATAACGCCTTGGAAAACACCGAGTACATGCCACAATCCACCTGCTCCTAAAAGTAGATAAAGCACACCTATCTTTAATTTATCCACTTACCCGTTTACCTGCATGTCGATCTGCCGCCCTTTCCACTCCAAGCGACCGCTTTTGACTTGATAGAATGAATTGATACCAATCAACAAAGTTGCCAAGACACCAAGCGGATGCAAAACTACACTCGTAAAGAACGGGTGTTTGTATTTCAGTGCTAGTAAAACCCGCATAACAACGTTCATAGAGATAGCAATAAGCGACAGTTTCGTAAATAGCTCAAACCAGACAGTGATATAAGGGAGGACGCACATTGTAAACAAAATAAGCGTTAGAACAAAAAATGGGAATGTCTTGTAGCGGACCAGTCCAAAAAGATTTTTGGAAAATCCACGCCATACCTCACCAAACGAATGGTACATTCTACAACATACCACACCAGTGCCAGCTGAGGTTAATATTCTGATACCTTTCTTTTTTGCCAATCGACTTAACTCAACGTCCTCAACAATCTGACTTGATACCGTTTGATGTCCACCAATCTGTTGATATGCCTCGCGGGTGAATGCAATCCATAAACCGCTCGCGGCAGCAAGCGAAGGCGAACGGCTGAAGTACGTTAGCCATAACGGGAGCCCGGCGTAAACGAACATGTCAACCACCGGCACCACGAGTTTTTCCGCTAAAGTTCCCGTCACCTTCTCTGGAAACGCCGACAATAACCCAAGCGCAAATTTCTGCATGTAGGCAACAGTATTCGCAATCGCGTCCGGGGCAGGACGGTTATCCGCATCGGTGAAAATGAGTATCTCTCCATCCGCATGCTGGCTGAGTTGATGGCACGCCCAATTTTTCCCTAACCATCCAGCCGGTAATGGTTTACCACGGATCGCCTGAACTTCAGGATACTTTTCGCCGAACTTTTCAATAATCGCGCCCGTGCGATCCGTTGATTGATCGTCAAGAACGCGAATCTCAAAATTATCGTAGCTTTGAGACAGGAATCCGTCAATACAGGCACCGATATTGGCTTCCTCGTTCCGAGCAGGAATCAGCACCGAGACGCGTGGACAGTCCAGGGACTCGCCTGCTTTTTTGAGCATCGGTGCCGTCACAGCGTTGAACAGCGTAACCGTCAAAACAACCGCCAGCAACCCGATGACGATAAACATCAATATAAACACTATTATTGTCCCACCTTTAAACGATAATCCCTAAAGCAAATTTTGTCCTTTTTCTTGACGAAGTATTCGCAACGCCAAGTCATCCAGCAAATCAATCTCAGTCTTTTCGAGCCAGTCCATCCCATGAAACGTATCCATGTCGAACGAATTGACATCCCCAAAAAGAAAAAACACCTCAGGACGTTTTTCACCCAGAAACTCGGTGCGAATTGCCAAAGGAAGAACAGCTACCGGTTTTCCATATTCCCGTAAAATCCATTCAACACCGCGCTTGTAATCGAGTGGACGTGTATGCCACGGTAATAGTTGTCCTTGCGGAAAAATCGAAACCAGCGGTGTCCCTTGATTCAGCAACTCGACGGTATATTCCAGTGATTCAACGATACCTTGCCGATGCTTCGGTTCGATCGAATAAGCTCCTATTTTCGCAAAGAACCTGTACTTAGATAGTTGCTCCTCCAGCATCATCAGATAGGCGGTTCGCCGAAAAATCCGTTTGTTGAGCTGATAAACAAAGAATCCGTCCCACCACGTACTGTGGTTGGGCAGCAACAGCAACGGCAGATGAGACGGAATTTCCGGCAGTGCCCCCAAAAGTTGGATTGCGTGAAAATGCCGCTTGAATAACCACGTGAGATACGGTTGAAAAATGAGGTCTGCCCAAAGGCGATGCTGTGCACGAATCATTTATGTATTATTCCGGAGTGTACCGGGAATAGTTTCTTCTGTGCCGACAGAACTTTCGTCCGGAGGCCCTCGTGTAGTAAAATCTTTATTTTTTGAATTGACGGCACAAAAACCCGACTTAAAAACGGGTTGTAGTCGCACTCTTCGATTTTTCTTAAGATACCACGGTAAATTTTAGCGGCTGAATAGATCGCATATTGCGATTCCGTTGTGAGTAAGGGGATACCGGGCATCGCTTCAGTATAGTATTGATCGGCGCGTTCAACTTGGAACTTCATAAGTGCCCATAATTGCGGTGTCATTTTTTCGTTGAAGATGTCTTCTTCTATTACGCCGAACTCTGCCAAATCTGTTTGTGGTATATAGAGCCGTCCCATCTCTTTATCCTCTTTTACATCCCGCAGAATATTGGTCAGTTGCATAGCAATACCGAGTTGCTTGGCGTAACCAAACGCACGTTCGTCCTTATAACCGAGTACATGGGTCATCATCAGCCCAACAACAGCAGCGACTCGATAACAGAACAGAGAAAGTTCATCGAATGTTTTATACCGCGTCTGCCGGACATCCATGGCAACGCCTTTGAGCAGATCAAGCGGATATGCAATAGGAATATCATACGCCTTGGCAACGAGAATAAACGCACGGATAATTGGGTGTTGCGATTCACCTGTATTGTAAGCAACCTGTAATTCTTCTGTCAAGAGTTGAACCTCTCTGAGGATTTCTGCTTCAGTCCGTTGACGCGGCGTATCAATCAGATTGTCGCAGTGTCGACAGAAACCGTAGAGTGCGAATGTCGCCCAACGCTGTTCTCTGGGTAGCATCCTTGCTGAGAAGTAAAAACTTTTTGAATAGTGGGCGGTTACCCTGCGAGCATACTCAAAGGCATCTCGATTCTCTTCTGCTTTCCATAATTTCTTCATGATAAATCCTCCTCAATCATATCCTTGGCGACAAGCTTTACCGTCGTTTCTGCTGTCAGCAGAACACCCGGTACGCCTGCACCCGGATGCGTACTTGCCCCAACAAAATATAGTTTCTGTATATCTTCACTTCGGTTATGGGGTCGAAAATACGCTGTCTGTGTCAGTTTTGGCTCAACGCCCCATGCACTACCGAGATGGTTGTTCCGTTCACGTCTGAAATCCGAAGGTGTAAATGTTTCAAGCACTTCAATTGAATCTTTTAAGTCTGTCAGTCCAAAATCGTTTTCCAAGAACGTCAGCACTCTATCCGTATACGTTCCCTTCGTCTTCTCCCAGTTGACACCGCTCTCCAAATTCGACACCGGAATCAGGACGTACATACTCTCACAGCCTTCCGGTGCCATTGATGGATCGGTTTGCGACGGAATATGGAGATACATTGAAAAATCATCTGGAAGCACCTTATTGTCAAAAATATCATCTATCAACCCTTTATATCTCTCAGAAAGAATGAGCGTATGGTGCTTGAGTTGCGGATATTTTTTACGAACGCCGAGATAGAGTAGAAAGGCGCTCATCGAATATTGGGTTTTTCTCAGTTTCTTGTCGGACCATTTCCTACGATGTTCGGAATTAATAAGTTCGCCGTAGGTGTGTGCCAGATCGGCGTTGGAAATAACACCATCTGCTTCGTAAAATTTTAACCAAGAACGCGGGTTTCCTTTACCATTTATATCGGAAGAACCAAGAACGCGTGCCTTATCAGGAATATCTGAAATCGCGTTCTTGGTTCTGCGTTCTTGGTTAACTTTCGCAATAACACCTTTTGCACGCCGATTTTCAACAACGATCCGTTCAACTTCTGTATCGGTTTCGACGACACCACCGAGTTGTTTGAACACATCTTCTAACGCACGTACGAGGCTGTACATGCCACCTTTGCAGAACCAGACACCCCCAACTTTTTCAAGAAACGGAATCATGAGGTAAACCGCTGGTGCCCGAAACGGATTGCCGCCGATAAACAGCGGATGAAATGAAAAAGTGAAACGGTGGCGCGGGTCGTCGAAATATTTCTTAACGAAGTCGTAAGCAGGCATCAATGCCTGAAGCCGTAAAGCACGCGGTAGAAAACCGAGCATCGTCGGTAAATCAAAGGCGGTCGCACCTAATCCGTCCGTGATGACAGCATCGTAGAGTTGACGCGTATGTGCAATAAAACGATCGTAGTTATCAGCGTCCTTCGCGCTGAATCGCGTCATCTGTCGTTTCATCTGTTCGCCATTGTCCGTATAATCAAGCGATGAACCGTCATGGAAATAGATACGATAAAATGGGTCGAGTTTTACCAAATCAAGGTAATCTTCCATCCGCATGCCAGCACATTCAAATACACGTTGAATCAAGTCGGGGGCGGTGATAATTGAGGGTCCCATATCGAAAGTGTAGCCGTCCTTAACGAGTTGATAGGCATGACCACCAACTTTCGCATTCTTCTCCAGAAGCGTGACTTGCATGCCTTTCGCTTGCAGTCGAATCGCTGCTGCGAGTCCGCCAAACCCTGAACCGATAATAACAATTTTCCGTTTCATATCTCTTACCTTCGCTTATAAATTTTCGATGCGTGATCTTCCGCAATCAATGTCGCCGCCATTTTCCCAGACAATATCACCAACGGAATCCCGCCGCCGGGGTGTACCGAACCACCTGCGAAGTAAAGCCCTTTCAGGACACGACTTCGATTTGGTAAGCGCTTGAATGCAGTGGTTCTGCTATTCGACGATACGCCGTAGATGCTCCCTTGATTGCTGACATAAAGTTCAGAGAAATCCTCCGGCGTGTAAATCTGCTCCACCTCAATTTGATCTGCAATGTCGAAACCGAGCTGCTTTAATCTATCCAAAACAACCGTTCGCATCCGAACTTTCTCTTTTTCCCACATCTGTCCGGGTGCCAAATACGGCATGTTCAACAACACGAACCAATTCTCGCCATCAGTCGGTGCGTGTCCTGTATCTGTTTTACTGGTTATAGCGATATAGATAGTCGGGTCATCTGGCACTCGCTGATGTTTAAAAATCTGCTTAAATTCTGCATCGTAGTCACCGGAGAAGATAATGTTATGATGTGCCAATGCTGGATACTTCTCTTTAATCCCCCAAAGGAATACCATTCCCGACAACGACGGCTCCAACCGATTTAGTTTCTCGGATCGATGTTGGTACCCATCAATCAATTCATCGTATGCTACGACTGCATCTGCACCACACACGACATAATCCGTTTCAAGTTTTTCACCATTAACTTGTACGCCACTGACCCGCTTACCATCGTGGCAGATTTTCTCAACCCTTGCCGATGTCCGAATCTGAACACCCAACTTACACGCCACTGCTTCTAATGCGTCAATCAAACGATAGATGCCACCTTTGATATAGTACCCTCCCAACCCATACTCAATATACGGAATTATGTTGAGAGTTGCCGGTGCCTGAAACGGATCTGAACCGTTGTAGGTTGCGTAGCGGTCAAACAGTTGAACAAGGCGCGGATCCGAGAAAAAACGGGATACACTTTGATGTACAGTCCGAAACGGATCAATTTGATGAAGCCTGAGCAGTGTCCGAAAATACCGAAAGCGCATCAGTTTCCCGAATTCATGGATCGGGGTAAACATAAAGATTTCGGCTGTTAGGTCGTGAATACGTTCCGCATACTTCAAGAACCGTGTGTATGCTTCCACATCATCAAACGATAGTTCCTCAATCGCAGCTTTCATCTTTGCCTTGTCGGCACTCGCATCCATCACCGAGCCATCTGAAAAAAAGTATCGGCATAGCGGATCAATTGACACAAAATCGAGATAATCCGACCGCTTAAAACCAGCAAAATCGAACAACTCATCAATCACAAAAGGCATCGTTAGCAGAGATGCCCCTGTATCAAACCGGTAGCCTTCCAAAATTACTTCGTTGACCTTGCCTCCGATTTTCGGATTTTTCTCAAATAATTGGACAGAGAATCCTAACCGCGCGAGACGAATCGCACCGCTTAATGACCCAAGTCCACCGCCGATGATTGCCACTCGTTTATTTTTCATACCAAGCTGCCTTCAATTTTTCGTAAAGCACCGCGTTAAACAGCATCAATGTGAAGCCATACCCGAAATCCTCAACAGGGATTGTCAGAACTCGGTAGCCACTCTGATACGCCTCACCATACAGAACAACAGGTCGCGCCGTGAGGTAACCGTTGAACACCAAAATCAAAACGGAGACAATTCCGAGATAGAGATAGGTCTTCGGTTGTAGAAGCAGATTAACGGTCAATAACATATCCACAAATCCGACAAGTCCAAAACAAAATAGAACCAATCCTGTGTACTGCCTACCTGTACTGAAAATCCATACACCGATCGGTAGTGCAGCATATAAGACCGCTCTGATGTACCGAAGGAATTTCAACTCGACGAACCAACTATCGGCATGCGGTAGCGTCTCCCATACCAACAAACATCCAAATGGAACGGTCAAAAAAAAGAGCCACTCCCCAATTGGCAAACCTAACAATCGAAAATCGAGTGTATACGCCTCGTTGAACCACCAATGCGAACCAGTGACAATGGCATCCCATGTAATATACGGAATCATGACAATTCCACTCACAAGTAGTTTCAATCGCCAGCGCGAAACGTGTCTAATTTGACGACTGAATCGGGATACGACAGGTCCGACAATAATAACAAGATTAAACAGAAGATATTCAAATTTCATTGCTGTGCGCCTGAACGTTCGGATGCCAATTTGTCTTTGAGTGTCCGGAGATATACTTTCTCATCATTTGTCAGTTTCGCCTTCTCAAGCAGGAACACAATGATATTTATAACTAATTCGGAGTGATATGTATGCATCTGTGAAGGCATTTGTTTGATAATTTCCTTGAAATCCCGTTGTGCATCGTCCCCACGTTGGAAGAAGAACGGAAGATGGTAACAGATCGCTCCGTGAATGAACAGTGCCTCAATGTCTGCTGGAGCTTTCTTTAACCCATTATCTATGATTGCTAAACCGCGTTTTGTCCACTTGAGTTTGGTGTGCGGAAAAAACGCGTGCTTCCCTTTGAGAGCAACAAGAGTACCCATGTAGACCTCTGCACGTCCGGCGTACTTCGGTTCTTCTCGCGCAATCTGTTCAAATAGTTTGATCGCCGGTTCAATTTGCTTTTTGTCTTCGATGGAGGCATAAAATTTTTCTCGCGCACGCTTCAGTAAATCTTCCACCGATTCATCCGCAGCGATACCAATGGAACACAACAAAAAAAGCAGTACCCATATCAAGTTTAAATGAATAAACCTGTTAAGTTTCATCGCAAAAATTGATTGTTCGGGTTTGTGTAACAACACGATCCAGTGTTAGTTTGAACCAGTAAGTGTAATCTTTAGGGTTTTCCTGAACATCCTGCTTTAACGCGTTTATGTTTATCCACTTCCAATCATCAACTTCGTTTGGATTCGGAACAGGCTGACCGTTATAGTGCCCAACAAAGACGTGGTCCAGTTCGTGTTCAAATAGGCTATTATCGAGTTGGACGTGATAAATGAAACTAAAAAGTCCAGTCAATTCACAATCGAAACCCATTTCCTCATTGAGTCGTCGTCTCGCTGCGCGATAATAGCTTTCGCCCGGACGTGGATGACTACAGCAGGTATTCGTCCATAGTCCACCGGAGTGGTATTTTGTCCATGCCCGTCTCTGAAGCAATAATTCACCTACGGCGTTAAAGACAAAAATCGAAAATGCACTGTGTAATTTACCCTCACGATGTGCTTGTAGTTTTTCTTGGGTGCCGATTTCTCTGCCCGTATGGTCTACGAGTATGACATGCTCTTGTATCATTGATATTCATTTCCTTCGTATCGGTATAATTTCTCAAATTAAATTATGGCGTAAATCTCTATGTACACTATTATTACATATTGTATATATTTTGTCAAGAAAAAATTTATACAATTTTACATAAATCGAATTTTGTATAGAAATTATGTAGGGAAATAGCACAAAATGACGCAACGAATACCCACCACAGATAACCATATCGAAAGGAAATTAGGATTTCTCCTTTTTAATTTTAAAACTTAGACAAAATTATTGACAAATAGCATCTATAATGTTATACTAAATCGTAAGATAACGAGCGGAAAAATAAAAAGGAAAAGGCTAATGATGGATCAACATAAACACGGTATTAAAACCGTTGCTATTCAGACAGGATTAACACAACTTATCATTCGGGCATGGGAAAAGCGATACAACGTGGTCACACCGTTGCGAACCGAAACGAATCGTCGTCTCTATTCCGATGCGGATATATCGCGACTCACGTTGCTTCGTCTCGCGACTCAGGCAGGACATAGTATTGGACGAATAGCGAACTTATCGACCGAAGAACTTCTGGAACTCATTGGAACAGATGGGACGGTTGCACAGTCTGCTGTAATCGCAAAAGAGGATGTCTCACAGGAAACATCCCTTCATTTTTACATTGCTTCGTGCATTGCAGCGGTTAAGAGATTTGAGATGCAAGCACTCGAATCAACACTCTTCGCTGCATCAGTTGCATTTAGCCAACCTGTTTTCCTTGAAAAGTTGATCACGCCACTGATGCAGGAAATTGGTGAACAGTGGAAAGCAGGAGCTTTACGGATCGCACACGAACATCTTGCCGCCGCAGTTGTCCGCACACTGTTAGGCAGTATCTGCCAGGGATCTGATGTATCCGCCGCAATGCCAAATTTAGTGGTCGCGACACCGCGGGGTCAACTCCACGAAATCGGCGCGTTAATTGCTGGAACGACTGCAGCGTCACATGGGTGGCAAGTCACCTACCTCGGTCCCAACCTACCAGCTGAAGAGATTATAGGGTGTGCAGCGCAAAATGGAGCAAAGGCGATCGGGTTGAGCATCGTTTACCCTACAGATGATCCGCATATAGCAAATGAATTACGGAAAATTCGACGCGGAATTCAAGAAGATGTTGCCCTGTTTGTCGGAGGGGCAGGGGCAATCGCCTACGACTCCATCATTAACACTATTGGTGCAGTGAGAATTGATGACATGCCGACTTTTCGCACCGAACTTGAAGCCGTGCGTGCTCAACAGAACGTGTCAGAGGCAAAGGATTAAGCACCATCATTGAAATGGCGTAAATAGTGCGGTTTCGGTTATTCAGGTACAATCCGTCGGAGCTGTGCGTTCTGCCCGCCAACAACAACACTGCCATCCGTTGGATGAACCGCAAGCGAGTACGCCCAACCGTTTAGCGCATGAATCTCACTCGTAACTTCCACTGAATCTGGATCAACGAAACGAACAGCTCCATCAGTACACACGACAACAACCTTTGAGCCGTCGTTCAACCATGCCGTGTCAAGCGGTGCTTCCGCCAGTCGCGCGAACTTTACCATCCGACCAATAGTCGGCTGCCAAAATCGAACGGTACGGTCATCGCCTACTGAAACGATTACAGGGAGTCCAGCATCACTTGGACGCAGCGCAAGGTCATGAACCGGCAGTGTATGATTGTTCATACTGCGAATCAATTCACCAGAGATCAAATCCCAAACGCGGACACTCTGATCTATCCCCGTGCTCACGAGTATATCCTTATCACTCAAGAAACAGACGGATGACACCCCTTTTGAATGGCCTTCCATCTGCTGGATGGCGGTGCCAGTATGAAAGTTCCAAAGGAGAATGCGTCGATCTAAGCTTGCCGACGCGAGCGACGACGCATCCCGCCAAGCGACAGCCGTAACCGAATCCTGATGCTCCTTAAGAACGCGAAGCAATTTCCCCTCGGGCCACGAAAAAATCTCTATAATGCCTTCAATTGCCGGATTCCCACCGCCAACTGCCAATTGATCCCCATTCGGTGAAAACGCGAGATCGTGTATATTATGGGCTGATACCTCAATTGTCCTCTGTAGACTGAGTGTAGGAAAATCGTAAACGTGTAATCCCGCTTGGGAACATGCAACGACAGATTTTCCATCTGGTGAAAACGCGAGAGAAGTGATCGGTGGCATCACAGTAGGTTGGTGCGGATGCGTGTCGGTCGTCGATGGCTTGGACTCCGATTGATTTCCTGTCCACTCTCCATAGTCTGCTCCCTGCGCAATCCACTTTCGGATAAGATCAGTTTCCTGTTTTGTCAATGGATCACCGGCTTCCGGCGGTGGCATGATGCCGGTTTCGCTTTCGGGCAAGGTAATACGTTGGTAAAGCAGCGAATCTTCGGGTTCGCCAGCGATAATAACCTCTCCGTACAAACTCTCCTCGATCCCCTTCACGCTGTTGAGTTGGACACCGCCCTTCGGTTTCGTGATGGTCCCATTGGGGTCTGCCTTGGGTGCACTATGGCAACTGAAACAACGATCCCGAAGGATAGGTAACATCTGAGTTTCAAAATCAATCTTGGTTTGAGGTTCCGCTGAGATAGGAAGTGCAGCAAACACAAGGATAAATATTAAACTAAAGATAGAGACTGCTAAATTTAGGTGTTGTTCACACTTCATCAATTAACTCCCAATGTGTTCCAAAATCGCGAATGTTGTCAGCAGTTTTCAGTTAAGAGTAAGAGAAATCCTCCTTTACTGAAACTATTCTCGGATTGCTCGGCGTAAGGCTTTCATCTGTTCAAGTGTTTCAGGCGAGATCTTCCCATCCTGAGTAATTCCGATATTCATCGTAATCACCAGTTTTTGGGCAATACACGCCTTCACGTAATCGATAATCTGCTGCGTGGTAAACAAGGGTGGGGCGATATCGGTATCTGGATATCCGTGCTGCCAAGGGTCATCGAGAAAAATCAAGCCGTGCGGTTGTAAACCGCCTGCACTGCCACCCTCTGCAAAGAAACTTGCTGGTGGATTCACGAGCGCACCGCCAAACTCACCCGCATAGTACTCTTGAAATTCAGTCGTTTTGGGGAGAATCCAACTGTTCCAAGCGACAATGCGTTCGGGATTGCCAACCTTGGTCGCCTCATACAACTCTTCAAACGGCTGAAGCGGATACCGATCGTCGAACCAGTATCCCGCAATTTTTTTACCATAGCGAATACCGATCTCGGTAAGAATGTCACGCTCAATTTTGAAGAACCCAGACTTGTCTTGACGTAAAAACTCAGCGGCTTTCACCCACTCCGAATCTCCTACACCATGATGAAAGTAAAGAATAAGAGGGATACCACGTTCTTGCAGCTTGCCAGCCATTTCTCCAATTAGATCGCGTTTGCAGGTGCGTCCCGGCATAACCGCCTTGACCGATTTTAAGGGTGCTGGAAAATGCATAATTCCGTGGACAGCGGTGAAAATAACGTAGCCAGCTCCGGTTTCACCCACCATATCGGCGAAAGCATCAAGATCAAAAGTGTTCACCGCTTCCTCATAAGGTTTTTGAGGACCCCGCAACGGCTGTGTCGTTGTTGACCAGTGGAACATAACGCCGTACTTCGCCTCGACGAACCAATCCGTCTTAGCACGCATCTGCTGCGCTTTCTCGTTTGAAACAATCCTTGCTTTGTCAGCGAGCGGCGAAATCAATTCAAGCGAATGGACTTTCACGCGCTCTTTAGATTTCGTCTCTCCGACGAGACGCAGCGTAATTATGCTTTCACCTACGGAGAGGTGTAATGTTCCCGGAAGCAGTATCCTTTCAAAATTCTGCGAATCTCCTGCCCAGCCAGTCGTTTGGCGAACCGTTCCAACGGTTTTATTTTCTCCAACGACAATCTCAAACGCCGCACCTACCGCATGTGCATCAGCAGTATAGGTCATCGCGAGTTTATAACTGGAAGATGTGGAAAGTTTCACCTTCCATGAAAGTGAAGCGGATGGTTGGTGCCACCCTTCAATCCAGTCCTGTGCCTGTAAGTGCGCAAGCCCTTCACCCACTTCGGCACTGTCTCCAAACAGATAGATAACCGACGAAGGATCTGCCTCAATCAATCTTGGCTTTTTAAGTGTAGCAGGATTCACTTCAACATTAAGAACGACGATGTCATCAACACCGTTTTGATACTCCTCTGGGACTACAATCAAAAGTCCCCACGGATGTTGTCGCACGATTCCCCACAAAGTGCCGTCTACCGTGGGATTTCCCAGAATCCAAGCGTTCTTCACCACCCGATCGGTGATCGCTGGAAGCGTGATATTGTTTTTTCCATTCCAAGAAAGCACATGAACATAGATTTTATTATTCTTATAGGTGGTTACATACTGATCAGTAGGCGTAAAGGGACCACTGCGAGTTTCAATAATTGATTCACTGTTCTCGTCGATCCACTCCCTGATCACTTCCTCCACTCCAGTAAATTGGGATTTTTTCTGGCGATCCGACAGCGGATTAACATTGACCCCTGAACTGCTGCCAGCCTCACGCACCATGTCTACAATCAATGCCTTGGTTGTCCCTTGGTGATGCATAATTTCCTCCTGTGCGTGGACAATAGGGACTCCGCAAATGAGTACAAGTAAAGTTGAAAAAAAGGGGCTTAGCACGAAACTTGCCTCCTATAAAACAATAGATACGACCTACTTCTATTTGAATAGAGCCGTTATATTATGGTGGATTTTAGAATTATATTGACACTTTACGAGCGGCGAGACACGGGGACCTCGCCGAACAGGGGTTTGCTGCGTAAGTCCTGTTAATGATTGGTCACAAATTCATTACAAGTTAGCAGACTCCACACCATATCTTCAAGGATCGCGCGTTGGGAGTTGGCAGGTGTGCTGACATCAATGTGTTGCGCCCAAAACTGTTGCTCAGTCTCCGTTGGATGTCGGCTTAGTGCGGCGAGGTAGAACTCATTGACAATTTCCATCGGTGATTTTCCAATGGAGAGCAATCTATCAAGCCGACTATCAGGTACACCGATGCGGGCATTGAGAAGGTCGCCATTGAACAGATGCAGCTTACGTTGAAGTCCATCGGTTACGCTGGCAGAGGTTTCACATGAGGATTCACGCGCACATCGACCTAAGATATCAAGCGCGTCAGATTCGGTATTCGGATCAAACAGAGAGACAGCGCGGGTGCCTTCGGGTTCAGTGCCGTAAACATCAGGCACGCCGAGAACATCTGAAATTGCGTCAGCCAACATCTCTGATTCAAGCGGTTTTTGTAGTGCATGCGAATAGAAACGATCATCCATCGCGTTTTGGGGGAGCGTATTAGCACTTCGCGCATAAGCGACACTGAGCGCGATACGCTTGAGCGTCCATCGTAGATCGTAGCCGTGCGTCACAAAATCGTCAGCCAGTTCCATTAGTAATTCGGGATGCGTCGCAGGATTCGTGGATCGGAAATCGTCGACAGGCTCGACTAAGCCTCGTCCCATCATCGCTTTCCACAACCGATTGACGACGGCTTTGGCGAAATATGGGTTGTCTGTGCCTGTTAGCCAGTCAACAAGTTCGGTTCGACCGTCAGCAACATTAGTAGGCAGAAACCGATCACCGGGGATTCGTGGGACCGCCTTTTCGCGTGTTGCTGGATGGATAACCTCACCAGATGGTTTTACCTTGATGACCTGCCCGTTTGCTTCTATTTTCGCGAAGATCGCCGCCAATCCGTGGTAGTCGTCCTGCGTCCATTTGTCAAGCGGGTGATTGTGGCAATTCGCGCATCGGAGTCGAGCCCCCATAAAGAGTTCACTCATGAATTCGGCTTGTTCCGCCGCGCTACCAACAGTGCGGTAAAAATTTGCCGGACCGACTTCATGGGAGTCGCCTGTTGCGAGGATAACCGAGCGTGCAATCTGATCGTATCCGACCCCTGCTTGAATTTGCTGTGCAAGCCACTGATGATAGGCAAACGCGCCTTGTGTATTTCCGCCTTCTGAATGAATTCGGAGCAGCTTCGCCAGCTGCAGTGTCCAGTATTCGTTAAATTCATGGGAGTTGAGCAGGGTGTCTACCAACATTTCTCGTTTATTTGTATCCGAATCTGCGAGAAATGTAGTAACTGCATCCGGAGCAGGGAGGCGTCCGGTAAGATCGAGCGTCACCCTACGCAAGAAGGTAGCATCATTGGCAGCTGGGGACACAGGCAACCGCAACGTTGAAAGCAATTTGAGAATTTCACCATCAATGCTCGGACCCACCGATTCTAAAGATATATGTGTTTCATCACTTTTATGGACATTCTGTATGGGAACTTCGTTTAACGGGGCGATGAACTCAATCGGGACTACTTCCGTGAGATAACGCGCAATAATAATATGCCGACCGGTCCGGTTCAGTTTTGCAACACCAGTAGCTGGGTTGATTTCAACTGTCGAGGTGTCCTCTGGTGTAAAGACAGTCCATCGTGTTACATCTTCTGTGATTCCGTCGGAAAAATGTGCGTTTGCTTGCAATTGAATGGGATTCTCAAGGTTCGAGATCACCTGTTTTTGTGGGGATATTTCTACACGTTCCAAGTGACGCAGTGTTTCATAAGTCGCGCCTTGCTGGATCCAGTTGTGGAGCAGTCGCGCGCCTTCTTCATTTTCGTTCAAGACCTGTCCGCCGCCATGGTTGGTTTGCGCTGTCGGTTTTAGGATAACAAGGCTTTCTTCAGGACGCATCAGATTGACGCGCCGACCGGCGAACTGCCGAACAATCGCTTTATAGTCTGCCTGTGGATTCCCGCCGAAAAGCGACAAATTGAACTCACCTCTACCGGCAGCAGCACCGTGACATGCTCCTGCGTTACACCCAAACTTGGTAAAAATAGGTATCAAGTCATTTTCAAAGTCAACACGGTCAGATGATTTTGATGCAGCAAAGTTAGTCTGATCGTCGTCTGCAAAAGATATATCCTGGTGGAAGTAACCGCACAAAAATAAGACGACTGATAATGCCAATGCTATAGGAGCTAACCGAATGATTTTCATTTGTTTCGTCTCTGTCTAATCTGTATTTTGTAGAACTTACGTATCCCTTCTTAAAGTCCCCCTGATAAGGGGGATTTAGGGGGTTTATAGTAGATCTCGTAATTACTTATACACTCAGTATCGGTGCGGTTAGGAATGCAGATCGCATTTGGGTGAGTACACCGCAAAACCGCACCTACCGGGGGGCGAAAGTGTGTATTTATTTTTGGAATTTACTATAAATACGGAAATTGCCGATTTTTTGCGTCTAAATGTCCGATATTTTCTAATTTTTATGGATTCGCTTCTTCAATACAATAGAGATGCGTAAGCGAACGCAGAATTAGCGCGTTGCCAGCAACGGCACCAGATGCAATAAATTCGTTATCAAACTCGTTCCGTGCGAGTAATTTAAATTCGCGCGCTGCACGGATAACAGACACTCGTCCTTCCATGCTGAAAAAGTAGATATTGCCACCTGCATATACCGGGGATGCCCAGTGATTTCCGCCGATACGTCCTTTCCATACTGGATTTCCGTTCTTTGCCTCCACACAAGAAACCACACCCCCTTCGTTAACCATAAACATCAAATCGTCGATGATAAGTGGCGACGGTATTTCAGGGGCACCCTTGCGATGGCTCCAAACGATATGTGTATCCGTAACATCACCTATGCCAGAGGGATCAACGGCTAACAGTAACTTTTCTACGCCAGTCGTAAAATAGACAAGATTGTGTAAAAAAATCGGTCTACACGCAACGTTCCAACCCCACCCTTCATGTCGGACACGCCAGAGTTCATCGCCTGTCTTAGGGTCGTAGGAAATTGTGACTTCTGCAGCAGGGCTCACCAACTGCTTCTTTCCTTGGAACGTAATGATTGTAGGAGTTGCGTAAGATTTCCTGTTATCGTTCGGCTTCTCTTTTTTCGTTTCTTCAATATCCTTAACACCTTTTGCTTTGAGAACATCCTCAAAATTGGAGTCAACCTTCCGATGCTGCAACCACAAAGTGTCGCCGGTGTTTTTATTCAGCGCAGCAATAAACTGCACGTCAACGCCATCAAAAGTGAGAAATAGCGTATCCTCATCAATAATCGGGGAAGAGGCGGGACGTACCCGGTGATCGCAATTAAGGTCTCGACGTTCCCAAAGTTTCTCACCGGTTTTCGTATCGAGACAAGCGGTGCCGTAAGTGCCGTAGTGGACATAGATGCGTCCTTCTTCTACAATAGGCGTAGGTGATGCGTGACTGTTGAGATCCGCATGTTCGAGTTGCGGTTTCGCGACATCAAACACTTTTATATCGTGTAAGATGTCGCCGCTCTCTAAGTCTACACAGATTGCAAAGAGTTCTCTGCCATCTTCACGCGCCGTTGTTAACCAAATCTGATTTCCCCAAACAATAGGTGATGAATACCCTTTATCGTGGATGGGTGTTTTCCAACGGACGTTTTCCGTTTCGCTAAATTGGGTAGGGAGGTCAGTCGCAATTGCTTTACCATCTCCGTTTGGACCGCGGAACTGATTCCAATAATTCTCTTTTGTTCCACCTTGTGCGTAAAGCGCGCAAGCGAAAACAATCCCGATCAACAAGCTGCAAATTATTTTTCTCACAGATAACTTCCTCTACGACAGTTGGATTAAGCGATTAATTCCGAGACAATATTAGCACCGTCAGGCGCGACGCGGACTGGACGACCATCACTTGTATGCAGTTCAAGACTTGGATTGATACCGAGTAATGTGTAAATTGTGGCTGCCAGATCCGATGGCGTTACGGGACGTTCTGGTGGAAATTCACCGAGGGCATCGCTGCTGCCGACGATCTGTCCACCTTGCACACCACCACCAGCCAACATCACACTGAACACGTTGGGCCAATGGTCGCGTCCACCCTGTGAGTTGATTCTCGGTGTTCGACCAAATTCACCCATGACTACTACGAGTGTTTCATCCAGAATGCTCCGTTCGGAAAGGTCCTGAATCAGTGCGCTCAGTGCCCGATCAAGAGACGGAAGATGCGCGTTCCGATCCGTAGGATACCGCTCTTTTAACTGGAATATATCATTATGGGTATCCCAACCCGTATGGTTGACAGTTACGAATGGAACACCGCGTTCGACCAACCTCCGTGCCAATAAGCAACTCTGTCCAATTCCGTTCACGCCGTCTGTTCCATACCGATTAAGAACATCTTGCGGTTCATCGGAGAAATTGAATGCTCCTTTGGCTTCGGGCGATGTTATCAGGTTGTAAGCGCGTTCCAACTCTGGATCCGAAACTGTTGGCACCCCAGCATCTTTAGCACTACTGAATTCGTTGAGTGCGTTGACAAATTTTCTGCGGCGCGAGAGACGATCCATATCAATGCCTTGATAAAAATCGAGATCGCGAACTTTAAAGCCACCATTCCTATCCTTAAAGTCGTCCTTATTAGAATTGCCTGCAACAGAAAATGGGCGTGTGGCACTCGGCAAATATCCGCTCCCCGACACTTGACCTGTGAAGTTCGGAACTGCGATGTTTGGTGGTAAAGCCGTTAGTACATCTCCTGAAGTGTTCTTGCTATTTTGAGATTTGATGTATGCGACCGTTGCACCAAAGGTTGGATACTCCAATGCTGGCGTAGGTTTATAGCCTGTCATAAGGTACTGAGTACCGAGATTGTGTTCACCAAGCGGTGAAGTCATCGATCGTATAACAGCAATCTTATCCATAATGTCTGCTGTCCGCTCCAAGCATTCACTGATGCGTACGCCTGTCAGATTTGTGGGAATGGTTTTTAACGGTCCACGTACCTCCTGTGGTGCGTCTGGTTTCGGATCAAAGGTTTCCAGATGACTCGGACCGCCATCAAGCCATATCAGGATACACGATTTTGCTTTTGCTGTGGGGGTATTGGTGCTGGCAAAGGCGCGTTGCAGGTGAAAAAAGTCGCCTAATCCGAGTCCAAGAGCTGTCAATCCACCGACGCGGAGGAAATCGCGGCGGCTAATCCCATCGCATCGTTTTACGGCGTTCATTTGCTTCTCCTCAAATAGCATCTGCTTGGTTTCGCGTAGGGACGGGAACAGTGGGACCCGTCCCTATAAATTTGTTAATCTTCTTTACCACGCTGCTCACGATTGCGGGCAGCGTCCTTGCGTCGCTTGCGTGCTTCTTTAACTTGCTTGCGTGCTTTTTCAACCTGCTTAGTGACTTCGCTGATACGTTTGCGAAGGGCTGCAATCTCATCAGAATACTCGCGGCGCATCTGTTCCCTACCGCTTTCCATGCGCTTATTTTCAGACGGACGCATCGCGAATTCAATTTTATCAATACCTGCCTCTTTTGCTATATCCATTACTTTGACGATCTGTTCATGAGGTACATCTCGTTCAGATTGGATAATAAGCGTAGATTTTTGTTCTTCAGATAAATTGAGAAGGCGGACAGGCAATTCATCAAACTGTACAATGTTTCCGTTTAGGCGCATTTCGCCAGTTTTGCCACCCTCAGCAGGATTCTTGATTTCGATTATAGGGTTTTGTGGGTTCAACCATTTTTCCAGCGTGGCAGGTTTTATCCCTATTGCCTCTCCTACGGCACCAAGCACATACGGATCGGGACGGAGCATCGGTTGTGTGAAGGCGAAGTTGTGTAGCACTTTTCCATCTTTGGCGATGATAACTGTCTGCCCCACATTACGATTCAACCCGTAGCTGCCCGGCCCTTCCCGTCCGTCCTGAGAAATACCGAGTAAGACCTCACTTGGAATATGTGGCACTAACTTACTGGCTTGATTCTCCACGGTATCGGGTGTGTCACCTAAAAACACAGCACTTATATGCATTGTCTGTTTAGATTTGTCGGCGATTTGAGCGAGTAAACGAGAAATGCCAAGCAACCCGCGCAACCCGAGACCAGTTTCGTCCTGCAGGAAGAGAACGAGGATCTGCCCGTCTGTTTTGCCAATGACATCGAACGTTTTGTCCTTAGTTTCACCGTTGATGCCCTTAACCTTCAATGGTGGCAGTTTTTCACCGGGTTGTGGACCGGAGAAGAGCGTTGTGCCCTGCACCTTTTTGAACTCAGCGGGGTCCTTGACTTCAACGTTCTCTGCGCGATATCGGTTTTCGTTCCTCCGCTTTGCTGCTGCGGCACGTTCATTTAGGTCTCGCAATACTTCCAAATTCGCGTTGAGCTGTTTGACCAACGCTTCCACCTGATCAAGCGTATCCTCTTTACCGCCCGTCTTGGCTGCGAAGATGCTCTCTTTCTCGCGCTGCAATATTTTCAGATCCGCGTTGAGTTGTTCGACCAACGCTTTCACCTGATCAAGCGTATCCTCTTTACCGCCCGTCTTGGCTACGGCTTCATTTATGCGCTGCAACCTCTCTTGAAACGTATTGAGTTGTTTGAGGAGCTCTTCAGTCGCATCGCTTATATCCTCCATTTGCTTTTTGTCTGGTTTCGGACGGGCATCTTCAGCAGGTTTTTCATTCAACCATTTCTCTACTGCTGCCATGCCTTCTTCTTCATTCAATTTGCCGTCACCATCTTTGTCAAACCGTTTGACAAGTTCCTTCATCTGGGCAAGTTTTTCCCGTGCTTCCTTGAGTTGTTCTTCTGGCGAGAGATCCTGCTCACGCTTGCGAGCATCGTCCTTCTCCATTGTCTGTCCACGTTCCTTTTTTCCCTTCTGGGGTTGCTCATCTTCCTCCAAGGTAATACCCCATTTTTTCAGCAATTCTGGGGAGCGAACCAGAAGGAGGTAACCGTCAGGAGAGATTTTAACATCGCTAGTGAATTGGATGGACTTCCCTTTAGTATCCAATTCGGTGGTGACAATGTCGAGTGTCCACCCTTTCAAGTTCAATTCGGTATCGGTTGGATTGCGGAGTTCCATCCATTCATGCGCATCACGAGAGGTATCGTCGCTCTCTTTAATGATGGCATACTTCACCTTTTTCTCGTCGCGGCGGTTCGCTGACGCTTCATTCAGCCACTTTTCTAACGTGGAAGGTTCTACTTCAATCGTTTGTGCGATGGCACCGAGGAAATGTGAATCGGCATAGAGCATCGGTTGTGTGAAAGCGAAGTTGTGTAGCACTTGTCCATCTTTGGCGATGATAACTGTCTGTGCAACATTGCGATTCAGTCCATAACTTCCTGGTCCTTCACGCCCATCGGGAGATATTCCTGTTAATACCTCATTTGGAATCTCTTCTTTTAACATGTTATGCGCCCATTCGGGTAAGGTATCGAGATTATCTGCAAGAAATATAACACCTATCTGGATCCCCTGATTAGACATTTCGGTACCCGTTGCGTTGCTATGGCTTTTTTGGTGAGCGTCAATTTGAAGCAGCAATTCAAACACGTTAACAAGTCCTTTTATGCCAACTGCGTTGGTATCTTGCAAGAAGAGGATGAGCGGTTTTCCATCTGCTTTAGTGGTCATATCGAACGTTGTTCCGTCAATTCTACCACCAATACCGGTCACTGTCAAGGGTGGAAGTTTTTCCCCGGGCTGCGGTCCAGAGAATATTCGGTTTTCTTCGGACTGCTGAAGCAGTGTTGGGGCTTTCACTGTGATACGTGATTCATCTTTGTACTGTTTCCCATCCATTTTTCCATCTTTGGCTTTTTCCATGTCTTGCTTTTTCTCAGTTTTATCAACCGCTTTTTCCGATTTCTGAGGGGTTTGAGCGAACAGTGAAACTTGGAAAGTTTTCAGTGGGACCAGTTGTGCCATTGCCAACAAGGGTAGACCTGTTAGGAGTAAAGTCGCTACCATTAACTGCAAGCGAGGCTTCAGTCGCACGTCTAACCGTCGGTTGCTTTTCAGGATGGCATCAATCCGAGATTCCAACTGTGATGGTTGATTGAGTGATAATGCAAGTAGAACACTCCGGTCTTCGTGACGCACCAGATCCAATAAACACTGCGCGTAGTTTTTCCGAGCACCCGTCAATTCGATGACCCAGTCGTCGCAGATACGCTCCCGAACGCGGACGAGTTCGCGGTTAAGAAAATGGTAAATTGGGTGGAAAAAGAAGATAACACCGACCAAGTGCGAAAAGAGGTTCGTCAACCAATCGAGGCGTTGGACATGTGCCAATTCGTGCGCGGCTACCAATTCAAACTGCTCCCAATTTAGCGTTCGTGGAATCAGGATGTACGGAGCTAACCAGCCGAATGAGATTGGCGATGCTACCCGATCCGAAAAGCACACGGTGACCGGACGCTTTATGTCCAGTTGTTGCGCCAATCGTTGGCAAATTGCCTGATATGAGTCATCAGCCACTACAGCACTGCGTCGGAGTTGATAGATTCGGCACAAGCCAAACATGAAGCGGACGAACATAGCGAGCGTACCGATTGCCCAAAGGCACAGTAGCAGATCAATCTTTGCCCAATTGAAAAAAGACTTATCCGCCGTAAGGAGTTGGGTTTGCGTGTCGCTGCCGAGGGATGAAACTTCCGGTAGATCTGTAGCCAACGCAGCTAAACCACGTATGTTCACTGGCTCTGTCTGTGCTAATTCTGGAACCGTACTCCCTATTGTGGGTGCTGGTACAAACTGATTTAAACCGAACAGGATAGGGAGGCTAAGTAAAGATAACAGCCAGAGCAGGTGGACAATAGTGTTGGAACGGCGACTTTTGCGAAACACGGAACTTGTTGCAAACCATATCAAGCCGCTCAGGAGCATCCATTGCCAGGAGCAGTTGAGCAGGGAAAGGAGGATTTGCTTACTCATTGGTTTCTTCTCCTTCAGGTTGATAGTTGTTAATTAACGCTTGTAAGCGATTGTGTTCATCTGGGCTGGTTTGTCGCACTTCGAGGAGTGTGTTCACCAGTTTCTCTGCCGAGTTGTCAAAAAGGCGTTCTAACAAATCGTTGAGCATCGAATGCGTAATCTCTGTCTCTTTGACTAAAGGCTGGTAAACGAACGTCCTACCATCAACTTGATGCGACAAAAAGCCCTTCTTTTCGAGGTTTTTCATAGTGGTGGCGACGGTGGTATAGGCGAGCTTGCGGTCAATGTTATCAAGGACATCGTTGACCGTGGCATGCGTCAATTTCCATACCACTTTCATCACTTCAAGTTCTAAATGGTGTAATCTCTGGGGTTTCATCGGATTCGGTCCTTAATATATAAAAGTTAAAGGTGAATTTGACCTACAAGTCAAAATGTTAGTGCGCATGTTGCGAATTACGATTGGTAAATACTAAAACTAAATACGTCGTAATAGTATTATACACCCTAAAAAAGGGGTTGTCAAGTTAATTTAGAAAAAAGCATAATTTACGACTTGTGCTAATTAATCTTGTAAACATAGATTTTTCCTTATGCGAGAACGAGATCTTTGAGTTTCATCAAGGGACGTCCGAGACATTGATTTATGAAAGCACCGAGAAGACAACTGCCGAGTTTATTGCTCATACGCGTCAGCAACCCCCAATGCTTCAACGCACGCAGCCGAGAAACATGAAACTGTTGTGTCAATTGACCGATTGTCGTTTCAATGCGCCAGCGCATTCGCACCTGAAGTTTGCGAAATCTCTCAGGATATTGTTGCTTTTGATTTCTTCTTAGCGTTGGCACTAAGACGGTTGCTTCCACTACAACTGTCTCAAGTTTAAAGGCTGCACCGAGGTGTATCTTAACCTCCGTCATATCGCCACTGTTGATGTCTATGGAGACTTTTGTTGATATCGCTTCTGAGGGATGCGTTATGATAAAGACATAAGTCCCTTCGGGGAGTTCTGTGAAGCGGAAAACACCCTTTTCATCGGTTTGTTGCTGCTTGTCGGTCTTGATAATGTGAACGTCAGCACCCGCGAGCGGTTTTCCAGTACTTCGCTGATAGACCGTCCCTTCAATATCACCGTTCTGTGCTGCATATATAGGTAAGGATACCAAAAACACAAGCAGACCAGCGATTAACTGTAACTTCATGTAGTCAGTTTGACCTCCATTGGGTGTATTAACATCACCATTTAACGAAAACTTCAAATTTTTAGTTGACTTAAACAATCAATTTCATCACACAGTCCGCAAAAAAGCCAAGCGTATAGAATATACGCTTGGCTCTTCACATTTCCGTACTCCCTTAGATGCTATTCCTGATGCAGCGTAACCGATCTACGAGGTGGGCTAAATTCCTGCTCTGTCAACGGCACAGCCATATTCTGATAAACCTGAACCCGATAGGATCCAAAGTCCGGTACAAACATCAAGCCATCATCGCTGACCGCGACGGATTTCGGTTGACGCAGGTACTTTTGCGGTTCCAGATCCGCCATGTCTCGCATCCGATTTGGACTGGCGTTCGTCATCATGTAAGCCTGAGACACCTTTGACAGTGTAGCATCGCCGAGGAATTTCTGCACATATCGACCTTCGGCGTTGAAGAGTTGAATGCGGTCGTTCCCTCGGTCAGCAACATAGACATCGCCGTGCAGGTCAACGTCAATCCCGGCGGGACGGTTGAATTCGCCGTTACCACTGCCAGATTTACCAAATGCAAAAAGAAATTCTCCTTCGGCATTGAACTTCTGAACCCTGTCGTTCCGCCAATCGACAACGTAGACATCGCCGAGTTCATCTACAGCAACACCCCACGGCATGTTGAATTCGCCTTCACCGTCGCCATGACTGCCCCACCCAAAGAGGAAGTTGCCATCCTTTGTGAATTTTTGTACCCGATGCCTCAAACTGTCAACGACATAGATATTCTCATCGGGATCAAAGGCGATACCGGCGGGTCCGTTGAGTTGTCCGGGATCCGTGCCGCGTTCGCCCCATGTACCGATGTGTTCACCTTCACCATTAAAGGCAACGATCCGGTGCAGGTATTCATCAGACACATAAATATTCTCTTCGCTATCGGCGATAATTGTTACGGGCCATGTGAATTGACCGTCGCCCTGTCCGTAACCGCCCATTGTCCCGCGATCTTCGTCCTCAACAGTATATTTGCGAATCATTGCCGTACCGTCGCTCCGGCACATAATATATATACGTCCCTCTTTTCCGATTGCGATATCGATCGGAAAGTTTGTCGTCCGCCGCATGCTCAGGCACTTCAGGTACGGAAACCCTGCACGCAGCAATCCATAAGGTCTGCCCATGATATGCTCCTACTGCTTTATCCAATAGGACTTACGCAAAAAGCAGTAAGTTCTTTTTAACCCCCTAAATCCCCTTATCAGGGGGACTTTAAGAGGAAATACGTAAATCCTACCCAATTTCAAATTATGAGTGTCCACCTCCGTTATCTTAGGAAAATGGATGAATCTGTTCAAAATTCCCACCGACAATGTGAGTCGGGTCAACACCCATCCACTGCTCTAAAAGTGTCCCATATATGCCACGAAAATCAATGGTGTGCTCAAGGTCTTCGCCGTGTACCCAACGAGCCGGATCAAGAGACGGATATTCTGAGTAGAGCCCGCCTTTCACCCGATCGCCGATAATGAACGCACCGCCACCAGTGCCGTGATCTGTACCGCTGGCATTGTCTCGGATACGCCTGCCGAATTCTGTGAAGACGTACATCATGATTTCTTCGGAGGCATCCTGGGACCGCAAATCGGTGAAGAACGCTTGAATCGCCTCTGTCAGATCCTTCAGGAGGCGTGGGTGCGCCGGGACCTCGTTAGCATGGTTGTCGTAACCACCGTGTTGTGTGTAAAAAACACGCGTGCCGAGATCCGCAAGGTGGACACGGGCAACATCCCGTAGACTTTTCGCGATGGAGCTTTGTGGGTATTCCACTTCAGAGGTATACATCTCTGGTGCCTTCTTTAACTCGTCCGCGCCCTTGATGACATCTAATCCGGTTTGGCTGAGGTAGTCCATCACGATTCCGCTGCCGACTGTACTGCTATACATCTTCTTGAATACGTCAAGTGCTTGTGTGCGCTGTGCTTCATCACCGATGCTGGTCATCAGCCCGTAGTTATCCAAATCACCAACAGAGGTAACAGGGATACCCGCAAGTGCACAGGCGCGTGGGAGCCCCTGTCCGAAACTGACACCCGTTAAGACGTTCTGACTCTGCGGATCAAGTTCTCGGACGAGCCTGCCGACCCAACCTTCATCACCGATTTTCAGGGGTTCACAGGTGTGCCAGATGTCCATCGCCCGGAAATGCGAGCGGTTTGAATCCGGGTAACCGATTCCCTGTACAACGGCAACATCACCGGCATCAAACATCTCTTTCAGAGGGGCGGCGTGCGGGTTCCAACCGAGCGTATCATCTACGTCTAAAGGTATCACGTCTTCTGCTTTAATCCCGACAACTGGTCGAGAGTCGTGGTAAACCCCGCTTGTATAGGGTATGAGTGTGTTCATGAAATCGTTGCCACCTGTGAGTTGTACAACGACAAGGACTGGGGCTTTCTTTGTAGTACGCATGTCAATGTCTCCTCTGGTTGGTCCAAGGATAGAAAAACTAACCGAGTTGATACTCCCTTGATGCCACGATTAACTGGAGCATACTGACGAGCACGGTTTGGTTCTCTTCTGCAGCAGCAGCATCTCTAAAATCAATCTCACCGTTCGCCTCAGCGAATTCGGTCAAATACTGACGCGTGGTATCTCCTATCGGCAGCGGACCCGCAAATTCAAGGCAACTCTCCACAAATGCTTCTGGCGAGAGCGGATTTCCGTTATGCTTCAATCGCGTAATAATATCCTGAATGCCGGGCTTCGACGCATCACTAACTTCGCGAACGGCGAAGTTGACGCGGGCGGTAAGTAATCCACCGTCAATCCACTCTTTGCCGGTGTGCCATCCTTCCACAGTAGGCGGATCAAGCAGTTTCTGCCCCATCAATTGCGTAGCACTCGCATATTGCGCCATCCCGGGTTGTGGACCTTGACAGGTCCCTATCAGTTTCACGATTCCCGTAACGAGTTCCGTCGGGCTTTTTACCTTCTTGAATTGGGCTTCTTTGAAGAAGTCGGCATTGAAGAGGACACTGAGGACATGGGATATATGTCCATCGGATGCCATGAATGCGTCTGCAAGTGTTTCAATAGCATCCGGATCCTGTGGCGGTGTTACATTCCACGACGGTACCTGTGGTTCATCTGCGACAAAGAAATTGTAGAGGTGTCTGGAGATGAATCTGGCACAAGCGGGTTGCTCAGCAATGATGTCGATGATGTCATCGCCGTTGAGATTCCCGGTATGCCCCAAGAAGGTTTTTTCGCTGTCGTCGTGTTCCTCTTCAACGAATAGGAAGGGGGCCGCATAGTAACCGTGCGGATACAACGGAATCGGTTGTCCGAATGTCCAGCCCGTAAAAGCGAGCGCACAGTTCTTAATATCATCTTCTGTGTAGTTGCCTACACCCAGTGAAAAGAGTTCAAGGAGTTCTCTGCCATAATTCTCGTTGGGTTCACCTTTGCGATTTTCGTTATTGTCGAGCCAGAAGATCATCGCCGGGTCTTTGGAGAGTTCAAGTAGAATGTCTCCTATCTTTCCCATACCGACGCGCCGCAACATATCAATCTGATTCGTGGACGCGAGGATGTGTTGGTTCTTGCCTAACCCCGTTGCGAAGACATGATGCCAGAAGAGTGCCATCTTCTCTTGGAGCGGACATCGACTGTTCAGCATCCGATAGATCCAAGTCCCGACATAACCGCCTTCACTACCGAAATAGCGTTCTAAAATATCTTCATCAATGGGGGTCCCGCGTTCAGGATGGACGAGGTCGTCAACTACGTTCTCATAGCCTTTTTCGACGTAGGCTTCCAGTTCGGTGCGGGTTGTTCCAAACCCTGCGCGGCGCATGAGGTGCGCCATTAACGCAACATCGTTCTGTGACATGTTCACCTCCGATACGTTCACTGTGAGGAGGGACCTCACGTTAGTAACTGTCAATGGAATACCGTTCTGATGTTTCGGTTTCGTTCGATTCGGAGAAACCGCTATAAGACTGCCTATATCTTATAATGAAAGTGAAAAAAATGTCAAATGTTTTGTTTTTTCTCCGTTCTATCTCTCCAAGCAATTTTGCCAATTTTTGGATTAAAACCTAAACTTTTTTGATCTTTTTTCAAAATTATGCAAGCATCCCGCGAAAAATTGTGTCTTTAATGACTGAAGGGCATCATGTACCACATTTAAATCGGTTTAATCTTTGATATCTATCCACCAAATTTGGATGACCTATGAAGACAACCGCTATCAATCAAAAGCGAGAAAATTATGAACTATACAAATTACTGGAAACTCCTTGGTACCACAGCGGTTTTGATGACCGCGCTTTGTGTCGGCATTTATTTTTATGCAAAATGGGATGTCCAACGTTTCGCCGAATCCCTTGGTGAACCCTATACACCTGCTCGACAAAAAATTGAACCAACAATGAATCTTACTAAACAGGCACTCCCTGAAACACCAACGATATCTGAAACTGAAACGGGATCTGACCTTGAAAGACAACAAGAAGCCGAACCCGAAATAACTGACGCAGCGGGAGAAGACGCATCGCTTGACGAGTTCTCAGAGTTTCTTGACGGACTTGGAGACGAAGAACTTGCCGCACTGCTTGGGAACCCTGACACGACAGATACTGAAACTGAGGCTTCCACAGATTTTCTGCAGGAACAGCTCGCTAATTCTTTGGAAAAGGGTTCAGGTCTTATCGTGATTGACGAGTTGGATGCTACGCAGGCATCAGACTGGATTGAAATTGAAATAGGAGACCTTCGCTCAGGCGACATAATTGATCTTAAAGGTCTCGGTGACGGGGACTACGTTATCATAGACAAAACCGGTGTCATCCAGCGAACAGAATAGTTGCTTGTTAAATCCGTTTGGAAACTTTTCAGCGCGAGTGGTGTATGAAATTGAACAAAGAATCATACTGAAGTTCTACCTATACCACTTTACCAACGTTACACGATCATTTGGTTCCAAATTTTACAATATTTTCCACGAAATGAGGTTGCCGCAATGTTAATGACCTTAATTCAGAAAGAGATTATGCATCACATCCTGAGCGCGCGGTTTGTCGCGCTGCTGCTGATGTGTGTCCTGCTCATCCCGCTCAACTTGCATATCAATTACCATCATTATCTCAAACGCCAAATCGACTATCAAGAACAAGAAACGCTCAAGGACGAAGACACGCTCAAAGACGAAAATGATAAGGAATCGACAGGTCCGAAACACAGCTTTAGTTTTACTGCAAAAGCGTCGACGGATCCGAATTTTGAAGTTTCTAAGCTGATTCTTAAACCGACGCCTTTAAGTGTGTTTGCGACAGGTTTGGAATCTGCCCTTCCGACTTATCTCGGTATGACACGCAACGGAATAACGCGGGGCGAAGCGTCGCTGTCCACCGCGCCAATAGCCTTTCTTTTGGGACATCTCGACTTCGTGTTTGTCGTCAGCACCGTCTTTAGTCTACTGGCATTATTGTTTACGTTTGATGCCGTTGCGGGCGAAAGAGAAGCCGGAACACTTCGGATAACCCTCGCTAACGCGCTGCCCCGCGATATCTTTTTGTGGAGCAAACTCATCGGTGGATATTTCGTCTTCATCCTTCCGTTCTTAATCTCTGTAATCACGGGTTTACTGGTAATCGTCTGGCAAGGCTTCCCACTGGGTGAACTGGACATCTTTCTGCGAATCCTGTGTCTTATCTTTGTCTCGCTGCTCTATATCGCGGTCTTTTTTGCGGTAGGGGCGGTAATCTCAATCTATTTCGACAGTGCCAAGACAGCACTTATCGTGGCATTTACCGTCTGGGTGTTCGTTGTCCTCATCTTACCGCGTGTCGGATTTCTTGCGGCACAAATCGTCGCGCCGACTTCAACAGCGGAGAGTGTCTACAGGGAAAAAACAGCGAGACGATCCGAATTGCGTGACGGTCTCGCAGCGAAAAGAGGTAAAATGATGGGTGAAGTGTTCTCTGAAATGATGCGGGAGTCTAACGTCACACCGGGATCGAAAACTGGGGCCATCGCGGTATTCGACTCGGCGCACATGGATAGAGTGAATGAGGAGATGGCACCTCTTGAAGAGGCGGCTCGGTTAAAATACCGGGACCTCGCGGCGCAACTCGATAGGCGTTATCAGCGAGAGAGAAAACGCCAAGATACAATCGGTATAAATTTCTCCCGAATCACACCGACGGCATCTTTCATTTTTCTCGCAACGGATGCCACGCAAACCGGTCAGGCGAAAAAAAACACCTACTTCCAAACAGGAGCTCGCTACTACGAGACACTTGATGCGGAAATATTCAGCAAGATGTCAGAAGACCCAGGGGCTCATAGCCATAGAGAAGATATTCCACCTCCGATGCCGCCACCGCCGCTCGCGGAGTTGACCTTAGGAGAGACGCTCCAACACACCGCCCTGGATCTACTGCTGCTCTGTTTCTTCGCAATCGTGCTGACAACCGTCGCGTTTCTGAAATTCTTCCGTATGGATATTTAAGGTTTTAGCACTCTGTGTGAATTCAATTCCTGCAAACTGTACAGCGCACACAAAAACGGAGGGCACCAAAAGGTATGAAATTGATAATTGTTGGACTGAGTGTTTTTCTCTTTACTTTCTCTGTATGGGCAGGTAAATTTTTGGAGAAATTTGATGACAGAGATTTAGAAGCGTGGCGAGAATTAATCTGGCTTGATTCGGATATCGGGCAGACTTCTTGGGAAGTCGTTGAGGGTACGCTTGAAGGTGCCACGCGCTCGGCACTAATCCGTTTACTCACGATGGGGGACGAGAGATGGAGCAATTATGACGTTGAATTTGATGTCAAGCCTCTGGGAAAACACCATGAGGGTAATATTACGATTGCAGCACGTGTTAAGGGAAACCGAACGGTCGTCTGTTTGACCCCTCCCAAACCTAAAGGATTGGGATTCCTTTGACGGAACTCCCAAGTGGTTCTTTTAGGTTATACCACGACGTCCATTTGACGTTCTGCGATACTGGCTTCTCTGACTCCCTTCAGCGTCGCAATCGTCCAGACGTTATCCTTGGGAGCTTGTTCGGGTTTAATCCGAACCGACACGAGTGTAATCTCGCGGTGCGGGTCATCTGGCACACTACGGAAAATCACTTGAACCTTCGTGACCGACCGATACTTCTGGCAAGTATTTCTTGCTTCAGAACTTGAAATCTCAACAAAATCTGAACCTCGCAAGGTTTCAGGAATATCGTATCTTTCAACGTATTCGGATTTTGTGATGTTCGTTTTTAATGGATATTAGCCATAGTCATTCTGTCCTTGTAAGAGGGTGATTGAGACCAGTAGCAAGGTAGCTACTGCTTACACGTCTCAATCAATGACTATGTTAATTATACTACATTTTTGACGAAATGTCAACTCTTTTTTTAACTATAGCCCCATGGTCTAATTCAATAGGGCGGTTCTGTATCCCAAAGCTAAAGCATTGGGTTTTAGAACCGAAAACGTAGATAATTGGAGACAGTCCCAGGTTCGAGAAAGCGGGAAACGCATTCGCGGCTGTGCCTGAACCCATGGCGACATGTATGGGTGGGAATTTTCACATCGCTACAGGCATGCGGATTTTCGCACAGAAACCGAGTCCGCTCTTGAAATTGAATAAGTGGTCGAATCTAAAGGTGAGCGTCCACGGTGATAACCTAACTTTCTGGATTAACGGAAAGGCAGTTTTGGGACCGGTAGTTATGGAGCCGAAGGAAGGCACACCACCTCTTCTTACAGGTAAAATCGGCGTAGGGATCGCAAGTTATACAGCGAGATTTGACAACCTTGCCATCACCGGTAATAGTGTCAGAGATAACGGAGGATTCTCCGTATCACCAAGAGCAAAACTCGCAACAACATGGGGACAGTTGAAGCAGTTCTAAATAGAGGCGTGAATTCACTTGTCTACAAACCCTATATATTGTATAAAGGAAGGTTGAACGGATGGAAAGGTATAACACCATTCAACCAAGTATAGGTGAAATCCAACACTTTACCACAAGTAGGTAGGCGCGTTTGAATTGTTAGGTTCCACGCTACCTATTAGGACTTACGCATTCCTTCTTAAAGTCCTCCTGACAAAGGGGATTTAGGGGGTTTAATCATGGAGAATCCTAATGGAAAGAGATGACGTTCAACTGATTCGTAGTATCTTGTCAGGCAACGATGAAGCATTCAGTACCTTAGTCCATAAATACAAAAAAGGCGTGCATGCGCTTGCATGGCGGAAGGTCGGTGATTTTCACCACGCCGAAGAAATTACGCAAGACACCTTCCTCCAAGTCTACAAAAAACTCCCAACACTCAAGAACCCCAACCAGTTTGCCGGGTGGCTTTATGTTATTGCAAATCGGCTCTGCCTGAATTGGATGCGCAAGAAAAAACCAGCAATGCAATCTTTGGAGGGCACATCCGCGGAAGATACAGAAAGATTCTCCTATACCCATTATGTATCCGAGCAGCGTGAGACAGAAGCCTCCGAACATCGGAGTGAAATCGTCAAAAAACTTCTGACAAGACTCCCAGAAAGCGAACGGACGGTAATGACGCTCTACTATCTCGGCGAAATGCCAGCCAAGGAAATTGGTAAATTCTTAGGTGTGTCTGTGAAGACAGTGCATAGCAGGCTCCACCGGGCACGAAAGCGTTTACAGGCGAAAGAGGAACTCTTGATTAGCGAAGTCCTTGGCGGAGTTCAATTACCCGCCAGTCTAATGGAGAACATCACAAGGCAAGTTGCCAATATAAAACCGACACCGTCTCCAGCTGGAAAACCGTTGCTACCGTGGGCGGCTTTTGGGGCAGCTACGGTCTTGATTATACTGTTGCTGGGTGCAAGCAATCAATACCTCCTTCGGTTTCAGCAGCCCTATAGTTTCGAGGCGCAATCCGAACCCACAATTGAAATCATTGACGCATTCATTGTGGTTGATATCGACGCAAAACCGGCTGTGCGTAATCAGGTTGGACGTGCCGCTACCCCCGGTAAAAGCGGCAGTACCGGTCTGCAAAGTACTGAAACAACTTTAGCATCTAATACACAGAACGATCTCGCTAAGTTCTCTGCTTCGCAGTGGACCCAAACAAATGGCCCCTACGGTGGTGCTGTGCATAATATTTTCGCTACACCCGACAGGACCCTCTACGCTGCTGCACAATCTGGTATCTATAAACGAACAGTGGGTGAAACTGTATGGACACTTACCAACAATGATATATCGACTAATGGATTTCGGATGCCGATGGCAGCACATGATGATACCCTTTATATCGTTTCTACTGATAAAATACTCGCTTCAATTGATAATGGCGAGACATGGGATGTCTTCTGCTCCCGACCAAAAGGACATGCTATCGAACTCATTATCACCGATGAAGCACAAGAACATAATTCGCACTCACATATTGTAATGTATCTCGCCCTTCAAGATGAAGGTGTTTTTCGATCTACGGATGCTGGCACACAGTGGGATCCCTTGAAAGATGGGTTGGCAGATAAAAGTATCCACGCAGTAGCTGCAATTAGAAACATAGTCTTCGCAGGGACAAGCAGCGGCATCTACCGTCTTGATTCAGATATTTGGCAACACTTGTCGGCAAGTCCGTCAGAATCTGTCTACTGGATGACTGGGTTTGAAAACAGCCTCTATGTTGGAACGGGTTCCGACCTTTCTCACTGGATATGGATTGAACCAAGCCAAAAGTTTACAGGAAATATAATAGCTGATATCAATCCAAAAAGTTTAGGCGGAATTTTTCACTCGACTGACTTCGGGGTATCGTGGACTGAGATAACACACGGAAATGAATCCGACCTTATGAAGCCAGAACTTGGGATGAGTATTCTGGCGAATACCGGCAAAATATTTTTATCACAAGGGATTGTAGCCGTGGACAAAAATACTTTTTATCGAGCCAGTTCATCCGGTGTTCATCGCACAACTGACGGTGGTAAATCATGGCACTCATTTACGAACGGAATCAGGGAAACAACAATACAGAATCTGGTCGCAGTCAACAATAGACTTTACGGGTATACCCGTGGGGTTCTTGTCCAATCCATTGACGGTGGTGAAACGTGGGAAACTGTCCAGATTGACCGCGATAGCCAAATACGTGAAACAATGGAACAGAAATTTGCTTACCTTAATCTCGCTTCTCAGTTAGCGATTGCTAACGACGTTCTCTACGGAATGGTGCCTGAAAAAGATAGCATGATCGACCTCCAACTCTCTGAAATTACGTCTGTAAAGGACTACTTGCGCATTTTCCAGTTATCTGCAGAGGACAATATACTTGTGCCAGTTCAGGGAGCACCTACCTTTGCACGAGAATCTCCGTTTGTTGAGTTGTGGACAGAGGACCCTTTGCCGAATAAGCTTGAAAAAAATGATAACTTATCAGATACAACTTATCTTATTGATAAATTTGAGAGAATTGGCGGGTTTGCCGTCACTGGACAGACGTTCTATGCCGAGTGGAAGCAAAGACTTTTCAAGTGGAAATACGGCGACCCGGAATGGACAGACACCGGTTTAATGGATACCACTGAACCACTTAACAAATTACTTGATACAGGCTTCAAATTAGCCGCATCAGCAGATACTGTCTACGTTGGCAAACGGGACGGCAAACTCTTCCAGTCGCTTGATGGTGGAAAGAGTTGGAAAAATATTACACCCACCCTTCCGTTTCACTTTACCCGTTTCAAAGAGATAATCTTTGCCGGTTCAACGGTTTACGTCGCAACGGATGCGGGGGTCTTAAGTTCACAAACCGGCGCGCACTGGCGTGTGCTAACTGATAGAATGGGTAAACGGATTATGATAGACAACCTTGCAGCGGAAGGGACTACAGTTTATGGTGCCGGTGATGCAGGTGTCTATCGCTTGGATGCTCATGGCAAGTGGGATCAGATTTCTCCCAACATTCCAGATAAAATTGTCTCTCTGGTCGTCAGTAACGATAGACTTTACATTGCTACACAACAACGCGGGATATTTCATATTCCGCTTGAAGCGCAGTTGTAAAGTCTATCTTCCAAAACAATTTGCTGGCGAGGTTTCTTGGGGAACACCCAAGCAAAACACCTCGCCTCTTCTTTTTTACTCAAGATTGTATTCACCCTTCTTCTGTAGGAGCGATCTCCCGATCGCGACTCTTTCTTTCCTTGGAATTCAGATGGCTTTTCAGTTGATCGCATTGTAGGAAGGATATCCGAAACCTGACTCTTAACTGAAAACCGATAACCCACAACTCATCGGCAATTTCCTAACTACATCTGATTAAAATTCAAATTTTTTATTTTTTTTTCAAATGATGCACAATTTTTTTTAAAAAATTGTGTCTTTAATTATAGAAAGTACGATATACAACAACATTTAAGACAATAGCAATCGTCCGATGCTCGGATCAAAAGGCATTTCGCAGTTATAACCGTAAACCGTGAAAGGTTGTTGGACGTTAGGTATTTTGATTACACGGGAAAGGTCTTCAGCGTGTCGATCCAACAGGGAAACTTGTGAAAACGTGCGGGCGATTAAAAAAGGCAGTCATTGAATTTTCAATACCCACAGTAACAGGAGAAAAAATGGGACACCGACAGATCCTTGTATGCCTCTTTTTAGTGACACTAATTCCGCTGAGTGCTAAAGCTTTCCCACCCGCTTCACCCGCAGGTGGAAACTATTTAGTCCTCGACGGGGTCGATGACTACGCTGTTTTAGACTTTGAAACCTTTGGTTATCTCTTACCGGACGGCACAGACGAATTCACCTTTGAAGCATGGATATATCCGACTGCCCCGCCCGACACCAAGGACACGGTATTGGTGATACTCCATCAACAGGTGGATATGGTCATCGTGAATAATGAAGGTCAATTCAATGAGTTGGCGAATGTGCTAAATACCGATCCGCCGAAGGGGGACCTCGTCTTGCTAATGAGTTCCTTTCTTGATGGAAAGTTCGGTCAGACGCTATCTTTCCCGATCTCGCTTGCGTTGAACGAGTGGTACCACATCGCTTATCAGGTAAAGGGGAATCAGGTAACGGCGATCGTCAATGATTTCGGGGAGACACATCAACACGGGCAACCGCTCGGACACAATCGCGATCCTCGTGGTTTGCGTCCAAAAGACTTCGTGCTTGGCGGATATGGAAAAATAATTGTGCTACCGGGTCGTCCGCCAGCCAAATCGTTTTTGAGTTCCTTCACTGGATATATTGATGAGGTCCGCATCTCAACGGAGGCTCGTTACGATGTTAACAAAAAAGGCTTTATGCCAGATGACAGGTTCAAAAATGACGCAAAGACGGTGGCCTTATGGCATTTTGATGAACCCGGTGGGGCACAGCAATTTTCAGATGCATCGGGCAATGCAAATCATCTAACAGGTAAAAATGGCGCGAAGACCGGCATCCCTCTTGCAGTCGAAGCACAACGGAAACTCGCAATAACATGGGGACGACTTAAGCAATAAAACAATGAAGATGATGAATCTATAAGGAGAAATTACGCGTGAAAACCACACTATTTTCGATTTTAGTTGCACTTTTGGCGGTATTTACTACTGTGCCAAACACTTTTGCACAAGACTACACAACGTTGGGATTACCCGAAGGTGCTAAAGCACGCCTCGGCAAAGGTAAGATAAATGAAATAAAGTATTCCCCAGACGGCACACGTCTGGCAGTCGTAAGTATTATCGGTATTTGGATCTATGACGCACAGACAGGCGAAGAACTTGAACTCATCACAGGGCATACGTCTGCAGTTAACGGCGTAGCATTTAGTCCAGATGGCACAACTATCGCAAGCGCGAGTGAGGACACCACCATCCGTCTCTGGGACGCGAACGCAGGTTCACATCTCCGCACGCTCAGCGGACATACGTTTGGGGTCAACAGCGTAGCGTTTAGTCCGGATAGCACAACCCTCGCAACCGGGAGTGAGGATGCCACCGTCCGTCTCTGGGATGTCAACACAGGCTCACATCTCCGCACGCTCACTGGGCATACAAAGCAGGTCAGAAGGGTTAGGAATGGGGTCACCAGCGTAGCATTTAGTCCAGATGGGACGACGATCGCAAGCGGGGCTGCGGACAAAACCATCCGTCTCTGGGATGCAAACACAGGTTCACATCTCCGCACGCTCACCGAGCATAGGTCTGGGGTCAATAGCGTAGCGTTTAGTCCAGATGGCAACACCCTCGCAAGCGGGAGTTGGGACAGCACCGTCCGTCTCTGGCATGTCAACACGGGTAACCCGCTACACACGCTCACCGGACATTGGGCTGCGGTCTTCAGCGTAGCGTTTAGTCCAGATGGCAACACCCTCGCAAGTGGAAGTTATAATGACACCATCCGCCTCTGGGATGTCAACACAGGTTCACATCTTCGCACGCTCGCTGAGCATACGGGTTGGGTCATCGGCGTAGCATTTAGCCCAGATGGTACAACGCTCGCAAGTGGAAGTTATGACGGCACCGCCCGTCTCTGGGATGCAAACACGGGTAGCCAGCTCCGCACGTTCACCGGGTATACGTCTGCGGTTATCGGTGTAGCGTTTAGTCCGGATGGTAGCACCGTCGCAAGTGGGAATGAGGACCGCACCGTCCGTCTCTGGGATGTCAACACGGGGAACCTTCTACACACGCTCACCGGGCATACGAATTGGGTCAACAGCATAACGTTTAGTCCGGATGGCAATACCCTCGCAACTGGGAGTTATGACGACACTGCCCGGCTTTGGGATGCAAACACAGGTAACCTTCTACACAGGCTCACCGAGCATACGGATTGGATCCGAGACGTGGCGTTTAGTCCGGATGGCAATACCCTCGCAACCGCGAGTGGTGACAACACTGCCCGTCTCTGGGATGTCAACACAGGTAACCCTCTCCGCATAATCACCGGGCATACGAATTGGCTCAGAAGCGTAGCATTTAGTCCAGAGGGCACAACCCTCGCAACCGGAAGTTATGATAACACTGCCCGTCTCTGGGATGTCAACACGGGGAACCATCTCCGCACGTTCACCGGGCATGCGCTTGGGGTCACCAAGGTAGTGTTCAGTCCGGATGGCAACACCCTCGCAACTGGGAGTTATGACGACACTGCCCGTCTCTGGGATGTCAACACAGGTGACTCTCTACATAGGCTCACTGGGCATACCGATGCGATCGTCAGCATAGCGTTGAGTCCAGATGGTGCCACCCTCGCAACCGGGAGTTGGGACGGCACCGCCCGGCTCTGGGATACGAACACGGGTTCACATCTCCGCACGCTCACAGGGCATGGGGATGCGATCGATGGCGTAGCGTTTGCTCCGGATGGCAATACCCTCGCAACCGGGAGTAAGGATGGCACCATATTCTTATGGGAACTCAATCCTTCCACGCTATCAGATGCCACTGAACCTATATCAGATGCCACTGAATCTACAAGACGCAGAGAGGATGTCAACGGGGATGATATTGTTAACATCCAAGACCTTGTATGGGTCGCATCAAATCTTGGGCAATCGGGAAGCAATCCTGCCGATGTTAACCGTGATGGGACTGTCAATATACAGGACCTTGTCCTCGTTGCAGGTGCCTTAGGTTCAAGTGATTCCGCGCCCGCTGTGAATCCTCAAGTCCTTCAAACGTTCATTGCTGCAGATGTAGAAAAATGGCTTCAGGAAGCCCGGCAATTGACCCTAACAGACTCGGCTTTTCAACGCGGTATCCTCATTTTAGAACAACTCCTTGCAACATTAACACCGAAACAGACGGCTTTATTGCCGAACTACCCGAATCCGTTTAACCCAGAAACATGGATACCGTACCAGTTAAAAACACCTGCAGCGGTTCGCATCGCCATTTACAATCCGAGCGGTGTTCTGGTGCGTGAACTGTCGCTCGGATATCAGGTGGCGGGTCGGTATACCTCGCGCGCTCGTGCAGCGTATTGGGATGGCAGGAATACAGTCGGCGAACCTGTCACCAGTGGTCTCTACTTTTATACGTTTACCGCCGGGGATTTCTCAACGACGCGGCGGATGGTGATTTTGAAGTAGCGGTGTTATGGGTACGCGTGAGCGCACTCGTATCTACAATTACTATCCACAAGTTAGGGTAAACTCAAAGCAAAACACCGAAACCGACCTTGAAACTCACAGATTTTCTTTTTACAAGAGAACGGAAAAAAAATGGGACATCGACAAATCCTTACATGCCTCTTTTTGCTTACATTAATTCCGCTGAGCACCAAAGCGTTGCCACCGCCATCACCCGCAGGTGGAAACTATTTAGTCCTCGACGGGGTGGATGACTACGCCGTTTTAGATTTTGAAACCTTTGGTTATCTCTTACCAGATGGCACGGAGGAATTCACCTTTGAAGCATGGATATATCCCACCACACCGCCCGAAACTAAGGACACATTATTGACGATACTCCATCAACAGGTGCGTATGGTCATCGTGAACGATGAATTTCAACCGTACCTAAATAATCTGGCTAATCTGCACAATATCGAGCACCTGAAAGGTGACCTAATCCTACTAATAAATGCCTATCGTTTTGGGGGAGCCAACGCTGGCAGGACCATACCTTTCCCATTCCCACTTGAGCTGAACCAATGGCACCACATCGCTTACCAATCAAAGGGGGATCAGAAAATAACAATCGTCAATGATCTCGTAGGGATATGGCAAGATGGGGCACCTCTTGGACGCGTTGTTTTCTTGCGTCCACAAGACTTCGTGCTTGGAGGGTTTGGAAAAATAATTGAGATACCGGGTCGTCCGCCAGACAAAACGTTTTGGGGTTCCTTCACTGGATATATTGATGAGGTCCGCATCTCAACGGAGGCACGTTACGATGTTGACAAAAAAGGCTTTATGCCAGACGAAAAGTTCAAAAATGACGCAAAGACGGCTGCGTTGTGGCATTTTGACGAACCCGGTGGCACCCAGCAATTTTCAGATGCATCGGGCAACGCACATCATCTGGAGGGTAAAAACGGCGCAAAGATTGGGAACGCGCTTGCTGTCGAAGCACAAGGGAAACTCGCGACCACATGGGGACGACTGAAGCAATGAAATCTCTAAAATGATATGTAAACTTATTTCTCTAATTCATCATAGGAAATAATAAGGAAGGAAATTGCAATGAGAAAGTTTTATCGCTTCGTGTTCGTTATAGGGGTTATGTTCGCGCTGTTTGTGAACGTCTCCCATCTTGCATTCACGCAAGGGGAGGTTAACATGAAGGGGGGTCCTTTAAAAGAGGCGGATTGGTTCAAAAGCCCAGCCGAAGACGCTCTGAACGAAGACCATTCAAAGAACAAAAACTGGATCAGGAAGTATTACGGACCTAATGGGAACTACGAGAATAGTAGATTCCCCGGTGCCGCCCGGAAAGACTTTATTGAGGAAGGCACCAAGGGTAAACTGACGCAGCCCAAACTTTCGACTATTGAAGGTTTAAAACTGACGCAAAATGTCCTGGTCCGATGGGATAGGGAGCATGGTGGAACCAGACGTTGGGAAGTCTTTGAAATTAATCCTGCGGACCCTCACCACATGAACAGGGGTGGTCCCATAAATCACATTGATACCTACGGTATTATTGTTATTAAGGCTCCCGAGGATATGAAAGCCGTGATGTCTCCTGCCCATGACGACCACGCACAGATTTGGATTAACGGCGAAAAGTGGTACAATAATTCTCACTGGACGGGGGCCGCGCGGGAAGTTGACTATAATATTAAAATTGAATTGCAAAAAGGTGGGAATGTCCTCCTTTACCGATGTAGTGAAAAATCTGGCACTGCATATATGAACCTGCATTTCGACGATAAAACGCACGCCACTGTTGACATCTATCCGGACAAAGCGGTAGATCAGAGAAGTTTCTTTGAGGAAGTCGCTGGTGCCCTTGCTATTGATCCCATTGGAAAATTAGCAACAACTTGGGGCGTTATTAAACGCAAATAGAACATACCACGGCTTCTATGGGCGTATTTTCTAATCCTACGGCGAGGTTTCCTAACCTCACCAGTAGTGTGTAAGGACAATCAAATGAAAGTGACCTTGACGTTAGGAATCGTGTTGGGGCTGCTGGTTAACTTCGCTCATGCGGAGGTAGCAACACCAGAACCGTCTGAACAAAATGAAAAAAATATTGAAGTCTGCACCGAGAACCTGCTTGTTATCGGCAAAGCGATCCAAGCCTATCAGAAAGAGCATGGCGATTTTCCAGCATGGCTTTCAGATCTCCATCCAAAACATTTGACAGATGAAAACATGCTAATCTGTCCCTCAGATAAAGAAGGCGGCAAACCGATTTTTACGCAGAGCACAGATCCAGAAATGCCGGTGAGTTATAGTTATGAGCTTAACCCAAACTATAGAGCGTCGAAAACTGAGCAACGCAAGTTGTATGGTAATGCCATGCCCCTCGTCCGGTGTCGACATCATGAAAATGAAGAATTTACGGTTCTAAACTTGAGTTTTTCCTCAAGAATTTACTGGTCATCCAGTGTTTGGGAAGCCAAACCCGAAGAGATATATGAAAGTCTTGAAGAAACCATTTCCACTTTGGCTGCCGGAATTCAGGAGTATCCAGACAACGAACATCGGACTTATGTATATTTGGCACTTCTGCCCCTCTACATGAAAGTCGAACGAGAGGAAGATGCCGAGAATCTCATCAACCGTTATAAAGAAACCCTGAAACCTGACAACTTTCGAGAACACTTTGTCCTCGGCGATATGCTTCGGATGATGAATCGGGATGATGAGCTGCTGCAGCTTTTTATGAAACTTGAGGAGCAGTTCCCGGAAAACCGTGGTGTCTTCAGAAGACTTTCCAAGGTTCATGAAAGATTAGGTAACGCCGAACTGGCAAATGAATACCGCATAAAGGCTGAGCCTGCGCTGGCGTTAATTGGTAAGACTGTACCTGATTTTTCCGCCACGGACCTCGATGGCAATCCGATTTCGCTTGAGCAATACCGCGGCAAAGTCGTTCTACTCGATTTTTGGGCAGTCTGGTGCGGTCCGTGCATCGCAGAAATGCCGAATGTCAAAAAAGTTTATGACACCTATAAAGACGAAGGATTTGACGTTATTGGTATTAGCCTTGATACTGATGAAGATAGGCTGCGGGATTACCTCAAAGAAAATGAGATTCCTTGGCGGCAGGTGTTTAGCAGGAAAGGAGGGCAGAGTCCCGTCGCACGACAGTACCACATTAGCGCGATCCCCGCTCCTTGGCTTATTGGTAAGGATGGCACCTTAATTACCCATCAAGCGAGAGGGGACGCGTTAGAACAACTGGTAGCAGAGGCACTGAAGGAATAAAACGCGACTGACTTCTCTGATTCCGTGTGCTATTTTTATTTTATTCGGATGCAATTCCGATAAAACATCTGCGCCCATAGAAAGTAAACCAAACTACTTCCTTGATCAGTTATATGGAATAATGGATTATGTCAAACTTACGCGTCAGAAGGGAAAAAATAAATCTTAATACGGATAGCGTAACAGTGTTTGGGTTATAGTAAAGCCTGAAAATATGTGAACACTGAATTCTTAACTGAGAACCGATAACTGAAAACCAATTTTTGGATAATTATGCACAATTTTCGCCGCAAAAATGTGTCTTTAATATTAGAAGGGTTCTCTCTCTGAACACTCTTATGTCAAACACACGTTAGAAACGCCTAAGGAGAACGATATGCTCGCAAAATATAGGTATTTGCAATGGGTTTTTACCCTCTTACTTATTGTCATTTCCAGCGGTTTTGCTGGGGATTGGGAACAGATAACTGAACTGCCAACATGGCGAATTGGAGGTGTTCCCGCTGCTGTGGGTGGTAAAATTTATCTCATCGGCGGTTTCGACCACCATGAAAATTTGGGGGGTCGTGCTCCTGCGCTCTCAACCGTAGATGTCTACGACACGCAGACAAACACATGGCACACAGTTGCGAATATGCCGACACCGCGGGTTGCTCCACAGGCTGCAGTCTTTTCCAACGAAATCTATGTGTTCGGGGGCTATGACCGAAAGGGCCCTGGGGGTGCATTCAGATACAAAAAAACCGTCGAGATGTATAACGCTGCAACCGATACATGGACCAAGAAGCGGGATATACCGACGCTCCGTCATGCGTTTATGACCGCGGTTGTTGACGAAAAGATATACCTCATCGGTGGGAGTGTTCACGATAAAAAACTCGGCCGTGATGTGGCAACAGGCCTCGTTGAAGTTTACGATCCGTTAACCAATAGATGGAAGAAGGACGTAGACATGCCGACAGAACGAGGGGCGACCGATGCTGTCACTGTAAATGGTAAAATTTATGTTATCGGCGGTTGGAATTGGCGGTGGGGTCCTCTTGCTGACAAGTTTGCCACGTCTATTGAAGAATACAACCCGAAAACCGGCCAGTGGCGTGAACTCGCTGACATGCCAATGCTCAAATTTTGGTTTGCATCCGTTGCCATTGATAATGAGATTTATACAATCGGGGGTGCTAATACTCCGGGCGGAAATAAGGTTACACGCCTCGGCGATGTGGATGTTTATAATCCAACGCCCAACAAATGGCGCGAAGTCGAGGCACTAACAATCCCAAAATCGACAAGGGCAGTTGTCGCAAATGGCACAATCTATGCCTTGGGAGGACAGTTAGGTCGCGGCCAATTTTCACCAATCGTTGAAGCATATGACACTGGCTTTCGTGGAGTCACAGCGGAGGGCAAACTTCCCACACGCTGGGGTGAACTAAAAAAATCCCGGTAAACTGTATATCATAGTCTGCAGGGTAGTCTTTGGTCCTTCTATCCAACTCCTATAGAGGTAGGTCTCGTGCTTACCCTATACCCGTAGGGGCTATATCTTGAGTTAGATACAACCAAAACTATTCAGGCACCATGGGAGATTGTAACAGTGGAAAACGATGCTCAACTGATTCGCAGAATTTTGTCAGGCGACGATGATGCTTTCGATACTTTAGTCCGAAGGCACCAAAGGGGTGTTCACGCGCTCGCATGGCGGAAGGTTAGCGATTTTCATTATGCTGAAGAAATTACACAAGATACTTTTCTTCAAGCATACAAAAAACTCTCGACACTCAAAAATCCGAATCAATTTGCCGGGTGGCTCTATGTCATCGCAAACCGCCTTTGTCTTAATTGGCTCCAAAGACACAAACCCGCGATGCAATCGCTGGAGGACACGCCTATGGCAGAAATAGAAGAATCTTCTTATACCCATTATACCGCGAAACAGCGCGAAGCAGAAGGCACCGAACACCGTTATGAAATCGTCCAAAAACTTCTGTCGAGACTGCCGGAGAGTGAGCGCACGGTCATGACGCTCCACTATCTCGGTGAAATGACAGCAAAGGAGATAAGCAAATTCTTAGGGGTCTCCGTAAACACGATTACAAACCGCCTCTGGCGGGCGCGAAAGCGTTTGCGGGAGGACCAAGAACTCTTGGTTCAGGAAGTTCTCGGTGGCGCGCAGTTCCCCACCAACCTAACAGAGAACATTATGCGACAGGTTGCTGAGCTGAAACCGACACCGCCTCCGGTTGTAAAACCACTGCTCCCGTGGGGTGCTTTGGGTGTGGCGACCCTTTTGGTTGCCATGCTATTAGGTGCGACCAACCAATACCTCGCCCGCTTTCAGAAACCGTACAGTTTCGAGGCAGTAGCCGAACCTACGGTTGAAATCGTTGATACCGCTATCCTCCTTGATATTGATTCAAAACCCGATCTACGGAACCAGGTCGGACGACCAGTTTCCACCGATAAAAACGTCGCGGCAGGACTACAGGCGGCTGAAACGCCTCTTGTGTCCGATACCCAGCAGAATTCCCTCGGACCTGCTACGTTGCAGTGGACACGGAAAACAGACATGCCAACAGCTCGAACGGGTTTTGCGACATCTGTCGTGAATGGCAAAGTGTTCGTGATAGGGGGTAACATCCAACTCAAAAGGGACGAATTTGGCGATCTATCAACTTCAACAGTAGAAATGTACGACCCGAAAACCGATATATGGGAACAAAAGGCGAGTATGCCGACAGCGCGGTCCGGCGTATCTGTCCCAGTTGTGGATGGAAAAATCTACGCCATTGGTGGGACAAAAACAAAGACAATTCAGGCGCCTCGCGGTTTCAGTTCCGAGAGTGAAGAACTCGCAACCGTAGAAATGTATGATCCGGCTACGGACACATGGACGCAGAAAGCAGATATGCCCACACCGAGGAAGACCATGACTTGTGTTGTGGATGGAAAAATCTATGCCATTGGTGGGTGGTTAACTACTAATGAAAAACCGCACTTAGAAACGGTGGTGGTATATGATCCAGGGATGGACACTTGGGCAAAAGCCCAAAATATGAACTGTGCGCGTTGTTCCGCAGCAATTGATGTTGTGAACGGAGAAATCTATGCGATAGGTGGGTTAGGATCGCATCCTATTCAGGAGCAGTCAGATCTGTATCTTTCCAACGTTGAAGTATTCAATCCAAAAACGAATCAATGGCGTGAAAAAACAGAGATGCCTGCTCCGAAAGCGTTGCACACAGCAAGCGTAATTGATGGAAAAATCTATGTCATAGGTGGTTATCTTAAGAAAGATGGGGAATTTAAAAAACTTTCAACGATTGAAATCTACGATCCCACAACCGACCGTTGGACCCAAGAGTCGGATATGCCCATTGGTAAATGGGGACATAAAACTGAGGTGATAGATGGGCAAATCTATATCTTTGGGGGAGGCCCCGTTACGAGCGTCCAAGTTTACGACCCAAGAGGAGTTCCTTAGCATATGAATCTCAGTGAAAACGCGCAAACACTTAAAAAAAGTCAGTAATTGAATTTCCAATCTTGTTTTTTCCAGATGTGTCTCCTTCTTCATTGGCGAGGTTTCTAACCTCGCCTTTTTCTTTTTCACGCAAAGTTTCGCTCACTCATATCTTCTGTAGGCGCGAGTGTTTTTGCTTGGGGTGTTTTTGATAGGGGTTTTTGATAGGGTGTTTCTGCGGATTTCTGCGGATTTCTGCGGATTTCTTGTCGCTCGCGATCATACCAAACCCCAACTGCTAATGGTTTCCATTTATACACTCTATCACATTCCATTTTTCCTGCAAAAAATGTGGCGGTTGTGATAGAATAGATGTAAATCGTGAGCACTAATGCGACAAGATAAATACTTTAAAATCAAACACAAATGCCTAAATCATGAAAATCACCGACGTTAAAACTTACAACTTACGCTATCCGCTCCTTGAACCCTTTGCGAATTCGCGCGGTTGGACGAACACGCGGACCGCCGTTGTTGTCGAAATTCGTACGGATGCTGGGATTACTGGCTGGGGTGAAGGCGTAAGTATCCCATCCACCTCGGCAATTGAAACACACCTGATTGGACACTCACCTTTTGAAACGGAGCGGATCTGGGAAGCGATGCGCGGAAACATTGGCGCGCTCAGTGGCATTGATATCGCCCTATGGGACATCATGGGCAAAGCACTTGATATGCCGATCTATCAACTTCTCGGCGGCGCGTTCCGATTGAAGATTCCTGCCTACGCCAGCGGACTTTTCAAGAAAGACAAACCCGACATAACCCAAGCGTTGATGGATGAAGCGAAAGGCTACGTTGATGCCGGATTCCCTGCGGTGAAGATGAAAATCGGTTTCGGTGAGGCGTACGATGTGAAAAACGTCGCTGCAGTTCGACGCGCTATTGGTGACGACACCCTCTTCGCTGTTGATGCTAATTGTGGCTATGATGTCGGCACGGCAATTGACGTTGGGCAAAAGATATTAGACTACGATCTCTTTTGGTATGAAGAACCAATTACCAGTGACGATGTCGCAGGTTATCAAGAAATCCGAAACGCTCTGAAGGTGAGAATTGCTGGTGGTGAGATGTTGATGGGACGTTGGGCGTTCCGCGACCTATTACAGAAACGCGGGTTGGATATTGTGCAACCGGATGTGAGCATCGCAGGCGGTTTCACGGAATGCCGAAAGATCGCCGCTATGGCGAGTGCAAATTACGTTCGGGTGCTGCCCCACATGTGGGGTGGCAGCATTCGTCTCGCAGCAACCCTGCACTGGCAAGCCACCCTCCCAGACGCACCGCAGGCACTCAACGCGATCCCCTCACTTTTGGAGTTTGATATGACCGAAAACCGGCTCCGGACGGCGTTGGCACAGCAACCGATAAACGCCATTGATGGTTATGTCAATGTCCCACAAGCACCCGGACTCGGAATTGAAATCGACCGAGATATATTGGAAAAGTATGCATAAAAACTTATCCGCTGGCGGTTTATTTTTTATAACAGAGTGTATCATCAATTATAAACCCTATTACAACGAAAACCGGTTTTTTGACAGGGGGCCCCACCCGTTACTGGGAAGGGGGAGAAAAACCGATCAGAAACCCCAGAATTAAAAACATGAAGAACCGAATCTTAATTGTATGCCTCTTGCTCTTATCTGTGTGCAGTGTGCTCTTTCTCTATCATTTCCGCGTCAAAGCGGATTCGCGCACGCAGGAGTCTGTAGACGTAGTGTCATTTTCTCATGATCTATTTGATCAGGTTTTGCAGGAACATGTTGATAAAGAGGGACGGGTTAACTATACAAAACTGAAGGCGAACCCTGAAAAATTGGAGCGGTATTTGGACCTATTAGCGGTTGCCAAACCTACGGAATTGCCCTATAATGCACAGTTGGCGTTCTGGGTCAACGCTTACAACGCGCTTGTCATTAAAGGCGTTATTGATCACTACCCGACAACCAGTGTCCGAAAAGTCAAATGGTTCGGTGGGTTTTTCTCTCGACTAAAATTCCAAGTGGCAGGTGAAACTTACACGCTCAATCAGATTGAACACGGCATTATCCGCACAGAATTCGTGGATCCGCGCGTTCACTTCATCCTTGTGTGTGCCTCGACGAGTTGTCCTCCCTTGGAAAACACTGCTTTTTCCGCTGAAACAATTGAGGAACGTCTTGAAACTGCAACGTTCAACTTCATTCAAAATCCCGAACAAGTTAGGATTGACCGCGTGAAACGTCGCGTCTACCTCTCGAAAATTTTTAAGTGGTACGACGATGATTTTATGGAAGGTTATGAGGGTGTAGCGGATTTTCTCACCGATTACCTGCCCCCTGAAGACGCAGAATTTCTGGCATCAACGGATGTGAAACTTCACCATTTGGACTATGACTGGACACTGAACGATCAACATTAGACATTATAACAAATTAACTTTTAAATAAAGGAGTCGTCAGTCATCAGGCACCGGTTTTCAGTCAGAGATACCTTGTGGCGGTAACAGATAAAACTGCTGTCACAAGAGAGTAACTGAAAACTGAAAACTGAAAACTGAAAACTAATCATGGTAAATACCGCCGTTATCGGTTATGGCTATGCTGGACGCGCTTTTCATTCTTACCTCGTCGGTTTGGCAGATGGATTGAACCTTTACGCCATCGCCACGCGGAATGCTGAACGCCGCGAGGCCGCACGTGAAGCATACCCAAACGCGCAAAGCTATCAGACAATTGATGAAGTCATCGCAGATGATGCCGTTGATCTCGTCGTATTAGCCACACCCCACGACACCCACGCCGAACTCGCAATCAAAGCGATGGATGCCAGTAAGCACGTCGTCACAGACAAAATCATGGCGATGAATACCGATGAAGCGGACGCAATGATCGCCGCAAGTCAACGGAACGATGTTCTGCTCAGCGTCTTCCATAATCGCAGATGGGATTGGGACTATAACACCGTCAGAAAAATTATTGACGATGGCTTGCTCGGAACACCTTACCTCTACCAAGTCGCGATTATGCGTTACGGGGCACCCGGCGGTTGGCGCGGGATCAAAAGCCAGAGCGGTGGCATCCTCTACGACTGGCCCGCGCACTTCGTCGATCAGGCACTGCAACTTGTAACGGCACCCGTTGAATCTGTCTTCTGTGATATTCACTACAACACGAGATGGGACACCGACATCGGTAACTACGGGAATCTCATTATCAAGTTTGAGAACGATGTCCGGTACCAGATTGAGATCGGCAACCTCTCAAAAGCCGAGAAACCACGCTGGTATATCGTCGGAGATTTGGGTGGGTTGATCAAATACGGACTCGACCCGCAGGAGGGACCGATGCGCGACGGGAACATTGATGCCGCGCAGCAAGACCCCGAAAACTATGCCAAAGTCTGGACAGAGGCAGGTGGTGAGAACCGTGAACTTGTCGTCGAAAGTATCCAGACGACGTGGAAATCCTACTACCAGAACATCGCAGACGTGCTGAACAAAGGTGAGGCATTGGTCGTCAAACCTGAAGAGATTCGCAAAGTGATGCAGGTCTACGACGCGGCGATGCAGTCTTCAGAAACAGGCGAAACCATGCGAATCTCGTAGGATCAACCTCATAATAGCGATCCTTCAGTCCTATCCGTTTATTTTTGTCTAAAACCCGTTTTTGACAACGGAAAAAACGGAGCAGAAACCTAATATTTTAAAAATTTGTTCATATTATGGACAGTAGCGTTCATTTTTTGACACAATTGTTCCTTGAATTCCGAGAATTAGCGCAGTAATAGTCTTTCTAAATTGGCATCATATTTGCTACACAGTATAACACAAACAACTGGTCATAAGGGAGTGAAAAAATGAAAGTCAAAACGCAGCATGGATTTATACTGGTGTTATTCCTCATGTTAGTTTCCGTTGTGCAGAGCGGTATAACTGCGCATCATGAAACGGGCGCGTCGGAATATCACGAATTAAACGAACAGGTTATCGCAAGCATTGATCGCGGGTTGGAGTGGCTAAAGGGACAACAAGCCGAAGACGGTCTCTTCGCCAATCATCCGGGCATAACGGCTCTGGTCCTCACTGCTTTTTTGCGGCATCCCGAAAACAAATACTCGGAAGCAGAACATCCCTTTATCCAAAAAGGACTTCAGCGGTTGGTTGCGATGCAACAACCGAACGGTGCAATCTACGATGTTGAGATGCAACCCGCACTGCCGAATTACAACACCTCTATCTCTGTAATGGCTCTCTCCTCAACCGGAAATCCAGAATATAACGCCATCATTGAAAAGGCGCAAGGCTTCCTGAAAAACCTACAAGTCACAGATGAGGAGAGCGTCTATTATGGTGGGATCGGTTATGGTAGCCGCCAAGATGTGAAAGACTTGTCCAATCTAAACATTGCTATCCAAGCCCTAAAAGAGAGTGGTTCTGATGACCAAGAGGTTTGGGACAAAGCGATTAAATTTCTCGAACGCACTCAGAATCGGAGTGAGAGCAACGATCAGAAATGGGCAGGCAACGATGGCGGTTTCATCTATTCGCCTGACGGTGAAAGCAAAGCCGGAACAGATGCCGCAGGGAGTCCGCGCTCCTACGCCAGTATGACGTATGCGGGGTTGTTGAGCTTCATCTACGCGAATGTTGACAAGGACGACGAACGCGTGCAGGCCGCTTTCAAGTGGATAAATGAACACTTCACGCTTGAAGAAAACTACGGTATGGGTTCACAAGGGTTATACTACCACTATCACACAATGGCGAAAGCACTCCGGCTTTATGGTCAATCAACTTTTGTAGACGCAAAAGGCATCTCGCACGATTGGTACCGAGAATTCGCAGGAAAAATGATTGAATTGCAGAAACCGGATGGATTCTGGGTAAATGAACACAGTCGCTGGATGGAAGCAGATCCGAGACTCGTGACCGCCTACGTGGTTCTCGGTCTTGATACCGCTTACCCGAAATAGATGATCTATCTTACAATATCTTTCACACTCCCGCGGGCGAGGTTCTTTAACCTTGCCAGCGGGAACGAAGGCTTTCGGAGCATGTAGGTGAAGCATGTACCAGTCAGTCAAAGTATCCGCAATTTCGCTGAAACCTATCAAATGGGATAAAGCCTCCAACGCTGAAAAATTGGAGGCTTTCTTCGTTGAAGCCGCCAAGGACGCGCCACAGTTAATTTTGGCGACCGAGGGTGTATTGGAAGGCTATGTCGTCATGGATGTCATTGAAGGCAGAGCCACCCCTGAAGCAATGCTTGACATCGCGGAACCACTTGATGGCAGATATATCCAACGATTCCAACGGCTTGCGCGACAACTCAAGACCTGTCTCTGTTTCGGTTTCGCTGAACAGTGTGGTAACTCTGTCTATAATTCGGCTGTGTTTATTGACAGCAACGGTGAGATATGCGGCACCTATCATAAAACACAGTTCGCCGAAGGCACACATCCATCGTGGCACTTCAATTGTATCGGCGAGACAATTCGTGCGTTCAACACACCCTTCGGACGCACTGGCATCTTAATTTGCAATGATCGGTGGAATCCATTGATTGCACGGACGCTGGTTTTAGATGGTGCGCAATTCCTGCTGATCCCTTCTTACGGTTCAAAAGGTAAATCACAAAATCAAACCGTTCTCGCCAGAGCGCGCGAAAACGGCGTGCCGATTGTAGAAGCAAACGTCGGTATGAACCTCATTATCAGCAAAGGTGAAATCGTCGCCTATAAATGGGGAAACGACCAGATTAGCACGGCAGACATTGACATTCCGCACCCGCCTTCCACCGAGGCAGCGCGCCGCTCGGAGCAGGAATACTTGCAAGCACAGGGACCTGAGATGGAAGCACGTTATCAGAAAACTATCGCCCGCTCGTGATGATACGGTGCAATCTTCGAGATGCACATTTCGCAAATATGTACTCGATATATAACTCGAAAGCCAAAAGATAAAAACGCTACCCATCAGGTGTTACCTTCCATAAATAAATAACGCCGTCAGAACCGCCGCTTGCGAGCAGACGGCTATCAGGCGAAAACGCGAGAGATCGAATACCGCGCTTGTGTCCCGTGAACGTTGCAATAGGCTTTCTTGTGGCTATATCCCATATTTGAACCGTCGGTTGCCGTCCACTCATACCAACAGCGATGCGGGTGCCATCAGGCGAAAACGCAAGGCTTGTTGCGTTTACTGTACTCAGCGTTGCAATATCTTGCCAAGTTTTTGTAGATCGGATAGCAGTTCTGCCAGCACTCGTAGCGAGCAGAGTGCCATCAGGCGAAAACGCTATCGCTCTGACTTCATCCAGATGTTTAAAGGTAGCAATATTTTCCCCCGTTGCTACATCCCAGACCTTAGCCGTTCTATCCACAACACTATCACGTAAGGAAAGGATATAAGTGATGCCATTGTGACCTTCCTGTTCTTCCCAATTGCGGCTACCACTACTCACCAGAAAGGTTCCATCAGGAGAGAAGGCAAGTGTGCTAATAGGACCTATATGACCGGACAATGTCTGCTGAAGTTCCTCAGTTCCCACATTCCAAAGTCTGACCTTTTTGTCCTTCCCACCGGTCGCTAACAATGTCGCATCATCCGATATTTCAGCAGCCATAACCCGCGTCTCATGTGGAAAAAGGGCAACAGTTTCTGCGCCCCAAAGTTTGACTGTGTTTTCGGGCATAATGCTAATCCCAAGATAGTTCCGCTCCGATGAGAGTGCCATCGTCTTAGTATACCCACCAGCATTTGTGACTGTTTTGACATGCGCTCCAGTTTCAATATCTCGCATCCTGATTGTATTATTCGCGCTAAGACTAATGAGATATTTTCCATCCGGTGAAAATTCGACCTGTCCTCCCTCCGAAGTATGTTCCGCAGGTAGTTTTTTCGCGCTCCAGTTAATCCACGCTTCCGTATCTGGATCAAGAGCGATAGGTGTACCACTCTCAACCTGTAATACATGAACAACCTCGTCGGAGCAGTACGTTGCGACAAGCGTTCCATCCGGTGAAAATGTGATAGATTTAGCCGATTCTTCGTGGGTAATAGACCAACGTTGTTTTCCAAGCGCAATGTCCCATAATTTAATATCTCGGTCCTGATGGATACCACCTGTTGCCAAAAGTTTGCCATCGGGTGAAAACGCGACGCAACGAATGCCACCTTCATTGTAGGGCATGGTGTGACCGGACGGAAACGTGACAGATTTATGGTGATCCGGGTGCGCAAAAGATCGGAACTGCTTCCCAGTTTCAATGTCCCACAACTTCGTGGTCCCGTCCAGGCTGCCCGTAGCCAAGCGTCTACCATCTGGCGAAAACAGGACTACCTTTACAGAATCTTCATGTTTGAAGGTGAAGCGGATTGCTCTATCAGCAACATCCCATAATGTAGCACTATTGTCCGAACTGCCTATCGCTAAGAGTTCTCCATTGGGTGAGAATTTAACCGAGGTCACAGCACCACCATGCAGAAAGATGGGAAGATCTGCCTCAACGTTTTCAATAAAAACATTCCACAATATTACGCTACCGTCCCTATATCCAATAGCAACTTGGGCACTATCGGGTGAAAAGGTGGCTGTTGATGGAATACGCCTATGTTCAGAAGAGAGTAACGATAAAAATTCATCGGTGTAAGCGGAATAGAGCCATACACCAACGCTCGATGCTACAGCAATGAGACTTCCATCTGGCGACACCGCGACGTGGGATCTACCGCCTCTTCCAAATCGCACAACTGCATCCGCTGGTAAAGCGATCATGGTTTCTTGTGGATAGATATTTGCTAAAACTTTTGGATCTATATCTACTGTTTCAGCCTCCTTTTTCTCGTCAACGAAAACCGTTGTAAAAGATATTGAATAGACGAGAAGTAATGTGAGGATTGATAGGATATATTTAGACATCGGCGTATTTCCTTTGCCAAGTTAACGGATATTAACGAACCACATAGGCAAGTAAATTCGCTATTATAGTAAAGTTTAGAATTAATAGGACACCCTGCGCCGGTTCGGTTAGGAAACCGAACCTACCGGGGGATGCAAGTGTCTCTTCATTTTTACGGTTCACTATAGATCTTGATCACTAATTATAAAGAGGCAGATTTCCAAGAAAAAGGTTTAAAAAATGAAAATTCAGAGACGCTCCGATTAGATATTCTATGACGAAACCCAATAGATTGAACCGCCTAAAATCTGTTAGTAGCAACTTGGGTTATTTTAACATATTTCCAAAAAACAACAAAAATGTTTTCGCTTTATGTGAAACTTGTTTAAACCTATTTCCGTTAATCCAGTCAAATACCTCTATGTTCTTAATGACATATCAAAAAATACACCAATAGATCCGTTAAAATACTTAGGAGAAAACATGCGTTTAATTGAAGGAATATCTATTGGGGTCGCTGCGATTCGAGCGCACAAAATGCGTTCGCTATTAACGATGTTAGGAATTATCATCGGTATCGCAGCGGTCCTGGCAATGATCGCCATTGGTGATGGTGCTAAAGAAATTGTAATACAGGATGTCCAAAAGTTAGGCGGCGCGACACGCATCACACTTTATCATACATCCTACAAACGGGAAAATAACAGATGGATCCGCATCCGTAGCAATGAATACATGGACTATAACGATGTGTTGGCAATTGAGGCGGAATGTCCATCCGTGAACGCTGTTACGCCTCGACTTGCCGACTGGAGAGGCGTTCTGTTTCAAGCCCCGGATGGTACTGAAGCCTACGCCGGGTATAACGGCGTAGATGCCACCTACACAACCGCAATGGATTGGGATGTCAAAGAGGGACGCTTCATTACAGATGAAGATGTCGAAAACGCAGCAAGAACCTGTGTACTGGGCGATGAACTCGCGACCGAACTGTTCGGTAATAAATCCCCGATAGGACAAGAAATCAAAATTGTAAAGAGGATCAGTTACCGCGATCAATGGGGACGGAGAGCAAGAAGGCGATCCACCGAACGCCTCACGGTTGTTGGTACAATGATACAGAGGGGCACCAGTCTCCAGTTCGGTTGGTGTTACGATAATCTCGCTTTTATCCCTATATCAACCGTACAAGAACGCTTCACGGGTAACGATAGGATTGACGATATTATGGTTTTCGCCAACACCATTGACGTTATCCCGAAAGCGATTGAAGAAGTGAGAACAGTCATCAGAAAACGACATAGAGACCAAGATGACTTTGTTAGAATTCGGGCGATGCGTTCAGGCATGGCACAGTTAGAAAAAATCAGTAAAGTGATTAAAGTCGCCTTAGGGAGTATCGCCGGGTTCTCGCTCCTCGTCGGTGGTATCGGCATCATGAACATGATGTTAGTCGCTGTCAGTGAACGCACACGCGAGATCGGCTTGCGGAAGGCTCTCGGTGCTAAACCCTTCGATATTTTGGCACAGTTCCTAATGGAAGCAGTAACAATGTGTGGTATCGGAGGGGCAATCGGGGTTGGGTTAGGCATGTTTGCTGGCGAAGGCATGGCGATGATCGCTGTCAAAATCGCTAAAATCGTGCCCGAATGGCCCGCCGTTGTCTCTATGGAGTGGGTACTCATCTCGGTATCGTTCTCCGCGGCGATCGGTATCTCCTTTGGACTCTATCCTGCCATAAAAGCCTCTATGCTCCAGCCTAAGGAGGCTCTACGCGCAGACTAAGAAAAAACAACCCTCGCGGTCTCCAGGTCCGGTAGGTGCAGTTCGGAATGCAGATCGCATTTGGTAGAGTTTTTGGTTTTTAAGCCCCTAAATCCCCCTTATCAGGGGGACTTTAAGAGGCGCGCTCGGAAAGCGCGCCTTATTTTTTCATTTTCCATCCGCAGAAACCACATCAATCCCAAAACTGAAAAATAAACTTATTTTGCTTAATTGCGTCTAATTAAAACAGGCAAAGTGATTGTATAAATGCATAATCTCAAAGGATTTGGAAACATTATATGCGTCTAATTGAAGGACTCTCCATTGGACTCTCTGCAATCCGAGCAAACAAGATGCGCTCGCTGCTGACAATGCTCGGTATCATCATCGGTGTCGCGGCAGTCCTCGCAATGATCGCTATCGGTGACGGGGCAAAGATAATCGTGCTAAAAGATGCCCAAAAATTGGGCGGTGCTAATCAGTTTACAATGTACCGTACATGGTATAAACAGGCAGCAGGAGGACGGTGGACTCGTGTCCGGAGCAACGAATACATGGAATACGGAGATGTGCTCGCGATTGAAGCCGAATGCCCGTCGGTAAGTGCTGTCACACCTCGAATCCCGGAATGGAGAGGTTCGTTAATCCAAGCCGCTGACGGCTCTGAAACCCGTGCGGGTTACAACGGCGTAGATGCCACCTATAAAATCGCAATGGATTGGGACGTGCAGGAGGGGCGTTTTATTACAGAAGAAGATGTAGAGAAAGCAACGAAAATCTGTGTACTCGGTGATGAAGTCGCCACCACGCTATTCGGAAACAAGTCACCCTTGGGACAAGAAATTAAAATTGCGAAAGGGAGTGGTCGTTACGACCGATGGGGCCGCAGAGACAGCAAACGTTCTACAGAACGGTTCACCGTTGTCGGGACAATGATGCCCCGCGGGCGAAGTCTGCGGTTCGGTTGGAGTTACGATAACCTCGTCTTTATACCGATCTCTACAGTTCAAGAACGCTTCACCGGCGATAATCGAATTCAGGACATCGTCGTCTACGCACATACCGTCGAGGATGTCCCAAAGGCAATTGAGGAGGTAAAAACAGTTATCCGAAAACGGCACAGAAACCAAGACGATTTCGTCAGATTTTTCGAGATGCGTTCAGGCATGGCACAATTAGAGAAAATCAGTAAGATGATTAAAATTGCTTTAGGCAGCATCGCAGGGTTTTCGCTCCTCGTCGGCGGCATCGGTATTATGAATATGATGCTCGTCGCCGTAAGTGAACGCACACGCGAGATCGGACTCCGAAAAGCACTCGGCGCAAAGCGTTTTGATATTCTCGTACAGTTCCTAATGGAAGCCGTTATCTTATGTGGTGTCGGTGGCGCAATCGGTGTCGGTTTGGGCATGTTTGCTGGTGAAGGCATGGCAATGCTCGCTGTCAAAATCGCTAAAATCGTGCCCGAATGGCCCGCCGTTGTCTCCACACAATGGGTCTTGATCTCCGTGTCATTTTCGGCTGTGATCGGTATCTTGTTCGGGTTATATCCTGCAGTAAAAGCGTCGGCACTCTCGCCAATTGAAGCACTTCGCACGGAATAACACCACGCCAACACAATACGGAATACTAAACCGATTTCAGGCGATTGCGTCTAATAAAGTGGTCAGTTTTATGAAAATTGCAATTCAGACGCGCCTGAAAAAAATTGTTGCAAAAAAAGCGAACTTTGTTTACCCTTCTTTGTCTAAAAATTAAGCATGGGAATACACTTAATTTGGAGGCGAGAAATGCGTATATTTGAAGGGTTATCTGTTGGAGTTTCTGCGATTCGCAGCAATAAATTGCGCTCCTTGCTTACTATGCTCGGTATTATCATCGGTGTGGCCGCGGTGCTGGCGATGATCGCTATCGGGGACGGTGCCAAGGCGATTGTGCTGCAAGATGCAGAGAAATTAGGCGGCGTGAACCAGTTCACGATGTACCGCAGTTCTTACAAACGGGTTGGAAGCCGTTGGATGCCGAACCGTAGCAACGAATACTTTGAATTTGAAGACGTGTTAGCAATTGAAGCGGAATGTCCATCTGTGGAGGTCGTCGTGCCGCGAATCCCAGAATGGCGAGGTGTCCTCGTCCAAGTCGCCGATGGCTCTGAAGCACGAACAGGCTATAACGGCGTAAACTACACGTTCGCGGAGGCAATGGATTGGGACATTGTGCAAGGTCGGTTCATTTCTGAAGAAGATATTGAAAACGAAACAAAAGTCTGTGTATTAGGTACAGAGGTTGTGATGACCTTATTCGGTAACGCTTCGCCGATAGGACAAGAAATTAAGATCAGCAGAGGCGGCGATCGGTATAGCCGGTACGGGCGAAAGGAAGAAAATCGCTTAACAGAACGGTTTACCGTCGTCGGGACAATGGCACCCCGAGGTCGAAGTTTACGTTTCGGGTGGAATTTGGATGACATGATCTTTCTCCCGCTCACGACAACACAGAAACGTTTCACGGGCAATGATAGGATTATGATGCTTTCAGTCCACGCGAATACCGTTGAAGAGGTCCCACAAGCCATTGAAGAGGTAAAAGCCGTTCTGCGGAAACGGCATAAGAACCAAGACGATTTCTTTTCGCTCAGGGATATGCGAGAAGGTATGGCGCAATTGGAGAAAATCGGGAAAGTCATAAAAATCGCACTCGGGAGTATCGCAGGGTTCTCGCTTCTCGTCGGTGGCATCGGCATTATGAACATGATGCTCGTCGCTGTGACCGAGCGAACGCGCGAGATCGGACTCCGAAAAGCACTCGGCGCGAAACGTGCGGACATTCTGATACAGTTCTTAATAGAAGCCGTTGCTATGTGTGCTGTCGGAGGGGCAATCGGCGTTCTGGTAGGCATATTTGCTGGAGAAGGAATGGCACTTCTCGCCGTTAAAATCGTCCAGATTGTTCCCGAATGGCCATCGGTCGTTTCAACGCAGTGGATATTGATTTCTGTATCCTTTTCAGCACTGATCGGTATATCGTTCGGGCTGTATCCGGCAATAAAAGCGTCAGCACTCTCACCGATTGAAGCACTCCGTACCGAATAGGAGAAACTATAAATGAATCTCATTGAATGTATCATTTTAGGCATTTCCAGTTTGCGACGAAATCCACTCCGTTCCGCCCTCACAATTTTAGGGATCATCGTCGGTGTCGGTTCTGTCGTCAGCATGGTATCCGTCGGAGACGGCTCAAGTGCTATGGTTCTGCGTGAGATTGAGCGAACCGGTGGCACGAAAATCATTGAAATCTATAAAGACGATTGGGACAAACAGTCTGGAACACTGAGTCGCGCGGCTGGGGAAGCGGTACGCGGCAGAGGACGCTGGCAAAGAAACCGTGCCGAGGATTTGGAAACTGAAGACGCTTTTGAGATTCTAAAGCATGCACGCGGTGTTGTTGATGTCGTCGCTGAGGATGATATGGGCGGATGGAACGTGAATTACAAAGGCCGCTCAAAGGAATCCCGCATTGTCGCCTCAACCGCTGGATACGACCGATCACATAACTGGTATCCCTCGAGTGGTAGATTCTTCACCGCTGAAGAGGTCGAAGATGCGAGTAGTGTCGCTGTCATTGGCTCGAAAATCGCCGAAGAGGTTTTCCTTGAGGAAAACCCAGTCGGTAAAGAGATCAAAGCCTCGCGTCCATCTTATTGGCGTGGAAGGAGTGGGCTCTATGAGGTACGTCTCAAAGTCATCGGGGTGATGGAAGAGAAAGGCGACGCAATGGATACTTCCGGTTGGGATGACCGGTTCATCATTCCGATAACGACGCTTCAACAGCGTTTCAAGGGACGGCAAGATGTTGAACGCATCCGGGTTGAAGCCGTTGATGTCGATACTATCCCCACCGCGATCGTGGATGCCAAAGATATATTAGGGAGACAACACAACAACACAGGTGAAGAATATAACTATTGGACAGCTACAGAGGAATTAGCAACTGCCAATAAGGTCGGCTTGGTCATGAAAGCCTTGATGGGCGGCATCGCTGCTATCGCGCTTATGGTCGCTGGTATCGGTGTGATGAATATCATGCTCGTTTCTGTCACTGACCGGACGCGGGAAATCGGGTTACGGAAAGCACTCGGCGCAACGCGGAACGATATTTTAGCCCAATTCTTAATTGAGGCATCGGTGCTGACGCTTGGGGGCGGTATTCTCGGCGCAATCTTAGGTATCTTTATGGGGCGCGGCACCGCCGCACTCATCTCTAAGTTCGTCTGGGAAGGCAGCAACTGGCCATCGGTCATCTCATTTGGAACAATGCTGATCGCTCTACTCGTCTCTGTCGCTATCGGTGTTTTCTTCGGGTTGTACCCTGCCAACAAGGCAGCAAAACTTACACCCGTTGATGCTCTCCGGTCCGATTAGTCTATCTGCCAGATCATTGAACGTCCGGGCAGTTATACTGCCCAATGAAGGTGCCTGCCGCTAACAAAACGCCAAGATTCTCAGGCACCACTGAACACCCTATAGGAGGGATTAGCCTTGAAAAATATTATTATTACTGCTGCCGTTGTTTTGGTCCTCGTCGTTGCAATCGGTTGGGTTGTGCTTGGACGCAGTAAAAATGGAGCCGATCCGGCTTTAGCGAAAAAAGTCGAGGTTGTTGAACGCGGTGATTTCCAAATGAGCATCCGAGCCACTGGTAACTTGGAACCGCTTATTGATGTAGAGGTCAAATCCAACGTCGAAGGTGAGATCGTTGGACTTCATGTTAAAAACGGTGAATACGTGGAAGAAGGTCAAGTCCTGATAGAACTCGATCCCGAACTCTATGAGGAAGAGAAAAAGCAGGCGGAAGCGGATGTCCGAGCCGCGAAAGCGCAACTCAAGCAGGCGGATCTGAACATCTTACTCAAAAAGGAACGCCTCGAAAGCCAGTTGGTTCAGGCCGAGTCAGATTCCAAAATCGCTCAGGCGAATTTTGAGACGACACAAGCCTCGACCATAACACAAATCAATCAAGCAGAAACAGACATTCTGACCGCGAAAAACTCACTTGACCAAGATAACATCGCTCTGGAGCAAGCCCGAATCGCGCTTGAACAGGCAAAAATTACACTGTCTGAACAGGAGACATCACTGAATTCAGCCAAGATTGCCTTGGATAACGCGAAATCGGAACTCGATCGAAATACCGAGCTTTATAACAAGGAATTGGTTTCCAAAAAAGCGTTGGAAGACGCGCAAGCTGGACACGTGAACGCCAAGGTGCAATATGAAAATGCCCAAAAACGGGTGGAATCACAGAAACAGACGATCACTTCACAGCAAAGAACGATTAAAGTACGAGAAACTTCCATAGCATCACGCGAATTAACATTGGAAAACCAGAAGCACAACCTTGAAGATCTGAAAAAGATGCGGAAGAATTCAGAAGAAGAAGCCAGACTCCGTGTCGAAAATTCTCGAACCCGTTTAGACGAATTGAATCTCACGCTTGAAAACGAGAAATCTTTAACCGAGCAATCCAGAGTCAGTGCCGACGCGAACCGACTCCGACGCGAGAGTACGCTGAAAAACCAGACAGAACGGCTCGAATGGACGACTATCAAGGCTCCTATGTCAGGAATCATCACACTTCTCGAACTTGAAGTCGGTGAAATTGTGACTTCTGGACGTTCCGCATTCTCCCAAAGTCCACCGCTGATGACCATCGTTGATCCGTCCAAAATGGTCGTCAAAACTTTCATCAACGAGGTTGATATGGAGCGGTTGGATGACGGTCAGAAGGCGGAAATCAAAGTTGATGCCTACCAAAGCAAGAAATATGAAGGCCGAATCTATGAGATCTCGCCGAGTGGGCAGCAACAGGACAATATTATCTCTTTTGAGGTGATGATAGAAGTACTCGGATCTCCCGAGGAACTCAAACCCGGAATGAGCACAGATGTTGACATCATCACCTATGAGGAAAAGAATGTACTGATGGTGCCGATTGGTGCTATTATCAGCGAGAAGACCGTGACGGTCAATGCGCACGTCGGCAACACGTCCCCCTTCAAACAGAATCAACCGATTGTGATGCAGACGATCACCGAGAAGACCTTCAACGGCACGGTTGAGAGTGTCGGAAATGGCAGCATCACCATCAGTTTAGATAGCAGTCAGCGTGGAATTATGCCGGGGCCCTCGACCGTATCCCTTCTGGTCAAAGGCAAGAAGGAAGCCGACGGTGTCCGCGCACAGGTAAGTATCTCAACCGGGAAGTTCGTCATGTTGGATGATGGAAGTGCTAAAGGCAAGAGAACGCCCGTTGAAACCGGTATGCAAAATGAAACGAAAGTTGTTATCACAAGCGGTATAACCGAAGGCGAGCGGGTGATTCTGCAACAACGGAAACCACCACAAGGCGGCTGGGGACGATAGAATCACAATAAAACAATTTTGTTGGTTGGGGTCCCCGTGCCCCAACCTTCTAAGTTTGTAGCTTCAACTGACCACTACAATTGGATAACTTGCCCGTCATAAGCGAGATACGCGTTGTTCGGGAGTTCAATATCCATCTCTTTGCACTGCTCCGGGAAATAACGATGATCCAACCGGTGCATGATGTGCGTGAAATAGGTTTCCTGGGTCTTCAAGGCATCGCTAATTTCCAACGCTTCGCCAACCGAAAGATGCGTCGGATGCCTCGGATTGAAACTCAGTGCATCAATCACCAGCACCTCAATCCCGTTCAGCAAATCCTGCGATTCCTTTGGAAGTCGCTTCACATCCGGCACATATCCGAAGTCGTCAATCCGATAGCCATAAGTGGGGACATTTCCGTGTTCAACCGGAATCGGCGTAATATCAAAACCGAGCAGCTCGAACCTTTGATCCTGTTCAACGACATTCGGAAGCAGATGACCGACACCGCCACCTTGAAACGTCTCCTTTGTGAACATATAATCGAAATTGCGTTGTAAGATGTTCATTGTCTGTTCGGGACCGTAGATCGGCATATCCATCTGCTGTTTTCGGCACGGCATCACAATATCGTTTGTTCCACTGACATGGTCGGCGTGAGAATGTGTGAAGACAACAGCATCTATCCTGTCAATCCGATTTCGAACAATCTGATCCATGAAGTTGGGTCCGAGGTCGAATTGGAGATGTTTGCCATCTTTCTCAATATGGATTGATGAACGGGTCCGGTAGTTTTTCGAGTTAACATCCCGGGCATCTTCACAAGTCTCACACTCACATTTATACTCAGGAACGCCTGTTGAGGTGCCTGAACCCAAGATCGTAATCTTCATTTATTATCTCTCAATTTTTATAGTTTTCTATCTCGGAGACATGGTTTATGGTTGTCGGTTTTCATGTAGAGACTCGTTTTCTTTCTGATAACTGACAACTGATAACTGACAACTATTAAATGACTAAACTTACACCACAAGAATGCCGCGTTCTATCTGATGTCCTCGGTGATACGCCGATGACAGTTATCTCCGCATCCCGTTTGAAACAGGGAATGTGCGATGCCTACGTCGCTGGCACGCTGTCGGATGTCACCGCCGCACTTGTTTTTGATGCTTACTGTCCAGATGAGCCGTGCGGTTTCGGCACCGATGCCGACGCATTGTGGCAATTGTTAAAAGCAACCGACGGTTGGGGTTGTATCAACGTTGACACCCCATGTGCTGCACCTCTCGGTGCCCTTATTGAAGCAGACAGAGACACAACTATCCGTTATTACGGTGATGTCTGTCACGCGCTTTTAGAACCTGTCCACCGCCATTCAAACGAGGCAGTTCGCCTTCTAACCTTAGCCGATGTCGAACGTCTGACAAAAGCTCCCGCAGAAGTCCAAGGCAACGGTTACAAAACACACGAGGCAATGGTAACAGGGGGCATCACCGCTGGAGCCGTTGTGGACGGCGATATCGTTACCATCGCACATACCTATGCAGAAACCGACCTGCATGCCGACATCGGTGTCTCCACACTTGAACAGTGGCGCGAAAAAGGATTCGCTACCGCTGCGGCATCCCTTGTCGCCCAGGAGATTCAGGCGAGAGGTAAAGTGCCAGCTTGGAGCTGCGGTGAAGACAATTTTGCCTCGCTTCGCGTCGCGCAAAAATTAGGTTTCACCGAAGTCGGTCGGCGTACTTATGTTATTCCCACTTCACCAGAATAGAATCTCTATTATCCGAGAGCATCGTCCACTTTATTAATCGCGGCAGCCATCAATCGCGCGTGCTCTTCTTGCATATTCACGTTGAACCCGAACCGTAGCGCACGCCCTAAGATAGATAATGTCTGTGGGCACATATCCCGTGAATACTCAACTTCTCCTTTATAGCGCGGATCCTTCCACGGATACCCTGACGCGTCGGGTGAATGCTTGAATAAGATGGAGTCCCAATAGGTATAGATGTGTCGATCAGGGAAACCCTCGTTGTAAGCCGTGCCAGCGTTGAGTCCCTCAGCCCTGAGCGCATCGGCGTACTTCTTCGCGAGTTCCACATCACGCACGATAATCGCCGCACTTATACCGCACTCACCGGTCGGATCATCTACATGTTGCCGGATATAACCCTTCGGATCGTCGGCAAGTTCTGCGGTGAACGCCTTTTTGAGTCGGCGTGTATGTCCCAAGATGTCTTCTAACTTTGAGAGTTGCACGCGCGCAATCGCCCCTAAAATTTCACTCGTCCGGTAGCATTGCCGCGAGAAGGGTTTGTTCTGCCATTCAGAATCGCTCATCCACATCGGTAGACCGGGTTCCGCCGCGAACGCTGCGCGCTCATAGACATCGTAGTCGTCGGTAAAGACGAGTCCTCCTTCTCCACAAGAGATCACCTTGTAGTAATTGAGACTCCATGCCCCCGCATGCCCCCAAGTTCCAACATATTTACCCTTATACTGCCCGCCGACACATTGACAGCAATCCTCAACAACTTGCAGATTGTGCTTCTGGGCAAGTTCGACAATCGTCTCGAGACGGCACGGCACGCCTTGCATGTGTACCGGTAAGATGGCTCTGGTATGCGGTGTAATTTTCCGTTCGACATCGGCAACATCCAAACCGAGTGAATCGTCAATTTCTGCGATGACCGGAATTGCCCCCACACCGACGATAGCGGCAGCGGTCGCAATGAAGGTGTAACCGGGTAAAATTACCTCATCACCCGGTCCGATACCGATACCGGTAAGCGCGCAGATGATCGCCGAGGTGCCTGAGTTCACCATTAAAGCGTGTTTTGCCCTGAGGTATGCGGCTGCTTCGCTCTCAAAACTGGCTACATTTGAATCCTCAACGAATCGAAAGAGCTTACCACTGCGCAAGACCTCGGTTACAGCATCAATCTCACGCTGATCAATCACACTGGGTCCATGCATTCCGCCGGGTATAGATTCGGCGATAACGGGCGTTCCGCCATCTATTGCTAAACGTGCTGCCATCTTTCTCCTCCACAAATGTTAGGGTGTAGTTCGGAAGTCCGCGTAAAAAAGGCACGAAATATGGTGATACTTTACCAGATGCATCCCTTTTTGTCAACCGAGTTTCTCTATTTCAGCCGTGATGTTTCAATGCCGCTACCTACGCCACCACGCTTTTTTGCCCTCATAGGAGGCGAGAAGTTTTGAAATCTCCTTCGCCTTTCTGTCCAAACACAATACCGCCTCACACGCTTCAATCACTTTCTGTTTCGTCTCCTCGTCTTGTGTAGTTTGATAAACATGGTGATAACTCTGCGCCACAGCAGTATGGTATGCGATAGAGTCTACACCTTCTGGCACCTCAGCCGGAAGGTGCGCAATAATCTCGACTGCCGCATCCCAAGCCTCTGCCTCCGCGTGACAAATAACAAGTTGGTAGCGCGGATACGCTTGCCCGGCATCCAGCCAATATGCCTGTTCATAGCACATCACCGCTTCTGTCCAAGCGGCGTTGGCGATGTGCAGCTGCGCAAGTTCAACATAAAAATTATATAACCCCTTTTCTGTGATTGTATAAAGCAAGGCACCCGTATTCACAAGCCAATCCCTTTCTAATAGGAAATTGATCGCTGCGTTTCGCTCATCTTCCGTAATCTGGATATCGGTAAGGAGATGCTTCGCCATGGCGGCATTGGGGAAAATCTTGGTTCGGCTTTTTAGCAATGGGTAGGCTTGTACGGGTTTCTCCATCGTCAGGAGTTTAATCCCGGTAGCGATACGGAAGAGTGATACAATCTGGTCGCTGTTTTTGCGAGACATCTCATCGGCAACTGCTTCCCGATTTTCTGAAAAATGCTGATTGAGTTCAGCGATCGCATCTCGGATGTCGGCATTACTTGGGTCAAGTTGATGTGCCTGTGCAAAAAACCGTTGTGCTGTGAAGAGTTCCCGCCATTCCTGATAGATAGTACCGAGTCGGAAATTAGCCAGCGCGAGGGTTGACGCGTCGTCCGTTGTATTGAGAATGTCGTCGTAGGTTTGGATGGCTTCAGCGAATTCGCCCTTTGTTTCTAATGCCTGTGCATCAGTAATTGGATTTGACATAACGGGTGTGCTTCCTTGATGCTTGTTTGAGTCTTGTCTATGGAGAACCCTCTGAAACCCAATCTTTGGTCGCTGCCTCGAACTCCTGAGACAACTCCTCAGAAATCGTCTGCTCCAAGAGTTCAATCAGATCCGCGCGAAATTTAACCCAATCGTCACCACGACGGGTAAACCGGTGCCTATCCTCAATTTCAACAAACATCGTATCGTTCGGTTCAGACAGGGATTCAAAATAACGTCTCACATTCATAAGTATTCTCCTTTTTCATATCCATTAGCAGTCGATTTCCAGAGTAGTTTGTGGCAGAAAGCAGTACGCAACTGCTACACGCTGATAGTCGAGAGCCATTCAAAGCCATTCGTGCATCTCCCACCCAGATGCAGCTGCTTTCTGGCGAAGTGATTTTGTCGGATTCACGACAACAGGGTTTCCAACACATTCCAACATTGGAAGATCAGATTGACTGTCGCCGTAAGCATAACTTTCTTCGAGTGAAATTTCGTGTTGATCGGCGTAGTTTCGCATCGCTTTCGCTTTTTCGTCGCCGATGAGAGGAGCGGTTGTGAGTTCACCGGTAAACTGCCCGTCCTCTTCACGAAGTTGCGGTGCCAATACAGAATCAACATCAAGATAATCCGCAATCGGTTGGACGATAAAATCAAGCGATCCAGTTACGAGAACCACAGCTGCCCCCTGTTCCTTATGTTCTTGAATTTGAGATACCGCTTCGGAGAAAATTTTGGGACGAATGTAAGCCTCGAATATCTTTGTAGACAACGCTTTAATCTCGGCAGCATTCTTCCCACGATAGTTACGATAAAACACCTGATTGAAACGGGTTCGGCTTATACTGTCCAAAATCAGATAGTACACAATTTTGGGGAGAAACCCGATGAGCCACAAGTGTTTTAGAAAGAACGGAAGCTGTGAAGATCGTATCCAGATGTAGCAATGCACAATTGTGGACTTCAATAAAGTGCCATCTACATCGAAAAATGCAGCTGTCTTTTTCGGGGCTGGAACCGACATGATAAACCTTTCTAAGCGTCTTTTTGCTGTCTTAGCATCGTTCCAAGCTCTGCAACTCGGTTTTGTGCCAAGTCCAAGAATTCTTGGTATCTGTCTGGGTCAATCGGTGTCCCATCTTGACTGCTCCAACTCTCTCGTGGGAAGGTGAGCGGTTCGCCAAAAATAATACGCACTGGATGTCTCTTAGGCAAGTTTTGCCCCTTCGGTAAGGCGTCGTAAGTGCCTTCAATATACGCCGGTATAATCGGAACATTGGGACCGTAAATAAGCAGACTCAGTACCCCCGGTTTAAAAGGTTGAAGGGTGCCATCAAGCGAACGTGTACCTTCAGGGAAAATAAGCAGACCGTTATTGAGTGCCATTACTTCGTTTGCGGCTCTTAAGTCCTGTAGGAACTCGGTGAAATTGCCTTCCCGCTCTATCGGGAGTGCGTTGAGACATGTCCGTGCGAACCATCCTTGAAGGCGAGTCGCAAACCAGTAATCCCGCGCGGCGAGTGTCCAGAGTCGGTATGCCTTGGTTCCGAGAGCCGTAATCACCGTCAACGTATCAAGATGGCTTGTGTGATTCGGCATGATAATGTACGGTCTCCCTTGCGGGATATGTTCAAGCCCTTGGCACTCCAGCGAGAAATAGTTTCTGTAGATACCGGTAATCACGGAACGAAAGGCACGCGCATACCATCGTGGTACCTGTCTAAACTCTGGTTTTTTTCTCTCGCGATATTCATCTCCCGCTCGCGCAGCGTCTGTATGGAATGTCTCGATTAACTCAACAACGTCACCCACCGTCTCCAAGTTAGCGAGCAGGGCATCCGGAATTGTCTCGCCAAGTCTGTTTTCAAGGACCAATAATAGATCAAGCCGCGTGAGGGAATCAAGCCCTAAATCGGTATCCAAATGGCTTTCTCGGCGAATCTGGTGTGTCGGCATACGTGCCAATCTCGCGAGCGTAGAGAGAATTTCTTCGGGTATATCCGTTCTGGGTACGCCTGCAGCCTCGCTTTCTGCTACGGAATCTTCTTGTAAACGCTCCATCTCTTTAATATCCGCTTCTAAGCTGCACCTTAGACGGCCCCGATCTATACTACCGTTTGCAGTCTTCGGTAGCGCATCCTCCCAAAGATGGAATTTGTGAAATTGCTGATAACTCGGTAACTCCTTTGCACACGCTTGAAGGTGTTCATGAATCTCTGTTTTTGTCGTCTCGTCAGATGCCGTCGGCACAATTACAGCGTGAATAGCAGTATCCGATCCATCCTCGTATGGGATACCGACAACACATATTTCAGAGATAGCAGGACTCTCCCGATAGAGTACTTCCAATTCAACAGGATAGACATTCTTTCCAGAAGCTGGAACGATGATGTCTTTACAGTGACCTGTAAGATAGAGGTAGCCATCTTCGTCCATATAACCGAGATCACCCGTGTAGAGCCATCCATCGCGGATAGCCTTCTCTGTCGCATTCGGGTTCTGATAATACCCTTTCATTGTACTCGGTCCCTTAGCGATGATTTCCCCGATGCCGTTACTGTTTGGATTCTGAATCTGAAGTTCTACACCCTCCACTGCCGGGCCGACCGACCCGCGCTTGCTTTTTAGATAAGGGTTAACACTCAGGACAGGGGCAGTCTCCGTCATGCCGTAGCCTTGATAAAGCGTCATACCGAACTTTTGAAATCCGTCGTAGATGGCATCGGCGAGCGAAGCACCTCCGCTGACGAGCACGCGAATCTCACCACCCATAACAGCCTGCACCTTTTCCGCCAACGTCTCACCGGGTGTATCTGCTCGCGCCGCCTGCCTTTCAATCGTGCTCTGGAGCATTTGAAATAGACGCGGAACACCGATAAAAGCCGTCGTCTTCGCCGCACGCATCGTCTTCAGAAGCGTTGTCGGACGGAGCGCATTGACATAGGTTGCCGTGGTGCCGCTGTAGAGCGCCATCAATAAACTGCACGAAAAACTCAAGGCGTGATACAGTGGAAGTGCTGACAGGATGCGTTCTGTGTCCGTTGGTGGAAGTGCTTTCGCAACCGCCTGCACATTAGAGATAAAACCGCCGTGCGTAAGCATTGCCCCCTTTGCTTCCACAGTAGTCCCCATTGTGAAGATAATTGATGCAACGGTATCTGGTGTGACTTCCACATCAGGGAAATCGGTTGGAATCTCAGCATCCGAAGTACTACCCCCCACGATTTCACAGTTCTTATTGATGTTGTGTAGACCCCGTTCTGCCGCTGATAATGCTTTACCAGACTGCTCTAACACACTTTCAGAGGCTAAAATTGATTTGGCATCGGTGAACTCGGCAATTGCTAAGATTTCGCGGGTAGGTGTTTGCGCGTCAAGTGGAACGACAGCAGTACCAATCTGGACAGCGGCAAGATAGGCGATACACCACTCAGGTTGGTTTTCGGAGATGAGAACAACACGGTCACCTTTGCGCAAACCGCTTTGCCACAACTGCCACGCAACCTGGCGTGACAGCGCGTAGGTTTCCGCATAGGTATACTGTTCCCACTCACCCTCATTTGCCATCAGCAGTGCAACTTTATCAGGAATTCGCGATGCCTGTGTCTTAATCAGATCTACAATCGTTTTTGGGGCAATCCGTTCAGGTCGCATATCCTACTTACGCCTCCGAATCGTCCTCTGTGCCATCTTCAAGTTTCAATACATGCCGTTTGATACCGGGGATATGTATCTCTTGAAAATACCGTTTCCAATGGATTTGTGAGACATCAAAGTTAAACTGTTGCTGCTCCGCCGGAGAAAGTGCCTCGTAAAGTCCTTGCATTTTTTGCGTCTCAAATTCAAAACTCGTCCGCGTGTAGGGTGCGTAAATTCTAATATAATGCAGGAGTGCCTTAATACCGCTCTGCTTAAGCACAAGTTGGCGACGTTTCCGCTTCGCAGCACGCATCGGGAGCTTACCAAGCGTATAAACGGCAAGGTTCGCCAGACGCATACGGCTATCCAACTTCCGTTGAAATTCCTCTAAACTTGGGTATTGCCATATTGGCACCGCGATCGGTTTTCCATTTTCCAACATCGGATATTTGACGAAGTACTCGTAAGTCGCCTCAAAGATACCGCGAAAGTACAGAGGATTCTGTGTTCCAGTTGCAACGTGATACACCTCAATACCACCACGTTTCGCTATCGCTTCAGCGGCTGCCAACATAGCGTTTACAACAAAATCAACAGGAATAATATCAAGAATTATATCTGGATCCGCGGGAAAATCTGGAAGACGACCTTTTCCAAATCCGACGATCAAGGGTTCGGACATCCGAAACTTTCCGAGCCAACCGGGTTCAGGTTCATCAAAGCTGCTTTCAATAATTGAGGGGCGCACGATAGCGGTAGGAAGTTCCCCGCGCAATTCCATAACCATCTGTTCAGCGAGGAATTTCATGTAGGTGTAGGTATCGTTCCAGCCGCGCGCGCGGGCGTGCTTCAGTCCCGCTTCAACCAAACGGTTCTCAAGCCACTCTGCCTTCAGTTCTTCAACTTGCGCAGCGACCGCTTTGCGGGTACCTTTTGTCTGCTGCTCTGCTTCTTGCTGGAAGCGTTCAAGATTCTCAGGTGAATCAACTTCGGCATGAATAGCAGCACTCAGAGATAACAATCCTTCAATTTCCTCAGGAAGCGTCTCTGGAATAGATGTTCCGGTCTTTTCGCGGTGTGCGACCGCATATTGTTCATAGAGGGGTGGTAATTCTTCAGGTACGTGTCCGGGTTTGTCACCGCAAACATACGCTGTTGAGACATGCAGGAACACTGTATCTTGGCATCCCGTCGCGAAGTTGACGACGTGTTTCGCAGCGAGGGCGTTACCCCATAAAGAGTCATCAAAAGGTGGATCGAAATCCACGAGTCCTGCGACGTTAATAAAGACCTGCACTTCGTTCTGGAGCCTCTGGTAATCGGTATCGCTGAAGCCGAGACGTTCGTGGGTGAGGTCGCCTTCAACAGCTGCGAGTTTCTGCAGTGCCCATGTATCAAAGTTCTCACCATGCCGACGACGGAGGGAAGCAAAAACATCCGAGGTAAGAAGTTCATTTTCTAACCGTTCTTGGGCAGAAACGCGTTTCCCAGAAGTATCGGTGCGACTTCGGATGAGGAGGTAAATCTTCTCGACATCAGGAAGCGCGGTCAAAATCTTTGCTACCAAGGGCTGCCCCAAAAATGCGGTGCCACCAGTAATGAGCAGAACTTTCCCTCGAAAAAAATCAGTTATTGACATAATTCTCTTTTCTATGGCATGATAGATACTTGATCATGTAGTACGAATTCTTGATGTTCCCGCATTGCTCTCAATTGATGTCCCTAAATTTCGCCTAACGTTTCGGCAAATCACTCAGGACGTAACTTCGAGCAAAATATGGTATTAAAAATAACACATTTTCTCCAAAAAGTCAAAGGCTGAATCGATAATGCTGACAGAAGCAGATAAACTACAGTTTTTACAGAAGACAGAACTATTTTCGGAACTCCCACAAACCGAGTTAAAATCAATCTGTCAGATTGCAAACGAAGTCGCTTACCCTGCCGATGCAACGCTATTTGAGGAAGGTGATGAAGGCGATTCGCTCTATCTGATGGTTGATGGTGAAGTCAGCATCATCAAGGCAGGAACTGAGGTCTTGTTCTTTAATGAAAAAGGCTACTGCCTCGGTGAAATCGCGCTCATTGACAACAAACCGCGGAGTGCTACCGTCAAAACGGTGAAATCCACACAGTTCTTACGAATCACGAGGCACGATTTTTACAACGCAATGGCGCGTGAACCACGGATCGGCAGCGGTATGTTCCGCGTCTTAAATGACAAAATCCGGCGCGACCTTGAGATTCAGATGAGTGCCATCCGAAAGGAGGTCGCACAGGAAGAGTCAATGCGGCTCGCTGCCGAAGTTCAACAGTCTCTTCTCCCAAATCAAGAAATCTCGCATCCTTATGTCTCTTCTGCAGGGTATTGCCGACCCGCGAACAGTGTTGGTGGCGATTATTATGACTATTTGCATCTCTCCGACAACAGCATCGCCATTTTCCTCGGCGATGTGATGGGGCACGGCTATCACTCAGCGATGGTAGCTGCAATGACCAAAAGTTGTTTGCAAACACAAATCCCCTTTGACGCTTCCGTGCCTGAAGTCATGAAAGCCATTACCCGAGTCATAGAAGATTCGCAAACCTTCATCTATATGACCTGCTGTTATCTTATTATTCATCCGGACAACCGGTTCGAGTTCGCCAACGCCGGTCATCCGCAGATGCTCCTCTATCGCGGAGACAATGGCGACCCTCTTGAGTTAGAATCCTCGTTTATGCCGGTCGGTTTCTCAAGATTCAGTGAAAGTGAATCAGAACAATATTACAGCACCGAAGTCGGGTGGCACTCTGGTGATCTGCTCGTGCTTTATTCAGATGGCATCACCGAGGCATTCAATCCGGATGCCGAAATGTATGGATTGGAGCGTCTCAAAGCACTCATCTCAGAAAAACGTCATCTGTCTCCGATAGAGATTAAGGCAGAGATCCTGTCCGACCTCCAAGCATATCAACAAGACGAAAGGGTCAATGATGATATTACCTTAGTTGTGGCAAAGTTTCTTTAGGAGAAGTAACCAGTTACCAGTTACCAGAAAAGAGGGGATTTTTGCTTGGGGTATTTGCTTGGGTATTTCTGCGGATTTCCGCATGATTGAATCCTATTCCTCTTTATCAGTATCCAGAAAGAGACTTTAGATTTATCCAAAACCTCTTTTAACTGGCCACTGTTCTCACTGCGAAGCATGGCCACTGGTAACTTCAACACTGATAACTGATAACTACTTCAGTTGATTGACAGCATAATACATGATATTTTCCATGAATGCTTTGTTCACTGAAGTCGTATATTGACCGTCGTTGCGAAGGCTCGTGATAATGTATAAACCCTTACCGGAGCGTCTCACGCCTATAACCAGTTCTTTGTTGTCCTTAGTGGTCGCAAAAACCTTATCTTGCCGACCCCAATTAACCCAAGCATCATCAACAAAGATTTTACCTGACATGATAGCGTTAGGGGTCGAGAAAAAGGAACTCCCTTTTTGGGTAACAACGAAATCTTGGGTTGGGGGACTTTCAACACCCTTCAACTTGCCACCTTGTAGCCACCCGATACCACACGGCTTTTCAGCACTACTGTCCTGCCCCGCAACGACAACAATACCGCCGTTCTTTACGAACGTTTTAATCTTGTCCTCGGCTTCAGTGGAAAGGAGGTAGCGTCCATAACTCGAAATTTCTTCATATCCAATCCACAAAATATTGGCTTTCTCTAATTGCGGCAGGGTCCGTTCTTTGGTGAGTTCATAACCGACAGCACGTTTGCCACTCTCTTTAATCGACCGCAATGTCTGATATTCATACGTGGCAACGTTAGCACTCACAGGGGTTTGACTCCATGTCGGATACGTACTATTTCCTGTCAGGACTAAAACTTTTATGGCATCTTTCGGCGCAGCAGCCCACATTTTACCTGCTAACATGTCGCGAACAATTTTTTCAAATGCCTTCGTCTTGCCATCAAATGTCCGAGACATCATTGGGTCAATGTGTGTGAATGACCACCATGAACCGCCACCATATCTGCCGCGATACGCACGCATCTGAAACCATGTGTCATCAACAAAGCACATGCTATCAATACCGTAATGATCACGATAAAAAACGATGATAGGCATTCCCGGTTTGAGCAATTTCACCAACTTTTGTGGCGAAGTGCCGCGTTTGTAATGCCCGGTGGCGAAATTCATTTTGATTTCTTTAAGATCACTTTTACCTTTGACATCTTCTTCGACAGTGACAACACCCCGCAACCGGTTCCGATCCACACTTTTTACTTTGCCGAAGACAACGTTCGTGCAAGCATTGAGGACTTCACGAATCGTATATTCTCGCTCAATAAATGCGGACGCGGGTGGCGTGAATAGTAAACCGATAAGACAAAACACTAAGAGTGAAGCGACGAGACTGTATGTAAAGCGCATGGTGAAATCCTTTTTATACATGACGGATTGTCTAAGTTAACAGATATTGTATAACATCCTCCTTATATTTTTCAAGCACTATTTATTTTTCACACTTATGTCAAAATTGAAACTTTCATTCCCTTCACTTTTCACATTTGAAACAGTCTTTGATATCGCTATCTATATTGGATTCCTAATCTTTGTGCTTGCATTGCCTTTCGGCTATTCAACAGTGTTTCTCAACATCGGACTCTCACTCGTGCTAATCGGGTGGGGCGGACGCATGGTTTCAGAACGGAAACTCGGTTGGCAACGCACACCGCTTGACATCCCCATCGCACTATTTCTCGGATTGGCTTTGATAGCCTGTCTCTTGGCACCACACCCCGCCACGAGTAGCCTCGGTTATTTCTGGAAACTACTCCGTGCGATTCTGCTCTTTTACGCCGTCATTCATAGTCGCTTGGGTACCCGTTGGAGACATGTCGTCATTGCCTTTATCGCAGCAACAGGTATATCTTCTGTACTCGGACTCTGGTACTACGCAAACGACACCCGTTTAGCGATTGACTTTATGGGACGGGTCGGGTTACAATTTAAGGAAGAACTCAACGGAGGGAACAATCCAAATTTACAAATATCGGAAGACTTTCGCGCCGAATTGCGAGCATGCAACGTACCGCTCTCTGAAAACATCTCAATTTCACCTTCAAAACAGCCCAATGAATGGCGGATTAACGATCCCGCGCGGCAGAGACGGTATGTGATTCGTCCAAACGAAACGCATCTGATGGTATACATGATCGAACAACGGCTCACCGGGACCTTTAAGATGCCAAACGACCTCGGGGCGTATCTCGCGCTCAGCCTCCCATTCGTGATGGGCTACTTTGTGGTAAGTTGGCGAAAAGACCCAAAACAGAAGTATCGGATATGGAGAATCTTGGGACTTGGTGCTGTTGTAATCGTGATGAGTGCTAACCTCGTGCTGACCCTTACACGTGCCGCTTGGGTAAGCACTATCATTGCCACTGCCTCCCTCGGTGTCTACTTCATTGTGATAGCACTGCGGAAACTTGAACCTGTGTATGGATTATGGAAACGTATACTTTTGGGGTCCACTATAATCATCGTACTCCTAAGTCTATCGTTATTTCTCGTGCCGCAACATATTAAGGCACGTTTCCAAACGATGATTGAGCACCCTATTGGATTCATGGGTGAACGTCCGCAGTGGTGGCAAACCTCGCTGGAACTTATTCAAAAATATCCACTCACTGGCATCGGATTGGGCAGATTTCGTTATGAATATCAAAATAGTGGACCGCCTGAACAATATAACGTCCCTTATCACGCGCATAATATCTATCTGCACATCGCTGTTGAGCACGGCATTCCCTCGCTTTTGCTGTTTCTGTGGATAGTGGTGATTATCTATCAGCAGGTTTTCGCTGGTCGGCAGGCGAATGATTTCTGGGGCAGCGGCACTTTCATCGGGGCGAGTGGATTTCTAATCTCTGCACTTGTTTATGGACTCGCAGACAACATTCTACACCAACGCACAGTGTTGCTTTTCTATTTTATTATCGGTATAATTTTTTATACAAAACTCACCAAGGACGAAAAACATGAAAAAACCTCGGAAACCGGTTGATATGTCTTCCATAACGACGTATCCTCTTCGGGAGCGTATCAACAAAACCACCATTCACGATTTCGCAACGCTGCCGAAATCAGAGATCAACCTATCCCCGTTTTTAGCAAGTCTACCGAAGATTCTCAAAGCACCAGACTTTCTATCACTCGTTGATGACATCGTTGCTGCATATCAAAACAAAAAACCGGTCATCGTGATGATGGGTGGACATGTCATCAAGTGCGGGTTAAGTCCACTTTTAATCACGTTGGCAAAACTCGGTGTAATTACCGGCTTCGCCTTTAATGGTGCCAGTAGTATTCACGACTTTGAGATTGCACTCATCGGCGAGACTTCCGAGGATGTCTCTGCCTACCTCCAGACAGGTAAATTCGGGATGTGGGAAGAGACTGGACAATTGATGAACACCGCAATTCAGCGCGGCGCAGATACAGACATCGGGATGGGTGAAGCATTGGGAAAGCAACTGATTGAAATGGACGCACCCTACAACACATATAGTCTCCTTGCAGCAGGTGTTCAGTACGATATTCCGATCACGGTGCATGTCGCCATCGGTACGGATATCATCCATCAACATCCGAGTGCGAACGGTGCTGCTATCGGGGCGGCAAGCTTCACCGACTTTCAGTTGTTGGCAGCCTTAGTCACAGATTTGGAAGGTGGCGGCGTTGTATTGAATTTGGGTTCGGCTGTGATTCTACCGGAGGTTTTCCTGAAGGCGATAACCATCGCACGGAACTTGGGGCATACCGTATCCCACTTCACTGCTGCTAATTTCGACATGAACCAGCAATACCGCCCCGTAGAAAACGTCGTCAAACGCCCGACAGAGATGGGGGGCAAAGGGTATACATTCACAGGACATCATGAACTGATGATCCCGCTTCTGGTGCAGGCAGTCCTTTCCCGTCTACAATTGACACTCTAATATATATTCACATAGGATTTACGCATTTCCTCTTAAAGTCCCCCTGATAAGGGGCGGTGAATGCCCATAAGGCATTCATACCGTTGATTCTTTAGGGGGTTTCTTCTAACTAATAACCAAAAATGCTGACGCGCATGCAGGCAACGCGCATCCAACCTATTCTTCTTTCCTTTTTCGCAATAGCAACGGAGAAGTAAGGTCCCATAGGCGGACTGTGCTATCGTAACTCCCACTTGCCAGCGTTACACCATCCGGACTGAACGCGACACTTTTGACGGGTCCCGTGTGCCCCGTAAGGGTTGCGATGTGCTCGCCTGTTGCGACATTCCAGAGTCGGATTGTCTTGTCCTGACTCCCACTCGCGAGTGTTAATCCATCCGGACTGAAGGCGACACTCCACACAGTAAGCGTATGCCCAGTAAGCACTTTCAGTTGTTGCCCCGTAGTCGGATCCCAGAGTCGGATTGTGCGGTCCCAACTTCCACTGGCGAGTGTCTGTCCGTCCGGACTGAAAGCGACGCTGAAGACCCAATTCGTATGTCCAGTAAGTGTTTTCAGTTTCTCACCGGTGGCAATATCCCACAAACGGATGGTGTTCCCCGCATTGCCACTCGCTAACGTTCTTCCGTCACTACTGAAGGCGACACTGAAAATATTCTCCGTATCCTCGGTAAGGGCTTTCAGCCTCTTACCCGTTGCTACCTCCCACAAATAAAGATTGCCGTCCTCACTACCACTCGCGAGTATCTTGCTATCAACACTGAAAGCGACGGTATTGACCCAATGGAAACCGTTAGGAGCATTTTCCTTCATAAACCTAAGGTTCTCGCCCGTGGCAGCGTCCCAAAGGCAAATCACTTCACTTTCATTGATCCCGCCTGCGATCATCCGTCCATCTGGACTGAACGCGACGCTGTTGATATCCGCAGTGAAGTTTCCCTGAAAAGCCACCCAGAAATTTTTCTCCCTCTCTATTTCCTGTCCTGTGACGGCATCCCAGAGCCGGACGGTGTTCTCCCTGTCACTTGCGACTATTGAACCGTCAGGGCTGAAAGCGACACTGTGGACACCTCTCCTGATGGCTAAGTCGATAGTGATGTGAGACATATCTGGGGCGGAAGTTGGCTCCATAGTGGACTTCTCCTTTTGGATTGGATTTTCAGATTTCACCGACACTACCTCAGCACCTCCTAACATTAAAAGTGCTATAGCCACCATAGAAACGACAATTGTCCACGACCCTGGGGGCAATTGGTTGTCACTTGACGGTGCAGTCGGTTTAATGTGAGATACTTCGCTCATGATATTCAAAGTCTCTCTCTAAGCAATTGCGTAAGTCATAGTGTTTGCTTGTCTTCTTGTAGATTATATTAGACTGCTTGGAAGCTTACGTCAACTTTTTTCGGTAAGTCCTGCGGAAAAATCTAACATTAATGTCACCTTTTCTGCCACTTTAGACACTTATAACACATTGAACGCGTAGAATCCGCAATTATGCGAGTTTATGTGCGATGATATTATTGAAAAAAATTAGGTCAAAATTAATGTCACCTTTTTGCGCGATTTTGTCACTACCTTTTCTAACCAAACTTAACAGTCCGTTTAAATGGAGTTATGGTTAGGAGTTGATAGGGTTTGAGCGATGGAGAACTCGTGGAGGCGTATCGGAAAGGTGATAAAAAGGCGTGGGATACCCTCTGCAAACGATATACAGACAAACTTTTCCGGTTCTTCGTGAATGAGACAGGAAACCATGAAGATGCAAGAGACCTCGTCCAAGAGACGTTGATTGAGGCGATAGTTAACCTCCCCACACTTCAGAACCCTGAAAGTTTCAAAGGGTGGCTCTACAGGATCAGACGTGGAATCTTGGCGAAATATTTCAGAGACAGATACAAGTGCGGAATACACGAACCGATTGATGACAGTGTGCTGGAGACGGGAGTCCCCTACGCTGCGCCGGGGGATCAACAACCCGACAATCTCGTTATTGCGCAAGAACACTTGGAGATCGTCTACAATATGGTGGAGAGGCTTCCTGAATCCGAGCGTGAAGTGTTCCTATTGAAACTTGCGGATCCTGAGATGCCACAGAAAGAGATCGCCGGAATATTGGGCATCTCAGTAAGTGCTGTCAAAACTCGATGGCGGCGAGGTAAGCGAACCCTCCGAAAGCAGCTGGAGAGGAAATATCCGGGTGAATTTACGTATCTGTTCGAGTGAGGTAGAAGTGCGAACCATAAGTGTCAATTTAAAAAAATAACTCTCGCAGACCCAGACCAGTAGGTGCGATTTCCTAACCGAACCGAGTTTTACACAGGAACCTTGAAGACTTCAAAAACCTCTTGAATCCCGTAGGGATGGTATCTTTGTAGAAACGCAACACGTAGGAGGAACAGCCCCGTAGGGGCGGCATCTATAGGGACATTACCCTGAAATGGCGAGGAATATCCCTAAATTGACACCTATGGTGAGGTAGAGGTGCGAATCCTCCGTACGTTATTATCGGACAAGTTTGTAACCTTTGCCCGAAATAGCAACTGTACCTTCTATGAGGTGTTGCTATTAGCTTCTCACCTGTTTTCTTGACGGGTTCAGCACGCCCCGAGTATGTCTTGAAAACATATTCCTTTTGGGTTTTAATAGGTGATGGTGTTAATCTTCTCTGTATGGAACCGACTAAAACGTTTGTTGCCGGTTGTGCTTGCTGATAGGTGCGAGTGTAATGATCTGTTTATTTACACGCACCCAAGAATGCCCTGAGGCCCCCCGCGATCAGGTCTGTCCGTATCCGGTCCCTACTTGTCCATACGGCGAAGATAATGCACCAAAGCCTTAATCCCGATATCTAAGCGTTGATGTCATTGCCAAAAGGAGAATAAGAGATGTTGAGAGACCTGTTATCGAACCGCATTTTTATAGGTATTTTGGTTCTTATCGTCTGTGGTGTCGTGAGCGTTTACTTCCTACGCACAGACCTCCCCGAAGAACCGATCAAGATTTATACGCCTGTCGAACCCATGCCGAAACCGAAAGCAGAAGCACCTATTAGGGAGACGGAACGGGACGGACATGTTCATGAAGATGGCACCTGGCATGAGGGGGCTCACGAGGCACCCGCGCCACCCGCTGTGCCAAACACGACACCCCCTAATGCGGCGACAACCCCCGATTTTCCGCCCGTCGATCCCAACGAGGATCCCGTTGAAGCGGCGTATAAACGGCTTGAATACATCAAAAACAATCCGTATGCGTGGGGCGGTGTGCATTCCGAGCGTGCGACACAACTCATCGCGCAGTTGATGCCGCCACCGATTTTGATGGACGAAGATCACGGTGAGGTCGTCATCGAACAGATTTTAGAACTCATCGCGCAGAACGACCCACGCGCTGCGGAGGTCTTAATCACGCACATGTGTGAAGGGCACACTGTTGGTGAACCGATGTTCGAGGGCTTGGATACTATCGGTCCGCCAGCCTTGCCTTACATTCTGCCGTATCTTGAAAAAGGCGTGACAGAGGGAGGAGATATTCGGTTGGCAGTTTTTGAGAGTTTAGGTCGTCTTGGTGCGCGGTATCGCGGTGATCTCGGCGGTATTGTTGACCACATCATCATCCCGAAGTTAGAGGTGATCGCTGCAGATGAAGATAACGAGTTTTATAGGTATGCGGATGTAAAGCGTGCCAGTGAAGCACTTTCCGTGTTGAGGTAATAGGAGGTTATTTGTATGTTGAAACGGTTTTTGTTTTTTTTCTATTTGTTTTCAGTTGTGTTTCCAATCTTTTCAGCGACCCAGAGGCAATCGGATTCGGGATCAAGTCTGTTGGGTAAGCCGTCGGTGAAGTTCAAGTCGTGGCAGATTGGTCGGAGTGATAAAAGTACGGACAGCAGTAACGATAATCCGACCTCGTTTATCACGAGTACACAGGATAAATGCCATTTTACAGCGTCTGTGGGTTATGACGGCAATCAAGGGGATAGTGTCTCACCGATTGATCCATCTACGGTTTCATGGACTGTTCCTAATGCCGACCCATCGAGTATGAAACTTGTTACCTCGCAGAAAAACTGGTCGGGTACGAAGCATCCGTCGAAGTTGGACCCAGGCACCTCATTTAATGTTGTCGGTACGATCAGCGTTCCTGCGTATACTCCGACGGCGAAGCCAGATATATGTAAAGACGAGAACAACCATAGACGGCACGAGCGGACCCCACTGCATCGTGGTAACAAGAAGTTAGGGTTCACGCTTAAGTTCACTGCGGATACCGAAGACGGTCAAGAAGTGGAAACGGAGTTGGTGTTGAAGGCAGACGACATAGACCAAGTGCGTCAGGAGTATGTTGATCTGAACAGACCGATCCCTAAGCGCAGCGAATTTAAAAGTGAAGACACCTACGACTTCGGACACTACGAGAAAATGCTCAACGAGGGGCTATCAGGTTGGTATCAAAAGTGGATTAATCAGATGAATACAGATTATCGCGGGAATAAAGCTGCTTTGACGAAGAGTAACTTCACATTGAACAGCGGTTATCGTAATCCGCATCACAACCACCACCATGCAGGTTCAAGCGGTTTGAGTCCACACATGTATGGGTATGCGTTGGATGTAGCAGGCAAAGATCTTGATGGCAACGGCACATTAGACAGGCAAGATATGGTGGATGCTGCCTATGCGATCCCCCAACCGAATCGAGCACGTTGGTCTCAACTGTATTCCGGTACGACGCATGTTCATGCCGACTGGGCACCGAATTCGCCTGTTAGATGGGCGGCACGCAAGAAAACTGCCAAAGATGCACGGACGTTTTCGTTGCCTCCGCAAGGCACGGATAGTGCTCTCCAGAGTAGTAACAACAATAATAACAACGCAAACAACGGCAATGCGGGGAACCCTGGTAGTAGCGAGACAACACCACAGACACGCCCGTGTGGCCACAGTCTCACAGCGTCCGGCGATCATTCCCTCCAAGCGAGTTGTTCGACGGACTCCAGTTGTATCGCAACCAACTTCTATTTGTGTTCACATACGCACACATACCCGCAAGTCACGGGAGCCTGTGGGCATACCTATCCATCAAACGAATCGTTTTCGCATCGTGAGGTGGCATTTCCATGTCGGAGCCATCTGTATTATGTCTGTTCTAAGCCATCCACATCCGAGACACGCCGACATCATCGAAAGATGTTGCCGTGTGGTGAGCATCTCGGGCGTTTGTGTTCTGCTTCGTCGTATCATACACAAAGCGTCTCATGTCCACAGGAGAATGGTGTTTCTTGTTCTTCAGGGACATACTATCAGTGTTCATCACACACCCATTCCTATCCGAGTTCCAATAACAATAACGATGGGAATTCAGGCGACGGCAACTCCGGGAATTCTGCGATCTGCTCTGCGGGACATACGTATAATCCGAATAACAGTTCTTTGGTGAATCGACACCGGGTTCGGACGTGTATGCGTCCTGCCTGCGGTCAATCGTGGCAGCTCTGTAGCGGTGGCAAGCCGTCGTCGTGTGGTGCGTCGTCAAGCTGGCGGTGTCGGGAGTAGTCGCGAGATATTTCGATTGATGGCTGAAACACAATCAACCCTTTTCAACCGACGCGCTGGTGGTCTTTTGATTGCTGGCGCGTTGATTTTACTCGGAACCCTTGTCATTGTGGCGCATTTTCCCGCGCCTTCGCCACCGATACCTGAACCCTCACCTGTCAAGGATATCCCACCGAATGCACTCTCTCGCCTCGACAATCAACCCCGCACCCCGGTGCGCCCCTTCCACGCTTCCGATCTTCCGCCCTATCAATCGGATTTCTACCGCACCATCATAAACAACAACCTCTTCCGTCCGCTGGGTTGGGCTCCGCCACGTCGAAAAGAACCGTATCGGTTGCTCGGCACAATCCTGCCCACCGACGAGAAAACACCACCCCAGGCGATTATCCAGGTTTCCACTGCCGGAAATAAGACGCCCATCGTCAGCATCGGTGATACCCTTGATGTAAACACTAAAGTCCTTGACATCCAATCCAAGCAGATAGTACTTGACAGCGCAGGACAACAAACCACCCTGAAGTTAGATACATCTCCGTGGATAAACACTTTCAAAGAACGTTTCTCACACCAGAGATAAGAGATTCAACAGTGCCATTGGAATACCACGAGTTAACTTAGGTTTTCGCCCTTCGCCCGAAATAGCAACGATGCCTTCTATGAGGGCTGGCTATTATCTTCTCACCTGTTTTCTTGATGGGCTCAGCGCGTGCTGAATAGGTCTTGAAAACAATCTTCCTTTTGGGTTTTAATAGGTTATGGTGTTGATCCTCTCTGTATGGAAACGACTGAAGCGTTTACTGCCACTTCTGCTGCTGATAGGTGCGAGTGTAATCGTCTGTTTGTTTACACACACGCAGGAATACCCAGAGGCACCCCGCGATCAGGTCTGTCCGTATCCGGCACCTGCTTGTCCATACACAGCAGATACCCCACCAAAGCCTTAATCCCGATATTTAAGTGTTGATGTTCTTGCCAAAAGGAGCATAAGAGATGTTGAGAGACCTGTTATCCAACCGCATTTTGGTGCACCGTTTCCGCTGGTGAGGTTGGGAGGCAGTGCCGGTGCTAATGTCCAATTAATTCTAAAATCTACCATAGTATTAAGGTCGTCTGGTAACCGTCCTTTGCACCGGAGGTCGAAGTTATAAAAGGAGAACCTCATGTTTTTAACTAAACATACTCATATCGCCGCAGTCATGCTTGCGATAATGATTTGTCTGTCTCTTTATCTTTTCAATGGATGTGTTAAAATAACACAGGAAGAAGATTCAGGGGGAACCCTGGAGCAGCTCCACAAAGAAGCACATGCCCTAGAACTTCAAGCAGAGCGTGAAAACTATAAGCGTCGGCAACAACTGGCAATACGGCTTGGCATGCAGGCAGATCCACCACCTACGTTAGACGAACTTGAGGCGGTGATTGAAGGGTTAGAAGCAATCATAGAAGTTCGAGAAGCACAAATAGCAGACGTGAGAACAGAGAAACTCACATTAAATGGCAGCAGTGAAAGAACTACGGAGTTCATCCACTGGTTCAAAGGGTACGCTGTTGAACAGCAAGCACGTCTCAATGAAATCGAATTTCTGCTGCAAATCCCCGATTTTTCGGCGAAAAAATTTATTGAGTTAGTCCCAAACCTTGATGACCGACTCTACTACATTGAGGTCTTCCGAGAAATCACAGACATGAACGCACTTTCCACCCGGCTCGCGAACACCCCAAAATCTTTCCGAGACTCATTCTTGACTGAAATCAAAATTCGGTGGACGGAAAGTATCGGCGAGGCAACCATAAACCGATTAATCTCTGAAACAAACCGAAAAGCACAAGACTAAATCGTCATCACGATCCTTTTTTCCTTTGGAACGTCACGCTCAACCTTTTCGGGCTTTGGCGGAGAACCCTATTCCGCCGACCTCTCTGTGGATAGATATTTCCAAGGGACGCTTCTCACTGCTAAGGTAACTGATTGAAAGGAATACCACCCATCATGTATCCCGTAAAACTGGTTTACATTTCGGTCTTTGCTTATGCATCGCCCATGTATTAGGATTTCCCAAGAAATCATGGACACACGAACTTACCCAGAACTTTCCGAACAGATGCGCCGGTTGCAGAAGGCAGATTCCCTGCGTTTCCGTGGAGTGTCTCGTTCGCCAGAATCGCGAACGCAATCGCCTCCTTCGCATCCGCTGAGATACCAGAGTTGTCCACAGATTCAACCGCTGTATTGGCTAATACCTCGCTCAGCCGATGCATGATTGTCTGATTGTGGACACCACCACCGCTCACATACAGCCTATCTATCGGGTTCTGTCCTGTTATGAATCGTTCGATATAGCCGACAATCGTCTGGACCGTCAATTCAGTCAACGTCGCGATGCAATCGTTGTCTGAAAGTGCGTGTTCACGGCAGTCCGCCAGACATTCCATTGCATAAGTGTGTCCAAACATCTCACGTCCGGTGGTTTTTGGGGGAGACAGTTGGAAAAACGGGTGCTTTAACCATTCGTCAATGAGCGGTTGGTGTGGTGTGCCTTGTGCGGCGCGTTTGCCGCCTTTATCGTAGTGTTCCACCCCTTCCGTGATTTCTGTTACAACAGCATCAATACACATGTTGCCGGGACCTGTATCCGCAGCACAGACGGAATCATACGTTCCGTTTGCAGGCAGTACCGTGAGATTCGCAATTCCGCCGATGTTCAAGAGTCCGACTGTTTTAACGCTGTTATGGAACAGCAGATAGTCGATGTATGATACCAACGGCGCGCCTTGCCCACCTGCTGCCATATCAGCGACGCGAAAATCCGCTATCGTTGGAATCCCAGTTTCGTGCGCGATGACCGCAGGTTCGCCGATCTGTAGTGTTGAGGGATAACGAGAATCGTTACAATCAGCGCTTGTGTCTTTTGGCAGATGATGAATTGTTTGTCCGTGTGAGCCGATGAGGGCAATATCGTTGGTGCACATTCTACTTTTCTGCAGAATATATTTCACCGCCTCCGCAAAGAGGTGTCCAATATAGAAATTCATCTCGCAGATGTCATCAACGCGACCGGTATCGGGTTGACAGAGGGAAAGGATGCGTTGTGGCACGCCGGATGGAAAGGGAAAGGTCTCAAAAGCGATGAGGTCTACTTCCGTTTCCAAGCCGTGTCCAGTAATTTCAACGATAGCAGCATCAATACCGTCAACAGAGGTACCGGACATTAAACCGATAACATATTTTTTATCTTTCTTGAGAAGTCGAAAAAAATCTTCCATCTGTGTTCTCTAAGCGTAGACGTGATGCTGTTTTGCTTTGTCAATCCACGTCTGAAGTTCTCGCTCCCACCGCGCCCGAATCGCATCCACTGATTCTCCATTTGACAGGGCATCTCGGAGCCAGGTGTTTCCTGCTAATCTATCAAAATGCGCAGGTAAGAATTCAAAATCGTCTCTGTATTCGACAGTTAGCACAGATAACATCTGGAGGGCGGTCTCTATTGGTCGGAATTGCTCTCTGCCGGCGATGTGGATTGCAACGCCGCCGCACGCCTGTTTTGCGTGTTTTGTGGTCTCAGCGACTGGCGCAGGTGTAAAAACAACCGGACGGAACCGAACCCCCGGCAGTTGACGGTTATTCAGAAGTTCTGCCCACCTTTCGCCATCGCACCAAGGCGCACCTATGTACTCAAACGGCTTTGTCGTGCCACGTCCCTCGCTCATATTTGTGCCTTCAAAGAGACATAAACCCGGGTAAAGCACTGCGGTTGTAAGCGTCGGCATATTCGGCGATGGCGGCACCCATTGCAAACCGGTGTTATCGTACCACATGCCGCGTTTATATCCGCGCATCCACGCCACTTTTAGTTGACAGGACGGCACGCGTTCCGCTTTCAACAACATCGCCAACTCACCGATCGTCAACCCATAACGAACTGGAATCGTATGTATACCTACGAACGATTCAGAGCCGCTCGCCAATACCGGTCCTTCTACAGCAGTGCAGGTAATAGGATTCGGTCGGTCAGCAACGATGAGTTCAAGTCCATAGTCGCTGGCTGCCTCCATCGCATGTAGTAAGGTCGAAATATAGGTATAATAACGCACGCCGACATCCTGCATATCATAGACAAGCAGATCTATGCCTTCAAGTTGGTTTGCTGTTGGACGCATCGACTGTCCGTACAGACTGAAAATCGGCACGCTTAATGGATTTTCATCAGATGTATCAACACTATTGATAGCGATACCGTCTTGTACCGCTCCCCAGAGTCCGTGCTCTGGCGAAAAAATCGCGGAGAGTTGACACTCGGGTGCTTCAGCAAAAAGCCGATAGTTGCTACGTAGCGTAGCATCAACCCCAGTATGGTTTGTAATCAGCCCGATTGATTTTCCTCGAATCCAATCACTTTTCTCGCTGAGTAAGATGCTCAACCCTAATTCTGTTTGTTGTGATTTTGCTGGAACATCCATCTTTTCGTTTTTTGTAGTTATCGGAGGGAATGGTTATCAGTTTTCGGTTCGCTTTTCTTTCAGAAAATCTTTCAGTTATCGGTAACAAGAGGGTAACATAGACAATATGGGTATATCTAAACCCTCTTAACCGATGACTGATAACCGATAACCGAAAACCATTTCATGGAACATCCTCCGAAATTCGATAATACCGCGTCGGTCAGCATCAGGGTGTACCCGATTTGTCAACAGAATAGCAGCGAGTTTTCTCTTCAAACATATCCGTATTGAAGTACCCGTGAACCCTGTATGATAAAGACATCTATCATCTGTCACTGCCCAACCGATGCAGCGGCGTTCCCCTTCTGCTGAGGCGACTTGACGCATCGTGCTGAGGCTCTCCGGACGTAATAGCGTCCCGCCGTTGTCCATTAACGCCCTGCAAAACTTTCCGAGATCAGTCGATGTAGAGAAGAGTCCCGCATTGCCTGAAACACCGCCGAGAAAATGCGCGTTTTCATCGTGGACCTGTCCGATAATCACACCTTCTCGCCAGTCGTAGCGTTCATAGTTTACCATCCGACGTTCAAAACTGTTGGAATCCTCAGTGGCAGCACAATTCCCACACCACGCTTGGGGCGGATTGAACCGCGTCTGCTCCATACCGAGTGGTGCGAATATCCGCTCTCGCGCCAATTGATCAAGCGGCTGTTTCGTTACCTTTTCAAGCAGCGCACCGAGCACAATATACCCTAAGCAACTGTATACCGCCTTCTCTCCGGGTTGAGATTCCAATGCCACCTCACCGAGATAAGAAATAACATGCTCGCGGGATCCTGCCCGTAGGTAGAGCGGTATCCATGCCGGAAGTCCTGAAGTATGTGTCAACAGATGGGTAAGCGTTACGCCTTTCTGTCCGAAGGCTGGCAAGTATTTCTCAGCAGGTGTACTGAGGGAGAACCTGCCTTTCTCAACAAGCTGCATGCAGAGCGTCCCGATGACAATCGGCTTTGTCAGCGATGCCAAGTCGAACAGTGTCGTCCGAAGCATCGGCAGTCGTTTCGGCTTTATAGATCGGCAGCCAAAAGATTCGTGGTAAAGCACCTCTTTATCGGTAAGGATACAAGCAACTGTCCCAGGAAATACCTTTTCCGTAATGCTATTCTCAATGAGTGTTGAAATCGAATCTTTAAACATAGTAGTAGGCACGCTCCGTGTGCCGTAACGTTGAAGTCGGAAAAGCCACCGGTTTCTGAGTTAAATGGCCTCACTGAAAACTGAATGCCTTTAGCGTGCCCCAGTTTTGGTTGACTACCGGACTGCCTATATGATACACTATCTATCGTATTTTTGTAAGCATTTTTTCATAGATGTGCATCGCAGTTCGGAGAATAAATTATGGAATTATCCGCGCAAGAACTTCAAGAGATCACAACAGTTGAAAAACCTTGGGGTAGCTTCATACAATATGTACTCAATCAACCTGTCACTGTCAAAATCTTAGAAATTCGGGCAGGGGAGCAGGTGAGTTATCAGTATCATCATCATCGGAGTGAGTTATGGATTCCGCTTGATGAGGGTGCCTGTTTGAAACTTAATGGCACCATTCAACGTCCTGAACCTATGGAACCTGTGTTTATTCCACAAGGTGCGAAGCATCAACTCATCGGTGAATCGAAAGACTATCGGATCCTCGAAATCTCGTTCGGGCACTTTGATGAAGAAGATATCGTCCGCCTCTCGGACAAGTATGGAAGAATTTAGCAAAAAGGAGATTTTGTTGGATAGAAAACTTTGTTTCTCGATTGGTGAAGGGGCAGCAGCCTCGTTCCCCGCTACCGGCGGCGAGGGGAAGACCGCACAACAGAAGGTTGATACCGTTTTGCAGAGAATTCACGCGCTATTTCAGGAGGAGGTATCAGCACCGCTTGCCGAATTGGAACGTGGACTTCGTGCTTGGACCCGCAGCCATCTCCAAGAGACGGATATCGCCAAAGTCACGACGTTAGCCACGCGTGCCCGCGAAGATTTTTCGGCACTGGTTGTCATCGGTATAGGTGGCTCTGATCTAAGTGCGCGTGTCTTTCACGATTCTTTCAATCATCCATACCATAACTTGCTATCGACTGAAGAACGCGGCGGTGCGCCAGAGGTCTATTTTACAGGTGATACCTTTGATCCGCGCAAACTCGTCGGCTTAATTGAGATGCTCAAAACACGGAATCTCCTCCAGAAAACACTCTTCAACGTCATCAGCAAATCTGGCACAACAACCGAGACAATGGCGACATTGATGATTATCCGTGAAGTACTTGGTGATGAAAACTGGCGGCAACATGTCCTTGCGACAACCGGACTCACTGCTGATAGCGTGTTGTTCCGAATGCATGAACAATCATCTTTCTACGGCGACACGTTGCTTCCTGTCCCTGATGGTGTCGGCGGACGGTTTTCAGCCTTCTCGCCAGTCGGTCTGTTCTTCCTCGCGATGACAGCCGGAAAAGATGAAACCCCAAAGACTCGCGTCCGTGCTGCACTGGACGGTGTGAAACAAGCACACGAGGATTTTTTTCTGCCGTGTGAACATCAAGACAACGTCGCCTATCAACTCGCTCGGTGGATCAACCTCGCTGAAGAAGTTGAGGACAAAGGGACTATTGTTTTCTATAACTATGCCGATAACAGCTGCCTCGGTGAGTGGTTCGTTCAACTCTGTACAGAATCTATTCAAGAACGGGGAACTGGTCCTAACGTCATAAATGCCAAGGGACCTACGAGTAATCACTCAATCCTCAATGGCATCATCGCCGGTCCGCGAGATAAAGTCGTCCTCTTTATCCACTGGCAGGAACTCGGCCCCGATTTAGTGCTACCGAGAGATACTCAGATGGACAAGAAGTTAACCGACTTTGAAGGGTTATCAATGACACATCTGCAGACCGCTTCCTATCGTGGCACTGCCTTGGATTTTAGCGAGAAAGGTGTATCCAATGCAATGTTAACCCTTCCAAAACGGGATATCCAGTCTGTGTGTCAACTGATGCGTGTTTTAATGGATACCATCGCCGTAAAAGGCAGGCTCCAAGATTTGCACCTTGACACCGACGGCGGAAATGAGTTAACATATCTCCAAGATGGTGTTGAAGGCTACAAGCGGAATTTCCGATCTTTTGCCTTGGCACCGATTGCGGATAGCAAGTAGGTGGTTAAAAAATAATCCCTCTCGTGTCACATATTTTCTGAGTTTAAAGCAAAGACAATTCACAAGTTGTGCCATAAAATGAGGAATAGACTCTCCACTTTACAGTTTCATGATAAGATTTTTATCGCTTACGGCTTCGTTTTCCTCGTCATGTTTGGTGTTGTTTTTGGGAGTACCAGTTTCCTGATTCGACTCGCTTTTAAACGGTACATTGATGCCTCTGTTGAGACGCTTCGCGCCCAAATTTCAAATAATTACCAAGCTTTCCTCAACAAAGTTGAGAAGGATGTTCACGCGACAGCCGCTGATGAGAGACTCCTTCGCGCCATAGACAGAGAAGACACCTTTCCTTACCTGCCCACGCCGGACTTTGATGTCTTCGAGTATGGCACTGCAGATGGTAAACTTCTATACCCGATCCCAAAGGCACGGGGAAATCCACGCATATATAATTCAATCAACAGCGAGGAAGGACATATACAACTCAGAAGTATTCCGCAACAGAGCGATCTCGGACTACAGTTCGTGGTTCAAGTAACGGAATCGGGCGAGTGGGGCTTCGTTACAGGCGGCTACCGTTTGCAAACATGGCTGGAAACAACCCAAACGAATATTCAGTCAGATGAGCATCCGATTTTTCTTGTCGGAAAGCCGCAAACATCGGACACAGTAGGTTTTAGTACCGAATCGAAAGCGATGGAATCAGAGAATTGGCTTCCATTGAATAATGCCGCCCGACACGTCCCACTTGACGATCGAACTCAATTGCTTTCCGATTCTCAACTCCGACAAAAAGTGACTTTAGAGGAATCAGAAGAGACCGAAGGGAGTACTTATACCGCTTCTCGAATAACACCTTTCAATTCAGCCTTCGCGACGACACGTGAGACACCGCCTGTTGACTTAATCGTCGCATATTCGCATGCACGCCAGATGAAATGGCAGCAGGAGCTTACACTCACACTGCTTTTAAGTGGTGTCGTTGGGCTGGTGTTGGTTTACCTCATTAGTTATATCATCAGTCGTCGCATCACCCGTCCGATTGCAACTTTACGTGAAGGAGTTGGCCATATCGCTGCCGGTAATCTCGATCATCGCGTTGTAATTCAATCGCACAATGAGATAGGACAACTTGCGGATGGGTTTAATCGGATGGCGCGAGACCTGAAGTTAAGTTTAGAGGAGCGTATGGCGGCAGAACGGGCAGCAACATGGCGAGATGTCGCACGACAGGTGGCACACGAAATCAAAAATCCGCTTTTTCCGATCCGGCTTTCTGTGGAAAACTTGCAACAGGCAAAATCTAAACCTAAGGTTTTCGAGCAGATATTTAGGGAGTGTACAGACACCGTCATTGAAGAAGTTGATCGCATCGGAAAGTTAATAGATGAGTTTCATCAATTTGCACGGATGCCGAAACCACAGAAAAAACCCAGCCAACTCAATGATATTGTGAAGTCTATTTTGACGTTATACACGGGTGGACAGGTACCAGTTCTCGATCGGGAAAATGAAGGTCCGGCGGTGATTTCAGAACATGAGGACTTGACACACTCGAATGCTACCGATGAATTTTGGCTCGAAAACATTTCTAAGATTCAGGTTGAAACTGAGTTAGGCGCACTTCCACAACTGTTGCTTGACCCAGAGCAGATCGCACAGGTGCTCGGTAATCTCCTGAAAAACGCGATTGAAGCAATGCCTGATGGCGGGACGCTTACGGTGAAAACCCATTTCACGCCAAATTCACCACAGGCGGATCCACAGAATAACGAAAACAGTGAAGACGATCGGACAATAAACACGGACACCCACGGCACGGTCTCACTGGAAATCCATGATACCGGTCACGGCATGTCCGATGAAATCCTGGCGAATCTCTTTGTGCCATATTACACAACGAAGTCAGAAACAGAAGGAAGAGGACTCGGAATACCAATTGTCAGACAGATTGTTGCCGAACATGGTGCCGAGATTGATTTTCAAAGTACCGAGGGCGTAGGTACAACGGTCCGTATCTGTTTCTCAGACAACCCATCTGAACGTCCCGAAGAATTAACGCCAGAACCGGAAGAATTGACACCGCTCATAGGTTTGGGACCTAAACTGGAAACAGAAGAACGGTCAATAGACACTCAAGAATGAACTTTAAACACGATGTGTTAGGACGAAAGATAATGGAAACTTTTCTGATTGTAGACGACGAAAAAAATATACTTAAGATGCTATCCCAAGGCCTCAAGATGCGGGGATATCAAGCAATTACAGCCGCGAGTGGTGAGGAAGCCTTGCAACAGGCGATGAAAACGGATGTTGATCTGGTGCTGTTGGATATCCGTATGGAAAACGGTATGGATGGTGTCCAGACACTTGTGAAACTCCGTGAACGCTATCCTGAACTAAATGTCGTGATGATGTCCGCGCAGCAGGATATCGAAATCGCCGTTAAAACAATGGAACTCGGCGCAAAACGGTACATCACCAAGCCGATCGGCATCGATAAACTTCTGTCCAATGTTCAGCCGTTTCTTGAAATATCGCGCTTATCGCAAGAAAATGAGATTCTGAAATCACAAATTGTGCCTATTGATGAGATGGTGGGTGAGAGCACCGCTATTTCGCACCTTCGCTCACAGATTGACCGGGTCGCTGGCAGCGAACTCGGTGTTCTGATCTCTGGCGAGAACGGCACTGGTAAGCAGCTGGTTGCTAACGCGATCCATCAAAAGAGCAGCCGTGCGGCGAAAACCTTTATCCCTCTCAACTGTGCTGCATTGCCCGATGAACTCATTGAGAGCGAACTCTTCGGACATGAGCGCGGCGCGTTTACGGGTGCCGACTCCCGAAGGCAGGGACGCTTTGAACTCGCAGACGGTGGCACCCTTTTTCTTGATGAAATTGGAGATATGAGCTTAAAGGCGCAAGCAAAGGTGCTCCGCGTCATTGAAACCGGTGAAGTCGAACGCCTCGGCGGCAATCAGATTCGGATAGTGGATGTACGGATTATCGCTGCGACTAACAAAAATCTATCTCAAGAGATTGAGAACGGACAGTTCCGACGGGATCTTTTTTATCGATTGAATGTTGTGCCTATTAAGGTACCACCGCTTCGGGAACGCACAGAGGATATTCCGTTGTTAGTCCAGTACTTCGCCGAACGTCTGCAACTCAACATGGGCTCTACTCCCAAAGCCATTGATCCGGGGGCTTATACCGTGTTTCAAAGTTACAACTGGCCCGGGAACATCCGAGAGTTAAAGAACATCGTCGAACGCCTCCTTATTATGGTGAACAGAGATGTCGTCATGGCACCAGATGTTGCGGAGGCTCTTTCCCTAATACCCCAATTGTCCACGCCATCTCAACTTTCAGATGATGCCTTGGATCCTGGTGCCTTACAGTCGCTGCCAAGTGTAGCACTCTACAAACCGGGAACCGCCTTAAGTCAGATGATGGATACCGCCGAGGCGCAGTGCATTCTGGCAGCTTTGGAAGAATTTAACTGGAACATCCGGCGCACAGCGGAGGCGTTAGAGGTTGAGCGAAGCAACTTGTATAAAAAAATGAATAAGTACGGTATTTCCCGTCCGGATTCCGAGGAATAGTTTGGGCTAACGATGCTACAAAACAATATCATCAAAAACGGCGGAATGACCCGCCTTCAACTGCTTATTCTCATTGCCATAATTGCTGTGATTGGCGTACTCTCTTTTCCACCGTGGTTAGAACAGCGTAAGGTAGGCACAGCAGATATAGACGTTGAAACCGTCGCCGTTGCTATCAAGAAGTACTATAGGCACACCGGGGATTATCCAATGAGTTTGGACGCACTGGTGACAGATCCAGGTGTTGAGGGGTGGCGCGGGAATTATCTGGGATCTGTTCCTGAAACGCCTTGGGGAGGTCGTTATGTACTTCTTCAAGATAGCTATAAGGTAGGGATAGCGAAAAATCACCCACGTGCCCCCGAAAAATATCGAGTCGGCGGTGTTGCGGAAATCAGCAGAGTTTATCACTCCGACGCACAGCTCGGTGAGAAATATTGGTGGTAACCCGTGACTGAAATCTGGATACCGGTACTCATCTTCCTCTTCGGTTTAGCAATCGGCAGCTTTCTCAATGTCTGTATCTACCGAATTCCACGCGAAGATCTATCGATTCATTCGCCACGCCGCTCCTTTTGTCCCGAATGTAGTGAACCGATAAGTCCTTACGACAATATCCCTATTTTGAGTTACCTGCTTTTGCGGGGAAAGTGTCGGCATTGCAAGGCGATAATTTCCGTGCTATACCCCTTCGTTGAACTTGTAACAGCAGGGATATTTCTCTTTCTATATTACCGTTTCGGGCTGACCCTCGAATTTCTGCTCGCGATCGCTTTCGTCTCAGTGCTACTGCCGATCTCCGTCATTGATACACAGCACTATATTATACCAAATACTCTCATCGCAACAGGATTGATTCTCGGTTTCGGTATCATCTGCGCGATTGCGTATCAACGCGCCGATGTTTGGTATCTCCTGATACGCCTTATTGGTGCTGTTGCAGGGGGCATGGCGTTATGGTTGGTTGCGGTGATTGGAAGTGCAGTCTTACGCAAAACAGCGATGGGCGGTGGAGACATCAAACTGATGGTACTCATCGGATTGTTCCTCGGCGCATGGCCCGAACTCGCGATGGTGATAGCCTTTTCTGCATTCAGCGGTGCGGTTGTCGGGACTACACTCATTGTCTCAGGGATAAAAAATCGGCAAAGCCCGATCCCCTATGGTCCCTTCCTCGCAGGTGCCGCTGTGCTTGTCCTTTTGTGGGGAGATAATCTCTGGCGTTTGTACTTGCAATCCGTTGGATGGAATTAAAAGTAGCAGGCACACGCCGTGTGCCGTAGCCGTCCAATACAATGGAGGACGATATGAAAACCTTTTATATAATCACTTGTCTACTGATATTAGCCTTGAGCCAACACGTTGCGTATACACAACAACCGCAAGTTAAAGAAGAATCTGCTGAAGACTTTGTTAAATTAGAAATGCCGCTCGAAGAAGCACTCACCAAAACTACGTTTGTCGTTGAGTGGTTAAGCGGAGACGGAAGTACTGAAGTAATTTTTCAAGGTGAGAACGTAATCCGCACCCCTGATTACATAGAACTCCCCTCCGATAAAAATAAAGATGGCAGGACCGATAGTTATTATAGAATCCTATCTAAGTATGCAGTTGAAACGAATCGGTACATTTTTGTCCCTTTAGACCGCTGGGGCGGGGGTTCGGGAATCTTTAGGAGCCTCCACGCGGTTGACAAAAAAACACTCAGAACTGTTGAGGCAATCGCGTTAGGGGATCGGTCGGGTATCTGGGGACTTACTGTAGCCGATCCATCCACGAACACTATCGCTATTACTTATATAAGAGAAGAGGATTGGCGCGGTAACCTTACAGATTCTCTCGATAAAGCAATCAAAGGACATCTTAGAATGATAGATGGTAAACTTCGAGATGTGGCAGGTCCGCGAAGTCCGATCCCACCTGATATGGCGTTCTTTAGGGCACGCAGATTTTTTACGATGGGAAGCTGGGGAAAAGATGCGGAAACTGATGAGAAGCCACAACACAACGTCCACCTTAATGCGTTCTATATGGACAAATACGAAACGACAAATGCACAATATAAGGAATTTATTGATGCCAACCCACAGTGGCAGAAAAATCGTATCCCCAAAAAATACCACGATGGAGATTATCTGAAGCATTGGAATGGAAATGATTACCCACCCGACAAAGGCAACCACCCCGTTGTTTATGTCAGTTGGTACGCGGTAATGGCTTATGCAGAGTGGCGCGGGAAACGCCTGCCGACAGAAGCAGAATGGGAGCGCGCAGCGCGGAGTTCTTGGCATGGGCATGCCATTAATGCCGACGAAGCAAACTATGGTGAAAATGTCGGCGATACGACACCCGTGGGAACGTATCCTCCGGGCGCAAGCGGCTTATACGATATGGCAGGCAACGTCTGGGAATGGTGCCTTGATGAATACAATCCCGACTTTTACGCTATTTCTCCAAGTCATAATCCACTTGCCGGTGGAACTATGGATAATATCTTATCCGATTGGACAAACGTTAAAACTGTCCGTGTGTTACGCGGCGGATCTTGGGTGAGTGATGCTAAGTTTGTGCGAGTCTCTGATCGGACAAGGTTCACCCCCAAAATCACGAACAAGGCTCGTGGATTTCGTTGCGTGAAGGCAGTAACACCTTAAATTTTTTCGTCAAATCCAGTGAACTCTTAGATTGTAGCATAGCCTGTATGAAGTTTAAGAAAATATTTGGGTAATTGACGGGCAATAATGCACTTCGCATTTGGGTGAGTACACCGCAGAATTGCCCTACTACAAACGGATAGGTTCGTAGTAGTGCGATTTATCGCACGTTCCAACATTATCGAAACTTGAACCCTTTCAAAAATGGTATAACGCGAAGGAGAAAATATGAACAGCAACTTAAAAGCCTTCCGCACAATCATTTGCCTGTTGATGCTCTTTTTGAGTCATCACATCGCATACGCACAACAACCTATTTCACAACAAGCGTTTGCTATCTTTGAGCAACACTGCCTCGACTGCCACGGTGAATTCGGATCATACAGCGATGTGCTTACGATTAAGCACAAAGACTTAATTGAAGATCGCTCAGTCATTCCAGGTCAGCCCGATACCTCCGAACTCTACACACGACTGCTTGGCGACACGGACAATGGTTCCCAAATGCCGTTGGGACAAGAACCTCTGGATTCCGAAGCGATCGCCACGATTCAACGTTGGATTGAGGCAGGCGCGCCAGATTGGGAGGCAATTCCCAAACCCGAACGCAACTTCATCACAACCGAGGCGATGCTCAAAACTATCCATACCCATGTGACATCGCTCACTGCTTTTGACCGTTCCTTCGCACGCTATTTTACACTGACACATCTCTACAACGCTGGAGCAAGCGATGACAACCTCCGTGCCTATCGGAAGGCCTTGTCAAAATTGGTCAACAGTCTCTCGTGGGGTGCCGAGGTAATAAAGCCGACACCCATCGACCAAGAGCAAACAATCTTCTACATTGACCTACGGCACTACGAGTGGGACATCAAAAGCGATAAGTGGTATAAAATTGAGCAGGCATATCCCTACGGTGTGCAGCTAAAGTCGTCAACCTATACGACTTTATGCCAAGAAACAAACTGTGAATTGCCGTTCGTCCGCGCTGACTGGTTCATCGCCACCGCCTCACTGCCACCGCTTTACCACGAGATTCTTGGCTTGCCGGAAACAGATAAGCAATTAGAAACACAACTTGAGGTGAACGTCGCCGAAAATTTAAAGAACGCTCCAGGTGTTCGCGTCTGGCGTGCGGGTTTTAACGAGTCTGGTGTGTCAGTCAACAACCGTATCGTGGAACGCCATAAATCTCGGTATGGGGCGTATTGGAAATCCTACGACTTTGCAGGAAACATAGGCACACAGAACATCTTCACACATCCGCTTGACTTCACCCATGACGGTGGCGAGATAATTTTCAATCTTCCCAATGGATTGCAGGCGTACTATCTTTCCACAGCGACGGGCGATCGGCTTGATGAGGCACCGATTAACATCGTTTCAAACGCTGGGGCAAGAGATCCTGTTGTTCGTAATGGACTCTCCTGCATGGGGTGCCATACAGAAGGAATGAAAACATTTGAAGATCAGATGCGTTCGGTGATTGAACAGAATCCGAACCCATCTTATGACAAAGCACAGGCGTTGCGTCTCTATGTGGAGAAATCCGAGATGGATAATCTTGTCCAAGGGGATATTGCGCGTTATCGGCGGGCGATTGCAGCCGCTGGTGGAGTCTTCGGTGGCAGCGAACCGATACAGCAGTTGGTCAAGCAATTTGACGGACCGCTGGATGCAACACACGCTGCAGCGGAGGTAGGATTAGAAACCGATGACTTCCTCCAAAAGATTCGTGAGAATAGGACACTGCAGAATGCTGGTTTGTTGGTGTTAGGCGTTAATAATGGAAGTGTAAAGCGAGATGCTTGGGAGTCGGAATTTGGTAGAGTAGTTTTTTCCCTAAACCTACTAAAACCGGATTCGGCCGAAGCATACTATCATCGGGGCCATGCAAAGTATATGAAGAGGCAGTATAAGGCTGCCATCGCCGACCTTGATGTCGCACTCCGAATAAAGCCTGATTATGCTGAAGCGTACAATGGTCGAGGAATTATGAAAAGCGTTTTGCTGCAACATAAAGCTGCTATCGTCGACTTTGATGTCGCACTCCGAATAAAGCCCAATTTGGCTAATGCCTACAGTAATAGAGGAGTTGCGAAGACCCAATTGAAACAGTATGAGGCTGCTATCGCTGACTTTGATGCCGCACTCCGAATAAAATCTAGTGCTAAAGCCTACTATGGTCGAGGAATTGCGAAGGGGAAGTTGGAATGGTATGAGGCTGCTATCGTCGACTTTGATGCCGCACTCCGAATAAAACCTGATTATTCCCAAGTATACAAAGATCGGGGAGTGACAAAAAGCCTACAAGGTCAGTATGAGGCTGCTATTGCTGACTTCGATGCCGCACTCGAAATAAAACCTGATTGGGCTGACATTTACTACCTTCGAGGACTTATGAAGAAGGAGGGATTAGGTAGAAGGGAGGAAGCAAAGCGAGATTTCCAAACCGCATTGAAACTAGCAGATAAAGCAAAAAATCCAAAAAATCAGCGTCTCAAAACTTCTATTGAGCAATCTATTCAAGAACTTGAAGCCGAAAGGAGTCCAAATCAATAAGGAATTTACTAAAAGGGAAAAAAAGCAGTGAGCAACCACTAAAGATCTTTATTACCTACGCGCATAAAGATTCCGAAGCAAAGGACGAATTGATAACGCGCCTTGCTATTTTGAAGAATGAAGGTTTAATAAGCATCTGGCATGACAACGAAATAGTCCCTGGTGATAGGTGGCGGGAAGAAATTTTTTTCTACACACCTCCCTACCTCGGACATGCTGCTCTACCTTGTCTCCTCCCATAGCCTTGCTTCTGAGAACTGCAACAAAGAATTGGGAGTAGCCTTAGATGAAAAGATAAGAATCATCCCAATTATCCTTGAGCATTGCGATTGGAAAAATCATCAACTGAGCGATTTCCAAGCCCTGCCGGACAAAGGCCTACCCATTACCAAATGGAGTGATAAAAGCGAGGGTTGGCAAAGTGTGGTAGATGGTGTCCGAAGATCCATTCACAAAATTCAATCTCAAGCAGATCTGTCGTCCGGTACATCTGAAACAGAACTGCGCACTGAGATCGCGTTTCAACGAGGTAACATTCTAATGATGCTCGGGCAAATAGAGATGGCGATAAAAGCTTACTCACAGGCAATTGAACTCAATCCACACGATGCTGATGCCTATAATAATCGCGGAGCTGCTTACGAAAGTAACAGCGACTTTAACCTTGCCATCCAAGACCTTAACATGGCAAAACGGTTGAGTCCTGATCATGCCATAGTCTATTACAATCTTGGAGTTGTCTACAGGAAAAAAGGGATGCTTGATATTGCCATCCAAAACTATAGTACAGCGATAAAATTGCAGCCCAACTATGCCGAGGCCTATAGCAACCGCGCCAATGTCTATAGTAGACAGCGTCAGTTTGACGAGGCTATGGCAGACTACAAGATGGCTATACAACTCAGACCAGACCTTCCGGAGATTTATTATAGTCGTGCAGTGACTCATGTAGACAAAGGCGAGGTTGACGAGGCGATCAACGACTATAGTATGGCAATACGACTCAAACCTGATTATGCTGAAGCTTATCTTAATCGCGGTACTGTTTATCGCAGTAAGGGCAGTGTTGACGAAGCTATCAGTGATTATAGTATGGCGGTACGCTTGAAGTCTGATTACGCTAAAGCTTATTACGACCGGGGCAATGCTTACTTTAACAAAAGCGAGTACACTCGAGCCATTGTCGATTATGAAAAAGTTATAGAATTGAAGCCAAATTATACTGATGCCCATCTCAATCTCGGCATTTCTTACATAAAAAAGGAACAGATAGACCTTGGTATACAAAGTTTTGATATGGCAATACGATGCAAACCCGAATATGCTGCTGCGTATGTCAACCGAGGCCATGCTTACATCAATAAACGTGAATTTGACAACGCTATTAAAGACTATAGCAAGGCGATACAACTGGAGCCAGAACTTGCCCCAGCATTGCGACCAAATTATGCCGCCGCCTATTTCGGCCGAGGGACTGCTTATCTCAGAAAAGGCGAGCTTGCCTTAGCAATCAAGGACTATACTACGGTGATAGAGTTGGAACCTGATAATGCCGCCGCTTATGGCAATCGCGGCAACGCTTACTTTCTCAAAGGCGAGTTTCACGGAGCTATCAAAGACTTTGACACATTGATACAACTGAATGCCGATGACGAGGCCGCTTATGGTAGTCGTGGTTTTGCTAAGTTACACTTAAAAAAACGCAATAAGTAGATATGGGATTGAAAAAAGTTGTTGGAAAACCCGATTAAACCCTTATATTTAGAGGGTTTTCGCTTGATTTAATTCCTTGAAAAATGGTATAATAATTGCAGTTAAAAGGGAGGCGGTAACCTCCCTTAAATCCAAAGCGGAGTTGCTTCGGAGTATCACTGCTGCTATTATACCTAAAATCGCAGTTTTTTAGCAACTCCTTTTGAAATACAGAGGAGTTTTTTCATGAACCTTATTGAGGTTATGGAGCGTTACCCTGACCAAGAGAGTTGTATTGACCACTTGGAGCGTATTAGGTGGCGAGGAACACCTGTTTGTCCACATTGTGGGTGTATAGAGGTGGTTCGCAAGAAAGAGGATGGCGTAGGGCGTGTGGGACGGTTTCACTGCTCTGCATGTAAAGCATCGTTCAAAGTTACCTGTGGCACAGTCTTTCATGGTACGAAAATAGAGTTACAGAAATGGTTTCTCGCGATTTCATTGATACTGAATGCGAAAAAAGGACTCTCAAGCCACCAGTTAGCGCGTGATTTAGACTTGAACCAAAAAACAGCGTGGTATATACTAACACGCATAAGGGCAGAAATGGCAGATAAAGTCAACTCTATCATGCTAAAAGGCATTATAGAGGCAGATGAGACCTATATCGGTGGGAAACCCCGCAAAGAGAACAAAAAGGAAGACCGCGAACCCGCACCGCGCGGACGTGGTACTTCTAAAACTGCTGTGATCGGAGCAGTTGCTCGTGGCGGTCAAGTCGTTGCAGAAGTCGCGAAAGGATTAACCGGTCGCGATATACTCGAATTCATTAGGCGTGTTGTGAATGTCAAAGAATCTGAACTTATGACGGACGAGTATCACGCCTATAACGCACTTAGCCGTGATATGAAGCACGAGGTTATCAATCACCAAGAGCAGTATGTAGACGGCGATAAGCACACGAATACGATTGAGGGCTTCTGGTCCCTGTTGAAAAAGGCGTATTATGGTTCTCACCACCATTATAGCACAGGATACACACCGCTTTATGTCGCTGAACGCTGCTATGTGTATAACAACCGCCACCGAGAAACTATCTTTTGGAAGTTTATAGAGGAGGCTGTATAGGAGTTGACTATGGAAAAGTTCATAGACCTTTTTGCTGGTGAGGTATCACGAATTTACCAGAAAAACTTTAGCGATAAACCAAGTGGAGACATTACAAAAATTAGCGAAGCAGATATTCCATCACACGATATTCTTTGTGCAGGTTTCCCTTGCCAATCTTTTTCAATTAATGGCAATCATACTGGGTTCAAAGATAATCGTGGTAGGCTCTTTTATGATATAGTTAGAATCGCTAACTACCATAAACCACCACTACTGATTTTAGAAAATGTGCGGAATATCCTGAAGATCAATAATGGCAAGGTTGTTAAAACTATCAAAAATAAACTGAAAAAAATAGGTTACAAAGTATATCCCTCGCTCCTTAATTCGTCTTATTACGGAATACCACAAGCACGCTCACGTGTTTACTTCATTTGTTTAAGAAAGGACGCAGGACTGAAGTTCTCTGAACCTAAGCCAACTCATGAAAAAGTGTTTCTTCGGGATATTTTAGATGACGATGTAGAAAATGACCTTATCATTCACCGAGAAGATGCGGAAATTGATAAAGATATTCAGCCTGAACCTCAATTTTGCCCTATTCGGATAGGTCAAGTTAATAAAGGAAGACAAGGAGAAAGAATTTATCACCCCAATGGGCATGCGATTACCTTATCTGCATCCAGTGGCGGTTTAGGAGCAAAAACAGGTCTTTATTTCATTGATGGTAATATTCGCAAATTGTCTCTTTCTGAATGTAAAAAAGCGATGGGTTTTTCAGAATCTCATTATGTGAGTGAATCTGCACAAGGTTACAAACAATTAGGAAATGCTGTCATTCCAAAGATGATTAGTCTGATCTATAGCGGGGTAAGTTGTAGTGAATAACGAGGTTGGATATATTGGAAACAAGAACGCATCTATTGGTAGGAATGGAGAGATATTGTTTAAGGACAGTATCTCCGAATATCCTGAAGTTACTGAAGCATTAAAAGTCGCATATAGGATTGATGGTCACTTCTCAGAATCAATGCGAACAAGCACTGGTGGAAAGTGTGACGTGAAACTTGGTTTTACTTGCGGGCGTAATATAGACGCAAGCATTAAGGCATATACAGGAAATGGATTTAACCAAATAACACGTTGGAGTATTGATAATTTCGCTGAACATTTTAACCTATCAGAACCTCAAAAAGAAGATTTAAGGACACTTGTCGTAAGAAAGAGTCATGATCCGTACAAAATCCCGTTGTTCCCGCCACATGTTCGAGAAAGATTCAAGGGTATTATCCAACCATCGAGTTCTAAAATAATCAGATTAGCATTTTCTGAAACTCCCGGTCGTGAAATTTTCGTTCTTTTCAGCAGAGATGAAAGCATTATGCGTATATGGAAAATGACAGATGTTCTAAATGCTATCTCAAAGTCTATAGATTATAATTCAAACGGAAATATTATGATTGGGGGGTGTGTCCTGTTACACCGAAAAGGTGGAAATGGTGAACATGTACCATCTCATATTCCTAAAACATCTCCCCAACATCCGGGTAATAATATAGGGATAAGTTTGCGTGTTGATAAGTTTATCGCTCTACACCATTCCAAGATACTAACAGAATATCAAATCTATTGGGGCTAATACTGTTATTTGCAATTTAACCCATCCCATATCTACTTATTGCGTAAAAAAATGGGGTGAAGCCGAAGCCGATCTGATTAATGCGAGAAATAACGGATTGGATGTAATGATCGCGTTTCGTAACGCTTACGGAAGTATTGCAAATTTTGAACGGATAATTGGTTCCAAGTTACCAGAAGACATTACTGTGCTGTTGACGCATCAATAGATACGAATGTTTACGAAATTTGGGAGAAAAGCAATGATTACAACCCCAGATCTGCAGGATCACGTTTTCTATAACAATCGCGGTATTGATTACGGCGACAAGGGTGAGTACGATCTTGCTATTGAAGATTTCACCAAAGCGATTGAACTTAAACCGGACTACGCGATTGCTTATAACAATCGCGGGGCTGTCTATCGGAGCAAGGACAAGCACGATTTAGCTATAGAAGACTGCAACAAAGCCATACAACTGAAATCAGATTATGCCGAGCCTTATAGCAATAGAGGTAGTGCTTATCGCAACAAAGGGGATTATGAGCGTGCTATTGAAGACTATCACATAGCGATAAAACTAAAACCAAGTTTTGTTGAGGCGTATTATAATCGCGGTCTCGCTTACCACGAAAAAGGCGAATTAGATGTTGCTATCAAAGACTATAGTAAGGCAATAGAATTGAATCCAAAACTCTTTCATCCCTATTACAATCGGGGTAATGCTTATCTTCAAAAACGCGATTTTGATAGAGCTATTGAAGACTATAGTAAGGCAATAGAATTGAATCCAGAACTTGGTCCTGCATATTGCAATCGTGGTGAAACTTGGTTGCACCTGAAAAAATGGAGTAAAGCCAAAAACGATCTGACCGCCGCCAAAGACAAAGGGGTTGATATCGTTGATGCGTTTCATAACGGCTATAAAGACGTTGAGACGTTTGAGAAGCAGAAAGGTTTCAGGGTTCCAGAAGACATTAAACTTATGCTAACACAACGACTGCGAGTCCGGTACCCTAAAACTCCAAAAATATTAGATGAAGACGGGAAACCTATGGAATCGCCGAATGTGGTGAATTTACGCGAGCAGCTTCGCAACACTGGCACGCCGTTAGGCACATATCTCAAGGTGAAACCTTCTTTCGGTATCAAGACATCCCCTGCTGAAGCATTCGTTGTAGACAGAAAAACACGGGATAACCTTATTGCCGAGCATCTGTCATCCGCTGATATTTTGAAACCGTTTTTGCACGGACGCGACCTAAAACGCTGGCATGCAGAGCCAAAAGAGAATTGGTTAATATTTGCCCACCGAGGCATCGTGATAAACGAGTATCCAGCAATCTTGAAACACTTGGAAAATTATAGGGATGTCTTGGATAAAAGAGCTGGTAAACAGAAATGGTACGAACTGCAAACCTCTCTGGGCAAGTCACATCGGTTTTCGCAACCCAAACTTGTCTGTCCAAACCTCTATAATCACCAAACGTTTGCGGTCGATACTGCTGGTTTTTACTGTGGTGATACGTGCTACTTTATTCCTACCGAGGAATTGTGGTTATGCGGTCTACTGAATTCCCGCGTTGTGGAGTGGTTTTATTCACAAGTGTCGAACCAGTTAACAATTGATTACCTGCGGGCGCGTAGCGGTTATATGCAGCAGATTCCTATTCCCGACATCGCGTCAACGCAAAAGACACTTATTGGTCAATTTGTGGAGTACCTCATCTACCTTCAGCAACAACCGACGATAAATAGCAAAGATTTGGCGTACGCCCGCGACCGCGTGATGCTCGGATATTTTGAGCGGATAATTGATGGCATGGTTTATGAGTCTTATCTACCAGACGAGCTTCATAAAAGCCGTAAACACCTTTTTCAACCGTTATTTGATGAACGGTTGCCACGGCTTGAAGATATTCAAGGTGACAAAATGTCCGCGTGCCGAGACATCTTTGAGCGATTATATGAAAGGACGCATCCGGCGGCGGTCAATCTATTCTTTTTGGATAGTGTCAAACCGGTTCGCATCATTGAAGGTAAACTATGAGAATTACAGAGATTGAGCTCAAGAATTTCAGAGCCTTCCCCAGTACCTATCAAATCGACCTGCACAAGGCAGGTAAGAACTTGCTTGTTTACGGCGAAAACGGGAGCGGAAAGTCGTCACTATATCTGGCGTTGAAGTTTTTCTTGGAATCCGGCATGGACACCACTGACGCGGATAACAAAGACGCTAACTTTGAAAACCATCAGAATATCTTTATTGAAAATGCAGGGCACATTAAACTGTCTCTTCGCGCGCATCAGGGCGCAAAGATGGACACCTACGAATGGTCGCAGGATGTTAAAGAGACATCCGACGATTTAATTACTGAGGCTTCAAAGACAAAAGGCTTTCTTGATTACAAGGACCTGTTAGAAACGCATTATCTGCATCGTGAAAACAATGTTGTGAATGTGTTCGGTTTGCTGGTTAAGACGCTTTTGGCAAATACTGTCAGCCGCCAGACAGATCGGAACCTTGCCGACGATTGGGCTAGCATTCAGCCACCCTTTCCACGCCGAGGCGCGACTACTCAAATTAAAACCCTTGAAAGATGGGTAGAGAATTTCAACAATGAGCTAGCTAGCAGATTAGAGATACTGCAAACGAAAGCCTCCGAAATTCTTCGCAAATTTGGGGACAATGGATATAATGTCGCATTTGACTTAGATTTTCAGGGAGTAACATACAACCAAAACAAAAAGGAACTTGATAATCAGGAGATTCTCTTAACGGTTAAGTTCTTCGACAGAGATGTACCTGAGCATCACCGCTTTCTGAACGAAGCAAAGTTGTCAGCGATTGCGATTGCCATCTACTTTTCGTCAATTCTGCTTCAGCCGACCAGTACCCTAAAAATCCTCGCGCTGGATGATGTCCTCATCGGTTTGGACATGTCAAACCGCCTCCCCGTCCTTGACATTCTGGACGAGTATTTCTCGGATTACCAAATCTTTTTGACGACTTACGATAAAGCGTGGTATGAAATCGTCAAGCAGCGGACATCCCACGTGGAAAGTGGAAAGCCGTTGAATTCTATTTTCGGCAGACCGATGAATACGAAATTCCAGTCTACGGGGAAGATAAGGCATATCTGGATAAAGCGAGGGAATATCTTGACACGAACGACTACAAAGCTTGTGCAATTTACCTACGTACCGCTTTTGAGATAATGATTGAAGATTTTTGTGCCGCTAAGCGTCTTCCAGTTAGATACCGCCGAAGTCGAGATAGATTGGACAGTCAGGATTTCTGGGATCCGATAAAGGTTGAAAATGGAAAATCTGGCTTTTTAGATGCATCGCTCATCAGAGATATTGAACTGTATCGAAGCCGTATCCTAAATCCGCTTAGCCATACGACTATCGCGAACATATCCAAGAGAGAGATTGAGGATGCCATTGAAGCGGTAGAACGTCTTAAAACTGCGTTAGAGTAGGGTGGATTCTACTGCTTGCAATTAACCACATTTATAGCGTATAATTAAATCCCATAAGGAGGATATGATATAATGGATGTTAAAGACGCGATTCTTTCACGACGCACTATTTTCAAGTTCAAACCGGAACCAATACCAAACGATGTGATTGAACAGGTTTTCAGTTTCGGAATATGGGCACCGAATCATCATGTCACCGAACCGTGGCGTTTTACTGTGATTGGCAAGGAAACAAAATTGATCCTTGCAGACCGCTACCGCGAAATTAAGATCGAGGATACACCCGACCACGTTGATGCCGAAAATCTCGCCAAAATCGGTGAACTGGCTTACGAGAAGTTTATGTCCAAACCGACGATCATCGCTGTGTCATGCATACAAGATGGCGACGAACAACGTCAACGGGAAGATTATGCCGCCGCCTGCTGTGCAATGCAGAACGTCCAACTCGCCGCATGGGATGCTGGCGTTGGGATGCAGTGGAGCACGGGCAGAATCACGATGGAAGAACAGACATATCAGTTGTTAGGGATTGATTCGTCACAAGAGTATATCATCGGTTTCTTCTACACGGGTTACCCGGCCGACATCGGGCAACCGAAACGGCAACCGGCTGGCGAATTCATCCGTTGGGTAGCGTAAAAACCGTCAACCTTCGGTTTCTGTCTGGAAAGTTAGCAAGTAAAGAGTGTGCTAAAGTTGGAAAGTTGGCATCTTTACAAACTTTCAAAGATTTTCGATGGCTGATAGACACTACACAGATAATTTGTACGCTGCCTTGGCATTCTGCCAGAAGTACTTCGCCTTGACCGCATCGCCTTTCGCGCTGAAATAGTCGTTCACAATCTGTTGCACGACTTTATACGGCGCGAAACGTTCCGAGACGGGCCAGTTGCTCCCATAGATGAGCCTATCCTCGCCAAACGCGTCCCATAGGACATCTATTGTTGGTGTGTAGTAGGCGACATCCGTCGGTGCTGGCGTTTGCCCGGTGTGTTCTACCAAGCCTGAGACCTTGCAATAGATGTTCGGATAGCGCGCCACTTCATTGATTGCGGAGACCCATCCCGCGTCGGGTGGCTCTTCTGATATACGCACCCCCGCAATATGGTTGATGACGATCCGCATCTCCGGTGTATGTTCGACCAATGTTGGCAGCGTTGATAGCATTTCGGGATTAATCAGCAGATCCAAGGTGAATTCTTTCGCTGCTAACTTCTCAATATTCGCCATAAAAGTAGTTTCGCCAATGGCTCGTAGGTGTCCACCGCCGAGACGTATCCCGCGAAAAAGTGGATTTGCAGAGAACCGGTTCAAGTTAGCTTCAAAATCCGTGTCGTCGGGTTCCAAGTGTCCAACAAATCCTACAATAAAAGGCTCATCCGCGGCGAGGTCAAGAATCCACTGATTATCCTCAAGCCACTTACTTGCCTCCACGACGACGGTCCCGGTCGCGCCTTCGGGCACCGCGAGGGCTTTGAAATCTTCCGGCATCACCCGTCGGTAAAGGACTTCATCGTTAGGGTTGGGCCACGGCACACCTTCAGGTCGCGTTGGATCGTAGAAATGCGTATGTGTATCAATAATCATTTTTTTAACTATCACCTCTTGCTATGATCAACACGTTGTGTTGATCATCGGTTTCTGATTAAGTTGGGATGTTTCTGTGAATAAGTACGTTCTTTTTGTTTTAGTTAATATCAGGCGTTTTACCGCAATATTAATAGCACTTTTAATAGTCGGGTTGTTTGGATGTACGTCTCCAGATCCGGAGCAGCAACAGAAGCGCGAGCTGCAACGGGATGCCCTAAAACTGAGAATGGGGCAGGCACTCAACCCGACAGATGCGGAAGGGCACCTTGAACTCGGTAAAATCTATCGTGAATTGGGTGAATCCGAGAAGGCGATAGAATCTTTCCAGAACGCCATCGCGCTTGATGACAAACATGAACATGCCTATAACAATCTCGGTCTGGTTTACACAGATATCCGTTTGTATGTGCTCGCGATTGACATGTTCCAGGCTGCGCTTGAACTGTCCCCCGAAAACCCCGCGTTCTATAACAATCTCGGCTATGCTTACAACATGACAGACCGATTTGAGGAGGCACTCACCGCCTACAGCAACGCAATTGAGGCGGATCCAACCTTTGTTGATGCCTATTACAACCTCGCCGATGCTTACCTTAACCGCGATATGTATGAGGACGCTATTAAATACTATGAATCAGCACTTGAAATCGAAGCGGGCGACGCGGATGCCTATTTTAATATTGGACTCGCTTACGAGGAGACCGAACAATTCCTCCGCGCGATCCAATCTTACGAAAAAGGTTTATCTCTTGATGACAGCGACGTAGAGGCTTATTATCGCCTCGCGCAAGCATATAAAAAAAATGGGGATCCGCTTATGATGCGTCGCTATCTGGAGACATTTTTGGAGCGGGCAAAGAATCTGCCTCATCTTGAAGAAGAGGTTCGGACTGCTGAGATGCTGTATGACAGATAGCGTTCTTTCTCAAGATCAGCAAATATTCTGATTTCATCCCGTCCGGGTTCTTATTCTTCCGCGCCCCGAATAACTTCCGCGTCTTAATCCTATCCTCATAGACCTTTTCAAACGCGAATCCACGTTCCGTGAAATACTCCGCCAATATCCGCCATATCTCGACACTTATGCCATCAATCCGTGGGTTACCGACAAAGATACAGGCTGCCGCGTTCAGTTTCAATTGACGCATCGAATTCTCAAGGGCGTTGATTGTATGACAGAAATAGGAATCCAACCGTTTTCGGAGGTCGTCCCGGGTGAGCATCTCTCGGACTTTATCCAACGTTTCCGTCCGGATCACCCGACCTGCCTTCCGATACGGGATTTCAAGCCGCGATAACGCTTGCACCTCTCCCTCGGTGTGTCCTAACCAAAACAGTTCCATCTTCGTGGATCGGATATATTCCTGTGCCTGCAGATAAGGCGGTGATGTTATAAGGGCATCACATACTCGCGGCACAGCGACATCCGACGAATCAACCCCTCCATGAAATTCAACTTGTCCAGAATCTTCAAGATGGTGCTGCTGTGTGTACACCACGAAGTCGTTGAGGTTTCTTAACGTTTTCAAGGAGAGACTGTGAACCATCTCATCTAACTGTTCTCTCCAATTCTCTTTGAGCAATCCGTCTATAGCCTGCAACTTCCGCTTAGATCTGGCAAGCTTGGGGGTTCTGTCTTCCGTATAGGAAAAACGTTTGCCCACCTTTAACAACGCTGCTTTAACAACAGTAGAATAGACTGTGTTATCTGTATTGTGTATGAAACCCCAGTATTGCGATAGAACATCTAAGATTTCAGGAGCGTACCAGTAGGCAACATTTGACCAAGTCGGCATAAACTGGTGCTTACTCTCTCGCATGCCTTCCAAAAGTTTATGCAAATCCGCTTCGTGCAGTCTTTCTTTACTGCGGTAAACCTTGAGCGGCATAATGTGATTCAGGAGTAGGTTGAGATCGAAGAGAATAGCGTTGCGTTTGCACAGATACGCCTCAACGCCAACCGTTCCTGGCCCCGCGAACGGGTCAACAATCCAATCCCCTTCTTTTGTATAGGTGTTAATCGCGTAGCGGACGATTTGGGGGATGAATTTCGCTGGATAGGCAAATATAGCGTGTGTCAGGTAACCAGTATCATTGATTTCAGGGACTAACTCTCGGAATGAAACCAACTCCACACCATCAGATGCCACGTCGTCTGGTGAAACTTCAGACGCAGTGTCTATCGGAAAAAGTGTGAATTGTGCTTCCAAATTTCGGTTTCTCATCAGCCTCTATGAGCTTTATAGAACAGGTACAGACGCATCAAAAAACTATTGCGCTTCTTCTTCCACTGCTTTCGCGCCTTCAATCTCTTCCTCAGTTAGCTGGAAGTCAAACACCGCTTCGCTTTCTTCAACTTCTTCTGTTTCCGTATCCGGTGTAGCAGCCTCTTGGATTTGCTCTGCGGGTTGTGAGGTTTCATGTACGGCAGCGTCTGTCGTTTCAAGTTTCTTTGAAGTGCCACCGAGGACTGTCAAAACCACAATCCCTATAACGCTGACACTCGTGACTGTCAGGGCAATTGGGCGTTTCCAGAGGACAGCGCGCTCGCTTCTGTCTAAGAACGGGAGGAACAGTAGCAGCAGCATGCCGACCGTCGGAATCACAAACGTCCCGATGATTTCAAAGGGACCTTGGAAGTATTTTAGGAGCTGGAACAGAAACAGGAAATACCACTCAGGACGCGGATCATAATCCGCATTCGTCGGATCAGCGACATCTTCAAGCGGAACAGGAACAAAGAGCGCAACAGCAGCGAGTATTACAAAGAGGATCAGCATACCAACAACATCTTCAAATACCTGATGCGGATAAAACGGTTTTCCGGTTTTCATCTCCTCTGGTGTATTTTTCGGTGTGCCTGAAGAACCGTAATATCTGACGAAGAAGAGATGCACACCGACCAACCCAAAAGCTAACCAAGGCAGCCAGATTGTGTGGAGTGCGTAAAACCTCGACAGCGTCACCGCGCCTATTTCTGCACCGCCGCGCATCACCTTAGCAACAAAATCACCTAATCCGGGTGCAGTGCTGGCGATTTCCACACCGACGACTGTTGCCCAATACGCCTTTTCGTCCCACGGAAGCAGGTAGCCTGTGAATCCGAAACCGAGGACAATTAAGAGGAGAAGTACGCCGAATATCCAAGTCAGTTCTCGCGGGGCTTTGTATGAACTGTAGAGCACGACACGAAGCAGGTGTAGAACAACGATGATGACCATCGCGCTTGCACCCCAGTGGTGCAAACCGCGCACGAACGCGCCGAACGGCACCTCTGTGCTGATATAGGTTACCGCGTTATGCGCGTGTTCCGGTGAAGGCGAATAGTAGAACGCGAGAAACGCGCCTGTCGCTGCTTGCAATAAGAGCAGAAACATTGCCAAACTGCCAAGTGAGAAAAGCAGGTTGATGTGTCTCGGCAGCGGTTTGCGCAGATGTGCGGAGAACTCCCCTAACGGGAGACGTTCGTTCAGAAATTGTTTTATACTCATACCTCGATCCCTTGAACGTTTCAGGGTTGTCAACGCGTGAAAACCTCGTCAAACACCACCACATTTCAGTTAATTAGCCGAAAAAGACTCCAAATTTGTCAGAAACCCGATTTTGACAGGGGGCCCACCCGTTACTGGGAAGGGACTGAAAAATCGGAGCGAAACCCAATCGTTAAAAGAAACTATGTTTCCTTTACGTATAGAATACCCGCTTCAACCTTGGTTTCGAGTTTCTGCAACGGTTCTGGTGGTGGACCGGCAATAACAGCGCCCGTCTTATCGAATATCGCGCCGTGACAGGGACAGAGAAACGATTCTTTCTGTTCATCCCACCGGACGAGGCAACCGAGATGTGAACAGGTTCGCGAAAAGACGCTCCACTCTCCGTTACCGGTATCGGTTACATAGACGGAACGTTTCTTTGTCGCTTTGACCCAACCGTCTTTTGCCGTGAAGGTATAGTCCACCTTTTTAAAACGGCTGTTTTTGAGTCGGTCAGCGAGACCCAAATCGACCCATTTCGATTCGCCTTTTTTGAAAGCCGGTGAAATCGCGAAACCGATAAGCGGAATACCGGCAGCAAGGCCGAGTATTCCACCGATAAACGCAGTCGCAATTTCTAAAAATGAGCGTCTACCCCTCTTCTCCATCCATTCGCTCCTTTCCCATTTCAGTTATCAGCGGAAAGGTCACCAGTCCTTGAAAGCGTAATCTGCATAAAACGCCTTACAACAACCGAATACTATCCCCTCCGATAACTGACAACTGAGAACTGAAAACTACAGATTACCGCTTCCGCGTTTGCCCTTCAAACGGCGCACGCAGATCGTAGCGCCCCTCTTCGAGAACAGGCAGCGTGCCATCGTTAACCATGAGTTCGAGCGGCAATTCTTTGGTTTCCATCGGCATGTTGACGACGTCCTTGATGCGCAAGGATTCGTAGATAGCCAACATGATTTCAAGCGTGTAACGCGCTTGCACACCACTGCCGCGATGGTCAGAGATATCGCCCTCAATCCACTCGATCAGTTCCTGAAATTGGTTCTTAGGTTCTGGTGGCGGTGTAATGGTCTGCCATCCCTGGGCATCCCCGTTTTGGAGGAGAAGTGTCCCGTCAGGCCCGTTGCGAATTTGCCCTTCTGTACCAGCAATTTTAGGCATTGAGACGGGCGGATCCGGCAAGTCGCCTTCATAGATCCCTCGTGCGCCACCTTCAAAGCAGACTAACCCCATACAGAGGTCTTCACAAATCGTACGGCGTTCCCATCGGTCAGTCGTACGGGATGTCTGCCCGATCACCCATAAAGTTTCAGGATCGGACAAAGTGAATCGCCAACCGTCGATCGCGTGCGTGCCTGTGTTGAGCAGTCCCGCGTGTTTTTTGGCACTGTGGTGGAGCGTTGTCGGTTCACCAATCGCCCCCGCAGCGACCAGCCTACGTGCCTCTATATTTGCGGCGGAATATCTGCCTTGGTGACCGATGATAAGTTTGACATCGTTCTCTTGGCAAGCATTAAGCATAGCGTCGGCTTGTCCGAGTGAGGCAGCCATCGGTTTCTCACCGATAATCCCTTTTACGCCTGCCTTCGCTGCCGCGACAGTGGCTTCCGCCCGCGGGCCTTGCCATGTTGTGATACTGACAATATCCAAATCTTCTTTTGCCAACATTTCATCAACGTCGGTGTAGATAGCAGGGACATCGTACTCGTCTGAGACGCGTTGCGCTGCTTCTTCAAAGATGTCCATTGCTGCGACGACTTCTGCCCTGGGATTGTTACCCCATGCCCTGGAGTGAGACCTGCCCATCCCGCCGCAACCGATGATTCCGACGCGATATGTCTGAGTTGCCATCTGTTCGTCTCCTTATCTTGGCGTAGTTTGCAAACCAACCGTTTGAAATCCTGTTGCACTATTCTATCACTCCTTCGTTGTTTTTGTCAAATCGTTTTCCTTGACAAACCTATGGAAACGTTGCAAACTATACAGCAAATATAGACTTGTAGACTCCATCAAAAGAGAGGAATTATCAGATGGCAGATTATGAAGATAAAGGTTCCCAGATTCGGGTGACAAACCTTGAGGCTTTTCCAATGGGTGTGAAAGCCTACGTCAAGATTGAAACGAATATGGGTGTTACGGGTTGGGGTGAGATCAACAATATGGAGACAACCGTCACCTGCGAATTGGCACGATCCTTATCCGAAATGATTATCGGCGAAAATCCGACGCGGATTGAGCACCACTGGCAACGACTGTTCCGTGCACATCGTAATATCCGAGGCGGTGGATTGATGGTGCATACCATCTCCGCTATTGACATGGCATTGTGGGATATTGCTGGGAAACTTTGGGGTGTGCCGGTGTACCGCCTACTTGGTGGTCCCTGCCGCGATAAGATTTGGAAATATCCGAGTCCGAAAGCGATTAAAACGGGACCCGGAGGTTCTAAGCCATTCGCAGGCACTCCTGATGAGATTGCTGACATGGTTGAACGCGTGCATGATGCGCGGGAAAAGGTCGGTTCCGATGGCGCGGTGATGTTTGATGCACACAGTTGCCTACCGCCGCCTATCGTCAAACAATTCGCGAGTTACCTGAAGCCTGATGACCTACTTTTCCTTGAGGAGGCATGGGTGCCAGGCAATATTGAGGTGATGCGGAAAATCCGAGAATCCGTCCCCGTGCCGCTGGCGACTGGAGAACGCGACCGCACAATATGGGAGGTCCGAGAAATCCTTGAGGCACAAGTGATTGATATTCTTCAACCCGATGTTGGACACGGCGGCGGCATCACACAAGTTAAGAAGGTCGCTGCACTCGCGGAGGCGCATCACGTACCGATCGCACCGCACTGCACGATGTCCTACCTCGGTCTGACCGCGAGTTTCCACTTATCAGCTGCCGTGCCGTTTTTCCTTATCCACGAAGGCTATGAGAACGTTCTTCCAGCCGGAGTTGCCCATAAAACATGGGAGATGGATGAGGAAGGTTACGTTTCGCTGCCTGAAGGCCCCGGTTTAGGTGTTGTTGTGGATGAGGCAAAGGTTATTGAAGTCGGACAGGATCAGGGTAGACGCTTCACATGGCCCAACAGCCGATTGGCAGATGGCTCCATCGCCGATTATTAGAGACATAAAACCGCTCCTTCGCTGGTGAGGTTTTATGAAGATCAAAATATTAATTCGGTAATTTCCGAGCAAAGCCCGGTGCGGTTGGGAATGCAGATCGCACCCCCCTTTATCCCCCTTATCAGGGAGCAGGTGAGTACACCGCAAAACCGTGAAGAAATCCGCAGAAACACCCAAGTAAAAACCGTACCGGGCCTGGGGGAAACATAGAACTACCGAATTATCTTCTGAAACCTCATTTAACCTCGCCTTCCCCTATAGGATTCTCACTGCGAAGCACTCTCGGTCGCGACACTTACTGACCGCCGACAACTACTCTTTTTTCTCCCTCTCAAAATCCGCGTAATCTGTGTAATCCGCGTTATCCGTGATTCAGACAAACAACGACTATACACCCCCGTAAACCTGACACGCTTCCCTTAAATTGACACCCGTGCTCCAATTGACATACGCTATCTGCTAAAATTAGCCCGAACCTCGTTAAATGTGCTGTAGCAAGGCAGCAACGGCATCGTCTTCATTTTTAAAACATTCAAGAATCGCGATGACTCGCGTTCTGACAACGACGTTTCTGATATGGTTGTTCATATTAATTGCTGCAATTTTCCCACCACGCGGGAAGATCCCTACATAGATTTTCATGAGCGTACCGAGCCCAGCACCATCTATTTGAGTTACTTCTCTAAAGTCAAACACAAGTCTTGGAGATGAGGCGTGTCGGGTGAGTGTTTCCTCCACAGTTTCCAAAACCTTCTTGCTACTTGGGGAGATCACCCTACCCTCCAACCTAAAAATAAGGACTTCTTCTTTTTCAGATACGGTGATTTTCACAGGATATACCCCCAACGCTGCTGAGCATTTGCGTCATGTGTGAGCTTCTCTAATCATTGCTAAAGTGACTCAAGGAAGGTGATGACTGCCTGTTGCTGTGCCTCAGAGAGATTGAAGAACGCTTCCTTTGCATTCTGTGCCTCACCGCCGTGTGCGCGGATGGCCCCTTCAAGCGTCGTTGCGCGACCATCGTGAAGGAAAAAGGGTGTACCACCCAAGAATTCTGCGACCAATCGCGTTCCCCAGAGCGGTGGTGTTCGCCATTCTGTCCCCGTAGCATCACCATCAGGACGGTTATCCGCTAACTCCTCTCCCATATCATGCAAAAGGAAATCAGAGTAAGCGTGGATATCTACCTCGTTCAAAGCCTCAATCGGAGAGGGGCCCGTCTGCATTGTTGGAACGTGGCAAGAAGCACACCCAATCCTGTTGAAAATCGCATCTCCCCTTTTGACTTCTTTTGTGATCTCACCACGGGGCGGCGGCGCAAGCAACCGCATGAAAACTACAATATCAATGACTGTCGAACTGCCGACTTCTGGATCAGGAACAGTGTCTCCAGCGTCGGAAGGCTCCTCTTGTAGAAAACTGTTGGTAACACCCATGTCTTGCTGGAATGCTGTCGCAGTCTGCTGAACTAATGACGAGACGGATGCCTTGCGTCCGAACCTCCCAAGTTGTTCTGTCGGTCCGCTACCAATCTCCGTAGTCGGCACAAAATCGGGGGCGGCTACCCAATGCGGTCTGCCAGAAATACCATCGCCATCAGTATCGGCTTCATCGGCGTAGGATAAGATAGTCTCAACGGGTATATTTTCGATAAGTCCCATTCCGAAAACCGGTGGCGGCAGGCGTGTCGATTTATCCACACCCATCGGAAGTGTCTCGTAAGGCACACCACGGATGGCTTTGTCTTGAAGCTGGGGACCCCCCATATCAGGTATGAGATTATGTCCCATGCTAAATCGGATGAGCGATAGGTCTGGCATACCGCGACCATTTCCGGGGTGGCAACTGACACATCCCGCCTGATTAAAAATAGGTCCTAAGCCTTCTTCTACTGTGAAGACTTTCATAAATGCCGCTTCACCGCGTGCGAATGTGGCACTCAGATCAGAAGGTAGCATCTCAAAAGGGGTCTGAAAATCACCAAGCAGGGGTTCGACATTATCGTCTTGGGGTATTATTAGCTGCGGAAGTTTAATCCTACCGTCACACCCATTTATGGATGCAAATGCGATGAAAACAACAAAAAAAATGAAAAATCTTTTCAATTTCAACTCCTTGTAAACGTAGACAGGTCAATATATGTTAGATTTTATAGTGACTGAGACACCCTCAATGCATAGGCAACCGCTAACCCGCACCCCATAATCTCCCCTTATAAAGGGGGTAGGGGATTAACCCCTAAATCCCCTACCCCCTAATCCCCAACGTCCCATATCCCCTATCAGAGGGTAGGGAACTTTGGAGGCTTCACGAAGAGATTGAACTACTGGTAAGTGGCTACTTATTCCTACAATTCATCATAGTTGCAACCGAGGATTGCCTACAGAAAAAATGGGTCTATTGTCGCTATCGTTTCTCCAACGCGCGCCTCATTACAAACTGTAAAAAGCGGAACGACACTACATATAAAAATCGTCAAGCCATTGAGAATCTGTTGAAAGCAGATACCATCTACCTATTTCCTCCGTTCACACAATTTATTATTCAACACTGCGCATTATCGTACTTAGAAGTAACTGTAACAGATAGACAAATAGGCTTTATGATATGTTAAATAGAGAGTTTCTATCACAGCGAGAACACAACTCAGTTAACATAAATGATATTAGGACGATTTTAATAATTTGTATATTTTATAATAAATAGTCCTAATATCAGTAAATTATACTTTATCCCGATTGATAAGTCAAATTAAATTTGCAGAAAAATTGCTTAACTTGCCAAAAAAACGTCTATTAAACTCAGAAAGTCATATAAAATCGCACAACTATGATCTTTTCTATCTGAATATGTATGGCTTTCCACCTCTCTTTTCTCTGAAAAACTTGAATTAGAGAGATAAACTTTGATATAATATAGGTTAATGATAGTAGTATTCGTTAGTGCGAGAATAGGCTTTACAATTCAGTTTAGGAGGCTCCCAATGGCGATGAATTCTCTGAAAAACATTGTTCAGTGCTGTCATCAACGGCATGAAAAGCCTCTTCGACAACGCAAGACAATGGCAACACCGGCGATGTACACAAAGGATCACCCGCGTCAGTACACAGTTTACTGTGCGCACCGCTACCCTGTCATGCTTCATGACCTGGAGCAAGCCGATATCTCGATCATGCCTATGGGACGCGCCCCTTGGCATGATCGGGGTCCTGGAGATTTTAGGGGCAAGCGATTCTTGAAACGCCAAGGCATAACGGATTGGGGCATTAAACGATGGGATGCCTCGTGGGGTATTCAACTGTATACAGGCGTTCCTTCGGAACGCAATGGGGCGCGATGGCACGATCTGCACTTCAAGTATGAGGTGATCTGTGCTGCACCAGATGCCGTTGTCGCCTGTATTGAGGCACTCGTCAATATTGTCAACAACCCGCTGCTAACATTAGGAAAATCCGGCGGACTCCGCTTCTCCTGTAGAGTCCAGGATTATCTCCACCCGAATACCGAAGCAGCGAAATTGTATATCTATAAAGATACTCCGACACCAGAAAATACGTATCAACGCGACGTGTATCTTGAAATATTTGGCGAAAAAGGGCACACACGCTGGGATGCACGCTATGAGATTCTGATTGGTGACCTATTAGCCCCACCGGTCGTTGCCAAAGAAGTCCTATTCGCGCCTATTGATGCCCTCCGTGCGAAACTTCATGACCCTGCCCCTGATGACACAGAAGCGAAACAGATTGTCAGCCGTGTGCCCCTATCGCTCGGTTCAGAGCACCTTGATTTCGCAAGAGAGGCGTTCTTGCGACGTGGATTTTCTTATGTCCGACGAGAAGATGGTCTTCACTACTGGACACGACCTGAAAGCGATGTTGGCAGTGAAGACGCATTACTATCGGAAAGAGATGGTGTCGTATGGGTCCGCGCATTTACACCTGACATAGGGCTGCCGACGCAATCTACGCCAATCACAGATGTTTGGGACGATACAGGTATTCCGTCCCCGATAGATGCTACAAGCACCCCTGCCCCCGTGACAGTGAAGCAGGTACGCGAAGATGAACTCAGCCCGCTGGCGATCAAACGTCCGCCGCCGGTATTAGGACAACACGGTAACACCGAAAACGATGAAATACTCCAAAGGGATGTGTTTCAAATAGAAAGCATTTTCGACCGCGGCGTACGTATTCTTGGCGTTATTACAGGGATAGGTCCGTGGGACAAACAGTCAGAAGACTCGTATTTCCTCAGTGGCGGCGTAATTTCCGTCAATACGCCGGAGGCTAAATTCGCAGAAAGCGCGGAAAAATACTTTCGAGAGCAGAATATGCCATCGGTGGTTTACTGGAAACCTCGAACACACCTCTGGGAAGAAGTGAAAGATATCCCTATTGAGGCGCGTATAAAAACACCCTTTCAACGCGGAAATGTCTGTGAAGACTCAGAACGGTGCACCACGCTTGAGGAAAAGGGCGGGAATCCCAACGAAAGTATCTGTCCACAGTGCCCCGTCTATGCCGAATGTCAGCAGCGTGGATACTTATCCCAATTTGCTGCATTACGACAAGCAAAAGTACAAATGTTAACGATCCCGCAACTGTTTTTTGATCCCCAATATACCGAATTGGTAGAACAAATTCTCAAACCAGAAGGTGAAACCGAAAGACTTTGTGTTCTCAACCAAGAGCGCACACATAAGTTATTCCTCGAATGTAAACTCTCAAAAAACATTATGGAGGAATGGGCCACTCGCTGGCAGGGTTGTGCCTTAGGGAACTTCGCCAAAACATTGCTGAGTGCTTTGGAAATTAAGGGCAAACTTTACGGCGATGCCGTCAAAGGTGTGCGCGCGGTGATGCAGACCTTTGAGTGGCAAGCGGAAACACTTATCCAGCAGATGTGTCAAGTTAGAGTGCGCGGCAGAGCAGTAGCACGTCGGATCGTTGACGCTGATACCGGAAAGCCATTGGCACGCTTTAGCATTGAGTTTGAAGGTGGTGCCTCCGCCTACATCCCCTTAGACAGTAGCGCCGCAGACAAACTCAGGGCAAAAGGACTCCGCGTCTTTCCGAAATCTGTTCCACTTAATGAAGACCTGAAAGTTGTGATGCCGATGACGCAAGCGATTGCGTTAGGTATTTTGGATACGGAAACTGTAGAAAGCATTCAGGCGTTTCCAACCGTCTGTCGGGAGCAAGCCTGGACATTTTGGCATCAACTCAAGCGTTTTTTCGCGCATTACACGCGAGACACAGATGCACCGATTCGCTGGGATGGTGAAGTTCTGCGGTTTTGGGTGCCACCTGTGCTCCATGCAAGCGTCAAACGTCTCTTGTTGGTATCCTCGGTATTCTCAGAGCAACATCTCCACAGAGTGTTCCCCGATGAAAACCTTGAGTCCTACTGGACTGACCCCATACCATGGAGTCCGGGGAACCGAGTTTTTCAGGTCCGCACAGGCGTCTATCCATCAGAAACCATCCTCGACTACCACAACTGGAGTAATGTAGGTGTCTCCGAAACAGGACAACGTTTTCTTCGCGGGATCCACGCCGAGCTTGAGGCGGATTTGGACGTTAAACACGGAATTGTAACCAATGAAGACATTGCCAGACGCTTGGACGACATCGCAAAGGAAAGGAACGTCTGCTTCGTAGATGATTTCCAAAAGATGAGCAGGTCAGACACGCTTTCTGAAGCAGCAGATGTCGTTTGGGTCGTTGGAACACCGCGACGACCGACGATGGCTATTTGGCAGCGCGCCCAGATGTTATTTGGGAACGATGAAAAACCGCTCTCTTACGAGGGCGAAATAGAGTCGGGAACCTACAAAGACCTACGGCTCCAAAGTATTTACGAAGAAGAGGCTGTTTATGCCCTCACAGAGGTTATTGTGCAGGCTGAGTTGGATCAATTGACGGATAGACGGATTGTGTTGATTACCGGATTGCCACTTCCGAACATTACCGATAGACCTGAAACTTCCATCTTTGACTGGGAAGATTTTGAGATTGCCGGTGGATTAGATAAACTCCCTGAAGCGATAGCGATACGCGAACGCTTTGAACAGGAGCGTGAGAATCTAACGGCTGAGTCCAGTCGCGAAGAAGTTCAGCGGGTCTTAGGTTGCTCCGAAAGACAGGCGAACCGCGTGTTGCAAAGACTTAGAGGCGGGAATATCCCACGTGTCCCTTTCCGTCAGCAAATTCTTTCCCTTCTTACCGATGGCGAGAAAAAAACAGCCGAACTAACTTCATCCATTGACGGACATCCAGAGGCAATACAACACGAACTCACCCGTCTTGTGGAGACTGGTGAGATTGTCAGGATTCGCCGAGGTGTATATGCCTTACCGGTTAAAGATAGCAAACGATAAGTAGGAGATCGTCATCGTAGATTGGGTAGAGCGGAAAATCAGAACCCAAACCCATCCACTTCAAGAACTCCGAAATCTCCAAAAAACTTGATCCCAAAACCACGATGATAGCAACTCGGCAGAGGCAGACATCCGTGAGGAACTCATCCGCTGCCGTTATATCAAAGGCATCATCAGGCTACCCGCAAATTTGTTAAGTTTTCGCTAAGTGCCATTCATTGAGATACATCCCTATTTTCCCATCAACGAAAAAATTTTGCATAAAAATGCATTTTATGCAACCTTTCCTCCCTTAAAATACGACATAACGTCATGAGGCATTTCGGCGAAGCTCGCAGGTTTCCCAAACTTGCTATCAAACGACTTTGGAGGATCGCATGAAAAATGAAGATGTTGACCTGATTCATCGCATCTTGGCAGGTGATGAGGCTGCGTTCACTGTTCTGGTGGAAAGGCACCGGAAGTGGATTCATTCACTCGCATGGCGTGAGATTGGTGATTTCCACGCGGCACAAGAAATCACACAAGATACCTTCATTCAAGCTCTTAAATCGCTGCCTACCTTGAGGGATCCCAATCGTTTTCTGGGATGGCTGTATGTGATAGCAAAGCGTCAGTGCATTGAGTGGCTGCGGCGAAAACCGATTACGATGCAGTCACTGGATGCAATGCCTAAAGCCGAGTTAGAGAAGGTGTCCTATACGCAATATCTTGAGGAAGAACAGACGCAAGCGTCAGCAGATGGATTACGTGAAGTTGTAGAACGCCTCCTCCGAAAGCTGCCAGAATCTGAACGCTCTGTGATGGTCCCGCACTATTTCAGTGGCTTGACATGTGAGGAAGTGAGTGAACGTTTAGATGTATCGCTAAACACGGTAAAAAGTCGGCTCTATCGCGCACGGAGACGATTGGAGCAGGAGGAGTCGATGCTGCGAGAAAACTTGAGTCCCAATTTATTAAAAAATGAACCGCGATACATTAGTATCCAAGCGAACGCGACAACAGAAAGCGGAGAACATTTGGCAGAAGGCGGTTTTGAACTCTGTCAAACCGATAAGGTTTTTACTTCTACCAGTTCTCACACGATGGGACTCCATGGCGACTATCCGCTGCCAATGTATATGTTGCTGCACTATATTAACCACCCTAATGTGATAGACCTCTTTAAATTTCCTTTGGTTATTGGGAGTCGGTGGGAGTCGGAGGGGCCTCACAAATCAAAAGCAATGATAACTTTGGAAGGGTATGAGACAGTCGAGGTCTCAGCAGGGACTTTTCCATCGTGCCTAAAGCACATAACTGTGTTCACAGACACTGACGTAGAAGAACCCGATGCTGAGCACGGAAACGCATACCTAAACGGCACGCGTTATCTGTGGTTCGCTAAAGGCGTTGGGCTCGTGAAAATGCGCTATGAGCATTCCAACGGGGTCATCACAGAAGCGGAATTGCTTAAATATGAAATAATTCCACTCGCGGATGAAGAATATTTCCCATCCCAAATAGGCACGCAGTGGACATACAAGTGGCACAACGATTATAACGACGAGGCGATTGTTGAAAGTTGGCACCTCACAAGGAATTTCAGTCACCCCAAAAATCTTGATAACCCCTTGGAGCTTGCGTCTGCCAGATATGAAGTGAAAATAAGGGACTATGAACCGCGGGTCGCACATGTCAAGTGTATCCTAACACCAAAAACAGATAGTAGTCCTAAAGGGGCCCGAAAACCGTTGCTCTTGTCCATGACCCGTTTCGGAACAGAATGGTTGTACGATGGATATTCTCGGTATCTTCAAGATTTGACGGTTACCGATGTAAACGGTGAAACATTGCCGATAGAGGAGATTGGTAAAACACAGTGGGTTGTCAAGGTAGGAAACGCATCACCTTTAACCCTGCAATACAAAGTGTTGATAAATCATGATGAGCGGGATTGGCCCTTTGGTCGGAATGAGGCACCATACGTCCAAGAGGATTGCATTTTCTTGCCGGGATATGCGCTGTTTATCGTCGGTGAAGTGAAAGATATTCAACTAAAAGTCGATGTGCCGGACAGCTGGCACGTCTCAACACCTTGGGAACAGATTGCCTCGGATGAACACCATTTCGTATGTGAGAATCAAGACGATCTGATGTTCGCGTATCTTGTGCTTGGTGAATACAGTAAACGTCTGGCAAAATTGGGAGATGCAGAGGTCGTGATTGCAACCGGCGGACGTTTTAAAGCGTCCATTGATGAGGTCCAACCTACCATCGAGTCACTCCTGCACGGGTATTCAGATGTATTCGATGCTACCCCTACAGGTAAGATACTTTTTGTTGCCAACCCGTACGGCGAAAAAGGATATCCCGGGGGCGGGGCATCCGGACGCAGCATCAGCGTGCACGTCGGCGGCAAGTTAGATAAAGCGAGCAGACGTTTTTGGTTGCCGCTTGTGTCATATATGGTTTCCTCTCTCTGGGTTGGAACTCAGGCTATCAATTTTAGTGGACAGGAATATTGGTTTAACGCGGGTTTCACAGGATATTATTCAGATATTATCTCTGTCCGCCTTGGACTTACTTCTGAAAGCGATTTTCTCAGAAATTCTGAACGTAGGTGGGAATCGTATCTATCTCGGCAGGGTGAACTTTCTATTCGCGAGGCAGGGGAAAATAAATCCGCCAACCGAGAACTCGTTTATGACGGTGGCAGTTTAATCGCTGCGGCTTTGGATTTGCAAATTCGCACACTTACACAAAACCGAAGCAGCTTGGACGATGTCATGAAGCAGATGTATCGGGAATTCGGTCTTACCGACATTAGGTATACAATGAACGATGTCATCAGGATTGTCAATCAAATTGCCGGTGAAGATTTTAAACCCTTCTTCAGCAAATATGTGACAGGGACAGAGCGACTGCCGTTAGAGCAATATCTTAAAGCGGCAGGTATGAATACCGAGATAGCGTTTGGCGAGAGACTCCCAAGTCTCAATTATATTCTTTTTCAGATGCTTCAAATTAAATCGCTTGGCGGTCCAACAGGACGAGGTATGTTCATCCATCATTCATCACAGTATCAGGATGACGATGAGTTGATAGGCATCAACGGCACACCGGTGAAAACATTTGATGACATCAGGAAGGCTGCCAAAGATTGGAAATCCGGCGATGCCGTTGCATTAACCCTTAAAAGGGAAGGTAAAGAAATCATCCTACCCATCACACTATCAGGGGACACCTCGAAAAAACCACCACTCGAACCAGGACCCCTTGATGTTACTATCACGAAAAACATGGATAGCACAGACTTACAACGCGCCATCCGGTCGAGTATTACGGGCGATAAAGGAGAAAGCTAATGAAAAAAACAGATAAATCCGAACGCAACATTGTGCTGAGTGCCAGTGCTGCTACAGAAAGCGGAAATCATTTGGCAGAAGGGAATTTCACCCTTAAGAGGACCGATAGGGCTTTGACATCCACCGACTACGGTACAGCCGGGCACGGTGGCGGTGATCCATCGCCGAGGTATATGTTGCTATACTACATGAGCCACTATGAAATCGACCTCTTCAAATTTCCGCTGGATATAGGGAAAACTTGGAAAGAAAAAGGGCACTGGCCTATGCAGACGAAAAGTAGTTTGGAAGGTCATGAGCCTGTAGAAGTCCCGGCAGGCACGTTCTCGGACTGCCTGAAGCATAAAACTGTCTTCACAGATGCCGATGTAAAGGATACGAAAGCTGAGCTGCGAAATGCGCTTTTGAACGGCACCCGTTATCTGTGGTTTGCCGAGGGTGTTGGCCTTGTTAAATTGCGATATGAACATTCCAATGGGGTCGTTACAGAAGCCGAATTGCTCGAATACAAGATTCCTGTTGAAGACCAAGAATACCTTCCTTTGCAAATTGGCAATGTATGGACCTATAAATGGCAAAATACTTATCGTGACGAGGCTGCCATTGAAGAGTGGCGCGTTATCCGAAATTTCAGTGAACCTGAGAACCTTGATACTCCGATGGAACTTGCATCGGCGAGATACGAGGTGAAAATAGATGCCAATGAACGGCGCGTGGCGAATGTTATGTGTGTGCTAACGCCGCAGACAGACAGTAGGGGCGAGGTTACCTCGCCCCTACAAACGGACCGAAAGCCGTTGCTCTTATCTATGAGCCACTTTGGTACTGACGGTATGTACGATGGATATGGTAGGTATCTCCGAGATCTAACGGCTACCGGGTCTAAGGGAGAAAAAATACCGGTCACAGAGATTGGAAAAACGCAATGGATGGTTGAAGTCGAGAATGATTTACCTGTGACGTTGCGTTATAAAGTGTTGCTGAACCATGATGAACGGGAGTGGGCCTTCGGTAGGGATGAAGCACCGTACGTTCAAGAAGACTGTATTTTCTGTCCCGGATATGCTTTGTTTATCGTCGGTGAAGTGGCGGATATTGAACTGCGTGTTGATGTTCCGGATGACTGGCACATCTCAACCCCTTGGAATCGTATTGGGAGCGAAACGGATCGTTTTACGATAACAGACCAAGACGATTTGATGTCCGCGTATCTTGTGCTTGGAACGCATTCTGAGAAAATGGCGGAATCTGAAGGGACAGAGGTCCTGCTCGCTTTGGGTGGGCACTTCAAAGCATCTATGGATGAAGTTCAAAGAACAGTTAAATCACTTCTGCAGACATATTCGGGAATTTTCGGCGGTACGCCAAAGGATCGTATGTTGTTTGTGGCGAACCCTTGTGATATATACAGCGGGGGCGGCGTATCTGGTCGCAGCATCAGCGTTCTGATGGACGGAACATTAGATACAGACAACAGACAATCATGGACACCACTCGTAGCACATGAAATTTGCCATATCTGGAATGGAAAAGCTATCAATTTTAGTGGACAGGAATACTGGTTTAGCGAAGGGTTCACCGAGTACGCTTCAAAAATTAGCTGCGTGCGTCTCGGTGTAATTTCTGAAGAGGGTTTTCTCAGGGACCTTGAGCGCAAGTGCGAATTGTATCTGTCTAAACAGGGTGAACTCTCTATCCGCGAGGCAGGCGAAAACAAGATGCCGAACGGGGGACTTGTCTATGAGGGCGGAAGCCTAATTGCTGCTGCTTTGGACTTGCAAATCCGCAAGCACACACAAAACCGAAACAGTTTAGACGATCTAATGAAGCAGATGTACCGGGAATTTGGGCTCACCGGAAATGAATATACAATGAATGATGTCATCAGAATCGTCAGCCAAATTGCAGATGTGGATTTTGAACCGTTCTTCAAAAAGTATGTTTCAGGAACAGAACGCTTGCCGCTGGCGGAATATTTCACGAATGCGGGTATCAACGTCGAGATAGCATTTGGGGAAAAACTTCCGAACCTTGGATATATTCTTTTTCAGATGCTTCAAATCAAGTCACTCGGCGGTTCAACAGGAGGCGGCATGTTCATCCACCAATCCCCGCAGTATCAGGATGACGACAACTTAATAGGCATCAACGGCACACCGGTGAAGTTTTTTGACGACATCAGACAGGTCGCCAAAGATTGGAAACCTGGTGATATGGTTGAACTAACCCTTGAGCGAGAGGGTGAAAATGTCACCCTACCTATCACATTAGCGGGAGATCCGTCTGAAAGTCCACCATTGGAGCCGGGTCCTATTGACGTTACCATCACGAAAAAAACGGATAGCACGGAACCACAACGCGCCATCTGGTCGGGAATGTTAGGCGATGAAAACCCTTCTCAAGTCGAGATACTATAACGTGAATTCCGTATTTGTAGCGCAAACTTTTAGTTTGTGCCTATCCTTTTTATCTGAAGTGTCTTTAATAGACAAACGCCAAACTTTTAGAGGGATGTTATGTTGCGAACACTTATCCGCCAAGAACTTCTGAACCATCTGATGAGTGCGCGGTTTTTTGCTGCCGTTATCATTACGCTTCTACTCGTTGTCGCGAATGCTGTCGTGCTTCTTGAAGATTACGAGCGTCGATTGATGCGATATAGCCAGCAAGAGAACGTTCATCGTCAGAAAGTGCAGGAAGCGAAAACCTACTCAATGCTAAAACTGTCCGTTGAACGCCCGCCGAACCCTCTAAGCCTCTTTAGTGCGGGATTGGATAAGCGGCTTGGAAGTACCTTTGACATTTACTACGGTCGCGTCTCGATGATTTCGGATGGTTCAGCGCGAAGTCTCGATAACGCGTTTCTTAACCTCTTTTCAAAGATCGATCTCGTCCTCATTTTTCAAGTCGTTCTGAGCCTGATGGCACTGCTTTTCGCTTATGACGCAATCGCAGGAGATTGGGAAAGCGGCACCTTACGCCTGGTCATCTCCCATCCAGTGCGACGCGGTAGCATTCTATTTGCCAAATACATCGGGGCAATGGTCTGTTTGCTGATCCCCGTGCTGATGAGCCTATTGATGGTCCTGATTCTGTTATCCTCTACGAGCTCAATCCAATTGGATGGAGAAGACTTTCTTCGGATCGGTGGGATCATTCTGACGACAACCATCTACCTGTCTGCATTTTATCTGATTGGACTGTTGATTTCTACAGCCACACGCCGTACTGCTACATCCCTGATGCTCTGTATGTTTCTGTGGGTAGCTTTGGTACTCGTCTATCCAAACTGGAGCCGATTTACCATCACTCCTGTTGGTGATACGCGCGCAATACACGCATCAGCAGATCAACAAATTGAACAGATTTGGGAAGAGGTTGACAGAGAAGAAAGCCGGTTTTTAGCGAACAGTCCACTTGAAGGTGAACCTCAAAAATTTAATCTGGATGTTCAGTCAAGTAATAGTTTCTCGTCAGGCGGTCACTTCAGCAAACGGTATGGAATGAATATGACACTGCTGGGAAAACGCTCAGAACCGTTAGTGCCTCACGTTCAACAGTATTATGCCACTATGGGTGCTTTGTACCTCCGTTCTGCGGAACAAATCGGTTTAATACGAAAACAGACTTTAGATAGCACCGCTCTCCGAGAATCAATATGGCATGAACGCCTGATGAAGCTCAGTCCTGCAAGTCTGTACACGTTCGCAACCGCCGCGTGGGCAGGCACTGATCTGGAGGGCATGTTTGATTTTGTTCAAACTGTTCAGGGTTACCGGCGTACCGTCATTGGCTATTTCCACGATAAAGATGCGTTCGGCAGTCGGCAATGGTTCGCCTCTGACAAAGGCGCAGTAGACTGGTGGGATTTGCCCCAGTTCCGTTTTGAGCGGACGGATGTCTCCAAAAACGCAACACGAGCATTGCCAGAATTATTTTTGCTCTTACTCATCAACCTGGTTCTCTTCACAGGGAGCTTCCTAATTTTCACTAAAATCGAAGTTTAAAGGAGAATCCCAATGATATGGCACATTATCAAACGAGAACTCTTTGACCATATCAACAGCCTGCGCTTTATTCTAACGGTTTTGATACTTTTGGCTTTAATGGTTACCAACGCCGCGGTGCATCTTCGGACGCATCCAAAAAGGGTCCGTAACTATTCCGAGAACGTTACCAGATCCCTCAACGAGTTGAAATCCCGAACGGAGTTGTATGCTCTGGCGCGAAAGGGACCCGGTAACCTTTATAAACGTCCCGCTTCGCTCTCCTTCATCGCAGACGGTGGCGATGCCTATTTGCCAAAAAACATATCAAACGGGGAGTCTTGGTCTATAACTGGTCAGGGAGGTGAGGTAAAAAGCAACTGGTGGTTGAATTACGGCACCGTGAACCCGGATGCGACAGATCTTCGTCCCTATGCAACAAAAATAGATTGGGTATTCATTATTACCTACCTGCTCTCGTTCATTCCGTTCCTCTTCACGTTTGATGCGCTCTCCGGCGAGCGAGAACAAGGGACATTGCGATTGTGTCTCGCAAATCCGATTTCGCGTCCCATCCTGTTAATCGGTAAATTTTTGGGGACCTTAATAACTGTCCTCATTCCTTTCGTTTTTGCAGTGCTGCTGAATTTGGCAGTGATCTCCATCGATAGTTGGACACAACTGAGTGCAGCCGATTGGGGCCGTTTAGGGCTGATCCTGTTGATTGCTTCCTGCTACGCGGGTATCTTCGTTGGATTGGGGTTGATGGTTTCCGCTGGCACGCGAGAGCCTCGGGTGAGTCTCGTTGTGCTCTTATTGATTTGGGTAGCCACTGTGATTTTTATGCCATCCACCCTCGGCACCCTCTCCACAAAGTGGATGCCACCTGTCCAAACAATGGATCAATTTCGCGATGCAAGAAAAGCAGCCCTTAAGCAGATTAATGACGATTATGGTGCCCGAATGCGTGCTATTAAAGAAAAAAAGAGCCCAAATCTCCCAAGTCTAAGCGAACTTCAGAAACTTTATGAAACGTCACCTGAAGCCGCCATGGCCGCAGCAGAAAAGTTAAGAGGAGCCTGGGAGACAGAAGGCGACGAAGAATTGGCACTCAAAGCAGAACTTATCAGTAGAGATATTGAGACACGAGAACGCCTTAATCGCGAGCACTTGGATGCACAAGTCGCGCAGGTGCAGCGTGCAAGGGCAGTAACCCGACTTTCACCAGCGGCGATTGTCCAATACGCCCTTGAATCAATGGCAGGCACCGGTTTTAATCGGCACTTGCAATACTTGGAACATGTGCATCAGCACACAAAACAATTTCGACAATTCATCGTCGAAACCGATAGAGCAGACATCCAAAGCCGCCACTTCATCGGCATCCCCAAGGGCATGTCTCAGAAACCAGTTTCGAGTGAGGCAATCCCGAAATTTGAGGATAAGATCGCCTTTAGCGATACGTTCAACACCGCAACTTTGGACCTGCTGTTACTCGTGTTATTACTCGGCGTATTTATTTCAGGTGCATTCCTTGTCTTTATACGTTCAGAGGTGTGAACACCCACGGAAAGATACTGAAGGAAATCCAGCACTTTATCTATAGTAGACATTTCAGAAGGACGCTGCGTAAGTCCTATTAATCTCAAAAATTGGAGGAACTACTCATGTTGAAAAGATTTCGCACCTTTTTTACGCTTTTACTCGCCTTTGGGCTCAGTGCAATGCTTATGGGCGATGCAGCGGAAACTATCCAATATTTTCCAGAGACACTCGGAAGTTACTGGGTTTACGAAGACCCAGATGGCAACGAATTAACGCGACGTGTCGTTGAGGGTAAAGAGATTGCCGGCGAGATGTATCACGCCTTCAGTTATGAACCCACGTTGAAGGATTCGGTAGATTATGACTATCACATCCATCCGAATTTCTACCGGATCGGTGAGGAGAAGGTCACGTTCTGGGTCGGAGATGAGGTAGAGAAAACCATCAAAGCACACCTTACCGAAGAGATGAAGGCTTTTCTGAAAATATTGGAGAAAATGGGGGCACCGTTTACTATGCTCTACAAGGTTGAGACAGAGGCACAAGACCCGTTTCATGTGCTCCCAATACCTGTTACGTTCAACGAAAAGTGGAAGGCAACGCAGATAAAAGCTAAAATCACGATGCAACCTATCCCGCCACAAGATCCTCCAAAAGCCACAATCGAATTCACTATTGTCGAAACAGGAACTGTCGTGGGCACAGAAAACGTTGAGACACCCGCTGGCACTTTTGAAGACTGTTTGAAGATTGAATACCGAACAGAAACAGAGGTAGAAGTATCCTCACCGGAATTGGGATTCGGATCAGAAACGCCCGGCGAATCCTTTACAACACTGTGGGTGGCACCCAACATCGGGATTGTCAAGTTTCATCAAAAAGCTGAGGATATTTTTCTGAAAGCTATCCCTATGCCTCCCGGTTTTGAGGTTCCACCTCCGGTCAGACCCTCTGAATTAAAACTTGAACTAAAGAAGTATGAAATCAAATAGATTAATTCCGATGCTGAATAAACGCTTTTCTGACTCGAAACCGAAAAACGAGAAATTGGAGGAACCTATCATGTTGAAAAGATTTCGTGTCGTTTTGAGTCTATCGCTCATTTTGGGCTTCAGTGCAACGCTGCTCGGGCAAGAAAAGACAGACACTTATTTCCCACACGCACTTGGAAGTTACTGGGTTTACGAGGATCAGGACGGAAACAAATTAACACGCCGCGCCGTAGAGGAGAAAATGATTGAGGGTGAAACGTATCATGCCTTCAGTTATGAACCCGCTGTGGAAGATTGGATAGATTACGAACATTACGTTCATCCCTATTTTTATCAAATCCGTACGGACGGAATAGCGTTCTTTGTCGGTGATGAAGTTGAAAAAGCGTTTGAGGCAAGACTCCGTAAAGAAATGGAAGCGGATAGCAAGAAACAGCAAGGCATCTCGACAACTGGTGATGTCAGTGCTGATGTCAGTTACGAGATTGCGGTCGAAGCAAAAGACGATTTCTATCTTCTCCCGACACCTATCGTTTTTGGTAAAGCGTGGACAGCAACGCAAATCAGCGGATCCATAACGCTCAAACTTGAAATCCAAAGTCCCATTCCCAATTTACAGATTTCGGGCGGAGAGCAGGAGCCCATCCCTATTGCTTTGGTCGAAAAAGGGAAGGTGGTCGCCAAAGAAACTGTAAAAACCCCCGCGGGGACATTTGAAGACTGTTTGAAAATTGAGTATTGGTATGCAGAGGCAACAGAAAAAGAGGACGCGACAAAGCCAACTTCTTCAGATACGTCTGGTATAGAATCAACAACGCTCTGGTTGGCACCTAACGTCGGAATTGTGAAATTTATCCGTGTGTCCGCTGATTCAAAAGTGGAAAAGAGCCTTGAACTAACACAATACGAAATCAAGCCCATGGGTTCCGGCAGCGAATAAACGCTGTAGATGGGATGATCGCCTAAAGATGAAATTCATGCAACCTTTCTCTCTTAAAGCGCGACATAATATTATGAGACAATCCACTTTTCAAGGAAAGTTAGGAGAAAACAAGAAATGACAAGCGTGTTACGGCACGACGGAGCATGCCTACTACTATGGAATAAGGTGAGTTAATGCAGACACTTTGGCTCGTTATCCAACGAGAATTCGTTTCAAATGTGCTAACATCCCGATTCATGATTGGGTTTATCGTGTGTCTGCTTTCAACTGCTGTTGCGGTTTTCGTTCAGGTGGACGATTACGAAAAGCGTTTGACCGGATATAACACTGCTGTCCGGGAAGCGGTGGCGGAAGCGCGGGAATGGGAACTCTATGCTAAAATCAAACCGAAAGCACACCGAAAACCGAATCCTCTCAGTATCTTTAACGTAGGAATGGAGAATGACGGGGCAAATACGGTCACTATTGAATTGGCAAAACCCATCTTTGAACCCTCTTTCCCAATACCGGCACCACCGACACAGAAGCGAGGTTCAGACAACCCATTCCTTGCGGTGTTCCTGACCGTTGATGTCGTTTTCATCTTCAAAATCGTGCTCAGTGCTTTAGCGATTCTGTTTGCGTACAACACGATTTCGGGGGAGAGAGAAGACGGCACACTGAAGCTTGTATTATCTAATTCAATACCGAGAGATACGATAGTGTTAGGGAAATACCTCGGCGGAATGTTGTCACTATTCCCAATTGTTTTGGTGAGTTTAATCGTGGCACTACTAATCGCACTTTCTTCTCATGTCGCTGCTTTTGATGAAAACGATATACTACACATTGTGCTGATATTCGGTGTTTCCGTGTTGTACGTATCAACGTGGTATCTTTTGGGATTGCTTCTATCAGTATGGACGAAGACGGCTGCGACAACCTTAATCCTTTCGATATTTATTTGGGTAATTCTAACGACTGTTCATTCAAATGTAGTGGCGTTTGCCGTGGAGAAATTCCCACCGTACCAGAAACCTGAAGCCGCGTTTCTCCAACCCGCCTTCGATGTCTGGAACGAGTTCAAAAAAGAACGGGATGCCTACCTCAAACAGAGAGGCTACGAAAATATAACAAAGTCAATTACTTGGGAACCTAAGACAACACCAACAGGGACTCGGAGCAGCTCTTGGTCTGGAGGTTATTTTTTAATAGAGAATTATAGCGTCAACAGTGTTAGTAGAGCGGATACCTCCATCTTCCAAGAGATTTTGGGATATCAAGAACAACTACGGGCTGAATATGCCGATAAAGCAGAGGAAATTCTCAATAAACCTGCAGAACAACGAGAACGGAATGTGAAGTTTGCAGATGCCCTTTCCCGCGTCTCCTTTGCAGAGGTATATCACTTCGCTGTTGGGACGATTGCAGGGACCGACCAGCAGCTTTATAACGATTTTATTCAAAACTCCAGAGCCTATAAGCGCGAGATTGTAGAATATTTGAAAGATAAGAAGGCGTTTTCTTCTCGGGCGTGGTTTTCCAATGACCAAGGGCCGGCGGAGTTGACAGATCTGCCCGTTTTTGAACATAAACGGCTCTCACTATCCGAAAGTTTCTCTCGCGCCTCCGTAGATATCTTGATATTATTGGCATGGAATATTGTTCTGTTTATGGTGGCTTATGTGTCTTTTCTGAGATATGAGATGAGTTAGAAAAGGAGAAACAGATGATTGGACAGATTGCCAAGAAAGAGATTCATCACAATCTCACGACGCTGCGGTTCGCCTTGATGATAATTCTGCTGCCTGTCCTATTTGTAGCAAACGCGCTGATATACAGTTTCGGTGGTGATGGCTACATGGTGCAAGTTAATACCCATAACCGACGGGAGACACAGCAGACAAAACATATCGAAGATGCCGCGAATAAAAGTTTGGCGGAGTTAGCACTGGTAGGACCAGGGGAGATTTCAAAATCTCCAAGTCGGCTGATTTTCTGTGCCGATGGAGCAGATGCCCAGATACCGCGTTCTGTTAGGATGGTGAGTGGAGGTTCATGGAGTCGAACCGGTCAACATGAAACGGAAGATTACGAATGGACACCGCCGTGGACATTAGAGTATCCGTTGCAGAGCAAGGCCCAGAGCGCGATACAGCGGATTAAGATTGATTGGGTCTTCATCGGTATTCTAATGAGTTTTTTTGCCATCTTGTTCACCTTTGATGCTATCGCCGGGGAGCGGTCGCGCGGCACACTCAGTCTAATAATGTCCAACACTATCTCGCGCGGACAAGTATTATTAGGAAAATACCTCGGCGCGTTTTTTACGCTCATGGTACCGCTATTCATTGGTATCCTGATGAATCTATTGTTTATTCTCCTCTCCGGAAATATTCCGTTTGCGTCAGAAGATTGGCTGAGGATTTTAGGGATGGTGGCAGTGTTCGCGTTACATCTCTCTATTTTTATCTTTCTCGGGCTGTTTTTCTCCAGTCGCGTCTCGAATCCTATTACAAGTTTAGTGTGGTTGTTATTAACCTGGGTTTGCTTGGCGTTTGTATTTCCAAGCCTGTTGGGTACGTTTGTCGGTAATCTTAATCCGATCTTGTCAGTTGACGAAGTCTCAATGCAGAAGGAGGCGCAATTGGGGCAGTTGAGAGATGAATTTCGTCCGCAAGGTGGAGCAAGTCCGTATGACGTGTTAGGGGAAACATCATCTAAGTTAAGCAAGGCAGCATCTGTTGAGAACCCTGAAGCGACGCGCCTCTGGGCAACCTACTTCACCAGAGAGATAGAGACGAAAACCCAGTTTGCTGATGGACAGATTGACAGTCAGTTTAGGCAGGTGCAGCTCGCTCGCGATCTCACCCAAATCTCACCGATAGCGACTTTCCAGTATGCAATGGAAGGACTTGCGAATACAGGTATCGTCAGTTATATGAATTTTGTCAAACAAGCGCGTCGTTATCGTCAGACGTTCATAGACTTCATTAAAACCGAAGATCAGAGCGATCCGGAGAGCCTCCATATCTATCCTGTGAAAGAGGGATTATCCCAGAAACCCGTGGATCCGGCTGCTGTGCCGGTCTTTTCGGAGCGGATTTCTTACCGCAGCGTTTTAACCCAAGTCGGGTTGCTGGTACTGTTCAATCTGCTATCTTTTATTACGGCACAAATCTCTTTTGTGATGAGTGAGATTAAGTGATACGGATAGAACTTAGTGGGTTTGTATATTTCCGGTGTGGTTAGAATGCAGACCGCATGAATCAAGGCCGAACGCGCGTGTCGCCTTGCAGTGAGAGGCAGCGGGGCAAGTACGCCGCAAAATCGCACCTACTGGGTTAGGACTGTAATACTATTCGATCCATTGCATCGTTTCTCGGAGTTTTTCCTTTGCCTGTGCGTAGTCTCGACGGGCTTGATAAAACACACGTTGTGCCTCTGTAAATTGGGCTTGTGATTGGAACGCGTCATTAAAGGTTAGACCTTGATAGCCCGGTATAGGTATATCAAATGTAACTTCATCAAGCACCCGCTCTATTGTCCGCAGTTGTTGTTGACGGATACTCAAGCGTTTCTCCTCGATCTCCATCCGTTCTTTCGCATTCGCCACGGCGCGGTAGTCCCGTCTCACAGCGACCCCAATCAGTTTCGTTTTTTCAGTATATTCCAGCTGGAGTCGTTCCAATTCTGCAAGTTCTACAGCGCGAAGGTTCGCAGTCTTTTTCCCATCGTATAGCGGGATATTGAGGTTGAAGCGGACTTCCCATCCGTCTTGTGTACGAGGGTTCGTCTCAAAAACGCTCGATGCATCGCGTTCCCGGTCAAATATCACCGGATCGTAGAGTGCTTTCGCGTCCCAGGTCCGGTTCTGTTGATGTTGTTCCAATAGCACATGTAAATCTTTATAGCGTGCTTCAGCAGAGAGTTCGGGAAATCGGTTCCAGATTGTCTCCGCGGCGAGACGTTCTTGTCGGACAATATCACCACGTAGGTCGCGCAAGTCAAGACTGTTGACGAGTGCAAGTTCTACAGCGTCATTAAGTGTTATGTCATCATCAGGCAGGGATTGCGAAACGGCGACTTGTGCCAATGGGTCGAGTCCAGTGAGTCTAATGAGTTCAGCGGCATCTACATCGAACCGTCGCTGCAGCTCGTTAAGCGCGAGCTGCTGTTCCGAAAGCTCAAGTTCCGTATTGAGGCGACTCAGGAAGCGAATCCGTTTTTCTTCATGCTTGCCTATCGTGCCTCTTAATTTCTCCTTCAGTTCAACCTCAATCGCACGGCGTTGTTCAATTTCCTCCTGGGTCAGGATGATATTGTGCCATAGATTCCGGACGGCGTGGACGATCCCTTTTTTCGCGCCTTCGTATTCAATTTCTGCCTTGCGTACTTCTTCCTGTGCTGCATCAAGTCCTTGAGGGATCTCACCGAATTGTGCGAAGAGGACGCTCATCTGGGCGCGGGTGAGATAGTCTTGCTCGTCAATATCACCATCTCTTTGGCGTTGATATTCGCTGGTGAGCCCCACCTGTGGTAGGTAAACCGCTTTGGATACACGGAGGTTTGCTTTCGCGCGTTCCAATACCTTCTCCGCTTTTTTCACCGCTTCGTTATTCTGTAAGGCGAGTTCTATTGCGCGTGCGGGTTGAAGTGAGATAAGTCGCTGTGCTGAAACGGTGCCCACAATACTAAAAAGCAAACAGACTGCAAGTGCCATTAACCTTTTGTTCATTTCCATTTTTTTAATCATGCCTAACTCGTATTATATTTTTCGTAGTTGTAATCGCTTTGAAAATTTTGCTGAAGTCTCCTGAGATAAAGAGGGGCAAATTGAGTTTATATCAAATCTACAAGTAAAGATACATCAAAGATTTGGCGGGGTTTGTGACCCCGCCAGTGAAAGCGGACGTTGGTGCCAATAAAAAATCAGCGTCTGCTAATACGGATTGTGACAACGACAATCGCAATCATGAGAAGTATCAACGCACCGAAGAGCAGGGTTGTCACCGACATTTGCGTCTTTGACTCAACTTGCACCGTGATCGAACGGTCGCGCGCCTCAAACTTGCGGTTATCGACAGTGACTTCGGCGTTCAACTTCGCTTGATATTCACCTACGCCGATGTCTTCAGGTGGCATCAACGTCAATTGTATCTCTGTTTCCTCATTTCGATCAAGTGAACCGATGACTTCAGGGACAACAGTGTATTTCCAATCGGTGTTGACATCAACGATCATACGGATATCAACGAGATCGCGGGTACCGATGTTCTTGAGTGTCGCTGTCATATTAACCTGTTCGCCTATCTTGATGGTCTGGAACGCGTTCTGCACGAACACTTCAATCTCCGGCACACCCTTTGGGATGAGTTCAAACCGTTCAACACCGCCTTGTATACTCGCAATTTGTTCAGCGGGAAGGTCTAACCGATTATTAACACCGCCAAGCTCGTTTGCCTCAGTGTCATCAAGTACAGCAACATAAAACTCAAGCGTGCTATCAAGGTAGGAAGCATCCAATTCCTCCGGCAGGTAGACAATTAAGGACAAATTTCGCTTCGACTGTTCCTGCGTAAATTTCACCTGAGACTGTCGAGACTGCGTCTCTGGGTCCTGGAACTCAAAATTGATGCGGTTCAGTAGGTTAATAACACGCAATTGGAATGTATTTTCCGTCTCTGCCAACCGATCCAGCGTTAGATCATAGGTGACGCTGCTGCCGAGATTCCCTTCCTGCGAAAAGCGGAGTGAACTGACGTTTACCACATCCAAAGCCGACTCTTTTTGGAGATAGATCAGCCGCGTCTCTGGTATATCAAGTTCGGGGTAGTTCAATGAGACTTGCAGACTCTCGACATCTTTCTGGAGTTGGAACGTTAATTCCACGGTTTCATTGTAACCGAGAACCGAGATTTTTTCCTCGTACGGTTTGACGATGTTCGTACCATCAACGGTATCGAGTAAGGAGACATAAATCGAGCGAATCTCATTCGCTGCAGCGATCTCTTCAGGGGTCACATTGATCGACATCGCTTCAGTTGTAGATGTGTTCTTTAACTGAAGCGTTACCATCATCTGGTTCTCAACCCGAAACTTCTTCGCACTCAGGATAGAGATATGGCGCGTGTCCTCCTCGAGATGGATTTTATACGGCTTTTCCTCCTTAAGGTATGTGAGACTCACAACGAGGCTATCCACATTTCGTCGCAGTTCAAAATCAAGCGTTTTTTCCTCTCCATCTTTCAGCGTTGGAATACGATGTTCATAAGGAAAACCGATGATAGATTCCGTCTCGTCTTTGATAGAGACATAAACGTTGTTAATTTCTTGTGCTGTGGTAGTGTCTATTGCCTCTGTTTCATCATTTAACGCTCCGTACCTGAGAACAACTTCCAGCCGTCGGCGGTCGCCTTCTTTATAACGCCTCGCGGACACGACAGAGATATACGGATCCTCCTGTTTAAGGTGGATGTTTTTATTTTCCTCACGCCCCGAATACTTTAACTCTACGACGACATCTCGTATGTTCTCTTTTATGAGTTCAAACTCCAAAGTGACAGATTCATCCTCTTTGAGCGTCTCAATGCGTCGTTCGTAAGGTTCGGTGATAATCGCACCGCTTGAACCATAACCTTCCTGCTCTTTAATAGTGACGAAGATATCATCAATCTGAGCACTGATGATAATATCTTGTCCTACCACTTTGGAGCTTTCAACGAGTTTGACAGGAGATGAACTATTTCGCAGGGTAATCGAGAACAACTCTCTGCCATCGAAAGATTCATACAAACTTGTCTCTTCAACGCTGATGTGCCATTCATCTTGTAGCGATTCAAGCTCTACCCGTTGCAACTCCAGTTTTGCCTGTTCATAGTCAGAGACAGCCTTTTCGTAATCTTCTTTGGCGGTATTCACTTCGGCGACGGTGACAATGTTATTTTCCTCCATCATCATCGCCTCGAGTTTTTCGACCTCAATCTTCTTTTTTCCCATCAGCCTTTTGGCTGATTCCATCTTCTGACGCTCGATTTCTATCTTGATATGACGGTCCTGTTCATCTCTGGTTCTCGTACGCTCGCCATTCCGCGGTGCCGGTTCTTCCGACTCTTCTGCCAATGCAACCTCAAACAGCGCACTTGGCAACAGGAGCCCTATGACGAGAATGAAAACCAATGTAAAGATATTAATTCGCATTTTTAATGGACTTTCGTGCCGATTTTTTCTATTGACCATCAACTCGTACCTTTCTCTATTATGTTTGGAGTCGAATTGTTGGTCAAAAAATCGGGTTTTCGATTCATCCAAACCGAAAGTTGGTTAATTGATTGGTATTGAATGGTGTGGCTACTATTCGGCTGCGTCTTCCTCAGGTTCGTATCCAGCGACGTAGTGCAGATACAACGCCTCAAGGTCTTCTGCTTGAATCTCCTCGCGCGTCAATTCTCGCTCAAGGTTACCTTGCACCAGAATGCCGATCCTATCGGCAATTTCCTTCGCACGGAAGATGTCGTGCGTGGACATAAAGATGGCTTTGCCTTCCTCTTTCAGTTCACGGAGCAGATTCAGAAAATCGGCACCACCCTTCGGATCCAAACCGGAAGTCGGCTCATCAAGCAGGACGGCTTGCGCGTTCTTCATAATCGCGATCGCGATGCCTAAACGTTGACGCATCCCCTTTGAAAAGGTCTTGACGCGCCGTGTAAAGGCTTCCTCTGGTAGACCGACACGTCCAAGCGTGGCATCAAGTTCCGCATTCGATACTTTCTTGCGTCCACCCAATTTCGCAAAAAAGGACAGATTTTGACGCGCTGTAAAATTCCGATAGAGTTCCACGTTCTCAGAGACGTAAGCGAGATGCTTCTTTGCCTCCAGTGGAAACTTCGGAATCTCAATATCCCCGATCAGCGCAGTACCACTCGTCGGTTCAATGAAATTCAGCAGCATGGAGATCGTCGTGCTTTTACCAGCACCGTTGGCACCGAGGACGACATAGATTTCACCGTCTTCTACTTTCATGTTCAATTCGTTGACGGCTAAAACACTTTCATTGTAGACTTTCGTGAGGTCACGGGTTTCTAACATCGGGTTTCTCCTATAGTTAATTGCTTCTATGTAGTATATAATACCAAAAATCTGAACTGTATTCAAGCAAGACCTACGCCAATTCTGTTCCCTCGTTTGCTGGTGTGCTTCATAAAGTGTACCAATGATAGGTCTTGAACGGAGACACTTACTAAAGTTGATACCTTCGCGAGTTCAAGCTCTTCCTCAAATTTTCCGGGACTTGCGATGGTGTTTCACCAACTTATCAATATATGCAGCTTTATAGGCTTCCCAATCATCCGTCGGTGGAATATCAAGAATCTCCAAATGCCGTAAATCCGGATTGTCTTCGAGAAATGCCAAAGTATGCCGCTTTAACAGATGTACTGAATAGTTGTGGAAGTTTTCTATGCTGATACCACGATCTAAAAGCAGTTGGAGCCACTCTGCTCGCGGATACCTTGCATCGATCTCGCGCATTGTAAAGTTACTGCTATGGGTTGTGACCTTTTTCTCACCAACCTTGCGAAATACGCTCACTTCAGCTTTTAATAGTCCTGAGTTGTAATCGCTATCTAACGCATCCATGATTTTTTGCGCATTTTGGGGACCGATATACTTTTTAGATCCGTGTGGTGCCGTTTGCCAGTTGAATTTAACTTCTTCGCGTAACCGCACATCCGACGATCCGTTTTCTTGACTGAAGGTGTACGAGTAGGTACAGCTTCCTAAAAAAATGACGATCCCCAAAACTGTGAAAAGTGTGAACATTAATAGAAGGTTTATATCCTGAAAAGTACTGTTCATTTTTGCCTCTCCTTTATTTTTCGATGTCGTAACTTAGAGCGTTACATCCTTTCAACTTTGTTTTTTTTCAGTCTAAATTTTAGAAAACAATATACGCTTATGTCATAAAGACGCGTTTTAAGGGTAAAAAGGTTGCAATATTTTTTCTAACATCGGATTTCGGAGACATTTTATTCGATTAACCCCTTCTTTCATGAGAAATTCAGAAAAAGCAATGTGTTGGAAAAAATTACCGCATATTCTTTCAGGCGAGGGGGAATTGCCTGCTGGTGAAGACGGATTAAGACGGTCTTCTCTATAAGAAGACCGCACTGTCTACGAAGCCGAAGCCCATGCCTTTAGGCATTGGGTGGTATCACTCAATGGATATAACTATCGACAGCATGCCCAATAGTCAGATATCTGAACGGAAGAATTTCAGAAATGCCACGGTTGTCAAGACCACTGCCAAGAAGCAGAGTGGCCCAAAAGTGCCTATAAAGCAGGATAGGAAGACTTCCTTATTCTATTCCACTTCGGTTTCTGAGGTGACGATGTCGGGTTCTGGAAACGTTCTAAAGCCTCTTGGGCACGTCTGAGTTGTTTTGTCGCGTGCGCAATCTGTTTTCTGGCGTGTTCAATTTGTTTGGGATTGGGTCGTTCTTGGTGCGCGCAATCCGTTCCTTGGCACTCTCAATTCGTTTCTTGGCGCGCTCCATTTGTTTCTTGTGGTCCTCAATCCGTTTGGCTACCAGTTTACCAATATAGGCAACTTTATAAGCTTCCAGATCATCCGTTAAAAGCATACCGCGAAACCCGATTTTCCGTAAATCTGGATTGTCCTCCAAAAATGCCAAAGTATGTCGCTTTGACAGGTATTTCCTATAATCGTCGAAATCCTCTATAGTGATGCCTCTCTGCAAAAGCATCTGGAGCCACTCTACGCGTGAATGTCTCGCGTCTATTTCACCCCTAATTGCAAGCTCGCTGCTATAAACAACACCATTCTTACAGAGTGCCATCACCCTCGCCTTTGAATACTGTTGGTTGTACGTCGCATCAAAGGCGTTCATCAATGCTTTCACGGTTTGCGGTCCGTCATATGCTTCAGGAGTAATATCTGGTGCTGCGGGCCTGGCTTCTATTGATTCTATGAAGGTCTCGACTGTTTGCGAATTTGCTTGAAACCCGAAGAAAGTCGTGAACCCGAGAACTATCAGAGGTACGAATATTCGCACAATATTTTTACGTTTCATTTTCATTACGTCTCCTTTGTTAGAACCTATTTCTTCTTAAAATAGAGCCTTCAATTATAAATGATACGGTTTGTAAGCAGAAAGGGTGCATAATTTCTGAATTGGTGTGTACATCAGATATCCAATCTGAAGAATTTTAGAAACGCTACGGTCGTCAACACGACTGCAAAGAAGCAGAGCAGCAGCACATCCACAACCGATTGACGAAGCGTCTCCACTAAGGTGTCGGTTCCCAAAGGTGGCGGCTGTATAATTTTAACAATATCAGTCGTTGTGTACGTTCTGTTGGTGGCATAATCATCGATTTTGCTGAACAAAACTGTATGGAGCATATCATAATAGCGATCGCCCGTTTGAAGGTAATTGCTTCTTTGCACCTGTCCAGTCTGTGTTAAGTTTGTCGCGAGATAGATGAGAGAAGATGTCGGTGTGATTCGGGAAAGCGTCTCACCCGCCTGTTCTTGCCGTTTTGTTTCACGTTCATAGTCTCGATCAAGCCTGTTAGCATGGTCCTGGAATCTTAATCGATGTTCCTCTGCAAGAGGTTTCATGAGTTCATTCATCTTGTTGCCATTTACCATTATACGTCCTTGATCGTCCGGCGGAATTTCCATGATAAGTTTCATTTTTTCCTTTTCGAGTTCCGCCTTGGAATCGTCTCTCAGGGCGTTCTTTTCCATATAGACGCTCTGGGCGGTTCGTGCTGGGGCGATAACCTTCGCTGCAAGAAAACCGAGGCGTGGCGTAATTAACACGGCGAACACCCAAACGGTGAAAGCGATGATGAGTGCTGTTTTAGCACTGTCCAAGTAGGTGGAAATCACCGTCCCTATTGCAAAAAACACCCCAATGTAAAGGAGCGAGATGGCAGTCAGACCGAGGACTCGTGGAAAAATGTCTGACTCACCAAGAGGAAACCCCTGCCAGACAAGCAAAAGTAACCCAAATAAAAACGACACCAGAAACGGAACAACGAACACAAGGTAGCCACCGACTAACTTACCCCACAAAAAGAGATCGCGCGGCACAGCGTTGGATAGGGTAATCCGAATCGTGCCCACTTCTCGCTCCCCAGCAACAACATCAAACGTAAACAACAACGCAAGCAGACTGAAAACCGTGCTAACCACAAACAGAAAATCGAGATGTCCTAAAAGTTGGGAGAGCGGGGCTGAAAACGTCGATGGTAGCCCATATGTAATTCCATTGCGCGTCATACCAAGATAACTTGGCAGTGAGTCCTTTAATCCATTTGCAAAGACGCTCAAAGGTGTCGGTTTGAGGATAAGTTTGGAAACTTCAAGCTCCGGTTCCAGCGGCAGCTTCGGGTTCATTGTGGTTTCTTCAGTGGCTGTCAGTTTAACGGCTTCTTGGTAATCCACTAAGTCTTGGCGATAACTTCGGTAATTGATAGAAAGCGTGAGCGGAATAAGCAGGAGACACATCACGAGGAGCGCGACAAATCGGACACTCAAAATGTGATGCATCATCTCTTTCTGAATTAACGTTAGAAACATATTTTCACCTCGTTCACATTCACAGCATCGACGATCACGGCAGACACTGATTGCTACTTTTTGGCATCAAATAACTTCTTGACCTTTTGTGAAAGGTTTTCTGGCTCGAAGTCTATAAACACATCTTTGACAACGAGTTCCTGATTTAAAAGAAGCGTTATGAGTTCCGTTTGCGGTTCGGACGCATTTCTATTGAGAAGCGTCTGTATCTGGTCATTTTTATCTATCCAGATAGGCATCGAAAGTTGATGTTTCTCTTTGAACGCCTCAATTGCTTTCGCGGAATCATCGGTGCTAATACCAACGACTTGTAATTGGGTGGCATCGTAGTTTGTAAGCAGTTCCTCCAGCTGTTTTAACTTCGGTCCACAGGTAGTAGCATCTGGTGAAAAAAGGTTCACGAGGACAAATTTACCGCGGAGTGTCTCTAACTTAGCGGATTTTCCCGAAAGGTCGGTCAACACGATGTCTGGCATCGGTTTCTCCAATAGAAATGCAAATTTTTCACGATCTATGGATGCCGTTGTTAATTGATTGAGCAGTGCTTTACCCTCTGGTGATTCAAGAAACGCCTCGCCGAATTGTTCTTTAAGTTTCGCTTGTGGGTCGTCCGAGGTATTAATTTGGAAGACAGTTCTATTGACTTGATTATTACCGCCTTTGAGAGGCTGCTCTTCTATTTGCTTTCTGACGTCTTCGGGCAGATCTGACGAGGAATTCGTTTGGATGGAAATGGCTTTCACCGTGCTCTTGTTATAAATTTTTCTCTGCGGTCCGTTACGATAAATTTTTCCACTGACGCTTAGATTGAGCAGATGGTGTTGGCAGCGCACGATAGGCAGCATATCGCCTTCTATTTCCAACAGAAATCCCTGTCCCGTTTTCTGATCAGGACGAAATTGATAAAGATAACTACACGGCAGTATCGGATCCGATCCACCTTCGGTTAGTACGCCGGGGACCCCTACTGTTGTATCTGCAGGACAAAGCAGCACATTTTTCTTCAGATATTCTGGAGAAAGTTCGGAGAGCCATTGCGGTTCTGCATCTATTTCAGCGCGGTGATTTTCGAGGGCAAGTTGTATCTGCCTTAAATTTTCCCTACATTTTTCAATCTCTTTGGCATCATTGGAGTTTTGTTGTTTTATAGGCGAGGTTAACTCATAAGGATAGGCATCTGTCAAAAGGAGACGGTTTAAATGAATCAGGGAATCGCCGCTCTCTGGATTTTGTGCAAGAAATTCCTGGGTCCCTTCGCTGAGTCTAATATCAGCAAAACTCTCGGCATCGTAAAGCGGACCCACTTGAAGGAACCGATTCAAATCATTAAGCAGTGCTTTCCGAAGTTCTCCGGACGGACTGCTTATACCATCATATTCGTCTAATAACTGTTGTGTCTCAGCAGAGAGTTGCGCAGCTATGTATTGCGATATGGCGGCGCGTGTGTCTTGAAGTTTCACCGCTAAACTGCCGGGGTCTTTAAGATCTTCGAGGTGAAGTAGAAATTGGTTCTCGTCTGCCAAAGCAGCTGAAGTTAAAATCAAGAGGGTTGTGAGGGTGAACAGTAGGAGTGATCTGGAATTGCTGATTTTCAATCGTAAGACTATTTTGGGCATATCAAAATCTCCGTGTGCATAGAATCTTGTAAAATTCAGGTAAATTCAGTGAACAACCACTGTTTTTTGACTGAATCTTCGCAGTTAGGGACCAATTTTCGGGAATGTGTTGCTGTATGACACACTGCTTGTCCAGAAAAGTTGCAAAAGGTAGGAGATTTTGTTGATCGGTGGCAGTGGGGACAGTTTGTTATATCAAATATCCAAACTGAAGAATTTCAGGAATGCTATGGTTGTTAATACAACTGCTAAGAAACAGAGCAGCAGTAAATCTACCATAGAGTGACGGACGGTTTCTGATAAGTTGGTTTTCGCCATATCTGGCGGCGGGGCGATTTCCTGTGGTTCTGGCGGTTTTGATGTGAATCGCGCTATCGCTGCGAACTGATCGTCTCTAATTTCACCGAAATACGTATCCTCAAGTAAAGTATAGTAACGAGCACCGGTTTGAAAATAAGCATCTCTTTTTATTTTTCCGGTCTCGGCTAAATTCATAGCGAGATAAACGAGCGAAGATGTCGGTGTGATTCGAGACAGATTTTCTCCGACCGATTCTTGCCGCTTTTTTTCACGCTGGTATTCTCGCTCGACTTTGCTGACTTGCTCCTGAAATTTCTGTCGATACTCGGCATCAACGGGTGTCCTGAGCTCAGCTATTTTCTTGGCATCCTCGTTAAAGTTAATAGAGGTTCCTAAAGTTTCTATTATTTTTTCTCCAAGTGCCTGTTCCTTTTCCGTATTAAGATTATTGCGAATCGCAGTTTTTTCCATATAGATGCTCTGAATCGCGCGTGTCGGTGCAATCAGTTTGGCAGTAAGAAATCCAACGCGTGGGGCAATCAGCACTGCGAGCACCCAGACAGTAAAGGCAACAATGAGTGCCGTTTTGGAATTGTCTAAATACGTAGAAATGACTGTCCCTATCGCAAAAAATACACCGATGTAGAGCAGTGAGACTAACGTCAAACTGAACACACGTAGAAAAATATCAGACTCGCCCAAGGGGAAACCTTGCGAGACAAGCAAGAGTAAACCTAACAGGAACGCTACCAGAAACGGGACAACAAACACAATATATCCACCAATGAGTTTGCTCCACAAGAACACATCCCGCGGTAATGCGTTTGACAAGGTAATCCGGAGGGTTCCCGCTTCTCTTTCGCCCGCAACAGCATCAAATGTGAATAACAGTGCCAGTAGACTGAAAACCGTACTGACGACAAACAGAAAATCAAGATTCCCTAAAGCAGAGGAGAGCGGAGCTTCCCCAAGGGACATCGAACCTTGTTTTACGCCGTTGCGCGTCATCCCAAGATAACTCGGAAGGGATTCCTCTAAACCCTTCGCAAACACGCTTAAGGGGGTCGGCTCAAGAAAAAGTTTAGAGACTTCCGTATCCGAGTCTGGGGCATCTGGCGGCTTTTCTTCAGATTCCGCGGTCGAGAGTTTAAGGGATTCCTGATAATTGACCTGGTTTTGGAGATAATTGCGATAATTGATGTGCAAGGTAAGCGGCACGAGCAAAAGACACATCACAAGGAGCGCAACAAATCGGACGCTGAGAATATGATGCATCATCTCTTTTTGGATTAGCGTCATTAACATTTAGCGCACTCCTTAAGCAGTGGACAAAGCTTATGCGGGACCTACAAAGGGGGATAGCGGGACTTCTTTTTCTCATTTCGGTTTGGTTCTTTAGTTGACGGTTTGGTCGTTTTGTTATGTTCCAGAGCCTTTTTGATGTGTTCTAAAACCTCTTTGACCTGTCCGGCTGCGTCCCATCTGTTTTGACGCTCCAAATCTTCTACTGTTTGTTCTAATTGGGTTACAAGACGCTGTAGAGGTGAAAGAGGCGTCTTTTCAGGTTCGCTGTGAAACTGCGGAATCTGCGGGATTTTTGGAACATTAGGAACTTTCGGGATCCTACTTTTGGAAGCTTCTAACCGTTTTCCGGCAGCTTCTGCTGGCGGTTTCCAATTCCGAGTATAGTATCTTACAAACCGATCAGTATAATCGGCTTTGTAGGTTTCCCATGCTTCTGTCGCCGAAGTACCGTGAACCTCGGTTTGCCAGAGATGCGGACTGTCCTCCAAAAATGCTAACTGATGCCGATGTGCCATACACAAAAAATAATCGATAAGACTTTCTATAGTAACACCTCTCTCCAAAAGAAGTTGAAGCCATGCTGCTCGGGGGTACCGTGCTTCTATTTCACGGTCCTTAAACGTGATAGGAACACCCTCCTTTGAAAGCAGTTCCGACCAGGCATGAATCCCCATCATTTCGTTCCGTTTGATTTCAGCAATACTTGCTCTTGAGAATACAGTCACTATAGTACGTGAGTGCTTGCGGTCGTAGGGTTTATCAAAAGTACTCATCAGGGCTTGTGCTGTTTGTGGTCCTATGTATTCTTTAGAACCGTATGATATCTCCTCATCGAACTCTGCTCGCACTAATGCCATTTGTGAGGGTTCCCACTTATCTCCTGCGTGTACCCATGTTATTGCCTTGCCAAGTACTATCGGTTCCGCTTGCAATCCAGAAAAAGGGAAAATACTTAAAACTATCAAAATTGCAATTATCTGCACAATATTTTTAAGTATCATTTCATTAAGTCTCCTTTGTTAGCCTCGCGCTCATTTAGGCTTGTAAAAGCGTTGCTTCTGTTTCTGAAACGCGTGTTTCTGTCATTAATATTTTATTCCACACCCTTTGCATGGAAAAGTTCCCCAAAAAAAGTTTGTATAAAACTATGGCACTACGCGCCTAACAATTCAACCTTGTATGCCTCGACAATTGCCTCTAAAACAGATGCGGGAATATCTTCTAACTGCGACGCTAATTCCTCTTCAACATTAACCATCAGGCTATGGTCAAACGTTTCGCGTTCGGCACAAGGATCCAGATATTCACCGTGTGCCTCCAGTAAGACTGCCAGTCGTGCAGGGGTCAGACCTGCAGAGATACCGTGCAAACCCCATGCTGTGCCGCGGTAACCTTTCTCATAATCCTCACCGAGGTGTTTCTGTAGGATTTCTTCTCTTTCAGCACCTTGGGCACCACTATTTTCGAGTGCTTCTGCAGCAGCAAGCGCACGCGGATCCAGTTCCACTTGAAACGCTGTTGACGCATCTGCTGCGGCGCCAGGATAGATTCTATAGGTTTCCATATTTTTATTTATTCGGTTTACGCTCCGATTTTCCGTTGTCAAAATCGGTGTTTCGATCCATTTCTACCTCTTTCTGTCAATTAATATGGTTGAACTCAGGTGGTAACCGGCTTGCCACAAGAACAGTAAAAGAGATACCTATTTTTCTACACGACTGCAGAAAGTCCGCCATCAATATTGATCGCCGTTCCAGTGATAAACGATGCACATTCTGAGACAAGGAACGCAACGAGATGACCCACCTCACTCGGTTCACCTAAACGTCCAAGCGGATGCTCCGCACCACGTTCCTCCCAGTATTCCTCAAGTGTCCCAGGTGAACCCGCGGCTTTCCAGGCACGCTCTCCTTGCGCACTTTTTATCGAAGTGAGGCAGACCGTATTGACCAAGATTTTGTGAGGTAAGAGCTCCTTAGAGAGTGCCTTCGTCAAGGCGATGCCCGCAGCGCGGCTCACCGAAGTCGGACACGAACCGGCACCGGGCTGTTTGCCCCCTGGATGCGTGATATTGATAATCCTGCCACCACCGTTGCTTTTCATGTGAGGGATCACCAACCGGGCACAACGAACCGCCCCCATCAATTTGAGATCCAGATCATCGTACCATGTTTCATCGCTCATGGTTTCAAAATCACCGCCCGCGGATCTACCGGCGTTATTAACCAAAATATCAATTTCCCCGAAGTGGCTCGCGGTTTGTCCGATAAAATTCTCTAACGTCTCCGGTTTCGTAACATCTGCAGGGATTGCCAGGACTTCACCACCGCTTTGTGTACGGATATCCTCAGCAGCATCCGCTAAGACAGTTTCGCGCCTCCCACAGATCGCAACGTTCGCGCCCTCCTCACACAAACGAAGCGCAATCCCTTTGCCAATCCCCTCGCTGCCACCAGTGATGACAGCAACTTTTCCAGTCAATCCGAGTTCCATAATCGCTCCTTTATCATTAATATTGTGTGTTTTACTACTGTTTTATTTTCTCAGCGAAGAAATTGCTTTCGGCACTGCCTTCAACACATCGCTTGCGACGAGTCCATGCATTCCCAACACCTCTGCGGCGATGTCTCCCGCTAACCCGTGTATATAGATCCCAAGTATGGCTGCTGTTTCGCTTGAGAGTCCCTGTGCCATCAACCCCGCAATTATTCCGGTTAGCACATCCCCCATACCGCCTGTCGCCATGCCGGAGTTTCCAGTGGAATTGATCCACACGTCTCCATTTGGTAACCCCGTGACGGTGGGCGCACCTTTAAATACGAGCGTTAGGTTGTGTTCACTTGCAAACTGCTGTGCTGTACGGATCCTGTCCGCTTCTAAATTGCGGACTGAAGCACTTGTTAATCGAGACATCTCACCGGGATGTGGTGTAAGGACTGCCTCTCCATCTAATAATGAGATAATTTCAGGGGCTTGCGCGATGGCATTCAGTCCATCTGCATCAATAACCAGTCGTAAGCCGAGTCCTTGTTCCGAATTCTCACGTACCAACTCGTGAACAAGTGCGACTGTATCGGGGTGTTGGGAAAGCCCGGGACCTATCGCGAGCACAGATTTCGTCTTTTCCAAGAATTCAAGGATGGCTGAGGTGGCGGATACAGATAGGCTGCCAGCATCCGTTTCCGGCAGTGGAAGTGTCATCACTTCAGGCAACAGACCTTCTAAGATTGGATTGAGGTGTTTCGGAATTGCAAGGGTTACCAACCCCGCACCGGCGCGCAAAGCGGCTTCACTCGCAAGCGCAGCCGCGCCTGTCATACCTGTCGAGCCAGCAACGACAAGGACGCGCCCGTAAGTTCCTTTGTGAGACGCAGGCGGACGAGGCGGCACCCACTGTGATGCTTGTGCTATCGTTGTCCAGTTGACCTTGATACCTTGTGCATCTATAACCTGTTCTGGGAAACCGATGTCAACGATCTCCAACTTTCCAGCGAATTCAGCACCCGGATGTACCAATAATCCTCTTTTAGGCAAACCTATTGTTATCGTTGTATCTGCTCGCACACAAGTACCTAACGGATGCCCCGTGTTTGCATCCAGACCAGAAGGTAAATCAACAGAGAGGATAGGTATCGAAAAGTTATTAAGAGCTTTGATAACAGTAGCGATTGAACCGCGTACTGTATCGCGCAGCCCCGTACCGAAAATGGCATCTACAAGGAGTTCACAACTCGCTAAGGTAGTAGGCACAGTCCCTGTGCCGTAAAACTCAATTTGTAACCCCAAACGTTTCGCAATCTGAAGATTAATCTCTGCTTCACCAGTGAAGCTATCTGCTGGGGAAACGAGAAACAGATGCACCTCGCGCCCCATGTGGGCAAGTTGACGCGCGATAACTAACCCATCACCACCATTATTGCCTTTGCCAACAAAGATACCGATCCGTTGACATGTCGGATAATGCTGTTCAATCGCGCGGACGATGGCACTTCCAGCAGTCTCCATGAGAACAATACCGGGAATGCCGATACCTTCAATTGTGTCCTGGTCAATCTGGCGCATTTCCGCCGCAGTCACGACTTTCATGTTTTTCGTTCTTGCGCGAAACGAGAAACAACAGGCTTGGTTTAACTACGGTGTTAACATAAGTTCCGCGAGCCTGCGTTGTCCGTTTGCTACTGCCGTTTTTATGTGATGTCGTGCTGCAGTTTTTCAGCAAGCACTAACAAGTGTGCTTCCATCTGTTGAGATGCCTGTTCTAAACTCTCCCGTTCTATCTGAACTTCCTGAACCCTTTCATCTTGATGGGTCTGGAGACAGAAGTTTAGATTTGTCCGGAGATCGAACAGGCTCTGTTGAATATGATCTTGGAAGGAGCCTTCTGGGTACATCCACCGTCTGCCTCGTGTCTGTCGCAAATTGAAGTGGCAGTGCCCATTATCACCACCAAAGCAGTCAAAACGCATAATTTCATCGTCGTAGACATACAATGAAGCTGCGGGACCGCGTCCGCCTGCATCATCACGCCAATATCCCTCTAATCGGACGTTATCCTGTATCGGATATTCAATCAGGTCGTGTTTTTGATTCGCCATCTGTAGTCCTCCTTCGGTGCTTCTGCACGGTAAAACGCATCTATAGGAGTAGGTTTTCCAGAATGTATAAGGATTGTCCTAAATTTAGTCTACACAGGTATTCTACCATAACTTACCAGACTTTCCTACATTTTTTTCATCCAACACCTTTTCTACCAAAAATCTTGTAAAAAATGCGGTAAGTGACAAATCTCACTTACCCCCATTTTTTTCTGAGGTATAAGATTAGGGTTTGTGAGAGGGTATAGGTACGAGAAACCCACGCTAATAAATGTCAAAAAGCGTATCCCCTCTACATCGAGGATCCGTGAAAAATGATAGGAGATACCCCGGATGCCAAACGTCAGAAATCACGCGCTTGATGACATTTATGACCGAATATCGTTTTTGGCGACCATTGAAGGTTTTCGCCCACCGTGTCGCTGACTTCTCATAACTGAGAAATAACAAGCCGTAAGCCACGCACGCCAGCAGCCATAGAACGGCGACACGGGGGTGTGTAGGTTTCTTCAAAACGAGTTTGCCGAAACCAAAACACGACTTGATGTCTCGAAACCCATGTTCAATCTGCATCCTGCGTTTGTAGCAGTGATAGAGTTGATGTCCCGAGACGTGGTTTGAAATCAGATACATCGGGTCTTTGAATCCATTATTTCTGCGGACGTAGAGTTGAAGAGGTATCTGATGCGTCGCGTGGTAAAGCACGTCTCCATAAAACTTATTTTTCAGGTCATCAAGTTTCTTAACACTGCCTTGATAACGGATCCCGACGTTGCGGCAAACCCGCATGATAAACGGGATCTCTCGGTCTTTGAGAAACTTGATGACATATTTCCCACGGGCGAAACCGCGGTCAAAGACGAGGATCGGTGGCTTTCTATGAGTCGCTTGAGAAGTGATAGAAAGTCGATAAAGTTTCAGGCAGAAGCGTTGAATAATCTCGTTATGACTTTTATACTTTCTTGATTGTATCTCCTCATCTTTATAGATAAACCAAAACACAGGGATCGCTCGGTGGCGAAAGGGCATCGCCGCAACGATAGCCTTCCAACCGTCAATGAGGTCGGTCTCATCAACAAGCAAGAGGAAATACCGACCTGCTTTGATGCGCAAAAGACGCCCGACAATGAAACTAAACCATGCGTTCTGAAGACGTGGCATAGGCAACGGTGTATCAAGGAAACGCAGCAGCCGTTTCTGTTTCGACTTTTCTGTTTTCACAGCAATCGGTAAACGCGTCGCGATTTCATTGATACGAAAGGTTTTCGCTGTGCAGACCGCCATGACAGCTAACAACAGATTTCGGAAACTCGGTTTTTTCAGACCAATGGACTTGAAAAGTTCTCGAAAATGCGTTATCATAGTTTTCGGATTTGCCCGGTTCGGGGCATATCTGTTTTTCATAAAATACCTCCTTACACTTTTATCAGTCGCTGATAAGTAGTGGGTCGTAAGGAGGTATTTTACTATAATCTCACTGCCTTTCCCATACATTTTCAATCAAATACCTGATAACACAATGCTTCTCCAAAAAATGGGGGTAGGTGAGGTGACAAATTACTTGACAAAGTTTTGACATTTAAGGTAGACTTTTCCTTTAAGGATGCCACGTTTGGCAATTTACCTTATGTGCTTAGAATAATGCGCCGAGTCTTTGGTGAACTTCAAACGAGGTGCCTGAACGTACACCGAAAGAGAGAAAACAAGTCAACACAATAAAGGAGCGTCTTATGAAAGACCAGCTTTTTAACAGAAAAACTTTTTTTCTGTATTAGCTATTTTGATATGTTTAGCGTTTACAACAATCAGTTTTACAACGATTAGTTACAGTCAAGACGCTGAAGAAGTACCCGCTGAGGAACCCGCTGAGGAACCCGCTGAGGAACCCGCTGAGGAACCCGCTGAGGAACCTGCTGAGGAACCCGCTGAGGAACCCGCTGAGGAACCCGCTGAGGAACCTGCTGAGGAACCCGCTGAGGAACCCGCTGAGGAACCTGCTGAGGAACCCGCTGAGGAACCTGTCGTCGAGGAACCTGCTGAGGAACCCGCTGAGGAACCTGTCGTCGAGGAACCCGTCGAAGAACCCGTGATGCCAAAGGAATACGGTTTTGACATCACTCTTGAATCAGGTTTGAACATGATTTCCATTCCTCTGATGCCAGCGGAACCTTACACAGCAAAATCGTTGGCAGAAATGCTCGGCGCAACGGTTGTTATCCAACTTGATGGTACAACGCAGCGTTTCATTGGTTACACTATTGCTGATGAAGGCGATGGCTTTGGTATTGATGGTGGCATGGGATATATCGTCAATACGCCTGCTGGCGGTATGGTGAAATTCACCGGTAAGGCGTGGGATAACCAACCTGTCGTCGAAGAGCCGGTTGTGGAAGAACCTGTCGTTGAGGAACCGGCAGCTGAAGAAGAAGTTGCTGAAGAACCCGCAGCTGAAGAACCCGCAGCCGAGGAAGAACCCGCAGCTGAAGAAGAAGTTGCTGAAGAACCCGCAGCCGAAGAACCCGCAGCTGAAGAAGCAGTCGCCGCTGCACCCGCACTTTCTACCTTTAAGAGTGCATGGGCGTTCATCGTTACCAGCGATATTCACGGTATGGAGACAGGCACCGGGTACACACTCGTCGCTGAAAACCTCCGCACGGGCACCATCGCCACGGAAAACGTCACAAGTGCTGTGAAACGTTCCTCCGCTGTTTGGGCAGACCTTAACCGCAAGAGCGTCATTGAAGCCGGTGATAAACTCGAAATCGCGCTTTATGACGAACGCGGCAATATCGTCTCCGGTCCCTTCCAGCGCACTGTTTCAACTGCTGATATCCGCAACGCCTTCCTCAGTCTACAACTGAACGTTGGCGATGTGCAGCCGAAAGACACAATCCTGGCGCAGAACTACCCGAACCCATTCAACCCTGAAACGTGGATTCCGTATCAGTTGAGCAACTCAGCTGAAGTGTCGATCCATATTCATAATGTAGCGGGTCATCTAATTCGCACGTTGGATTTAGGTCTGAAACCGACGGGTTCGTACATGACGCCTGCGACAGCAGCGTATTGGGATGGTAAGAACTCAGTTGGTGAGCGCGTAGCAAGTGGTATCTACTTCTACACACTCCAGACGGTAGACTTTGCTGCGACCCGACGGATGGTTATCCTAAAGTAAATGAGTTATCAGTAAGAACAGTTATCAGTTATCGGTTATCAGTTTTCAGTTAAGAGGGTTCTTGTAACTGACCACTGATAACTGACAACTCTTCTCCTGAAAACTGATAACTATTAAAAAATAAAACGCCCCGATCCGCCGATTAACCATTGACATTGGGGCGTTTTTTATGTACGTGAGTTCAACAAATAATAATAGGACTTAAAAAAATCACGGAATTACACCTATTACTACGCGGTAGGTGCGTTTAGGAATGTAGAGCGCATTTGGACGCGTACGCCGCAAAACCACACCTACCAAGGAATTGCCTAAGTCCTAAAGATATAATAGAATACAAAGACTTAACTTAAAAAAAAAGAGCGAAAGATGAGCAATAAACCCCATGTCCTTCTAATTACAACAGATCATTGGCCAAACTCACTACTGGGCGTTAGTAGACACTCCACTATTCAAACTCCCACATTAGACGCGCTCGCATGCAGTGGTACGCGCTTCACGCGTGGATACAGCGAGTGTCCAGTATGTGCTCCTGCGCGAATGATCTCGCGGACTCACAGGAGCATGCCAAGGTCCGAGCGCGGTTGACGAACCTTCTTGTTGATGAATTCTACGGGACAGATGTAAATTGGGTTCAGGGGAACGCACTCGTTGGACTGCCTGACCGGATATATAGCCCCTCTGCTGGTCCGGGATTCTCGGAACAGCGTGGCATCCATTGGCCGTGTCCACCCTCACGGCATTAACGGTGTACTGCCTGCCCCATAAAGTCGAAAAACTTGAATTAAATTGCCGGACGAAAGAAATGGAGCAACAATGTGCATATTTCCGTTGCTGATGCGCGAGAACTCGCGGAAACTTATTTGGAAAAATGTGGGATGTCCGCAACGGATGCCGCTATTGTCGCGGATATCCTATTAGAGGCGGAACTTCGCGGACGCAAAACACACGGCTTCATTCGGTTGACCGGAATTAAAAGTCGCTATGAACAAGGCGAGCGAATTGACATTCGGGTTGACAAAGAGGAAGGACTCTGCGTCCGAATGGATGGTGGTAACCAATCCGGCTATCTTGTTGCCTACCGGGCAATGGAACTTGCAATTGAACGCGCGAGGCACAACGGCGCGAGCATCGTTGGCGTTTATAATACATCACACTGTGGCATGGCGGGATATTATGTTGATATGGCGCGAAAAGCGGATGTCGTTGGATTGCTTTTTGCGGATTGTCTGCCCCGCATTACACCCGAAGGTGGCACGGAGGCTCTCTTAGGAACAAACCCAATCGCTGTCGGAATCCCGTCTAATACAGTACCACTCCTATTTGATATGTCTACCGCTGCGATCACCAATGGCGATCTGCTGGTCGCTATGCAAGATGGTATCGCAATCCCTGAAGGACTTGCATTTGATACAACCGGTGAATCGACAACCAACGCTGATGCAGCATTGAAGGGGAGTGTCCGTCCGTTTGGTGGGCATAAAGGGTTTGGACTTGCACTCGTAACGCAAATCCTTGCAGGTGTCTTGGTTAACGCTGCGACAATTCCACCGCCCGGTACCAATTACGGCCTACTTATTATTGTGATAGATCCGACAAGCTTTGTACCGTTGGCGCAATTCAAAACAGAAGTTGATAGGCTCATCGCACGTGTCAAGGAAAATCGAAGAGAATCAGGAATTACAGAAATTCTAATTCCCGGTGAGCGAGCTTACCGTCAACGGACAGTACATCTTGCTGAGGGTATCTATTTGGACGACACACTTTTGAGTCAACTCACTTAAAAATTATAGACGTGATCTCGGCATCGCGCCGAAAGGAATTACTATGGCAACTTTTAAAGCAGGTATTATTGGTTGTGGTGGACGTGGGCGCGCCCATGCACGCGGGTATCAAGCATCTCCAGATGTGGAGATCGTGGCGTGTTCCGACCCGATTGAAGACGCGAGGAACGCTTTCGCGGAGCAGTTTGAGGTGCCTAATACCTACGAAAGTTATGAAGAGATGCTGGCTAAAGAATCGCTCGATTTTGTTAGCGTCTGCACGTGGATTGCGCTTCACAGGGATATGGTTATCGCTGCTGCCAACAGCGACATTAAAGCCATCCATGCTGAGAAACCGATGGCACCGACATGGGGCGATGCCAAAGCACTTTATCAGGCATGTGTGGATAACGACGTGGTGATAACGTTCTGCCACCAACGCCGTTTTGGTGCACAATTCATTAAGGCAAGACAACTGGCAAATGAAGGGGCAATCGGCGAACTTCGCCGCCTTGAGGGCTCGTGCCCAAATCTACTTGACTGGGGAACACATTGGTTTGATATGTTCCTTTTTTATAATAACGACGAACCTGTTGACTGGGTAATCGGTCAAATAGATGTAGCAGAAGAGAAACTCGTCTTCGGGACGCAAGTTGAGACAAGCGGTCTATCGTGGTTCCGCTGGAAAAACGGTGTCGAAGGGTTATTGACAACCGGTGGTGCCTCTTTACAAGGGTTCTCGAATCGTCTCATCGGCACTGAAGGTATTATTGATGTCGGTGGTGGCGCGCCGGTCCGCCTGCTACGCGCGGGGGCCGACGGTTGGGAAACGCCTGATTTAAGCGACATCCCGAAAGGCGATGACACAGTTTTCTCTGTCCTTGACCTTATTGACAGTGTTAAGACTGGACGTGAGCCGGAACTCAGCGGCCGCAAAGCACTTCAGGGCGCGGAACTCATTTTCGCGACGTATGAGTCGAGTCGGCGACGGGCAAAAATTAATTTACCGCTCACAGTAGATGATTCGGCTTTGCTGACGATGGTCGCTAATGGAGACATCGGTTAAGTCTTAGTTCTATAAGCTGCAGGCGCGGTCTACCACCGCGCACTGTAGCAGTATCACATGCCTTGTGTTTTTCTGTAATTTTTATCAACCTAATTGAATTTTTTGCGTCTAACAAAGATTAAAGGGGATTTCATACACCTGTCCCCCAAGACCATAAAGTTTTAAAGAATATGAAAAAATATTGCAACCTTTTTATCCTTAAAACGCGTCTTATGACATAAGTGTATATTGTCTAACGTTTAGACTTGAAATGAAAAAACAAGTCAGAAGCAGTAATAGATACGACGCAGTTCTCGACACACTCCGTTCAACGCCAGAGGCATGTCTAACGGGCAAAAAGCGTTTGCCGGACACCGTTTGATATGTTGAAGCGTGGAGGTGCCGATACCGGGATAAGGTCCGAACCTGCCCGGAAAATATGTGAATCAACGCGAAGCACCGAATCTTTGCAATCTTTCGGACTCGCGAAAAGCAGGGAGAAACGAGTGCAAAAAATTAAGAATATGTACGGTGTTGCTTATAAACCGACACACAAAAGTCGAAACCAACACAAGTTCGGAAACGATCCAACCCCCAAATCACCAATCCGTTCGCGGTGGGTGAATTTTCTCTTTTTTCAGATTTTTGTCTGTCTCACAGCTTTAATGATTTCTACCGATGTATCGGCGGTGTCTTCTGTAACGCTGTCTGTTGTTGATACCAAGGGAGATGATACGGTCTTCAATGGTAGTACCGAGAATTTGCGTATTACTATCTCATTATCAGATGATCCGAGTGACCTCGGTACGTATACTTATATCCTCAAAGTAGATGGTCATGACGAGGTTCAAATTGGGAGTCCCGGTACTATAGAGGAAAATGAAACAAAAACTATCGTTGCGGCTTGGGATGGCGGTAGTCTTTCAGAGGGCACCTACACGATTCGTGTGGAAATTCGTGAACCCGGTGTGGGTACTGATGCTCCGGCAACATCTTCAGACGAGGCAACAGTAACTTTAGACAGAACTGACCCGGAGATTTCAATTGGTACCGATCTCACCGAATTCTCGCCAAATGGAGACAGATTCCTTGATGCCGTCACTGTCTATTATAGTGTAGATGAAGATGTCATAGAGAGTGAATTGGAATTTTTTCGCGTTGTTAATGATAACGAAACTCAGTTTGGTCGACCTGAGCGGCTTGAGGAAACTGCTGGAGAACATACATTCTTTTGGGATGGCGCGGACAGAAATTTCAGAATTTTTCCGGATGGACAGTATAAACTAAGAATTAAGGTAGTTGACAAAGGTGGAAATTCTGCTGAATCGGATAAAACCAACCCGATTACTATTGATACGCAAGCACCTGTAATATCTCGTGTTGTGGCTAATGAGAGCCTGACTATTGTTAATGGTGTTTTTATCAATGTCCCCATTCAATCGATTAAAATGACAGCAGATGATTTAGGGGGCACACCGATTGATTTTACCGACCTGGACACGGCTCTAATGGTGGAAGCACAAGATGATGCTACCATAAAAGGATCCCTCAGCCAAGAGGGTCAATCATTGACGTTGTCCTTCGGCAACCGCTTGGATACTGCATCCGAAAACGGCGAATATACTATTTCAATAGCTGTTGCTGATAGAGCTGGAAACCTCGCGGAAAAAACGTTGAATTTCACCTTTGATAACATCGCACCGAATTTGACGGCAGTCGCTACTTCAAACGGCAAGTTGACCCCAGGTAGCGGCGTTAGCACACGGACAAATTTTGTTGAGGCAACGCTCAGTGATAATATTAAAAATGGCCTCAGCCTTTCCGACTCCACGATTCGACTCACCGGACCCAATGGTACTGTATTGGGACAACAGACACAACCAACTGCTAATAAAATCCGTTGGCTCTTCCTATTGCCGCTCTTGGCGCGGGATGGTCTTATGGATGGTACATATACAATTGAAATTGATGCAGTGGACAAAGCCGGTAACCGGACGGGGGCTTTACAAATACCTTTTATTTTTGATAACCTGCCACCGCTGGTCACCTTAGGTTCCGCAGAAGAATCTCCCTTTACACTCAATCAGGATACCATTTACCACGCACAACCCCTTTCACAGATTGTCGCTACGTTTGATGATGCAGGTATTGGTGTTGATTTAGATGGAGACACACGTGTTACTTTCGGCACGAGGGATGCTGGTGGTGGACTCAACACACTCCCCGGACGCGTTATTCTGGCGAAGGATCGCGATCAATTAGCTTACGTCTTAGAAACACCACTGACAAGCCGAGACGGAAGCCAAGATGGGCGCTATGTACTCAACGTTCAAGCTACAGACACACTCGGTAATACAGAAACCTACAGATACCAACTCGTCTACGATACGCAACTCCCCGCACTCGTTTCTACGGCACCGGCTGCCAATGAGACCGTCTCAGAACTATCGCAAGTTGAGATCGTACTTGATGAAGCAACCAGTGGTATAGATTTCATTCAGAGTACCTTCCGATTGACTCGCACTGTTGACGGAGACGCTGTAGATGTACCTGTGAATCTGACAAGTAACGGCACAGATGCAGCGACCTTGACGCTCGCAAAACCGATTGCCTTAGATGGTTCCGATGATGGTACCTACATAATCGAAATCTCCCCAACAGACTTAGCCGGGAACGTCGGGGTTACCGTTCGCCGCGAATTCTATCTCGTCAGTCAAAGCCAACCTGAGATTCGATTGACAATGCCAGAAACCACAACTGTCAATAATTTGACTACGGTTGTCGCTGAACTCAGTGGATACATCGGTGCCGGTATTGATCCCAATGCATCGACACTAACTGTCAGAAATGCCCAAGGGGGTCTTATCACATCGACTGAACTTCAACACAATGAAGTAAATAACCTGTTAACTTGGAATATAGAAGCACCGCTTCCACGCGACGGCAGTGCAGATGGTGAATACACTGTAACCGCAACCTTCGTCGATTTTATTGGACAACGTTTAACACAACAATTTCAACTCCTTTTAGACACTCAATTTCCCGCGATCGAAAGCGTACAGGCCGCAACCGATTCCAAACCCGAACTTGCCACGGGTAGCACAACAATCGTTGCCGAAGGTTTTTCACAAATCATTGTAACTTTTGAGAACGCGCAAGAAGATTTCGTTAGCGGTATTGATTTCGCCAATACAGGTGTTACGTTCACCAATCCCTCTGGCGAAAGTATATCTGTTAACCGGTTGGATGACGGTGCCAATGTCTTGACCCTTGATTTTCCAGCATTAACGCAGCGCGGTGAGTATGTACTCTCTGTTACGCCCCAGGACCTCGCTGGAAACCAAAGTGCCGCCCCGCTTGTTTACCGGCTCCGGGTTGACGTGCCTTTGCCTACAGTCACTTCGGTTCTCATTGGCGATAAACTCGGCACTATCGTTTACCTTAACGGCGAGGCGACCAATATCGTCGCCACTTTCGCTGATTTGAGTGGGGCCGGGTTAGACCTGGATGACGGCGGTTCAACGATCGCTGTCACTACTGAATCAGGGCTACCCGCACCCGGCATTACCACATCTAATGGGACAGATCAATTAACGTGGACACCCACAGTCCTCCCAACTGATGGCAGTGCTGATGGTCGCTATACCGTCACCATCACACCGAAAGACAAAGCCGGGAGGCAAGGCGATGTTATTTATCGTCAATTCGTTTACGATACACAAGAACCACGCATCACTGCCGCTACACCGGTCTCATTGATTCAACCCGTTACCTATATCAACGGTTCTCTCACACAACTTCAGTTCACCGTTGAAGATGTCGGACCCGCAGGTTTAGCGTTAGACGAACAGACAATAGAACTCCTTGATGCCCAAGGTGCTTCTGTCAGTGCCACGCTGACATTTGATGAACTAAACAGTCAACTGTATCTCACACTTGACGCTCCGCTTGCACAAGATGGAAGTGCCGATGGCGAATATACCGTGAAATTGCCGCTTGTTGATAGATCCGGAAATGTTTTGGATTCGGAGCATGTCTTGGTTTACGATTCTCAAGTGCCTCGTATTTCATCGGTTTCGGTAAACACGGAATCACCATTAGAACTTTTCCCACAAGAGGTTGTTGAGGTTCCAGAATCTATTAGCAGTATTACGCTCCAATTTGAGGACGCGATGGGGATTGACTTCACCAATACCGGTGTTACGCTGACCAATCCCGCTGGCGAGAACATCGCTGTTAACCGTTCTGATGACGGTGGAAATGTCTTGACCCTTGATTTCCAAGTATTAACCCAGCGTGGTGAATATATTCTCGCGATTACACCCCAGGATTTGGCTGGAAACCAGAGCGCTGCACCGTTTGTTTACAGATTCCGCGTCGGTGTCCCTTTACCCACAGTCACTTCGGTTCTCATTGGCAATAAACTCGGCACTATCGTTTACGTCAACGGCGATGCCACTAACATAGTTGCCACTTTCGCTGATTTGAGTGGGGCCGGGTTAGACTTGGATGATGGCGGTTCAACGATCGCTGTCACTACTGAATCAGGGCTACCCGCACCCGGCATTACCACATCTAATGGGACAAATCAATTAACGTGGACACCCACAGTCCTCCCCATTGATGGCAGTGCCGATGGACGCTACACCGTCGTTGTTACACCCAAAGATAAAGCCGGGAGGCAAGGCGATGCTGTCTATCGGCAGTTCGTTTACGATACACAGGAACCACGTATCACTGCTGCTACACCAATCTCATTGACGCAACCCGTTACCTATATTGGTGGATCTCTTACACAATTTCAGTTTACTGTTGAAGATCTAGGCCCCGCGGGTTTAGAACTATCGGAACAGACGATAGAACTTCTTGATGCCCAAGGCGCGTCCGTTGATGCGATATTCACGTTTGACGAGATAAACAGTCAACTGTATCTCACGCTTGATGCTCCGCTTGCGCAGGATGGAAGCGCGGATGGTGAATACGTCGTCAAGGTTTCGCTTGTTGACAAATCAGGAAATATGTTGGAGTCGGCACAGAGTTTCGTTTACGATTCTCAAGTACCTCGTGTCTCCTCGGTCTTGATAAATACTGAGACACCAGTGGAACTCGTTCCACAGCAAATTACCGAAATTGCGGAATCTATCAGCAGTGTTACGCTTCAGTTTGAGGAAGCGACGCGCGTTGATTTCGCGAATACCGTCGTCAGTTTGGTCGGTCCCGATGAACAACCGATTCCGATCAACGTCGCAGCTGATGGACTTACGCAACTGACTGCGCGTTTTGTCGCACTCACCCAAGCTGGATTGTATACACTCTCTGTCACACCGCAAGATATAGCAGGTAATGTTGCCCAGGGGGCTGTGCAATACGCTTTTCGCCTTGATTTCGTCTTGCCGAGTGTCAGTATTGTCGAATTGGGCGGACAAATTGGGGATGTTGTTTTCCTCAACGGCAGTGATACCACAATAGTCGCCACTTTGCTCGACGGTACTGGTACCGGACTCGCTTTAGCGGATGGTGGTTCAAGCATTGTTGTGACGGGACCCTCAGGGACAATTGTTCCCGGTCAAACTCACACAGATGGCGAGAACCAGTTAACATGGCAACCTATATCGCTCCCGACCGATGGTAGTGCCGATGGTCGGTACACTGTGGCAGTTACACCTGTTGATAAAGCGGGTCGGCAAGGCGATGTCGTTTATCGACAGTTCATTTACGATACAGAAAACCCGCGTATCACTGCGTCTTCTCCCATAGTGTTGAGTCAACCTGTGTCTTACATCAGCGGCGGCTTGAACCAGTTTTCGTTTACTGTTGAAGATGTCGGACCGGCGGACCTGCTTTTAGAAGCACAAACCATTGAGTTAATAGACAGCTCTGGAAATGTCGTCCCGGCAACGTTGACATCCGACGAATTAACAAATCAACTCTACTTGACCCTGTCGCTCCCGTTCGCTCGAGATGGAAGCGTTGATGGTCCGTATACAGTCAGGTTATCCCTCATTGACAGAGCCGGTAATACCTTGGATTCGGAACACCTCTTGATCTATGACTCTCAAGTGCCACAACTCTCTTCTGTCATGGTAAATACCGAACCACCGATAGAACTTGTCCCGCAAGGAACTACCGAGGTCTTGGAACCTATCAGCAGCATTACGATTCAGTTTGACGAAGTAACGAGAGTTGATTTTGTCAATACAGCGGTTACGCTCGTGAGGTCCGGTGTCTCTGCTACCTCTGAAGTAGTGGACATCCCGCTCACATTGCAAGATGACGGTACATCTCAGATAACCGCCAGTTTTCTGGAATTAAATCAACTTGCTACGTATGTACTCTCTGTCACACCACGAGATATCGCTGGTAATGTCGCCCCTGCGCCGATCAATTACACTTTCATCCTGGATATACCGTTGCCGAGCGTCAGCTCTGTCGTTATAGGCGACTCCGAGACAGTAACTGGCGGCGATGTTGTTTACGTCAATGCAAGCAACATAATTATAGGTGCGGTTCTTGAAGACCCAACAGGGACAGGATTATCCTTCGGTAGTGACGGATCGGATATTACGGTAGCAGACACGGAGGATTTAGTTGTTCCCGGTCAAATCGGTTCTAATGGAGTAGATCTGCTCGTTTGGGAACCGATAACACTCACGACTGATGGCACTACCGATGGACGATATAGTGTATATGTTACACCTGTTGATAAAGCCGGACGCGAGGGAAACACCGTTTATCGCGAATTCATTTATGATACGCAAGAACCAGAGATAACCGCTGCTGACCCGATAGATTTAAGTCAACCGGTCTCCTATATCAGTCAGAGTTTAACGCAGTTCCACTTTACTGTTGCAGATGTCGGTCCTGCAGATCTTGAGTTATCGGATCAGAAAGTGAGCCTCCGGGATGCAAATGGCAATTTAGTCCCGGCGCAGCTCACTAATGATACGAATAACCAACTCTTTTTTACGCTTGACCAGCCTTTACCTCTTGACGGTAGTATGGATGGTGAATACACCATTGTTATTGAGTTAGCAGATAAAGCTGGCAATGCCTTCACAGTTGAACATAGCATTGTCTATGATACGCAAGCACCGACGCTTGTTAGTACAGTCCCCGCTGATGGTTCACTTCTCACCGAAGATGTCACACAGATACAAGTAACGCTTAATGATGAGGGGGGTAGTGGTATCGACTGGACAACAACTACGATAACACTGGTTAACCCGAGTGGACTCCAAATATCAGGTGAAATTGTCAGCAACGGCACAACAACCTTAACGCTTAGCACGAATCAACTCGTTGAGGATGGACGATACACTATCCGTGTTCAAGCTGTTGACCGTGCTGGAAACGGGGAAGCAACCCGATTTGAACGGAATTTCCTATTGTCAAGGCGTTTACCTACAATCGTTTCAACGGAACCCCTTACAGCACCAGTAGACGAGGCCTTCACGAATGAAGAAATTGAGCGGATAGAAGTGGAACTCGAAACAGATGATGAAAATCATCTATCAACGCTTCGCCTCTTAAATCCGGGGGATCAAGTTGTTGCTGGACAACAACAGCGGGCATCTGGCAAACTAATTTATAATCTGGTTCGACCCCTCGCGACTGACGGTTCCGAGGACGGTCGCTATACGATTGAGTTTACGCCAATCAGTGCTTCCGGGCGCAACGGTGAAACGCAACGATTGACGTTCATGTATGATACACAAGCACCAGAAATTGAAAGCGATGATGTAATCGATCTTGTCGTTGCACAACCCGGGGTTAATAATTCACTGACAGAGATTCGTGTCAACCTCACCGATGATACATCTGGTATTGATTGGGAAAATCTCGACGAAAAATGGTTAACTTTTGAGCGATTAGCACCAAACGCATCCAAAATTTCAGGCCGAGTTGACGATGATGGACAAGGTAACCTCACTTTCCGTCTCACCGTACCACTCGCAGACAACGGTTCCGCAGATGGCGAGTACCGAATTATTGTTAATCCTAAGGACCGTGCAGGAAACGATGATGAGCCTTATGAAAGGGTCTTTATCTACGATACCAGCCCGCCAATGATTGATGCTGGCACATTGCTTATCAACGATGCCCCACTGCTTGTTGACATCAATACGGACAATTATCCGACCGCAGTCTCTACAACCGGCGGTGTGGTCATACAAGCAAATATCTTTGACACAGGCTTGGGCGTCAATCTTGCACAATCAAAAATTACTGTGAGGCGTCCGGACGGATCGGAACTTTCTGGCAACACGCAGCAAAACGGCGTAGACACGATCGTTTTTAAATCCGATGGATTGACACTTCGAGGAAACTATCAAGTCGAAGTTACCAGTATCGGAAACGACTCCGAACTCCTCGGATTCGCTCCAACCGATTCTATCACAACAGAATTTCTCTATGAAACAGGTGAACCTACCGCTACTGTAACCAGTGATGGTGGTGAAACCGAACTAACCGATGAACCACTGCCGTTAGAAGGCACAGCCACCGACCCGGCGGGCACACAGCGCATCGGTGATGGTGAAATTCCTGTTCAGGCATCCGGTGTCTGGCTCGTTGAAATCGTAGGTACCGGTCCAGACGATCAACCGATTGCTCCAGTCCCAGCAGTCGATGATAGCAATGCGCAAGAAGAACCGTGGAGCCGCTGGTCAATCGACTTCCTGCCGACGCGTTCCGGTGAATACGACTTAGATGTCCGCGTCACAGATAATGCAGGCAACTACGCCGTCTATGACATCGGAAAGTATACAATGTCTGTATCCCTCACCTTCCGGGGTTCAACATTCGGGTGGCCAAATCCGCTCCGCCTCTCACAACGAGATGTCGCTTTCTTCTCCTTTGATGTCAATGTACCCCTCGGGGAGACTATCGAACTCACTTTGAGCATCTATGATTGGAGTGGAGATATGGTGCTATCACAAACCTATCCGGATGTTGTTTCCGGACAGCGGAACGACCAATTGGTTAAATGGAATTTGGAGAACCAGTCAGGTAACACTGTCGCAAGAGGGCTCTACATCTTCCGTTTAGAAGCCGTCAATGCAGCAGGAAACAGTGCAAATGTTGTCGGCAAGGTGCTTGTCGTTGACTAAGAAAGAAGTTACCAGAGGGAATAGTAACCAGTTACCAGATTAACTCCCTCTTAACTGGACACTGGACACTGGTAACTCTAAAAAAGGAGAATTCATGATGCTGAAAAGAGGAGCCGTTCAAATCGTAATGGCACTTCTCATAATAACTGCAGCTGCCCCAAGTTTGCACGCTGACATTAACGATGGCGCTGGAACAGTCGGAGCCGCTTTCCTGAAAATTGAAGGTGGCAGCCGACCCGCCGGATTGGGCGGTGCCTTCGCTGGACTTGCTAACGACATCAATACCATCTTTTGGAATCCAGCAGGGTTAACCGCTGTCAACGACCGAGAATTGACCGCGATGCAACACTTTTCGTTCGCGGAAATTAATAACCAAACCATCGGATACGCGCAACGCATAGAACGGCTCGTTTGGGGTGCCAGTTTCCTCGGTAGTTTCACCGAAATTGAACGCCGACAGGGCCCAACGGAAGATCCAGATAGTACCGCAACGATCGGTGGGTTTGCTACAGGTTTATCCCTCGCCTATCCACTCGGCAAAGCAATATCAGTTGGTGGTACAGCAAAGATAATTTCAGAGCAACTCGATATTCAGAACGCCTATGGTGTTGCAGCAGATGTCGGATTAATTTTGCGATTGCTTGACAATCACCTCGGTATTGGAGTTGCTGTTCAAAATGCCGGTGTCTTAGACGGTGGAGAAAACTTGCCTATGGCACTTCGGGCAGGAGTCGCTTACAGAACGTGGAAACAACCTGCTGCAGAAGCAGAGACAGATAAACCGATGCCCGCGCAGGAGGTATGGGCATGGGTCGCAGACGCACACCTCCCGCTTCTTGATGCAAATCCGAGTTTTCATATCGGGGCAGAGCGGTGGTTTTACGAGAGTATCGCTGCACGCATCGGATATCGGATCGGTCTGAACCAGAATCCAAGTGACGGATTAGCACTCGGCATCGGCGTACGACGCAGTGGTGAAGACGCGTTAGCAAGTATCGACTTCCAGTTTGATTACGCTTTCGTACCAGATGCTTATGTCGGCAACGCACATCGCGTCTCTTTCATCACACGCTTTTAAAGTTAAGAAGTAACCAGTGGCCAGTTTCCAGTAAATCAGTTTCCAGTTAAGAGGGTCCAGGAATATCAGAAACCTCTTTTAACTGGAAACTGGAAACTTCTTCACTGATAATAGTGACCAGTAACCAGTAACCAGTTAAAGACGCAAGCGGAACAGGAACCAGTTAAGAGGGCTTAGGGGCATCAGAAACCTCTTGTAACTAACAACTCGTGACTGGAAACTGGAAACTTCAAAAGTGAACCTTCTTTCTTAACTGGTAACTGGTAACTGGTAACTGGTAACTGACAACTCAAGCATTCGCTCAATTGGCGTACGGGCTTTGTCAATAGTTTCAGAACTCAGTGTAATCTCATATTCATCAAGGTCCTCGTCCCGATCAATCGCTTCCAAGATCTTCGCTATTTTGCCCAAATTGACTTGTGCCATGTGTGAACACCGAACAGAGCATGCTGTCCAGAATTGAACTTCTGGAAATTCCTGCGCTAAGTTAGAAGTTAACTCACATTCCGAGGCAACAAAGGCACGGTCGAGTTGTTTAGCTGCAACACGTTCCGCTATGTTCTTCATAATCTGACTGGTACTGCCGTAAAAATCCGCTTCCTTTAAGACATTCGGACGGCATTCCCAGTGCGCATATAACTTACGGCGGGAGTGTCCTTTCGGGATTTCAAAGGATTCACGGATGCCGAGAAGATCGTCAAGTGTGAATTTTTCGTGAACCTCGCAAACTGCCCCGCGTGCTGTGTTGTCTTTGCCGGGATAGACGACATTTTTCTCGTCCTTCAACTCTTCCTCTAAATTCTGCGCGAAGAAGATATCCGGCACAAAGATCAGTGTATCCCCAGGCATAGATTTCGCGATGTGTGCTGCATTCGCTGACGTACAGCAGATATCCGATTCTGCTTTCGCGTCGGCGTAACTATTGATATAGATCATCACTGGTGCCCCGGGATAGAGGGATTTCAGCTCCCTAACATCTTCAGCACCGAAGTTATCGGCGAGCGAGCACCCCGCTGTTTTATCAGCAACTAACACCGTTTTGCTTGGATTCAAAATTTTTGCTGTCTCCGCCATAAACGGTACACCGTTAAAAATTAGATACGGCGACTCTGTTTTCGCGGCATACATGCTCAAGCCGAGCGAATCGCCCTGCTCTTCTTTTTCGGACAATCCAAAAACGAGCGGCTCCATATAGTTATGACCCAGCATCACAACGTTATGCTTCTGCTTCAATGTCCGTATTTTATGGACAGTCTTCGCGTGAGCCTCTATGTCAAGAAACGTTAAGCTTGGATGATGGCGGTTGTACAACTCCTGCTTAACGTCTTCAATACTGAGATCTGTCGTACAGTCTGGTGCATCTGTTGTGTGGGAAGTTTCTCCCTTAGAATGCATGCTGATCACGCTCCAAGTTGATCACTAATAAAAAGGTCTGCTTCTCTACAAACTAACGAAATGGAAAATTTGTGAGTCTTGTCGCACTTTAGGATGTAAGAGATTGGCAAACTGCAGACGCTATTAGCGATTCTTTTTATTCATTCCTATTAGGATACACTTAACATATTTCTTTTGTCAAGTCCTAATCTATCGAAATGCCATATAAATGCAAAATCTATGTCTAATTTCTTGCGTAAAAAGGAAAATTTGCGCTGCGGCACTTATTTTATCCCTAATTTGCGGGTGGACACCGACTGCGGAGAGTATTTCCGTTAAACTGAGAGAGAAAATTGCCTTGGCTGGAATTCTTTCAGGTCTCGCTTATGCGACACACGTGCTTGTTAAACGCGATAGGCGGGCAACGGAGAAATTGGAATTTCGCCTCGGCCCGCCTGATCGTGTTGTTCAGTTTGAACGTGGATTTGACTCGTGGCGTATTAACTACTATAAAGAGCAGTGCTATCTGTTTCGGAACAACCGTCTCATCGGAAAAAAAGTGTTTAAGGTCCCCTTTTCCAACTATGACACCTCCCCAAATTCCATAGAACCGCTTCGCTGGAAGGCTGGAAGCCTGGAAGGAAAAGATACGCTTCCAATTTTCCAGTCCTCCAATCTTTTGCCCTTTCTTATTGATACGCCCGTTTCAGGGAACCCCAGGTGGTTGCAGCTTTCCCCTTTGCGTCCACAGCAAGTCCCTCAATTTGTATCTTCCGATCTTTATCGGTTGGGAGACGAAGGTCTCCTTCGTTCGCTTTCAAGTTGGTCGTCACGAAGATTGTGTCTATCATGGTGGCATCTTCACGCACGCCGATACGCAGCACCGTATCACCGGCTTCCTTGAACTCCCATTCCCGTTCAAACGTCCCACCGTCTAACCAATGATTGATACGGTCCCAGTGCCAAGCTGCGCCTTGGGCGACACCCCAGCGAAATTCAGTGTTCTGGGTTACTTGGGCATCTTCGTCCGGGTCGGCAGGTTTCCAAGTCACCCAAAATGAATCGCTATTACCATCCCAAGCAATGACATGACCCCACAGCGCGTAAGTATCAGGTTGGGGAATATTGATAATAAATTCGGCATAGCCCTTACCACCACCACCCGTGGCGGCGGCACCTTCCATCCAGATGAATTTTCCATCAGAAGCATTTTTATCATCGGCAATGATCATCGGTTCTACAATCTCGTCTGCCAACTCGGCTTCAAGCGCAATTTCAACCTCAGCACTCAGCTCCACAATTCCACATAAGAATACAGTAAGTATCATCAGCGTCAATATTGTTCCGTGTTTCACCAAAGGCCTCCTTTCTACTCTCTAAGATACGAGCGGTTGTATTAAACCGCCCGTAGTCAGGTTAAGTCAATTACTATCTTCCTGCTTTCAGCTTTCCCCACGTCGTAGCGAGTTTATCCTGCGGTTCAACAGGCGTTAAAGAATCTTCTGGAATCGGATCGCGAGGATTGACCTCTGCTTCGTCCTCGGAGAGGTTGTCAGTGATATAGATAACATCCAACATACAAGCATCTTCCCGGACTGCGATGCGGAGCGTGGTTTCTCCAGCTTCCGCTATCTCCCATTCCCGTTCAAACGTCCCACCATCCAACCAGTGGTTGATACGGTCCCAGTGCCATTCATTGCCTTGTGCGACACCCCAGCGGAACTCGGTGTTCTGGGTTTCTTGCGCGTTTTCATCAGGATCAGCGGGCTGCCAAGTTACCCAGAATGAATCGCTGTTGCCATCCCATGCGAGGACTTTTCCCCACAGAGCGTAGGTGCCGGGTGCTGAAATATGGAGCTTATATTCTGCCCAACCTTCACCACCGCCCCCCGTGGCAGGGTCACCCTCCATCCATATAAATTGCCCCCCGGAAGCTGCATCATCATCGGCAACTATCATTGGTGCTTCAATCGTATCCGCCGCTTCTGCTTCAATTGCTCGTTCATAACCATAACTTATGCCGACCGTGAGTAATAAACCGAAGGTGAAAAGTGTACCAAATACAAATGTCTTGAAACACATAAAGATATCTCCTTTTTCTTAGTAAAGTTTTTGCCCTTTAGAATGCCTTGGGCATACCTGTTAACTACCATTCTACGGAGCTCGAATTTTGCCCCACTGCTGAATCTGTAATGCTGATGGCACTACAGGCAGTACGTCCGAACGACTGTTAGACCATTTCGGTTGCGCCGCCCAAGCACCGTTGTTAATCAATTCATGGCGTTCGCTGCCATCGGCACGCATGACGTGGATAACCCATCTGCCATCTTCCTCAAACTGAAAAGCGATGGTATCACCGTCTGGTGCCCATGCTGGAACCGCTTCATCTGTAGGTGTATCGGTCAGTGCTTGCTTGTTCCGTCCGTCAACTGCATCCATGATATACAGGTCGAAGTCAGCAAGTGCTGCCTCGGCATGCATTGAAGCGTACACAATCCGACTCCCATCGGGCGACCAAGCCGGATACGTGTCCATCAGAGGTTGATCCGTCAACCGTTGTTCAACGCCGCTATCTACATTAACGACGTATATATCCCAGTTGAGTTCACGCTTTGAATGAAAAACAAGCCTGTTGCCATCAGGTGACCAAGCCGGTGCCTCATCTTCAAATGGGTTTTCGGTGAGATGCTCGACCTCGCCATTATTGAGATGAAGCAGATAGATGTCGAAATGCCCACCTCGATTTGATGTAAAAGCGAGGCGCGTGCCATCAGGTGACCAAGCCGGTGCCTTATCTGTCGCAGGGTGATGCGTTAGACGTTGCTGATTGGTGCCGTCAGCTTGCATCACATAAATCTCGTGATTCCCATCTCGTCGAGAGAAAAAAGCGATCTGAGTGCCGTCCGGTGACCACGTCGGATAGTAATCCGCTGCAGGATTGTGCGTGAGATTTATTGGGCGCTTTCCTGCAGTATCTGTCAGATAGATTTCCCAATCACCGCTCACGTCCGACGCAAACGCAATTGTCATTAGTGGATGTGGTTGCCCCATAGCACTATCAACGACAAAGAGGAACATCACAAAAATACTACTTTGACATACTAACAGAACTCGCATTTTTTGTCTATTTTTTTAAGATTATCAGAACTTTCCGTCACGCACTTCAAAGTGGGTCGGTTTGCGGAGGGTTGTGCCACCAATCCGCACCCACTCTGCAACCCATTCGATCATTTGTCCCAAAGAGACGTGTGGATACCCAAACAATTGATGACACCGAGATGCGTTGCTCAACAGGGCTGTTGATGCCTCTTCCCCATCAAAGTGCGGCGATTTGTTAAAAATCGTCCCGAAACACGACGCAAGGTATCGGATCGAAACAGTCTCCGGTCCCGTCACATTCAGCACCAGCGGTGGACTTTGGCAGTGCGAGAAAGCCCGCAATGCGATCGCGTTTGCATCACCTTGCCATATTACATTTACGTTGCCCATTTTAAGGGAAATTACTTCTTCGGCATACACTTTTTCAGCGATGTCCAACAATATCCCGTAACGGAGGTCTATCGCGTAGTTGAGTCGCAGGATCGCCATCGGTGTACCCAATTGTGATGAAAAATAGGAGCAGATCCGCTCACGACTCAAACACGATTGTGCATATTCACCAATCGGCGCAACGGGTGAACTTTCAGTCGCACCACCGTGGGAGACCGGAGTCAGCGGGTAGACGTTCCCCGTTGAAAACACAACCAACCGCGCAGATCGAAACTTTTCTGCCACGCGTCCTGGCATATAACCGTTCATTGCCCAAGTCAGACCTTCATTGCCGACTGAACCGAACTTCCTACCCGCCATCAAAATTACATTTGGGATGTCAGGTAGATTTTGCAAGCAGTCTTCCGAAAGTAGATCCGCAACGATTGTTTCAATACCGGTTTCGTGCAAGGTTTCACGCACACCAGGTGTTGAGAACCGAGACACACCTATCACCTTTTTGGATACGCCCGCGACCTCAATCGCGCGTTTCGCCTGTTTGGCGAGTGTCGGCCCCATCTTTCCACCAACACCGAGGATAAGGATATCCCCTTCCAACGCAGCAATTACCTCGACAACCTCTGCCGCCGGTTCGGATAGATATGATTCTAATTGGACTTCTGTTTGTATCAAGGTGTTACACAAACTTGGCAACGATTGGAACTCTTCACCGTCTTATCTAAAATAGGCATGTTTAAGGGACAGGTTCTAAAACCTGTCCCCAACGCGTTATCGGAGCAATTTAATGTTCGCCCAAGATGTGGCGAGTTTACCTTCTGGTTCTACCGGTGTCAGGAATGACGCAGCATCTTGGTTCATGCTCGCTTTAATTTCGTCTGCGGAGAGCGCACGGTTCCAAAGCCGAACCTCGTCAACGCTCCCTGTCCACGCTTCACCGCCCCAAGTACCGATAGTCACCGCACTCGTATTTTGGGCAGGCGCAACCGGATTGCCCGATTCTTCGGAGTGCGTCTCCGCACCGTCTAAGTAAATCACCACTAAGCCATTATTATCGTCCGTATGGGTGTAGGCGAGATAATACCACTTACCGGTCTCCAATTCTGTTTCGTTATCGTTGATATCCTTGAATCCGCCGGCCGCACCGTTCGTCCAGATTTTGATGCCGTTTGCTGGATTCATTCCAAACCCAAAACCGATATGTCGAGTCGCACCACTTTGCCGAGTACCGCAAATAATCGCGTGTGCGCTCGGCAGCCTGTCCAGTTGGACCCATGCGGCTTATGTGATCGCACCCTCAATATGGAAAGCAGTGTCATCTTCAACGACAACGTGATCTGCGGCAGCCGCAAATTGGAGTGCCTTCCCGAACTCTCCATCAACCCATTTTGCATTGCCCATCACTTCACCTTCAAAACCGTTTGCGGAGAAGTCTTTCGTTGTGCTACCAGACCCCTCGTCAAGCGGCATGTATAAGACAAGTCCGTCCATTAGGTCGGCGTGAGAAAATGCGACACATACAAGTAAACAGAGTGTGATTATTGAAAAAATCTTCATGTCGTCTCCTTCGTTGAAAAGTGAAACAGTCTAATATTACGCAAATAGCAGAAAAGCATCGATATCCTTTCCTACTTGAACCATATCGTAGCAAATTTTCGTTTTTACTTCAAGACACAAAATGTTAATTTTCGGAAAAGATCGGTTGCGTATTAAGGTGATACGCTTTTTGCACAACGGAATCCAAGCGCGCCGATACCCGCATACGCTGGACTTGTCCCGTGGCGGTTTGAAGCACGCAACCACTCAGGTTCGCTGTTCCACCCGCCACCTCGGATGACGCGGAAGTCTACAATGTTCTCAAAGTCGTTGACAATCTCCTCAACATTATTCGCGCCTGCAGTCGGGTTTCGGCGTGGAGAGTTGGCATAGAAATCAGCCGCGTATTCATCAAGGCACCACTCCCACACGTTCCCCGCGATGTCATGCACACCGTAGTCGTTTGCAGGATAGTCGCCAACAGGTGTAGTCTCCCCAAGATGCTTGCCATAATTTGCCCTATTAAAATTAATGCCGTTGCCCCACGGATACTGTTTTTTCTTTAATCCACCCCGCGCCGCTTTCTCCCATTCCGCCTCCGTCGGTAAACGCTTGTCCACCCAGACCGCATAAGCCATCGCTGCATACCAACTCACATAACGCACTGGCTGGTCGCGTTCACCAAGAGGGAAATTATTTCCATTCCAGTCCTGCAAGTAATTGCCATCGTGGAATTTTTCATCAATCTGTTCTTTCTGCCACGCTGGATTCGCAAGAACGAAATCCTTAAATTCGCCGTTGGTTATCTCGTTCGCGTCTATGTAAAACGCGTCAAGGTGAACGGTATGCACCGGCTGTTCGTCGTTATCAGCGTCACCATCATTGCTACCCATCTGAAATTCGCCTTCTATAATCAGAACCATTCCATCCGGGATAATGGGTTCAGGGGCGGGTTCAGGTTCAGGTTCAGGTACGGGTTCAAGGACTGATGTACTACTATCAGTACTTGTTGGATCTGCGCGCATCAGTTCTACCGGACCAACTTCCTCGTCTTCTTCACGTTGCCCACAACTAACTATGTAAACAGTTAAAAAACATATAAGTGCCAAACCGAACAGTCTAAATAAGATTTTCATTAAAATTATTTCCTTATATACCAGTGTTACGCTCTTGCTGTAAGAACGAGCCGTGCCTGCAATCTTTGCTGTAGGAGCGAGCTGTGCTCGCGATCTTCAATATCATCGTCTTGCTGTAGGAACAAACTGCGCTCGTGCCCCTCAATATCAATAAACTTCCAAATAGTTATCAGTCTCCCACTGGCTGACACTCAAATGATAGTCGCGCCACTCCTCGCGTTTTACCTGAATATAATAGTCAGCGTATGTCGTTCCGAGCGCGTTCTTGATCACGTCATCTTGTTCAAGCGCGTCCGCAGCTGCGTCAAGTGTCGCCGGTAGGGAATCTATCCCGCGCCGTTGCAGTTCATCTTCCGACACTTCATAGAGATTATCCTCGTTTTGTACACCCGGATCAATCTGGTTTTCGATGCCATCCAGACCGGCTGCGAGTAGGACTGTCGCCGCAAGATAAGGGTTCGCTGCTCCGTCGCCTAAGCGGTTTTCAATGCGTCCCGGCGCAGGAATCCGAATCATCTGTGTCCGATTGTTTGCACCGTAGGTAACATAAACAGGTGCCCACGATGAACCCGAACGCGGGGGTCTACGAACTAAACGTTTGTAACTATTCACAAGCGGATTTGTGACGGCTGTGACCGCATCCGCGTGTTTGAGGACCCCGCCTGTGAACCAATAAGCGAGTTGGGACAAGCCATTTTTATCGTTTTCGTCAAGGAATAGATTCGTCTGATTCTCTTCATCCCATAGACTCATGTGGAAGTGTGCACCGTTGCCTGTCAGGTTTGTGAACGGCTTCGGCATAAACGTCGCCACCAATCCGCGCTCCTCAGCCATCGTTTTAACCATCCACTTAAAGAAGGTGTGCCGATCAGCCGTTGTGAGCGCATCCGAATAGGTCCAATTTGCCTCAAACTGACACGTCCCATCCTCATGATCGTTCGCATAGGGTTCCCATTCCAATTCCTGCATATATTTAATCAAGGTTGTCATCGTATCAAGATTGCGGTGCAATGCCCTTAAGTCGTAGCACGGTTTATCTAAAGTGTCGAGTTTGTCCCATGGCGCGTAGACACCCGACGCATCCTGTTTTAACAGCATGAATTCCGCCTCAATGCCAACATTGAAGACATAACCTCTCTCCTTCGCTGCATCTAATTGCCGCCGTAGAATTGTTCTTGGACAGTAGTGCCACGCTTTACCTTCAACATACATATCCCCCGCCACCCATGCTATGTTTTTCCGCCACGGTACGATTGTCAACGAATCAAAGTCGGGGATGCTCGCCATTTCTGGGTCGTGCGGATATTGTCCTATTTCACCAGCGGCAAAGCCTCCGAAGCCTGCTCCCTCTTCTGCCATATCTTCAAGGTGCGTCGATGGAATAACCTTCGCCTTCGGGGCACCGCTCATCTCAACAAAAGAGCAGAGGAAAAACTCAATACCATTCTCTTCAACGAAACGTTTAACCTGTTCTCGGTTCATAAAATTGCGCTCCAATAATTTGTGTAGGAGATTATGCCTCCAAAATAAAATTGAATACTCTTGTAAAGTCGCTTCTTATGATGTAACGGGTATAAAAATGCTAACTACGAAATACGAAAACATGATAGTATTATAACTGAAGTCCTGAAAATTTCAATACCTAAAGTTGCGGATGACAGAGCCATTCAGTTCTCGGTTTTTTAGTCCAATTTTGGACCCCCAGGCCCGGTAGGTTCGGTTTCCCAACCGAACCGGATCCTGAAAAAGGACGAGAAACTCTATAATTTCTTAAAACTGAATGACTCTGTTGCGGATGAAAGGAGAAACAATGGGATGCCTCTCTCGCTTTGATACAAAATGGTCGCTTTTGTTGGGTGTGTTAATTATCGTCTATCTGTTACCAATATGGTTGTTTACCTATTTTCCGACACAAGACGGTGTAAGCCATGTCTATAATTCACAGATCCTGACAGAATACAACAACCCTGAATATCAGTTTCGCGACTATTACGAAATTAATTGGTACCCCTTTCCGAACTGGCTTTCCCACTTTTCGTTGGCAGTGTTAATGTTCATCTTTCCTGCTCTCATCGCCGAGAAAATCTTTCTGAGCCTCTATGTCATCCTCTTTCCACTCGCAATCTATTATTTCCTCAATGCCGTACAACGCGGACGACATGCCCTCGTCATACTGAGTTTCACCTTTGTTTACAACTATCTTTTTCTCATGGGCTTCTACAACTTTGCTATCAGCGTCCCCCTCTTTTTCCTCGCACTCGGCTATTGGTGGAAACATAAGGACGATTTGAACAGGAACCGGATCATTCTACTCAACCTACTCACCATCATCACCTATTTTGCACATCTCATCTCTTACGCATTCATCTTGTTTTCCATCGCTTTACTGGCATTCCTCCATTTCAGGCGAGACTTCAAGCGAATTCTGATGACCGGATGCTACCTCTTACCCGCAGCCATGTTGCTCCTCGTCTACCTCCCCACGTCTGATTTACTGGCAGGAGAGCCTCCTGAATTTGGGTTCGGACGGGTCGGAGAACTGTTCGCGAATCTGATCGGTATGCACGTACTCATCTCTTACACCGAACCCCCAAGTTGGATTTCTGTTACCATCTCTGCTTTTCTGATCTTTCTCGTTGGCGTAACATTCTGGCAAAATAGAAAGGGCACCACAGCAGAACATCCTGGACAAAAAGCGTTTCTCTATCTCGCTGTAGTGCTTCTCGGTCTCTATTTTATTCTACCTAATTCCATCGGTCCCGGCGGTTGGGTCAATGATAGACTCGCTATTTTAGCCACCCTTGCCATATTTGCATGGTTTCGTGGATTCGACAACCTCCAATGGAAACGCGCATTTACAGCCGTCGTCACGCTGCTCGCGCTTGTTAACTTCGTTTATGTCGGTGTTCTATTCAAAAATCTCAATGCCGAAATCCGAGCGTTTAACGCCTTTGTCCAACGGGTTGAGAAAAACAGCGTCATCCTACCGCTTCACTTTGATCCGAGAGGCAGCTCCGAACGCGTCGGCATCTTTGTCAACGCTGCCAATTACTACTGCCTTGACAACGGTTGTATCAATCTTGGCAACTACGAGATACAGTTTGACTATTTTCCCGTCCGTTTCAACGCCGACTTTGAAACGCCATTAGACGAAAAAGAGTGGGTGCAGATCGTCCACTGGCAGCCGGAAAAGATAGACCTCTGCGACTATGCTGACAACGTGGATTATCTATTGCTATGGGACACGCCAGACGAGCCTATCGTTGCTCAAGCAATTGAAGCGTGTTATACACTGATTGCATCGGAAGGGAAGTTGAAACTCTATAAAGGGCAGCGAACAGCACGCTGAGAACGGAACCCAAACGCTATTTCAATACTCGCCGCGGAGCGTGAGGGTTGCGATGGTATGTGTATAATTGAGAAAGTCGAGAAACGGATCTTCTTCGTTCGTTCGGTTTTGCGTTATCTGATAATCGGCGTTCAGTGTCAGGTATGGGTTGAATTGCCAGTTCAACTGCACATTCGCCCCTATTTGATTATCGCTACGAATTGGGGCATCTTCCGTAATAATTCCCGACTCGTCCAGAATCTGTCTGCCTTCAAACACTACCCACAGCCTGGAGAGACGAAACCGAAACCACCGTCCCGTCTCAAGTCTGTAAAAGGAACTTGCTGCGACTTCAGTGCTGACGAAATTAAAGAAATCGACATTGGAGCGGTTCAGGAATAGGTTAACCTCCTCCTGAAACATGAGCCGTTCAGTTGCTACCTGTATCAGTTTCCCAGCACCGATATGCCGCCAATCTTTTCGGCGTTCATTGTCTTCAAGCCCTGTTATACCCAAGATGAGGTTGTTCAAATTGGTTTGGTAGCTGCCGTGTTCTATCCCGTATTCCAGTTTGCCAAGCATCTGTTTAAGTAGCCCAAACTGCAGACGCGTCGTCACTTTATGGCTGTTAGAACCGACAAGTAGGAAGTCTTCTCTACGCGAGTCTTCATCGTCAAACCGGTGTAAGCGGAAATTATATTCCAGCACTTGTCCGAAGCGCAGACCGAGTTGCTGTTCTATGTTGTTATAGACATCCAAGGTGCGGACGAAACGTTGTAACTGATACGAAGCAACGAGCGGTGGTAAACTTGTAACAGGCTTAAAATTAAGTTCACTTGAAAGCGTGTTGCTGAATGCATCGAATTCGTTGAGTTTGCCTTCGGCACCACTGTAGTTTTCAACTTGGGGCGTATATTGTAATTGGACGCGAAGTTTATCGGCTATCGGTAAGTCTCCGCCTAAGGTAACACCGAAACGATTAATCAAACCTGAAAGTTGCGGATCGTCTTCCCCAGCGAGGCTGCTCGTGTAGGGATCCACACTCAACCCGAGTTCAATATGATTGTTAAACGTGTTGGAGAGATGTGCATTGACTGTCAACTTTGCAGAGTCAGCTTCTGACGTTTCAGGTTCCTTTTCCAAGAGGCTCTGTCCGAGCTCAGTCTGAAGTTGCGCGTAGAGGTAACCCGCTCCCAGATGTATAAAGGTGAGGAGACATAATCCTAAAGAGAAAGCTGCTTTTTTCATTTTTTATCTATTGAGTGTTCATTTTCAACCTTTTGGGAAGTCGGTACTGAATCCAGTTTGGGCGGTTTGTGTCTGTCAATTGCATAAGGACCCGTCCCCGGTGCACAGAGCCGGATGAACCGCGGCATACCAGCGATACTCAGTTTATCTACAAGGGCTTCAAGTCCGAGTTTATAAAGGTCTTCATCTGAGATTTCCCGGATACGTGTTGCCAGTGGTTTCCCATTTTTAGAAACATAAGTTTTCAGTTTGGATATACGGTTCCGTTCCACTTCTGCGTCCTTGCCTGCTTGGCGAATTTGTTCAATGAGAGTGTCCATATCTGGTAAATTATCCAGCCATTCATGCCGTTCAACCGAATAATCACCTCTGCATGGAGCCTGCCTATTAATAATAAGAAAACGGGATGCTCCAGCTTTACCAAGTTTGGTTGTAAGAGCTTCGATTCCGAGATCATAAAGTTCACTATCTGCCATCTTTAGGATGCTCACTGCTATTTGCCTCCTGTAACCACATATATGGATTTTCGACTCGGACACGCAAATCAGAACTAAGCCTTTTGGCTTTCCTAAGGAGCCGGTCATCTGTTGTAAGAAAAATATCTACTTTGCCGCTCTCAGCACAGGCCAGATGCAAGGCATCAAACCATTTGAATCCAAGGGTTTCGAGTTGTTTACCTCTTAAATTCTCCCTTGTACCAACCGGAATTTTTTGATGTGCTGCATCCATCTGAGATTTTATTCGAGAGCGTTGAATCCAATTTCGATTGTTGTTGACTTCGGTTGTCAGAACTTCACTGACAATCCAGTGCCAGTGGCCCGTGACGAAAACATCAAAAATTTTCTCAAGAGCCTCGGTTTCGCGAAGAATCCGGAGCTGCGTCTGATCATTAAACGGGCGACTCAAACAACACGTATCAAGATAAATTTTCAAGTTATGAATCTGCTTTCTCACTCGGTTACTCTGTAGAGACGCTTGCCGCTATTCAATTATTCCTGCTTGCGGGCTTGAAGCTGTCGCATAGAGTTTTCGAGGAATCCGCCCTGCTAAAAACGCCGCTCTACCCGCTTCAACCGCTTTCTTCATCGCCTCCGCCATCAGCACCGGACGATGTGCCTTCGCCACTGCAGTATTGAGCAGAACACCGTCGCACCCTAATTCCATCGCTATCGCCGCATCCGATGCTGTCCCGACCCCCGCATCCACAATGAGCGGCACCTGCACAAGATCTCGGATAATCTGGATGTTATACGGATTCCGAATCCCCATCCCTGAACCGATCGGCGCACCTAACGGCATCACCGCTGCACAACCGACATTTTCCAATTTCTTACAAGTAATCGGATCATCGTTACAATACGGAAGTACAGTAAAACCGTCTTTGACAAGTGTTTCCGCCGCGCTGAGCAGCTGCTCTACATCCGGGAATAGCGTCTGTTCATCCCCTATCACTTCGAGCTTGATAAGCGATGTCTCCAGTGCTTCTCTGGCAAGGTTCGCTGTCAGGATTGCGTCCTTCGCTGTGAAACACCCAGCGGTATTCGGGAGGATTGTCATACCCCGTTCACGCAGGAGTGCGAACAGATTTTCGCCAGATGTATCATCCGTCCATTTCACACGACGCATTGACACCGTAGCTATCTCGGCACCGCTCGCCGCAATAGCCTCCGTCATGATATGAAAATTCGGGTAACCCGCCGTTCCAATGAGTAACCGTGATGTATATGTTTGATCTGCGATTTTGAATTCTTGCATTTTTTGTTTCTTTTCTAACGGCTATCGGTTATCAGTTCTCCATTAGCTTCCAGCTAAGACTCAAAAGACTTCTTATCTAACTGCTGATTGCTGACCGCTGACGGCTATTCTTATTTTTTATACAGTGCCACGCCGACACGCTCAATTTGCTCAACCATCTCAGGGTTACGGATATTCCCAAAAATAGACAGATCAATGGTATAAGGCAGCAATTGGTCGTCCAGATCGTTTGCGATTCGGGAGAGGATCGTATGCGTCAGCGCATCCCCACCGCGAAGCGTCAGGTCGATGTCAGATCCGTTTTTATAATCACCTCTGGCACGAGAGCCATACAACACGGCTTCTTCCACCTGTGGGTAGTTCGCAAAAACATCACGAATTTTTTCGAGTGTCTCTACAGACAAACCGTGTTGCATTTTTAAAGGTTTCCTTCCGCTTTCAGTTGCTGTAGTCGGACGAGCAATCTCTCAAATTCAGCAAAGTAAGCATTGCGGATAGTCATGACAACTTGAGCTGCAACATCTTCATCGTAGGTATGCGATGTTAGGTTGCGTTTATCAACCATATCCATCCAGACTTCGCCGTTTTCAATTAATCCGTTTCTAAAAGCCGTTCGGGTTGTATCGCGCGAGCCGTACAAGTTCACTATACCCTGTGCTTCAAGGAAGTTTTTCAACGTCTTCCAAGCAAGTTCATGCGTGTATTCAAACCCTTGTATCAACCCTTGTGCTTCTAAGTCTGAGAGTTCCCGTTGTTCCGCAAGTTTGACAGCTGCCCTTAATCGACCCAAAACCCTTTCAAAACTATTTGCACGTTGAACCCAGCGAACCTCTTGACTTTGCATAGTGTTCTACCTACAGTTTATCACACCATCCATCTTCAATTAGTATAGCAGCGTCAAAGTCCCTTTATCAAGTCATTTTTTACTCGAGATTAGGGCTATTTAGTTCTCGGTTTTTTCGTCCAATTTTAGACACCCGGGGTCCCCACCCGTTACTGGAAAGGGGGCCCGGTAGGTGCTGTTTGCAACCGCACCGGACTTCGCCAATAAATTACCGAATTTATTATTTAATCTTGCTTAGTTTGTGGCACTCTTTCTGTAGCATAGGCTGTTGGTTTCCTGTGCCAAAAATTTTACACACCCAGAAAAATAATTTCCCTTTTTTTAATTATAATTTTTAGTTAGATATAGACTTTATAATTTTTTTATTTCAAAAATTATAAAAATTGGTATATCATAACTTATTACTTACGCATCAGCACTTTTTATAGTGAAGTTTAGAATTAATAGGACACTCTGTGTCGGTTCGGTTAGGAAACAGCGAAGAAACACCCAAGCAAAAACCCTACCGGGGGATGAAAGTGTCTCTTTATTTTTCCGTTTCACTATAGTATGGCAAATTTTAGTTGTTGACAGAAACATTCAGACAAGAGTCCGTGCTTGACTTGATAATTCAAATATTTTTAACCGCTTAAATCCCTCTTATCAGGGGGACTTTAAGGGGAAATACGTAAGTTTTACATAATTTTGGTCAATTTGGAGCGTGCAGCGCAAAAAATGCTGTACGCGCAGTTTTCGGAACCCGAGATGAAGGTAAGGTGACAAACATGCAGGGCAGACGTATCAATTCCAACATCGAAAAAACGGCTTTCCCGTGCTTGGAATAGACAACGTGCGTGGCGATATTGTGTGCTGCCGCTGCGTTTGTTCGCGCAGAATCCGCCATATATCCACCATCAAAAGGACGATAATTTTCAATGAAAAGCTTATTTACATCTCATAAACTGATAGTGATGCTTTTTGTCGCGCTATTTACGCTGACGCTCCACAATATGAGTACCGCGCAAACGCATATCCATGTAGACGCAGTCAACGGCATCAACGCAGCCACCGGTAGAGGTGCCGCTGGGAAAGCGTATAAATCCATTACCTACGCCTTGTTGATTAGCGAGAAAAGCAATCTGCCGGATCCGTGGCATGTCCACATTCACCCCGGCACCTACGACGCGGCTCCCGCGAAACCGGCAAACGCACGCGAGGTTTTCCCGATCAGACTCCGGTCTAAGATGGTCATCCAAGGCACGACCACAGCCGCCGACTGTATCCTTGATGCGCAACACCTCGGTGAAACCGAAACGCCAATCCTCCTTGGTGAAGATGTCGGAGAGGTCTCCATCCGGAATCTCACAATTCAGAACATTAATCAGAAAGGTGCCGCCGATCCCGCTAATGCTGGTGGTATTGTCTTCCGGGATACGGGGGGCAGGCGTGAGACTACCAGTCGCATTGAGGCGTGTATCGTCCATAATAATGCTCCGCGTGGCGTTGCCACGAATCTATCGCTTGCTCTCACCGGCAACACCTTCAGTAACAATTCCCAACACGGCCTGTGGACAAATACGAGCCTTACAGTCCTTAATAATACCTTCAGCGATAACGGCACCGGGCTGTGGATTGAAGGGGACTCGACAGGGAATATTTCCGATAACATCTTTCAGAAAAAAACTGCTGGTTATCATTACGCTGGAGGAGGGATCCACGTGACGGGCGTATTAAATGGTAACATTACCGGCAATACCTTTACTAACAATCGTCGTGGTGGACAACAAGTTGGTAGTGGTTTCTCTGTTCAGGATAGTTTGAACGGGAACGTCACTCACAATACTTTCACGGGCAATATAGGTGCTGAGTATGCGGCGGGTGGGTTTTACGTTAGACTGATGACCGGCGATATCACTCACAATACCTTTACCGACAATACCGGTGGTCAAGGCGGTGGATTTTACGTTCTGCACTTTACTGGCAACATTACTCACAATGCATTTATTACGAATACCGCTAAAAGTAGTCCTGGTGGTGGCGGGTTTAGGGCAAACAGTGGAAAAGTTTCCCAGGTTACTCACAATCTCTTTGATAGTAATTCAGCCGAAAACGGTGCGGGTGCGGTCTTTCTGTATAATAATCGTGTGATTTCGGAATTTACCAACAACATTTTCTTTAATAACACTGCAAGTCGCGGTGTTTCCTCGGTTTCCGTAGATGATAACAATGATGATGCGCCTGCGCGCTTCACTAACAATCTGTTCATGGTTGCTGATGGACTTTCTGCGGCGGCATCAATGCCTGCTATCTTCGTGAACATTCCCGGGAGTCGTTTCCACAACAACATTTTCAGCGGTATGAAAACTGCCATCTCCATCGGAGGTGACCTGGATCTACCCATAACCCATAACCTTTTTCACAATATTGGAATGGACTTCGTTAATGCGGTCGGCAACGATTTGGCGTTCTGGGAACTCTTGGCGGACGGTGCCAACAATAACATCACCGGCGAACCGCTGCTCGTAGACGCAGCGAATAGCGATTTTCATCCGATTGCTGGGAGTCCTACGATTGATGCAGGCACGGGTGCCTACGCACCCGCCGATGATTTTGACGGTGCCGCCCGACCTGCCGGTGCCGCTGTGGATATCGGACCCTATGAATACGGGAGAACAAAACGACCAACCACAGTGCCTGACGTTTCTACAGACGTTCCCGAAACGGCAGCAGCAACGACCGATGCTGACGTTCCCGAAACCGAAACACCAACGACTGCTGCGAGGATTAACATCTCACCTGCATCAGTGGCATCCACGGCTGTTGGCACCCAGATGGATTTTTCACTGAACATCACAAGTGCCGAAGCCATCTCGGGGTATCAGGCGACGGTGCAGTTTGATACAACTGCCCTACGGTATGTCTCAAGTGCGAATGGCGATTATCTACCTGCGGGTGCGTTCTTTGTGGATCCCGTTGTTGAAGGAAATCTCATCAAACTCAACGCTGTGTCTCTCGCTGGGGAAAGCAAGGGAGACGGCACCCTCGCTCAATTGACTTTTGAAGTGATTGCAGTGAAGGCATCCACTTTAACGTTATCTGATGTGCTGCTCACGAATAGTGCGGGTAAAGCTTTTCTGCCAACGGTTAAAAATGCTGAGATAACCGAACCAACCCGAGCAGCAGCGACCGCTGCGAGGGTTAACATCTCACCCGCCTCTGTGGCATCCACGGCTGTTGGCACCCAGATGGAATTTTCACTGAACATCACAAGCGGCGAAACCGTCGCCGGGTATCAGGCGACGGTGCAGTTTGATACAACTGCCCTACGGTATGTCTCAAGTGCGAATGGCGATTATCTACCTGCGGGTGCGTTCTTTGTGGATCCCGTTGTCGAAGGAAATCTCATCAAACTCAACGCTGCATCTCTCGCTGGTGAAAGCGAGGGTGACGGCACGCTTGCCACATTGACGTTTGAAGTGATTGCAGCGCAGGCATCCACTCTAACGCTATCTGATGTGCTGCTCACCGATAGTGTGGGTAAGGCGTTTGTGCCAACGGTTGAAAATGCCGAGATAACCGAACCGACGCAACTCAAAGGAGACATCAACGGTGATGGCATTGTCAACATTCAGGATTTAGTGTTAGTTGCTGGAGAGTTGGGGCAAACGGGCACAAACAAGGCGGATATTAACGGTGATGGACAAGTCAATATCCAGGACCTTGTCCTTGTTGCGAGTGCGTTAGGCACAACTGCCGCCGCCCCGTCTCTATATCCCGAAGTCTTAGAAATGCTCACTGCTGCAGAGGTGAAACAGTGGCTCTCCGCTGCACAGCAATTGGACCTTACGGATACAATGTCACAGCGCGGTGTCCTGTTTTTACAACAGCTCCTTATAACGTTGACACCTAACGAGACGGCACTGCTTGCGAACTTCCCGAACCCGTTCAATCCGGAGACGTGGATCCCGTATCGGTTAGCAAACCCTGCGGCTGTTCGCATCTCTATCCATACTGCGGACGGTCAGTTAGTTCGGGTATTAGCGTTGGGCAATCAATCTGCTGGCATGTATCAGAGCCGCAGCCGCGCCGCGTATTGGGACGGTAAAAACGAGGTAGGTGAACCCGTCGCGAGCGGTGTGTATTTCTACACCCTCACCGCAGGCGATTTCTCTGCTACCCGTAAAATGCTAATACGCAAATAATCCCGTTTTTCTCAACCGCGCCTGGCGGAATTAGAATTATGTGCTGAATACCCCAGGCCGGTAGGTGCGGTTTCTAACCGCACCATAGGTGTCAATTTAGCAGGAATAAGGTTGTATTTCGTGTGAGAAAAATGCTGTGAAGAGGAAACACCTCTTGTATAATGTAGAAAAAGATTAGAGTGGTTATTTCTACAAAAAAGAGGTATTTCCAATGTCCATTTTACAACAAGTGGTAGATAAAATGCAAACGATCCTTCAAACCCTCCCTGATGAAGCTGCTGTCGATACCGGACTCGTGAAAAGAAAACGCAAACTCACGGGGAGTGCGCTGACGCAAATCCTTGTCTTGGGGTGGTTAGAAAATCCAGAAGCAAGTTATCAGCAACTCACCGAAACCGCTGCGACGCTCGGTATAGAAGTCAGACGGCAAGCCCTTGAACAACGCCTGACCCTCGAAACGACTGAAATGTTGAAAACGACACTTGACGCCGCCATTACAGAAGTGCTTGAAGTTGGCAGTCAACGCCAAGCCGTGTGTTTACTTCAGCCGTTTACGGGCGTCTATGTACAAGATTCGACAGGGTTATCACTCCCTGATGAACTTCATGAGATTTGGAAAGGGCAACCGAAAAAGAATCATCCCAAGAAAGCCGGATTGAAACTTCATTTACGCTTTGATGTCCTTACGGGCGGCTTTCAGGACTTCCAACTCACCGATGGTATGACGGCTGATTTGACGGATGCAAAAGCAGCCGATCCACTGCCAGAAGGGAGTTTACAACTCGCAGACCTGGCATATTTTTCCCTTGATGAGTTTGAAAAACTCACCGCAAACAGCGTCTACTGGGTCTCGCGTTTGAAAGCAAACTCTTACCTCGCTGATGAAAACGGGCAACGCATTGATTTAGAAAAGATGCTCAAGGCGACTCAAGAAGACACCTACATCCGTAAGTCTATTCGGATCGGTAAAAGAAAGCGACTTCAGGTTTATCTCATCGCTGAAAAACTTTCTCAAGCACAGACAAATCAACGCCGACGCTACATCCGACGCCGTGCCAAACGCAAAGCCAAAACACCCTCAAAGGCACTCTTACGTCTCGCAGGATACAACCTTTATATCACCAATATTGAAGCACGTCAACTCACAGCGAAACAAATCTGTGTCATTGTCGGCATCCGATGGCAGATTGAGTTGATGTTTAAGAGTTTCAAAAGTATCTCAAAACTTCATGTTTCTCGAAGTCAGAAACCCTATCGGATACTCTCTGAAATCTATGCCAAACTTATTGCGATTCTGATTCAACACGCTGTCATGTTAGGGGCTGGATACCGACATATACAGCACAGTTTCATCAAGACGGCAAAGCATATCGCAGGTTATGCGAGGCTGCTCACCTTGAGTTTTCATCACTCAAAAACGGCACTTCGTAAAACTTTCAAAGACATAAAACGTTCATTTGACAACGGTGGCTCTTTTCAGAGAAGCACTGGAAGAAATACAACCCTTCGCAGAATCCAAGAGGCTACGGAAAAGCCACTAAATTGACACCTATGGTGCGGTTAGGAAACCGAACCTACCGGACCTGGGTAAAACCTAACCAAAGAACGGAGAACTGAATGTCTCCGACGAGGTTACTCAAAAGGTTGCAATGTACCGTCTTTGACTATCAGTGCCCGCGGCGCATAAACAGCGTCTCCGTCGGTATTGAAAGAGAACTTGCCAAAAACTGTGTCGAGGTCACTGATGTTCGCCAACGCGTCTCGGATTGAGATAGAATCGGTTGCTTGAGCATTCTTAATCGCCTCTGCTAAAATGTGAACGGAGGCATACGATGCCGTAGTGAAGACATTTGGTTCCATGCCGTAAGTCGCGCTGTAGTTCTTAACAAAGGCTTGATTTCCGGGTGTGTCGTCTGTGGGGAGCCAACCGATAAAAGTTATTACGCCTTCAGCGGCGGCACCTGCGGCTGCCACCTCAACACTGGTTACTGAGCTCACAATAAACGGAACGGATATACCGAGTTGACGGGCTTGAATCAGTATCCCCGGTTTTTCGGGGGGTAATGCCGAAACAAAGATCGCATCGGGATTTAACGCCTGTATTCGGGTTAATTGCGCGGAGAAGTCGGTATCGCCACTTCGGAAGGGTTCTGTGGTGAGGACCTCAATACCCTTCGCAGTAAATGCTTCTTGCAATGCCGTATTTCGATCTGTAGAAAAACCATCGGTTTCATCATACATCGTAGCCACGCGTTGATAGCCGAGTTTCGCGTGTGTCACCTCAATACCTTTAGGAACCACAACGTCTGTTGTGAGTGGGATCCGAAAGACAAAATCACCGATCGCGCTAAGACCGCGCTCACCGGATGTCGGGCTGATTGCCACAATCCGGTTTTCTTGGGCAATGGGAAAAGCCGCTCTCGTCGCGCTCGACGACGCGGGCCCGATAATAACAGACACACTGTCTTCATGAATCAGTTTATTGAAAGCAGCAACCGCCCCTTCTGGCGTACTGGCATCGTCCTCAATAATAAACTTCAATTGGGGATTACCGAGTTGTCCGTTATTAATTTCACCGAGAGCGAGGTCAAAGCCTTGTTTCATGAGTTCGCCTGCGGAAGCCAAGTGCCCCGTCAAAGGTAAAACGACTCCGATGGAAATTGCGTCGCTTTTATCTTCTACCTGCGGTATGGTAGGTTGGACAATTTGTGACACTCGGTCACAAGCGGAAAAGCCTATTATCAAGGTGGCAATTGCCACGATAAATGTGAATGATTTCATTCGATATGTTCCTTTCTTTTTTGTAGCCGTCAGCGGTCAGCAGTCGGCTATCAGTTACCATCATCAACGGTTTAAGTCCTCACGAGGCCGCAAACTGTTGTCAATGGAGACTGACGGCTGATGGCTGAAAGCCGATAGCCATTATCAAACCCGCATAACGACGGGGAAGATGAGTGGGGTCCGTTGCATCTGTTTCGAGAAAAACCGACGGAGCGCGCCTCGGACTTCATCTTGGACAATCTCCGATTCGTGCTTCTGCTCATCACTCAGGTTTTCGATGACCTTTCGGGTAATTTCTTTCGCTTCTTCTATGAGTTCTTCAGATTTATCCATGTAAACAAAACCACGCGAGATAATCTCTATCTCTCCGGCGTTCAACCCCGTTTTAGAGTCGTTATCGGTAGATTGTGTGACAGTCACCGCCGTTTCGTCCGCCACAATTCCCTCTTTCGGACTGCCATCACCTGTGTCGCTGTGCAGCACAATAATAGGGACGACGATGCCGTCTTCTGAAAGTTGAATGCGGTCGCGTAGGACGATATCCTCAAGTTCAATTTCTGGTTTGCCATCAACAAGGACGCGTCCAGAACGTCCCTCGCGTCCAAATACTTCACACGTCTCAGATGTCAGGTAGATGAGTTCCCCGTCCTCCGCGACTGTGATGTTCTCGCTTGGGATGCCGACAGATTCAGCGAGTTCAGCGTGTCGTACAAGGTTTTGGTATTCACCGTGCATCGGCATAAAAAACTTGGGTTGCAAGAGATTGAGCATCAATTTAAGATCCTCGCTTGACCCGTGTCCCGATACGTGGACATCAGCATTGCGATCGTGGTATATCTTGGCGCCACGTCTGAGCAGATGGTTCACCACATTCCCGATAGCCTTTTCGTTACCGGGAATAATCCGGGCAGAGATGACGACGGTATCGCCCTGTTCCACCTTTAAAAACGGGTGGTTATCAAGTGCCATCAACGCCAGAGCAGAGCGCGGTTCACCTTGGCTACCGGTGCTTAAAATCATAACCTCGTGTGGTTTGAACATAGATGCGTCGCGAGCATCAATGAGATAGTCCGGGTTCACCTCAAAGTAACCGAGTTCGGAAGCAGTGCGCACATTGTTGAGAAGCGAACGTCCACTGACAGCAATAAGCCGTCGGTGTATATTTGCCAGATCAATGAACTGCTGGATACGATGGAGACTCGAAGAAAAAGTGCAGAGAAACAACTTCTGCTCAGTTCTCTGAAAGATATGGTCTATCGTATCATAGATACTCCGTTCAGAGGGTGTCTGCCCAGGTCGCTCCGCGTTGGTGCTGTCGGAGACGAGCATTAGCACGCCTTCCGAACCTAAACGTGCCAGCGTCTGGACATCACTCAACTTGCCATCGACAGGTGTCATGTCAAACTTGAAATCGCCCGTATGGACGATAACCCCGATCGGTGTGCGAAGCGCGATGGCTACAGAATCCGGGATACTGTGTGTAACATGGATAAACTCGGCGGAGAAATCGCCCAATTCAACTGTATCCCCCGGAGCAATTGTATTGAGTTGTGCCTTACCAAGAACACCGTATTCGCGCAGCCTACCACTGGCAATCGCGAGCGTCAACTGCGTACTGTAAACGGGTACATCCAACTGTCGCAGGACATAGGCTAAAGCACCGATATGATCTTCATGTCCATGGGTTAGGAGGATCCCTCGAATCTTCTCTTTTCGTTCAATTAGATAGTGGATATCTGGGAATATCAGATCAACACCGGGCATATCTGAATTTGGCAGCATGAAACCGGTATCAATGACGATCAGGTCATCTTCGGTTTCGTACACCATCATGTTGAGCCCGAATTCACCTAAGCCGCCCAATGGTATAATCGAAACATTTCCGTTAACGATTTCTTCATTATTAACAAGTGTGGAATCTGTCATAGAATAGTTATCACCAATGCAAATCAAAATAATCGTAAGTCGTTGAGGTCATCTGCTGCATTTCCCCAGTTTCAACATCTAAGATGAAGATTTCGCTGGTGCGTCGTCCATCCGGATCTTTACCGATAAATGCAACCTGGCTGCCGTCGGGTCTCCATGTTGCGTCCCGCCCTGGGTAAAGACTCAGATTCAGATAGCCTTTAAATCGTCCTCGATCTATAGTGGCAACGCAGATCTCGCCTGATGTATAAAACAAAAGTTTTTTGCCATCCGGCGACCACTCTTCAATGTTGCCACACGGCGGTTCGTCGCGTTGCAGAAACCATTTCCTACTCATACTGACGACTTCCGGTTCCGCAAGCGCGAGGCGTCCCTCGGTCCTAAACGCGATCCATTTACGGTCTGGCGACCATTCGGGCCAGCTGATTCCCTTTGGCAAGACTTCAAGCAACCTCCTTTTCGGTTCTTTAATCTTTCCGCCTTTCGCGTCCCAATGTAGCCATCCCATTGCCCACTGCTCGCTCCGCCACCGCTTTATTTTTCCATCAACCGTCACTTCCCAATTTTCCAGCCGATCTTTCGGACGGTCAATCTCAACGACAACCAGAAGGGCGTGACTTAACGGAGACCACCAGAAATCATGAATATCATACTGTTTCTTGATGAGTCGCTTGTTCTTGGTACCATCTGCCCACATTACGTATAGCGATTTTGCCCCATCCACCCCGGATACGTAAGCAATTCGTTCCCGATCCGGTGACCATCGCGGGTTGCGCGAAACCGCATCATCCGTGAGTCGGCGGAAATCTGTGCCGTCCGGATTCATCGTACAGATGTTATACTGATAGAATTCCCACCAGTTTGCTGTTCCTCGGACCCTCTCGAGCGTCCGTGTTACAGCGCGGAAACCGTCTTCATTCAGAAACGGTTCCCGGATGGCAAAGACGAATTTATCCGCACCCACCTCTGCAAACCCAACACCACCTATCATGAAAACTAATATGAGCACGCCCATTACCCATTTGATACGCATACATTCACCTTTTTAATAGTACTCAGTTATCAGTTATCAGTTATCAGTTACAAGAGGTTTTGGATAGGTCTAAGGTTTCCTCTTTCTGACGACTGACAACTGTTACAAGAAGTTTTGGATAGGTCCAAATTCTCTTTTTCTCACTGCGAAGCAAACTGAAAGATTTTTTTTCCCAGAAAAAAATCGTACTGTTCTCACTGCGAAGCATGATAGCTGTTAAACAACGATATTGATAAGGCGATTTGGAACGACGATAACCTTCCGAACCGGTTTTCCCTCAATAAACCGCTGAACGCGTTCATCTGCAAGTGCGGCTTCTTCAATCTCTTTATCAGTCGCATCGGCAGGCAGTTGGAGCCGGTTGCGGAGTTTTCCATTGACTTGCGCGATTATGGTTACGGTGGCACTCGTCAGAACGGATTCATCGTGTGTGGGCCACTGCGCATGCGCAATAAATCCTGTTTCGCCGAGACGATGCCACAACTCTTGCGCGATGTGCGGGGCGTAAGGCGAAAGCAGATGCAAGAAAATCTTCAAAGCCTCTTTCGGTAGCGTCTTCGTCTGCGTAGCAGTGTTAACGAATATCATCATCTGGCTAATCGCGGTGTTCATTTTATCAATGGACTCGGTATCCTCGGTTACCTGCTTGATGGTCTTATGAAGTTCGCGCCAGAGTTCGGCCTCCGTTGTTCCCGGAGCGTCAGTCAACTTCTCACCAAGTTCGCCGCTGTCTTCATTAATCACAAGCCGCCAAACGCGTTGAAGGAACCGATAGACCCCCTCTACGCCAGCATCTTGCCACGGTGTGCTTGCTGTAACCGGCCCGATAAACAACAGATAGAGACGGAGTGTATCGGCGCCGTAATTGTCAATTACATCGTCTGAGTTGATGACATTAAAGCGGGATTTGGACATTTTTTCTATCTGCGTTTGGAGCGGCACCCCCGAAGCCTTTGCGACGAATTTATCACCCTTCTGTTCGGCTTCGTTCGGATAGTAGTATTTGCCTCTGGCATCTTGGTAAGACTCCGCGAGGATCGTCCCTTGGTTAAGCAGTCCTTGGAACGGCTCTCTTGTAGAGACCAATCCACAGTCGTAAAGCACCTTATGCCAAAAGCGCGCGTAGAGTAGATGTAAAACAGCGTGCTCGGCCCCTCCCATATAGGAATCAACCGGCATCCAATAGCGTTCAAGTTCGGTATCAAAAGGTGCCTCGGTATTGTGCGCATCAAGGAAACGGAGATAATACCAACAGGAGCCTGCCCATTGCGGCATGATGTTCGTTTCCCGCGTCGCTGCGCGCCCATCTGGTAGTGTCACATTCAACCACTCGGATCCGGCGCGAGCCAGCGGAGGCTGCCCGTCTTCTGTTGGTTTATAGGCATCAATCGGTGGCAGTTCCACAGGTAGTTCCTCGTCCGGCAGTTGAACGATGGTGCCATCTTCAAGGTGTACAAGGGGAAAGGGTTCGCCCCAATAGCGTTGTCGAGAGAAGAGCCAATCTCGTAGCCGATACTGAACCTGCGCAGCACCTTTCCGTTCGCTCTCAAGCCACGCGATCATTTTCGCCTTCGCGTCGTCAACCCGCAAACCGTTGAGGAAATCTGAATTGATGCAGACGCCATCTCCTTCAAAAGGCGCCTCTTCAATAGGCTGATCACCGCCCTTAATGACTTCGAGGATAGGAATACCGAAAGCGGAAGCGAATTCGTGGTCGCGCGTATCATGACCCGGTACTGCCATGATAGCGCCTGTGCCATAAGTCATGAGGACGTAATCCGCAACCCATATCGGGATAGGCGTGTTGTTACACGGGTTTATAGCGGACGCCCCTGTGAAAACACCGGTTTTTTCTGTTGCGAGGTCTGTCCGTTGGAGATCAGATTTGTTGATGGCTTCCTTTACATAGGCATCAACAGCAGATGCGGCATCAGGATGTGTTATTTCGGAGACGAGCGGATGTTCAGGTGCCAATACACAATAGGTTGCACCGAAGAGCGTATCTGGACGTGTCGTGAAAACGGTGAACGCCTTATCGCTATCCTTGATCTTGAAGGTGATGTCTGCGCCTTCCGATTTACCAATCCAGTGGCGTTGCATCTCCTTGAGTCCCTCGGGCCAGTCCAATAAATCCAAGTCTTCCAGCAGCTGGTCTGCATAGGCAGTGATCTTAAGCATCCATTGGCGCATCAGACGGCGTTCAACTGGATCGCCGGTTTCAACATATTTGCCATCTTTCACCTCTTCGTTTGAGAGGACAGTGCCTAACGCTGGACACCAGTTGACGGGTACATCAGCAAGATATGCTAACCCTTTTTCATAAAGTCGGAGGAAGATCCATTGCGTCCATCTATAATATTCGGGCACGGAGGTATCAATTTTTCGGGACCAGTCGTAAGAGAATCCGATGCGTTGGATCTGTTGCTGAAAAGTTTCCGTGTTTCTTTTTGTAATGTGTGCTGGGTGTTCATTTTCACGCACTGCGGTGCGCTCGGTAGGAAGCCCGAAGGCATCCCATCCCATCGGGTGCATGACGTAATAGCCCTGCATCCGCCGAAAATTAGCGAACACATCGGTCGGTACATAATTCTTCGCGTGCCCGACGTGAAGTCCAGCACCAGAGGTATAGGGAAACATGCCAAGCACATAGAATTTTGGCTTGGTTTTCAGTGTTTCGATATCGTTTGGCACTTTAAATGCTTCTTTTTCTCGCCACTCGGCTTGCCAATAGGGCTCTATCTCCGCCGGGGCGTATGGATGGTTCTCCATGTCGTGTTCGTCTCCTTTTGCAGCCCTGTATATCGGCTTTATATGTATAAATTCTAACACAAACCTGACCAATTGTCAAGATTACCTGCTGTCTGTCCCAGGGGCATTCAATTTTAATAAATTATTGGGTTTTACGTCTTTTTTTCAGGATCCGCTGCGAAATGCTGCGAAATGCTGCGAAAATTTCTGCGAATTGTTATAAAACATAACATATATTAAGTACTAACACCCGCGAAAAATACACCACCAAAAACCTACAATTGAATGATCCTGCTGTCAGTCCCAAGGGCATTTATGGCGAATTATGAAAATATATTGACATCTGCAAATGAACAAAGCGTTCCAAGATGACCAAATTCCCTGATAAGGGGGTTAGGAGGGTTTGTGCTTGCAGAACACACACCATAGGTGTCAATTTAGCGATTTTGTATGGTGTTTTATAGACCATCGATATAAACATGCCGCCCTTGCAGGGCTGAAGAGTTACAAACTAATGCTGCTATAAACATTGTGAAGAAATCCGCAGAAACACCCAAGCAAATACCCCAAGCAAATAAACCTTACAGGACTGAAGAGGTTTTTGAAGTCTTCAAGGTTTCCGCGTAAATCCGGTTCGGTTAGGAATGCAGATCGCATGAATCAACGGTATGAAGGTTCCCTATGGGCATTCCCCGGGGTGAGTACACCGCAAAACCGAACCTACCGGACCTGGGGCCAAGGCGGTTTTCCTTCTAAAATTGACACTTATGGTGCTTGCAGAACACACACAAACTAAAAGTTTATGCTACAAGGGTTGGCGTGTCTGGGAGACATGAAGAAAATATTTACGCACCGATTTGTAATAAACTTTTGAAATAATCTTAAAAGTATTGTAAAATATTAAAGTCAGGACTTACGCACATTGAGTAAATATCGGACGTTTAGACGCAAAAAGCGGTAATTTCTGTCCTTTAAACCCCCTAAATCCCCCTTATCAGGGGGACTTTAAGATGGAATGCGTAAGTCCTAAAAGTTATACTTTAGGATAAGAAATGCATTACGTTTATCGGTGACCTCTTTAACGTTCGTTTGATGAGGGAAATTTATGAAAAACAAGCTATCTCGACGGCAGTTTCTACGTTCCGGTGCGCTTGCGACCGCATCCACAGCAGTCAGTCTCGGATTTTTAGGGTGTAGCCAAACCCTGATTCAAAAAGTACCGGGCTTTAGACCTGAACCGCCCTTCCAGTTTTTGCCGAGCGCAAACCGACTTCTTGACCTTCCGGCAGGGTTCACTGCACACGCTTTTTCGCGAACAGGCGAAACCATGGATGATGGGCTTTGGGTGCCGGGCGGACACGATGGCATGGCGGCTTTCCCGGGTCCTAACGGCAAAACGATCCTCGTCCGAAATCACGAATTGACCGCTACTGCCAAAAACGTCGGACCTTTTGGATGGAATAACGAGAAGATTGAACGTGCTGCTATTGATAAATTCTATGACGCGGGATCAGGCGAACTCCCGTGCCTCGGTGGGACAACGACGCTGGTCTATGACACGCGAACACAGACATTGGAGAAACATTTCTTAAGTCTGGTAGGAACCATCCGGAATTGTGCTGGCGGTCTCACGCCTTGGAACACATGGATAACCTGTGAAGAGACTGTACAAAAGTCTAAAAAAGAAAACACTTATGAAGCAGACCACGGCTATAATTTTGAAGTCCCCGCTTCTGCCGACATAGGATTAGCCGACCCAATTCCGTTGAAAGCGATGGGACGCTTCAATCATGAGGCTGTCGCTGTTGACCCCAAAACAGGAATTGTCTATGAAACCGAAGATAGGGGAGATAGTTTAATTTACCGGTTTATTCCTGACCAACCGGGTGAACTCGCTGCTGGCGGTAAGCTGCAAGCACTGAAAATCCGAGACCTCAAAGGGGCAGATACCCGAAACTGGCGAAGTCGAAACCAAAAGATTTTCTGGTGGACGTATAATCCGATACCGGTTGGCGAAACACTTGCAGTTGAATGGGTAGATATTGAAAACGTAGAATCACCTTATGATGAGCTCCGTTATCAAGGGGCTGATGATAAAGATGCTGCAAAGTTCGCACGCGGTGAAGGGATATGGTACGGTGATAATCAAGGGAACGGAGAGTTCTATATCGCTTGCACGAATGGCGGTATTGCGTACAAAGGGCAAATCTGGAGATATATACCGAGTCCTTACGAAGGCACAAGCCGCGAGGAACAGGAACCGGGTACTCTTGAACTCTTCATTGAACCGAACGACAGCAATCTCATGGAAAACGCCGATAACTTAGCAGTCGCACCTTGGGGCGATCTTATTATCTGCGAAGACGGTCCCAACGAGGAGTTCCTAATTGGTGTAACACCGGAAGGAAACCTCTACCGGTTTGCTCGAAATGCCGGTAATCTATCCGAACTCGCGGGTGCGACCTTCTCACCTGACGGCACGACACTCTTTGTAAACATCCAGAGTCCGGGAATTACGCTGGCGATTACCGGTCCGTGGCGCGAGATCCGGCAGCGTTCTGAGGTGTTGTGGAGTAAATCTGATGGGCCGGCACCCATGCACCCATCTCTTAACGGCTAATTCAATTTCATCTGCTTGAAAACTTCCAGATAGGAGTGAAACCCAACACATTCTCACACCGACAGCGTTTGAAGTGTTGGGTTTCGCTATATCTATTCTATACGAATGGTTCATCGAAAATCAGCACTCCCCGTATAAATCATAGGTTCTCTGTTTTACCGCTCAACCGAACCTACGTGCCGACAAAATATTTACACACCGCTTGATTTCCGTCGGCAAACATGGTATTATGTGAATAGTTATACCAAATCTAAAAATTAAAGTCGCATCATAGAGATCTTGGAACTCTATGAGGTATCCGCATGTCCGAGCGCAATGAATTGCGCTACTACGAACGGGTTTTTTCCTTAATGAGAGGTGTTTATTCAGAAATGGTATTACTTGCAGTGGTACACTGCTAATAGGTTTCCGGACACTACGATAGCATTTTTTCAGCAAAGCCTTCACATTTATATTATGAAGCGCGATTAAAGGCAGATTCTTTGATGACAGCAATAAAAACAGACCTTTATCTTGGGGATTGTTTAGAGGTACTCTCCGATTTTGATGACGATTCATTCGACCTGATTATAACCTCTCCGCCGTATGCGGACCGACGATCTAAAACGTATGGTGGAACGAGTCCAGATGAATACGTTGACTGGTTTCTGCCTCGTGCTGAACAATTTTTAAGGGTCCTCAAACCGTCTGGCACATTCATTCTGAACATCAAGGAGAAAGCCGTTAATGGGGAACGACATACTTATGTCATTGAGTTGATACTTGAAATGAAAAAGCAGGGATGGTTGTGGACAGAGGAGTTTGTCTGGCATAAGAAAAACTCCTATCCGGGCAAGTGGCCGAATCGGTTCAGAGATGCCTGGGAAAGATGTTTACAGTTTAACAAAACCAAGAAATTCAATATGTATCAAGAAGCTGTCATGGTACCGATGGGAGATTGGGCAGAGAAGAGATTAAAGAAACTCAGCGAGACAGATCAGATTCGCGATACATCGAAAGTCGGAAGTGGGTTTGGTAAGAACGTTTCAAATTGGGTAGACCGAAAGATGGCGTATCCGACAAATGTTTTACATTTAGCAACGGAAACTGGAAATCGAAAGCATAGTGCTGTTTTTCCAAAGACGTTGCCCGAATGGTTCATCAAGTTGTTTACAAAAGAAAAGGACTGGGTGCTTGATCCGTTTGCGGGTTCCGGTACGACCTGTCAGGTTGCTCAAAAGTTGTTAAGAAATTCCGCTGGCATCGAAATTTTGCCCCAGTATTACCAATTGGCACAGGAGAATATTAAGCAAAAACCACATCTTGAAAACCAATTTCAGACGCAATTCAGTTCAACCCAGCCTGCACCTCAATAGTTCACCTCTGCTAACAAAATTCATACATACTGACAGTCCAGCATTAACGCGCACGCCGCTTAGCGGCTAATAGTCGATTCATTGACGCTTCTGTTGGCTGTGATGGGGGTGTATCCTCTCTGACGTGTTCGGTTGAAGGCACAGTCTGCGTTGTTGTGCCTACGATTTGTGTCCTAACAGGCTGTCCGCGCAATCGTCCGAGAAACTCAGCGATATGCCTATTCGTTATGCTATAACGCCGGAGAATCATCTCCAATACAAAGAAAAGCGCGGCGGCAATTAGCAACGCATGTGCAAGCGAAACCTGCTTCTCAATGGGTGTACCTGCGGGTGCTGCTATCTGGGTCGGTGTGGGTTCGTAGGTGCCATCAGTCTCCGATGCAAGCGTTTTCAGCAAGTTGGTATTGACCTCGAATTCGGCGTATTCTGATGGATAAGGGAGTATCAAGGCTTTGGTACGTTTGGAACCATTACCTTCACGCTGTGCAGTAACGATGTAAGATCCGCTGTCATGAATCTGAAATGTGCCGTTGTGGCGCGTCAACGTAATCTGTTGCATTTCAATGGCTTCGCTTGTTGCGGTCGGACCAGCAACGCGGACCTCGTAAGCGACTTGTGACGGCGTTCGTGTATCAATGCTGACTTCCGCGGCCCCGTGGCGGAGCGATACAGTGAGATCAAAGTCGGCATCCGCATCCGCCGCAGGAAGCACCCAATTGACAGACTGCCCCCAAAATTTTCCGAAATTGCGCCACGGCATCCACTCTTTTGCCCATGCTTTAACGTCCGATGTCCAGGCGACCGCTTTCCCTAACCCGATATTCCACCCTGCAAGAACGGGTTCATCTTTATGTGAACGGATGAAAACCTGGGCGGTATCTTTTCCTGTCGTCGCAACGTAGCCGTGAAGTTCTGGCGGCGTGCCGATGCCCTCCACAATTGGTTCACTCGGAACAGTGACAACAGGTTGAAAAGGTTCTTGAACGATGTAACGCTGCGTTTCTCGGACGGCTTCCGTTAAAACCTTTGGCAGCTCCTGAACATTTTTAACGCGGACCACATTCTCTGTAAGCTGTGTGAGAAGCTCTACGTTTGCATCGCCGATCGCAATCGCCGTGATACTGATACGTGCTTCGGCAATTTGTTCTGCTAACTTCAGAAAATCGGATTTTGTATCATCAGATTTGCCGTCCGATAAGAGAACGATGTGCTTCCGTTTCGCATCGTCTGCTTCAAGTATTTCGGAGGCTTTGTCAATCGCCTCCATCATCAGCGTTGTTCCGCCTGTCGGCTTAAGCCTGCCAACGGCTTGAAGTAGCACATTACGATCAGATGTGAGATCTGAGACGATGTGAGCATCTTTGCCTGCGCTGAAACTGATGACCCCGGCGATGTCATCCTCTTCAAGATTATCAATACCCGCACTGATCCCTGCAATAGCGAGATCAATTTTACGTCGTTGTCCACCGACATAATTTGCCATACTCCCCGATGTATCTAATACAAAAAGAATAGCGACAGTGTCCTTCTGTTCGCGTGGTGTCATTTTTACAGGAAGTACACGTTCCAAGGCAGTATAGGTATAGCCGCCGGGTCCATAAGCATGTTCGCCACCAATAACGACTAAACCGTGACCGAGGTCACGGACATAATTTTCGATGCTCTGTAGATGCTCAGATGTTAGGACATCTGCGGAAATGTTACTCAGAATCAGGACATCGCTGCGTTGGAGTGCAATGAGATCTGTCGGTATCTCCTCGGGTGTCGTATCTTCCACATCAAAGCCATTCTCTTCAAGGACGGTTTTTAGGTGTGCCGCCTGTGTGGGATCCTCTTCTACATATAAGATGTGCGGTTTACCCTGAATTTTTACAACGCCATATCCTTGATTATTCTCAAGGATTTCGTCGCGGACATCCAGTTTTAGTTCATATCTATGGTTTCTCTCTTCGGAAACTGGTGGCACCGGTAAAGAAAGAGAATGTGTTCCACTCGGCAAAGTCCACTCAAATGTATCAATCAATGCCCCTTCGTGATAGAGAGTAGCGGGCACCTTAGGGAGGTTACCATCGGTTTCAATTATGGCGCGCATCTCAAAACGCTGCCCTTTGCGGACTTGGGTAGGCACCTGAAGCTGCACCACCCGAATTGCGTCCTTAAGCGTATCAAGCGGTATTGTTGCTATCTCAATATTACTCGCCGAAAGTAGTGGTAGATAATCCTCCAACCGTGTACCACCGGCGTTATGAATGCCGTCACTCAACAGCACGACCCGCCGATGATAATCGTCTGGCAGCAATGCGATCGCGTGCTTAAGTGCGGTGAGAATATCGGTACCATCGCGTCTAATTGCCTGCTCCGCGAGTGATGCCAGTAGTCCTATCGATATACCTTCTACGGGTTGATCTTGTTTCTGTCGCATTCCTGTAAGGACAGAGGTTTCCTTCCCAAAACCGATGATGCCGAACAGATCGGTAGGTCTCAACTTTGCGACAGCGGCGTTGATCTGTTTGACTGCTTCTTCGCGCTGGATACGCTGAACGCTTTCGGAGGTGTCAATTAGAAATACGACTGCAAGCCGCTGCTCTTTCTGTGTCCAGTGGAGGCTGGCTAAGGCGAGGATTGCGCATAGCAGCGCGGCACCTCTGAGGAAGAAGGTTACGCTTTTTCGCCACTTCGTCGTACCGAGGTGTGCTTGCCGTTGCACAAAGATTAGCGCAGGAATCGCAGCAAGTAGGATTAAGAAGAAAGGGGATCGGAAATCAAACATTATTTAGCCATCAGCAATTAGTAGTTCTTACGGCAGAGACAGTAATCTTTCCTGACACATGTGCTGAAGACTGACTGTCAATTCAGTGAAAGATAATAGATTGACAATTATCGACTATTGGTTGCGGAGTTCCTCAAAATACGCTTCCGCTGTTTGCGTTTCTGCGGCGTGTGACATGTTATAACGTTCGCAGCGCGCGATGTATTCGTTAATCAGTGTGCGACGCTTTTCGGATGGCATTTCGCCGCCTGCTACGAGCATCGCTTTGTAAGCAGAGATGGTGGCTTTTTCGACACGCGCCCGAATCTCAGGTTCCTCGGCGAGTGCCAACGCCTGCTGGAAATAGTCGAAAATGGTCTGGGCACTCTCAGGATCTAAACCTACATCCTCAGGAGTTGGGAAACATCGCGGGTGGAGACCCTTCGCCTCTACGTTATCGTGGAGGAAAGCAATATATTCAAGAATTGCTGGTGCCGCGGCTTCGTAATGGAGATTTACAAATTCGTTTAAAAGTGCATCAGCATCAAGGTGCGGATCCCAGATAAGGTGAGAGATGAGGTAATTCCGTAGATCGGAAAATTCACCTGTTAACCCGTTGCCGTTCGCCTGCATGAACACGCCTTTGGCGTTGTTGCGTAAGAAGTAGCGGACATTCGGAGCAATACTCCGCAGATTTGGGAAAGGTAAATCATAAGAACGGAAATTGGTGTTATAATTCCAAATCCAGATGTCGTCACAGATTTTTCCCCATTCGTTGGTATCTTGGCAAAAGGCTCGGTTCTGCTCACAATCCGGGTTATCAATAGCATGCAGGGTACAACATTCAATACTACAGAGTTGGATCTGCACATTGTGCCGCGGTGTTACCGTCTTAGGCGGTTTGCGGGTATACCAATACGCCAGTGTCCCGACTTTGACGTGCGGGTGTGCTTTCTCGATGCGTTCCGCGACAGCATTGACGAAGGTTAACTGCGACCCCATCGGTGTGCCTTCTGCTTCGTTGAGCGTCTCACACGTTTCGCATCGACAATACGCCGCCGTATCCGCTTGACTCACGCTGATATTGGTGGCTTCCGGTCGATCTGTGAGTTGTTGAATTGCGGATGCCGCAGCAACCTCAATAACTTCGGGATTCGTCACGCATAGCTGCGGACCGCCACCGTGGGTATTCGTATCCCGTTTCCCTTCTACGAGTGCGTAATACTCCGGATGGTTTTCGCCGTAAGTGGCGTAAGGCACTAACGCGTGGAATGAGTGATTGATCAGCTGTTGTTGGGTCTTCCCACCGAGATTTTCAGCATCCGTGACGGTGTTGACTTTCCGTTTCGCCGCGAACGCTGGGTTCTCTGAGTTTTCACGGTAATAACTCCAACGAAACGAGAAAGGGGGGGAGTAGATGTAACTGCCATAAGGTATCAGCAGGGTAGATGCCTCGGGAACATGCGTATGCTCAGCAGTTAAAAATCGGATGCCGACGAGTTCCTCAAGAAACTGGTATACAGCGTAGAGGACACCACGCGGTCTGCCGCCCTTGATCTGAATCTGGCTATCATCAACCGTGATTTCGATGTCTTCATCACCGAGCGTAGATGACCCTTTGATTGTAATCCACCCGTTATTGGTAGCGATATTCTCATGCACGGTATCCAGCGGTAATGTTAACCGAGTTGCTTGGTTAAACCATTTTTGACATTCTTCAGCGGCGTATTTTTCAGAAGCAGTCGCGTTATCAGAGACAGCAATGCGCCAATGCTGTCTTGCTGAAACCCTTAAACTGCCGCCAGTCGGGTAAAACACGAGTGTTTTCTGGGTTGACATAATTACTCCTTATGATGTGTCGGCAGTGCCTTGTTCCACTGCTTCGGCATCCGCCTGATATTTCTGTTCATTGAACAACGAGATAAAGACGATTGCAGCAATAACCGTTATGACAATCGGCACCATAAATATTTTTGCCCACGCGTGCCCACCTTCGGGGTAAGCAAAGTAATCATGCACCCGTCCACTAACGATATGCCCGACCAACATGCCGAACCCGTTCGTGACAAAAAGGAGCAGTGCTTGCGAACTCGCGCGGATGTCCTTTGCACTCAATCGTTCCACAGCAATCATACCACCGACGAAAAAGAACGAATAGCAGATACCGTGCAATGTTTGCGCACCGACCACCAACCACACCGGTTCACCAATGGCGAAGATAGCATACCGAACGGGCCACGCAAGGATACCTAAAAAAATAGTAAACCGCATGCCGAACCGGCGCAGACACGGAAAGAGCAGCAGCATGAGCAAAACCTCAGCAACCTGTCCGAGACTCATCGCTAAGTTGGCACTACTCCCAGCAAGCCCAACGCCATGTTCTGCTTCGGTCAGGAAGAGGTAGGTCAAGTTATAATAGAAAGGGAGTTCAATAGCAACAACGAAAGAGATGACCAAAAGCACAGCGAAATTTCGATTTGCGACAAGGGAGAAGGCTTCAAGAAAAGCGTACGGATTCTTTGCCGCTTTGCTCGGCGGCGTATTAGGGAGTGTCAAGCAATAGGCACCCATGATGAAGGAAAGTACAGCACCGAAGAGAAGACAATCGCCAACGTGTGGCAGCGTTGTTTCTTGCCCTTCCCAGAACCGGAGGTATAGGCTCAGGATCCAGTTAATCGCAATCCAACCGAGCGTCCCGAAGACTCGGATATTTCCGAATTTGTCTGACTGTCCCATGTGGTGAAAAGCAATGGCGTTGGTCAGTGCGATTGTCGGCATATAGAGGACGGCGTGCAGGAAAATCATACTCCACATCATTGGGAAGGAGGTCTGCTTCCATGCGACGAAGAGGCAGATACCACCGAGTAGATGAGAGATGGCTGCAAACACCTGTGCTGGCATTAGACGATCCGCAATCCATCCTGCAACGATTGGAGAAATTATCGAACCGATAGCCGTCGTGCCAAAGACGTAACTAATCTGCTTGCCGCTGAATCCGAGGTTTTGCATGTGTCCAGCGATAAGGACTGCCCACGCCCCCCAGATAGCGAACTGTAGAAACATCATCCCAGATAATCGCGCGAAGGTTCCCAATTCCGTTCGTTTATCTTCCATAACAGGTCTCCTCTTTTGTTTGATCCTAAAATTGGTTACGGGACTTCATGATTGTTTGCTTACCCCCACTGCGCTATCGGTTCTGTTGACTGTACTATGTGCATCCCTGCGTCCGAAGCCTTGGTAAAGGCAGCGTCTGCGGGTTCTGTATAGTCTACGATTCCTGGCACAACAACCGGTGAAGTTAGATCATCCACAAGGTAGATTTTCTTGGCTAATTCTGTATCGGTCTGCTGAATTTCTGTGAGCAGATCGCTGACAGTCCAAGCGACACAATGGCTTTTCGCTTGTCCGGCAATAATCACCCGATCATATTCAAAAAGTGTTTGGAGGAACGGACTATTTTTTTTTGCGATTGGCTTACCGTCCGCGTCGTTAAGGACCTCCGGACGTAAGACGGAATAGTTTTCAGTCAGTGGGTTCTGTCCTTTAATTTCATAATGGACCTGAGTCTTACGGGTGATGGTATGGAAAAAGCAGGCTTCATCGACAGCAGAGACGACGGCATGCCCGATCCCACCGAGCATCGCATGGTAGGGCCATATCGCCAGCGGATATTTGCCATCTGCGGTAAGCTTTTTGACGTAATGTTCGCCGTACGCCTTGAGCCATGCGTATGGATTCGATTCTGGAACCTGATCCGGTAAATTTAGACTGCCAACAACAGCAGGATTGACGCGCCATCTGCCTGTCTCTATATCTTCTGGCGTAATCAGTGTCTGCAGTGGTACCGGATGCTCACCGGCATCGTTAATCCAGAAGACTTCATGGAATATCTGCATCGCCGTATGCGTATCGAGTGTGCAAGCGATTTTGGTGATATGCGGCAGATTGCGATAGATGAACTGACACAAACGCACATTGTCTTCTACGGCACCATTTCCTGACCTACCCCCAACAAATAGTTCAAAACCGGGGATACAGAATGTATTTTGGACATCGACAAGGAGTAGACAGGTCCGAAAATTGTCTTCGGATGCTGCGGATATTGAATACTGGTCTGCCCACGCGAGCGCCTCACGTTGACGTTCTTGATACGGGATTCGCCAGACTTTGTCTACCTGATTAACATCGAAGTGTTGCGGGAGTGGAAGTTGCGATGCAGACATTGTTCTATCCTTTTTATTCTTGGGCACTTCTAACTGTGGCGACACAGAGAGTGCCTCCTACTGTACCGGTTTTGGTTGTGGCGAGCGGCTTTCAGGTTCCCGATATTGGGAATTTTATAGAATTTCTCGGTTTTTATCAACAAAAATCGGTTGATATATGTTATGCATATACGGTAGAATAGAGTAACATTCTCCGATTAGCATCTTTTAGAATCAAGGTTTGCGGGGCAAAGAAATGAAAAAGTTTTTTAAGCCACTCCCAGATTTAGAAGAGCGGCTTGATCAGGTCAATGAGCGGGTCCGGCGGGCGCGCCGAACTTTGGATTGGCGAACTCGCGAAGCACGTATCCCGCTTGACATTCAAGAGGACTTCGGTGTCTCTGAATTGCAAGGCGATGTAATGCTCGTTTCCCGTGATGGCCATTTACGTAACAAAGTCAGGAACCTCATCCAATCCGAAGGCTACGGGTGTGATTTTCCAGAGCGAAGCTCGGAAGCCGTCGGTATGTTGAAAATGCGCAAATATCAGATGATAATTGCCGACTACACCCGCCGCTCGCGCGGACGGCTTTTTGAATATGTCAGGCGGTATCAGCCGCATATCAAAATTGTTTCGATTGTCCGTAATAATGATGAGGGACGACAGGTCATGAGAGCCGGCAGCTACAGTTATCTGTTAGGACGCGGTTTCGACCCAGAGCAGTTACGTACCTGTATAATAAGTGCTCTAAAATTAAAGCATCGCGCTTGTTGGTTGTTAACAAACGGCGAGCGTTGTAACCGATCCTGTGTTGATGATTTCCAATCTGATGAAGATTTCGCGGAAATTGAATAAACCGCAGCAAAAATGGCAAAAAACTTAGAATTCAAGGCGCGTTATCAGTCGCTTGAAACCCTCTATCCGAAGTTGGCTGATTTAAACGCGACACATCGTGAAACCGTCCATCAAATTGATACCTATTTTTATCTGACGCAGGTAAAAGACGTTTCAGTACTCGAAATCTGCAAACCACGTCTTAAATTGCGTGAGATCGATGAGACAAACGAAGCGTGGCTCATCTACTATGAGCGTCCAAATCAAAGCGAATCCCGCTATAGTCAGTACCAACTCAGCAAGGTTAGCGACCCGTCAACCCTCAAAGCGTTGCTAACCGTTGCTTTGGGAGTCGAAACGATTGTCCAAAAACAGCGAGAGGTTTGGATGTTCAAAAACACCCGTATCCATCTCGATACAGTTGCCAATTTAGGACAGTTTATTGAATTGGAAACGGTGTTTCAGGGACAAACAGAAGTCGAAGCAGCAGATGAACATCAGTACGTTAAAAGGATACTTCATTTAGGCACTGCTGATCCAGTTGCTGTCTCCTATAGCGACCTTGTTATGCAAAATTCGTAACCGAATATCAGTAGTATTGCGTAAGCCCTAAATTTTTTATTTCTTCACAGAGCCTTAATTCACCTCCCAATACACCTATTTTTCTGCAGAATTATGCACCCGTTTTACACCTAAGTAGCGTCACCAGATTTGAAAACAGAATGATGAAACTACTCTTTTTTGGAGGCGACGCATGAAAAATGACGATGTTCAACTCATTCAACGCGTTCTTGAAGGCGACGATGATGCCTTCTCTGTGCTTGTAAGAAAATACCAGAAGCAGGTGCACGCGCTGGCATGGCGGAAAATCGGGGATTTCCATACCGCAGAGGAGATTACACAGGACACGTTCCTGAAAGCATACAAGAAACTCGCAACACTCAAGGAACCGCAGCGTTTTGACAGTTGGCTTTATGTTATTGCTGCGAATCGCTGTAACTCTTGGCTCCGAAAAAAGCGGGTGTGGACGCAGCCACTCGAGAAACTTGAGGGGACAGACAACGAACACGTCCAAACAGGCACGTATTCGGGATACGTCGCTGCGGAAAACGAGCGCACAACCGCAGAAGCACAGCGCGATGTCGTCAAAAAGTTGCTCGCGAGACTCCAAGAGAGTGAGCGTACTGTCATCACGCTCCACTACTTTGGCGAAATGTCGTGCACAGAGATCGGCACGTTTTTAGGCGTATCGGCAAACACGATTAAGAGCCGCCTCCGTCGTGCGCAGCAGCGTTTGAAAAAAGAAGAACCGATGATCAGAGAGGCGTTAGATCACTTCCAAATCACGCCGAACCTCACAGAGAATATTATGCGAGAAGTCGCCCGCATTAAACCCGTCGCACCCTCTGGTGGTAAACCGTTCGTGCCGTGGACTATTGCCGCTTCCACTGTGGCTGTGATGTTGCTAACATTGGGTATTGGAAATCAACAACACGCAATCCGTTTCCAGCAGCCCTATAGCCTCGATGCCGCATCGGAGATGACTATTGAACTGATTGAGGCACCCATCGTGCTGAATATCGCATCAAAACCCGATATACGGACGCAGATCGGAAGCACCAACACACCGAATAAAAGCAGCAAATCTGAACAACCATCTAAGGATACCCAAGCATTTGTCAGAGAAGCACACGCCGATGAACTGGTCGATGATTACACAAAATGGGAACTCCCAAAGGAAGCGAAAGCGCGCCTCGGAAAAGGCGGTATCAACGCGCTTCAATTTTCACCAGATGGCACACAAATCGCTGTCGGAAGTAACATCGGTGTGTGGCTCTACGATGTAGAGACAGGAAAAGAGATTCATATGTTCCCAGGTATGTGTGAGTCCATCGTTTTTTCACCGGATGGGCAATTCATCGCAAGTAGCGGGGGCAGCCCCGGACTTCAGTTGTGGGAGATAACTACTGGTCAGAAAATGTCACATATTGAGAAACTGCTTCCTGCCGCGGCACTGCATTTTTCTGAAGATAGCAAAACAGTTGTCAGTTTGGGTAACTGGAAAGACACCATTGACAAGTTAGATGTTGAAACAGGTGAGGCGAAAGTGAAAAAAATTAAAAAAATGGTAAAGAGAACAAATTCGTCTCAATCTTACGCCCTCACAGCGGATAAATTTGCAGTCGGTAGGCAGGACGGAAAGATCGAACTGGGAAGCACAATGACCGGTGAAAAGTTCTCTACCCTCAGCGGACATACAGGTGAAATTCAGAAACAGTTACCACCGGCAGCAGATGAGGAGAACCTGCCAGCCGGAGAGGTTCGGTGGTGGTTTTCAGACGGTACCCCCAACTCCGTGTTAGTCTTAGCGTTTTCACCCAATGGAACAAAACTCGCCAGTGGAAGTAAGGATAAAACGGTGCGATTATGGGATACTTTCACCAACGATGAATTAGTTAGTCTCCGAAAACACACAGGACCGACAAATGTGTTAGCATTCTCGCCGGATGGGAAAATGCTCGCAAGTGGGAGCACCGATAAGATCGTGCAGTTGTGGGATGCTGCGACTGGCGCGCACCTCGCAACGTTCGATGAGCACATTAGCGATATTGCAGCACTCACATTTTCGCCAGACGGACGTACCCTCGCAAGCGGAAGTACGGATGGTACAATCCAATTTTGGAACACAACCACCAAAACATTGTTACCGATTCGTCTCACAGAACACATGGAGTGGGTGAAAGCAGTCTCCTTCCTTGAAGACAATTCTATGCTCGCCAGCGTTGACTTTAACGGCGTAATTACTTTGTGGGACCTAAAGACATCACAAAAAACCGAGGTTCAAACGATAGGATCTCGGGATTTCTTAATGACTTCAGCGTTTTCACCGGATGGAACGAAACTCGTTAGCACCGGTGCAAAATCCGCCACATTCCTCAACATAGGTCCCAGTAAGATTGTCACCACGCAGGAGCCAGATCATCTGGTCCGTCTGACAGATGTTCGTACGGGACGTGAATTAGCAACCCTAACAAAGACAGTTGGCGGAATGAATCAAGAAGTAGGTATGGCTTTTTCGCCTGACGGAAAAGTGGTAGCCTTCCACGGTTCGGGTGGGATTCATGTATGGCAGACAGAAACGAAGGATGTTCTTACTATCCGGTTCTTAGAACAAAACAATGATGACGCGCTGGTCGAGCGGCACATGGTGGCTCAACTGCTAAACGAAGTCACGGTTCTGATGTTCTCACCAGATGGCAAAAAACTTGTCAGTGGAGCCATGGGCGGAAAGGTTCAGATGTGGGACGCTGAAACCGGTGCTGAGTTAGCACCCTTCCTTGCTGGACAGGAGCTGCCTGCCGATTTTACCGTGAGTTATGAAGATCCGATTACAGCGTTGGCGTTCTCTCGAGATGGGGCATTGCTCGCTGTCGGAAGTCAACAAAAAATCCGTTTATTGGGTAGTAGTAAGCAGCCTTGCCTTAAAGATGTAACATACGGTACGCACTCATTGGCATTTTCACCCGATGACACTGTTCTCGTCGCAGGACTTAGAAACGGTGGAATTGAATTATTGGATATGACAACAGGGAGAAAAATTACCACCCTCGATGGGCATACCACAATAGTGGAGACGTTAGTATTCTCACCTGATGCAAAGACGCTCGTTAGTACTGGACAAGACGGAACCATACTTCTATGGGATTGGGATGAAGCCATCAAGGATTCATCTGCAATGGAGGAATAACTGCTACACAGATACCACCCCTACGGGGTTCAAGAGAGTTTTGGCGTGTACACGGTTTGTGGCTATGATCCGGTGCGGTTGGAAACCGCCCCATAGGTGTCAATTTAGCGATTTTTCGCGATATTTGGCGCGATCCGATCATAGATGCTGAAGAAACACCCCAGCAAAAACCCCTTACGGGGCTTGGGTTTTCCTTGATCCGCGTTTCTACAAAGATGCCGTTCCTACGGAACTCGAGAGGACTTTGAAGTCTTCAATGTTTCCGCGTAGTATCCGGTTCGGTTGGGGGATTTAGTCTGAGAATAGACTAAATCCATTCCTTGTATTACATTCCGAACCTACCGGGCCTGGGTCCGAGGCGGTTTTTCTTCTTAAATTGACACTTATGGTGCGGTTGGAAACCGAACCTACCGGATCTACGATTAACCCTCTAAAATCTGATCCTAAGAGACATGCGGTGGCTGCCACCTAATGCCGGATGGTTCGCAAACGCGTAGTCTAACCCTGCCCCCGCACCCGTGACGAACCGGAGGTTCAACCCAACGCCCGCTGTCAAACGTCGAGTCCGTTCAATCCCTTTACGTTCATCAAAGCCGATACGCATCGAAAGTAGATCAAAGAGCGTCCATTCGGCACCGCCATGCAACTCAACGCCATCTTTGATATAGGTATCCAAAGCCAAGATAAGGGTGCTACGGAAAACGGCAAGTGTGTGTGTCGTTGCAATGCCGATTTTCAGATGCGGCGGTATCGTCTCGGTATGAGATGTCAGGTCTGCTGACGGTGGCGGTGTGTTCCAATAAATCTTTGTCCGAAAAACATCGCTGGCTTGCAGTCCAAGCGTCAGGCGATGGGACTTTTCTGGATTTGTCATCGCAACAAAACCGATGTCTGCACCACCACCAATAGCGTTTGTTGTGCGATATCCGCTCATGTAGAGAAGTTTGAGTGTACTACCAAGACGGAAATCAATACCGTGAAAAGAAGGGAGCATCCAACCAGATGCAAGGAGGAAGGCGTTATCCGTACTATTGAAAGTTCCCACCACTTTTGGACGGTTCGTAGGTCCGACAGGACGCGTGACGATCGGTAGAGTGGTGATAGGAATATCGTCAACACCGACGCGTAGCCAACTTATACCGATCGCACCTCGTTTTTTAATCGGATGGACATAACTTACAAAGTCATACGCGTCCTCTCCATTGAGTGTGGAATGCATGAAACTGACTTCATATCGGGTGAGGTATCCCAATCCAGCAGGATTCCAATAAGCCGCGTAGGCATTGTCACTCAGTGCAGTCCCCGCACCGCCCATAGCAAGGGCGCGAGCACCGACACCAAGCGTTAGGAAGTCCGCGGTATACTTCGCATCCACAGATGGAATAGTCACCACACAGAACGCAATTATAGATACGAAAAAAAGTTTGCAAGTGTCTCGAAAGTGTTCTAAAGTCCGGAAGTGAGGGAGAGGATTTTGAATAACTTTAGCACATTTTATGGACTTCAGTGCACTTTTAAACTTTGATTTATGTTTCATCGTTTTTGGTTATCGGTTGAAAACTATCAACGGAGTTTCATCATTTTGAGTATCTCGGTAATGTCTTTTTCACCTTCACGTTGGATTTTGAGTTTGGCGTAGTAAACACCATTTGCGACTTCAACCCCATCTGCATCCCTACCATCCCATTCCACCATCAAGAATCCCGGCGTCGCTGGTATAGAGAGTTCCCGAATCAATCTTCCACTCAACGTATAGATTTTCACATCAATCGAGTCAGCCGGTGCCGTTAGTTCACACGTGATCGTAGTTTTACGCGGAAATGGGTTTGGATAATTCAGAAACGATAGCAGCTGCAAGTCGTCATGAACCCGAAATGTGATGCGTTTGGTGTCAGTATTCCCGTGTACATCGCTTGCTGTCAAGCGAAGTTCGTACTCGCGTGGCTCAAGTTCTGGAGACGGATAGGTCAAAACAAGTTGATTGGAACCCGGGTGATACGTCAATTGATACGCTTCTGGTGCAATAGGTTCATACTCTCCTGATACTCTCCCCAACTCTAACAGCAAGGGTCGTGTCAGATAATCAAGGCCACTCGGATCAGTTAGCGTCGCACCAATTAGAGGTTCGGGGTCTGTTGCATCTCCCGGCACGAAATGCTGCTGGTTACCAATAGTGAGTTGGATATCTGGTGGCACAGTGTCGTCGCTGTACACGAGTGTGACCGGCCCCAGCCTATCGGTTGTCGCTCGAATAATACCAATAGGTCGGGTTTCAAAACTAAATCTATCACCAGGCGTGAAAGGACGTTCCCCTTGTGTAAGTTGAAAACGTAAATCGTAAGGTTCGTAGACAAACGGCTGCCCGACTGTCCCTCGGAGTGGTATGCCATCGGATTGGGAGCGCAAGATCCCCGTTTTCTCACCTTCAATTTGAAACTCGGTATCTGTCAGAAAGAGGACAAACCACCGATCTTCAGGCATAGCCGTCTCCGGTGGAAGTTCAATGTAGTTAATGGTTCCGCTGCCGTGATTGGTGTCTCTGAACCCGGATGCATACCAACGTAATTCTTGTTGCGAGGGATCCTCGGCATCCGTTGCACCTTCCACCGGTTGATTCAGCGAAGTAATAGTGAATGCCCAGATATCGCCAAACCTAAAAGGTTGCTCAAAGTCTTGTTCCATATTAAGGGAGAAGCCGTGCCGCCAGTTCGGATAGTCCAAACTGAAGCTGACAAGCTGTTCTGCTGGCGAAATCAGTTCCAACGCCCCAGGTTCCCGTGAGTCGTCCGCGAAAGGCGCGAGTAGAAGTCGATAGGTTCGAGGTCCAGTAAAGAAGAGGACATATTTGCCGGTCCGTGTGCCTTCCGGTTGAATACGGACCTCGTTGAGCCGAGCTATGCCAACATTTTCCCTACTCGTGTTTGCCACATGCAGGCGTTTCTGTAGCGCGCCTGAAGCATCGGTCAGCTGCTGAGAGGGGAGTCTTATCCAGTTTCCAAGCACGGAACTAAACATATAGACCCCCATCTCACGGACGCGAGCGATAACTGCGGTATCAATCGTGGAGGCGACACCTAATCCCTCGGTTACCTCCTCCGAACTCCCTAACAATTCTTCGGCGAGCTGGGTACTGAGAGTCCCAAAATCAAAGCTTAAGTCAATTGCCACTGGAGAAGCAAGGAGAAAGTCTGCCTCCTGTCGGAAACCATCAACGGCTGATTGTTGATTGCTGATTGCCAATTCGTAACCATACGTGACGCTCCCAGGCAGCGGTGGCCGCTTAGACACATCGGTAATCTGATTTATAGTTTCTTTGCTTGGGTGTTTCTTCGCGTCAGATGTACCTATTCCTATAGCAGCGAACCTCTGTTTATCCAAAGGACGGATTGAAAGCACAGTTTCCGTGTCGCGAAGTACATCGGGCGGTGCAGTGACAACACAGTTCCTGTCCAAACTGATAATTTGACCCGCAGCAGTGCCGACCACCCCCATATTAACAGAGATCCGCCGGTAAGCAATATTATCTTTTTCGTCGTTTTCAAGGACCTCACCGGGCTGGTCCGCTTCAGTTCTTGTCGCATCAACATAGGCAAATATATCGTGTGTGCCGAGAGGCAATTGATCTGTCAGATTTAAAGTTGCAGTTGCGATTGGCAAAGTATTCAGCGGATCTGGCTCATAGACATCCTTCTTTGAAGTTTCCAGTTTCCAGTTTCCAGTTTCCAGAGAAGAGTCCTCTTTACTGGCCACTGGTAACTGGTTACTGTTAGCTGATAATGGTGTGCGCTGTATCCAGTCTTCGGGTCTAATCCGAGCAGTTCCGAGCGATCTGGCATCACCATCAACAAGCATATCGTCGTCAACATCCGGATTACCGCTAAAAAAAACGACCTCTATAGGATTCTGTACCTCTGGTCCCTCTACCTGCACATCCGCCGACAGATACCATTGCTTCCTTTCGGAGTTGTAGCCGTACCCAATAACATCCTCTCGGCCTACCTGCACAACGGAGAGATTCGGATAGACGTAAGGATAATACTCAAGTCTGTCGCTTGTGGTTATATTGCCATCTGAATCTGTAACCCGAATTTCGTATCGGACGACGGAACCGTCCGTCGGTGCATTTAGCGGTTCAGGCGTTGTCCACCACGCACCTCCGCTTGTTTTTTCCGTAGTAACGGGTGCCTCCTTGGGAACGAGCTCTACTATTTCCCACTGACGAGCCGCTAAATTACGCCACTCCAAGATCACTAAGAGCGATTGTTCTTTTTCATCGGAAATCTGAACAGAGATACGAAACTTGTCGTCGCCGACCAATTCCGGATGGATATCAAGAATCTTTGGAACATTGACTGTAAAACCGTCGCCACCGACCGCAACAGTGTTTTTGCTTGGGTGTTTCTTGTCGTCGCTTTGTGCATAGTACTCAACATGTGCATCTCCACTGGCGATATTTCGTGGAACGGTGAAAGTCACAGCCGGATAAGCACCGCGACTCACAGTAAGCGTTTTTGTCAAAGACACATCACCGGTGTAGTATTCAACGGGACCGGCGACACCTTGAGAGACAGCTGTCTTACCTGGAAATAGTGCTTTGACAGTCAGCGTTCCGTCAAAATCGGTGTCCTTAACAAACCGTTTTGTTCGCCGCGATGCATCGTAAGTGGCAGTCTGAATGTACCCGGGTGCTATCCGGAGCGTATCTCCGGGGGCAACAGTCTTTGTTTCAATAGCAGGACGAATCTCACCATTCGCGATAGCAATTTGCAAGGCAGGATCCCCGAAAAGTGTGTATTCCATCATCACATCAATCTGCCCTGTGCCTTCCGTCATCAAAAGTTCGACCTTTGAGTCAAAACTCAATGGACCGAGTTGTCGTACATTCCGTTTAAAAATCATATCAAAGATGATACGATTCAGGGCATCGTTGCCGCTGCCGTAAGTAAGGCGTGTCGCACTCAACATGCCGATGATCCCGCCTCTCTCTTTGCGTAACAACTTCTCTGCCATGCTCGGTTCACCCGGTTTATCAAAATAACCGTTGTAACAACTCAAGACTAACATGAAAGGAATCTTGTCAGTTTCCTCTACCTGATCAACAGATACATTGTCAAAAATGATTTCGTGTGCCCAGACAGTGTTCCCGCCGTGTCCGGCATATTGCGCTATGACAGCCCCCTCCCCGAGTGCTTCTATTATTCTATCTTTTGCGACCCGCTGCGGGAAGACATCTGGGTAATCCTCAGGCTTTGCCTCAACCTCGTCAGTAATATCTTCAAGGAAAATCTCAACGGTTTCGTAGCCTAAGCGCGTATGGTCTTTCGCGATCTCATTGAGACTTTTCCTGAAAATAAAATCCCCAGAATTGCTGACTTCGTCGTCAGCAACAGAAATAATCTTCCGCCGCCAGTCACCGTTCAAAGGGGATTGTTCATAATCCAAAATTTTATTAACAATTGCATCGGCTTGGCTGACGGTCTCGGCACTGAGTCTGCCGATATACATATCGGTGAATTCATCGTGTCCGGAGATAGTAACATACCAGTGATCTGACGCGGTTCGTCCGAAGGAATCTGTTCGGATGTAGTGTGTCGGAATGTAACCATCAAGCTCTGGGGGTTCCGTGTGAATTTCTGTGTCAATACCACGAAAATCGTAGGTGCCGTCGCCGAGGAGGACAACGTAAGTTGGGGCAGGTGGTATCCAAGATTGATAGGCATGCGTCAGAAAATCTTTGATTGCTTTCGGACTGACTCCACCGTCCCCGTAAGTGTTGTAAATATTGTCAGTTGTTACAACTTTGGTTCGGTATCCGCCCCCTCCGGATGTTTCACGCCATCCGGCTAACCTCTCTGCCGCAGCAAGGAATTTGGGGTGTGTTATAACCACATAATCTGCCCCGTGTGTTGCAGTCGCTAAGTCTGTAGGTTCGACGATTTCAATACGTTCGGGCTGCCGTAATGCCATATCAGAGACTGCGATAAATTGTGTTTTACGGGTATCAGGCACCTGAAACAGAGCATTATACATGCCTGTACGTGTTATATCCGTCTCTATAGCAAAACCGCGCAGCCGAGCCGTGAGGTACGTACCATCTGTTTCAAATATATGAATACCCGGGTCTCGGAACGCCTCGATTTTGTACTGGAGCTTACGCCCGCCTGGCAGTTGCGTGCGCGAAGTATCATCTTCGGTAGGTGATCTGAACCAGAGTTCATCTGCAACGGCGCGGAAGAGACGGGTATACTCGACAGAAAAACGATTGAGATAGACATGATACGGATATCGAGTGGTATCTTCATCAACATTATCATCAACCCGTGCAAGAGATAAGACGTTCAGCTCGCCTCTCGTGTCGTCTTTGAGTATATTCCAAGTTCGTAAGAACCTTTCAACAGTAAGGGTATCTTGCTGATTCCATTCCGCGACTTCAATGCGGACCCCGTTAACAGAGACTAAAATCTGATGTGGGACGGGTGTGCCGCCCTGCAATTCAACAGAGATATGTGATGGATCGAAACTTTTTGCGACATCATACAACGGAAATTCAAGGCGCATCTCGGCGGCATCGCCACCATTTTTGATGCCATCCCAGTACCAGAAATCATTTTCTTCAAACCACTTGTGTTTATCGTCGCTATAGACAAATTCAAGATTATTTGTTAGGTGGTCCTCTTCAAAATTCACCTTAGAACGGAAAGTAGGAATTTGCGTCGCCGTTGGGTCCGTTGGACTGGCGGTCAGCTGCGGCACCCGCGTCTGGACACGGCCATTGTCAAGTGTCAACCAATAGATGTTCCAACGGCTGTACAGATTTCTCGGCTTATGTCCAAGAAAAAAGATAGTATCCCCCGGATCAAACCTTCTGTCTTCTGCCCCAGTGATGTAGATGGGAATATCTCTGTTCCCTTGCGTTATGCGAAACCTTTCTGGGTTTGTACCGATGAGTTCCACTCCCCAGTCGCGCGCGAGGGACTCTGCTGTCACGGCATAGATACCAGTCTCTCCGACGAACAATTTGTAGCGTGGGTTTCCATTACCGTTGTTAGAAACAAGCGTTGGTGCTGCAGGCACCTGTAGTCGGGGAGCCCGAAAATGAGCAGCTTGCTCGGCATTGAGGAGTTGATGCGACAAGGCGCGTTCAAAAGCCTCTGATTCAACAGGAGAAGTTTCCAGTTTCCAGTTTCCAGTTTCCAGAGAAGAGACACTCGAACTACCCGAACCCTCTTTTAACTGGCCACTGGCCACTGGTGCCTGGCCACTACCATAAGAAAAACGGATGCTCACTGTGAAACGTGAATACAGACGCAATTGTCGGGTTTTTGGGGAATACTGTACAGGGTATAACGCCAATGCGATGACACGTTGGCTGCGGATATAGCCCTTCCGTATAACACGGGCAAGCGGTAATCCAGGGTATGAAGAGTTACCGGTATTCGACTGATATGCGCTTCCACTTTCTACCCAACGTTGCGATGAAGAAGTTACCAGTGGCCAGTTCGCTTCGCTTCCAGTGCCCAGAGAAGAGCCCTCTTGTACCTGGTAACTGGAAACTGAGACAGGCACAAGACGCACACCGGAACGGGACTCGGTAGGCGCAGCTGAAACATCAACCGCTTCAATTGTAGCCGTCGCGGGTATACCAAGCATTAACCGTGTAACCGGAACTTTGGGATTGCCGGGTTCAGTGGTGAAGTGACAGTCGGCGTAATGTGCCTCGTGATAGCGAACATTGTCTCGAACGACTTCAGAGACGGTGAGCTCAGGTAAAGTAAACTGAAGTGTGATGCCATCAGTTGATGTAGATTGGGTAACGCGCGCAGATGTACTGGAGGACCAAAGAAAAAAGAAAAGGACAGGGATACATAAAGCGAGGTTCAGCGGGCATCGGGTGCGTCCCGTTTTGTTCTTCTTTTTTCTGTTTTTTAAGAATAATTGCATGTTTTTAGGCTTTGCCTCGCAGTGAGAGTTATCAGAGAGCCCGAAAGGCGAGGTTGTAACTTTGGCAGCGAAAATTTTGTGTATTAACTATATGTGTATTGTCAGATGTAGTTTCTTCACTTTTTTATCGGACCTTCAAAAGGATTTTACCGAAATTGCGATTCGCTTCCATATATTCATGTGCTTGTCGCGCCTCCGCTAACGGAAAAACGGTGTCAATCACAGGCTGAAGTGTACCACGTTTTAATTCTGGTAACCATCGTTCAATAAAACGCTGTGTGATAGCGATTTTTTCCGCAATGGATTGGGGTCGCATGACCGAACCAATGATCTTGAGTCGATTGCGCATCACTGTACCGAGATTAATTTCCGTGGTTGAACCGCCGATCAATCCAACTTGCAACAGCCTACCTTTTGTTTTGAGTATAGAAAGATTCCGTTCAAGATAGGGAGCACCAATAAAATCTAAGACGACATCAACACCTTGCCTATCTGTTAAACGTGCAATTTCCGCAACGAAGTCGGTTGTTTTGTAGTTGATTCCCTCTATTGCTCCGAGTGCCTTGCATTTCTCAATCTTTTCCGACATTCCCGCAGTGACAAAAACGTTAGCACCCGCATGATGAGATATTTGGACACCAGCACTGCCGACACCACTCCCTCCGGCATGAATTAGAATTGTCTCGCCAGCTAATAATTCGCCTAAAGTGAAGATATTTTCGTTTGCGGTAAAAAACACTTCAGGAACTGCAGCAGCTTGCTCAAAACTCCACTCGTCAGGTATCGGCATTGCCATGCGGTAATCGATAACAGCTTGCTCAGCGTAACCGCCACCACCGACGAGTCCAAAAACGCGATCGCCTTGGGTTATGCCTTCTACAGCACTTCCCATTGCTGAAACGGTACCAGCAATTTCTAAGCCGAGTATCTCGGATTCACCCGGCGGTGGTGGATATCCGCCGCGCCGTTGAATTGTGTCGGCTCGATTTAAAGCAGTGGCATGAACATCCACCACAAGTTGTGTTTCAGTCGGTTGCAGCGACGGTGCTTCGCCTAATTGGAGTACCTCTGGTCCCCCATCGCCTGTTCTGATAATTGCTTTCACCACTTACCTCGCTTTTGTTTCTGAGTGTTTATCCATACGCTCTCAATTTTAACACATTTAAAAGGTTATACCAAGTTTAAAGGGAAACCAAGATCATTCAAGCAACTTGAATTTAAAAAAATAGTAATGAAAGTAGTAAGCAGTATCCACCAAAAGATTGGTATAAAACCGAAGATATAGAGCCATATAAAGTGTCAAAAAAGTGATAACCATTCGCATGATCATCCACATTAAGGAAAGTAAAAAATGATGAAGAGTATACTTGCGTGCCTTTTGTGTTTATTTGTTGCACTCAATTTTTTAGGTTGTGGCGGAGTAGAAGAAGATACAGAACCGATATTATCTGTTGAATTACCGGATAGATATTACGACACAAGTGGAGTCTTCTATGAAATTACGGATGCGCAACTAAAAGAACTTCTAAATCTTGATTTCCCTATAGACTGGTATGAGGAAAAAGACCCAGAGTTGAAAGCCAAATACTATCATGCGATGTTAATACAGCAATTTGGTGATATACCAGCAGTCCACATAGAGGCTATATTTTATCGGTTATCGTTGTTAGCTGATGGTAAACCGACTGGAACTTCAATTGATGATTTAATTTTGTGGGCGAAAGCACACTACCTCTTATGGCCGAATGAATCCAATCGTAAAGTTTTGGAAGATACCCAAAAGCAAAAAATATGGCGTGAAACGGATGATCCAGAGTTATTTGTCAAACTTTACACAGAAACATTGATTCGTCAGCATGGAGATATACCAGAGGTTCATATCGTTGCTAAAGGCGAGAAAAAGAAAAAATTTGGTGGATGGCGTATCGCTACAGATGCAGATAAAGAAGCGTATGTTGAGTATTTAAGGGCAAAATATGTTTTACAACCTACAGAATACTTCTTGTGTATATATAATGTTTTTAAAGAAGTTGTAGATAATGGAGAACCTTTTGGTGTTGCTATTAAGCGTGAAAAAGAGATATGTGTTGAAGGTGAGCTTGAAGAGTTGTTTACTTTAATGTTAGAGAATGCAGAGGACAATCCAGAATAATTTTTGATGCTTTGTATAGTAAGCAGAAGCAAACAACTTTGAAGAAAAAGAAACGGATTACAACTTTTTAGGCATGTGAACGTCTAAATGGATAGAATAGGATAAAAAATAACAAAATTTAACCCAAGAGAGGCAAGTAAAATGGCAAAAAAAAACACAAATACGCCGAAAAAGTCGGCATCTCGTCGATTCAACCCTGTGAAAGCGAAGTTGGAATCCATAAACGAATGCTTCGATCAATTAGAGAACGGGCTGCCTGAAAGTCAAGAAGCGTATGTTGATGCGGACAGAATCACACATTCTTACGTTAAAAGCTGCTTCCTCATGATTATCCAACGCGCCGTGGATATCAACAATGTTATTATTGAATTTAAGGGGCAAACACCACCGCAACAAAAACACCACAGTTTTTTGACCCTCCATCAAGACAAAGCGATTGATAAAAAGACACTGGATTTTTTCATGAAAGCTTTAAGTTATTATGAAAACATCATCAACCCCTATCAAGAACTCGCGCCCTCCGAACTGTACGATGTCTCCCAAGATCTATTGAAGTACGGTGAAGCATATACCCATCAACTTGAAAGTTACTTCGCGAATTTCCGGCGTTCATGAAATAGGCGCGGTTGCTTCCGCGCCTATTGTTTTGACATGATTAGTTTGGTTAGAGACCGCGCCTATACGCGTTAATTAAATTCGACGATACCACCAGTCCCTTTTAGTTCGATATCCGGTTTAAGCAGAATCTGCTCTTCGGGTTCCAATCTTAATCCAGTTGGATGGAGGCTATAAGCGATCCTGAGCGGGAGATATTTCCCCAAATCGGCATACCTCTCCTCGTCAGTTTTATAGATTTGCTGTTCGCTCATCTGGGTCTGATAGGCGTACCAGTACTTGAGGTATGACCGGATGCGGTTACTGAAAATAATCTCACTGGAATTTGTATCAATGACTTTAACTTGGGTACGACCAATCGCAGTCAGACGGGTACGAATATAAGTGGATGTACCAGAAATACCGCCTTGTCTACCTTGTTTCATCAGATGTTGGTCAAAGTCGCGCCGAGTTAGACTCGGTTTTTCAACCATCCCGACGATAACCATATCCGCCTCAAGTGCCTGTCCGAGTTTCGCTGCCAAAGCAGGGTCTTCATAAACCTGCCCCAACGTTAACCCCAATTCTGTGAGTTTGTCGTCAATAGGTTTAAGTTTGCTCGAGCGGTCATAAACCCACTCTGCATTCTTGAATATGATCTCGAGTCGGGTTGCAAGGTTCACGCTGATTCTTCCACCTAACTTGCTTACCTCTTCTGCAGAGCCTGCCTCAGCGTGGAGTGGGGTGATTACAATGCGCTTCGCTTCGCTTATCGGTGGTGGGGTGGTAATGTTAGGTTCGGGCAGGCAACCTACCATTGCAACACAGAGAAGCGGTATAAACAGAATTGTCAAGAAACGTATCACTGAAGTGTGCCTCCTATAATTTTGGGCATAACTTGAAAGCCAAATTTCCCGAATTGAGAAACCGAAAATTTGTGCTAATTTACATGCTCTAAAAAATCTTTCTCTCGCTTCGCGAGAAAATAAATAACTCGGTCTTCGACCAAAAGGCTTAGGTTTCCCACACGCGGGTTTGTAATCTCGTTTAACTGTAGGTGAGATATATGAAACACGCCACCGCGTATCGGAAACTGAATTACCAACAGCATACCACAAATTGCCGAAATTAGTCAAGCCTTATCCGACAGCCAATGCTCGAACTTCCCCAAATTCGTGTGAGAGTTTAGTCCATGAATCGCCAGTATCAGTGCTGCGATAGAGCTGCCCGCTCACACTACAAGCGATTAGCAGGTCGTTAATTTTCGGATTATGGGCAAATGTCCAGATTGTGCTGTTCGCAGTTCTGCCGATATCCGCGCGATCCCATGTTTGCCCGGCATCACGGGTTGAGAAGATACCACCTTGGTCGCCCGGGGGCCCATTTCCAGCACCGATGAACACCTTGCCTGAATCGCCGTTGAGAAAAAACGCGGCACGACAGTAGGGCCACGGGTAATGTGATTTGACATTTAAGGGGGTCCACTGTTTACCCATGTCTGTCGTGACACAAACATCGTTGTTCGTTGCTGCGATGATCGTTTTCGGTGAACCGGGGACCACACAAAGCCCGTGAATGTCCAAACTACTGAGTCCTTCGCTGCGCTCTGTCCATGTTTCACCACCATCGTTGCTGAGACGCATCCCATCAATCTCAATCCCGGCATAGAGCGTTTGCGAATCTTCGGGATCAATTACAAAGGTTGTGACGCGCGGGATAATCGGGATCCCTTCACATTCTTGCGCCAAGTCGGCGTTAAGTTGCTTCCAACTATCACCACCATCGGTAGATTTGAAAAGCGCAGAAGGACACGTTCCGGCATAAAGTGTGTCTGGTGTCCTTGGATCAATCGCTATTGACCAGACTTCCCGTCCATCCATAGGACTTGGAAGGTGATGCCACGATTCAGCAGCATTGTTTGTTCGGAAGATACCGTTCTCGGTACCCGCATAGAGGGTGTCTGAGTCACTTGGGTTGACAGCTATCGCGCGAACATCAGCCTCCGGGAAGAGCCCGTTACTAATTCTGCGCCATGTATCTCCGTTATCGGTACTGTGCCAAACGCTTTGTCCAATAGTTCCTGCATAGAGTGTAGCTTGCATCTTTTCCCCCTTTTCAAAGAGAAGAACGTGAAAACATAATTTCCTTTTTTACTAACAGTGAAAACCGAGCTGCAGATCAATTCCAAAAAGGTCATCAAGCATAAGGCTTACGCAATTTTCCTATGAACAACAACTACATGCCGCTGGCAAGGCTTCAAACCTCGCCAGCAATGGCGGATGCGTAAGTAGTGAAGGAAAATAGTAACGCGGTTATTTACTGCAGCTTGATGCTAATCCGTCGTGTATATATTATGTTACTCGGTTAACGATCCTGTGTCAACAATTCGCGAATCAAGTGAAATCTGATATATAACAGATTCTGGTGCTATCTCCGGTTCAAGAAGAAATGAGTGTCGGTATAGGTGACTGCCCTGCACATCTTGTGTGATTTGGTACATTGCCTGTGTTTCCCTATAGAGACGTTCCACTTTATTCTCGAAGAGCATCAACGTCACAGTTGGGGTTAACCCAACGAGAGATTCACTCGGCTGGGCGATGATGTCCCAGTACCGAGGATGCACAGGATTCGGAAGCACAGCCGTGATAAAAGTGATATGTGCGCCACGCGCTGCACTATATTGATAATTAGAACTGTGTGTCTCGGCGTTGATTGTCTCCGTTTGTAAACTCGGCACTAAGAGTACTTCTGTAACAGCATTCGGCACGACAACGGAACCCGAGTTACCCGCAGACAACGTTATCTCCCGCACATGGACATCGCCAGTGCTATGAAATTCAATTGCATGCGCAGCACTGTTTACCCCAGAATTACTCGAAAAACCGAGTGTCAATCCACCAGCATCCTCAAATCCGATGTAATCTGCTGAAAAGTTACTAAGCTTCCCTTCCTGTGTGCCACTTGGATAGGAATTGTGCCAGCGACGCGGTGAAAGCGTAAGTCCAACGGCATGATAATCAGAGAGGTAGTTTGCCAATTTCCATTCAATAAAGATATCAGAAACCTTCTGTGTAATGCCTTTCAATGCAAGCGCATCGGCAATACCAGTGAGCGATGTACCACGGTTCCGGACAATTTCAGCCAAGGTTCCTGTACCGCCATGCTGTTCATGGAGGTAGAGCATCCATAGGAAAGCGGCACCATAGTGTGGTAGCGCGTCTGCATCCCTTTCAGGCCAGGCTATAAGCGAAACAGAAGGCGTTTTTTCAAAGGCACCTACATGCTCCAGCACGGAATAGCCGCAGAGAAATGATGCGTATCCCGCACAACCTTCATCAACCCAAGTCGCCTCGTGCGGATCGTGCCGCCAATGAATGAGGTGTAAGAACTCGTGGGCAATGACATTATGAGCAATTTCACTATTTGGGTTCAACGGTTGTGTATCAATATACAACATGTCCGCTTCGTTACTACGAATTGGAAACCCACGAAACCCTGGCGTTCTAAGTACACCACGACTTTGATCCGCGGGATTGAAAAAGCCTGCCGTGTATTGACTGGCATGGTTGGCATCTTGAATATTGAGTAGCAGCACAATAACCCTGCCATTTTCATCAATATCCGGTGGAAGTCCGAAGAACCTTGTCAATGTAGGATAAATTCCTTGCTCCGGATTCGCTGGTGTAGCGACCTCAAAAGCATGCACTATTGATGCTACTGTTGCCACAGTGACTCGTGTGTTCCACTCAGCCTCCTCAACAAAGATATAGCAGAAATTGCCGATACCCTGTAAAACCGCAGAGACCGTGTATTGTTGCATACTCCTAAAGTCAGGGACAAAGAAGGTCCGTTGTGTACCAATCGGGAGTGCTGGTGCAGCTGGCAGCGCAGGTGCAGTCAGGTTGCCGGGCAGGTCAAGTGGTATTGTGTTCGCGCCCGGGCCTCCGTCCGTTGTTGGGAGCGGACGGAACGGCATTTTTGTGTTCGACAATTGCGGTGTTCCACAGAGGTATGCCGAACTTTGACAAGGTGCCCCTAACAGCAGTAGCATAAGGATAAAAAACACTATTATATTTTTCATGGGGAATAACTATCGGCATATTAATCGTCAGCGATTAGGGCATTCACTTCGCTCATGATCAGCAAAGAGGTTTTAGATGAGCCCAAAACACTTTACTAATTGCTGACCGCGATGGCTATTCCACTGAACGCTGACTACTGAGAACTGATAGCCATAAACTATCTGCCGGATTTGATGATGTCAAGTTTCTGGCGGAGTTCGACGTTGTCGGGTTCAATCCGCATGGCATTCTCTAAAGTCTGCAACGCCTTCTCTTTCAAACCTTTTTCAAGGTATGCATCAGCGAGATGTAAGAGGATTTCAGGTGTATCGGGTAGGTAGTGATTTGCCTGCTCCAAATTTTTTATGGCGGCATCCAATTTTCCCTGCTTAAAATAGACAAGCCCTAAACTGTCAAGATATGCCCCGGATGTTGGTGCACTTCTGAGTGCACGACGAATAAGTGTTGCTGCTTCATCTAATTTAATGCCCTGCTCTGCATAGAGATAACCCAGTGCGTTGTACGCATCTGGTAATTCCTCCTGGGAGGGCTGCTCTATCGCCTTACGCAGGTAGTTTTCTGCCCGCGTCACATCATCCAGCATTTGGTAAGCTATCCCAATACCTGTAAGCGCGGGGACATATTTGGCATCAACATCCAAAATTTTTTCAAAGGTATCCACCGCTTTTTGTGCTTGGTTGAATCTAAGGTAAATTTGTGCGAGTGTGTAACGGGTATCTCTGATACGAACAGCCAATTCAATACGTTCTGTACTTCTCGCGCGGCTGGTACGAGTTCCACTTCGCATTGAAAGCGCGCGTTTTTCTAATAAGGCGATAGCACTTGTGATATGATGTTCAGCCTTTTCAAAATTGCCTTGTGCCTGATAGGCAAGACTGATACCACTGTGTGCGTCAATTTCTGTCAAACCGGGGTTGCGAGGCGAACGGGGGACAGCACCACTTTCAAGCGACTCCAAAACAGTTTGAAAGGCGCGCACCGCCGCCGAATCGTCACCCGTCTGAAGGTAAAGTTGACCAAGACGGTTCCAGACGCTTATTTCTTCTGGACGGATGGTTATGACCCGCTCATAGGACAGCAAAGCTTCCTCAAGAAGGTTTTGGGCTTCATAGAGTTCTCCGAGTTCCCAATGATATTCAGCTTTAAAGGGTAGGATACGGGTAAGTGCTTTGTAAGACGTGATTGCAAGTTCAATTTTGCCGAGATAGCGCGCGATACCACCAATGTAATAATGTGCTTCACCGTGATCGGGATCCAATTCAATAATTTGTTGTCCAACTGAAAGCATCTCCCCTTCTAATGCCTTGGTATCCCGGTTTCCACGTCCATTTCGATCTATAGAAGAAATGTACCGTTCTTTTAGTATCTTGGCAAGGATCCATTTCGCCTCTACATTTTCAGGATTAAGTTGAATGGCTTTTCTCGCATCTTCTTCAGCACCGTTAATATCTTGTAACCTTGGAAGAGATCGAAGCGCAGCACGTTCTGTATAGATGAAACTGATACCTTTTGCAGATAAGACTTTGTCTTCAGTGGATTCACTGTCAAGTTCCAATTCCTCAATTAAAGCATCGTAGGCGACTTTGCTTTTGCGAATGTTGCGTTCGCCGGTTCTGCAATAAGCAGCCCACATCAGTTTTGCGTAGATATCTGCTGCACGTGTCATGTCGGCGTTCAACACTGTGTCAGCATCGGTAAGCGGTACCAACTCAGGTGTTTCATCTGCAAGTACATCTGTTTCGGCGTGAGAACCACGTCCTAAAACGAAACTTACGGTGATGAAGACAAAAATCGTGAGCATGCCAAGATATTTCATTTTTTCCTCCGTATGTAACAATCCACTATACACCCTACGCATCCTCAAGCAGAGAAGACGAAAGTTCAATTTTAGCGGCATCGACAAGTTTTTCGTCGGCTTGAAGTGCCATGATGCGCACACCTTGGGTATTGCGTCCGATGCGCCGAATGTCGCCAACAGCTGTTCGGGTAACGTACCCGTTTGAACTAATGAGAACAAGCTCATCAATATCGGCAACGCGTTTTGCAGCAACAACCGCGCCGTTTCGGGTCGACTTTCCGATGGCGATGATGCCTTTCCCACCGCGTCTTTGAGAACGATAAGCAGAGACAGCCGTGCGCTTGCCATACCCGTTTTCCGTGACAATCAACAAGGTATCATCTTCCTTAGCTGCTTCTCGTTCGGTTTCGATTTCTTCCGCCTCAGTACCATCGCCGTTAACAATAACCATTTGCGCTACAAAGTCATCATCACCGAGTTCTATACCACGTACCCCGCGGGTATTGCGTCCAAGAGGTCTTGCGTCTTTCTCACTGAACCGAATAGCGGTACCTTTGTGAGTAACAAGGATGACATCGGAATTGCCTTCTGTTACTTGCGCGCCAATAAGTTTGTCACCATCATCAAGTTTAACAGCAATGATCCCGTTTGACAATGTATTCTCAAAACTGGTGAGTGATGTCTTTTTAACAATGCCTTGCTGTGTCGCCATGAAGACAAATTTATCTGTTGCAACTTCGCCAGCATCAGCTTCTTCAGCTCCTTGACTGCCTGCTTTCAGATATACCGTAACATAAGCGGTGATATTTTCGTTGCGTGCCAATCGGAGTAGATTAACAACCGCACGTCCAGCTGATTGGCGACGCGCTTCAGGTATTTGGTACACTTTCAACGTATAGCATTTGCCCAAATCTGTGAAAAACAAAATGTTTTGATGAGCAGTCGCGACGAAGATGTGCTCCAAAAAATCGCCATCCTTTGTCGTAGCGCCCTTAATCCCAACACCCCCACGATGCTGTTTTCGATAGGTATCCATAGGCAACCGTTTGATGTAGCCAGCGTGGGATAAGGTAACCACCATCTCTTCGTCAGCGATGAGATCCTCAACCTCAAATTCTTTGATCTCGCCGGTAATTTCAGTGCGGCGCTCATCACCGAATTTCTCTTTGAGAGTTTCAAGTTCTGTTCGGATAATATCCGTTATCAGCGTCTCACTGGCAAGGATTGCACGGAATTCAGCGATACGATCTAATATTTCCGTGTATTCATCATGAATACGCTGGCGCTCAAGTCCGGTCAACTGGCGGAGCGTCATCGTAAGAATTTCTCTTGCTTGCTGCTCACTGAGTTGGTACGTATCCCGAAGTTCTTGTTCCGCTGCTTGCGGGGATTCAGCCGTTTGGACAAGTTCTATAATCGCCTCAAGGTTCTGCAGTGCTAAGAGATACCCTTCAAGGATATGATTTCTGCGTTCGGCACGAGCGAGTTCAAATTGTGTGCGCCGGCGAACCACATCCCGTCGATGCTCAAGATAATAGTGTAGAATCTCCTCAAGCGTTAGAACCTTCGGAAGTCCGTCTACAAGGCAGAGAAGGTTCGCTCTGAAGTGCGTCTGCATCTTTGAGTGTTTGTACAACTGATTCAGAATAACCTGAGCAATTTCTCCGCGTTTAAGGGGGATGACGATGCGGATCTCTTTGTCAGACTCATCGCGGATGTCGCTAATCCCAGTGATAGTTTTGTTGACTACCAATTGATACATTTGCTCGAGCAACTGATTTTTCTTTACCTGATATGGAATTTCTGTGATGACTATTTGTTCCCGCTCGGTTTGCCCTTTAGCATCAGAGATTCTTTCTATGATTGCTTTAGCACGGACAGTCATACTTCCTCTACCGGTGGTGTACATCTCCTTGATGCCGCTGGTACCAACGATAACCCCCGCAGTCGGAAAGTCAGGGCCCATGATGTGTTCCATCAGCGTTTCTGAGTCAGCATCGGGATCTGAGAGTTTGCGGAGCAGTGCCTCAATCACTTCACCCAAGTTGTGCGGTGGTATGCGCGTGAGATAACCGACACCAATACCAGTTGTACCGTTGACAAGTAGGTTAGGGAAGAGACCCGGAAGAACTGTTGGTTCTTCAACGGAGTCCTTGTAGTTGGGTTGAAAATCAACTACCTGCTTATCAATGTCAGTGAGCATCTCTTCGGCGATAGCTGCAAGTCGGCATCCTGTATACCGCATCGCGCCCGGTGGATCGTCGTCGATGCTGCCGAAGTTCCCTTGTCCATCTACGAGCGGATATCGCGTGCTAAACGGTTGTGCTAAACCGACAAGCGTACCATAAATGGGGCCATCACCGTGTGGGTGATAGTTCTTCATCACCTCCCCTACGACGGCGGCACATTTGTCATAGGGCCGGTTCGCGGTGAGATTTATCTCTCCCATAGCATAGATAATCCGACGTGTGCTTGGTTTGAGGCCGTCACGGACATCCGGTATCGCGCGATTGGTATTAACACTCATCGCATAGGTGAGATATGACGTTTTCAGTTCATTTTCTATGTTGCGTTCTTGGATATTTTCCATATATTTTTTCGGCTATCAGCCGTCGGCTATCGGTTTTCAGTGAAGAGGTCTGCTTGCGTAAAACCCTCTTTTTTGACAGTTGATGGCTGACGATTTCTTTCAATTACGAGCGATATAGCGTTGATAGTTCGTAAACAACGCTTTATCGGGATGTCCTCCTCTAAGCACCGTACAGGTCAAGATTTACCTGAGTGCCGTAGCGTTCTATAAATTCGCGACGAGGTTCGACAATATCACCCATGAGCAGTGTAAAGATGCGGTCAGCTTCAACGGCATCTTCAAGTGTCACCCTAAGTAGAACACGCTCATCCTGGCGCATCGTGGTGTCGCGCAACTGTTCAGCGTTCATTTCAGCCAAGCCTTTGTACCGGGTAATTGTAAGGCCTCGGTGTTCCATCTCAAAAAGATGCTGCACGAGCGAGACAACATCATCTGTATGATGAATGTCCCCATTTTCGGACTGGACGCTAAACAACTGTTGGTTTTCTGAATTGCTTGAGTCATCTGTCTTTGCTGCAGGCAAGAGGTCTGTGTCTTGGATGTGAAACTCAGCGAGTTTCTCAATTTCCTGTCGCAGTTCGTGCCGCCAAGTTCGAGGGGTCGGGTCAATCGCACTTTCAGGATCTACTGCTGGTGGTGCATTTTCAAAAAGCATCGTCTGCGTATTCGCATCGGATGATATTTGTTCGGATTCAGGAGGCTCTTGCGAGGCCATGATAATGTCACTCCCATGAGAAGGAGATATATCAAGCATCTCAAGTAGTTTGTCTATGTTATCAGATGTATCAGCTCCGTTCGTCTCGTTTTCTTCAACGTGCTCAGATTCTTCAATGTTGGAAAACTGTGTTGGTGTTACACCGCTTCGCTTGATTTGATCGAGGAGCATTTGAACTTTGCGTACGGCATTGGAGACGGTTCTATACTCAGATGCTGTGTAAGGAGTACCCCGGCGAGCATTTGTTATCTGTACCGTGTCAAGGGCAAGGGTAAGGAGATAATCTTCCATCTGCTCATTGTCTTGCAAATATTGTGAACTTCTACCTTTTTTGACTTGGTAAAGTGGCGGTTGAGCGATGTAGAGGTGACCAGAGGCAATGAGTTCGGGCATCTGGCGGAAGAAAAAAGTTAAAAGTAGCGTGCGTATGTGCGCGCCATCTACATCGGCATCTGCCATAATGATGATTTTTGCGTATCGGAGTTTTTCGAGGTTGAATTCTTCAGCACCGATCCCTGTTCCCAAAGCGGTTATAATGTCAATGACTTGTGCGTTTTTAAGTATTTTATCAAGTCTTGACTTGTCTACATTGATACCTTTACCTTTCAGAGGTAGAACGGCTTGATTCTGCCGATCACGCCCCTGTTTAGCCGTACCACCAGCGGAATCACCCTCTACGAGGAAAAGTTCCGTTCGGGTAGGGTCACGTTCAGAACAGTCGGCGAGTTTTCCGGGCATTGAGGCGGAGTCAAGCACACTTTTGCGGCGGATAACCTCACGCGCACTGCGGGCGGCTTCACGCGCTCGCGCGGCATCAATGGATTTTTGGATAATACGTTTAGAGACACTCGGGTTTTCTTCCAAAAGCGTTCTGAGCCGGGAACCGACAAAGGTTTGGACAATACCTTCAACCTCTGTATTTCCAAGTTTTGACTTCGTTTGCCCCTCAAATTGCGGATCCGGAACTTTGACACTAATAATAGCCGTCATTCCTTCGCGGATGTCTTCACCGGTCAGGTCTATTTTAACGTTCTTCAGGAGATCATTGGCATTGGCGTAAGTTTTGAAAACACGAGTAAGCGCGCTTTTGAAGCCGCTTTCGTGAAAACCACCTTCCGCGGTACGAATATTATTAGCGTATGAACTTATGTTCTCCGAGTAGGAAGTGTTAAACTGGAAGGCGATCTCTACAGCAACATCTGATTGAATGCCTTCCATGTAGATAGGTTCCGGATGGAGTACTTCTTTGTTCTGGTTGTAATAGGTAACAAAAGAAGCGATGCCACCATCGTACTGAAAAATGATCGGATCAGCATTATCTTCATCGCGGGCATCGTGAAATTGAATGCGGACACCTTTGTTCAGGAAAGCGAGTTCTCTGAGTCGGTCGCGAAGGGTGTCGTGTGAGAAATCGAGGGTATCAAATATTTCTGAATCAGGCATAAACGTGGTACGGGTACCAGTCTTATTACTATTACCAATCTTTTCTACAGATGTCTGCGGAATACCACGCGCGTAGCGTTGTTCGTAGGTTGCACTGTTCTGCTGGACTTGCACATGCAGCCACTCAGAGAGTGCATTGACGCAAGAAGCACCGACACCGTGCAAACCACCGGCGGTTTGGTACCCGACCTGCTCGCGACCGTCAAATTTGCCGCCGGCGTGCAATGTCGTCATCACTACCTCAAGTGCTGAGACCCCCGCTGTCGCATGCATGTCAACTGGAATACCACGACCATCATCGGCGACGGTAACACTACCATCAGTATGGAGTTGTACGTTGATCTGTGTGCCGTACCCTGCACCAATCTCATCTATGCAGTTGTCAACCAACTCTGTGACAAGGTGATGTAATCCAGCGGGACCGGTACTGCCGATGTACATGCTCGGGCGTTTTCTAACAGCTTCAAGACCTTCAAGGATTTGGATGTCACTCGCCGTGTATGTTCGTTCATCTTTTGACATTTCTAATTGTGATACCTCACTTTGAATTAATCCCTGCCTATAATACAGGATGCTATCTCTTTTAAATTAGCGATCGAAAGGCGCAATCCACCCTATTGTTATCGCGCTTAGATACTTAAAATAGGATACCTTATTTTAAAAGTTTTGTCAAGGCTTTTCTTTACTCTGTGTAATGAATAATTGCCGCAAGGAAATTTTTAAATCAGTATCCGTCACATCAGCTATTGCCTGCTCAATTTGTTCTAATTCTTTCGAGGTTGGTGTCCGGAGATTGCTTGAGCGAGGCATTGATGTTGTAGTCTTTGGCATTTCTGAATCAGTGGAGGCACGTTTCGTGTGATGGGGTGTTGCTTGATGTGCTTGGCGTAACTCTATCCGGAGATCTGTAAGAACAGGTTGCCCTAATTCCGCATTCAGGTCTGCTATAATCCTCTGTTTATGGAATGATAGTTCTGTTCTGTACGGAGGATATTCCGTGTAGACTTTCAAAACGCCGTCCGACAGCGATACCGGAACTGTTTTCGTCCCAAGTGGTGTCCCGAGACGTTTGCGCCAAAGGACAAAGACTTTCTGCTCAAGCATCTTGGGCTCAAAGTCGCGGGAGCGGGTGAGTTCAGTGAGGAGGTCGCGTAGGTTTTGGGTCTTGCGCATTTTTATGCTCGTTGGTGTGACTTTAGAAGCACACGAGTGGTAGTGTGTTAGGAGGACTCGTTAGTTTCGGCGGCATAACTTATCTGCGCGTTCTCTACCATCAAAACATTCGGTTGATCAAGATGATTTACAAGAGGTTCAGCGTGTGTAGCTGTAATGAAAGTTTGGGCACTTAAATTTTCGAGAACCTCTAATAAGTACCCTATCCGTTTGTAATCTAACTCTGAGGTAACATCATCCAACAAAACTATTGGGTCCCTGCCTGTCAGGTGTCGAATCAATTTTAGTTCTGCTAATTTGAGTGCCAATGCAATAGTCCGCTGCTGCCCTTGTGATCCATAAGATCGTGCTACCTCTCGAAATGCTCCTGTTTCAGGATCCAAATCTTGTGTATCATTTTCACTATGGCAGTAAGTGATACGTTCTTGGGGGCCACTCTCCAGTTCAATGAGGAAATCATCTCGGTGTGGGCCGACTAAGGTTGTACCTCTCTGTAAATCTGCCTCGCGTGAAGCATTTAATGATGTGCCAAAATGTTTGGCTACCTTTTCTTCATCTTCACGGGTAGTCTTAGACTCCGCTAACAAGTTGGGGGCAGCGGTTTCTGAAGTATTGCATGCGATGCTGTCGATTGACATATCGTTCGACACCGATGCCGAACGATACGTCAGTGCGATATCTTCTAAATCGCCGGTAAGTTTTTGGTGGTTTTGGATCGCGTGCGCTTTCAGTTGATGAAAGATTTCCAATCGCTTTATAGTGATTGCGGTACCATGCATGAGCAGCAATTTGTCCCAAGCATCCAATTGCGTTACACTTGCAAACGTCGCACGGATCTGCTTTAGCAACTCATTTCGTTGTTTGAGAACGAGATTGTACTTTTGCAAATTTTTTAGGTATTCGTTGTCAATCTGTGAGATTAGGAGATTTAAAAATCGTCGTCTTTCTGAAGGTCCTCCCTTCACTAATGTCAGCGACTCTGGTGAAAAAAATACAACGTTAAATTGACCAATCCATTCGGAACGTTTTGTCTGGAGAATACCGTTTTTCTTCAGTCTAAACTGTCCGCGTGCCTGCTTTATCGCCTCAAGAGATGTTACTTCATCACTCCCATTCCGCAGTGTCCCTTTTAGATAGAATCCTGACTCATGATGCCGAATCAATTCGGCATCATGAGTCGCACGATGAGATTCTGCGGTGCAAAGAAAATAGATTGCTTCAAGCAAACTGGTTTTTCCTTGGGCATTCCCACCGACGATTAAGTTAACAGGTTTTGGGAAGTCTACTTCGCAATTGATATAATTACGAAAATTCCGTAAGACGATATGATTTAATAACATCTTTTTTGAATGTGAATATTTTCATTGAGTCAGGTACAAAATTTATCAACTTTTAGCACTTATCCACAGTCTCTAATATTAATACTAATTTCTATATAAATTTATATAGTACTTAGTAGTAGTAGTAGGGGCTGTTGATAAGTGGATAACTCACCTGAAGGCTTATTATCATTGACAAGTACCCTGTTGATAACTTGTTGATAAATCAGAGAGTTATCAACAAGTTATCAACAAAACCATACAACAGTCAAGTTATGCACAAGTTATGCACAAGTTATGCACAAGGTTTTAACATAGTTATCAACAAGTTATCAACAGGTTTAGGATGCGGTATATCGATTAAAAATGCCTCAAAAACGGAAGATAAAACGCAGAATTTGGCTATCGAAATTGATCAAGCAAAAACATAATTGTTTGCCGTTCATCATCACTTTTTTCGATTGTATCTTCTATCTGTTTACAAGCGTGAATGACAGTTGTATGATTTCCCTTATTAAACGCTTGGGCAATGTTTGAATATGACATTTGTGTCAACTCTCTGCACATATACATAGCGATTTGACGCGGTTGCACTAACTCTTTGGTCCGTTTCTGAGAGACGAGGTCTGTCACGTCAATTCCAAAGTAGTCAGCGACGACCATTTGTATCCCTTTTGATGTGGCTGTCTTACGGTCTCGCATCGGTGACGGGGTGCCCACATCGCTCAGCACCTGTCGGGCAAAATCTAAACTCAAGTTCTCCTTGAGTATTGTCGCTTGTGTAACCAATCGGACAAGCGTACCTTCCAGTTCTCGGATATTCGTCTCGACAACTTCGGCGATATAACTGAGTACATCATCAGGTAGGTTGTCAAACCCTTGGTCTTGACATTTCTGCCGGAGGATAGCGATACGCATCTCGTACTGTGGCATACCAATCTCAGCTACCATGCCGGATTGAAATCGGGATCGAAGGCGAACTTCAAGATTTTCAAGGTTATTCGGTGTCCGATCACTGGTCATGACTATCTGGTTTGAGTTCATATGGAGTTCATTAAAGGTGTTAAAGAATTCCTCTTGTGTCCCTTCCTTGCGTTGTAAAAACTGTATGTCATCAATCAACAGCATATCTGCTGTGCGATATTTTGTGCGGAATCCCTGTGCTGATCCGCGGTTGACGATAGACTCAACGTATTCGTTCATGAAAGTTTCTGATGTAACGTACAGAACTTTCTTATGTGGTTGGTTTGCTGAGAGTCTATTGCCAATTGCGTGCAAGAGGTGAGTTTTACCCAATCCCACCCCGCCGTAAATAAAGAGTGGATTGTAGTCGCGCCCTGGATTTTCTGAAACGGCTAAAGCTGTTGCATGACAGATCCGGTTAGGTGTATCAACGACGAACGTATCAAACCGATATCTTGGGTTCAGTCCTGTCTGATTTTGCGGGACGGCGGTAGAAGGGTCGCTAACAAATATTTCACTTTGATTGGCAGATTGATCGGAAGTATTTTCTACTTCTATTAGATTAGAATCCTCGCTGCCGTGAGCCAGAGATTCGTCTACCACAGATTCGTCTATAGTCAGAGTGAGTACACATTGTGCACCAATGAGTGTTGCCAACACTCGTTGGATGTCAGTTCGGAAACGCTCTTCAATTCGCGCGCGTGTATACGCTGAAGGTACAGCTATCTTCAATGCGTCTGCTGTGAGCGAAAGCGGAACTGCTTGATGAAGATAAACATCCTGTTGTGCTGTGTCGTTGAGATTCTCCAGTATTTCTGACCAGATTTCGTTGGGGGTGTGCCGCATGAGCGTGTATCCTAGCCTAAATGGCACATGAATTTTCAGCTTTAATATCAGTTTTAAAGCTTAGCCATTATAATTCCTTAATGCTAAATAAATATATAATAAAAGTGAGACTTTGCCGGTTAATTAACCGAGAGGTATAATGCTAATTGACCCCTCCCAAACCTAAAGGATTGGGATTCCTTTGACGGAACTCCCAAGTGGTTCTTTTAGGTTATACCACGACGTCCATTTGACGTTCTGCGATACTGGCTTCTCTGACTCCCTTCAGCGTCGCAATCGTCCAGACGTTATCCTTGGGAGCTTGTTCGGGTTTAATCCGAACCGACACGAGTGTAATCTCGCGGTGCGGGTCATCTGGCACACTACGGAAAATCACTTGAACCTTCGTGACCGACCGATACTTCTGGCAAGTATTTCTTGCTTCAGAACTTGAAATCTCAACAAAATCTGAACCTCGCAAGGTTTCAGGAATATCGTATCTTTCAACGTATTCGGATTTTGTGATGTTCGTTTTTAATGGATATTAGCCATAGTCATTCTGTCCTTGTAAGAGGGTGATTGAGACCAGTAGCAAGGTAGCTACTGCTTACACGTCTCAATCAATGACTATGTTAATTATACTACATTTTTGACGAAATGTCAACTCTTTTTTTAACTATAGCCCCATGGTCTAATTCAATAGGGCGGTTCTGTATCCCAAAGCTAAAGCATTGGGTTTTAGAACCGAAAACGTAGATAAAATCGTATCATTTTCCTATAGAAATGTCAACACTTTTATTAAAGAATATTTTAATATTTCAAAATATATTCAAAATCCCTCGGAAAAATATTTTGAACTAAAACCGAAATTTTATCAAGATATTTTTTGATGACCGGCAAAAATTGCAAGGTCAAAAAATTTGACAAATGTCGAAAAATAGCGTATCATTTTAAAACGCAACGTAATACCATTCTGACGAATAGAAATACTTATGTGTGTAATTATCTAACACATAAAAGACAACGCCTACATAGAAAAAGGAGACATTCATGAAACGCACATATCAACCACATCGACGGAAACGAAAAAATAAACTCGGTTTCCGCAAACGGATGTCCACAAGACACGGAAGACAGACCATTGCTCGCCGCCGCGCCAAAGGGCGAAAAGTCTTGAGTGCTTAAGAATTCTGAATAAGTAATATGTGAAGTAACATATTGGTGCAGGCACTGTGAATGAGTTTCTTTAATGTTTAAACGGACAGTGAAGCGGTCAGATAACAACAATCTATAGTTCTGAAGAAGATACCACCACTCCTTCACTCCTTTTGCTACGGACGGAAGTGCGAATGCCTCGAACTTTCAAATTACCCCACTTCTATCATAGTCCAATTATCTCTGTGGTCAAACAAGCACGCCGCGATATTGATGTTCGGAAGCGGGACCTGGCACCAACACTATTGGATTTCGGACCCGTCCGATTCAAAATAGCGCGCCACTTCGGCTTCTGCTATGGTGTCGAAAACGCTATTGAAATCGCCTATCAGGCACTTGCAGAAAACCCAGACAAACGTATCTTCCTGTTGTCGGAAATTATCCATAATCCCCATGTCAATGAAAACCTGAGACAGCGCGGTGTCCAGTTCCTAATGGATACTGCTGGCATGCCACTCCTCCCTTTTGACATTTTGATGCCAGACGATGTCGTTATCGTACCTGCTTTCGGTACGACCCTTGAGGTGGAGCAAACTCTCAAGGCGCGTGGTGTTACGCTTACTGCTTATAATACGACGTGTCCGTTCGTCGAAAAAGTTTGGCGGCGGAGTGAGGAGATTGGTAAGCAGGATTACACCGTTGTTATCCACGGAAAGCGTTATCATGAAGAGACTCGGGCGACATTTTCCCACGCACAAGCGAGTGCGCCGGTTGTGGTTGTTCGTGATCTTGAAGAAGCGCGGGATTTGGCAAAGGTTATCTCCGGTGAGGCTGACACAGCATTCTTCCTTGAAAAGTTCGCTGATCGGTTCTCTCCGGGTTTCGATCCTATTCTCCATCTGAAGCGCATCGGCGTTGTTAACCAGACAACGATGCTCGCGACGGAAACCGAGGCAATTGCCAATTTACTGCAAGATACTATTAAGACAACATACGGTGAAGTTGATATGTCTTCGCACTTTGCCGATACAAGAGACACTCTCTGTTATGCCACTAAAGAGAATCAGGATGCAACACTTGCACTCATTGCCGATGGCGGCGATATTGCAGTTGTTGTCGGGGGTTATAATTCTTCTAATACGAGTCATCTCGTGGAACTCTGTCAACAACACCTTCCGACCTATTTCATTCGAGATGCAGATGAGCTCCTGAGTACCAAACGCATTCGCCATCTCGAATTAAAGACAAAACAGGTCCAGACGACAGAGGATTGGCTTTTTCAGACAAACGAGAACGAAACAGACCAGAAAGCACCTACTGATATTGTTCTGACTGCTGGTGCGTCTTGTCCTGATGTTCTTCTCGATGAGGTTTTGCAAAAAATTGTTAAGTGGTTTCCGAGTACTCGCTCGGTAGAAGAGGTGTTGGAACCTTTTCTATAGTGTAGAGAGTGCTTCTAAGAGTACAGATGTTTGTGCTGGGGTGCCAACGCTGACTCGAACATGGTTCTGCAGACGTGGTGTATCAAAATATCGGATAAGAATCCCTCGTTCAGCTAATGTTGTTTTCAGCACTGCTGCATCTTTTCCAATCACCCGCGAGAGAATGAAATTCGCTTCGCTTGGATACGGTTCCAAAAAGTCAAACGCCTGCAACGCCGCATAAAGCCTTCCACGCTCTGCCACAATTTTCCGCACATTCTCCTGCAATTGAGACACATCCGACAACGAAGCCAAAGCAGCTGTCGCGCCAGCAACGTTTACGTTGTACGGCTGCTTAATCTTCAAAAGATGTGAGAGTATCCAGTGTGGAAAGATACCGTATCCTACCCTCAATCCTGCCAATCCTGCCCACTTGCTGAATGTACGAAGCACAATTAAGTTTTCATGTTCTAAGACCCAATTCGCACGACTCCCCCCAGAAAATTCAATGTAAGCTTCATCCAGCACGACGATTAACGGCAGTTGAAGTAAATGCCGAAGGCATGTATCGTCAAGTATACCGCCGTCAGGATTGTTTGGGCTTGTAATAAAAATGAGTTTGATATTTTTGTCGTTGGTAGCGAGATCAACTACTGATTCAGTGTCTAACGAAAAATCCTCTTTTCGTTCAAGGTCAATTATTTTTCCGCCGTTGAGTTCTGTGTCGAAACGGTACATCCCAAATGTCGGAGGACAGTTAACGACAACATCGCTATGAGCAACGAACAACCTAATTACAAGATCAATCAATTCATCTGCACCGTGACCCGCAACGATATGGGTCGCATCAACACCTATGTATTGACTCAGTGCTTGACGCAAAGATGAACTGTCAGGGTCTGGATATATGTGATAATAGGTTTCGTTTGCTAACGCCTGATATACGCGCTCTGAGGGTCCGTAAGGGTTCTCATTCGCATCAAGTTTAATGATCTCCCCAGCCGGGATCCCGAGGCGTTGACTCAGCACATCAAACGGCACGATGGGCGTGTAAGGTGCCATATCTGCGATGTCTGGACGGATAAAATTTTTATATTCCGTTTTAGGTGGCATTTTTTTTTGTAGTTGTCAGTTGTCAGTTCGGTTTTTCTGCGAAAAACCTTTCAGTTATCAGTTAAAGAGGCGTGCTGTGGCAGTAACAACATATTTACCTCCCACAAGAGAGTAACTGACAACTATTCACTGTTACTGGCTCGGACTCGGTGAGGTTCGGACCTCAACTGCCTTCGGGGTCAATGCCCCCAGAGGTGCCTCGCCCTTCAGCACCCGCACAAAGTCATCCACAGTCATATCCGCCACGCGTAGGTTGGAATCTTTCGTTCTACCGGCGATATGCGGGGTGTGAACAACGTTATCCCGATTCCGCAATTCATCATCGACATGTACCGGTTCAATATCGTAGACATCAAATGCCCCGGCGAGTTCATCCTTCGCGATCCGTTCCCGTAGTGCCTCCATATCAACAGCAAAGGCGCGCGTAATTATGACAACCAAACTTCCCTTGCGGAGATGGTAGATCCGTTCTCGGTTTAATAGGTGTTTCGCTGAAGGTGTCGGCGGGACTGCTACGAACACGATATCAGATGTGTCGGCAAGTGTGTCCATATCGGTGCGTTGTACATCCCATTCTTGAAGGAGTTCGTCTGAGACATACGGATCGAAGCCGACTACTGTTGCCCCAAAAACCCGACACCATTTCGCTATTTTTCCGCCAATCTGTCCGAGGCCGATGACACCAATGTTTTTAGTGCCGAGATCGCCGTTGACAAAATCTGGATCATCACAGAACTGATGTGCCGCGGGAAGTTTATCGAGGGGTGCGCCGCTTTCACGGGCGTTTAGTGAACCCCACATCGGGTTCTCCCAATCCCAGAGTTTTTCACCCTGTGCCATCCGTAGGTGCCACTGTGCTGTCCGGCGCAGTGAAGACAGCGCAAGACCGAAGGCGCACTCGGCCACGGATTGCGACCAGGCTCGCGTCGATTCAATGACAGGGATACCACGTGCTTGAAGTGCTTGATATGGAATACCGTGCCCGGAATTATCTGTCATCGCTCCGAACACTTTGAGTTTCGGGGCTGCCGCGATGCATGCTTCCGTCAGGTTTCCACCGAAATGAGATATGCCGATAGTCTCGCTTAAATCGACTTGTTCATGAATAGGGTCTCGGTTGTTGGTGTTGAGCACAAGTGTTACGCCGAGTTCTTCTAACCGGCGGACCATCTGTTCGTGCACATAGGGCCAAGAAACTTCTAAATTCGGATAACGTGTGAATACAAATTCGGGACTTGCCATAATAGTTTGCCTCGCAGTGAGAGTTGTCAGGAAAATGGTTGTAAGTTATAAGAGATTTGCGGGGAACCCTTCACAGTTCCAAGAACCCTCTTAACTTATAACTGTTAACCTCTTAACTTATAACTTCTGAATAAGCAGATGCGGGCCAGTCGGGTATCTGCCCCTACGTGCGCCGTAGAGTGCGAACCCGCCTTTCGCCTCAGCATCCGCTTTCACTTCATAACGGACTGTTAATGTATCTGTCTTGCCATTTAGGACAAGTGATGGGTCTACCTTGACATTGTGCAGATAGCCGTAGATACCGGGCTGTTCATGAATATAAGAGAGTACGCCACGCGCATCCGCAGGGCAATCAGGGATGCAAATCGTTTCAATTTCAGCACCGTTGACTGAGATCGTCACATCAGACGGATATTTCTCTGGCTCCGTTTGACGTGCCCCTCCATAAAAACTGGATGCTTCAAAGATGAGTTCTACCTCTGCAACATCTGCTGCACGAAGTCCTTCTGGCAACGAAACCTCATATTCGACGTAACCACTCCCGACTGCAGAGAAAAGCTGCTCTTCGGTTGTCGGTTCGTCCCAAGAGGATTCAGATATGTTACTGGGTGTATAGTTGAGGCGGACCGCTCCTGAATCGGTTCGGAATTCGGGATTAGAAACCGATCCTACCGGTGCTTCAACGAAATGCTCGAAATTAATGAAGTTACGGGCAACGACGGTTTCTGAATGATCTGTTACCCAGATATGAAGCGTGCCGACCGCGGGGTGGACATCGGGGATACGCAGTTCAAGTTGATGCACGTGTTGTACCTGATACTGCGGAAATGGAATCTCAACGCTTCCTGAGACGTTCCCACGTGTGACATCCCCGCTCGCTGACATCGTATCCAATTGCCAGTGAAGTGTTGTGCCAGTGATGGTTTTGTGTGAGAAGTGGCTCGCGTAGATATCCGCTTTTATCTCATCACCCGGTGCCACTGTTGTTCCGGGTGGATAGTCGATGGCGATAAAGTCAAGCGTATTGATGTCCAGATAGTCGTATCCAAACGCCTTTACCGATCTATCGTAGTTCATGAAGCCGTTGTGTTCCCACTCGATGTCTTGTAACTCAGTATAGATATAGCCACAGATTTTTGGGTGGAGCCGGAGTTCATTCGTCAGGTACTTAAAACACCATGAAACATCCTTGTCCCCTGCGCCTGCGGAAATACCACCATACTCGCTATTAATCAGCGGCGCATCGCTTTGGACGTTGCCACCGGCATAATTGAACGCTGAGCCCGGATATGTTTCTGCCACAACGTTCGAGATGTGTTCCTTCGCGCGGTCATAGTCATTAATATAAAAATGCCATGAATTGATGTCCGTTTCCACATGATCGTACAGACACGGTGAATTATCTTCGATCAGGCGGGTTGTGTCTAAGGATTTAGCGAGGTGATACATCTCGCGCACCCATTCCTGCCGATCTGTCATCTCCTTGTACGCGTTACCGCCGAGTCCCCAAGTTTCGTTGAAATTGCACCAAGAAATAATCGACGGGTGATTGTAATCACGCGCAATGTTTCCGCGAAGCGTCTCTATAAATCGTGCCTGTGCTTTCTCCGTGTAGGTGCCAAAATTCGGGATATCGCACATGAAGAGCAACCCTAACTTGTCAGCCCAATAGTAAAGACGCGGTTCATCGACTTTGATATGGAGACGCAAAAAATTGAATCCGAATTCCTTTGCGCGTTCGACATCCGTACGGATTGCCTCGTCTGTTAGGAACGTGTACACACCTTCCGGATTAAACGACTGATTGAGTGCACCGAGGAGATAGATAGGACGGTTGTTAAGGTAGATATACTGGTAGTCTCCACCCGGGGCTTTTGCGATGGAAACCTTTCGCATCCCAAAGTAAGTGAAAATCCGATCAATAACCGTCCCTTCTGCTACCAATTCCAGTGTAACATCGTAGAGATTTGGGGTGTCTACGTCCCACAAACGCAGCTGCTCAGGGGGGATACTCACTGTGAATTGTGTCTCATTACTGGAAACCTGCGCGGAGCCGCTGAGTTCATCGCAATTCCAGCGTAAGGACAACTCGGTATTCTTTACGTCTCCGTCTATATTAACAGAAAACGTAGCGGTAGCGTTATCAATATCAGGGGTGATGTGGCACAGTGCGATGTAGGTCGCACTTCTCGGTTCGAGGTAAACGGTTTGCCAGATGCCACTGGTACGGACATACCAACCGATCTGTTTTCCAGCAAGTTGTTCACCATGATCTTGAGCGTCATACGCGCGGACGACGATGTGCACAGCTTCCCCGGGTGTAAGTGCGTCTGTAATGTCAAATTCAAATGGCAGGTATCCGTTTTCATGTGTGCCTATTTGGTTTCCGTTTATCCAGACTGTTGCTTCCCAATCAACGGCACCAAAATTCAAAATAACGCGTCTGTCGCCCCAATTTTCAGGGATTGAGACGACTTTGCGGTACCAGCCGATTGTATGTCGCGGTTCGCCGCGGTAATTCCCTTCGCGGTCTAAACCGCCACAGGTAACCTCTTCGGGGTTAAGATATGCGTTTTTGCTCAGGTAGTTTACGTTGTCTGCTTGTTCTTCTGCTTCCCATGCTGCAAGACTTTCCCAAGGATAAGGGACCTTTATTTCCATCGTCCATGGAGAATCGTTCATAGGCTCTGATGAGTACCACTTATTTTGTTTACCAATATCGTCTGGGTCGAATGCGAATTCCCATGTACCATTGAGGCATATCCAGTCGATCCCTTCTGATGTCCCGCGTTGGAAATCCGGACGCGGGTATTCGGGGCGCGGTGTGTCTGTATTGTTCCCTCTCATGTTTTTCCTTTTTTTATAGTTTTCAGTTGTCGGTTATCGGTAGTCAGTCACAAGAGATTGCTTCTAAACGAAAACCTCTACAATCGTGAGCAGGGGAAATCCGCAGAAATCCGCAGAAACACCCTATCAAAAACCCCTATCAAAAATACCCTAAGCAAAAACACTTGCTCCTGTAACTGACCATTCACACCAGCATACCATAAATGGCTTTTCTTTTCAATTTTTTTCTATACACTATAGCCACCAACAGATGTCCTTTGGAAGGACATGTGTTTCTCAAAATTTTTCGTGCGGTTCGTAGTGCTTTGCTACGTCAAAGTTGGAGGATATAGAAGTCGCGAGCGCAACTCGCTCCTACGAGAAGATACGCGGACAGTGCAACATCCAGACACACTCTAAATACTTTTTCTTCATCTTAAGTTAATAGAGGGCCAATGATTAGCGATTGGGTGCCGACTTAAACGAGAAACCGGTTTCGGACAACAGACGAAACCGAACAGAGGTCCAATAGTTAAAAATTATTGGATTTCGCCGCGGATGGTGAGTGCGCTTGCGACTGAAAGGAAGTCTCTACCTTCTTCGACTCTGTCGTGGTGGTAGCTGAGACCGAGGTGGAAGTTTGCTGAGATATGGGTGCTGATTTTGTAACCGACGCGCAGTGTCGTCTCGTAACGCTCGGAGCGTTCCTCGCGGTTTAGGCCGAAATTTTCTCTACGAATCGACCACGAGAGGGTATTCGTGAGTTCCAAGTCGTGTTTAAGTGGGATTCTGCCGAAAAACGGAAACCGTATACCGTTTTCTGTCCGATACCGATAGTCAATACTAAGATTTGGTGTTACGATCAAAGCCTTACTCTGTATGCCGCTCCGTTGTTGGTCTCGGAGTGTTGTGCGTATACCCAATGCTGTCCGCGTCTCTTTACCCCATGTGTGTATCCAGCTGAGTGATGGCGTGTGTGCCGTGCTATCGCTAAGCGTCGTTTCCAGTGTTGAATTGTCTCGTTTTGTGAAACTATAGCGCAGTTGAAAACTGGAGGCTTCTTGTGCCTTGAGTTTTAAATCGGCTTCGTACGACTCGGCGTGCGACGTGTACGTGCTCCCTAAACTTTTCCGGAAACTTTCAGACGTGCTGAAATTTGTTCCTAAGGATGCCCAACTCCACGGGTCTACCGAGCCGCGAACTGTGTAACGATTACTGCGTCGGGAATTCGTCCGTTCCTTTGCGTCATCCGCAAGCGACCAAATTTCTAAGGCAGACAACCCGGATGCAAGCTGCCGATACGATTCGGTAGCCGTAAAATTGGCATTCGTACTAATCGTGAAACTTTTCAGAATTCTATGCAAGATGCCATCTTGCGCTGCTTGTGCGACATTCTCTGGTGCTGTACTATCTCCTGTCTCACCCTTGTCGCGTTCAATCCAGTCGCCGCGGTTTTCTTCTAACTCTTGGATCTGCGCCTCATCAATACCACTTTCTCGCAGCTGCTCAATTGTTTCTGTGGCGGAGTCGTCGGTTTTCGGTTGTCGGCTATCAGTTGAGAGGGGGGTTGTTCCATCAGACGCCTCTTTAACTGCTGACTGCTGACTATCTGTTTTTTCAGGATTCAAAAACCAGTTGAACCACTTTTGAACGCGGAGGTTCATGCCGAGGCTGACATTACCGTTAAGGGATGCGTTTTTTTGTTCTCTGAACCAATTCTCACGAAAACTCATACGGCTTGTCACAGTCGGACGCATGCCGATCAAATCTCGATTCAATCGTGGTGTCAGGGAGAGTCGATGCTCCCGTTCAGCGATTGAGAAATCTTGTTCAGGAGTTTCCTCAGGCTCTTCGGGTTCTGTCGTTACACCGCTTGTAAGGGGTGTTCTATAGTTCTGATCTTCACGTCTCTCAAGTGTCCGACGGACATCGTAACTTGGGTTCAAACTGAAGATGTTTGTTGGACTGATGTTGAATGCTATTGTGCCACTATCGGTTTTTTCGTCTCTATTTCTGCCGTAACCATAACTATAGTAGGATGTTGAAGTTGAGGTGGTATCGGTTGCCGTTTCTGGTTTAGCGAGCACATCTTCGTGGCGATATTGCACGTTAACACCGAGTTTTGATCCGAGTTCATATCGGAAACTGCCGGTGTAGAGGTGACTAATTTGCGTGCCTTGACGCTCGTTCCAAAAGTCTTGATAGTTATATGCGAAGCCGAGATTTGGGTACGGATTTCGGTTGAATCGGACAGAGAAATCTCGGGTACGGGTCTCACTTTTCCCGCTCTGGAAACTGCTGTAACTACCACGCACGCTTTCAGTTTCAGTGTCTTGTTGTCGGATACCGTACTGGATCGGCAGCCACGGGAAAATGGTGACATCTGCATCGATGTTGTAGTCGTTGTTTGTGGTGCTATACCCGCGTGAAGAGAGCCGTTGTCTACCAATTTGACCGGCACCGCTTTCAAAGTCTTTATCTTGACTTGCGTAACCGCCACGCAACTTCACGATATTGCCGAGTGACATTGACATATTACCGCGACGCGCCCAGCCAGCACGTACAAGTGGATCACCCAAGTGAATCTCATTCACCCAGATGTCACCGCTGATTTCACGACCTGTATCGTTGCGGACACCGAGCAGGATACCACCAATATTTTTGATAGAGAGCCGCGTGTTATTTCTACCTCTGATTGTGAAACCATCTGGATGTCCATCTGGGACATCGTCTACGCTTTCGGGGTTGGTGGTAGGCACGGGTTCTCCAATTTCTGTTTCTGCGCCAACAGGAACACTTGAAACATGCGCATCCAGATCAGGGTAAGCATTTCTACGTAGGTCACGTAGATCAATTTCGATTAACTTCCAACCTTCAAAGTCTATAGGCACTGTGTATTCATAATAGTCTGTCAGGTTCTCGAAAACGTTAATATCTGCTTCTTCTGCCTGGTTAACAAACGGATCCGAGCTATAAAATGAGCTGCGATAGCCGGTACGAACGGTCGGCGCGAGTTGCAAAACGAAGGTTGTATCGCTTTTGTCGCCATAGAGCCAAAAGCGCAATGTGTCGTGTTTACTGAAATCTTGACCATCGCTTTGGGTTACGCCTTTCAGTTGTTTGGAGGTGACACCGTAAGAACCAGGAAACAGGTAATATTCAAGGCTCAGCGTCTGTTCGCGTTGCTGTTGTGTTTGGAAACCCAGCGAGGTTGCTGTAAATGGGTGTAGTTTCTTGAAGAGTTCATTATCTTCAATATCGAGATACGCGCTCTGATACGCATCGTAACTGAAATTATCCTTTGTACCGACGATAAACTTTTCGATTGTATCTTCCACAATTGTACTCGTTGAAAGTGTTTCGCCTGTAAGTCCCGCCTCCGGAGTTGTCTGTTGAGTTGAGCGAGTTATGATACCTTGTTGCCATTTATTTCCAACAATTTCGATTGATGCCCACTGCAGCGTACCTTTCGCACTCCCTGGAGCGTTTTTGCTCAACCAAAGTCGGAGGTGTTGCACAAAAACGAGGCTCGGCACGCGAGAACCTATCGGCGTGAATTTAGAGAGTGGGATACTGAGAAACATCCAACCGTTAGCATTTTTACTTTTTACCCATTCATTCGGGATCTCGTTCAACGGGATTGAGATTTCAAAATAGGCGTTTATAGTGTCAAGCACGCCGTCACCGTTCAAGTCTTCGCTGTCCAGAATCTGGTTACCGCTACCGACAGATGTTTCTTTGAGGTCGCCATCGTAATTCCATCCTATGTCTTCCCCAGTATCGAGGGCACCGTTCCCGCGATAACGGTCTACATCTGATAGATTCTCTAAATCCAAATCCAAGGCATCGATACTGCCATCACCGTTTGTGTCTGTGAGTGTATTTGGAAGGTCTTCGCTATCCAACCGTTGGTCGTCATCTGTGTCTTCATTTACTACGCCAAGGTTCAAGTGTAGGGTCACATTATCATCGCCTTGAACGCGCATCCAGATTTCAACGAAGCTACGTTCGGAATAGTCAACCCCCGAAGTTGAGACACCATTTGAGAAGCCGCCCCATTCTGCCACTACATCTGTAAAATCATAGCCGAGTTCCATGATAAGCCGTTCTTCGGTAGAGAGCGAGAGCGGCTGAATTGAAGATGCGGGTACATCTCGATTTCGCATATAATTTCCAACTGCTTCCGACTCGTTTTTGTCTTTAAGGGCGACTTTAAAAATGACTCTGTTCTCACTTGTCGGTAGAATATTATAAACATCACCAGGTCCGGGTGTATCCTCCGAGATATGAGGAACGCTACTCTGCTTCCAGTTGTATTTTAGCGTCGGCACCGTGGTTGATTCCTTCGCCCCTTCCATGCTATCAATGAGTGCGACACCGATGCTATTCGGGTTGTTGTGTGAATAAGCCGCTTCTCCACTGAAGTCGAGCGAAAGTGGGAGGTTTCTCACGTTAATAAACGGTAGTAGATTGAAAACCCCGGCCATATTGAATGCTCTTCCGAAACTTGTGTTTATATTAAATGCTTGCAAACGGTTTGGAACGCCGTTTACATCTGGTATTTCTGCCGGTTTTTGCCCAGTATTCAGAATATAGCCTGTTGAAAGCATAAACCCTTTTTGGAAGACAGGGTTAAAATAATTCATGCCACCGCCGTAGCCGCCGTAATAGCTTGCACCTCTCCGCGACCTACCGCCCAGACTGCCGAAACTCCCATAACCACCACCGAAACCGCTACCGAAACCACCACCAAAGCCGCTCCTGCCTAAACCGCCAAGACCGCCTCTCCGGCCCGCCAATGACTCACCGAATGCATCCGTTGTTCCATCACCGAGCCGACTTGAATCCATTGATTGGATACCACCGAGGCGATCGAATCTATCTTCAAGGCTCTGTTCTCTCTCCGATTTAGGTTTCGGTTTGTGTGTGTACTCTAACCAAATACCCGCTACCGCTTGTTGTGACGAACCCCCAAAAGGGGTCTTTTCAAATTCCACAACGATTTCATCAAATTCATCGAGTTGCCTGAAGAATCGGATGGTTCCGACTTCATAGAGCATCATATAGTCCGTGTCACGCGTCAGAAGTTGACCGTTTAATCGAACCGTCTCGCTGTTGGGAATCACAAACAACCCTACATTGTATGTTTCTGATTGGTATGTATAATCCGCTATGAGCGTGTAGATTTGGGCATCTGTCCGTACACCTTCGAGGTAGATGGCGGTGTTGTTAAGCGCATCACGGTAGGCGTAATATGGGTGGCTCGGGTCTGTGATTTCAAAAGGGTTTGTCTGCGGGAAACGCAATATACCCCTGTCGTAGTCTATGAACTGGGCATCAACGTTACCGTCCCGATTCTGATCCAAACCGAAGATTTCAATATAAGGGATGAGACCCTCATTCGTCTGGAAAGTTTCGCTCTGTCCTTGTCGGCGGATCGTCAATTGGAAGTCGCGTGGGTTGATATTTCGGCTGCCGAGTTGGTAAACATGTGTTGCCTCGGTGCCACGATACCCTTTTTCCTTCAGTACTATGTAACCGATTTCTTCCCCTTCTTCGTCAATTGTGCCATCGCCGTTTTCATCAACAAAGACCTCTTTATTCCCAACGGAGCCGCCACCGCTGCCGCTGTATTCATAGGCAACAACGATCGTATAGTTTGCGGAGATCGGGGAGAGAAATTCTATTTCGCCGGTGTCGTAGTCGATGTTGTAGTCTTGTCCAGCAAATTGCGGGTTAAAGTAACCTTGACTCGTCCGTTTGCCGCCCTGATTGTTGCCGACAACGCCATCATCAATGAAGATTTGTTCACTTCCTTGTTTGATGGGTAGGGAACCGTCCTGTAGTAAGTAGTACCGATTTTTGACGTAGTTGGTATCTGGAATTTGGATCCCCGGCGGTCCGTAGCCGTATCCGCCGCCAGCACGCCGAGATTGTCCCCGGAAAGTGCGTACCTCGCGTATCCCTTTGCTGCGAGAACCGAAAGCGGTCAGACGCGTATTTTTCCATTCAAAAACACCTTCAAGCCCAAACAAGTTCCGGTTGATATTCAGAAAACGGGTGTTCGGCAGATTGAGCGTGATGTCACCGAACGAGATCGTTTTTATAATGTCTTCGGGTTTACCTTCATACCATATTTTAATTTTCTGTTCCTTTGTACCGCCAAGACCGTATCCACCACCATAGCCGCCACCGTATCCACCGCCATAGCCACCGCCCCCAAAGCCACTTCCACCAGCACTATAATCCACGGCGATATGTGTGCGTTGCCCGACGCGGCCGTGTAGCCCAAATTGTTGTATCTGACGCAGATTAAAGCCTGTTGCGCGCGGGATACCACGGCTGCCGTATCCGCTGTACCCGCCGAAACCGCTGCCATAGCCGCTGCCGTATCCACTGCCGTAGCTGCTGTATCCGCCACCGCCATAGCCAGAACCGTATCCGCCGCCCCCAAAGCTGCTGCCATAGCCAAAGTCTTCGTAACCGTAAGACGAAGTAAGTCCCAAGTCAAGTCCTGATGAATAACTGCCGTATCCACCTCCATAACCATAACCACCGTATCGGTTCAGATCGCCTTCACCGAAATAGTGCGTCTTGTTTGCCTCTACAGTTACAGATTGTAAGCCAGTTATTCGGAGATTGGAATCCATCGGCAGGGCGATACCTTTTTCGTCGCGTTTCGGTTTCGGTTTCCAATCATAGAGTTTACTGAGGTCTGTCAATTCGGGGGGATTCCGCCATCTGTGGAGACTGTCCAGATAGGGTTGGATGCGTCTGCTTTCTTCGTCTGCCTTGGGTTGTGTCTTTTCATCTTGCCAGATGAAATGCTTTGGAACACGATCGGTATCGAAAGGATTACGGTTAAACAACCCAAACTCACTGCCGTTTCTTTCTTCCGCTGGTGTTTCAGGTTCGTCGGAATCAGGGACAGTAACGCTACTACTGGGTGTTGTGGTTTCTGCTTGCGTTTCGTCGTTTTCTTCAGCAATACGACTTATAGCAACATCAGATGTTACAGAAAGGACAATAATAAGGATAATCCCAATTTTAAAAAGCAGCCCCAGGTATCTTAAAAAGTGGTGAACTGCGAATTTAGATAATGGATTTTTCTGCACGTGTATTCTCGGTTGTTATTGCTAAAAATGTAATGTGAACTAAATATATAGGACTTACGCAAATTGAATAGAAAAGGAACGTATTTTACGCATGCCTCACAGTGAGAGTACTTCCATGTTTTTAACCCCTAAATCCCCCAACCCCCCATATCCCCGCTTATCAGGGGGGTAGGGGGACTTTAAGAGGAAATGCGTAAGTCCTATATAAAAGAAAAATTTTAGAGATCCTAAACGCCTATAAGTCTCATAGATTGGATTGAGCCCCAGTGAAACCATATACTCATAAATATCCGATGGGATCCGCGTTTTGTCAGCACGGTGCGTTTCCGTGATGCGGAATCTTGATGAGTAGAAACGAGAAAGTGAGACTTTATGTTTACAAAGATTTCGTAATGCTACTGTTTTTTCTATAGTCAATGTCGCTTCCAACCTAAGAGATTAGTTGCCATTATCTTTAAGATAGCCCCATGTTACTGCTAACTTCTCTGAAGCCTCCACTGCTTGGAATTGCTTTGCAAGCCCTTCCATCACCTCAGTGATTTCACCTTCGTCTAAAGCTATATTATAGACAGCAACTTCATCGATAACGCCTCTCAACGGTCCGTTCTTCCCATCAGGGCCCTGTGCGCCGATTATAAATGGCGCATTGTTCGTTGCCGGTTTGCCCGCGGCACCCCGCGGATTAAATTGTTCGCCATCAACGTAAGGGATCAGATTCTTCTCGTCATACACACCTGCGACAAAGTGCCACTTACCATCAGTGACCTCTTTGCTGCCGATCTGTAGGTCTTGTGCGCCACCGGGGAGCGTAAACCCAAAAGTCATCACGCCGGGACGAATCCACATCGTATAGTTTCGATCGGGCCACGCCTCTTTGCCAAGGATAATTTGATATGGATCGACGATCTTAGGGACTTTTATCCATGCGGTCATTGTCCACTGCTTAAGGTTCATAACATCCGCATGCGGCACGCGGACATGACCACCGTCGAATTCAAGGGCATTGTCAAATTTTCCGTCGGTCCACGCTACCTCACCGACAATTTCACCATGATGCCCGTTACCTGATACATCTTTAACGATTTCGCCGACGCCTTCATTGAACAGCCAGACCCCTATTGCGTCAGCACTGGCACTGATAATCCCAAAATAGAAAAAAATGCTCATCAAGAGCATTAAGACAGTTATCCTTTTCACTTGTGTAATCCTCCTTGTGTCATTCCTTATTATTGTGTGATTCCATATCAGATCTTGTTTCTATTTTAGCAGATTCACTGTAAAGTTGCACGCATTTTTTCTATTGCCATCTGCTTCATTGTTGAGTTAGAATAAAGGAGGCTTATGGGATGTGAATCCATCTTCGATTTTTATGAGTAAGGTTTCTTGGCACAGTTCTGAAACGGGCTATCCTTGTCTTTGAAAGGTGGCATTTTGATGAAAGTTTTTGTCGATCTGACGGCGTGGATTGGGTACGTCGGATTTTTGGCACTTATGGTTTTCTTGGTGTTTTTCTGCTTCCGAACGCGGTCAAAGGGGTTGATCGTCCTCGCAACAGCCATGGGTGTTAGCTTTCTCAGATGGCTTGTCCTTGCGGTTTACATATATATATGGGTGTGGAAGCCGGGGGAAGATATGCCCTTGCTACAAGGATTGAATCTGTCCATAATAACGCGTGGTATAGAAGTCGTGTTATTCTACAGTTTATGTCTACTGGGTGCGTTTCTGGTATACAAAGAGTGGCGAAACGGAAAGTTCAACAGAGAGGGCGAGAAATGAAAGGAATCCATACAATGCCAAAATATCGAAGTGCAATCATCGGCTGCGGCAGTAGAGCCTACGGTCATGCAAATGCTTATCAACAAGTTTCGCAAGGCGAGTTGGTCGCGTGCGCGAACCGATCGGATGTTGCTCGACGCAAAAAATTTGCTGAGACTTTCAAGATTACCGGCTACGCGAATGCTGAGGAGATGCTCCGTAAAGAGGAACCCGACTTGGTTCATCTCGTTACAATGCCGGATCAGTGGCGTGAGCTCATGCCGATGGTATCAGAATTTGGGGTGCCAGCCTGCCTCGTTGAAAAGCCAATTGCCTGCGGTGTTGAAGATTGGCGTTTGCTGTGCGAATTGGAAGGGCAAACGGCTACAAAATTTGGCGTTGGAAAACAATACCGCTGGCACCCTGGACTTATCAGTTGCCGGGGGGTAGTGCAGAGTGGTAAATTAGGAAAAATTCACCTTTTAGATTTCTCGTGTGGAATGAACCTTTCCGCCCAAGGCACGCATATCATTGACTGGGCAATGTCTCTGAATAACGATTCTCCGATCGTTCGGGTCTTCGGTGCTGTCAGCGGTATTGCGTCACTTGAGGGCACCTATCCAGCCCCCGATACGTCATCGTGCCAGGTCTTATTTGAAAACGGTGTCTATGGAGTTTGGAATACTGGTTTTACATCACCACGCATCATGGACGACGATGCTATCTACAAACACTGTCGTGTTGCCGCATACGGCGAAAGCGGTCATGTGCTTTTTGAGGAATTCGGTGGATGGGAAATCTTTTGCAAAGAAAAAATGGAAAACCACCAAACAACTCCTGATGAATGGCGTAAAAATAACGACCTCGCGCAAGCACGTCTGACAGAAGCGATGTTTGACTGGATTGAAGACGATACTCGTCCTGTCCAAACGAACCTCAAACTTGCATTACATCAGTTCAATGCGGTTCTGGGCATCTATGCAAGTGCGATCTCTCACAAACCGATTGACATCCCTTTTGATCCTCCCGCAGACCTTGATTCGCAACTTCGTGAGGCGTTATCGCGTTCCTGACCTATAGGTGGCAATTTAGGGAAAGTCAATCTGTCCAGACCAGATGATTTTCAAATCCAGTAGGTTGGGTTGAACGGTGTTGAAAAGTAGGATGTTGATATGCCAAACACATCTGAAAGGCAATGGTTTCCTGCTATATCTATTCAAAAACGTAGAGAACCCCAACTTTACATGCTCAGCGTCCTGGAAATTTCAAATCAAAGCGTTGGGTTTCACTTGTTCTCTGGTGAATGTGGTGTATCTGGAGCAAGTTGTGTTTTTCTATGATTTTTACGTTTTTGGTGGCATCCGTTCAACCCAACCTACGAGTTGAAACGGGTTATCCTTGTCTTTGAAAGGTGGCATTTTGATGAAAGTTTTTGTCGATCTGACGGCGTGGATTGGGTACGTCGGATTTTTGGCACTTATGGTTTTCTTGGTGTTTTTCTGTCTCCGAACGCGGTCAAGGGGGTTGATCGTCCTCGCAACAGCCATGGGTGTTAGGGTTCTCAGATGGCTTGTCCTTGTGGTTTACAACACATATATATCGCCATGGAAGCCGGGGCTGGATATAGGGGGCGTGGACTTGCGACGCAACTTAGAGCTCGCCATCATAACGAGTGGTATAGAAGTCGTATTATTCTACAGTTTATGTCTACTGGGTGCGTTTCTGGTATACAAAGAGTGGCGAAACGGAAAGTTCAACAGAGAGGGCGAGAAATGAAAGGGATCATTGATTCGCAGCTTCATGAGGTTTTGTCACATCCGTGATATCGCGTTGCGTCAAAATTTGACAAATTCATCATTTTATGCTATACTATTAAAGATTTTATGTTAGAATAAGCATGGGAATTTTGACACTACGGAAGTGCTATCTTGTCCACGCCAAATACGGCATCTTCAGAGCCACACATCCACATCGCGCCATCGGTGATGTGCGCGGATTTATGCAACTTGGAAGCCGATGTTCGGGAATTAGAAGTTGCTGGCATTGATATACTCCATTTCGATTTGATGGACGCACATTTCGTTCCGAATATGCCGATTGGGCTCGCCTTAATTGAGCAATTACGTCCGAAAACAGACGCTGCTTTTGATATTCACCTCATGGTGGAAAACAACGATTTCTTTGTGGACGCGGTCGCAGAGATTGGCGTTCAACAGGTAGCTGTCCACGTTGAATCGGCAACGCATCTGGATAGAACGTTATCTCTCATTCAAGCACACGGCATCAAGGCAGGCGCAGCACTGAATCCAGCAACACCACTCTCTGCATTGGACTATGTCCTTGATCGCCTTGATTTCGTGCTGATTATGACGGTAAATCCGGGATTTGCGGGGCAGAAGGTAGTTCCAGCGACGCTCCGAAAGATCGCAGAATGTCGTGCTTTTTTGGATACGCGTGCTGTTGATATACCGATTGAAGTTGATGGTAACGTGAGTTTTGAAAATATCCCGAAAATGGTATCTGCAGGCGCAGATATCTTGGTCGGTGGAACGAGTAGCGTTTTCCAGAAATCCGGTTCACGTGCCGAGAACGTCCAACGGACGCAGCAGGCTATTACGCTCGGACTCGCAAAGAGAGAGGTCTGATGGAAGCATTGGTACTTCACGGCGTTGGCGATTTACGGTTAGAGCAGATTCCGGTGCCACCTCTTGCTGACGGTAAGGTCCGCGTCCGAATTGGGTTCTGTGGTGTCTGCGGTTCCGATATTCCGAGAATTTTCGTCAAAGGCACTTATAGCTTCCCAACGGTTTGTGGACACGAATTCGCTGGTATCGTTGATGCTTGCGGCCCGGGTGTTGACGATTTTGCCCCGGGTGATCCTGTCGTTGTATTCCCGTTGCTTTGGTGCGGTACCTGTGCAGCATGTGAACAGGGTAAGTATGTCCAATGCCACGACTACGACTATCTCGGTTCGCGAAGCGATGGCGCATTTGCTGAATATGTCGTCGCGCCGAAAGGAAACCTGATCGCTGTTCCACCGGGTGTGACTTTAGAGGAAGCAGCGATGACAGAACCCGCTGCAGTCGCACTACACGCAATCTGCCGTGCGAATACGCCGCTCGCTGGAAAGACAGTTGCTATCTTCGGTGCAGGACCTATCGGATTAATGACAGCGCAGTGGGCAAGAATCATGGGCGCGACAACAGTGTTTCTCTTTGATATTGTTGCGGATAAACTGGAGCTGGCGAGACAACTTGGATTTGACAAAGTATTTAGCACTACAACCGGGGAACCGGTTGAGATTGTAAACGCACATACTGATGGAAAGGGGGCGCACGTTTGTATTGAGGCTGCGGGGGTCCCCGCTACCTATAACGATGCCCTCGGAAGTGTCGGACGCGGCGGTAGCGTCGTTTTGCTCGGTAACCCTGCTAAAGATGTAACGCTTCCAGCAGTGCTTATATCGCAGTTAATGCGGCGTGAAGTGAACATTTTTGGGACATGGAATTCTGATTATAGTGCCACCGGCAACGACGACGATTGGCGTACTGTACTTCAAGCGATGGCTTCTGGGATGTTAACACTCATGCCTCTAATAACACATAAAGTACCATTGGCGGACAGTACACACATATTACATAAGATGCGAGATAAGAGTGAATTCTACGCAAAAGTTTTGATTCATCCATCGGAGGAATAGTAGTCAGTTATCGGTTATTGGTTTTCAGTTGACTTCTGTGGTGGTTACATTCTGTTTACCTGCCACAAACATTTCTGGATTGACTACCGATAACTGACTACTGATAACTACAAAAAATATGAAAGCGGCTATACTTGAAAGTCTTGACAATTTGAGCGTGAAAGAAGTCCCCGAACCCGAAATCGATGATGATGCCGCTTTAATGCGGATCGAAGCTGTTAGTATATGCGGTTCTGATGTCCGCATCCTCCATCACGGTAATCCAAGAGTTAAACCCCCGACTATTATTGGACATGAAAACTCCGGTGTCATTGTTAAAACCGGTAAAAACGTAACGCGCGTCAAAGAAGGCGACCGAGTGTCAATTGGTGCCGATGTCCCGTGTGGGCAGTGCCATTGGTGTCGAGATGGTCTCGGAAACAACTGCGACATCAACTACGCCATCGGTTACCAAATCCCCGGTGCTTTCGCACAATATATGAAACTCCCACGCCTCGTTTTGGAAGAAGGACCGGTTACCCCATTCGATGCGACGCTCAGTTTTGATGAAGCTGCCCTCGCTGAACCGCTCGCTTGTGCCATCAATGGACTTGAGCTTGTTAATATGTCCCTCGGCAAAACCGTCGTTATTATCGGTCTTGGACCGATCGGATGTATGATGATTGACCTCGCGCGGATCATGGGTGCTACGAAAGTTATCGGTGTACAACGGAGCAAGCTCCGGATGGAGATCGCAAAGTTCTACGAAGCAGATGCCTACATCGCTTCTGAAGAGGAAGATGTCATTGAGAGATGCAAGGAAGAGACAGGCGGCGAAGGACCCGATATCGTCGTTACAACCTGTGGTTCTGTTGAGGCGCACGAACAGGCTATTGAAATGATAGCGCACCGTGGATATGTCAATCTATTCGGCGGATTGCCAAAGACGATGCGCCCCATGAGCGTTCTCTCTAATATTATTCACTATAAAGAGTGTTTTGTTACGGGCTCACATGGATGTGTACCACGTCACCATGAATTGGCAGTCCGTCTCCTTGAAAAAGGTTTAGTGCGTGTGAAACCGCTCATTACACACCACTTCCCGCTCGTTGAGATTGACAAGGCGTTTGAGGCAATGGAATCCCGAAAAGGAATGAAGATTATGATACACCCACATCAGGAGGGTATAGGAGGATAAACGGATATAATGCAAGATTTTTCGCGATTTGTTCGAGAAGTGCCAGATTTTCCGAAACCGGGGATTTTATTTAAAGACATCACGCCTCTTTTGGGAAATCCAACCGCCTTTCATCAGGTAATTGATGAGTTCGCGCGCCATTATAAATATGAAGCCATTGATGTTGTTGCGGGACCTGAAGCACGCGGTTTCATTTTCTCAACAGTGCTCGCTTATCGGATCGGTGCTGCTTTTGTCCCTATCCGGAAAAAGGGTAAGTTGCCCTATGAGAGGCACGAAGTTACATACGATCTTGAATACGGCAGTGATACGATCGAAATTCATCAAGATGCGTTCCCTAAAGACAGTAGAGTACTCCTATGGGATGATCTCTTGGCAACTGGTGGGACGCTTGCTGCATCCGTTGAGCTTATTGAAAAGCTGGAGGGACACATCGTTGGTATCGCTGTTTTAATTGAGTTATTAGAACTTGAAGGCAGGGAGAAGATTCCGAACTACGATGTTTTTTCGCTCATGAAATATTAGGCTTACCACATGCGCCTGTAGCTCAGGGGACAGAGCAGTGGCTTCCTAAGCCTCGTGTCGGGGGTTCGATTCCTCCCAGGCGCGTTTGAAAGAGTTATCAGTCATCAGTTATCGGTTATCGGTTAAAAGGTTTTCTAATAAAGCCTCTTTTAGTTGATGACTGACACCTGACAACTGATAACCAATTTTAACTGATAACTGATAACCATTCTAATGTCTGTAGGAGTGACTGATGTACAGATTCAGTATCTGGAAAATAGTTTTAATCATCGGGGTGTTGCTAATCTCTGCATTATATCTCATCCCGACCCCGGATAGTTTCTACAATCCACTATACGGGAATTTACCACTTTGGATGCAGGAAAAACTTCCAGCTTTTGAAATCACTGAAGATAAGGATTTTAAGGTGAGCCTTGCAGAGGTTGAATACCCCGAAGGCATCAGCTTTCAGGATACGACGAGTGAATTAATGGATGTCTTTCGGGTCCACTTAGGAAAACTTGGGTTTGAGCATGGATTTGATTATGAATTTGATACGACTGAATCACACGAATTTTATGTTCGGCTCATCTCGGAGAACGCGCGTAAAGACCCAAGCGCGACGCTTGACAATTTACATCTATACGGGAGTCTCCCAAGGGTTATCCGACGACTCATACCTGACAACCGATTGAAGTTGGGATTAGATCTCAAAGGCGGTGTCCATCTTGTACTTGAAGTAGATTTAGAGACTTCCAAAACTGAACTGTTCCGCCAACACGCGCTCTCTATCCCTGAGCAACTTCGCGCAGAGGAAGTTTTGTGTCGTGAAGTTAAACGGGTAGCCGGACAAGACGCACTTGATGTGTTTGTCGGTATCCCTTCACGACTCCGATCAGATGCGAATGAAAAAACACAATACTTGGAAAAGGCGCAGCGGCTTCTTAACGAAATCGAATTTTTTGAAGATGCACAGGTAAATAACGAAACAGAAACACAATCCGTATATCAGTTGAGACTCAGCCGAAGTGGGATTGAAAAATATAGTGAGCAGGCGATTGAACAGGTCCTTATCGTCTTACGAAATCGCGTGGATGCTTTTGGCGTTTCTGAACCCTCTATCCGACGAGAGGCGAATCACCCAAGAATCATCGTCGAGCTTCCCGGTGCTGAGGACTCTTCAAAACCGCTGCAGATTGTTAGAGAGATGGGAAGGCTCGAATTTAAACTCGTCAGGAAATCGCCTGCTGGTGGAAATTTCTGGAGCGGGACTGCCGATACACCGCCACCCGATGATATTCCAGAGGATAGTGAAGTTCGCTATCATCGCGAAACCGGCAACTGGTACGTTTTGGAAAGTCCTGTACTCCTAACCGGAGACCGGATTACCGATGCGTTTCCGACCACAGGCAGAACCACTTTTGACATTGTGGTTTCATTGAGTTTCGATGGTGCCGGGAGACGTACGTTTGCGAAAGTCACAGGCGACCATATCGGCGAACATCTGGCGATTCTCCTTGATGGGAAAGTTCAGTCTGCACCCGTTATTCAAGACCAGATCATCGGAAACGCTGTTATTCAAGGCAGTTTCACTTATGAAGAGGCAAGCTACCTTTCCAATATTTTGAAAGCGGGCGCGTTTCCTGTTGGTGTCCAAATCGCGGAAGAGCGTACCGTCGGTCCCACCCTCGGTCAAGAATCTATTGACAACGGCGTTCGCGCTGCACTTATCGGTTTGGGTATAGTCCTGATTTTCATGATAATCTACTATCGCCTCTCCGGGTTAGTTGCTATTGTTGCGCTCGTTTTTAATATGGTGATTCTTCTCGGTGCTTTGGCAGGCTTCGGTGCGGCATTGACGCTTCCCGGTATCGCTGGACTTGTACTCACAATCGGGATAGCTGTTGACGCGAATGTCCTCATCTTCGAGCGAATTCGCGAGGAATTACGGACGAATAAAGCCGTCTGGGCAGCTATCACAAGCGGCTATCAGCGCGCATTTATAACGATTTTAGATGCCAACCTTACTACATTCTTTACCGCCCTTGTCCTCTATCATTTTGGTACAGGTCCGATTAAAGGGTTCGCGGTAACGCTCGGTATAGGTATCCTCGCGAGTATGTTCACAGCGATCGTCGTTACACGCGAGATTTATGGATTAACAGTCGGGAACCGAGACGTGCAGAAACTCAGCATTTAATGGCTGTCAGAAGAATAGTTATCAGCAGTCAGTTGTCAGTCGTCAGTCACTTGCTTGGGGCGGATAAGACCTTTCCAACGGCCACACGTCCTGCTAAAAACTGATAACTGATGACTCTGACATGGAGGAATGGTTGTCGAATGAATGGTTCTCGGTTATCAGTTTAACTGACAACTGACAACCGAAAACTGACAACAATTAAAAAATTGGAACTACTTAGAAATACAAACTTTGATTTTATTAGCAAACACCGCACTGGCTTTGTATTCTCAGCGGTGCTCATCGTTATTGGTTTGGTTTTCCTCGGCATCCATCAAGGTCCTAACTTTGGGATTGATTTTCGCGGTGGTGTTAAAATCCAAGCCAAGTTTAACAGAGTTGTCACAGAATCTGAGCTGCAAGCCAAACTCGCTGAAATCGGTTACGAGCGTGCCGCGATCCAAATAGATGCAGGCAAAAACGAGGCCTCTATTGCTTTGGGACATCGCCCCGAATTTCAGCAACAACTCATTAATATCCCAATTATGGCAGACCCGGGGGATGCAACCGCTACCAGCCTTCAGGTAAGTAAGACCGCTAAAAAAGCACATCTATTAGCAGAGGGCGATACCGTCCAACTCATTGATGGTACTTCGCAGCAGCGCAACGAGATTATCGCACGGGAAGACACGGCAGACGGCGACGCAATTAACTTAACCTTCGCAAACCCTATTGGAATTGACTTGAGTGAGAATGCCACTGTCCAAATCCAAGCGAGTGTCGGTAGAATCCTCACAGATGCACTCCTTGAAGGCGACTTTCAATCACCTGGGGGTTGGCAAGCACTTGCTGGTGGGGTCAATGTCTCTGAGGTCGGTCCGAGCGTCGGACGCGATCTCAAATGGGCTGCACTCTGGTCTGTGCTCTGGTCGATCATCATTTTGTTGGTTTATATCTCTTGGCGGTTTGAGTTCCCTTTCGCTGTCGGTGCGATCGCTGCGCTCGTTCACGATGTGCTGATTACCTTAGGCATTTTCGCTATTTTATCAAAAGAGATTAACCTGCCCACCGTAGCGGCGTTTCTCACGATTATCGGGTATTCGCTTAACGACACAATCGTTGTGTTCGACCGAATTCGAGAAAACTCGCAATCCTTACGCGGAACAGACTATATTACGGTCATTAACCGAAGCATCAACCAATCGCTGAGCCGGACTGTTATCACGTCTTTGACAACTTTGTTTGTTGTTTTGGTTATCTTTGTTCTCTCCAGTGCCGGTGAGGAAATTAACACCTTCGCCTTAGCACTTATCGTCGGTGTATTGATAGGCACGTACTCCTCAGTCTTTATCGCAAGTCCGATTTTGTATCTCTGGAATCGCGGACAGCAAACGGCGTAGTAGCCATCAGCAAAGAAGCAGTCAGCCGTCAGTAAATGAGACTTCGGATATTACCAATACCTCTTTACTGACAACTGATAGCCGATAGCTGACAGCCATTTATGAAGATATTGATTTTAAGTCCTTACACAACTGGGCAAAAGCAGAAACCCGATAATCCTCTTCGAGCTGAGGATTGTACACCACCTGAGCGTCTTGAGGCGCGAATCAAGGAACTCTGTGGTTACAATGCGGAGGGGTGGTATAGTGAAAGCAGAGACTACAGTGCACCCGCTGGAGAGATGTTTTCGGGTCCCTTGAACACACAATTGCGGCAAGGCTTAAACCAAATTCGGGAACACGATCAGGACGGTGAGACAACCCTTGATCTCTATTTTCCGTGGTATTTTTGTCGCGTTGATGGAAAAAAGAGTCCGGTTAACGAAAACGATGTGATTGTGCCTTTTGATACCGCCCCACTTCACGAACTTGAGGTTTTAGAATACGATGAGAGCGGTGTCCCGGAACGGACTGCAGATTTGATTGATAGTTACGACCTCGTTTTTTCGCTATTGCGGCAGGACGATATTCAATCCCTGCAACGCGTTTTTGAGGTGGAACGGGCGACAACGCTAATTTTCTTGCTTGCGAAAAGTCACAAGCATGTCGTTAATGAAGACTTACCGAACCTCCATGTTGTTGAAACTGGCAGCGATTTGCAGAAAAGCCTTCGCACCACAAATTGGGCTTTAAAAGGGGTCGTCCTGAGGCGACTGTGTGAAGCCGCGTGTCGTGATGGTTTCCATGTATTTGAACAAGTCAAGCAAGATCCCCAAAAACTAATCGAAATCGCACGCAGTACCCAATCTGAAAAAAAATAGTAATCTCTGTGTGGTGAAGAAATGAATCTCCCAACCCCCGTTATCAGCGATAATTCACGACGTATTATCGGTGAATCCGCACCGATGGAGGTTGTTTTGCGTCAAGTCGCGCAGGTCGCGCCGACGAATGCGACTGTCCTCATCACAGGCGAAACGGGTGTCGGAAAAGATGTCATCGCGCAGGCCATTCACGAAGGTAGCCCGCGTAAACATAGACCCTTCAAAGCGGTCAACTGTGGCGCGTTTTACCAAGACCTCCTGCAGAGTGAACTCTTTGGACATGAAAAAGGTGCCTTCACCGGCGCAACGAATCAAAGACGCGGGGTGTTTGAACAGGCAGATGGCGGGACGCTTTTTTTGGACGAAGTCTCGGAAATGTCGCCCGAAGTGCAGGTAAAATTTTTGCGCGTCTTAGAGACACAGGAATTCACCCGACTCGGTGGTGAGAGAAATATTAAAGTCAATGTCCGAATTATCGCTGCTACAAATGTCAATCTTACAACATCGGTAAGGGAGAGAAAGTTTAGACAGGATCTCTACTACCGCCTCAATCTCTTTCGCATCCAGATCCCGCCACTCCGCGACCGTCGTGAGGACATTCCGCTTTTCGTCTCCGCGTTCATCCCTGAATTAAGCGCAGAACACGGTAAACCGATTACCGGTATAACGTCGGACGCACTGAATTATCTCCAGAATGCTGATTGGTACGGCAACGTGCGTGAGCTCAGAAATGCCATAGAAACGGCTATTATCTCAGCTACTACCGAGGAACTGCAACTGAAAGATTTCCCGATGGATCCAGAATCTCAACAGATTTCCTTAGTGCCTGTGCAAACCTCTGGCACGCAGCTTGCACCGACACAAGTCATTGACGCAACAGATCTACTTGATGAATCAGGTAGGGAAGCCTTACAGGTTGTTGATACCGCTGGTGGTGCAATCGCGACGGGAAACATAGCCATTTACAAGACGATTCTCGGACTTATCCTCTCAGCGATCCGTTTACTGGAGCCAGCTGCCACAGCCGGTAATGAAGTGCCGTTCCTCATTCCAGATGAAGATACCAGTTGGATGCAAATTAGCGATACGGATGACGCAGCGGATGTCCTCAAAAAAGCGTTGGAAATCCTTTCGACTATAGCCAAAACGCTTGAGCATCGAGCACAAGAAGGCGTTTTACCGATTGCTGCACCTATAGGACAGCGAGGCGGTTCACAAGGTGAATATCTGCCTGTGCTTGATGAGGAAGAGGTTATCGGCAGGGTCGGTATGACAATGGCGGAAATTGAAAGGGCAGCGATCCAAAAGACGCTCGCGGAAGCCGATGGGAATAAAACAGAAGCAGCAAAAATTCTCGACATCGGCGTACGAACCTTACACCGGAAGTTAGACGCTTACAAACAGGAAGCCAATAGCAATTCGGATGATGGTTTTAATCAGGAATAACATTTACGAGAACGCTTATCAAATCTTCCCACCCAAAATCCCCGCTTCAGTGGATAAATGTAGGTGGGTTTTTATTTTATGTTAGGTTCTCTTGACAGAGTATGTTAGGAATGTTAAAATACCTCTCAGGGACTTCATCACAAGCAACGTGTTGCCTGTGAGATTGTGAGCATGCGCTCTGGACGCTACACATACTGAGTAAAAATGCTGGTGGGATGCACCACTGAGTTGTAACCGTTAGAAATGAACACCTAAGTAAATGGCTAAAGAAGATAGTAGGAACACGAGAGAAATCATAAAGAAGTGGATGCCAGTAGCAATATGGATTGCGGCAGTAATGATTGTCCCATATTGGTTATGGATAGACGAAAAGAGATCGTTACAATCCACTTTGCTTAACGTAAGTGCTTTAATTCCGCTCTTTCTACTATTATCAACACTTTTCATAGAAACGGGAGGATTTGTAATGTCTGGGATTATGATGGCGGAAAGACTCTGGAGAGAAAGAAAAGAAAGAATCCGTAGGGAGAAAATAGAGACAGCTTTGTCACCACTTGCGTGGCGGGTAGCAGCGCGCTTTATGGATGAGTATGATACTGGGCTTGTGGACAAATCAGATTCAGAGTTGTTAGAAATGATAAAAGCGTTTGGTGCTGACAAAGCACTTGATATTGCAGCAGAAGAAGTTCGCAAAGATATTTTGGAATTTGTCAACAGTATTGATCATCAAAGACATGCTAACCAAATAGCCGTTAAAATTTCTGACTTGATGGGTCGTGATGATTTTGCAGATCAAGTTGTATCTTTAGTAAAAGAAAACCAATATCTGCATATTGAGTGAAAACGCTGCTAGCCACACCTTGCGCAGAGATGTAAAATCCGCGCACCATAAAGGAGATACAAGTGAAAAGATTTTTAACACTTTCTATCCTTATATTTCTTATAGTTGGGTTCATAGGTAATGCCTACGCGCCTGAAGTTGAGAAATTCAAGATTTATGTTAGTGTTGTATGCAAAGATAAAAACACTAAATCTTTGCTTGAAAGTTACATTAAACGAGAGCTGCGCAGTTTGCAAGATGTTATCATTATGAAGTTTATAGAAAATATTCAAGGTGATTCTGCAACTCATGGGTTAAAAGTAACTGCAGCGGAACCTATAAATGCAGCTGCTGGAAATAAAAGTGGGGATATAATAATTTCAGTTGTGTTTTTGGAATATATTTATCCCTACGAGATTCTAAAACGTCATTTACCTGAAAAGAAATGGCAGGAAATGCTGGCAGAATACGCCTTAAGTCCACTTACAAGTAAACGTACCCTAGATACTCGGTATTCTAATTACATCCTGAATCAAGTACAATATGATGTAACTAAAAACTCACAACAAATTTGTAAAGAAATTGTGGCTCTTTTTGACACTGATGTTTTAGAAAAAGTACGTGAAAAAAGGTGATCAAATGCAGCAGAAGAAAAAATGGCCTGTTGCTATTTAAAGTATTATTCAAATCCAGCGCGGACTCATAGGAAGGAGAGAAATAAAATAATGGATGTTAAAGATCCCGCATTTATTAGTGCTTTGTCTGCCCTAATAAGTGTTATAATACTTGGAATTTGTACTGCCACCGGAAATTTAGACCACTCTCTAATATAAGATTGTGCTACAATGACAATCTAACTGAAAGGAGCATTCCGATGGCGAAACGCAGAAAATTCACTGCTAAGTTTAAAGCAGAAGTTGTGCTTGAGGCCCTCCGCGGTGAAACTTCACAAGCAGAATTGTGTCGGCGTCATAACCTCAGCGAAAACCAGGTCTCCACATGGAAACGCCAACTTCTTGAAAATGCCGAAACCTTTTTTGAGTCGGAAACCGATAAGCAGTCAAGCGAGTCAGCGGAGCGAATCGCTCAACTTGAGCAACTTGTTGGACGGTTGACGCTGGCACTGGAAATCGAAAAAAAAGCATTGACGTTGTTGGGTTGACACCGTCTGAACAGCGACGCATAGTTGAGACGTTGCGCAAGGAGTATTCCATGCGGCAGATTTGTCAGACACTAAGTTTCAATAAGAGCACCTTCTATTATCAACCGAGAACCGACGCTTCTGAAGATGTCCTGCGCGCCGAAATACAGCGATTAGCGGCAGCGTATCCGACATATGGATATAGACGTATCCCGAAGTTGCTGGCGACCGAAGGACACACCGTTGGGTATAAACGCGTCGCCCGCTTGATGAAAGAAGAGAACTTGTCGGTTTCCGTCAAACGTGTCTGTCAAACGACCCACTCCACTGACGGTGCGCAGCCCTGGCGGAATCACCTCAAGACGCTTGAGGTCTGTCGATGCGATCAGGTTTGGGTGGGCGATATCACCTACGTCCACCTCAAGCACCGCTTCATCTATGTCGCTCTGCTCATGGATGTCTTCACCCGCATGATTAGAGGGTGGAACCTCAGTCAACACTTGACGCAATCTCTGACGTTGGAACCCTTAGAGCAAGCTTGAGACGACAGGGTTCCGGAGATCCATCACTCTGATCAAGGCGTGCAGTATCTTTCAAGTGCTTATCTCTCGAGACTCAAAGAACACGGTATTCAGATTTCAGTCGCTCGCAGAGGGTGTCCTTGGGAGAACGGATACGCTGAAAGGTTGATCCGAACGCTCAAGGAAGAAGAAGTTCACCTCAATGATTACCAAGATATTACCGAGGCTCGAGAACGCATCGGTCATTTTATCACACAGGTGTATCACCAGAAACGCCCACATTCGGCGTTAGGGTATCTGACACCTATGGAATTTCAACAACAAACCTTCTCTTAACTTTGCGAAATTTTGGTCTAAATAAAGGGTGGCACTTCAATTAGTACATTTAAAAAGTCAAGATGGGAACTTCTTGATGAATTAAAACTTGAAATATTAGTATTTGTATCAAGTGCCCGAGGGCGCTATAAATGGAAAGAAACTATGGACTTAACCGAAACTGAAGGTTCTAAGGTTCCAGTTCTGGATTTATTAAATTTGCTGAGTAGGAAATATCAAAAAAAGAAGTGGTATAGACTTATGCTTGCTGCTGTAGCAGAACTGAGAAATGAAGGTTACCATGAAGAATTGAGTATGTCTGCTTCCAGAAAAATAATCAATCAACCATTGACAGTACAAACAGGATAAACTCTATTTCTGCGACAACCTTGAAATCATGCGCGGATACATAAAATCCGTGTACCATATGGGAGATACAATGAAAAAATTTTTGAACATTATAATCGTCATCACTATGTTTACACTTGTATTTATTGGGCAAGCAGCGGATTTACGCATCAATATTTCTGTTAGAGTTGTTTGCGATGACGAGATCATTACAGACTTAATTAATAGTTATACAAAAAGAGAATTAAGGAATTTCCCTGATGTAGATATAACCAAGGATAAACCTCTTTATACCTTATTAATTCATGTAATAGAATTGGAATCTAAAGCAACGGGACAAAAGACTGGAGAGATAATATACTACGCTGCATATGTTGAAAATATTTATATTTATGATCTATTAGATCCTTATTTTAAGGAAAAGCAGCGTAACAAAAATGCACTTGTTAATTTGGAGCTTATGGAGATCCTTGATAGTTTTACAACCGACCCTAGTTATTGGCTGTATTCAAATTGTAGGGATTACATTTTTGGAAATGATAAAATTGAAGATTTACAGGATCTTTGTAAGACTATTGTAGCAAGTTTTGATACAAATATACTTGAAGTAGCAAGGGAAAAAAAGTAACCCAATATGACTGAATGAAGTGCCCCGACAGGGTTTGTTGACTATACCCTGCCCGAAACAATGTAAACACGCTAAAACGATATTCTAAAATGCTCGGATAACTTTCGCTACTAACCGTTGTTTAAATTCTGAGGCATTCGGGTCGCCGAGGATGATAAAAAAGTCCGTACCAGCGTATCCAGACCGGCGTAGTGCGAGGTAGATGTTGATGCCTGCTACTTGCCAGATTAAACGACTGCCAAGGCTTAAGGCGGAACTGAAGTCATAAGCGAGGGTGAGGATCTGTTGGTAGCGTCTCTCAAAATGCCATTGGATGTTGGAGGAGAGTCCTGCGGTTCCGCTTGTAAAGGTTAATTCTCAGTGCGGAGAGCATCAATAGGTGGAAGCCGCGCTGCCCGAATTGCAGGATAGACACCGAAACCCACGCCCATGACAATCGAAAAAATAACAGAAATCAGTATCCACGGTACGGATAACACAACGGGCCATGCATCCACAACTAACACAATCCGTACCGCAAGCCGAGACATCGCGTGTGCCGCGCCCCAACCACCTACAATGCCGAGCACTCCACCGCACAAACAGAGAAAGATCGATTCTGTCAAAAATTGATAAAAAATGTGAACCTGTTTCGCACCCACCGATTTCCGCAAACCTATCTCCCGCGTCTTTTCGCCGACAGAAACGAGACAGATATTCATGATGCCGATACCACTGACGAGCAACGAGAAACCCGCAATACTACCCAAGGCAATCTTTATCACCTTTTGGATGTGATCCAATCGCCGAAATGTCAGTTTCGGGATATAGTAACTAATAAAGCTATCCTGCCCGCGGTGTCTTTTACGCAGGATATTCTTACCACAAGCAATGACCCTGTTAACATTGGCATCTTTTTGAAAAAAGACAATCATGTATTCAATGTAGCGAATGCCTGTAAGTCGTTGTTGATAGGTCGTCAATGGAACGCAGACAGCATCATCCAAGCAATACTCCCAAGTGAGACTACGCCCCTTGGGTTTCATCACACCCACGACGCGCATCCGTACTGGCTTTTGTCGCCAATAACGATAATACCGGACCTTTACTTCTTGTCCGACTGGGGATGCTTCTCCAAACAACTCAATAGCAATGTCGGCTCCCAAAACGCAGACTTGCGCTGCAGTCTCTATATCGTTTTCGGTGAGAAATCTACCGGCTTGTAGTTCCCATCCCATACCGCGGGCATAGTCTGCAGTCGCAGCTTCTATAAGTGCCATGGCTTGGTTTCCAGTTCGGCTGCTAACAAAATTTTCAAAAGATTCATGATTCGGCAAGACATATAAGACCTCGGGGCATTCTGCTTCAATAGCATGGGCATCCTCAAGAGTGTATCGTTCAGTGGTTCGCCGGAGTCGTCCGCGTTTGAAAATAGATGTCCGCGTATAGAATGTAAACTGATTTGCCCCGCCAAGTTTTTCAATGTCTTCGGCGAGGATTCTTTTTGCACCATCGCCAATAGCGACCATGCATAACACACCCGCAACCCCGATGAAGATACCGAGGATGGATAATCCAGTACGGAGCCTATTTTGCGCGAGGGGCTTTATACCTGCGACGATAACTTCACGAGGTTTCATTGCCTTCTGACTTCTGTCCCAGAGCCTTTAGGAACTCTTGGTCATCTTTTACATCCGAAAATTCGGGGGTCTCAAGGAAATTCGAGTAGTACATATCTCGGTTAGGATTTAGCACATAGTCTTGAGTCGCCTTTAAATGATGTAAAGTCTTCTCTCTGTCCTTGTCAGAAGCCCAAACACTTACTGCAAGAAAAAAGTGGGTATGAGCGTCGTAGCGGATCAAATCAATGGCAATTTGTAGGAAATGTCTCGCCTCGTTATACTTCTTCGACCACAACAGGCAATAACCGACATCGTGGGCAGCCCATGTAAGGTCGCTGATATTTACAGAATGACCGGCATCCCGTTTTTCCATCTCGCCTTCAATAAACGCGCTGACTTCTGTAAGAGCCTGATCGAAACGTTCCCAATCTTCCTGTTTGCTATACACCAGAAGTCGATTCGTTCTCACAGCCAACCAGAACCGGAAATAATGCTCCCAATCCGGTTCACCGTTAGCACTTTCCAACTTTTCCATACCCAGAAGCGTTTCATCTAACCGGTCATAGGCGCGTAAGATTTCTGACCCAATTTGCAAGAAATCGCAACGTGCGTAGCGACTCAATTGGGGGTTCTCTAAGCGTTCAGAGGCTTCCTCATAAAGTTGGAACCACTCATCAACACGCCCTTCCGCTTTCCAACATCCAATGTGACTTAAACTATTAACAGCCTCCAACACATCCTCATCTGACAAATGTTCGCAGGTCCAACGATAAAGCCGAACCTGTTCCTCAACAGCTTCCTTGTTTCGCCGAAGACTGGCAAGGTTACCACTTAATTGTCGGTGCGACCAGAAACGTTCCTTAGTGTCTGCAGCGACGTTCAGATACCTGCGGTGCAAAGAGACACTTTTTTCCATCCCGACTTTGCCTATATACTCGTATATCTCATCCGCGAGATGTGCCAAGTCGGGTGTGATTTCACCCTTAAGCGCATCTTCAACTTGGTTGTGTGCCTCCTTAAGAATATCCTCGCCTGATGTCGGGTCGGATTTTGCCTGTGCTATGAATGAATCAAACTTGCTGCGAATGCTTTCCAACTGACTCATAATGTTCTCCTTCAGATTTTCTGATAACTGTGTATCATCAAGGACTTCTTGAACCAAGAGCTCTTGATCTCCCTGTAGACGCTTTCGCGCTCGATGGAGCCGACTCGCGATTGTGTTCGCCGACACCCCCAAGAATTTGCCGATCTCTTTCGTTGGCATTTCGTCGAGATAGTAGAGCATCACGACGGTGCGTTCGCTTTCCGGCAGCTTTTCCAATAGTTTTTTTACAAGTGCATGAGAATGCTCGGTACTCTCTGTTCTTGATTGTTCCGATACATGATGTGTGTAAGAAGACCGCTCAATTTCTTCCGGACGTGTATCCTCCAGCGATTGCATCACAAACTTTTGCTCTTGCATCCACTTCTGCTTTCGTATCCAATCGATACAAAGCCGATTCGCGATGACATAGAGCCACCCAGCAAATTGATTCGGATCTTTAAGTGTCGAAAGTTTTTTATATGCCTGAAGGAAGGCATCTTGCATAATGTCTTCAGCATAGTGATAATCGCCGATCTTCCGCCATACAAGGGTGTGAACGCTCTTTTGGTACTTTTCGACCAAGATGCCAAACGCAGCGTCGTCGCCCGATAAAATTTTGTGAATCAGCTTAACATCGTTTTCTCTTTCCACGAAACTTCCTCCTAATGAACAGATTAGATCGCGTTTGCATCTGCTAAAAGGTTTAACCAAATACCGAGTTTTCTGAAATTAATACAGATGGGTTCGTTTACAATTCGCACCCTCTATTATTAAAGACGAAATTTTGTGCACAAATCTTGCATCTTGGCAAAAAAAATGAAGAAACCTTCTTTGAATCTGGAAAACTCTCAGGAGTTCAGGGATTTGATCCCACACGCTTACTGGATTTGTAAACCGAGTTCACTCTAAACACGTTTATGAATGTAAGATTGGAGAGGCTGCCTAAATTCTTGGTGTTAATCCTCAAACGCGCCGCCGTCGGGAGGAAAGCGGTGAGATAGAACCTGCTCAAGGGGTACCAAAAGGCACTCGCCTCTACAAGCATTAGGCATCGCCTTGATGGGCAACAACTACACATCCTATTTCAAACAATCTCTGCTTGATAAAAGGAGTACCAGATGAATATGAAACTCTTTTTTTTAAAGTCAATTCTGTTTCCTGCTGTCACTTTAACCTGCTTTCTACAGCACGGCGTAGCGCAAGACTATACCCAAATACGTTTACCGGATGGTGCCACAGCGCGGTTGGGTAAGGGGACTTTATCTGACGTGGTATATTCGCCGGATGGCACGCGTTTGGCGATTGCTGGGAATCTGGGTATCTGGATATACGATGTGCAAAGTGGTAGTGAAATCGATCTGATCACTGGACGGTGGGGTAGTATCCGTAGCGTATCATTTTCCCCCGATGGTCGGACGCTGGCAGCAAGTAAAAACTGGAACACCATCTATTTGTGGGATGTTGACACTGGCGAGGTCAAGAATACAATCACTGGAGATCTGGGTAGTCCCTTCAGTGTGGCGTTTTCACCGGATGGTCAGACGCTGGCAAGCGGCGGCTGGTACGGCAGCATCTATTTGTGGGATGTGAACACTGACTCGCCCAAGAAGAAAATCGTTGGGCACTTGGGTAACGTCTCCACTGTCTTCAGTGTGGCGTTTTCACCGGATGGTCAAACGTTGGCAAGTGGAATCCGAGACGGCACCATCGGGTTGTGGGATGTAGCTACTGGCACCCTCAAGCGCACGCTTACGGGGCATTCGGATGTTGTTCATAGTGTATCATTTTCTCTGGATAGTCAGACGTTGGGAAGTAAAAGTTGGGACAATAGCATCCGTTTGTGGGATGTAGCTACTGGCACGCTCAAGCACACTTTTGCTGGAACTTTGAGTCTCACCCATAGCATATCGTTTTCCCCTGATGATCAGACGTTGGCAAGTGGTGGCGAGGGCAACAGCATCCGTTTGTGGGATGTAGCCACTGGCGCGCTCAAGAAGACAATCATTGGACATTCAAATTTTGTCCATAGCGTATCATTTTCCCCTGATGGTCAGACGTTGGTAAGTGGTAGTTGGGACAACACCATCGGGTTATGGGATGTGAACACAGGCACGCTCAAGAAGACAATCACTGAGTATTCGGGTTCTGTCCATAGCGTATCGTTCAGTCCTGATGGTCAGATGTTGGCAAGTGGAGACAGTAACGGAATCATCCGTTTGTGGGATATGGATACATTCTTACCCAAACGCGCCCTTACTGGACATTTAAGAAGCGTCTTTAGCGTATCGTTCAGTCCTGATGGTCGGATGCTGGCAAGTGGAGACAATAGCGGAATCATCCGTTTGTGGGATATAGACACAGGCACACACAAGAGGACAATTACTGGACATTCGGGTTCTGTCCATAGCGTATCGTTCAGTCCTGATGGTCAGACGCTGGCAAGCAGTGGCTGGGACAACACCATCCGTTTATGGGATGTGAACACAGGGGCATCCAAACGCACCCTTATTGATTATGGAGCATCCGCACCTACCCTCATTAGTCATCAGAATGGAGTCCATGACGTATCGTTTTCCCCTGATGGTCAGACCTTGGCAAGCGGGAGCTGGGACGAAGCTATCCGTTTATGGAATGTAAACACTGGCGAGCTGAAAAATACAATCACTTTATTGGATGTCACTGGCAGGACAAAGAATACAATCACGATCAAGAATACAATCATTAGATTTTTGGATGTTGTTCATAGCGTATCGTTTTCTCCGGATGGTCAGACCTTGGCAAGCGGGAGCAGCGATACCACTATCCGTTTATGGGATGTGGACACAGGCGAGCTCAAGCACGCCACGATTGCTAATAGACATTCGAGTGATGTCTATAGCGTAGCATTTTCTCCTGATGGTCAGACGTTGGCAAGTGGAAGTCGGGACGACAGCATTCGTTTGTGGGGTGTGGACACAAGCACGCCCAAGCACATCTTTAGACATTCGGATGATGTCTATAGCGTGGCGTTTTCTCCTGATGGTCAGATGCTGGCAAGCGGTGGCAAAGATACCATCTATGTGTGGGATATTTCGCCATTCGTATCCAGTCCTGAAGAACTCACAGTAGATGTCAATGGTGACGGGGTCGTCAACATCCAAGATCTCGTGCATATCGCAGCACGTATGGGACAGGACGTTCCCGTAGACGGGGTCCCCGCAGATGTCAACAGTGATGGTGTCATTAATATCCGAGACTTGGTGCAAGTTGCAAATGCCATCGGCAATTAATTTGACAAGGAAAATTTACTTATACTCTATGACCCCCACGGCCACCTCCACCATTTCCTTTCACTCGGAGGCGCATCGGAAATATATTTAATCAACAAAATTATACATATCACCGTAAGAATAATGAAACCGATATCTTTCAAGATTTCCATAGCACCGCCGAGAAGCACATATTTTGTAAAAACTTACCTTTTTTGTGTCGTAAAATATTTTTAATTGACATTTTTTGGCGTTTTTTCTACAATAAAAGATGGCAGTTACATTTTCGTTAGTGCGCCGCAGGTGTAGCAGCACCCGCGACGCTTAGCACTGCCATAGGTCAGGTATGACAGCGCTGGTTTCTATTGTATCAGATAACACGATTTGTGTGTCAGCTATAAATGGAGACCAGCACCTATATGGAAAGATTGCCATCACTCTGAAACGCGATGACGAATCCCCGTTGTCTTCGTTTCTCTTGCATGAGCACTCCTCGTATAGAGAAACACTGACCCCAAAACGCGTATATCAAGCATCAAGCAGTTTTGAGATTTATATGTTCGGGTATTGCCATGTTCTCACTTATGAGATGCAGGCATCCGTAGGTGAACGCGTTACCTACTAATATCTCTTTATTAACTGCAGATGATGATTTTGAAGTAATCATTTCTTTGTGGAGGCACGGTTGGAAGTCGTGCTTTCTCTAACCGCGTTAATCTTTATAGATTTTCGGGTCACGGAGAGTTTCATGTTTAATTTAAAGTTGAAGACGTTTGGTTTTCTATTAGTTGTTTTTTCGGTTATTCTATGTAATTTGCTCGGTTGTGATCGCGTTCGGAAGCAAACAGATCACATTGTTTCTCCTGAAGTTACCCTGAACCAAGCAGTTGCAGTCATTAATGAAATAAACGGTAGTGGTTTAATGGGAACTGCGACGTTTACCGAAATGAAGGGCATGGTTCATGTCGTTATTGAAATCAGGAATGCGTCAGAAGGGCTACACGCATCACACCTTCACGATGGAGATTGTGCAGAAATCGGTCCACATTGGCATCCGATGAGTATCCCTTCAGGGTATTCAGGCGTACCTGTCGCAGAGGCTACACTGGAGGTGCCCCCTGTTGGCATCGGTGAAATCGGAAATATTCCGGTAGATGAAACAGGGACCGGCACTCTGGAGTTTACAACGCCTTTTTGGACGATCGGGACAGGTGAAACCAATGATATTCTGGGCAAGTTAATCGTTATCCATGAAGCTGGCGATAGTTTTCTGGAGAACCTTACGCATCAGGAACATGGGATCATGCTTATGGAACATGCTGAAATGGAAATGGAACATTCGGAAATGGAAACAGATCCTACGGAAAGTCACCCAATAGTAATGACCCCTGGTGCCAAAATAGGGTGCGGGGTTGTGAAATAAATTCGTGGGTATGTAACCCACACAAGTTGAAGGTTTCCCGTGCAAGAGTAAGGGGAGCCTTCATTATATGTCTTGTGAAGGTATCCTAACATATAAGGAATCAGAACAGTTATAGAGTAGATATCAAATGAAAAACAAAAATTGCAGCCACCTAACACGTAGGCAATTTATAAAAAGCGGTTTAACGGGACTCGCAATAGGCAGCAGTGTGGGAATCTCAGGGTGTGATCCGATGGGTACTCTCTTACCGACAGCAACCCCGACAGAAACTGAAGATGACGTTCCGGCACTGATTATCGGTAGCGGATTTGGCGGTGCGGTGACGGCGTTGCGGCTTGGCGAGTCCGGCATACGGACGATGGTTTTGGAGCAAGGTCGGCGTTGGGACACACTGTTTTCTCGAAACATCCCACCAGATGGCCGCTCCACATGGTTGAGAAATAAAACGATTTTGCCGTTCGGTCCAGAGTTCTCTATTGAAAAATATACCGGTGTGTTGGATCGTGTCGACTACCCGAACATGAAAGTATACCGAGGGACAGCCGTCGGTGGCAGATCTATCGTATACGGCGGTATCAGCATCGAACCCCCTGAAGAACTGTTTTATGAAGTTTTTCCACGGGGTGTCTACACCCTTACTATGACCGTGTGCGGGATATGCTGGGCATTTCGACGGTCCCTGCGGATATTGAGAAAGCGTCGCACTACGAGTATGCCCGTGTATTTGCAAAGCACGCAGCGAACGCCGGATTAGAGGCTACCTCTATAGGGCAGGCAGCGGATTGGGATATAATTCGTTCAGAAATCGCTGGTACGATACTCCCTTCTGCTATCATTGGAGAAGCATTTTATGGGAATAATAGCGGCTGCAAAAACAGTTTAGATCGAAATTATCTGCCGATGGCTGAAGCGACAGGCTATGTAACCATCCATCCGTTGCATCGCGTTATCAATATTAGACAACACAATAGCGGAAAATACGCAGTGACCGTCGAAAATATAGATGAAACAGGTAAGGTGCTGCAAACCAAAGAAATTACCACGACTTATCTCTTCTTTGCCGCTGGTTCTATTGGAACAACAGAACTTTTGGTCAAAGCACGACATACGGGTAGTTTGGGCAACTTAAATGAAAGGGTTGGTAAGGAGTGGGGAACCAATGGGAACGTCCTGTTTTCTCGCGCTGTAGAGGAATCGACAGGCAAGATGCAAGGTGGACCTGTCATCACAGGTGTTAGCGATTATGGCAATACACAGACCCCTGCGTCCATAGAATCTATATTTTTACCCATCGTGCACGACTGTCGCTGTTTACTACAACTTCTGATTGGTTTAGATACCGAACGTGGTGATTTCTCCTATGACTCGATCCGTAATAAAGTTGTCCTGAATTGGTCGCCAACAGGCAATGCGCGTGCCGCAAGCGCAGCGGCAGATTTCACAGCGCGTATGAACGCTGCTAACGGTGGAACGCTCGGTATTTCTGAAGGTGTGCCTTTCCCGATACCGGATGTGTCGGCAGATTTTACATATCAGCCCTTGGGTGGCATGGTGATGGGGAAAGCCTGTGATTTCTACGGGCGCGTACACGGTTATCCGAGGATGTATGTTATGGACGGATCGTTGTTACCGGGGTCTTGTGCGACAGCGAATCCATCCTTGACGATTGCGGCTTTCGCTGAGCGCAATATCGAGAGAATCCTAACCGATGATTTGACAATGAATCTTGAAAAAAAGAAAAAAGAGAGATAGGTCGGTGATGGTACCAACTGCCCACTCTTTTTTTAAGTAGGATTTACGTATTCCCTCTTAAAGTCCCCCTGATAAGGGGCGGGGAATGCCATAAGGCATTCATACCGTTGATTCTTTAGGGGGTTTAAATGCGGAAATTACCGATTTTTTGACCTCTAAACGTCCGATATTTACTCAATGTGCGTAAGTCCTGTTAAGTAATGGGTGATTATAGGCTTTAGCGGAATTTATCAAAAATCTTACCATTGGTTCGCCGCCGCCATCTTCCAACCCGTTACGTCTGCTTTGATGTCCCCGCCTCTGCTGTAAAGGCAGATTCCAACGTCTTCTGGCTTATGCAGTTGACTCTGTACGACTGCCTGACGTTCATTGATGAAGACTTCCACGAGTGCCCTGTCGATAAATATCCGTAAATTCAAATCCTCTCCGGCTTTCAACTCGAACGGTGCAACGCCATAAGGTTGGGAACTCCCATACGGTTTTGCCTCTTCATTGCCATCACCTATCGAAATCGTCTTCTCGTCGGCTGAATAGAAGATCTCCATCCCGTTCTGGTTGTCTTTGTCACAGAACACTTTTACGCCATAGTCCCTCGCTTCGGTAGACTTGATTGTGACATTCAATTCAAGCGTATCGCCTGAGATTTCCTTCAGTCTGTAGGCCTTGCCGTTTTTGACCGTAATGTTGTTCTCAACCGTTTCGTTGTAGCGTAGACACTCAAGTTCATGAACCGGTTTAATCCGCACAATCCCATCATCAGGTAGACTCAACTCCCATGGCAATGAGAATATGCAGCTCCATAAAGTGTTGCCAAGGTTAACCTGTATATTGGTAATGACGACTCTGCGTCCGTCTGGTGTGAGGAAGGTTTTGGGTGCCCAATAGATCGGTATGCCGCGATAATTGTTGGTCCAACTCATCTTGGTATGAAACTCGGGTGTGAACTTGTTATCCTTCCATTCACCCAAATAGTAGCGAGCCCCCCAACTATGGCTGATAAGTAGCATCATGTGCTTGTTGCCGAGTTTGAAGAAATCAGTGCAGGAATGATCGTGTCGCTCAAGTCCCGGCAACTCTTTCGTCATAAATTCACCGAGAAATTCCCACTTCTTAAAGTCTTTGGAGCGCATCAGTGTCGTTCGTTTATACCAGTTACCTAACCCTGGTCGTGTATCCTCCATAGCGTGGTCCCCTGAGAATATGTAATAGTAATCTCCCTCAACCCAAGCCGTCGGATCCCAGAATACCCAATAATCGGCATCCCGTGCCTCTTGCGGCACCTCAATCTCAATCGGTTTAGACCAGTCCTCCAGATGCTCATCCGAAGCCTCGACATAAGTCGCACGACCGCCAAATATGCCGACAAAGATAACTTTCTTGCCGTCTTTAGTGATAATCGTCCCACCCGTACCACAACCGCCGCTGCCCAATGCGCAGTCCCCGCGCCGCCGCCAGTGAACAAGGTCGGTACTTGTGAAGTGCCCAAAAGCGTGCTCGTCGCCTTTGCACATATAACCGAAATGGTACTGACCTTTCCAGTAAATCATGAAATTGGGGTCAGTCGAATAGTTTCTTTCGTTATCGCCTTCGGAATTAACCAAATGATATGTCGGGCGACTCGGATCATGCATCAGCCGTTGACGGAAATCACGAGCGATACGGACAGCTTCGTTGTCCAAGGTAAACATGTGTCTGTCGTCTCGATCAAAAATAATATACGCGTCTTCATCGTTCTCTTTTATCGCCGCCATGTTTCTAAACTCAGGAAATTTTCCGGCACGATCTTCCCACCAACCATCTACCGAGAAATCGTACCAGCTGAACGGCTGAATCGCCGAAGGCGTGTTCGGTTTTAGATCCTTAAGCTGCGCTTGCGTCAATGCTTGTGCATAAATCCGGACATCCTTGACTTTTCCCTTGAATGATGTGGCGTAGTTCGGATTTAGATTGACTGAGCCAATTACGAGTTGTAGATAGGGGCTGTTTAGAAAGTCAAACGGCTCTTCGATGGTATAGCTGGCGTACACTTCCGCATCGCGGTAAATGGTGACCGAGTTGTCCTTGTAAACGGCAGCCATCATCATGAACTGTCCGAGTACAATTTCTTGTGCCGGATTTTGCGCGAGTTGTTCGGGGGATTGCGTGCGCGTGTTATCATCGCTGGCGGTGGACCACTTCCTTGGTGCATCTTGTCCAAAAGCAAGTGCGTCGTACTTGTCAGCCGCTTGCACGGTAATCACACTGCAGTGCTTTGGGGTTTCCTCATCAAAGCAGAACCAACTAACGAGTGTCTTGTCCGTCGTCGTGAACATAGGATATCTACCTTTCAGTTTTATGTTTTAATACAACATTTCCTGTGGCAGCGACTGCGGAACCGGGATTCAGAAAGGAACAATGCTTTTGCTAACTTTTGCGGAAGCCTCGCCTTTTAGAGCGGGGTCTATCACATAAATAGGTCGCCAATCCTGCACTGAAACCCTTCAATAACGTCGCCGCCATCAAGGATGTCATCTCCATGCAGAACGGTGATGTCTTCAGGGGACCGGTACACTTCTACAGTTTCTCGACGTGGGTTCACAACCCACACCATCGCACACCCCGCATTCAACCATTCGTCTACCTTTTCTGCAACTTCAGTGTAGGTATCGCCTGGAGAGATGACTTCAACAGCAAGATCGGGGGCTCCTTCCCAATAGCCCTTTGAAATACCCCGTTCATCAATTGTGGCTTGACGAACAAACGCAGCATCTGGTGCACGCACAGTATCTGGATTTTGGGCAATCTTAAATCCCGTTTCGGCACCACACACATAACCTAATTTATGTCTTTCAACATGTTCGTTAAGACGGCCTCCAATTTTAGCCGATCGGATCCCATGTTCAAATCCTGCTGGTGGCATTCTACGTATGACCCCTTTCACCAATTCGTACCGATACCCATCATCAGGTTGTTTCCACAGATCCTCAGCTGTTAAAAGTGTGTGTTGCGCTGATGGCAATTTGGGTTCTGGTTGATTCTGTTGTGTTTCTGCCATTTTGTCTTCCTTATTTTATTATTTTGAAGTCAACAAGGTTGGTATTCATCGGTTTCTGTGTCAAACAATTTTAGTCTATTTGATATTGCTTTGGCAAGCGAAAAATTCACTGAAACCGCTCAAGTATCAGAGTTTACCGAAGCACAGACCTACCTATCTTCTGATATCGCACTGTAATAAATCGCATTGAAGAGCAACTTAAAGGTCCCATAAGATTGTCCGCGGTGTTGCGGTTTAAACCCGAAAAGAATCACGCGCCCATTGCCCAACAGTGTTTCCAAAAGTGCTACCTTCTGACGAATCCGTTTTTCGCCTTCGAGCCACCCACTCATCAACGGATTGAATTCCGGGTACGTCGCCACGGCTTCTGAGTCGCCGCGAACACCGTCAAAGACAGGTCCCGATTTAAAAAAGATTGCCATCTCGCTGTCTAATCCGTATCCAATTGGATGCCTTGTGTCTATCCGAACGCGCAGTAATGAACCCGGGCAGAAAAACGTATCTTCGTTCGGCTGATTATTTTTCTCTACTACATTAACGATACCCTTTTCACCAAGTCCAAAGTATTTCAAAGGCAGTTCCGTCGCACGATTCAAACAAATAAGCGTCCCGCCGTCTTCCACGAACGTCCGCAAATTCGCTAACCCTTCAGTACCGATGCCACCGGTATATTCTGGCGGTAATTTTCCGGCTGTGTGTCCATTGAGGATACCGGAAGCACCGAGATCCGGCAAAATGATGGCATCGTACCGTCTTGCCAAATCACCCGCTCGGATTTCTGCATTCGTGAGACTATTGTAGTTGAACCCGTGTGTATCCAAAACCCAGCGCGTCCACCCTTCGTCCATGTTCGCTGTCCACGGTTTGTAGAGACCAAGGCGCGGCGCGTCTATTCTTGAGAATGTACGACCGAGATTGTCTTCGTTGATAGATGCATCGGCGTGGATGTGGATGCCGTATTCCGATGCGAGTGCATTCAACTCCGCAATTTGCTGTAGTGGCGGTTCCACTGTCTTGATCAGGATGGCCCCGCGAGGCAGCGTTTTGCCAGCAAGTTCTACATCCCGTCGCGCCGAATAAAGTTTATATTTAGGACTGTCGTCGCCGAATCTCGCGTTGAACAGATGGTTGAGGAAAAGTGCTTCAGTGTTCGTTCGATTTTCAAACAGGTAACTTGTCGGTTCAGGTGTAACGTCCAACGTGCCTTCCATCGCTGGAAGCATCGGCAGCTGCGTTAAATCCGCCTCGAATGGATGCACAACCGCGATCGTCCGCACGCCCATCTGTAATGGTAGTGTCCAACCTGCAATATCATAAGGTCGTTCGGGCGGTGATTCGGGGGATGGGCGGCGTTCTGGATAACGTTGCACCTCAAGCAGATCCTTCGCATGTGCCCGAAACGGTTGGGACATTAAAACAACGTATGTATTCGCGGGATATTCTACACCGTCAGCGGTAAACGGCGCGTTTGCCTGATGAATCTGTACGCCGCCCCGTTTCAAAATGTTCAGCATCTTCAGTGTTGTGTGAATGTCGCGTTGTTCAGTCGGAATGAGGAACGCACGCGGGGGTTCATCCTGCCCTTTTGCGATTGCATCGAGTCCCATCTTGTAAAAGTTTGTTTTCAGCGTTACCCGATGCTCGGCAACGAAATCGAGAATTGAGAATGCCGCCGCCTTCTCGTAGTCGACAATATTGCGCAATCGCCACCAGCCACCGGGCCACGGTTCTGGGAAATTCGTGCGAAGTGCATATTGATCAAGTCCTCGCCGGTAGCCTTTTAAGGTGTGATGGGGTTGAAAAATCGGTGTTGCGATCTCCACTCGCGCTGCTTCCGTCAAGATGCCTACCATGTTATGGCGATACGGCACTGTCCGAAATCCGCCGTGCCACCATGTATCATAGACGGCACTTGAAAGTACGCCTGTGAACCCGTCGCTCGTCAAGTCAAAGGCGAGTTGTGCGCCAATGAGCGAAAGCGTCCGCTGTAAGAGCGGTGGGATATTCGGATTGACCGGCTCAAAATACGGGGGGATCACAAACCGCGGACCCCGGTAACTCATCTCATGCACGTCATAGACAACTTCTGGAAACCACTCTTCATAAAGCACTCGCGTCAGCAACTGTGTTTCTATCTGTGTCAACATAAACCAGTCGCGATTGTTATCGTGTCCTGTATATTTATGATACAACCACGGGATTTCCGACCCTTCGTGAGGGGTACCGACGGTGCGGTTATACCAATCCACTACGATGTTTAACCCGTCGGGATTTGCGGAAGGGATGAGCAGAATTATCACATTTTCAAGGATATCTTTGATTTGCGGGGTCTCGGCTGTTGCGAATTGATGTGCAAGCTCCATTGACATCTGCGAGGAGGCGATCTCTGTGGAATGGAGGTTGCAATTAATCAGTACAACTGCTTTACCTTCTTGCGCGAGTGCGTCGAGTTCGACACTACGTTTGGTCGGGATCGCTAATTCTCTCTGAATCTGCTGATAACGCGCCAAGTTCTCCAAGTTCTCCGGTGTGGAAATCAGCAGCATCAGAAGCGCGTTGCCCTCGGTTGTTTTTCCGAGTTCTTCCACCAAAACCCGATCTGAATTTGCTGCGACATGGCGCATGTAATCGGAAACAGTTTTCCAACCTGCCACTTGATAATCCGAACCGACCTGAAATCCGAGGACCTCTTCTGGTGCCATCAGCTGCGCGGATGTCGGTCCTTGTAGCAAAACTGTGCAGATGAACAACGCCCCGAATATATTCCATAGTTTTGTCGCTCTAATTTCCTGAAAATCTGCTTTCCGTTGGCGAGATGGCGATACAGAATTGACACAATGAGAACGAAAAAAAATCATGAGAAAATTCCTTCCTATAGGCGCGAGTTACAGAGTTTTCAATCTTTAGTATAATCAAAACTCGCGCGCATGTCAACCCTATTCAATTAATTGGCAACTGACTGCTGATCACTGACAACCTATAATCGCTGATTGACTTCTGTTGTAGAAATCGAAATCTACACTTGACTTTTTTAGGATTTTGTGGTATTGTTATAGGGGAATATTTCAAAGCCACAATTTAACCTGACGCGCAGTTACACGTGTGAATTAAAAAGCGCAACTCATATTCAGAGTATCCATACTACAAAAATCAGGAGGAGAGCAGATCACAATGAAAAGGGTTGTAATTATTCCGATCGTTGTTTTGTTGCTCGCGAGTTTAGGGTGTGAAACAAAACAGAAGGGACCGAGCAACTTAACAGTAGGGAAAAGTAAATTGATTGACAGCGGGAACGCCTTAGAAGCTGTTATACATCTCGAAAAGGCTGAAGAGGAAGAGGTCAATAAACTCGAACCTCGCGCACTACTTCTTATCGCTTATTCATACGGACTTTCCACTGGAGATGCCAATGCAGGTGGTGATGAAGCCAAGTTCAAAAATCAACGGGAGCAACGGATTGAACAATTGACAGAGGCTGAGATGAAACACATCCTGCAAGTACTCAGTAAACCTTCACAGGTACGGAAAGCAGGCTTACAAGCACTCGTGGATAAGGGGCATGACGCAGGTGTCTTAATTCTCGACAGTCTTGCCAAGGGGAGGTATCCCTCACTTCACGCCGATTTTACACAGATGTTGGTTGATATGGGGCCTATTGGATTAGACCTCACTTTGGCCAGACTGACTAATGAGACGACCTCATCCGCTCTCAAAGGTAAATTGGTTCAGGTATTGGCTGGCATCGGCGACGCGAAAGCTGTGGACGCATTGAAATCCGTTCAGTCCGAAACAACCACGGAGCCTGGACTCAGGATGCAAATTAACACCACGCTCTATCAGCTTGGGGAGGAATCGTATAAGAGAGACATCATCGCTGGTATAAGCCATAGTGATGTTGCGGTGCGCCGTGCCGCCGCGAAAGCGATGGTAAATATCAAAGGGATATCGCCGAAAACGCTCATCGCAGGGTTAAAAGACGAGGACTCCGAAGTTGTCACATCGCTTGTAGAGGCACTTGAAGTCCATAGGGATGTAGCTGCTACCGATGAACTTATGAATATCCTCACTGGTGAATTGAACAAAGACCCGAAGCAGGCGGCGATTAATACGCTTGACGTTTATGGGCAGAACAAACTCGCCAGAGGTCTTGCCAAACGCGCCACTATGCTACTTATTGGCGGAACGGTTAGCGATCCAGACAACCGCTATTATCTCGTGCAGCTGCTACGGAGAGAACCATTTAAAAAACAGATTAAAGCCTTAAAGACGATCGAAGATCTTGGGTCCAAGCTTCATGAGTACCACGACAAGAAGGAGCAAGAGGATCTCGTTAAAATTCCACTTGCCCAGCTCCTTAATGAAGTTCAGTGATCTAAATTCGCCTTGTTATAGGATGGCATTTTCCGTAGAAAGGCGTTCGATTTTCCGCTTGCCGCGCGTGTTATATATAGATTAAATTCGGTATTCGGAAGTTGGTTTCCACAGCAGAATGGACAGTACTTCGGTAGGAAAATTGAACCGCTTTGCGAGTTGTGCCTTAAATTGTTGACATAAAAGTGTATTTATTTTAGAATATTCCCTACATCAGTACTTATCCCGATCTGTAACGACTATTCGGTAGATGTGCAAATATAGACGCGATATGGAGAACCTGCAAGTTTCATCCTAAATTTGATGCCACAAGCCCGAGGAAAGGGTATTCGGTTGGTTCTTTTTTATGTACTTATAGGTTGAGCAGTTGAATAATGCGCGCCCTTCATTATCTTCATGACGCATGGACGCGATACGCATCACGGACGGGTGAGTCTAATTGAGATTCCAGGAGGAAAAGAAAAACGGAACATGAAAAAAACTTTGATGATATTACTGCTTATAGGGGTTGTGGGCATCGGTTGTCAGGAACAGGTCATCACCCAGCTTGAAGTCGGCAGGAGTAAGTTATTAGACGCAGGGCTCACGCTGGAAGCCGTTGGGCACCTTGAACGTGCGGAGCAGGAGGAGCAAAATAAGGTTGAACCGCGTGCACTCTTGGTTATTGCATACAGTAACGCGCTTTCATCCGGTGCTGCGAGGGTCCACAAGGTGGATGCAAGGTACAAAACTGAGCGTGACCGACGCGTTGGCGAATTGGGTGAATTTGAGATGAAAAAAATCCTGCAAATTCTCGATGAACGCCACAGGATACAGAAGGATGCCATGCAAATCCTTGTTGATAAAGGCGCACCCGCCGTGCCTTTCGTTTTGGAGGACCTTGTTAAAAACCGGTATCGCCACGTCCACGGCGACTTCATTCATATCTTGCAGGAAATTGGCAGTCCAGGTCTTAACGACATCTTGGAGGCAGCTGGTGATAGCAATACACCACCTGCCGTGCAGATTCAGCTGATCCGTATCGTAGGAGATATAGGGGACGCATCCGCCAGCGCGAAGTTAAAAACGCTCCAAAATTCAACCCCTGATGAAGGGTTGAAGATGGAAATTAACACCGCACTCTATCTGCTTGGCGATGAAGCCTCCGAAGAAAAAATCATTGAGGGGTTGACTGATAGTAACGTGGTTGTCCGACGCGCCGCCGCAAAATCTATGGTGTTCCTCAAAGAACACCCCACAACTAAGATGATTGCTGCACTTGCAGATTCTGATGACGCTGTACGTAGGGACATTGCTATGGCACTTCGGAAATATCCTGATGCAGGTGCTGAGGACAATCTCGTCGCAATTCTGACCAATGGCTCGAGCCCGGATACTAAGCAAGCCGCTATAGACACTTTGAACGACTATGCCGAAGGGGGAATGGTTGACGGGTTAGCTGCCCGTTTGATCCAAGTGTTAACAGATCCCAAAGTCATCGACCACGAAGATAGGCTCCGCATCGTGCAACTTCTTAAGAAACCTGCTCTCATTAAGCAGGTTAAAGAAGCAGACCAGTATGATAATCTACCTCATAAGATTTATCTTTTCTACGAGGAGACGGAAACCAACGATATGGTGAGAGACGAACTCAATCAACTGCTCCTTGTCCTTGAGTAGATAACTGGGATTAAAATTGATGAGTGCCGAAGTGTCTAACGCTGGTGAGTGATTGTGTACAGTCAAATGCTAAAACTCCCTGACCGAATAGTGGAAGGTGATTAACGGCTATGCAGAATTATCCTGCCGACATCAAGATTACCAAAATTGAGCAGGTTACCATAGAGATTGACCAACCCGCAATCGGTTGCAACTCTGGTGCGAAAGAAATAAAACAGCCCGACCCGAATGGAAAGTGGCATGAGCGCATTATCCGTATCTATACCAACGATGGAACGCTCGGATGGGGGGTTGGCAGTTGGGCAGCAGCGTCCGCTGAAGATGCCAAAGCCGTACTTAATCGAAATCCGTTTGACCTCTTGAACCCTGAAGACGGGGTTGTTGAAGAATTTCGCGGGCTTGAAAATGTGCTCTGGGATACTATCGGCAAAATTCTCGGTAAACCTGCCTATCAACTCATGGGCAGTGATGTTCATTCAAATGGGTTACCTGCTTACGACAGCACTATCTACTTCAACGATCTCCTCTACGAGACCAAAGCCGAAGGTCTCAAACGGATTGAAGACGATGTTAAGAGCAGCCTCGCTAACGGGTTTACCGCATGCAAGATGAAAATCGGGCGGGGTAACCACCTCATGGAACGTTCAGCGGGTTTACAACGCGATATTGAGCTTGTCCAACTGGCACGTAGCACAGCAGGTGAAGATTTCAATATCCTCGTCGATGCAAACAACGCATATACCTACGACGAGGTCATTACCTTCCTCAATGAAACCAGCAATTGCGATGTCTTTTGGATCGAGGAAATGTTTGAAGAAGACGTTGAATTGTACCGCAACCTGAAAGCCTTCATCCAAGACAAGGGATTGAAGACCTTCATTGCCGATGGCGAAACTCGAACGCGTGAACCGCTTGAATTCTATGATCCCTTCTTTGAAGCGGGTGTTATTGATGTCATCCAGCACGATATGAAAGGCTTAGGTGTTACTGGGTGGCGACGGCTTGCGGATATGGCAGCTGCACATGATGTCCAATGCGCACCGCATAACTGGGGTTCTCTGCTCGGTTTCTTTCTCAGTCTCCAATTCGCAAAGACGATTCCGCATTTCCTCTACGGCGAAGTCGCAACCCTCACCAGCGACGTAATTGATACCTCTGGCTACGGTTTTACCGATGGTACGTTCACTGTGCCGGACACGCCTGGACTCGGCTTGGAACTCAATCAAGACGTTTACGATGCCCGTTACGCCGGAAAAGAGGATTGGCAGATTTCCTAACGCTTAACTGTCCCAATCAAAGTCGGTGCGGTTTCCTCGAAGAAACACCCCAGCAAAAACACCGCACCATAGGTATCAATTTTTAGATTGAAAATTCCCTGATCAACGAGCCAGGCTTCCTCTCAATTTTGCTTCGGCATCCTCTACCTCCATTTTGTCATGTTCTGCAAGCATTCCGCTCAAAAATTCGTCTTTAATGTCTAAGGGTATTACGCCAGCTCAGGTGGATATAATCTTTGTTATGTGTTACGATTTGAAATGCGAGACATGAACAACGTTTTCCTGAAGATATTGACGACGAGGTTGTTATTGCGGACGACCCCATCGGAATGGAGGCACTGTGATGTTAATGACCCTAATTCAGAAAGAAATGATGCATCATCTGCTGAGTGCTCGGTTTATAGCGTTACTTCTGATGTGTGTATTGCTTATCCCACTCAACTTCCATATTAATTACCATCGTTATCTCCAACGTCAAATTGACTATCAGGAAACCGTCAAAGACGAAAACAATAAGGACCCAGCGGAGCAACCCTGGCTACGGAAACAGCGGGTAGATCCGAAACTTGAAGTTTCCAAATTGATTCTGAAGCCGACACCTTTAAGTGTGTTTGCGACCGGTTTAGAATCCGCACTCCCGAGTTATCTCGGAATGACCCGCAATGGGATACAGCGGGGGGAAGCGGCACTATCTACCGCGCCGCTCGCCTTCCTTCTGGGGCATCTTGATTTTGTTTTCGTCGTCAGCACAGTCTTTACCCTGCTCGCGCTTCTGTTTACTTTTGATACCGTCGCGGGGGAAAGGGAAGCAGGCACACTTCGGATAACCCTCGCCAACGCGCTGCCACGTGATATGTTTTTGTGGAGCAAACTCATCGGCGGATACCTTGTGTTCATCGTTCCGTTCTTAGTTTCATTAATCATCGGCTTACTCGTGTTGGTCTGGCAAGGGTTTCCATTGGCTGAACCGGACATCTTTCCGCGTGTGCTCTACCTCATGGGCATCTCGCTGCTCCACATTGCTGTCTTTTTTGCAATCGGTGCTGTGATTTCGATTTATTTTGACAGTTCCAAGACAGCACTCATCGTCGCCTTTACCGTTTGGGTGTTCGCTGTTCTGATCTTACCGCGAGTTGGGTTTCTTGCAGCGCAAACCCTCGCGCCGACTTCAACAGCGGAGAGCGTCTATAGGGAAAAGACAGCGAGGCGAGCAGAATTGCATGCCACTCTCGAAACGGAAAGAAACAAAATCATGGGTAAAATGATACAGGAATCTAAGCAGGGAGAGGCAACGACCGGCTTCTTTAGATTGGATGAAGCGTTTGTCGCCAAAATGAATGCGAAGATGCTCCCACTTGAAGAGACGGCTCGGTTAAAATACCGAAACCTCGCGGCGAAGCTTGACAGACGTTATCTGCGAGAAAGAAAACGCCAAGATGAAATCGGCATAAACTTTTCCCGAATCACGCCTACGTCTTCCTTCATTTTTCTCGCAACGGATGCCACACAAACTGGTCAGGTGAAAAGGAATACCTACTTTCAAACGGGCACTCGCTATTATGAGGTGCTGGATGCAGAAATGTTCAGCAAAATGTCAGACGCTGCTCTCATCGAAACAGCAGAGATCCCGTCCCCGATGCCACCGCCGCCGATCACAGAACTAACCCTGCAAGAAACGCTCCAGCACGCCGCTGTTGATTTGCTATTACTCTGCTTCTTTGCAGGTGGGTTGACAACTATTGCCTTCCTGAAATTCTTCAGGTCGGATATTTGAGAGGAGTATCCTGATGGAAAAAGATGACGTTCAACTTATTCACGATATTTTGTCGGGCGACCACACCGCATTCACCACATTGGTTGAAAAATACCAAAAAAGCGTTCACGCCTTGGCATGGCAGAAGATCGGTGATTTTCATCATGCTCAAGAGATCACACAAGACACCTTCCTCCAAGCCTATCAGAACCTTTCTACACTCAGGAATCCTAATCTTTTTGCTGGATGGCTCTATGTGATCGCCAATCGGCTTTGCATTGATTGGCTACGAAAGCAAAAACCTGAGATGCAATCCTTGGAGGACCCGCGTATAGAAAATATTGTGGAGAAACTCTCTTATACGCGTTATATGTCGGAACAGCGGGAAACAGAAACTGCTGAGCATTATTATGAAATTGTTAAACAACTTCTCGAAAGACTCCCGGAAAAGGAACGCACCGTCGTCACGCTCCACTACCTTGATGAAATGACGACTAAAGAGATTGGTAGTTTTTTGGGGGTATCGGTGAACACAATCCATAGTTGGCTCTATCGGGCGCGTGAACGCTTACGCGAACACTTACAAGGAGAAGAATTTCACATGACACAAGAAGATAAAAGAGAACTGGATCAATCAACTGAAGAATTAATTCTAAAAGAATTTGTGCCTAAGATGCTCGGCACCATAGAGACAAAGATTCACGCCGAGCTTCAAGGGCAACTCGGAAAAAGTATTCCCGATACACAAATGCTCGAACAAGTGTTAGAAAAGATGATGGGTAATATTAAGGAAAAAATACTGGCAGAAATTCAAGCACAACTCGGAAAAGAATTTCCAAAGATGTAAGCGGACAGAAGACGCTTAGCCAATTATCGGCGTTGATGTCGCCGTTTGGACGAAAAAACCGAAAACTAAATAGCCTTGGAAGTGCCCCAAATTTTGCCTGACAAATCGGCTATTATGTGGTATAATTAAGTAAAATTGGTAAGCGTGCTTTACGCCAGATTTCTAACTTAACAGGACTTACGCAAATTAAGGAAATATTGGACATTTCGATGCAAAAAGTGGAAATTTATGCCCTTTAAACCCCCTAAATCCCCTATAGGAAACACCCCAGCAAAACACCCCCCCTATCCCCCTTATCAGGGGGATAGGGGGACTTTAAGGCAAAATGCGTAAGTCCTACTTAACTGAGTAGTCCTATGAAAAAGATTCTCGTCGCAATGAGCGGAGGTGTAGACAGCTCCGTCACTGCTGCCATGATGGTTGACGCAGGCTATGATGTCACAGGCATCACCATGCGCCTCGGCGCGCCTGATACTATTGAGGTAGACCCGGAGCGTCCGAACTGCTGTTCGCTTGAAGGTATTGAGGATGCACGCCGCGTCGCGACGCAACTCGGTATCCCTTTCTACGGCGTGAATTACGAGGACGCTTTCCGCGAGCAGATTATTGACTACTTTGTGGAAGAATACCTCGTCGGTAGAACACCCAGCCCTTGTATGGTATGTAACCGAGAACTCAAATTTGGCAGACTTCTTGACCTCGCCAAAACATTGGAGTGCGATGTCATCGCCACTGGACATTATGCTCGTGTTGAGCAAGATCCAGAGACAGGACGCTACCTTTTACGCAAAGCACTTGATATGAGCAAAGATCAGTCGTATTTCCTCGCCGCGCTGACACAGGAGCAATTGCAATGTGCAATGATGCCCCTCGGTGAATACACGAAATCCGAAGTACGAGACCTTGCCCGAAAGTACCAATTACGCACCGCTGAAAAAATTGAGAGCCAAGAACTCTGTTTTGTTGCTGATACCAACTACAGACGTTTTCTTCAAGACAGAGTCCCAGAGAAAATCGAGGGCGGCGATATTGTTGACGAAAAAGGCAATGTTCTTGGTAAGCATGACGGTGTCGCGTTTTATACCGTCGGACAGCGGCGCGGGTTGGGTATTGCTGTCGGCAAACCGCTCTATGTGACACAACTCAACGCAACAGAGAACACCGTCGTTGTCGGCGACTCCGATGCCCTCCTTGAGGACACGATGCACGTCGAGCGCATCAATCTCATTGCTATGGAGAAGTTAACGGAACCGATCCGCGCACACGTCAAAATCCGGTCCCGTGATGACGGCGGGCCCGCAACAATTTCTCCTATCAGCGAAACCGAGGCAGTTGTGAAATTTGACGAACCACGCCGCGCTATTACCCCCGGACAAGCCACTGTCTTCTACGACGGTGAGTACGTCCTCGGCGGTGGTTGGATTGTAGACGCTCGCGACACCGCTATGGAACGGTAACCTCGAATAGGAATTCCCAAAATGCAAACTACATTTACACCCGAAAACTTCAAAAAGGCGTTCAAACCGTATCTGGTAAGATGGAGTGTTGTTTACACAATTTTAATTTCCCTCGTCACTATCATTACTGTCTGTATTGTCATACCCAATTGGGGGTTTTCACAGTGGCTCATCTCCCTATTTATGGACACAGGCGCGATGTTTGATGGTAGAACGATAAGTTATAGTATATTCGCCATGAGCATACTACTTTTCGGCATTATCGTCGTTGGTATCAATGTGATTGGAGTGTTTGCTTTCGGTATGAACGCTTGTGGGGTTGTTGCTATTGGCGGCAATGCGATTGGCATTATCGCTATTGGCGGCAATGCATTTGGTGTTGTCGCTGTTGGTTACAATGCTTTTGGTATATATGCCCTCTCTTATTCGCAGAGAAGCAGAGGCAAATACGTGTTCGCACCGCACCGCCAAGATCCCAAGGCTGTTGCCCTCTTTACACGGTGGTTCCCCAAGTTGAGAGCGGTAGCATCCTGAAAATGAAAGCCGGACTCCTCTGCCTTCTCGGTCCCACAGCAGTCGGCAAAACAGAGATAGCCATTCAACTTGCCCAGCGTCTCAATGCCGAAATTGTTTCCATTGACTCCCGTCAAATCTATCGGCAGATGGACATCGGCACCGCCAAGCCTACCGCTGAAGAACAACAAGCAGCACGGCATCATCTCATAGACTGCGTAGACATTTCCCAACCCTTCTCCGTTGCAGACTATCAATTCCTCGCAGACACAGCAATTGCTGATATCCAAAGCAGAGACAAGCGGGTGCTGCTTGTCGGGGGTGCGGGTCTTTATTTCCGCGCGGTTGTTGACGGTTTGTTTGAGGGACCGGGGGCAGATTCTACGCTCCGAGAGCGACTTGAACAGGAAGCGGCACAGCACGGTGTTGATGTTCTCCACAACAGACTCCGCACCTGCGATCCAGCGTCCGCTGAGCGAATTCATCCCAATAACGTCGTCCGTGTTGTCCGCGCTTTGGAAGTCTATGAATTGACAGGAACTCCTATGTCCGAACATCAGCAGCAGTGGCACCGAGAAAACCAGCGATATCCGTTTATTGCCTTCTGCTTGACGCTGCCGCGGGCACTGCTCTATCAACGTATTGAGCAACGCGTGGATGTTATGCTTGCGAACGGATTGATTGCCGAAGTGGAATCGTTGTTAACGGCGGGTTATGCGCGTGATACCGTCGCGCTCCGAAGTTTTGGTTATAAAGAGTTGATCGCGTATCTTGATGGGAAGTGTACATATCTCGAAGCGGTTGAGCAGCTGAAACGGAACACCCGTCGATTCGCCAAACGGCAGCTAACTTGGTTCCGTGGGGATACGCGTATTGAATGGGTGGATCGGAACTCGACACCGGATATTGTTACGTTTCTACTGGAGAAAATTGAGGATGTGTAGCAGATTACGGTTATTGGTTATCAGATACCGAAAACGGAATTCTCTGTTGATTTCATCAACCGGATGTAATACAATATTTTGTTGATACACTTCGCGGAGAGGAGAAGGAAATGAGACGTTTTTGGACGCAAGGTCCCGTCAACGCTCAGGAGCACTACGTTGTTTCACGTTCTAATGAGATCGCCGATTTCATCAAACGCGTTGACGAAGGACGCTATGTTGTACTCTTCGCGCCCCGCCAAACGGGCAAAACTACTTTCTTTCAAGATGCCTTAGCAGCAATTGTAGCTGATTCTATAACTGAACAGACTGTAGACTATTTCCCTATTCAACTCAATTTTGATGTGTATAAGAACACATCTATTACCGATTTTTATACCAACCTTTACCAAGATATTTGCGAAGAAATTGAGCACTTGTTCCGGCGACGCGGCGTTACACCCTCTGAGGCTTTAATCCAATTTTTGGAGGATACAACTCTAACGAACCACCATGCAATGAGAAGGTTTTTTAGGCACCTTGATCGTTTGCTAATGCCCCAGAAATTCGTCTTAATCATTGATGAATTTGATGGTATCCCGCAGGCTGCCCTAAGCGATTTTTTGCATACGCTCCGCCATATCTATATTTCTGGTAAGCCGCGATGTCCACACAGCGTTGGCATCATCGGCGTGAAAAGTATTGTACAGCTCAACTATGACCGCTCAATTTCTCCTTTCAATATCCAAGATGAGTTCCATCTGCCCAACTTTACGCTCGAACAAGTACACGAGCTGCTTGGGCAATATACGGACGAAGTCGGGCAAGTTTTTGTTCCAGAAGTTATAGCAGCTATCCATAAGCAGACTGCTGGACAACCCGTTCTTGTCAACCGATTTGCACAGATTCTTACCGAAGAATTGGACATTCCGAAAAGTGAACCGATTACCATGGCGCACTTTTTAAAAGCGCACGCGCAACTCCTTGAGGAAGATAATGTTAATCTTACACACCTTATTACCAATATCCGAAGAGACCGCCGATTTGAAAGCGTTCTCATGCGAATTATGGCGCGCGATGACGGTGTTGATTTCAATCTACGGAGTGACATTATCAGTGAACTGGCTACGTACGGCGTTATTGCAAGAGGCGATGACGGTATGTGTGAAATAGTTAATCCAATTTATCTCTATTGCATTCTACAAGCATTCAAGGCAGTCGTGAACGGGCTGGAAGATGAGTACTTACATGAAGGTTCTCGTGAAGGTTTTCTGGATTACCTCACACTGACAGGACAGATTGATATGGGGGCGTTGCTTGATAATTTCCAGGATTTCATTGCTCGTGCAGGGTTCAAAATTCTACAAGTCCCTGATACGCCACAAGAATCTGTTGGCAGACATCTTCTGCTTGCATATCTTGACCAGTTTGTTAAAATCATCGGTGGTTTCATGCACATTGAGGTCCAAACCGGTCGCGGCAGAATGGATATCATTATTGCCCATAACCAGCAGAAATATATCGTAGAAACGAAAATTTGGAGAGGCGACAGCCTCTATCAAGCCGGTAAGAAGCAGCTCGTAGCGTATCTCAAATCTGAAGATGTAACAGCCGGGTACTACATCGTCTTTGATCATCGGCAGGACCCGGAGCCGCGAGTAGAGACAGAAACGATAGAAGGTTTGACAATTCGGAGTTACGTCATTCCTGTGATGCAGGAAGCACCTTCAAATGTCCAAAATACTGCTGGATCGCGGTAAAATCAGTGCTTTAATCAATATTGTGCTCTTCGCAATACGCGCGGATGATCGGTAAGAAATCATCAACGTATTTTTCCATTTTCCTGAGACTGACCCCACGAATCTGCACGAACGCCTCTCTGGTTCGCGGAAAAGAGGTTGCTATTTCTCTTAACGTCCCATTAGTGAAAACCCCTTCTTGCTCTGCCTTTTCTAATGTTTTACACTTGTCTTGAAGCTGCTCGAAAAGCTCTGGAGCGTATTCATTCGTTTTCTCATGTGCCAGTTGAGAAGTATTCAGTGTCTTAGTTGTTCTCTCTACCGGCTCCACGCTATGTTCTTTGCAATAATCACGGATAATCGATAAAAAGATGTCGGCGTATTTTTTAAATCTCTCTGGTTCTATGCTGGATATCTGTCTGAATGCTTCCTCAGATGTCGGAAAATTGGTCGCCATTGCTTGCAGTGCTTTGTCATGAAAAGCCTCGTAAACCTTGTCCCCCTCTCTCTCAAAGATTTTATCTCGTTTAGCTTGCAGTAATTCAAAAAGTTCTGGAGAATACTCATTTGGTGCTTTGGATGTGCTATCATAAGTATTCAGTGCTTTAGTTGTGCTTTCTACTGACTCCATGCCGTTTTTCTTGCGATAGTCTCGGATAATAGGCAGAAAATCATTAGCGTATTTTCCAGTTTTCGCTGGACCAATACCATGAATTCTCATAAATTCTTCCAACGATTGTGGTAGTTGGCGCGCCATCGCTTGCAAAGTCTTGTTGTGAAAAATACAGTATGCCGGTAATCGTTCCTGATCTGCTATACTTTTGCGCTTGGTGCGAAGTTGTTCAAATAGTTCTGGAGCGTAAGTATTTGATTCTTCTGGTGTTGGACTATAGGTATCCGTTCCTACTTCAGTTACGGTATTTACCGTATCCACCGGAAACCCCCAATACTCCTCTCTACTTTTTAAGACCGCCCACCCCTTCTTTGTTAGGCGAAGACTGCCATACCGCGGATCCCGCTCCAACAATTGGTCTCGGAGGAATTGGTGAGCTAAATATCGCCACTGCTCCTTGTTATACTCTTTCCCTTTACCGTGGGTTTTGATTTGGTCGTGTTCATTATCAAGAACCTTTCTTTGTTTTGAACCCCGTAACACGTCAATAATATATACTTCCCCGAAAATCTGATTTGTCCGGTAAACGCCAGAGAGAAATTTTTGGGCTGGTACTGTCAAATTAACCTGTTCTTCATCAACTTTGTGGCAGTTGTCACACATTCCACAATTTGGCTCCTTGTATTCTTCCTCGAAATAGGCTAACAGGACTTTCCGGCGACACTCGGTTGTAGTTGCCCACGAGACAAGGGATTGTAAACGTTTGAATCGTCCCTCTTGTTCAGATGATGCTCCTTGAATAATGAAATCATTGATAATATCTGCATCTTCATAATCAAATAGTAGGAGGCACTCGGACCGGAGTCCATCACGCCCAGCGCGCCCAATTTCCTGATAGTAGGATTCAGGATTCTTTGGCAGCCAAGCATGTAGAACAAACCTCACATCCGCTTTATCTATTCCCATACCGAAGGCAATTGTGGCAACTATAACTTGCACATCCCCGTTCATGAAAGCTTCCTGGTTTTGTTTGCGAGTTTCGATGTCCAGACCTGCATGATAGGGTAGTGCCGAAATTCCATGCTCTATTAAATCCTGATATAGTGATTCAACTTGTCTTCTTCTTTGGCAGTAGATGATACCGGATCCTTCAGAATTTTTATTGAGAAACGAGAGTGTCTGCGTGAGTAATTCGACCTTCGGTTCAACGGCGATAAATAGGTTTTTCCGGTCAAAACTATCAACGAATTCACTGCCTTTGGGAAAATTGAGCGATTGTTTAATATCTTCTTGAACCTTTGGAGTTGCAGTGGCAGTCATCGCAAGGCAGACGGAATTTTGGAATCGTTCGCGAACGGAATCTAACTCTCGATAATCCAGACGAAAATCGTGTCCCCACTGTGAAATGCAGTGTGCTTCATCAATCGCAAGGCATGACACATTTGATCTATCAAGTTTCAACAGCGTTCCAGGCTTCACCAACGTTTCAGGGGCCAGGTAAAGCAGTTTCACTTCACCTTGTATGACACGCTGCATAGTGGCTTCTTGTTCTGAGAGGCTGAGGTCGCTGTTGAGAAAGGCGGCACGAATTCCTCTTTGTTCCAACTGCATTACTTGGTCCTGCATCAGGGACTTTAAAGGAGAAACGACGACGGTCAAACCATCAAAGATGAGTGCAGGCAATTGGTAACAAAGCGACTTGCCACCACCTGTCGGTAAGATAATCAGGGCATCCTGTCCCTTGAGGATGTGCTTAATAATTTCCTCCTGAAACGGGCGGAACTCTTCATGTCCAAAGACGTTTTGGAGAATTTCTAAGGGACTTTGTGTTAGCGTTTGGGATGGGGGCAGTTTCTCCTCACGAAAAGGTTTCTGTTCTTCCTGTATTTCTTCTTCAAGAAACCAGCCAGAGATTTGCGCGTAGCAACGCTCTTCTACTTCTGGTTTATCTTCTGGTCGCCACCAATGTGCTAACGACACTCGTAGGAGCGTGCCCGCAGGAATTGTCTCGAGCGGTTCTTGAAAACCGCCGAAAGTAAATGTGCATCCGCCATTTTCTGTAGGATAGCGATACCGAGGCTTCTGCTTCTCTATATCAAGAGGCAGTGGCTGATCCGTCCTCCAAAATGTGGTACTGTAAGGTGGAATTCCGCTTTGTTTAGCGATGTGAAGTCTACCGTTCTCAGTGTTTTGTAATAAGCCTTCATAAAGTTCTCGTGGGTGTCCAATTTTCGGCGGCATTAAAAGTTGAATTGCACTCACCAAATCCTTCACGTCTTTCGCGGTACGAATGCGCGATTTTTTACGAACGACAAAGTTTTCGTTATGCGGCGGGATCAATGAAGTTTCAGGCTCACCGCTGACCTCCCAAATATCACCAACCTCATATTCTCGGTTTGCGCCGTCATGTGGGTCAGCGTTGTACGGAATGAGCCGGACACTTTCTCCTGTCTCTGTAATCGCGCCGATGCACGCGCCACTGCCCATTCGGGTTTTCGCAACGATTAAAACTCTCACGGTAGAATATCTTCGACCTCCAGATTGAAAGTTTTCGCTAATTTATCCGCTACCAAAGAGCGGTGGCATGCTGCTGGTACGGTTTCTACACAAAAAAGTGCCACGACCTGTGCGTCTGGTTCCAATTCGTCAAGCAGACTTTGCGAGTCAAACGCATCCAGACATTCAGTGTGGTAGGCTTCAATAAACGCCTCTCCAAGTTCAGTGCGTTTACGTTTAGCCGTTTTCATGGCTTTATCCGCTGCTGCCTGTTTTTCTCGAACGACTTTCGTCGGTCCAAGGTCTTTACGATAGATATATCGGATGCCAAGTTCCGCGAGACGTGCTTGCAACCGCTTGCTATTGGCGAATGCGTAAGTCGCACCGCGGACACCTCGCCGACTTCGGATATCACAGAATGTATCGACTTCTGCCTTACATAAAGCATTAAAAAAACCGGCTTCGTCAAAGCCATATACACCGATGGTGACAATTTTGATTTTCTGCATAGTGGATCGAATTAGGAGTATTTTTTCCGAGAGTGAAATGTATCTTCACCAAACATTGACAGTTGTCCGCCCGTCAAGCGTTCGATGGCTTGCTCCTGCGTCACTTGATCGTTATTTTCGTCAATATGAATAACGGGGATGTTTTGGGTTGTAAGCGTCGTCCCGATAAGTTTACATCGGTGACATTCTTCCGGTTTCCCTTCACTGCACATCAACACAACGCTTTGTCGCTGTGTAAAAGCGGTATGAAGGCGTTGAATGCCGCGCTGGTAGAACTCTGTGGCTTTGACTTTTTCGTAGTCAACTTTCCCGTTGACGTAACACGTTTCGTCTTCCGGCCTGCCACCGAGTGTGTCTCCCATGAATACGTATCGGATATTGTGTTGTTCGAGTTCATTCGCGAGCGGTGCTTTGGAGAATTCTGGTTTATAGCGGGAATAGGGTGCCGAGCGGACATCAATGAGATAGGCAATCTCATGCTGATGAAGCACTTTGATGAATTCTGCAATTGATCGGCTTCCATAGCCGATTGTGTAAATTGGGATGCGGGTAGGTGATTTTTCCATGATAGATACATAATACCACATGGTCCCGCCAAAAAGCAACCGAATTCTGTTCCATTTATTCCCTCCTTTGATGGCAAGATTTCCAACCGCCTACTGACAACTATCAAAATATCCTTGCCACTCCTATACAGAATTTGCTATATTAACCTATACAAGAAATAGGTTTTCAAACTTGATCTTCCGTGAACCAGCATCCAATCATGAAAAACTACAGTGTCAGAATGATCCGTGAGAACATGGAGAATATCCCGCAATTCCCTGTTCCAGAAGGCTTTGCTATCCGCAATTACCGTTCCAATGAAGGGCATATCTGGACGCGGATTCAGAAAGCGGCAGAACCGTACATCAACATTGATGATGGACTTTTTGCGCGTGAGTTTAAACGCGATTTTTTGGCGATGGAGGATCGGAGTTTTTTCCTTACCACGGACACTGGCGAAGAGATCGGCACAATCACGGCGTGGTGGCAACCGGATATGGATGGTAAAACTTGGGGACAGATTCATTGGGTGGCGGTTCACCCGAACTATCAAGGGCGTGGGTTATCTAAACCGATGATGTCTGTAGCGATGACGCGCCTGAAGCGGTCCCACGAGTGCTGTTTTCTCGGCACGTCGACTGGACGAATTGCGGCGGTCAAAATCTACCTTGATTTCGGATTCACGCCAGACCTTTCACGTGAGAATAGCCAAGAGGCTTGGACAGAAGTCGCATCTGTCATAAAACACCCCCTTTTGGCGCAGCTTGAAAGCCAAAACTTGCTGTGAGAAGTGAGAACGTACGGTTTTTTAAGATGAAACACAGATTAGTGCTAATATTCCACCTCATTTTAATAGTATTCGGATTCATCTGCCAAGCATCCGCGCAAGATAGTGAACCTGTGCCGGTCACCGGTATACGCGTGTTGACATTAGAGGCTGTGAATTCAGGCAAAGCAGATTTGTTCTCAGCACCTTGGAAGTATCACCCGGGTGATAACCGAGAATGGGCAAGCCCAACTTTTGACGATACCGCGTGGAAATCCACGAGTACACTGCTATCTCGAAAGAAACTCTCCGAAAAGGAGTGGGAGGGTATCGGTTGGTTCAGACTTCATCTGTCTCTTCCTGATGAGCAGCTCTGGAATTTGCCGTTGGCACTCCATGTGACGTATCAAATGGGTGCGTCTGAAATCTATCTTGACGGGGAGCTGATTTATGAATTCGGGACAGTGGGAACACGGGAGGCAGAAGAAAAACCATATTGGGAGCGAGATCCACAGGTAATTTTGTTTTCAGGCAAAACTGACCATCTCATCGCGGTTCGGCATTCTAATTTCTCTTCTGATCCGTTGATGCCTGTGCTCGGTTTCGGTCTTAAACTGACACGGTTAAATTCAAACATTAAATCGCGTGTGGCTGTTGTTCACGAAAGCACCACTTTTCAGATGGTGTGGACGGCGATTTCGGTTTTCATGATGCTGCAGCACCTGTTACTGTTTATCTTTTATCCGCGAGCACGAGAAAACCTCTATTTTGCGATCTCGACAGGAAGTATTGGGGCTTTTGTTTTTCTTTTTTTCCAACTTGGCCTTTTAACAAATCCAACACAAATTCTGTTTCTACTTCAGTTACTTGCGTGTGTTTATGTCCTGATATTTTTGGCGGGAATGCTATTTCTCTACACGCTCTTTTATCCGAAGTTGCCCAAACTGTCTTGGTTCTTTCTTTTTGGTTGGGTTATAACTATCTGTTTGATCTTCTTTCGTTTTGATACTATCCCAACGCTCCGGGCAACTACAGTATATATCGAAGTGGCTAATGTCCCAGTTCAATTAGAGATAACACTCGCTGGGTTTCTACTCCTACAACTGTTAACCGTCCTCACGTTTTTAGAGATGGCGCGTGTGATTATCGTCGCCATCTTCAAGAAGAAAGATGGCGCGTGGATTTTTGGGCTTGGCTCGCTCATGCCTATTATCCTGCCGTTCATGTTCGATTTTTTCGTCTCATATACAAAATATGATGGAAACATAAGCTGGCAATTTAGTACCCTCGCTATCACCCTCGCGCCACTTTTCTCAATGTCGGTGTATCTTGCTCGCAATTTCTCACGGACTCACCGAAAACTCGAAACGGAGGTACTTGAACGTCAGCTCTTAGAGGTTGAAAATACGCGCAAAGCAGAAGAGTTAGAGGAGGCGCGTAAACTCCAGGTGTCAATGCTACCGCAGACCGCCCCTCAACTTCCGAACCTTGATGTCGCCTTTGAGATGCGCCCTGCGACAGAGGTCGGTGGCGACTATTATGACTACAATCTCACGGCGGACGATCAGCTCACGATTGCAGTTGGAGATGCTACAGGACACGGCATGAACGCCGGACTTGTCGTTTCCGCTGTTAAGAGTCTTTTCAAGACATCAGCACCGGAAGCGGGGAACTTGGAAAGGCTTGAACGTATCTCCCAAGGTGTTAAGAGCATGAACCTGAAACGGTTGTACATGGCAATGACGCTCACAACACTCAACGGCAACAAACTGACGCTGGCAGGAGCAGGTATGCCACCAGCACTCATCTATCGAGCAGAAGAAAACCTTGTTGAGGAGATACTTCTTGAAGGGATGCCATTAGGAGGCTTCATCGGAGCTGAGCGAGAAGAAGCATCATTCGATCTCCAGAGCGGTGATACGGTTTTGCTTATGAGTGATGGGCTACCAGAGATGTTGAACCCTGAAAACGAGATGTTAGACTATCCAAAAACGAAGGAACTGTTTGAAGAGGTAGCAGATCAATCCCCGGAAGCGATTATTGAGCATCTTTTCAAAGCAAGCACGGCGTGGGCGGACGGGGAACCGCAGGCGGATGATATAACGCTTGTTGTCATTAAGGTGAAGTGACCCATTTTTCGTCCAAATACGCAATCAATTGCGCTATTATTTTCAAAGGAGATCTCATTATGACTGCGACGATAACACCGTCTCTCACCGAGCGACAAATCGCAGACTACCATGAAGACGGTTATATAATCGTGCGTAATGTTTTATCCGCGAAAGAAGCGGATGAACTTCGATGCATCGTCGAAAAAGAGGTGAAACGCGACGCTTATCCGTCAACCCTTAAGTATCCGCAACCGGCAAAATACACCGTCAGCGGCAATCGACTCGCTGAACCCGGACTCACTGCGATTGCTGAACATCCGACGGTTGTTGGTGCTGTGGAATCTGTGCTGGGTCAGCCTGCGCATCTCACTGCCTATGTCGCATATCTCCGAACACCGGGTGATAAAGGTGCCGGTGCGCATTGCGACTACAAACGCTGGCGTCCCGTCGGTTCATCAATGAATTGGGTGTTTGCGATTATTCCGCTGACCGATTTCGATTCGGAATATGGTCCGTTTCTCGTGTCTCCCAAATCGCATAAACTGACACAGGTGATTGACAAAGATGCACATATCTTGGACCTCACCCGTCCCGATGCTAAACAGTTGGCATCCTTCATTGATCCAGAGCTCAAGGTAGGCGACTTACTCGTTGTCAATGAGCATGTCTGGCACAAAGCACCCGCAGGGACCACGACTGGAGACCGATGCGGTATTTTCAATAAGTATTGTGCGGTAAACGCACCCCCCGCGGCCGGATATTATCCATACAACCCCGCCGCTCTGGATGCATTAAGCGACGATGGCAAACGCCTCATACCTGCCTGTTTTGACAAACCGATTGCGACGACGCGCCTGCTCATTGAGGATACATCAAGTCAGGAATCAAAGTTTTTACTGCATCGTGATGGGGAGTGGAAATTGCCGGGTGGTGAAGGTTGGGAAGAGGAGAAACTCGTCGGTTGGGATGTCGGGGCAAGGATAGGTTCCCTGCAAGAACTCACTAAGACACAACTTGATTTGGAAGTGTCGTGGATGTCCTACATTGAAGATATTGAGATGGAAGACGGTATCTGCCGAGTTTACGGATTCTCGGATGAAAACCTCAATCTTGATGCCCTCGCAAATAACGGTTATGACTGGTTTACGAAAACCGAACTTCAACAGCGTCTTGGTAAAAGTGATGCTATCTATCGTGCTGTTGATACATGGCATCAAGCAGATATTATTCGTGGCAAAGGCAAGGCATGCTATCAAAGCCGACATCAGTTTGATTTTTAAACTATGGGGTTTCTGCTCGGTTTTTCTCCGTTGTCGAAAAACCGGTTTTTGCTTAGACGGGCAATGAATTGCCCTACTACAAACGGTCAGGTTCGTAGTAGGGCGATTCTGCGGCGTACACGCCCAAATGCGAAGTGCATTATCGCACGTTCCGGCATTACCGAATTAATAAATTAATCTTCATTCAACCGCGCCTACTCTCCCATCTCAAGCCGCTTTTTCTGTTCTTCGAGCATCTGCTTTTGACGCTGGACACGTTCTGGCACTAAACGTTCCCGCGGTGCTGTCGGCTTAAAGTCCAAACGGTCTTTCCCCAATCCGTCCAATACCGCTAATTCTACCGGCGAGAAATCGTCTGGGTTCTCACGATTGAAATTCATCGGCTCCGCGAGACCGACGGGCGGATTCGTAATAAAACGCGCGCGGCGAGACGGGTTCTGTGATGCGGCGTGTAAGATGAAAGGATGCAGCAATACAACATCCCCCGCGTTTCCAGTAATCTCTACAAAATCTTTGCATTTGCCAATGAGTTTTCCAAAACCGCTGCTCGGTAACAATCCTTCTGGGTGTTCATATAACCACTGTGCAACATGCTGGACAGAATCGCACGCTACAAACGTTCCACCGCTCTGTGGATAGATATCCGACCAGACAACGATGGTAAGCAATCCCTGTTCTGGGCTATCTAAGAAGTGGCGGAAAAAATCGCCGTCTTTATGCCAACCGCTCACCTCTGGAGAAGGTGGTTGCCAAGGTGTGTCCGCGCCTAACGCAAAGTTGATAATAAAGCCGTCGCCCCATGTCGGTTTTGCGTTATCCCAAAGATTGATAACCCTGTCTTCACCACCGACAAGATCACAGATAGCATCCCATGCCCTCGGCGCGATTTCCTGAATCGGCACGCGATTCATCGAAGGTAGATGGATGCGCGGTTGCTCCCACGTCGTCGGGTCATTTGGATCATAACCGAGCCGTTTAAAAGCGAACGCCTGCCACTCTTCCGCCAATTCGCGTGGAAAGCAGTCCTTTAGAACAATATGCCCTTTTTTGATGAAATGGTTAACATCTGATTCAGTAAGTGTTTTATAAGTCTTTGCCATTTGTTCCTCTTTACTGTATATTTGCCAACAACGTTTCTGCGAGTTTTATCGCGAATTCGTCGTCATTGATGTGAGCGTCCATCTCAATAACTGTGACATTTCCACCAATGTTCGCCTTTAGATTCTCGCTCCATGCAGTTCGCGCTTCGGGCGAATCAAAGGGTTGCCCTGTTTTGTCAATCGCCGATACGCCTTGTGTCGGAATGATGACCGTAGTGGGTCCCTGTGCTTCGCTGAGTTTACGCGCCATGATACGTCCGAGTTCAGCGGTTTCTTCAGCGGTCGTCCGCATCAAGGTCACTGTTGGATTGTGTTGATAGAACAGTCGGTCGCTGAAGTTCTCTGGTACAGTGTCCGGTGGACCGAAGTTCACCATATCCAGTGCACCGGGTGCGACAACTTGCGGCAGTCCGGATTCCCCCGCGGCTTCCAACCGATCGGGACCGGCACTCAGAATTCCGCCCACTAACTCGTCGGCGAGTTCAGTCGTCGTAGCATCTAACACGCCAGCAAGGAACCCACCTTTGACCAAATCTTCCATCGCTTGACCACCCGTGCCGGTTGCGTGAAACACAAGCACTTCATAGCCAGCGGCTTCAAGGATTTCTCTTGCTTTTGTGACACATGGGGTTGTCACACCGAACATCGTCGCTGCGATTAAAGGCTTATCTGCTGTTGTTTCGGGTACTTCCGCGTTCACCATTCCGACGATCGCACCAGCGGCGTTGGCGAGAATCTGCCGGGACAAACGGTTGATGCCAGCGATGTCTACGACGGAATACATCATACTTATGTCTTTCGATTGCACATAGGGACTCGTATCGCCAGATGCCAGTGTAGACACCATGAGTTTCGGAACACCCACTGGGACCGCCTGCATCGCCGTAGTTCCGATGGTTGTGCCTGCAGAGCCGCCCAGAGAAATTATCCCGTCAATTTCACCTGCGGCGTGTTTCTCAGCAACCAGTGCTGCAGCACCCTGTGCCATGATAGTTACGCTATTACCTCGGTCACCTTCGTCTCGCAATGCTTGTAGAGACGAACCCCCGGCTTGTGCGACTTCATCTCCAGAAATATCCGGTGTTAATTGCGGTTCTCCCAGTATACCTGTATTGATAACACACGTTGAGACGCCAGCTGATTCTATCTGCGTTTTGATGAATCCGAATTCTATGCCTTTCGTATCCATTGTGCCAACAATGCAAACCGTCTTCGCCATCCCTGGATCCCTCCACTGTTTTATAGATTCAAAACTTATGTCACAAATCTTTTCTGTGATTGGTCATGCATCATAATCATGATTATCTTCTGCTCGATCTTGAGGTACAAACTCTACCTTTTTCTCTGCATTTGAGATGTCCACCCAACGTAAGTCGTTGTTTGACATGCCGTAGAAAATCTCAAATCTTAAGTTATCATTAGCATTGATGCACCGCTCGAATATCTGGACGATATCGCGTTGGCTCACGTAGATGTCGGCACCCTGTGGTGGCCGAGGACGATCTCGTTCAACTTGACCGATGCGAATGCAAATACACGACACCCCATGACGATGGGCGTAAGTTCGCGCCAAAGCCTCTGTCCATACTTTGCTTGCAGCGTATAGGCTTCTCGGCTCTGCGGGGATATCCGGCGTAATCATCTCAACATCGTCCGGTATGTCTGTATGTCGGCGTTCCATCATTGCCTTGTACGGTTCTTGTTCGCGATATCCCTGTGAGACTGTAATACTGCTGGCGGCGACGATGCGCCCAACTCCGGCGACTTTACACGCTTCAAAGATATTGTAGGTTCCAACGATGTTGTTGTTCAACAAACTCTCCCAGCTCTCTCCGCTCGGGTCTGCAGCAAGATGCGCGACAACGTCCATGCCAGAAACGGCTTGTCGTACCTGATCAAAATCAGCAATATCGCACAAGGCGAATTTCTCATCTGGTATTTCAAGCACCCATGAGCCAGGAACGCGAACCGATGGTTCCGTTTTGTAGTCGAGTGCATAAGCATCGTACTTTTCCGGCTGTTCTTTCAGCCGCTTGTATGTCATGTAACCAATCTGTCCAGTTGCCCCTGTAACAAGCACCTTCTTGGGTGGAGTCATATTCTTTCCGCCTGTGATAGGATATCCCGTTTATGATAGATTATTATAGGGCGCGTGGTGGGACGTGTCAAGCGATTTTTTAAATTGACACAACTTGGAAGATGTGATACACTAAAAGCGGTTGTCAGTCTGCCTTGCAGTGAGAGTGTTCAGTTATCGGCAGCTATGGGAACCATAAACTTCTTTAACTGACTACTGATAACTATTTTGTCCGTGCTATGTCAGGTTAGACATGTATGCGCAGATTGCGGAGGAAAATGTGAAACCAATTGATTCTAAACAAGCAGGATTAACATCAATACAAATTTTAGTGGTCGTCGTCGTCCTTGGGATTATTGCCGCTGTGCTTTTCGCACCTCGGTTGCTCGGACAAGCAGGACGTGCACTACAAGCACAAGCCGATGCCGACATTGAAACGCTTGGCATCGCTCTGGATAGATATGCCAAAGATAACGGAGATTATCCGTCAACTGAACAAGGCTTGAAGGCACTCTGGGAAAAACCTGAGGCACCGCCGATACCTATAAATTGGCTGCTACCCTACATCCAGATCCCAATTACTGAGGATCCGTGGGGAAACCCTTATATCTATATCCGTCCCGGCATACACGACCGGTACGGGTACGATCTCATCTCGTTTGGAAGTGATGGAGTTGAAGGCGGAACAGGTGAGGCTGAGGATGTTGTCAGCTGGATCCGGCGGGATGAATAATTTAGAAGAGTGGTAATTAGTTAGCAGCCGTCAGTTAAAAGGGACTGTGTTAAACGAAAATCTTTTAACTAAAGACCGATAACTGAAAACTATTCCGCGGGGGTGCTTATGAAAATTACGCATATTGACGTTATCAAAGTGAAAGTGCCGTATCATGAAGGCATCTACGAGTTGATGACGCGTCGTAATCTGTATCAGATTGACTACGTCTACAAAGTCCATACCGATGTCGGACTTGTCGGAATTGGCGACGGTGCACACCAGTCGGACGAGGTCGTTCAACGCTATATCGGCAGAAATCCGTTTGAGTTTATGAACGGTTGGGCACCCACACCGCTTCAGCAAGCATTTTACGACATCATGGGCAAAGCACTCGGTGTTCCGGTGCATCGGCTTCTGGGCGAAAAGGTTCACGACAAAACCTCGTTCGGCTACTGGTCTATTGACATGACACCAGAGGAGTGGGCAGCAGAAGCAAAGCACGCTTACGCCCTCGGCTATCGGCTCCACAAAATTAAGGCACGTCCATGGTTTGAAGTACTTGAGCAGGTCGAGGCGATCGCCTCTGTTGTGCCGGATGATTATCGGCTCCGCGTTGACGCGAATGACTCGTTTGAGACACCGGAACGCACACTTGAGGTTGCGCGCCACCTTCAAAATTACAATATAGAGTCGTTTGAAACGCCGATTCCACAAGCCGATATTGAAGGTTATCAGGAAATTAAACGCCAGACTGACATGCCGATAACAATCCACTTCGGGAATCCGGATCCGATTGAAGCGATTCGGGCAAAGATGAACGACTCGTTTATTATTGCCTATCCTGACTCACGCGCTGCCAATGCCAAACGCGAAGCGACTATCTCGAATGCTGCACATCTTCCCGTCTGGATACAGATTGTCGGACTCGGTATCACAACCGCTTACGTCATGCATCTTGCCGCGGTGATGCCGAATGCCACCATGCCATCAATGACGCTTAATGCCTTGCGAGCCTATGATCTCGTCACACCATCAACGATTCCGCTTGTTGATGGGTATGCAACTGTTCCAGATAAACCTGGATTAGGGGTTGAATTGAATGAGGACGCACTTGACAATTGCCGCGTCTAAGGAGGGAGAAATGAAAAGCGTAATCTCTGTTTGCCAAACGCAAGTTTTCATAGTCATTTTGAGTTTACTAATCCTCATGATGGGGTTCGGTGTTAATGCACACGCTGCAAAACTCGGTTTGGCGAGTGCTTGGCTCTTTGAGGATAACAGTGGAAAGGTTGCCAAAGATATCGTCAGCGGACACGATGGTGATATCAAGGGTAGCCTTGAATGGGTAAAAGACGGCAAGTTCGGCGGGGCATTGAAATTCCCCGGCAAAGGTGATAGTTACGTCCGTGTTGATCACGACGACGTTTTCAACTCCGATCCCTACTCGTTTGTCGCATGGGTGAAATTGGAAAACGCCTCGTGGCAATATGTTGTTTGGCGGAACGGAGATGTCTGGCCCGAACCAGAAAATGTGCGCCATCTTGATATATGGATTCACACTGACGATTATCCGGTCTTTATGTGGCACGTCAAGGGAAACGTCGGGCGTATTGACGGTAAAACGATCATTGCTGATGGTAAGTGGCATCACATCGCTAAAATCTATGATGGCAAAAACGTTCAGATGTACGTTGATGGAAAAGTAGATGGTGAGGAACCGAGCGGCGGGACGCTGGATACCAGTGAATCGCCAATCTGGATCGGCGCGCGACCTGGCAATGTTGCAGCAACTGGACTTTTTGACGAAGTTGGGTTCTTCACTGAAGCACTCTCTAAAGATGAACTCAATGATGTTATGGATAGCGGATTGGCTGGCTATGCTGCTGTGGATGCAGCTGGAAAAGCGACGACAACTTGGGCATTACTGAAAACGCAAAAATAAGAAACAGGCACATTCGTGTGCTATAGGGAAAGGTCTTGTGCCTGCCATACACACCATGTGTCAAATTAGAAATGGAGAAAAACGTATTATGCAAATGCACATAGGTGGAGAATGGATTGACAAATCCGACAAGATTGACGTACTGAGTCCGTTCGACGGTTCAGTTGTTGATACCGTCCCCAGAGGAGACGCAAACGACGTTGAAACTGCTATTCAGACCGCAGAACGCGGGGCGAAGATCATGGCGGGAATGACAGGCTATGAACGCTATGAAATTCTGCGGAAAGTGGCGGATTTGATGGTCGAACGCGCAGGCGAACTCGCTGAGGTGATTACCCGCGAAGAAGGTAAAATCTTAGCCGAGGCAACGGTTGAAGCCACACGCGCTTCTGAAATCATTGCGCTCTCAGCAGAGGAATCAAAACGGTTAACCGGCGAAACGATTCCGCTTGAAGGCGCGCCCGGTGTCAAAGACAAACTCGGCTTTACGGTACGTATGCCGTGTGGTATCGTTGCTGGTATTAGCCCCTTCAACTTTCCACTGCACCTTGTCTGCCACAAAGCCGGTCCCGCAATCGCTGGCGGCAACGCAATTATTATCAAACCCGCGACGGACACACCGCTTTCCGCATTGAAACTCGTTGAACTCTTTCTGGAAGCAGGCACGCCACCTGAAGCGATTCAGTGTGTGACAGGCCCCGGCGGCGAAATCGGTGATACCCTCTGTGCAGACCGGCGCGTCCGAAAGATTACCTTTACCGGCAGCCGTGATGTCGGTGAACATATCTGTCGGGTCGCTGGATTAAAGCGTGTCACGATGGAACTCGGCTCAAATTCTCCGCTCATCGTCATGCCCGATGCCGACCCTGAAAAGGTCGCACGTGCGGCAGCAGCGTCTGGTTACTCTAATGCAGGACAGGTCTGCATCTCAACGCAGCGCGTCATCGCACATGAGAAAATCTATGGTGATTTCTTAGATGCGTTCCAGGCGGAAGTCGCCCAAATCAATACTGGCGACCCACTCGCAGAAGGGACACGCATGGGCCCCATGATCCGAGAAGGGGATGCCTCCCGTGTCGCCGAATGGATTCAGGAAGCCGTCTCGGACGGTGCGGAACTGCTCACCGGTGGCGAGAAGCAGGATCAGTTTGTGACTCCGGCTATCCTCGCCAACGTCAAGCCAGAGATGAAGGTCTCCTGTGATGAAGTATTTGGACCGGCTGTCGGTGTGACGCGTGTCAATGACATTGACGAGGCAATCGCACTCGCCAACGATACGAACTATGGACTGAGTGCCGCTATCTTCACGCAGAATGTCGATTGGGCAATGAAGTTCGTCCGTGAGGTCGAATCTGGTAACTTGATGGTGAATTGGGGCACACAGTGGCGTGCGGACTTGATGCCGTATGGTGGTGTCAAAGAGAGCGGTATGGGCAAAGAGGGACCGAAGTACGCCATAGAAGAGATGACCGAATTGAAGATGGCGATATTCCATTTGGATAGTTAGTCGGTTTTGACAACGGGCGGATGGTGTTATCTGCCCGTTTCCTTCACGCCTTTTGTGCCACCATACCAGTGAGGATACCGAGAATTTTGTCGCATCGCTCAATTGTATAGGCTGCCATATCAAGCTGAAGTTTCTTTCCCTCTAACTTAAGAAATATCCAATCTATGCCTGACGTAATTGCACCATAGACGCGAGGAATGTCATTCCCCTTTTCGACATTAAAACGTTGGGCGGCAACCATCTCTGCAACACACTGTCCGAGCCCTATTGTCAGATTATCCCTTTTCGCTTCAACGAGGTGGATGACTGGCGTTTCCACGTGGAATTGTGCTGGCGACAGACTTACCAAAAAATCACAAATGCCGGTCAAGCCGTTTTCGGCATCAACATTAAAGTCAATCCCCGAAAAAAAACTGATCTGACGGTCGAAGTGCTCCCAGAGTTCAACCAGAATTGCAGAGACAATCAGTTCTGATTTTGCCTTCTCAGTGCCCATAGCAAAGGCTAAGGGAACGTTCCGTTCTAAGGCCGTGGCAAGGTGTGCACTCGGTTCCACCGGTTCTACGTTAGAAAAGATGCCGGCTGCATTAACTTCTTCCAGCTGAAACGCTTTCTTCACTGTTTCCAAGGTCCAATCGCTATACGCCATCTGCGAAACCTCTATTCGTTGATGTGAATTGAGTCGATACGTTCTTAGCTGAAAAACGCTTGCCAATATTTTGTGAACCACGCTTACAAAATACAAAGAGAGGCGAGGTTTAAAACCTCGCCAGTAGTTACTACTCTTCCTCTTCTGTTTTTGAAGCAGTGATGACTTTCTGTGCGACATCGTCAGGTGTGATGTCATAGTGCGAAAATTCCATCGTGAAGTTACCACGAGCACTCGTCATCGACTTAAGATCAATCGAATACCGGAGCATCTCTGAAAGCGGGATGTTCGCCTGAATGACCTGCTTTTTCCCTGCCTGCTCAACACCCATCACCTGTCCGCGCCGTCCATTCAGGTCACCGATAATGTTTCCCATGAACTGTTCGGGGACTGTGATTGTAACATTCATAACCGGTTCGAGCAGACACGCGTCGGCTTGTTCGGCAGCGGCAGCGAAGGCGATAGAACCCGCAATCTGGAACGCCATATCTGAAGAATCGACAGGGTGGTATTTACCATCATAGAGATCAATTTGGATGTCAACGATTGGAAAACCCGCAAGTAACCCTCTATCCATTCTCTCGCGGATGCCTTTTTCGACAGCTGGGATATAGTTGCGCGGGATCGCCCCACCGACAATGTTGTTAACGAACTCAAAACCCTCGCCACGTTGCAAGGGGGCGAGATTTATCGTGACATCACCGAACTGACCTCTGCCACCGGATTGGCGTTTGTGCCGTCCTTGGACTGCCTGGACAGTTCTCCGAATCGTTTCTCGGTACGGAACTTTCGGTGGTTCAACATCCGTCTCTACGCCGAATTTATCTGCCATCCGTTCTCGGTTGACAGTGATGTGTAGGTCGCCAAGCCCTGAGACGAGCAATTGCTTCGTGACTTCGTTCCGTTCAATTCTAAATACCGGATCCTCTTCAGACATGCGTGTGAGGGATGTCATCAACTTTTCATCATCGCCTTCACGCGTCGGACGGATCGCGTAAGAGAGCACCGAGTTCGGAAAGTCAATACCTGCAAGTTGGATGGAGGCATCTCTATCGCAGAGGGTGTCGCCTGTTTGCGTCGCGGCGAGTTTAGTGAGCGCACCAATATCGCCTGCTTCGACCTGTGGCGTGCTAATCGCATTTTTACCGTTCATGAACGTCGTTTTGCCGAGGCGTTCAATTTCTCTACGCGTTGAATTACTAACTTGGGAATCTCCTTGCAACGTGCCGGAATAAACGCGGAAGAAACTCAATTGTCCCGCAAACGGGTCAGCAATCGTTTTAAAAACAACTGCGGACATTGGAGCATCTGATGACGGTTCGCGGGTTTCTTCCTCATTCTCAGCACTTTTTACTGCCCCAACATCTACCGGAGATGGGCACCCGTTCATGAGTGTATCCATCAATTGCTGCACGCCGACATTGTTCAATGCCGCACCACAGAGGACGGGGGTAAATTGGTTCTCAGAAATACCGAGTTGTAAACCGTTCTGAATTTCTTCATCAGTGAGTTCGCCTTCAAAAAACTTCTCTATGAGTTCGTCATCGCTTTCTGCGGCGACTTCAACGAGTGCTTCACGCGTTTCTTCAGCCTGCGCCTCTAATTCTGCCGGGATCTCCGCTTTCGCGGCGCGCTTGTTGCCATCGGGTTGCAGATATGCCGCCATCTGTATCACATCAACGACACCTGCGAAATTATCCTCTTTCCCAATCGGTAGTTGGATAGGGACAGCTCGGGCCTCTAAAATATCTTCAATGCTTGCGAGCGCGTTTTCAAAACTGGCGTTCTCTTTGTCCATCTTATTGATAAAGATGAGACGTGGGAGTCCATACTGGTCGGCGACTTCCCATACCTTTTCCGTTCCACCTTCGACACCGGTTGTCGCGTCAACAACGATGACGACCGCGTCGACGATTCGGAGTACGCTATAAAGGTCCCCGTAAAAATCTTCTGCACCGGGGGTATCAATCAGATTTAGTTTGTGTCCTTCCCATTCTGCGATACAGACTGAACAATTGAGGGTGGTTTTACGTTCTATCTCATCAGCGGCATAGTCAGCTGCAGAAGTTCCACTATCAACAGCCCCCATACGCTCAATTGCACCACCGTTGTAAAGCATTGCTTCAACGAGTGATGTCTTGCCTGCTCCTGAATGCGCGATAATTGCGATGTTCCGGATCTCATCGGTTCTGTATTGTTTCATACGTCCAAAAATTTCTCCTTTTACTGTTAACCACTACGGAATAGAGTGAGCTATGCCGTTGAAATTACATTTTAGCACGATGCAACAAAAATGTCAAAGAAATTTTTGCGTGTGTAAGAGTTTTTGCATGTGGTAGGGTTCGCTTCTCACGGTAGCATAAATTGTTCGTTTGTGCAGGGTTCTGTGGTGGCAAACTAATTGATTGGGTTCTTCTGGAGACGTGACTACCTCCGGTATCCGATCGGACGGGAATAGAATAGATTGGACAGCAAGGGTGGTTGGGTGGAAGGTTACAAGTGAGTACACCTCAGTGTGCTTTGGAGGCGGTGCGCGAGGTTGTCCCGCTATCGAATGTAATAAAAAAGGCGGCGAATAGGGAAATCTACTGCATCTTCCTACTGATGTAAGTGTTCAGATTATTTTGTTGAAATTTTAACGGAATACCCACTTTCTGTCAGTTCCTCTTTGACGCTTATCCCCATAGAACGTAATTCGGCGATCGCCTCAGAATTTATGTTACCAATATCTTCAGGAGAATTACCACGGGGGTACAACCACTTATAATAAGCAAGCGTTTTTTTGTTCGTAGAGTTCGGATAGAGTTTAACAAGTGCCTCTTGATATTCAATTTTTTCGTCCAAAGAGATCGGCGCATCGCTATCAAACTTTCGGTTAAACTCCATTACCTTATGCACTTCTGGTATATCGCCAAACTCCTCAAGCATTTGGTTTTGTCGAGCATTATACAATTCCTCACCCGACATATCCGCGGTAATCAACGTACCACGCTCTATTGCCTCTTGTAACTCCAGATAATCAGAAAACGGATCGCTACTCTCTTGTTCTAATGTTTCAAGTGCTGCTGTGTCGTCCTTCCAGTCAAAATCTAAAGGTTTCTCATTATTTTTCGCTGATTCCCGCGACGCTTCTGTGTTCTCACTAACCCGTTCTGAGTGAAATGAAGGCACAGGTTTATCAACTTCTAACACACTTGGAACAGTGCTGTCTTGAGGATTCTCTTTAATGGTAGGAGCTTTTGGAAGGCTATCCGCAAAATTGCGTGTGCCAACTTCGAGATATACACAGAAACCCACCAACACCACCAAAAAAACGCAAACAAAGATCATTGCTTTCATTTTCAGATTCCTTTTAGTATAAGGTAAGAGACCAGGCAAAACATCAGCCTCTTACCTCGTTGTCTGCTAATTACATTCGCCACAGTTGTAGGGACATCGGAAGTTCCCAGATTTCGTCAAGGAACAGTGTGCCCCCGATGCGGTTTCAAATAGTCCAATATGTTGCCGGTCTGCGCCGGTAAACGCGCCCTTCTCATGTCCAAAGAGTTCACTTTCTGTCAAACCCTCCGCAATCTCCGCACAATTCACGACGAATATAGGGTGCATTGCATAAAGGCTCTCTGCGTGCAAAGCACGCGTGACCAGTTCTTTACTTGTTCCGGTCTCGCCAGAAATAAGCACTATTTTAGCAGATTTTGCGAACGTGTCAATACGTTTCAGCACTTTAAGATGCGCTGGACTCTCACCGATAATATGGTCGTAATTCCCATACAACGTCTCTCTTGATAACAGCATTCTGGACGGTGCTACCTCTTCTGCCCCTCGGGGCGGTTGTGTAAGTCTTGAAGGTATCCTGTTGATCTTTTATAGTAAAACCTATAGTTAATTGGGCACTCTCAAACAGTCTGAATCCCTATGACAGGCATTCAGACTGGCACAAACTAAAAGTTTATGCTACAAAGATGTCCATTTACCTATCGGCTTTACTATAAATCCATAACTCAAAACTGAATGACGCTATTATCTAATACCTTCTCTATAATAGACATTATAATCGTCTTTATAATGCGGCTAATCTCCAATAAATTGTCTTAGGGCGGACGCATTTCCTCTTAAAGTCCCCCTACCCCGCTGATAAGGGCGGATAAAGGGGGGTTGGGCGATTTAGGGAGTTTAAAAGTCAAAAACCTATCATCTTGTCCTAAGTTTCTGTAAGTCCTATTGTCTTTCATGTAATGCAAAAGAAAAATAGAGGCTTCATATTACTGTAACGCGTATGTCAGGACGAAAGGTTGCATAAAATAGATATTAGACATGATAATGGGTAAATTCTGACAAGATATGTTAGATTTAAGTTATAATTAGTTGCAGTGATAACTCTTGAAAGGAAGTATCTATGCAGAATCTATTCTTTGCACTCGGTTCGGGTTTGAGCCTGCTTGGGGTTGTTTTGGGGGCATTTGGGGCGCATACACTTAAATCAAAAATCTCACCGGAGATGCTTGAGACGTTTGAAGTGGCGGTACGGTATCAGATGTACCACAGCCTCGGACTGATTGCAGCGGCGTGGGCGGTATCGCAATGGCAGAACCAGCTCACGGCTGCATCAGGATGGTGTTTTTTGGCTGGCATCCTAATCTTTTCGGGGAGCCTTTACGTGCTGAGTCTTACGGGTATCCGATGGCTCGGTGCGATTACACCCATCGGGGGGTTGGCATTTATTGTCGGTTGGGGTTGTCTGACTATCGCTGCTATCCGAGGCGGCTGAAAGTGGTTGGCACTACAAGCCCTGATACAAATTAAGGAGAAGGTTGACAGATTACGTAATGTTGTGTAAAATAACTGGACTTTAGAGCAGTTGCTAAACGCCCAAAACCTAATGGGCAAACTCGTAAGAAAACCGAACGAAAAGTTTCGTGTTTAAAAGACCTATAAGGAGAAGATCTCATGAAAAAGTTAAACGTTCAGTGCCTTTGTATATGTGTCTGTTTCACTTTCATATTAGCGATACATCCAGCATTCGCGATTCGTTACGAGTTTGATAGCGAGAAAGAGATTGCAGATTGGGAACTCGGACCGCAGGCGACAGCGAAAGTCAAAGACGGTATGCTTGAACTTACTGTTGCTGGTGGACAGAATTCGGGTATCTATTTCGGCGAAGATAACTGGACCGATTACCGGATGGAAGTCAAAGCCCGAAAACTGGTCGGTCCCTATTTTCACCTGTTCGTACGGACAAAGGAACCCGCAGTAGATTTCTATTTCATGGAGATCAGTTATAACTCGCATACCACTTCCCTGTTCATGTTTAGTGGTGGCGCTGCAAATGAGATTACCGGCGGTCCCCGTCCGAAACGTCCTGATTCAAAGGACGACAAAGGTGGCGATGCCTATACCATAGTCTTTGAAGTAGAAGGGGAAACCCTCAGAACTTACATTGATGGGAAACTGATGGTTGAAAATCAGGATAAAACCTACGATAAGGGACGCCCTGGTTTAGGTGGCAGAGATTCAACTGTCGCCTATGAATACGTTGAAATTAATGGTGAGGGTATCCCCCCGACAGCCGTTGAACCCGTTGACAAGTTAGCAACTATGTGGGGTGAATTGAAAGGTAGATAAATAAACATAAGGCGGGTTCCCTTGCCCGCCTATATTCACGTTCTAATAGGACATATAGGAGGAAAGCAGTGAAAAAACTGGCGACTCTTTTTCTTTTCACAGCTTTGATTTCTACTCACGTTGAAGCCAATTTCAATTTCGCACTTCACACGGACGCGCATCCGTGGGCGCGTGAAGATGCCAAGGGCGCGCAACAGGAAATTGATAACTTAATTAAAATTCTTAAAGGAGTAAACTTGGAGGTTTTTGAACCAAAAGATATTGACGGGTTGGCGAATTGGGTTAAAGCGCATACCGATGGTGGTGGAAATACCTTGATTCTGACAGGTATCACCCCATCTACGATCTATCCACCCGGCAACGCGAAGCCTGATGGTTCGATTCTCGAAGAATTTCTGGATGCCGGTAATACGATTTTCAATACGGGTGAATACACCTTTTATACATCGGAAGGACCCGCAGAAACGAACGAACAAAATGGATTACCCAATATCATTGATGTTCCAGAAGCCTTCGTGTGGCAGGCCAGAGGTCCGGACGCTTGGCAGCCCAATCCAGTTGAAATGACTCCGACACAGGATGGCAAAGACCATATACCGAGTCTGAAAAAGTATAACACCTCTTATCCGTTCCACGTAGAGGATTACGAAGAAACGCCATGGAAGTTAGAGATCGCGCTCGCTGAAAATAAGGATGAAGATTATCGGGTTGACCCTGCTGTGATATTCAATGAAGACACCGGCGGCCGCCTCGGTATCTTCCTTCAGGTTTATGTCGGCGATGTCCCACATCCCGGGGTTTCATGGAGCCATATTATGGGTGAGTTCATTGTTAACTACTATGTGCCAGAGGTTCTATCCATTGAACCGATCGCTAAATTAACCACAACTTGGGGAGAACTAAAGTCCCCATATTGAAAAATTGGAGGAAAAATGAGGTGTTGCCCCTGATAGCATGCGAATAATGTTTTTTAGGTGGTTTCCCTCAAAAAAAAAGATGAGACAATTTGTTTGTTTTTTCGCAGTGGCAGTATTCTTGATGAGTTGTCTGCTCGCGCATGCAGCGGATCCAGACAAAGATTTACTAATCTACATACCCTTTGATGAAGGAAAAGGCGATAAGGCTGGTGATGTCGGACCTAATGGTTTCACAGGCGACATCAAAAACGCGAAATGGGTAGAGGGCGTGGTCGGTCAAGCACTCCATTTTAACAATGGGAGTGTTAACTTCGATCCGCTCAAAATTGATCAACCTAAAGAAATGACGATTGAGTTTTGGTTCAAACCCGACGAGAAAATTGAGGGTGGTAACCGCATTGATCTGCTATATCGTTTAAACGGTGGCGGACGACCTCACATTACGTTCAACCGTGGCGGCATTTTGTTCGGCTTCTATTTTGCAACGCAAGGCGTAGAATTACCGATACACACGACTTATGATGTGTTTGAACCGGAATGGTACTACTTTGTCGGGTCACAGAGCAAACAGATCGCATGGATGTATATTAACGGAGAACTTGATGCCGAGGCGAAAGCCGGTGGAGATGCACGTATGGATTTCGGAACCCAAGGTATGTGCATCGCAGCGAGTCAAGGCAACGGCAATTTCTTCAACGGTGTCATTGATGAATTTAAGATGTGGAGTGTTGCTCTAACAGCGGAGGAGGTCAAAGCCAACATGGAAAAAGCCCTCGCCGTGGAAGCGGATGGAAAGTTGACCACGACTTGGGGGAAACTCAAGTCTGGGGCTAAATAGTTGTTGGCTATCAGTTTTTATGGTGGGTTCTACAATTAACTCGGCGCGGTTACGAACCGCGCCTGCCCGTTGATGTCTACATATTTCTATTAGGACTTACGCAAAAAGCAGTAATTTCGGTATTTTTAACCCCCTAAATCCCCCTTATCAGGGGGACTTTAAGAGAGAATGCGTAAGTCCTATCTATAATTCACCATAGTTCAGCCATCAGCAATAAAACATCCGACTTCATCAGAAACCCGTTTTTTTGACCAACAGCTCGACGCCGAATATAATAGAGAAAAGCACGAGTTGTTGGTCAAATCGGAAAAACGGAGCGAAGACCTAATATTTAAAAAACTGAAATGTGGAGAGGACGACTTGCTGAACGCCCCTCCGCATCCACACAAGTAATCACGTGTTCCCCTTTGATAGGGGTTAACCAGTACGGCTGTTCTGCATTCCCCTTAAAAATCAATTCACCATCCAGAAACCAGAATAACTCCTGTGTCCGATTGGACGCTGAGGCTGACAATTGTATTTTTTGCTGCGCTAACGGTACCCCATCCCGTATGTAGTACACAGTGTCTTCTGTGGGAGATAGGATGACCGGGGCAGTCCCTGCAATTGTACCTGTACACAAGGGGTTATGTGTTGGAAGCACTGGCATAGCAAATCCATTTTTTGCAAGCCAAGTCGCTGCCTCGGCGGGCCATTCTTCAAATATTTTCGTCTGTACGTTTGTGTCATGTTGACGAGGCGCGTCCTGAGAATGATTTTCTCCTGTCGTCGGCAGGTTCCGGCAGTGGGAACAGAGACTGTGTCCGGTAACTTCATCAACATAGATGCGTTTGTGAATCGCGCAGGCTTTAACAGGCGAAATGCCGGGGATATATACATCGTTTTTACGAGTCGGGCAGTGTGGTGAAGGAGGGGCACCTGTGAGTGCACAGACCTCTCGCGTTTTGAGTTGTTCAGGCGTTGTATACCAACGGTGTGTATCTTGTCCTGTGAGTGCTGTGAAAAGTGCGAACAGGACAGGCGTTGCTGCGTCTGTGCCGCTCAACATCGGAGCACCTTTTCCGTCAAAATTGCCGAGCCACACACCGATTGTTAATTTCGGTGAATACCCGATACACCACGCGTCCCGATGTCCATAAGAGGTACCAGTTTTCCATGCAATCTTCGGTAGATTCATGGTCATTTCAAAGGCTTCTGGATTTTTGACAGTGTTAACCGGCAGTTGTGAGGTCGTTAGCATCTCCGTTATAATGAAACTCGTCTCTTCTCGGAGTAAACGTTGTGAATAGCCTTTAGCCTTCAGCGATCGGAAACCTTCAGCAAGAAGATTTTCTGATTGCTGACCGCTGCTAACTATTTGGTAAGGCGCGAATTCTCCCATATTTGCCAGTCCCGCGTAAAGTGTTGTCAACTCCAGCAGATTCACTTCACAGCCACCGAGAACCATAGAGAGTCCATACTTTTTGGCGGGTGCGAGTGTAGAGATACCTGCTCGTTTCAGAAAAGCGTGCAGGGTTCTATTTTTCAGCCGCGCATGAAGATTTACGGCTGGGACATTGAGGGAGCGGGCAAGTGCCTGACGAGCGGTAACATAGCCGTTATACGTGCTATCATAGTTCACCGGCTCATATCCGCTGTATGTAACAGGGACATCAAAGAGCAGTGTTTCTGGTGTAATCAAGCCTTGTTCGATGCCAAGGGCGTAGACGAAAGGTTTAAGTGTGGAACCTGGAGAACGCCGTGCGAGTGTGCCGTTTATCTGACCCAATGCACTCTGATCGAAAAAATCGTGAGAACCGACCATTGCCAAGACTTGGCGACTTTGGGTGTCCATAACGACGATGGCACCTGTGCTTGCAGTATGGGATTGCAAGCGGCGGGAATCCACAATTCCAGCAGTAGACACATTCAGATATTCGCGAAGGATACGCACCGCTGTTTCTTGGACCTCCGCGTCTATTGTCGTGTATATCCTGCCATCTGCTGTAGTTTCTGTGTGCCATCGGTTCTTCTTAACCAATATACGTGAGAGATGTGGTGCTTTGAATGGGAGCGGGTAACGTTTTGTCGGTATAGGTTCTCGCAATGCCTCTTGCCACTGCTGTTCGGAAATCTGTCCGCGTGTGCGGAGCCGATCCAGGACTTTTGCTCGCGCATGCCGGGCATTTTCTGGAAATCTGTCTGGACGTAAACGTTCTGGCGCGTTCGGAATGGCAGCAAGGAGAGCCGCCTCACCGAGACTTATTGCGTGCTGCGGTTTGTTGAAATAAAACCGGGACGCTGCCCCTGTTCCAACGATATTCCCACCGTAGGGAAGCATGTTAAAGTAAAAGTTTAGGATCTCAGATTTAGAATACGCCAGTTCAAGTTGGATTGCACGGAACATTTCAATCAGTTTGTTCGGAACAGTTCGTGCTTTCGGTTCCATCAGCCGGGCAAGCTGCATGGTGATGGTTGAACCACCGCGCACAACCTCTCCTGCTTTGACATTATCATAGAGGGCGGTTGCCATAGACACCGGATTGATCCCGCAGTGGTAGTAAAACCATCTGTCCTCTGCTGTTAGCATTGCTTCGTGTAGCCAAGGGCTTTCAGTTTTTGGTTTTCGGTTATCAGTTAAAGAGGGATCCTGTCCGACCAAATCACCTCTTAACTGACTACTGATGACTGATGACTGATGACTAAAGCGCCACATACCATCCGCAGCTAAAAACGCGCGAAGCCATTCTCCGTTCCGATCTAAGACGATCCGAGAGGATGGTGGGTGGAGACGTGCTTTGGGCAGCGGGAAACACCAATTCATGATCGTAAAAAGGACAATAATAGAGAGAGGCAAAATAGCCATCAACTTCCATCGGCTTTCGGCTTTCAGGAAAGAAAAGAGACGTTTTGTAACGCTTGCGTCTTTACTGACTGCTGACTGCGTCGGAAGCATGCCATCACGATGATCGTGATCGCGTGACTTCCGAGGACTGCTGACTGCCATTCGTGCTGCTGACTGATGGCTTTTTCTTTTCATTGCTCTGCAACCACTTGGATACTCATACTACCCGTTACAGCAGATTTGGTCGGATCGTACATCGCTTCCGCCGCGATGGGTGGTAAAGTAAATTCACCTTGTGTAACTGCCCTTAGCGCGTAATAGAATTTACGTTCGCGTTGGCGCGGGAACGTGCCGAAGAAGATGAGGCGATCGTCGCGAATGTCAATATAGTCGGGTTTGAAACCTTGTGTTTTCAACCATGGAATACCTGCTCGGGACTCCAAACGCGGGTTCTCGATTTCAAAGCCTGTTGGCAACATATCGACGACGACGACGTTTTCCAGATTCGCCGTCAGGGCTTTAACTGTTATCTCGGCGACGATTAAGTCACCGTGTACAAATGTGCCTGTGAGACTTTCACCATCTTTGTTAAAATAGCGACGGCGGACTTGTAATTCACGTTCATATTCTTCAATGAACGAATCGCGTTGGATACCAAACGCACTCCAGTAATAGTAGCAACTCCCTTCGCCTTTAACGGTGAGTTGTATGCGCGCACCGTCCCATGCTTCATCAGTATAGCGCGTCTCGGTCGTGTCAAAGTCTGCGAAGTGTTCACCGTTGAGCTTGAGAGTGCCACTGTAATTCCGATCTGCCTGTTTCTTCATAATTTTACCGAGGGCAAGGAACGCGAAGGCATTATCTTGTGTTGTCCGCCATCGGTTTCCGTCGGAGGCTGCCTCACTCAGATTCTTAACGAGCATCGGGATAGATGGATGGTTTTCGTTAACTTCAGCAAGCACATCCAACATAATCGCTTGGGCGCGAATAGGTGAGTTAAATGTCCCTCCGGTTTCCCATCCCGGGTTACTTTTACCATTAAAACTTGGCGATACTGATACCGGTAGCATTGAAAGAGCGGTTTCCAGTTCGCCGCTGAGGGCAAACGCCCCAGCGAGTTGAAAGTGACTGTAATCACTGAGACCGCTTGCACCCCTATTTTTCAGATAGTGCATCGTGCCACGATCGGGTTGTCCAGCAGCTGCCAAGACATAAGAGGCATAGGTCGCGAGCGCGATGTTTGCTTTGACCTGTTTAGCATTATTGTTGCCTTCTATATCAGGTGAAAATTTTGCCCGTGTTCTTAAACCTTCCAGCATCGCATCGTAAACACGGTCTGCTACCTCGTAACCGGCTTTTCGGGCTTCAACGAGAAAATGGGACGCGTAGATACTGCTCCACGGATTCACGTAAGTGCCGCCGGGCCAGTATGAAAAATCATTGTTCGACATCAGCATACTTTCAAGTTTCGTGATACCCGATGTGATATAGTAATCCACCGAATCTTCTGCTGCCAGCATCGGTTCGACACTTCGCGCCAAATCGCTGAAATAGAGCAAGGGGAAAACCTTACTTGTTGTCTGCTCCAGACATCCGTGTGGGTAGCGGACAAGATAGCGGAGGCTATCCGAAAACGCAATATTGGGAAACGGTGATAGTGTCAAACTAAACTCCGATGAGTTTGCTATTAGGTTTGCGGGGAGAATAAAATCAACCGATTTACCCGCATGTACCACCCCGTGCCCTGTTTTTGTGACCGGTGGCGCGACAGATCGCAGCGGCAGTTTCACGTCTATTTGCGTTGTTTCAGTGTTACCTTCTGCGGATAGATTAAAATCTACTTTTCCTATCGCATCCTGAGCACGAATGTCGAAAAAGACCTGTGCCTCTGCACCTGCCTCAACTTTTTTATCAACGCTGAGTTCGTGCAGCAGCGGTTCCGTTTTTGACGGTTGTGATGGATTTTCTGGGGTCTTCTCAGTCATCGTATCAGAAGGATTGGTGGCACTCGCTGACAGTAGTTGCACGTCCCCTGATGCTTGCAATTTGACGGTGAATTCTCCATCCTCACCTGTGCCATTAAAAAGGGTGACTGGGACACGGATCTTATCACCGCCTGCGAGGAATCGTGGGAAAGTTGGTGTTAGGACAATAGGTTCACGGACAGTCAAGTGCGCTGCCGTGGCACCGTAATCTGCTCCGGCAAAAGCGACTGCCATCAACCTCAATTTTCCATTGAACTGTGGAATCTTGAATTGGACAGTACCGCGTCCATTTCCATCAGTTTGTACGAATCCTGACCAAAGTGAAACCGGTTTTACACGCCGGATACTGCTCGTATTAAGCCGCTTCTTTCCTAATCTGCGGGATACCCCATCACCACCGGTGCTTGAGTTGTCAGTGACATCTGCTATTTCGGGTAGAATCCCGCTGTACAGATCAAAGGCGCGCGTCTTCAACCCGCGTTGTTGATAGAAAAAGTTGTGAGGGTTAGGTGTGTGGAAGTCGGTTAACGCGAGGATTCCCTCATCAACAGCTGCTACACAGACATCATATTTCTGCCAAGAGCGTCTGCCGTGGACCTCGAACGCGATGGTTATCTCGCTGTTTGGATGAACAACTGCTTCAGATTGGCTATCGGAAACTATCAACCCTCGGTTATCGGTAAGAGGTGTTCGTTCTTGCTGATCGCTATCAGGCTTGAGCGACATTTCAATTGAGAGTCGTCTCCGCGTTGCATCTATTTTCAAAGGAATCACACCGAACGCGCGTGCCGGGAGAAGCGATTTGTTGTCTGGTTGTGAGACCGTATCCATTGAGACGGCTCGAGTCAGCGTTGCTGAGAGGTACACGTTCGGTTTATAACCTTCACGGACCGGAATTGACAAGGTTGCTGTATTTTCCTTCATGACTATTGTCCGGTGACTGAGCACCCGTTCTCGTTCGACAGTGAGCAGGAGCGTCCCCGGGAAGGGTGCCTTAATATTCAGTTTTGCTGTCTGTCCGGGACGATATGCGGGCTTATCAAGCACCAAGTCTAATCGGGTAGGATGCTCCATAGAGACTGAAGTGTTCCGCCATCCACTCACGTAGAACCCTATTTCCGCTGTTGCCGTTGACTCAATGTCCTCGAGGCGGACGCGATATTCACCATAGCCTGTAGGGGTAAATGTCGCTGTTGCCGCTGTTGCCGCTGAAGTGAGTGTGTGTGTTTTCACCTCTGTCATTTGTGGTTCGGAGACGTACGCGTAACGTCCCGCGGCGTTCTGCCGAAGTATTGTATTCCAATGGAGTTTGTGGAGGCTGAGTTTTACGGCTCTACCGGGTATAACTGCCATTGTATCGTCAACGGCTACGTAATCAAAGCGAAGCGGTTGGTTAATTTTGACCGCTCCGGTAGTTGTCCGCCGAATCCCTACATAATGCGAGTACGGGTGGATAACGACTCGGTGTGAAGCAGTGACGGCTCTGCCACCGGCCTCACTGACAGTTGCTGTTAGAATACCGTTGAGCAAAGAAGGTGCTTTCAACGTTGCAGGAACAGTAAATTGGTAACGTGCTTTACCCTCTGCATCGGTTTTGGCTTCTCCTAATTCAATCCGTTGGGCCTCAAATTGCTTGGTATTGCCGAAGACGAAGGAACGCCATTTTGTCGCATCTGTACCTGGTGGTAAGGTGTCGTCAGAAACGACAAATGGGACTGCTGTCAGTTGACATGAAGCCTGAACTTTCCGTCCTACGGCTGGGGGACCGAACAGATTCATTGCATTTACTTCAATGTTAAGTTCGTCTCCAAGTTTATAAGAGGATTTATCAACACTTATGGCAACTTTCATCCGGTCTGGCATGAATTCCTCAACCTGAAATTGCACACTTCCAACGACTTGATCGGCAATTTGCATCTTAGCAATATAGTTACCTGTTAACGCGTAGTCAGGAATCGGAATTTTCACTTCACAGGCACCACTTTTGTTAGTTTGCTGCCTTAATTCTCGTATGATTCTGCCATCTGGTGAGAGGATTTTGATGCGGGTGGGGAGCGGTTCAGGTGTTTTCTGCTTTGGTCCCCGAACGATGCCAGCAAGCTGAACAGTTTCACCTGGACGATAGACCCCCCTACTTGTATAGAGGAACGCTTCATAGCCTTTTTGCAAGTAAGCAGGGCCGGCAATGTCAAAGTCTGCTGTTGCAATTTCATGCCTGTCTAATTGAATAAAGGCGAGATCGTCCCGTTTCGCGACCGTAATCATAAATGGTATGAAATCTTTTGTTTTTTCTGCCACCTCAGTGAATTCCGCAAATCCTGCCCAGTTAGTTGTACCACTGAGCAGCGTCTGGTTGTTGGCACTGATAAGTTGCACACGCGCTGCTGGCACGGGGGTGCCAGTAGCAATCGATTTCACCCAAACGTATAAATTATCTCCCGCGCGTTTCGCACTGATTCCCAAATCTGTGATGAGCACCCATTGATGTGCTCTGTCCCATTGCCTATCAGCGTTTTGTGCCACAACCTTGAAGATACCGACATGTTCATCGGCGAGATAGTCCTCTAAGGAGATGAGTGTCGTTACCTCTTCGTTCAATTGAGGGGGTATATCAAGCACTTCCGAGTGAATAGGTTTACCTAAATTCCGGCTCCATCGGCTCCATTTGTCTAATCTTGATACATAGATCAGGTTGTTCGCAAAAACTTTCTCAATATTGAGTTTTACACCTTTAACGTTAATCGTTGTGAGTCCAAGATTTAGGTGCCCTTTTCTTGCGAGAAAGAAGCCGTCACCAAGGAACCGCAGCTGCGGTCGAATGTCTGGAATTTTGAACCGCGTCATATAGTCCCCTTTTAAAACCGCATCGTTTCGTGCTGTCAAACCGCGCCGAATTTTCAGGGTGTAAGTGGTACGTCGCTTAAAATTACCGTGGATTCTAATGCTCCGATAATTGGATGTCACTTGATAATCGACTGCAGGTGTAACTTCAAGATAAGGTTCAAGCGTATCGCTGAGTACTGGCGCGTTAAAACTGACTGAAATATAAGGGGTCCCGTCACTTTCTCGAACGTCTGAATATGTTACCCCGAGGGTTCCTCTACCACGCAGTATTACCGGTGTAACGTTTGCTTTTTCCAGACCGATTTCCCCTCCTGTACATTTAAATCCCTTTTCAATCTTGACTTTTATTTCTTGGTTTACGTCGCTGCGTTTTATCCGTTTCGTCTCGAATGTTATTGTCCGCGCTGTCACCGTGTTGGTTTGAATCTGATACGGAATTTCTGTTCCATCATCTAATTCAATAGAGAGATGCGCCTTTAAATCGGCGGTTGTTACTGGATAATTAAATGTGATTGTGCCGAAACCTATTGCGTATTCACGTGATTCGTCAGTGTTAAATTCCATGCGTGTCTGCTGAACTGCGAAAGGTTCTGTGGCGAATTTAAACTCTTTTTGTCCGGTGAGTTGGAATACTTCAGATGGATTGATTTCGGATGTGAGTTTGACTGTATATTGGGCGGCGGGTGCTAAGGGGGCGTCTAAAAAGAAACCTATTCTATCAGGTGCTACCCAGCGAGCAGTGCCTTGAACGGCTGGTGTAAACCGAAGGGCTTCCGCTGGGACTTCGGTCCCGACACGCGATTTATCAACGATTCCCTCGGAAAAGGTAATCGAAAAATCGGTCCATTCGGGGACTTCTCCTTGTGGCGCGAAAGTGTTAACGCTGTATCGGGTTTTGGTGCTCATGTTTCCCTGCACAATGTAGAACAGGCAGGCACCAAGGAGGAGCGTCATCAATCCTATGACCCCGATTAAACTTTTTAATAGCAAATTTCGGTTTCCAGGCTCCGCCGAAAGATTTTTGGAAAGTTTGGAAAACACCATGAGAAGTGCCTCCTTTACTTTAAAGTTTTGTCCTTATCAGTTTTCTTGTTTGGAACAATTTAAGGACTATCTATAGAGAAATCTTCTGTTTAAGACGTTTCTTGTGGACTCCGATAAATTTAACGAATATAGTAGGAAAAAGATACTGGATAGGTTAAGCAATTTTCATGCCAAAGTTTTGGGAGCTTTATGCTAAGCGTTTAAGAAGCGATAGTCGGATTTAGGCAGGGTTCAAACGCGTCAGAAAAAGATGAGAAAAGTGTCTTTAAGTGGCGTTATGTGTAAATATAAACACATAGGGACGGATACGGGGACCCGTTCCTATGTGTAAGTTTCTGGTGTGGTTTCAGGTCAAACTGTATTAATCTTCAGAACCAAAATCGTGACATCAAAATAATCTGGTCTGTCCCTTGAAGTTGGCGTAATGTGCCTTTGTCTGGGATGGTATCATCCTCGCCACGATCCGCATTTGTAAGGTTTGCCCAGTAAAACAGTGAGATTACCCCGTTTTCCATGAAATTGTATTGGGCACTGAGTGTCACCCGCTGGCTTGCGTCCCCTTTAACTGTTCTATCTGGATCGAACAATCCGTATCGCCCTGCGATGGTGAGCTGGGGCAGGAGGCGGTATTTTGCACCGACGTAATAACCCTTTGAGTTGATGTCATCCGATGCGAAAGAGGATATCGCGCCACTGTTCCCCAAATTGAACTCTCCTTCTATACTCAGACCCGCGTAGGAGGTGGTGAGAAAGGCACCGATGAGGCGTTCCCAGTCTTCACCGGGTTTTTCGAGGATGCCAGAAATGCCAGCTCTGACGGGGCCGAGTTGCGCACCAAGTGTACCGAGTCCGCCTTTCGCTGCAGTGTTATCGGCGTTAAAGAAGGCTGCATTGTAAAAGACTTTACCCGCACTTCCACCCAGTTCAACCCCGACATCCCGTTTGTTAGAACCGAGACTGTATCCTTCCCGAACAAGTATGTTGTGATCCTTCTGTTTAATGGCGAACGGGAGACGGAATTGCCCAACTTTGACATAGAGGTGTTTCGGGATAGCATCTACCGTTGCGAACGCATTCATCGTTGTTCCGGCATTATTAGAAAGCGTAAGTCTGATGTGTTCTGAGGCTTGTGCATTGAACGTTACTTCTGCTTGCATCAGTAGGAATCTGTCAATAGAGGAGTGGCATGAATTGCAGCTGGCTATCGCATTTTGCTCTTCGTCAACATGTGTTGTTTTGATGAATGCGGTCTGAAAATCAAGCGATGTGGTGAGTTGTTTAACAACCTCTTTGGCTTCTTCAGTCACAGCTTCCATGTCAAAATCTTCGGGGAATTCAAAATAGTTCTCTTCAAAAATTTCACCGATACGGTTTCGGGGACCACCGCCTGCCGGATCGAGGTGACAAAAGCTACACTCTTTCTCAAGTTCGGTTGCAAACTCAGGACGCGCTTCTGTATCAGTCGCTAAGAAAAAACTGAGCGCGATACAGGCTATGAATGCGAACCGTAGGAACGATAGCGAGACACGGGACATATTCAAATGTTTTAATCGTGAGGTGGTGTGGCTGAAGCACTGCACACAGTTATTATAATGTGTCTTCAAAGGGCCCTCCTTGTGTTTTGAAATAATGGGAGATGCTGCTGGCGAGGTGTCAAACCCCGCCAGCAAGCGTACTAATCAAGTTCTGTGAAAACATAATCGATGTCTTCAACTCTGGTGTGGCAGCCCCAACACACACCGTCTTTGGCGATGACGCTGAACTCAGCATCCGGTGCGTTTCGGACATATTCGATGAACTCCCAATCGTTGTGATCAGGGTCTACACCGGCTTTCTTCCGCATAATCGCAATGAGTCCGACGTAATCCTTACCAGGACGGTTTGCTTCCTTTACAACGATACTGCCATCTGGATAGGGGAACTGCTGTTCGCCGTTTGGTGCGATGTCTTCCCGTGTTTTGTTGACATAAACGTTTTTGGTACCATTGTGTGGGTCCCCGCCAGGTACGGGAGGGATAGGTTCAGCGTTTAATTTGAGCCACTGTGTATAGCCTGCCACATCATCAGGTAAGCCGGGAAGTGCGACTACTGGTTCTTCAGGTTGGACAGGTTCTTCTGTAGTCTCAGTTTTTTCTTCTTGCTGTTCAATGAGTTCTTCCAACTGTTTTTCGGCACACGCACTGAGAAGTAGACAACTTATCAGTATTATTGCGAGGCAAGATAGCAGGTTTCGTGTTTGCGTTTTCATTAGAATACCCTCGATTTTTTGTATATGATTTGTTATATTGCGTTGGCGAGGTTTTGCCCAAGCCAATTTCTATAAGGATATGGTTTTAATACTCCAAAATGTAATACAAGGACAAATCGTCCTTTACCGAAATTTAGTATAAGACAAAATAGCAAATATTTCAAGGAAATTTGTGTGTACTCCCAGAACCATTCAGTTCTTCTCAATTTCGATTGTCCGCTGGTAGACTCTTCACTGGGAATCGACCTTCTGGTCATGACTCTTTCTTTAAAATCGGCAGAAAATAAAAATTGAATGGTTCTATATGTGTCCTATCTTTTTACAGTAATACCAATTCTAACTGACGATTCCTCATTAATAAGGTCCGCTGTTTTTAGTTATGCCCGGTGCGGTTAGGAGGGAAATCCGCAGAAATACCCCAGCAAATACCCCCAGCAAAAACACCGCACCTACCGAGCCTGGGAGCTGGAGCGGTTAATGCGATATAAACTTTTAGAAATGGTATAAGGAACAATATTGTGGGTATTTCGTTGACAATTGACAACTAATTTTCGTTTGCCTTTCTGGTTGTTGTTACAGTATTATATGGATGTGGAAAATTCAGAACCACTGCTACTGAAGCCACAAATACAAGAAAATAAAAAAGGAGAAATAATGCTCAGAAATTTATTTAAAGGTAATGATGAAAGCCGCGAAGAATCCGAGGCTGAAGGTAAACAGGAGAACTGGTTTAATCGGCTCAAGTCCGGTTTAGCGAAAACTCGGAGCCAGTTAATGTCGCAGTTATCGGGGCTCCTGCGGATGGGTAGAAAGATCGACGAGGACCTGATGGAGGAAATCGAGGAGATTTTGATCCAAGCAGATGTCGGTGTTGATACGACGTTGATGCTAATGGATAACGTGAGGGAGAGAGTAAAAGCGGAGGGATTAAGTGATTCTTCGGAGTTGGAATCGGTCATAAAATCGGAAATTCTGAATCTGCTTGGCGAAGATATACCGCTGGACGTTAAAGATGAAAGACCGTATACAATTTTAGTGCTTGGTGTGAATGGTGCCGGAAAAACGACGACTATCGGTAAACTTGCGAGTCGTTTTATCACGGATGGACGGCGCGTGCTTGTCGCCGCGGGGGATACATTTCGCGCTGCAGCGGAAGATCAGCTCGCCATCTGGTGTGAGCGCGCGGGGGCCGAACTGATTCGGGGTGGAGAGAATGCCGAACCTGCTGCTGTCGTCTTTGATGCAATTCACGCAGCGAAGCATCGCAATGCAGATGTGCTAATTGTGGATACTGCCGGGCGGCTGCATACCAAAAAGCCACTGATGGATGAGTTAGCGAAAATCGGACGTGTGATGGGACGAGCGCATGCTGGCGCACCACATGAAGTACTCCTCGTCGTTGATGGGACAGTAGGTCAGAATGCTTTGATGCAAGCGAAGATTTTCAACGAGGCGGTACCGATTACCGGTGTCGCTGTTACGAAACTTGATGGGACAGCGAAAGGCGGTATTGTCATTGGGGTGAATGCTGAGATTGGTGCGCCGGTCAAACTCATTGGGATCGGTGAGAAGCTTGACGATTTGAGGGATTTCACAGGTGCAGATTTCGTTGAAGCACTCTTTGCAGCAGAAGAAACCGCGGATATATAGTTTATAGCTTTGTTCTTCTATCCGGGCGCCTGCCTACATGGCGGAAGTATGCGCGCTGGAGAAGCGCGCATACAGACACTTTTTTTAGGAATCTGCTTCTTGTAGGTAAGGACGTAGATGTTTCCGAAGATTGCGATGGGCGTGAAGCAGATGTGCCTTGACTGTTCCATCAGATCTACCAACGACTGCCGCAATATCTTTAAGCGAGAGTCCATCCCAATGTCGCAGAATGAAGATTTGCCGTTGCTTTGGCGGGAGTCGGCGGACTGCTTTCCGGATATGGGTTCTTAACTCTTTATTCTCAACCGCTTTGGCAGGCGACTCTGCACGAGGATCGGGGATGTTTGCCATCGGCAATTCTCCCGATTCATCGGAATCATACAGGAGCACTTCTGATCTCGCTTTTTTCCTTAGGAAATCGATACAGAGATTCACTGTGATTCGATAAAGCCAACTATAAAACTGACACTGGCTCTTAAAATCACCTAAGCCTTGGTAGGCGCGTATGAATGCGTCTTGCGTGAGATCCAAGGCATCTTCTCGGTTTGAGATAAAGCGTTGCACCAAGCGATAGGTGCGTTTCTGGTAGCGGGTAAAGAGCGCATCAAACGCGGCGGTGTCGCCTTGTTGAAATCGCTCAATTAGTTCGGTATCATTATAACACGCTGGAGGAAGGCTTTCGGGGCTTTGGGACTGCATGTTCTCCTCTTAAGCGTCATCGGCCGGAAAAGTGGTTTCTGGTTCTTTGGGTAACCCTAAACCAGAAACTCTGGTGGCCATTGACAAAATAGTAGTCACTCGTTCGTTTGTTTATAAACACTACAAAACCAACGTTTATATCTTTGGCTATCCTGAACCATCTGTTGTAGAAGTGTTAGTTCTTCGTCTTCTTCAGCATGTGGAGCGGTCTCAAGTAAGGCGATCAGTTCCTCATAGACGACCTTGTCTTCATGGGCGAGTGCTGAGAGTAGCACCTCCATATTTTCACCACGGCCGAGTAGATTCAACAGTTGGTTCGTATGACGAATTTCCTCGGAGGCGGCTTGTTTTAAGTACGCTGTGAGTTCGTGTTCATTCTGCTTTTCTGCGATTTGCGCGAGGATCAATCGCATCCCGACAAGTTTCAGCTTTGCCTGTGCGAGTTCGTCCAAGTCGGTTTTAAACCGTTTTTGGAGATGATCTGCATCGCGAGGGTGTAACTGTGCGTAACTTGGCCATATGCGCTTCGCCATCACCTGTTTCAACCGTTTCAGGCTTTCAATCAGATTTTCACGTTCTTGCGTGGATAGCTGCCCAAAAGTGCTTTGCCAAAAATCTGCCGCGTGTTCTACACCCTCTCGGAAAAGTTCTTCAGACTGCGGCGTGAGTTTAATCCGAGCGCGTCTCCGGTCCTTATCACATTTACGACGGATTACCCAACCATGTCGTTCCAAACGACTCACTAACCCAGATGTTGTGTTATGGGCAAGACCCAAGTGCTCACCGAGTTCACTCACTGACATACCAGCATCACGACCATACCAATGTAGATGTTGTAGGGCGTTAAACTGGACAATCGTCAGGCGATTCAGGACAACTTCTTGAATGAATCTTGATTTGACAGCCGCTTGTGCATGACGCATCACACGCATTACGACATCAATCTCGTTATGGAATTCTTGGTCTTTAGACATTTTGGGTATCGTTAAAATATAGGTTAATAGTAAGTATGAGTGCTAACTATTAAAACGGTCAAGTCGAAAGAGACTTGCGATGAAAAATAATATATCCTATATCGGATATATTTTCCGTCGTATACGATATAATAATTATACGCCCGTTTTGTCCAAATGTCAAATTAAAATACAAAAAATATTCAATTTTGGCATCTTTTATACTCAAAACTACGTATTTCGGGAAAATTATACGCATTTTTCGGAGAATTAACGTTTTTTTAATTGCTGCCGACGAGGCGTTGTGCTTTTATCTTTCGCTTTCGCTTCGATTTCGACTTACTTTTCTGCGGAGATGTTTGTGGCGGTTGTGATGCTTGAATGTTTTCGCTCGGTTGTTGATTGTCTTTAGGTTCTTGTTGCTGTGCTATGTATTCGGCGTAGTTGCCTTCAAAAAGGTTCGCGGTGCCGCCAGGGGTCCCATCAAAAATCAGTAGTTTCGTCGCAAGGTTGTTCAAGAGATAGCGATCATGGGAAATAATAAAGAGCGTTGCCGGATATTCCGCCAGTGCTGCTTCTAATGCCTCGCGCGCCGGTATGTCAAGGTGGTTCGTCGGTTCATCAAGTAAGAGCACGTTGGCGTTTGCTAATAGCAACTTGGCGAGAAGTATACGGCTTTGCTCACCGCCGCTCAGGTTCCCGATCCGTTTGAAAACATCATCACCGGAGAATAAAAACTTACCTAAGAAACTCCGTATCTCGCCTTGCGTCTGCTGTGGACGCAGCTCCCAGATTTCGTCGATAATCTCATTATCCGGGTTGAGCCCCTCGAGTTCTTGCGTGTAGTATCCAAACTTCAGCGTAGGACCTACCCACATTTCGCCTTCTGTAGCGGGTTCCTCTCCCAGAATCATACGGAAAAGCGTCGTTTTTCCGGTGCCGTTTGCCCCGACGATTCCGACAACATCGCGACGGTACACCTCAAAATTTAGGTCTGTGAATATCGACTTTTCGCCGAATGATTTGCCGACATCTTTGCATCGGAGAATGTCGTTTCCGCCGCGGTTTTCAGGTGTAAAGTTGAGTTTAAGCGTTGGCGCATCGGGCTTAGGTTTTTCGACTCTCTCCAATCGCTCCAATTTTTTCCGTCTACCTTGTGCTTCTCGGGTGCGTTGTCCGGCGATGTTACGGCGAATGAAATCTTCTTCGTGCTCAATGAATGCTTGTTGTTTTTTGAACGCTCGCGCGCCGACTAATTGTTCAACTTTTTTCGTTTCAACGTACTTGGAATAGTTCCCGCGATAAATTGTTATCCTATGTTCCGCGAGTTCCCATACTTTTCGGACAACCTTATCCAAAAAATACCGGTCGTGAGAGACGACAAGGACGGCACCGTTGTATTCGATATTGAGATAATTTTCGAGCCACTCAATCCCTTTAATATCAAGGTGATTTGTCGGTTCATCGAAAAGCAGTAGGTCTGGTGCTTCAAGGAGAAGTTTTGCGAGTGTTGCTCGGCTTTTCTGACCGCCACTCAATACACGAATTGGGAGATTAAAATCCAGTTCAGCGAAACCTAAACCGCCGAGAATTCGGTTAATCTGGTGTTCATAGTCGTAACCGCCGAGCTGTTCATGTTGTTCCTGAATCCGGGCATATTCTGCTAAGAGATGCGGTGACTCCTGTGTCTCCATTTCCTCCGCTAACAGGAGCATTTTGTCTTCAAGCGCGCGCCTTTTTTCAAATACCTTAAGCATTTCTTGCCTTAACGTGCAGTCGCGCGAGAGATCCGGTTCTTGGCTGAGATACCCGATACGCAGCCCCTTCGCGAATACTACTTTACCTTTAAAATTGGCAAGCATACCGTTTATAATTTTAATTAACGTTGTTTTTCCTGTTCCGTTACGGCCAATTAATCCAATTCTGTCGCCGTGCTCAATTGAGACCGAAATATCGTCCAAAATCAAGTCTGGATCGTAGAATTTAGTAACGTTTTCTAATCGTATTAAAGACATTTTTTGATTTTACCTTGCGGAGTAGCTTCAGACGCTTAGACTTTGACGTGCGTTCCTTTAAATTGCGCACTGCGGGTAATCATTTCCTGATATGTGTTGGCGCGGTGTGCGTCTGGACGGCGGATGTTAAATTGTCTAAATCGCCAAAACGCGATTGAGAGTGCGGCATAGTGAACAAAGCAATCCAAATGTTTCCACTCACTTTCTGTCAACGGACGCACTACATTATAAGCATCCAGAAATCGCCTCGCCGCTTTTAAATTCAGTTGGTGTGCTGATGTATAGCAACACCCGATGATTGTCATGCCGACATCAATGAGCAGTGTATCATAACAGCCTTCCTCAAAATCAAGGATTGCCACCATCTCTTCACCCTCAAAGAGCGTATTGTCTAAAAAAAGGTCTCCGTGGAGGAGTCCCATCGGAAGTGGGGCATTGAGGTGCGGTTCGCGTGATTCCAATTGCGACTTTAGCAATTCGACAAACGGGTGCGTGGCAAATTCTGTATCTTGCACCCCTTGGAGGAAAGGTCGCATCTGTGATATACCCATCGCAAAACGGGGAAGTCCAGCAACTGGCGGAATGCAGTGTAGTTTCGCCAATGCCTCACCGAGTTGTGCCAATATATTGGGTGAAGGTAGTGGTTCTTCTCCTTGCAGGAACGGGTAGAGCATCACACTTCCAAAGGTCTCATGCGTCAGGAATTTCTGGTCCTTCGTTAGGATCGGGTACACTGTCGGGTATGTGTGCTGACGGAGATGTTGCAGGAGCGAGACTTGCATGTTGAGTTCTGCTGAATCTTTCTCATCGCAAATTTTCAACAGAAACTCGCCGTCTGTGGTTGTCAGTTTAAAATTACTATTCCCGAACCCACCGGGGATCTCCTCAAGTTTCAGTGATGTACCGATTGGGTATTGTGCGACGATGTGTGCAAGTTCTGTCGGTGAAAGGTTAGTATAACGTGCCATATCTTGCGCTGCGCGGCATCAATCTTGTTGATTTTCCGCTTCAGCAGTGTGTTCCAATTCTTGAAATTCGGGGGTGCTACGAATACCCTCAAGTGCTGGATCCACTTTTGCCGAGGAGAGCGCCTCCTTGTCTATCCGAATCGCTTTACGCAAGGAGGCAATGGATCGTGTTTTTTCTTCCTTGTGTAAATAGGCAACGGCAAGGTTATAATGCGCCTTCGCGAAATCAGCATCTAACTGCGTAGCGCGCTCCCACACTTGGATCGCTTTGTCGAGTTCGCCTTGATTGCCATAGACAACACCTAATGTAAAAAACGGCATTACCCACCCCGGTTCGTTCTGGATAGCTAAGTGGAGTTCCATGATAGCTTGGTCGAAATTGCCGTTCTGAGCAGATGTCATACCCCAATTGTAGTGTGCGACAGCGACTTCGTTCGGTTCGGGTGCCTCCGTGTTTTGAGAGTACGGTATCGCTTTCGGACCACACGCGGTAAGGTAGAAAGTTAACGCTATGATTAACGGTAGCGCGCTCCATTTATATAAAATAGTCATATTGTTCCTCCATCCGTACATTACATTTTAGCAGAAGATAGGATTGAAATCAAGGGGTGTCTACTTTTTCGACATAAATGGCGTAGACCTTCGGATCTTCTGGACGAATCCCGGTGAAATTGAGTCGGATGCGGATCGCTTCTTTTTCTTTAACCCATTCACCGCCTTTCCACTTCACATTATATAGTGACGCGTGCGATGGACAAAAAGGTTGCCTAATTTTACCAGAGTTCGATAAAACTGTTAGAAGGAAAATCTATAGATTTGAAAATATGTGGAATTGGTGCATGCGTCGGAAATATAAGGGGCAGGTATGTGCTAAAAACAATGAGAAAAAAGAGGTGGTGGGCTTACCTGGAATCGAACCAGGGACCTCACGCTTATCAGGCGTGCGCTCTAACCGTCTGAGCTATAAGCCCACGAAGAGTGTTTTCACAAGGAGGGGTGTTCGCGAAAACAGCGTCGCGCTTTCTTTGTCAAAAAGCACTATTAATTATACATTCCCAAACCGGATTTGTCAAATTAATTTGTTAGAATCTATTTTTGAGTGCGCCCCAAGTCGCTGCTAACTTAAGACGCGGTGAAACAGGACGCACTTTATCAATATCGGCGATGCTTTCAACAACAACCATATTATCAAAATAACTGACACCCCCGGTAATTCCCATCATACCGACGGGCCCCGTTTTGAAAGTATCATTATCAACTTCTACAATCGGATCTTCATCGAGATGCCAATCCGAGGGTGGTAATTCGTCCTCTCGCTGCCTCAGATATATCTGATGTTGCCCGCCTTTCATAACCAGTCGATGCGTGTACCATACATTGTTCTCGTTAGGAAACTGTCCGGTGCCAACCAATGCCCAGCCCCCTGCTTTACGTGTATAAATCTGAATATTCACTGCACCCGTGCGGCGGCTGCCGTGAAAATGGGATTCGGCACCTTTAAGCCCGCCTTCCACCCGGTAGATCGTGCCGACAAAACTGTCATTTTCCCACAACCAATCGAAGTCCCAAATATAATCCCGCCATGCTTCTCTGCCATCCGCTATCGGTATGTAAAGCCCAATACCGGTAGTCTTGGCTGCCTTGTTTTTCGGATCGGTTGGGTCTTTTTCAACAATGATTTTTGAGTTACCCGAGTTAAAATTGAGGTGTTCCCAGTTCGAGGGTTCTTTACCGATGTCATCCGCTTCAAAGTCATCCGTAAAAAGAATCTTCGCGTTTGCCGTGCTGAACGCCGTTAAAAAAATGAGCGTTGTGATAACGACTACAGTTCTCATTTTATCTCTCCTTACCTTTTTCTTCACGGTTTGCCACCGCACCATAGGTGTCAATTTAGCGATTTTTCGTGCCACAGTAAGTCTGAACTGTGATTTCTGTGATTTTTCTGATAAGATCTCTGATGGAAAATAAGATGCTGATTGTGGTGTTGAAGTTTCTACAGAGAAGGCGTTCCTGCGGAACCGCTGAGTCGTCAGGACTCGGTTTTCAGTTTTCAGTTGCTTGTGATGGGTTCTCTTATCATGGGAATCAGAGGAATCAGAGAAATCAGAGTTCAGAAGCCAAAAGTGTAAAGCGTTAGGAAACCACCCGTCAGGGTCTGAGTGGCGAGGTTGTTTTTGAGTGCCGAGAGGTTTATTTTTTAAAGAGTGACGCTTATGGTGCGGTTTGCCACCGCGCCGGCTCCTGAGAAAGGGCGAGAAACTCTATAATTTCTTAAAACTGAATGACTCTATGCTTTTTGGGCCAACAATACTAAGAAAAATCAAATTGGGAATATAAGGGGATCAATATAATATAGGAAAAGGTTTGCTGTATCCTGTAGAAAAATGTTCTTGAAAGTTAAATAGTTTTGGTGCGTGTCTTGTAAAAGGTAAAGAGCGTTTGAACAGATGTACTGTGTGAGAATACACCCGTTAATGCTCCTTAGAAAGGAGGTGATCCAGCCGCAGGTTCCCCTACGGCTACCTTGTTACGACTTCGCCCCGGTCATCGGTTTCACTTTAGAGAGCTCCCTCCCGAAGGTTGGGTCACCCGCTTCGAATGCTACCAACTCCCATGGCGTGACGGGCGGTGTGTACAAGGGCCGGGAACGTATTCACCGCGACCTGCTGATTCGCGATTACTAGCGATTCCAACTTCATGCAGTCGAGTTGCAGACTGCAATCCGAAGTGGGGTCGGCTTTTTGGGATTTGCTCCACCTCACGGTTTGGCGTCCCTCTGTACCGACCATTGTAGCACGTGTGCAGCCCAGGGCATAAGGGCCATGCGGACTTGACGTCATCCCCACCTTCCTCTGGCTCGTCACCAGCGGTCTCTTTAGAGTCCCCAGCATTACCTGTTGGCAACTAAAGACAGGGGTTGCGCTCGTTGCGGGACTTAACCCAACATCTCACGACACGAGCTGACGACAGCCATGCAGCACCTGTCATAGTGTCCCGAAGGAAAACTATATTTCTATAGCGGTCACTGCGATGTCAAGCCCTGGATAAGGTTCTTCGCGTTGCTTCGAATTAAGCGACATGCTCCACCGCTTGTGCGGCCCCCCGTCAATTACCTTGAGTTTTAACCTTGCGGCCGTACTCCCCAGGCGGGGTACTTAATGCGTTAGCTACAGCACAGAGGGAATCAACACCCCCTACACTTAGTACCCATCGTTTACAGTAAGGACTAGCGGGGTATCTAATCCCGGTTGCTCCCCAAACTTTCGCGCATGAGCGTCAGTCTTAGACCAGAAAGCCGCCTTCGCCACGGGTGTTCTATATGATATCTAAGCATTCCACCGCTACACCATACATTCCACTTTCCTCTTCTAGACTCAAGTGAGGCAGTTTCAAACGCAATGGCTCGGTTGAGCCGAACCCTTTCACGTCTGACTTACTCCACCGCCTACGCGCGCTTTACGCCCAGTGATTCCGGACAACGCTTGCCCCCTACGTATTACCGCAGCTGCTGGCACGTAGTTAGCTGGGGCTTTCTACTATGGTAACGTCAAAAACGTTGCTTTATCGGCAACGACCAATTCATCCCATAACACAGAGGTTTACAACCCGAAGGCCTTCATCCCCCACGCGGCGTCGCATCGTCAGGGTTTCCCCCATTGCGAAATATTCTCGACTGCAGCCTCCCGTAGGAGTTTGGGCAGTGTCTCAGTCCCAATGTGGCTGACCATCCTCTCAGACCAGCTACCCATCGTTGCCTTGGTGAGCCATTACCTCACCAACTAGCTAATAGGACGCGGGCTCATCTCCGAGCGGCAGCCGAAGCCACCTTTCATTCGGCCGACCGAAGTCAACCGAATCGTATTTGGTATTAGCAACCCTTTCGAGTTGTTATCCCCATCTCAGAGGCAAATTACCCACGCGTTACTCACCCTTTCGCCACTTTCCATCGAGCCGAAGCTCGACTTCTCGTTCGGCTTGCATGCCTAATCCACGCCGCCAGCGTTCGTCCTGAGCCGGTATCATACTCTCCAAAAAAGTATTGAAGTACATCTTCAACGAATCGAAGTGCACTCACAAGCTATTAATTAATAGGCACGTCACGTATATACTATTTAACTTTCAAAGAACAAATCCACCTTCCTTGTCGAAAGGTAATGTTAATTATACACGCTTAAAATTGCTTTGTCAAATAAAATTGTAAAAAAAATGCATAATTTTCCAAGAAAAAGACTTAATTCCCAAAATTTTAGCACTTTTTTTCGTACACGTCTTTTTTTCGGGGTCCCCTCAGCGTTTATGCCTAATTTTTACGCGATTTCGCGCACCACGATTTTCGTTTTCAAATCTTCAACTCTAATTTATTGAGTACTTACGTCCTTTCTCTCAAAGTCCCCCTGATAAGGGGGATTTAGGGGGTTTTGGATTTATCTGAACAAATTTCCTCTTCAAGTCGGCTGATAAGGGGGATTTAGGGGGTTTTGGATTTAGCCGATTTTATCGCGGATATACGTTCGCATAAATTCTGATACACCCCTTCAAGATTATTTAGCACCTCAGTGTTGGTGTATCGAATCACTTCAACACCATATTTGTTTAAATTTTCAGTTCTGCGTTTGTCATATTGTTCTTGATCTGCATGCGTGTTCCCATCAATCTCAATAGCGATCATGAGTTCAGCAGAATAAAAATCAACAATATATTCATCCAAGGGCTTTTGACGGGTGAATTTTAGATTGTCCAATTGTTTGTTACCCAACACTTCATACCAGAGTTTCTTTTCTGCTGGGGTTGGATTTTTACGGTTTTCGCGCGCCTTTTGGGTTAGGGTTTTGTTGTAAGGAATATAACCCCCCTTGCCCCCCTTATCAGGGGGGTAAGAGTGTAACGCTCCCCGCTCTTGTCTGACCGCTATTGCTTTATGCTTCATCGTTTTCATCTTCTAACACTTTAGGACTTACGTTCTTCCTGCCTCTCAAAGTCCGCCGGATAAGGAGGATTTAGGGGGTTTTGGGTTTATCTGAACAATTTTCTTTCCTCTTCAAGTCCGCCGGATAAGGAATGTAACCCCCCTTGCCCCCCTTATCAGGGGGGTAAGAGTGTAACGCTCCTCGCTCTTGTCTGACCGCTATTGCTTTATGCTTCATCGTTTTCATCTTCTAACACTTTAGGACTTACGTTCTTCCTGCCTCTCAAAGTCCGCCGGATAAGGAGGATTTAGGGGTTTTGGGTTTATCTGAACAATTTTCTTTCCTCTTCAAGTCCGCCGGATAAGGAATGTAACCCCCCTTGCCCCCCTTATCAGGGGGGTAAGAGTGTAACGCTCCTCGCTCTTGTCTGACCGCTATTGCTTTATGCTTCATCGTTTTCATCTTCTAACACTTTAGGACTTACGTTCTTCCGTCCTCTCAAAGTCCGGCTGATAAGGGGGATTTAGGGGGTTTTGGATTTATCTGAACAATTTCCTTCTTCAAGTCCCCCTGATAAGGGGGATTTAGGGGGTTAGAAACATATCTCGTCCGTTCAATTTGCGTAAGTCCTATTATTTAAGGGCTTCTATGGCCAATATGTTATACTTTTTCCGGCTGTTTCTGATGCATCAACGTATTTGGCCAGATCGCGCAACGCAATAACAGTACACTCGTTGTCACGAAGATAATCCATGTACGTCTCAAACTGCTTGGGCGAGACATTGACCCATGGATGTTCAACGGCAGGCACACCGTGAAACGTCAGGACTGCGATCTTTCCGTCTTGCGCCTGTTCAACTGCCCAGACCAAATCCTCGAACCCGTAATTCGGACCGGGGACACCTGCTGATGGAACGACCAACGGGTGATGGACCTCCGGATCGTAAGCCGGTCCACGTCCGCCCTCTGGATGAAATGAAAACTCCGGGCCAATGCCACGCCGCGCGAAACGATACCCTTTTTCTGACAACGCTTCTATCGCTTCCGGTCCGCGACAATCCGCCGGATAGCCAAAGGTCTCAGGCACAGGGATACCGTATGCCTCGCACCGTTCATCGATGTGTATCAAGTCTGCCAGCAATTCCGCTTTCGATTGTGTGTTGGTATGCGTATGATGACGGGTGTGGTTACCTATCTCAAAACCCTCGTCGTGCAATTGACGGATCTCTTCCCACGTGACATAGTGTGCCTTGTTATTGAGGAAATTGAGGCCTTCAGTGATGAAAAATGTCGCCCCAAAACCGTATTGCTTCAACAAGGGTCCAACGTAAGTATAGTCTGACTTGTTACCGTCATCAAAGGTAAGGACAACCAACCTGTCGGGGATAGGTTGTAAAGTTTCAGATAATCCGTGATTTTCTTTTTGCATTTTTGCCCCTAACGATTTGCAGGTTTTCGCCTGCGGCGATGGTAAGACGGTTGAACATCCATATCAATTGCGTTCCAGTAATACTTTAACGCATCATCCGTTTCCCACTCCGAATAGATTTCTTCCCATTTGGCACAGCCGAGATGGACGGTGAGCGCGTCTTCATCAACGGGTTCGTTGACCGATTGGTAGCGGGCACTCGTTGCGAGCCGTATTCGATCCTCGGTCACGTTGTCACGGCCTCTGTGGATCGTTAAGCTGTGAAACATGACGACATCTCCGCACTTGAAGGGGTTCGAGACCCATTCTGTACTGTCTTCGATCAACTCCCAGGAACGGACACCGCCGTCCTCTAACAACCCATGACGGTTTGATCCACGGGCAATCGCCAAGCCACCCAACTCGGCATCACAGTCTCCTAAAGGTGTCCAGACGGTCCATGTTTCCTGCGAACCACGAACTGGACTGAAGTCTTGATGCGGCGGTGTGGTATACTGATGCTCTCCTGGGAAGATAGTGTGACAGATGTGGCGCGGATGAATGAAAACAGACGCGCCGAACAAGACCTCCAGAACATGCATGATGTGCTTGTGATGCGGAAGCGCATGGAAAAGTCGGAGTTTCTGGACATCAATGTAAAAATTTCTGAAAGTCTCGGAGCCATCTTGTTCGCAGATGAAAACCCCTTCTCTGCGGATACCGGCATCGGGATCGGTATCCGGGGCAAGGAGTTCGTGGTGTTCTGCCACACGAAGCACCTGTTGACGTAACTCAAGCACCGGTTCTACAGGAAGCAGCCCGGGAAAGAAAAGATACCCGTTCTGGTGACTGTGTTCAAGAAGCTGGGCACGATCTTCGATCAAGTCTGTGCAGTCCACAAATGGTGATTCGACACGCATTAGGATTGTTACCTCTTAACTTGATTTTTAAGGTTGTTTAAGCGCACCCCAGAGGGTTGACAGACTGTTATGTGGGTCTACCGGGAAACTGTGCCCCACGGTTGTAACTAACACATTGTCATAGAGGCTATGTTCGCCGCCACCGGCTCTGAAACCTATGCCTCCCTTGTTATTGGTATCATCTTTCCATGTGCAAGATAATGCAAGTTCTTTGCCACGCTCACCGAGATAGAGGTCGTAACGCTCGCCTTCGGCAACTATCTTTATCGTATACCATTTGCCAAGTTCAGCGTGTATACCTGATTCGTTGTCTAACTTATCCTCGTCCTTAACGATATAATTACCGCCAACTCTTGTAAACCACCAGAATTGATCGCGACCGTCTGCCACAATTTGAACCAACGTACAGTTGTTAGGATCTTCCGCACGCATGACCCAATTCGCTGCCCATAGCGGGTTTACCATATTGAAGTCAACGTAGAATTCAAAATCAGTAAAGTCATCCGTAACAGTAATTCCCACTTCTCCACCGTTAACAACGAGTTCCCCATTATCCACGGACCAGGTGCCTGTAGGGGCCCATTTACCCTTATCAATTGCGTTTTTCTCAAAATCATCCTCAAACAGCACTTCGCCAACACAAAGGGGTGTGTATGCTGAGATGAGTATCAATGAAAAGAGTGTAAAGACGCGGAATCTCATAATTTCTCCTTTCTGGAAGATTATGTTTCTTCTCAGGACTAAAGTGAATACTGCGCCAGCATAGGAAAACACATTTGTCACACCAAAATGTTCCAGAAGATACCATACAGATTTAGTGGAGTGTTTCTGATATACCACCACCTATAGCGGGAAGGAAATGGATCTCTGCATCTGCGTCAACACTTTCGAGGATACTGCCGCGTGTAAGGAGACCGTTGACATATACAGCGATACCAGGCTTAATGCGATCATCCTCACACAGCCGCGCTTTCATACCCGGATAACGGGTCTCTAAATTATCGATAACTTCTCGGATAGTGGCACCAGGAACAGTAACACTGTCTTCGCCATTTGTTAGGTTACGTAGGAGGGATGGAATGGCTACGATTGGCATTGTCGATCCTTTTGGGTAGGAACGGAACCTAAAAAGGCGCGCCTTGTAGGCGCGCCTCTCGTTTTTCAATCTTAGATTTTGCCCAGTGCTTTCAGAAGCCGATCGGGGGACATCGGGAGTTCCGTCATCCGAACACCGATTGCATCGTAGATAGCATTGGCGATGGCAGCCATCGGTGGCACAATCGGTACTTCACCGACCCCGCGCACACCATACGGATGCCCCGGATTCGGGACTTCAACGATGACAGCATCAATCATAGGTAAATCTAAGCAGGTCGGCATCCGGTAATCAAGGAAGCTGGCGTTCGTCATCTCGCCTTCGGCATTGTAGATGTATTCCTCATTCAATGCCCATCCGATACCTTGAACAGCACCGCCCTGTATTTGGCCCTCAACATAACTCGGATGAATGGCTTTTCCTGCATCCTGGACTGCGGTATAGCGGAGGATATCGACCTTGCCGGTCTCCTCGTCCACTGCTACATCTACCACGTGGGTTGCGTAGGCACCACCGGCACCTCCGGGATTCACTGTTCCACTGCCGACAATCGGACCGCCGGTTTCACCGAGTCTGGCACATAGATCGCGGAAACTGATCTGCTCCTCTTTGCCATTGATGCTTGAGAATTCGCCGTCCGCAAACTGCACGTTCGCTTCGTCAACTTCCCAGAGTTTCGCGGCACGAGCGATCATCTGTCGTTTGACGTCTTGTGCGGCTTCATAAGCGGCGTACCCTGTCGCGTATGTTGTACGACTACCACCTGTCACGGCAGTGTAACCGACAGAATTCGTATCAACAACACTTGGGTTGACCGATTCAGCGGAAATGCCGAGTACTTCTGCCGCCTGCATAGCGATTGAAGCACGCGTGCCGCCGATGTCCGTAGAACCTTCAACAAGGTTAATGGTGCCATCGGAGTTGACATTAATCGTCACGCTGGACTCCAAGCCGATGTTGAACCAGTAACCGGAAGCGACACCGCGACCGTGGTGCTTCTTCCCATTCGGTGCGGTATAATGCGGATGCGATTTCGCCGCTTCAACTGTCTCAATAAAACCGATGCGCGGGTGAACAGGGCCATCTGCACGTCGGGCACCCTCTTTTGCAGCGTTGCGCAACCGGATCTCAAGTGGATCGATGCCAAGTTGCTCCGCGATCTCGTCAACCACTGTCTCTGAACCGAATGCTGCGTTTGGTGCCCCGGGGGCGCGGTAGGGGGCGGTTTTCGGTTTGTTCACAACGACATCATAGCCGTCAATAATGACGTTTTCAATGTCATAGGGTGCAAAGATACACATTGCACCCGGACCAACAGGGGAACCGGGATACGCGCCCGCTTCAAAAGCGAGATACGCTTCGGCGGCAGTTATCTTACCTTCCTTGGTAGCACCCATCTTAACGCGAATATAAGACGCAGGGGTCGGTCCTGTGCCTTCAAACACGTCTGCTCGGTTCATCAGCACCTTGACGGGTTTACCGGTCTTCTTAGCAAGCAGTGCTGCGACGGGCTTAATGTATACGCTAATCTTGCCGCCAAACCCACCACCAATTTCCATCGGGACAACCTTAATTTTGGAAATCGGATATTGAAGAATTTCGGCAACCTGTTCACGGACGGTAAACGCGCCTTGTGTGCTGCACCATATTGTTAACTGACCATCGGCGTTGTAGTGTGCTGTAGCGTTATGCGGTTCAATATAGCCTTGGTGGACAGTGCCTGTAACGAACTCGCGTTCGATGATGATATCCGCTTCGGCGAACCCTTTCTCAGGGTCACCGAGTTTGTGTTGGAGATGGCTTGCGACGTTGCTCGGTTCGTCCGCAGTTTCACCGAGTGAAGTCGTTTTGAGGTGTTCATGTAGGAGCGGCGCATCCGGCTCCATCGCTTGCCGTACCTCTAAGACAGGGGGTAGCACCTCATATTCGACATCAATGAGTGTGCAAGCCTCTTCAGCGATGTGCGGGTTCGTCGCAGCGACGGCGGCGACAGCGTGACCTTTATATAGGACCTTGTCGCTCGCCAAGATGTTATCACAGAGATGCTTAAGATTAACAGCACCTTCCCCAAGATCAGCAACTTTGTCACCTGCGTCTGGGAGGTCCTTCGCGGTGACAACGCTTTTCACGCCGGGGAGCGCTTCGGCACGACTTGTATCAATTGAGATAATTTTTGCGTGCGCGTGCGGACTCCGTAGCACCCTGCCGTGGAGGAGTCCCGCGGCCTGAAAATCTGCCCCGTAGAGTGCGCGACCGGTGACTTTATCGACACCGTCGTGGCGGATCGGGCGCGTTCCAATAACTTTGTATTCTTTGTTTTCAAGCATTCCTATTTTCGTCAATTCGCCATGCGAGATATAGAAAATTTGCTAACGACTCTCGCAATTTCCATTATCTCGGTCATACGAAGGACGCTCCTTTCACTTGGCTGCGGCTGCATCAAGTACAGCACGGACAATTTTATCATAACCGGTACAGCGGCACAAATTTCCAGCCAACCAGTATCGAACTTCGTGTTCCGTCGGATTTGGGTTCTCATCAAGCAGTGCTTTCGCACTCATGATAAAACCGGGTGTGCAAATACCGCATTGGAGCGCGGCGTTTTCGAGGAAAGCATCTTGGATCGGATGCAGCTTGTCGGGGTCGGCAAGTCCTTCGATGGTTTCGACCGATTTGCCTTCAGTTTCTACACCGAGGACAAGGCATGAATTGACCAGCCGACCGTCGAGGATGACACTGCATGCCCCACAATTCCCGTTGTTGCAGCCCTCTTTGGCACCTGTAAGGTGGAGTTCATCTCTAAGGACCTCGAGCAGACTTTGCCGGGGTTCGCAGAGGAATTCCACTGTTTCGCCATTAAGAGTCGTCTGAACGTGCGATCTTCTCGCCATAATATAAGTTCCTTTCGCGTTTCGTAGGGAAAAAGTCGTTATTCTTATCAATCGACAAATTTTATGTCGCTTCTCGGACTCTCTGGATAGCACCATTGAGGGCGCGTCGCGTCAGCACCCCGACGAGATGTGTGCGTTGTTCAGCAGTGCCACGCATATCGCTAATCGGGCGTGCGATGGCTTGTGCGGCTTGTGCAGCTGCGTCGATTGCTTCATCGGAGACCTCTTGACCCGCAAGTAGCGCGCTCGCTTCTTCGGCAAAGAGCGGTGTCGGGGCGACGGCAGCGAGTGCGATACGTGCAGAGACAATCGTCTCTTTCGCAGCGTCAAGCGTCACAGCGGCACCAGCACCAACGACGGCGATATCCATCTCATTGCGCGGGATAAACCGGAGATAGTAGGAGCTGGAATTGTTTGCAGGTACTGGTATCTTTATTGAGACAAGCATTTCACCGTTCTTAAGCACGGTTTGACCGGGTGCTGTACAAAACTCTTCAACAGGCAGTTCGCGTTCACCGTTTGGACCGGCGATGACACAAGAAGCGTTTAGCACAATCAGGGGCGGTATACCATCTGCGGCGGGTGAGGCGTTACACAGGTTTCCACCGACCCCGGCGCGTCCCTGAATCGCTGTGCCACCAATAATTTTCGTTGCATCAATCAATCCGGGATATGCGTTGCAGACAGCGTCATCGGCGTAAATCTTATAACACTCAACTGCAGCACCGAGTGTTAAGCCGGTGGCGGCATTGTAGTCTAAGGCGTTGACCTCGGGGATAGATTTGATGTCGATCATCCAATCAACGTCTCGGCGCGCCTCTCGAACCTGAACGATGAGGTCGGTGCCACCCGCTAAGATGCGTGCGCTTTCTCCCTTTTCGTCGAGCAGAGCAACGGCTTCCGGTATCGTTTTCGCGGCAATATACGAAAAATCTTGCATGACCGGAATCTCCTTTCATTCTAAACTAAGATTTTAGTAAGTTAGTTCATAAAGGCTGAGGCACAGAAACCTCGCCACGGAAATCAATATTTATGAGACGGGTGTTCGAGTATCTGTTTTAAACCGTACTATAGCAAAAATTCGGTTTTAAGACAAGTTTTTTATCTCTTGGGGGCAGGACCATTCAATTTTAAGAAATTATTGGATTGGATGTCTTTTTTTACAGGATCCGGTGCGAAATCTAGCGAAATCTAGCGAAATCCAGCGAAAATTTCTGCGAATTGTTTTAAAACATAACATATATTAAGTATTAACACCTGCGAAAAGGACAACACCAAAAACCTACAATTGAATGACCCTGCTCTTGAGGGAAGATATTTCAGCAATCAATGTCTCCAGATTCACAAACTTAACTTGGATACCGTTGTAATTGTTTGTGAAAGCACGATCTACATCGTGTGCTACGACGAAATTCTCACCCTCTGGATATTGTCTGCGGAACGCGAGTAGGGCGCGCGGCGAAAATCCGGAGGCTGTCCACTTGCACTCAATGGCAATCGGGATGTTGCGGGCATGTGTGAGTACAAAATCAACTTCCTGTCCCCTCTTGTTACGCCAGTAGTGAATCTCGCGAGATTGTGTCTGTGCCATAATTTCGTTGAGAACAAAGTGTTCCCACAACAGACCGAGATCTTCTTGCCGCGGTTGTGACCACCCTCGATAATAACAGACAAATCCGGTGTCGAATCCGTAGACTTTCGGTGCCGCGACAATCTCTGTTGCTCGACGAGAACTGAACGGACGAATGACATGCACAACGAAGGTCGCCTCCAAAACGGAGAGATAGTTCGATATGGTGCCCCGGCTGACCTCACATGGACGTGCAAAACTGGACGCTTCAAAAACCCCGCCGCTCTGTGCCATGAGGAGTTCAGTGAATTTCTGGAAGGGGTAACGGCGTTCAAGTCGAAAAAGTTCTTGGATGTCTTTTGCCCAGTAAGCATCAATCCATTCTTGGAAATCCGGTTCGGGAAGTACGGTCTGAAGGAAAAACGGCGGTAACCCACCGTGCAACAAACGGTGGTGGATATCTACTCGGTTGAAATCGTTGAGGTCCGCCTGTATAAGTGGGGTCAACCACAATTCAGTTTTGCGCCCAACGAGCGTATCCCGAAATTTAGTACTTGCCCCAAGTGTCGATGAACCGGTTGCTACAATCTGAATCTGTGGATAGTGGTCGGCTGCGATCTTCAACAATTCTGAAGGATTTAGTAACCGATGGACTTCATCAAGCACAATCCGTCCATTGCCTATACTGTCCAAAAACGCTTGTGGATCCTCCATCAATCGTCGGACGCGCGGCAATTCACAATCGAAATATTCAATATCAGGGAGTGTCTGGCACAAGCACGTTTTCCCGGCGCGCCGAACCCCGGACAACCATATGACTGAACGGCGTTTCCAAGCATTTTCGATGCGACTGCGCCAAAATTGTCTGTCTACCATACTTGTATAATAACATATAGTGCTACTATATGTCAACCCGTTTGCAAATAGTAGTACTATATGTCAATCTACTTGCATATAGTAGCGTTTTTGCTGCGCAACGTGAGCACTCGGATTTCTAAAAACAACTCCCCAACATTCGCGTATAACAGGGCGAAGCTATCTCGTAAATGCGTTAGGCGAGGCACGGGGACCTCGCCTAACAAAACTGTATTTATGAGATATACGCCAAACTTCAGACTTGTTCAACGCTCAAGGTTGCGGGTTCATCGTTGAGTTTTTGCGCGAGGGTAAATGCCTTTTCGCTCGGTGCGTCTACAATTGCCGTCGTTAGCGTCTCGCTAAGGATATACGCTTGATGCGCTTGGAACGCTTCGTCTACAAGCGGTGATGCGTCGGTCAGACTGAGTTTAATCCGATCAGAGACGTTAAAATCGGCATCTTTCCGCATATTTTGGATTTTGTTGACAAGTTCGCGTGCCAAGCCTTCAAGTACCAATTCATGCGTCAATTCCGTTGAGAGTGCGACGAATTTCCGAGCGTCTACCTCTACAAAGAAACCCTCTCGGTTCTGCGTTTGCACGTCGATTTCCGATGGATCGAGGGTATAGGTCTCACCTGCGGCTTCGATTTGTAAACTGCCAGCGGTTTCCAATTCCGCCTTCGTCTGCATTGTGTCTGCGGTGGCGAGTGCCTTCGCGATGGCTTGAACGCCTTTGCCATATTTAGGGCCCAACACCCTGAAGTTCGGTTTGAGTGTTACTTGCGCGAACGCGTCCATATCTTCTGTGAAGACAATGGTTTTGACGTTAAGTTCATCGTAGACGAGTTCCGATAGACGGTTAACGGTCGCTTTTTCTGCATCGGAGAGTCCACCGATAGTGATCTCAGCAAGCGGTTGACGCGTCTTGATGCCGGAACGGTTGCGTGCAGCGTGTCCCATACTGATAACGTCACGTGTGAAAGCCATATCGGTTTCTAACTGGGTGTCTTTCAACGATGCCGCTGCTACCGGATATTCCGCAAGATGGACACTCAGAGGTGCCTCAGCATCCAGCGAACATACCAGATTTCGGTAGAGTTCGTCCGCCAAAAACGGGACGAAGGGTGCGGAGAGTTTCGCCACGGTTACAAGCACTTCGTAAAGTGTGGCATAAGCCGCTTGCTTATCGGGTCCTGCTTCTGCGCCCCAGAAACGATCACGGGTACGGCGGACATACCAGTTGCTGAGGTCGTCCACAAACGCCTCAATCGCACGTGGCGCGTTTGTAAGTTGATAGCTTTCCATCTCATCGCGTACATCGTCAATAAGCGTATGGAGACGGGACAAAATCCACCTGTCTACAACGGCGCGTTCTTCTACCGACGGTGCATCTTGCCAAACATCAATCTGTTCGAGGTTGGCATACATAACGAAGAAGCTATAGACGTTATGGAGCGTGCCCATGAACTTTTTCAACGCCTCGTCAACGCCGTCGATTTTAAAAGTCCGTTGTGCCCACGGTGCGGATCCAGTGAACATATACCACCGCATCGCATCTGCGCCTTGTTCGTTCAGAATTGTCCACGGATCTACCGTGTTCCCTCGACTCTTGCTCATCTTCTGTCCATCGGCGGCGAGAATGAGTTCAAGACAGAGGCAGTTTTTGTAGGCAGGTTTGTCATAGAGGAGTGTGCCAGTCGCCAAGAGGCTATAAAACCACCCGCGCGTCTGATCAATCGCTTCAGAGATGAAATCTGCCGGATATGCCTGTTCAAATAATTCTTTGTTTTCAAAGGGGTAGTGCCATTGCGCCGTGTGTGCGCAGCCGGAGTCGAACCAGCAATCGATTACATCTTGGACCCGGTGCATCGTGCCACTGCATTTCTCACAGGCGAGGACAATGTCGTCTACATACGGACGGTGTAACTCAATATCGTCGGGTACATCTGCACCGAGTTCTTTTAATTCAGCAATGCTACCGATACAGTTCTGATGTCCGCAATCATCACATACCCAGACCGGCAGCGGCGTGCCCCAATAGCGTTCACGACTTAAGCCCCAATCGATGTTATTTTCCAACCAGTTCCCGAACCGTCCATCTTTGATGTGTTCTGGGTACCAATTGATTTCCTGATTGTGCTGGTGCATCTGGTCACGGATAGCGGTTGTGCGGATAAACCACGATTCGCGTGCGTAATAGAGCAGTGGATTATCGCATCGCCAGCAGAACGGATATTGGTGTGTATATTCGGCGGCTTTGAACAGCAAACCGCGTCCGTCCAAGTTTTCGATGATTTTCGGATCCGCGTCCTTAACGTATTCACCCGCCCAGGGTTCTTTAACCGCTGCGACGAATTTGCCATCTGCACCTACCAATTGCACCAAGGGGAGGTTGTGTTGCTGCCCGATGTCGTAGTCGTCTTGCCCGAATGCAGGGGCAATGTGGACCAAACCGCTTCCTTCTGTCGTTGTTACAAAGTCTCCAGTGACGATGTAATGCGACCTTTCTGGATGTTCCCCGCTATCAAAGAGTGGCTCATAGTCCCAATCTTGGAGATCCTTACCCTTGTAGTTTTCGACGATTTGCGGGAGTTCATCTCCGAATAGGCTTGGTAGGCATTCCTTCGCGAGGATGAGGCGTTGCCCGTTAGGCTCTTCAACAGCGACGTAATCGTAATCCTCGCCGACAGCGACAGCGACGTTAGAGGGTAAGGTCCACGGGGTCGTCGTCCAGACGAGGAGATAGGTATTTTCTGTGTTTTTCAACCGGAACCGAACAAAGATAGACGGATCGGCGACCTCTTGGTAACCGAGCGCGACTTCGTGGCTTGCTAAGGTCGTGCCACACCGATAGCAGTACGGCTGCACCTTATGTCCCTGATATAATAGTTCTTTATCCCATGCTTGCCGAAGCACCCACCAGACGCTCTCAATGTAATCGTTTGACAGTGTGATATAGGCATCGTCGAGGTTGACCCAGAAGCCGATGCGCTCTGTCATCTCTCGCCAATCCTGCTCGTATTGGAATACGTTCTCCTTGCACTTTTCGATAAAGTTCTGAACGCCGTAAGCCTCTAATTCCGCTTTGTTTGTAATATTGAGTTGCTTTTCGACCTGATATTCGACGGGGAGTCCGTGTGTGTCCCATCCTGCTTTCCGATGGACGTAATGTCCCGTCATTGTCTTATACCGGCAGACAGCATCTTTCATGATGCGCGCGAGGACGTGATGCACACCGGGCGGCGCATTTGCAAACGGCGGTCCCTCTAAAAAGATGAAGGGCGGTGCGTCCTTATACATCTCCATACTTTTTTCAAAGATGTCGTTTTCACGCCAGAACGCTAAGGTCTGTTTCTCTTTCTCTGCAAACGTAAATTGGGGTGATACCTCTTCAAACATGGGGAAATTCCTCGTTTAATAGTTTTCAGTTATCGGTTTTCAGTTAAAAAAAAACACCCCCACCGAAATGGTCTGTTTCAGTGATGGGCGGCGAAATAAAACTGTTTATCTGTTCGTGATTAGCCCACCACAGCGCGACGAATAGCAATAATAATGAATATGGCGCGCAAACCCATGACAGCACGAAGGCTACCTTGGTATAGGGTATTGTAGCGCACAGACTTCCTATATTGCGATGTCAGTGTGGTAAGCAATGGATAAAACATCCGATAATCCCGCTCGGTGTAAACCTGAATTAAATAATGTCTGTTTATTAATTGTATGATACCACATTCTATGGTGTGATGTCAAATCTTTTTCGCATAGACATAGACGCTGAGATTGGTATATAATAGGTATAAGTGCCGTGCCGGAAAGTACAATGTACGAGGAGGGCGGTGTAGTGGCAAATACAGAAAATGACAAGCGTCAACAGTTTGCCGAAGAAATAGTCGGCACAGCGGTTTACTCGGATTCTGTGATAATTGTAACAACTCCAATTCTCGGCGGATGCTGAACCTACCTGATAAAGCCAGAGGTAATTTCACCCATGAAATATAATAGAAAATGTTTGCTAAGTCTTTTCGCGTTCGCGTTTCTCTTCTCATGTGCGCGCCTGCCACAGCAGGACACTACTGAAAAACTTCCAACCCTAACAGCAGACCTCGCAGCCGAAAAAGGCAAAGCATCTATAGTCCGTATTACCGGTGGTAACTTGGCGAAAATAGGTGCAGGCAGCGGTTTCTTTGTACAGCCTGATAAAGTTGTGACGAATCTTCACGTCGTCGCACGTCCCGGACCCATTTTCGCGAAACTCAGCGATGATGAAACCATCTGGATGATTGAGGGGGTCGCGGCGTACGATATGGAAAACGACCTCGTCATCCTAAAAATCGCAGGTGAAGGCGTGCCACTCTCTCTTGCTAACAGTGATGATGCCAGAAACGGTGAACGCGTTTATGCGATAGGCTACCCTGGGGGTGGCGCGTACAAACTCACAGAGGGAATGATACGCAGCAGCCGGTATAAGGATAAATGGCTACAGACAACAGCCGATATTTCTCAGGGAAACAGTGGCGGACCTATGCTAAACGGCGAAGGTAAAGTCATCGGCATCAGCACCGCCGTAGATGATTCCTTCAGTTACGCTGTTCCGTCAAACTTACTCAAGGCACTGCTTTCCCAACCCGCGCAAGTTGAGCCTTTGGTGGATTGGTACAAACAAAAACGTATTCGTGCGTATGGTTACCACCAACGCGGAGAAGATAAATACAATGGGAACGATTATAAGGCGGCGATAACCGACCTCAATAGGTCTGTTGAATTAGACCCTGAATTTACCGATGCCTACGCCACTCGTGGAAATGTGGCGGTCCATTATGGTGAATCTATGGCCAAGTATGGTAGCATCACTGAAGCGCGGCAACACTATCACATAGCGATAGCGGACTATACCGAGGCGATCAGATTAGGGCCTGAAGATGATGCAAACTACAACGGCCGCGCGCATACACGGTGCCACTACGGTGAATATGAAGTCAAGCGGCGAAATCCTACAGCCGCCCAAAAACAGTACCAAGCGGCGATAGAAGACTATACCAAAGCCATTGCGTTAGATTCAGACGACGATAGAAATTATAGCGGTCGCGGCTGGGCAAAGTCGCTCCTTGGCGAACTGAACGCTGAACAAGGGGAATTTGACAAAGCCCAAAAACAGTATCAAGCGGCGATAAAGGACTATACCAGAGCGATCAAGTTAGCGTCTGAAGATGATACAAATTACAAGGATCGTGGATGGGCGAAGTTCCGCCTCGGAGAATTGAGAGCGAAACAGGGAAAAACTGCGGAGGCTCGGAAACACTATCAAGCAGCGATTGCTGACAGCGAAAAATCCATCCAACTCAATCCGGACAGAGCCTCCGCCTATCATACCCGTGGTGTCGCAAAGGCTGCCCTTGGTGACTATAACGGCGCGATAGATGACTTGGATGTAGCTATAGAACATAGCCGCAGTTATACCGAAGCCTATGACAGCCGCGGGAAAGCGAAGCGGGCACTCGGACAACATGACGCCGCGAAAACTGATTTTGAGAGAGCACTTCAATCGAGAGGAAGAGGCGATTTATCGACACAGGCGTTGGAAAGAGCATCAACTGAAATGGTGCGGATCCCTGCAGGCAAATTTCAGATGGGCAGCAATGAAACCACGGATGCAAGCCCCAGACACGCCGTCTATCTCGACGAATTCTATATCGACCCGTATGAAGTGACGAACGCGCAATTCAAGGCGTTCATCGATGCAAACCCTGAGTGGCGCAAAGACAACATTCCGAGTGAATACCACGATGGCAACTATCTCAAACACTGGGATGGGAACGACTACGCTAATTGGCAAGCCCATCATCCGGTTGTCTATGTGAATTGGTACGCGGCGATGGCTTATGCGAAGTGGGTCGGCAAGCGGCTGCCGACAGAGGCAGAATGGGAGCGGGCAGCGCGCGGCGGCATTGCGCATAAACGGTATGTGTGGGGTAATTCTCGCGATCCCGGCAGAGCGAACTATGGATATTACGGAAAGCGCACCCGAAATGTCGGTAGTTATCTACCAAACGGGTACGGTTTGCACGACATGGGCGGGAATGTATGGGAACTGTGTTTGGATGAATATAACAAAAACTTTTATAGGCGTTCCCCAAAGGAAAATCCGATCGCCGGTGTCTCCGATATTGAGGCGTTGATGGCAGATTTCACGAGTGTTCAAACGCGGCGCGTGTCCCGCGGCGGTTCTTGGAATACGCCTGGACCCGCGAGTGTGGCGAGTCGTGGGAGTGATAAACCGACAAACACCAATGGTTGGCTCGGATTCCGTTGCGCAAAAAGCGCACCATCCCAGCAAGATACCGAAGTGGCTCCGTCATCTGACACTGCCGAGTGAAAGGTTATCTGAATATAAAGAGATGTAGACACTATGGGTAGGCGCGCTGACAAAGCGCGCCTATCAACATAACTATTCTTCCTCTTTTGCCTTTCGGACTTCTTCTCTGGCTCTTTCAAGTAGGTGCAACGTCTCGGGAAAGAGCGCATGGAGTGCTTCGTGGTAGGCGAGATATTCATCTTCATTGCCTTTGATTCTAAAGCCTCCAAACATCAATTTTGTCTCTCCCGCAACGACAATATCAACCTCCGGAACATTCCCAAACTGTTCGATTAACTGCTCTCTGTAGATTTGAGCAAACAGTTCGGGGTCATCGGTTTCCTGCATCAGTTTATCTTTCAGAAATCCTTCAAGATACTTTTTATTCGACGCGTTCGGCCAGAGGACATACCGTGCTTTGGCATAATTAATCAGTTCATCAACGTTTGCGATGAATCCCTCTGGTGCCAATAATCGTTTACGCTTATGTTCCGCAACAATATGGACGGCTGGAATGTTCCCGAATTGTTGGACAAGTTGCGCGTGGAAATATTTGGCGTGTCGCTTAGGATTTTTCTTCTGAAACCAGTTATCAGGCAGTTCTAACGCCATCAGTTCCTGGACCTCTGCATCGCTGATGTCATAGGTGAGGTCACTGGTATCGTAGAGTTCATCTGGCAGTACGATTGGCTCTAACGGTTTCGTTGCGTCGTTGTCGTCGTTGACAACTAAATCGGCCCTTTCCATACCTTCAGGATCCCACAGCCAACAAAGAAAGACAGACTGAGGAGACATACAAGGGTGATTAATCCCAGAAAATATTTTTTTACCATTATTGGATTCTCCTTCAAAAAGAGTGAAATACATGTTCCGTTAACTTATAAACCGCGTCTCTATTAAGTATAGGGGTGAAACTGAAAAAGTTTAGGGTAAACTTCATTTTTTTCAAATCGGTTGGAGGTATAAATCAGTATAGGGCAAACTCTGAAATTTTATCAATATAATTTGGTTGTAAGCCGCTCTGTTTTTCTTCCAACATAGGAACATCTGCCAGAAAATTAGGATCCGCAAATTTCCCTTGACTTTCACGAATTTCCCTGCTATAGTAACCTCATGCAAGAAGCACTCCTCAGCGTACAAGACCTCAAAACCTATTTTCGCACCCCAGAGGGACTTGCCCGCGCGGTTGACGGTATCTCTTTCGATATTGCGCCGAACGAGATTTTTGCGCTTGTGGGTGAGTCGGGTTGTGGGAAAAGCGTCACCGCGTTGTCCGTGATCCAACTCGTTGCGCAGCCTGCCGGGTTCATCGCAGGCGGTGCCATCTACTACAACGGACAGGACATTACACGCTTGCCAGAGGTCGAGAAGCGGAAGATTCAAGGCAACGACATCGCCATGGTATTCCAAGAGCCGATGACCAGCCTCAATCCCGTTTTCACGATCGGCTACCAGATTTCGGAGGCGATCCGACAGCATCAAGACCTTCGCGGCACGGCTGCGAGAAACGCTGCAATCGAAATGCTTGACCTCGTCGGTATCCCGGAACCCGCGGCGCGTTACGATGAATATCCGCACCAGATGTCCGGCGGTATGAAACAACGCGTCATGATTGCGATGGCACTCTCCTGCCGTCCAGGCCTCCTCATTGCCGATGAACCTACAACCGCTTTGGATGTTACGATACAAGCACAGATTCTTGAACTTATCCAACGCCTCCAGCAAGAGCTGCAAATGGCAGTGCTACTGATAACACACGATTTGGGGGTTGTTGGCAACATAGCTGACCGCGTTGCCGTTATGTACGCCGGGAAAATCGCCGAGATAGGCACTTGGAAGCAACTCTACGAGACACCGCAGCACCCCTATACGGTCAAGCTTCTGGAATCAACACCGGCTCGCGATAAACGCGGAACGCAATTACATACAATCGCTGGTAGAGTCCCGAAAGCCACCGACTATAATGACGGTTGTCGATTCGCCGATCGCTGCCCTAAAGTCATGGACGGATGCGACACCATTACGCCGACGTTGCATGCCGCTAACGGTAGCGAACATAACGTTGCCTGCCATCTCTACAACCCTGAACCGCCGTTTAGTGCTGTAAGTACGGGTGCTACAAAACTGGAACTTGAAACGGATACGGATAAGATAGGAGATTCTGCGACACACATATCGGACACACAACCGCAACTTCAGGTAAAAAACCTCTGTGTCCACTATCCTATCCAGAAGGGTATTTTCAAACGGACGGTCGGTTACGTCTATGCTGTTGATGATGTTACACTTGATATTCCGCGCGGGAAAACGCTTGCACTCGTCGGCGAATCCGGGTCCGGCAAGACCTCTTTCGGCAAAGGGATTCTCCGATTAGGCGTGCCGGTCAAAGGCGATCTTATCTATGACGGTGAGAACATCGCAACTGCCACGCGTCAACATCTACACCCGTATCGGAAGCAGATGCAGATTATCTTTCAGGACCCCTACGCCTCCCTGAACCCTCGAATGACCGTAGGTGCTATTATTCAGGAGGGGATGCAGGCGCACGGTATCGGTGATTCCATAGAGGCGCGCCAAAATCGGGTTGCGGAACTGATGCAGCGCGTCGGTTTATCGCCGGATATGGTGACGCGCTATCCGCATGAATTCTCTGGCGGTCAGAGGCAACGCATCGGTATCGCACGCTGTCTCGCTGTCGATCCGGAGTTCATCGTCTGTGACGAGGCGACGAGTGCGTTAGACGTATCCGTCCAAGCGCAGATACTGAATCTCCTGAAATCACTACAGACCGATTTCAATCTCACCTATCTCTTCATCACGCATAACCTTTCTGTTGTTGAATATTTTGCGGACGAGGTGGCGGTGATGTACCTCGGTAGAATTGTTGAGCGTGGGACAACAGAGGAAATTTTCGATTCGCCTAAGCATCCGTATACGCGAGCCCTCCTCTCTGCTGTCCCGAAGATGGATCCGCAAACCGGTGTTGAAAAAATTCAATTAGAGGGGGATGTGCCTTCACCCATCAATCGTCCATCTGGTTGTTATTTTCATCCACGCTGCCCAGAGGTCATGCCTCTATGTAAAGACAGATATCCAGACGAAACACGTTTCACGCAAACGCATTCATGCAACTGTTATTTGTATCAAGACGCACAGTAAATTAGATATAACGCAAGTTGCCACCTATTATAGACATAGCACTCCTACGGAGTGCGGTCGCTTAAATACGCGGTTTCTATAGACATACCACCCCTACGGGGTGAAGAAGTGACTTGAAAAATGCTTTGGAAATCCGCTGAAATCCCGTTTTTGCTTGGATGTTTCTTAAGCCAAGACACCAACACTTGTTAGTAGCAACTTGGGTTAGATATAGTTTGGACAATTTGCTGTAGCATAGGAAACCGTTAGCCTGTGCAGATGTTGGATAACCGCAAAAGTATGTTCAGTTCGTAATAGTGCAATTCATTACCAGTTGTTGATCAATCTCATCCAATGTTGTTGAAAAATTAATCGGAAACCCGATTTTGACATCGGAAAATCGGAGCGGAAACTCAGTAGTTAAAAATATGGAGTAGGGTTAGCATTTCGCCGAGTGAAGGTGTTGAGAAAAGTAAAGAAACGCAATTCCACCAAATGGACACCGATTTAGGCGAGAACCGGTTTTTGACAACGGAGCTTTTAACAGCAAGTTTTGGCTTGCAAGCTTCGCCAAAAGGGAGCAAAAACCCAATAATTAAAAACATGGGAAAGATTAAGATACTCTCTGCAGATGTTGCCAATAAGATTGCCGCGGGGGAGGTTGTCGAACGTCCCGCTTCAGTCGTCAAAGAGCTGATCGAGAACGCTGTGGACGCAGGAAGCACCTCTATCCGTGTCGAAATCCGTGCAGGCGGTAAACGCCTCATCCATGTCTCCGATAACGGTATCGGCATGGAACGCGAGGATGCACTGCTCGCCTTAGAACGCCACGCGACGAGTAAAGTAGACCGCATTGAAGACCTCGAATGTATTCAAACGTTTGGGTTCCGCGGCGAAGCGTTAGCAAGTATCGCCTCAGTCTCACAATTTGAACTCCTCACCCGGACCGCCGACGCGCTTGAGGGGACGAAAGTTAGTGTTGATGGCGGGGTCTTCCGTTCCGTACAAGAGAGTGGATGCTCTCCCGGCACGCACATGTCGATTAACAACCTCTTTTACAACGTCCCCGCACGCCTGAAGTTCCTCAAGACCGATACCACCGAGATGAACCACGTCACGAATCAGGTGACATGGGCGGCACTCGCGCATCCGAACATCCATTTTTCGCTGACGCATAACGGCAGGTCACTGCTTGATGTCCGCGCCTGCGATTCGCATCTGGAGCGGGTACGTCTGCTCTACGGCAAGGAGTTCGCCGAAAACCTCATCGAATTCACAGAGGATCTGCCTGATCTAAAGGTGTACGGCTTACTCGGAAAACCAGAGTTTACGAAGCCAAATCGTGAATATCAACTCTTTTTTCTCAATCAGCGACCCATCCGCAGTCGGATCATCGGTGCTGCACTCACAGAGGCACTCGACGCTATGGTAGCCAAGGGACGGCAGCCGGTCGCACTGCTTTTCCTCACATTAGAGCCAGAGACAGTTGATGTCAATGTGCATCCCGCTAAAATTGAGGTGCGGTTTCGTAACGAACGGACGATTTATAGCGGCATCGTCCGAATACTCCGCAACGCTGTCCATAAAGCGAAGTACATCCCCAAAATCGAGACACCTACCGAACCGACGCAATCCGAGGCAGACGCTGAAACCCGCGATACCAGCCTATCAGGAAGGATTTCCACGCCACGCCATACATCTACTGCGAGAGGGCAACGCGCCACAACACCTGTAACACAAACACAGCGGCGACACGTGCCGTCTGTTCCAACACAGGAAACAGAGGCCAGCGAACAGGAAACTGAAACTCCTGACGCTACGGAAGTGCAAACTCCATCTACGCCTACTGAAATCGTCGTGCAACCCCCGCAGCAGGAGATCCCTGATGGCGTAAACCTCAGTCTACTCGACTTTGAGAATGTCCAACTCAAGACGAACCTCTTTAAAACCTATATCGTCGCTGAGGCGGAAGATAAAATCTTCTTCATTGACCAGCACGTTGCTGCCGAGCGCGTGCTTTATGAACGCTTCGTTAACCAGATGCAAGCCGATGGAATCCCTGTGCAAGGGTTACTACTGCCGGTCACGCTTGAAGCCACACCACAGCAGCTCAGTGCCTTGAAAATTCACGGTGACATCTTCGAGAAACTCGGTTTTGATCTGGAAGAGTTCGGAGGAAACACAATCCTGATTCGGGCGATTCCATCGCCGCTACCAACTCGCGTCGCCGCACAGACCGTCACCGACCTACTCGACAAACTCCCGGAAACACCGCATACCGAGGTGCAACTCCCTGAAGCGATCGACAACGCTTTGATCACACTCGCATGCAAATCCGCTGTCAAAGCCGGGGATACATTGGATACGAAGGAGATGATGAATCTCATCAAGGAGTTATCGCAAGCGAAACTCCCGTTCAATTGTCCGCACTCGCGTCCGATCATCGTCGAAATGGGGCGCGATGAATTAGAACGCCGCTTCCATCGGTAAGGAGTAAGATGATTAAACCGATTATCGCTGTCTGCTCCGTTTTTGCGGTTTACGCTATATTGACCAGTTACAACGGTGTGCCGATTGACCACGATCACGCCCTCGTGTTCATCATCGCACACGATGAGAGTGTCAACGACGCTAACAATTATGCCGGTATCACACAGAAAAAGTGGGAGATATGGCGCAGCAAACAGGGCGATATCCGCCACCTACCCCGGTATGTCCGCGAACTTGCAGGCGACCCAAAACTCAATCCGCTCAAGGATCCAAAAGTCGATATTACCATCATCAAACGCTACTATTATGACACGCTCCAAAGAAGATGGCACGCCTGGGACATCCACCCCGCACTCCAACTGATCTATGCTGATTTTGTCACACTGGTTGGGCGCGAGGCGGTAAAGGAGGTTCAGAAACTTGTCGGTGTTGAAGCGGATGGTCAATGGGGGATGGGCACTGCGGATGCCGTTAGAGCGTTCAATGCAGACTTTGAAGCGAAACGAACTCAGGACCCGGGCTATGCCTGGGAGGTATTTCTCCAGTTTGATACCCAAAAACGTGCCGTTTTCCAATCGCTGGCAAAAAAGAATCCAGAGAAATATGCCGACCATCTTCAGAGGTGGCTCAAACGCTCGGATGCCTTGAAGACCTACATGGAACCGGTTTTGACAGGTAAGAAATGAAAACGACACGCCTATACCTCATCACCCTACTTTTAACTTTTCTCCTCTTGCTACTAAACGTGCTTGCTCAAGAATATATCAAATGGAGTTTACTTGATGGTGCCGTTGCACGTATCGGTAAAGACGGGATAACTGGCAATATCGCTTTCTCACCGGATGGTACGATTCTGTTATGGAAAATACGTTAGTTGCCTCGTGAAATTACCCACTACTTTCCTTTGGTCTCCTTATTTCGTAAACCTCTCCTCGTTGACTTAACCACCAACCTTAACATATCAGGACGGACGCAAACTTTTGCTGGCAAGCGAAAGCGTACGGATTTGACTGGAAAGTAGTAAAAAATAATTTTTTCTGAATTATGCCACCTTTTTGCCTGAACTCGCGTCACTATATATTGAGACGACAACGATCAAGCTATCCTTCTTAACTGCGTTCCTAAATCATGCACCTCTTGTCACATAACTCGCGTCTTTATATACAAGCGAACAAAAAGACGCTTTCTGGAGTCTTTTGGTGAAAAACGAAGATGTTGCATTAATCCTATGAGGAAACTTGATTGACACTGAGGAATCGCTCGATGTTTTTAGTACTACTAAGGCGTGAGATTCTCGCCCATTTGATAACATTTCGTTTTGCAATTACGGTGATCGTCTGCTTGCTGCTTGTTGTCATAACCACGCTCATCAGGATTGACGATTACGAGCAACGGTTGGCGGGTTACAATACCGCCAGAAATGTCCACCGTGAAGCACTTCTGTCCACCCGAACCTATTCTGATTTGAGACCAAAGATTGATCGGCCACCGAGTCCGTTAAGCATTTTTAATGCTGGTATGGACGACCGGCTTGGCAATACGCTGCGGATTTATTACACGAATGTTCCCCTCCTTTGGGATGCCGAGTCCCACGGCTCTGGTAACCTTTTCATTGATTATTTTTATCGAATTGACTTAGTTTTTATTTTTCAATTTGTTCTTTCTCTACTGGCGTTGCTGTTCGCCTATGATGCGATTGCTGGGGAACGCGAAGCCGGTACATTGCGGCTTACAATGAGCCATCCAATAAGCCGAAGTGCTATCTTGGCAGCGAAGTACTTTGGCGCGATGATTTGTTTGGTTTTTCCGCTCATCATCAGTTTTGCTATTGCCTTAATATGGATCGTCTTATCAGGATCAATCTTTTTCAGTGGAGATGATTTTCTGAGAATCGCAGGCATCTTGCTAACTTCGATTATCTATCTCTCTGTTATCTACTTGATTGGGCTGCTGATTTCCGCCGGGGTGCACCGGACTGCCACAGCACTCATGCTCTCTCTATTCATCTGGGTAGTACTGATATTGGTCTATCCCTCGGTTAGTGTGTTTGCGGTCAGCCAGTTAACCCGTGAACGAGATAGTAAGATAAACTCCAGTTTCGGCGCAATTTGGCAAATACAAGAGACAGTTAACAAAGAGGAGAGGGCATATCTTAAAAACAATGGAGTCAACGAAGAAATTGACCGCTTCTTAAGGGACAGGTATTCGGTACACATTGGTGTAAGTGCCCCAGAGATAGCAAATCATATAGAGTTCAAATCTTATGATTGGCGGGTCATTGCCTCGGAATCCGAGAAATTTATTCCTCACGCCATCCGCTACCATCAATTCTTGACACCGCTACGCATTCGTACTGCAGAGAAAATGGGTTTGGTGCGCATGCCGGTATTCAAGCAGACCCGGTTTTGGCGAGCAAAAATAGCTCGGAACCTGCTTCGGCTCTCCCCCGCCGCGATGTATGACCTCGCAACACAAGCGTGGGCAGGAACAGATCTTTATGGGGTTACCGATTTCTTTGAGGACGCGAGGCAGTATCGACGCACGCTGATTGACTACTTTTATGATAAAGATGCCTTCTCAAGTCGGCAGTGGTTCGCCAGCGATAAAGGTACCATCAACTTAGATGATCTACCGAGATTTGTATATCAGCGCGCCAGTCTCTGGACAAACACTTCACGCGCACTCCCCGATCTTCAGTTGCTGCTATTACTCAATATTCTGCTGTTCCTTGCAACCTTCGCCATTTTCGTCAGACAGGAAATATAGCTGTAGGTTGGGTTGAACGGAACTGAAAAGAGGTACCACACCTCGAAAAGGTGTGAGTGAAACCCAACACTTCAAACACCGCCTTCTATCAAGGACATAAGATGATTTTTCATATTGTCAAACGCGAACTCTACGATCACTTGAGTAGCCTCCGTTTTGCACTGACAACGTTATTGATTCTAATACTGATGATCGTCACCTCTGTTGCGTATCTCGGAGAATACAAGCAGCAAATGAACACGTATCAGAAAAACGTTGCAGCGACGCACAACCGGCTGAAACGGCATTCTGACACACTCTATCACTTGGTGTTAAAGGGGCCTGGCGACCTCCATAAAAAACCGAGTCCTTTAGCATTTTGTGCAGATGGTGGGAAAGACCTTTTGTTTAGGCATGTTCGCGGCGGCACCGCTAGTCGAACTCGCCGTTGGGAAGGGGAAAACACGTCATACCGGTTCACAGAAATCTGGCGATTAGTCTATCCACAAGCCAGCCCGGATCTCGGATTTTTTTCACCGCGTAGGTCAAACACGTGGAGTATCCTGCCAGATTTTATAAAAATCGATTGGGCATTCGTAACGGCTATTGTGTTGAGTTTCATGGGCATCCTATTTACGTTTGATGCGATCTCTGGCGAGCAAGAACATGGAACATTGCGGTTGATGTTGGCAAACAGCGTTTCACGGAACGCCGTGATTTGTGGTAAGTTTCTCGGCGCATTTTTTAGCATCGTTATTCCCTTTTTGATTGGAGCAATTGTGAGTCTCTCCATCATATATCTTTCTGAAGCCATCCAATTCAAGGGCAGCGATTGGATGCGGATGGGTGTCATCGTCTGTGTCGCGCTCGTCTATACCTCAATTTTCGTTCTGTTAGGCCTCCTCGTTTCGACACTTACCAAACAGTCTTCAACGAGTCTGGTCATCCTCCTATTAATCTGGACGGTCTGGGTGGTGCTGACGCCAAACGCGCTCGGCTCCCTTAGCAGTCGCCTGCACGCCCGCCCATCCCCGAAAGAATTCGTGACGCAGTATCGGAATTCGCGTCAAGATTTACAGACCCGCTACTTTGCCCGGATTAAAGAACCGCCTCGGCGAGAAATCCCCCCGACAATCGCGACAGCATTAGGGGCGGAATACGTCAATAAAGATGCAGAATTACGCGATCGCTTGCATGCCGATTACCTTTCCACCGAACTCCGTCATATCCAAACGGCTCGGTCCCTGACCCGTGTCTCACCCGCAGCGGTTGTACAGTACGCTTTTGAAGCACTCGCAGGTACCGGCTTGCCCCACCATTTAGACTTTATCTCTCAAACACGCCAATACGCGAAACAGTTTCGGCAGTTCCTCATTGATACAGATCGGACAGATCCAGAGAGTCCGCACGCTATTGGTATTCCTGAAGGCACATCACAGAAACCTGTGAACTTTGATGCCATCCCCAAATTTGAAGATCGACACCGCTTTAGCGCAGATTTTAATGCCGCAATCGTTGACCTACTGCTTTTGATACTGCTCCTATTGGTGTTGTTCATTAGTAGTTTTCTCTCTTTCCTGCGCAAAGAAATTGAATGAAAAAATAATTTTTCTGAATTATGCCACCTTTTTGCCTGAACCCGCGTCACTATATATTGAGACGACAACAATCAATCTATTACCTTCTTGAGGGATCCGATGAACAATAACGATGTTGAACTGATACATAGAATCCTTGCCGGTGATGATACCGCTTTTGCAAGTTTAGTTAAAAAATACCAAAAACAGGTGCACGCGCTTGCTTGGCGAAAAACTGATGATTTCCACATCGCTGAAGAGATTACGCAAGATACCTTTCTCAAAGCGTATCAAAACCTGTCAACTTTGAAAAATCCGAATCAGTTTTCTGGGTGGCTCTATGTAATTACAGCTAATCAATGCTACGCATGGCTCCGTAAGAGACGTATTGAAACTGAACCTTTGGAAGATACCGATATTGATGTGATAGAAGGAGCTGCGTATTCCAAGTATATCGCAGCGGAGCAAGAAAAAGTGTCAATAAAGACACAACGCGAGGTCGTTAAAAAGTTGCTCTCTACATTAAAAGAGAGTGACCGTACAGTAATAACCCTCTACTACTTTGGTGAGATGACGTGTGAAGAAATTAGCCGATTTTTAGGTGTATCTACAAGTGCTATCAAAAGTCGGCTCAGTCGTGCTCGACAACGTCTAAAGAAGGAGGAACCGATGATTCGAGAAGCACTTAGCAATTTCCAAATTTCCGCAAACTTAACTGATAACATAATGAGAGAAGTTGCGAATCTTCAACCTCCTACTCCGTCTGGAAGTAACCCTTTTATGCCGTGGCTGCTGGCTACCTCCGCCTCTGTTTTAATTATACTGTTATTTGGGATAGGCGGCCAGTATTTGGCGCGTTTCCAACACCCCTACAGTTTGGACGCGCAATCTGAGATGACAGTGGAACTTATTGATGCACCGATAGTCCAGAATATTGACGCAAGACCGGATGTTCGGAATTTAGTAGGAGAAAATTCCGATATCCCCGGTAAAGGTAACGGCAACAAACAGGCATCAAATCAAGTTTTATCCGATCCAGGCGACTACACACAATGGCAGCTACCGGAAGGCGCGAAAGCACGCTTCGGTAAAGGAAAAATTACAGGTAATGTCGCATTCTCGCCGGATGGCACTCGACTTGCGGTTGGAGGTTCCATCGGGATTTGGATCTATGATGTGCGTCCCGGTAAAGAAAAAGAACTTGACTTGTTAACAGAAGGGACGGAAGCGGTCAACGCCCTCGCATTTTCTCCAGACGGTGCTGTTATCGCCAGCGGAGGTTCGGATCGAACGGTCCGTTTGTGGGATGCTGTCACAGGACAGCGGGTAGGTACATTCACGGGACATAAAAACGCGATCACTTCAATCGCGTTTTCTCCGGATGGAAATAGGCTCGCGACCGGCAGTAGAATAGCGAGAGAAGTCAGGTTGTGGGATGTCCAAACAAGAGAACTTCTAACAACACTCAAAGGACATACAGATTCCTCGGATGGAAACATATCAGTAGCGTTTTCTCTGGATGGCACGACTATCGTTACGGGCAACTATGAAACAGTCCAACTGTGGGATGCCCACACAGGACAACACAAAACCACATTCATAGGGCATAGGACCGGTGTTTCTGATATCGCATATTCTCCGGATGGAAACACCCGCGCCACCGTAGGTTCAGACGATACAGTGTTGTTGTGGGACATTCAAACAGAAAAACTTAGAACGACAATCAAAGGATATACGGACAGCATTACTTCTGTAGCATATTCGCCTAATGGAAAAACTATCGCTACGGGCGGTCGGGACGGCATAGGTTATTTATGGGATGCCCATACAGGACAACACATAGCAACATTTCACGGGCACACGGGTTTTATCACTGCTGTTGCCTATACTTCAGATGCGAATGTTATTGCTACTGCTGGTAGGGATGGGACAGTGCGCTTGTGGGATGCCAGTAACCGTATATTGCAGACGCGCACAAGAGCACCTAAAACTACGCTTGTAAGTCATCCGGATGCCTTTAGATCTATGGCGTATTCCCCGGATGGAAACACGCATGCTACGGGCGGTAGAGATGGAACAGTCTGTTTTTGGGATGCACAAACAGGAGAAAAAATAGCCACACTCAAGGGACATACGGCAGCTCTCAATTGCGTCACCTTCTCTCCAGATGGTGCAACACTCGCCAGTGCAAGTAATGACAAAACAATCCGATTGTGGGACGTTCAGACGAGCCAAATTATAGCAATGCTTGAAGGACATACACAAGGTCCCAATTCCATCGCATTCTCGCCGGATGGCGCAATCTTAGCAAGTGCAAGTGATGACGAGTCAGTTCGATTGTGGGATGTTCGGACGGGCATGCAAAAAACTATGATTGAAACCACACCTCGATTGAGATACATCAGCGTTGTGTTTTCACCTAACGGGGCTATAATTGTTACCGGTAGTAGGGACCATCTGGTGCAGTTGTGGGACACACAGACAGGCGAACACATAGCAACACTCACAGGACATAAGGGTGGCGTTAACAACGTAGTGTTTTCTCCTGATGGAAACACCATTGCCAGTGGAGGGCACGACGGTACAATTCTTCTATGGGAGCTGCGTTAGTTACTTCATAGGATCCATACTGCCATCTTGCCAGTGCCACGATTACACCACGCATAATACGGAATCGCGGTAACATCTATCTGCTTCGGATTTGGTCCCGTGTGATAGAGATTGTCGCCCCACTCAGTGTCATCCAACACGTTGCCTGTGCCACGGATAAGCGTCACACCGCCCAACAAATCGTTGTCAAACGCCGTTTCCAGTGTGTTATTGTTGGCGAGAGACAGCGTCTGAAACGCTCCATCGGGGTTATCAGTGTCTTCAAAACAGTAGACGAGCGGCCCGCGGCGTAAAGCAGAGCGTCCAAGGTTTTCTCTCACAAGTGGATGCGCGTGGACGCGTGTAACAGGCATCGCGAGTTGAAGTGCTACACGGTCACCGGCGCGCCATTCTCGCGTGATGGAGAGATAACCATCCGAATTCGCTTGTGCGTTGTAAACTTCACCGTTGACACGTGCTTCAAACTGTTCACACCATCCCGGAATCCGTAGGTTCAAACTGAAGGATACCGGTGCTTGTGGCGTGATTGTTAGCGTTACGTCGCCTGTCCACGGGTAATCGGTTGCTTGTGTCAGTCTTACCGGGACATTCCGTGCGACAATTGCATCGGCGGTGCCGCCGACATATAGGTTCACCCATAGACCTTCTTCCGATTCGGCGTAGATGTATTGTCCAATAGAGGCGAGAAGTCGGGCGATATTCGGTGGGCAGCAGGCACATCCAAACCATTCGTGCCGATGCCGATCGCCGTGGCTTGCTAAAGGGTTCTGATAGAAGAAACCGGTGCCATCGAGCGAGATGCCGGAGAGAGTGCCGTTGTAGAGTGCCGTCTCCAATACATCAACAAAACGAGACTCGCCGCGCAGCAAGAACATCCGATGTGCCCAAAATATCAGTCCGATAGAGGCACACGTTTCGGCATAAGCAGAGAAATTCGGCAGTTCATAATCTTTCGTGAAACCTTCGTTGTGTCCAGAGGGACCCACACCACCAGTGATATATAGACGTTTCCCGACGTTCTGCCAGAGGGCTTCCAGCGCGTTTGTGATAGCCGTGTCACCGGTTTCATAAGCGATCTCGGCGGCACCACTATAGAGATACATCGCGCGCACGGCGTGACCGACACACTCTGTCTGTTCCTGTATCGGGAGATGTGCTTGGGCGTAATGTCCCTCGAATTTTCCGTCGCGTGTGAAGTGGTGCTGATACGCACCGAGTCCACCGGGAAGGTCCGGGTTCTGTAATTCCTTCTCAAAAATTGACGGAGAATGTCCACGCTGTCTGACAAAGTATTCTGCGAGGGACATGTAGCGTACTTCGCCTGTCACACGCGCCAGTTTTACGAGCGCGAGTTCGATCCCTTCATGCCCGGGCAGCCCGTCTCGTTTTCCGGGTCCAAAAGTGTTATCTATCAGATCCGCGAACCGACATGCAACGTCTAACAGCGTCTGCTTTCCTGTGGCTTGGTAATGCGCGACACCGGCTTCAAAAAGGTGTCCGGCACAATACAGTTCGTGCATCATACCGAGGTTCTGCCACCGTTTTGTCGGTTCAACCAACGTGAAATAGGTATTCAGATAACCATCGGGCTGTTGGCTCGCGGCGATCTTTGCGATGACCTCATCGAGTTCCGCTTCCCATTCTGGATTCGGATGCGTCCAGAGTGTGTACGCTGCCGCCTCCACCCATTTATGGACATCCGAGTCATTGAAGAATATCCCTTCAAAATCGCCGGACATCAAGCCAGCGGCTTTCGCGAAGTTATCAATCCTGCCGGTTATTTGGCACTGCGCGAGTTCATGCGGGATCGTCGCCTCGGAATTCGTTTTTTGCCGAGGTGCCCAGAACTGATCGCTAATCGTGACAGCCGTAAACGGAAGTGCTCTCAAAATTTTTTCCTTCATTTTTCGGATTTACGCAAACCCACTACATTTGTAGGCGAGGTTCGGAAACCTCGCCTGTAATGCTTCAGGATGCCTGCCAATTGTGCGTAAGTCCTGATCCTGTTTGGTGCGGTAGGGATTGCACAGATATAGGTGCTTTGCTCTACAATCGAGTTAGCGTCATATCAGCGGCTTTGGACGCTAATCTGTTGAAATGCTTCTGTTGGTAAGTAGCTCCCTAACACTTTCTGGATGTCCATTTTTGTGAGTCGTTGTGGTGTGATTAAAACACATTTGTTACGTGAGATCCGGCTCCAAGACATCTCGAAATCCTTATAGGTCAGGCGACGTTTGTTAAGGTTGGAAGGGTTTTCAAAAAGTACTTCGCCTAAATTCTCGTTGTAGTGTGTCAATGGCAAGATTTCCGGGGTGCGTCCTTGAAATTCGATCATTACAATAGGTGCCCATCCCTTCGCAATAAATGCCTTTAAAACATCAAAGGAACAGTTGGAGATTACGGCACTATGCTGTACCTGTGCACGGGACGATGCGTGAAAATCATTAAGTCCGCCCCTACTACTCACGCGTACGGGTCCTTTGAAAGCGTTTCTGAGGTAAGGCAGTTTCTCCAATTGGATGGTAGCACTTTCAGGTAAGTTGGTTTGGCTTTGACTGGATTGTGTCGGTGTTGTCGTCTTTTCAGCGGCAGTGATCGCGGATTCTGGGACGTGGTATTGACCTTGCGGCGGCGGCCCACAGTTTATTGATAGAAACAGGAAAACAAGTGATGCAACACAAGTGCCCACAGTTGAATATAAAGAGCCAGAAGGTAGTACCTGACGAACTCCTCTTAAAAAAGACAGATGGCGTTTCATAATTTCATTCCTCCTTGCACATAGAAACGGCTTGCCTGAGAAACGGTTTACATATCGTTACATTATCAATCGAGTTTAACTGTTATTTCCCGTTTTTCCTTCCACGACTCCACAATCGCTTCAGTAATGCGTAGTGCTTGCAAGCCATCTCTTCCTGTCGGCGCGGGGGGGCGATCGGTAAGTAGATCATCGACGAGTGCTGCCATCCGTAGCGCGAATGTCCCATCAAAAGCAAGTTGTTCGGCTCTAAAAATGGAGGGTCGATATTCTTCAACGACCTGATTATCTCGTTTCATTAGGGTGGCGCGTGAGAGAACATTATTGACGACGATTTCGCCATCAGAACCGCAGATTTCGAGGTGTTCGATCGGGTGGATAAAATCGCTATCCCAACTCGCTAAGAGTGTCGCGACGACTTCCGTTTCATAACGGAACGAGATAGCCATACTGGTATAACATGCGTCTTCGCCTTCGCGCGCTTCATGTTGCCGCGGTTTCACCATCTGCACACAAACGGCAACAATTTCGCCACCGAACCATCGGAGCAGATCAATGGCGTGCGTCTCGAGTTCGTAGAGCAGGTAATATTCTCCCTTCCATGTTGAAGCGGGGCCACCTTGAGATAATTTCATGTCTAAGTAATACGTTTGCCCAATTGCCCCCGCGTCAAACCATTTCCGGGCTTGGACGTATCCCGGGGCAAATCGACGATTGTAATCAATAGCGAGGTGAACGCCCTTCTCTTCTGCTTTGGCGACCATCTGTTCTGCTTCGTCGATGTAAAGCGATAGCGGTTTCTCGGAGATAACATGTTTACCTGCTTCCAGGCATTCCATCACGGGTTCAAAGTGCAGATGGTCAGCAGTTACGACATCTACCAAGTCGCATTCTTCATGGGCAAGCATCTCCTGGATGGAGGGATACCACTTGGCGATATTGAGTTCTTCGGCACGCGCTTGCGCTTTAGCGGCATCTATATCACACACTGCCACCAATTCCGCCCCCGGATGCTGCAGATAGCCGAGTTGATGCAGACGCCCTACACCACCGCACCCAACTGCTGCAATTTTTAGTTTCCCTGCCATAATCCTGTTCTCCTTTACGCGCTGGGCGCGCCGCGAGCAAAATGTGCTCCTCCTAAAGTTCTAATCGTACCGACGACCTTCATTTTCAATCTGTAAAATCTGTCTTCGGTGGGTACATTTCCACCTACAACATATAATATATCATGCAGAAAAAAATAACAAGTGAAAATTATGCTGCTATAAAGATACAGAGCCATTCAGTTCTCCCATAATTTTGATTTTCCGCTTACAGATTCTTTCTTCGTAGGAGTGCCGCTCACTACTTGCACTTTTGCTGATTGCTAACTGCTGATGGCTCTTTATGGAAGATGTTGCGTGGCTAATGCTTTTATGGTATACTTCTCTCATCAAATTTTGAGAGAGGGGTGTGCCGTAATGAACTGCCCACGTTGTAAACGGAGAGATGCCGTCAAAAATGGGAAAGCTAGGGGAAGTCAACGCTACAAATGTAAAGCCTGCGGTTTTCAGTTTACACGTCAGACGACTCGCGGGAGACCACCATGGCAGCGAGCCTTGGCGGTTTTCTTATACTGCCGTGGGGTCTCTATAAGCGATATAGCACGGATGTTCTCGGTGGCACCGAGTACCGTCTTCAAATGGATCCGAAAATTTGGATCCGAATATACACCACTACCTGAAGCCGCTGCAGGTGGCACCATTTTTCTGGATGCGAATGAAATAACGAAGTATCTCGAGAAACAGAGCGAATCTTCTGAATCTGGGAAAATTTTTGTCGTGATACCGGAGGATGTGTCATCTGAGAACGTGGTCGTCGGAATTAAACAGGATTGATCGAGAACCGCATCGTGGAGACCCAATTTGATTTGTCTTGACAATCTCAAAAATCTGTTTTAAAATTGGAGAAGGAGGTTATAAAACTAACTTATGAAAACACGATTTTTAGCAACAAATTTTGGCTTACAAACGCTACCAAAATTTGGAAGAATTATCAAGTATAGTACAAGTATATGTCTATCCATGCTCCTCTTTGTAGGCGTTGCAAACGCAGCGGATTCGTTCGGGGACCCGTTTGAAGGTGGCGACTTGAAGAATCCTAATTGGGAATGGCAGAACGAACCCCCGAAATGGGATGTCGGCAAAACTCGCGCGGATTTCCTCTATATTGACAGTGAACCGAACCGAAATCTCTGGGCAACAGATGCATCTCATTTCCTGTATCAGGAAACCGATACCGATATGTTTGATGTCGAAACCCACTTCTTTGCCAAATGGGACACCAGTTCTGGCGTGAATGGACTTGTCGTGAAAAGTCCGAGCGACGATAATTGGGTAACCATCAAATTCTGGTCGCGGGATGCAGGCGCGAAAGGACAGATCCAGTATCAAACTAAACAAGCTGGGATGGGACCACCTGATATCCAATGGAGATTTGGTGATTGGGGAGACGTTGAACTCTCCCTCCGACTGAAAAAAGATGGCGATACATATACTGCTTGGTATAAAGCAGCGGAAGATAAGGATTGGGTAGATATTGGAGAAGGTGAATTTGAACTCACGCCGCCGTTATGGCTCGGAATTTATGCCGGTGTCGCAGCAGGCGCAGGAAATCTGGAGGTCGAATACGAATACTTCAACGACAACCTGAACCCGTTCCCCGTTGAACCCGGCGGAAAAGCGACGACAACTTGGGCAGCAGTCAAATCCCAATATTAAGGGTGGATGCAAATTATGCGGTATTATCTGATCCTTATTTTTATTTTTTTCGGTGTTTCCGCACTCGCGGCATCCACCTTCAAGGATGTCAGTCGCACCGCAAATGTCTATCAACGTGAAACACCCGTTGACACGGAGTCCGGGGCCTGGTGGGGTCCCGGTACCGCCGCTGTAGATTATGATAATGATGGCTGCTGGATGGACATTTTCGTCGTGGGCGATGGCGGTTTACCCAACGCGCTTTACCACAACAATCAGGATGGAACATTCACAGATATAGCAGCGAAGGCAGGCATCGCTACTACACCGAATGGGCGCGGGTGTGTCTGGTTTGATTACAACAACGACGGATGGCGCGACCTCTATGTAACCTGTGCCGGTCCCAACTTTCTCTTTGAAAACAACGGAGATGGTACCTTCACAGACGTAAGCGAACACGCAGGTGTCGCCGATGAAAAACACGGTACGGGTCCTGTTATCGCCGATTATGATCACGATGGATGGTTGGACATCTATATCGCTAATTGGGGACGAGCACCGTCCCTCCTGAACCCGATTCCTCCGCCAAAAACCAACGTCCTCTACCGAAACCGAGGGGACGGCACCTTTGAAGAAGTTACAAAAATCGCTGGCGTTGAAGATGATGGCATCGCTTGGGGCGCAATCTTTTTCGACTACGATGGCGATACTTGGGCAGACCTGTTCGTCGCAAACGATCACGGCCCTGACAAACTCTATCGCAACAGAGGCGATGGCACTTTTGCTGATGTTTCAGAGTCGTCTGGCATCGTAACCGAAATCAACGGAAAACCGACAGGTGCGATGGGACTCTGTGTCGGCGACTATGATAACGACACGGATTTAGACTTTTTCATCACTAACTACGATGCGGATCTCCTCTGGCGAAATAACGGGGACGGCACCTTCACAAACGTCGCCGAAGCCGTCGGTGTCGCAAACGAAGGCGTGGGCTGGTATGCCAGTTTCGTTGACTATGACAACGACGGTTGGCGCGATCTCTATGTCGTCAACGGCGATGTCGATGGCTCACAGAAAACCAACCGCAATCGCCTCTATCATAACCAAAACGGACAATTTGTTGACCGTGCCGAGGCACTCAACGTCACTGTTGATGCTGTCGCACGCGGCGCAACCTCTGGTGATTTTGATAACGACGGCGATGTCGATTTCTATGTTGTCAATAACACAGGAAACACCCTACTTCAAAACGATCTGGATCCTAGCTTCGGGAACTTTAAGAATCGACGGGGCTTTCCAAACTCTAAGAATCGACGCATCAAAATTAGGTTGATCGGTACAGAAAGCAACCGCGATGGCATCGGCACCCGCGTAACAGTGAAAGTCGGTAACCACGTTCAGACGCAAGAGTTAATCTGCGGCACCGGTTTTTTGGGCAGTGATAGTTTAGAGCTCGAATTTGGTTTTGCTGGATTGTATCAATCGGGTTCTGTCACTTTGGCGTGGCCCTCTGGAATTGTCGAAACGCATCAGTTCGGTTTTGGCGGGGATGTCTATACCTTTACGGAAGCGGGTGGTGTGGTGACAGCGGTTGAACCGACCGGAAAACTGAGCACAACATGGGGCAAAGTCAAAGCTGCCGAAGTCTTCCAAAATTATCCCAATCCGTTTAACCCTGAGACTTGGATACCATACCAACTTTTTGAACCTACTGATGTCCAGATCTCTATCTATTCCCTAACAGGTGAACTGATTCGCGACTTCAATCTCGGACATCAAGCGCATGGCGAAAAGACGCTTTACTGGGATGGGAAAAATAGCGATGGGGAAACTGTCGCCAGTGGCATCTATTTCTACCAGTTCAAAGCAGGCGATACCCAGAGCGTTCGGAAAATGTGGTTAATGAAGTAGGCATAATTCCGAGCCTTGTGATAATTTCTGAACGGAACGGAACGAGCTTAGAATGGAGGAGAAAATGGCTTTAATAATAGAAGAAGGCACAATAAGCAATGGACGCATTGTCCTATCCAAACCGCTCTCGTTACCCGAGGGTACTGAAGTACGTATACAGATAGAACCAATTGACACTGACAATACTCAAAGCACAGTGGCAAAAGAGAACGAGGATTTTGCCAATCAGCCTTTCTTTGGCATGTGGGCAGATCGGGAGGATATGCGCGACAGCGTCGCATGGGTGCGAAAACAGAGAGAAAAATGGAAAGAACGAATTACACGAACGGAATAATTGATACTGATATCCTTATTGATGCTACAAAGAGACACGAAGATGCCACTTCCTTTTTGGTAAGACAGCAAGTAGTAGGAATTCAAATTAGCATCATCTCCGCAATAGAATTGGTTGTGGGTTGTCGTGACAAGGTTGAACTGACTCAGACACGGAAATTTCTTCAAGACTGCACCGTTCTACCGGTTACAGCAAACGCCTCACAGATTGCCTATCAGCTCGTAGAATCCTTTTACCTAAGTCACGGACTCATTATGGCAGACGCGCTTATTGCAGCAACAGCCATAGAGCATGATTTAACACTCTATACAAGAAACACACGTCATTTTCGGATGATTTCGGAATTAAAAATTAATCAACCCTACTAAACCGTTGAGGCAAGTAGGCTTTTCACCATGAATAACATATTCTTCAGATGGTGGGGATGCGGTGCTTTTGACGTTCGCTTTGGCGACATCAATATCGCTTTCGATCCCTATCTCTTCAATCAGAATTTAGCGAATGCCGAACCGATATACGACTATATCTTTATCTCCCACGAACATTTCGACCACTGCCACCCCGTAACCTTACAGAAGTTATATCGCGGCGAGCGTTTCAAGAAACTGTTCGTCAATCCTGGATGCATAACACCCGCACAACCCATCGCTGAGAAATATGGGGATGCAGCATTTGCGCGTGACCTCCCCATCACCAAGCATGTTCCTGCCGATAAAGTGCAGGTGCTCTACCCTAAACATCTCAACGAGAACCAAGGGACATCACGCACTTTTCAAGGTTCTAACACACTCGACCTCGGCGATATTCAGGTCGAGACGATTGAAAGTGGTGAGAACCAGACTCCAAATCTACCGACAAACGGTTATCTCATAACACATAGAAAAAAAGATGTCTCAATTTTACACACCGGCGATTTGCACGAACCCTATCCAGCATTGGCGAACCTCCGAGGCAAGGTGGATTTCCTGATTCACATGAAACTCGGCATCGGTAGCGGGCTTGCACCTCGACTCATCGAATTATTGGAACTGATTCAACCTCACTACATGATCCCGACGCACTACCGAACCGACAGGAAATCCGATCCTATACCAGAGGGACATTGGCCCCCGAACGTCACCGATGAAATGGCATTCATTGAATCAATGCGTGCCATCGTTGGCGATAGGACACACCTCCTTCCTTTTACTGCAGGGATAGAATATGAAGTGGAAATGCCAGAGAAGCAGGTTATTTGGAAATGGGAATGGTTTAATACATGGGACGTTCCGCCGTGGCGGGAGTAAGTTTCCATAGGAACTTCCTCATCCTCCATTCTAAAGACATACTATAAGCAAGGAGTTACACGCATGTGCCCAAAATGTTTGCTGATTTTGACGATACTTTTTGTTTCAATATTGTTTCACGCGAATGTCTCTGCCCAAGATTATACCGAGTGGAATTTACCCGAGGGTGCCAAAGCACGCCTTGGAAAAGGCACAATCACCGGAAATATCCAGTATTCTCCAGATGGTAGTCTACTGGCGGTTCCGAGTTCCATTGGTGTCTGGCTTTACGATGCGGAGACCCATCAAGAAATTAACTTGCTTGTCGGGCATACGGCGCAGATCTCAGTCATCGCATTTTCCCCGAATGGAAATACGCTTGCTGCTGGCAGTACGGACGGAACGATCCAGTTGTGGAATCCACGTACTGGCGAACAGAAAGCGTCTCCGAGAGGACACAATCGCGGTCGTATTACTTCCCTCGCGTTTTCGCCTTTGTCGCAAATCGACTTACTTGCAAGTGGTAGTTCAGACAAAACGATTCGATTGTGGGGCGCGAGTACAGGCAACTACATAACGACTTTAATGGGACATACGGGATCCGTCACTTCTGTTGCGTTCAGCCCAGACGGACTCATGCTTGCCAGTGGTGGCGGGCACAAAGACAATACAATTCGCTTATGGAAGGCAGAAGATAATTTCCGCATCGCTGTCACTACCCTCATAGGGCACGAATATGGCGTTACGTCCGTCGCGTTCAGTCCAGATGGACGGATGCTTGTTAGTGGAAGTGGGGATAATACAATTCGATTGTGGGATCCATATACCGGGGCACACAAGGCAACCCTCACTGAACACACACTGGGTGTCACCTCCGTTGCGTTTTCTCCGGATGGGCAAACACTCGCGAGTGCGGGCAGTGACGAAACCGTTCGGTTATGGGATCCTGCGACTGAAACGCTGAAAATAACCCTTGCCGGACATACCGGTTATACCGGTTCGGATGCCTTTGTTGCGTTCAGTCCAGATGGACAAACCCTTGCCAGTGCAGGTGATGACCAGATGATCCAATTTTGGGATTATGTCACCTTCCAACACAAGTCTACCCTCACCGGTCATACTTTTCCAGTTAATGAGATTGCGTTCGCGCCCGATGGACAGACTTTCGCGAGTGTCGGCGATGGTAAAGCGATTCGTTTGTGGGACACCGACACAGGGCACCTCCAAGATACACTTAAGGAACATGGTGGACGTGTCTTTTCCGTTGCATTCAGTCCAGATGGTCAAACGCTCGCCAGCGGTGGCGGGTGGGGGGATAACGCGATTCGGTTATGGGATGTGCACGCCGGTCAACCCAAAATGCCTATCACAAGCCATAAACATGGTGTGGAGTCCATCATATTTAGTCCAGACGGTAGCATCCTTGCGAGTGGAAGTTGGGACAGCACAGCTCGATTATGGGATGCTGATACAAGTGAACACAAAGCAACGCTCAGAGCCGGTGCCACTGTCTTTACTGTAGCATTCAGCCCAGATAGTCGGACGCTTGCCAGCGGAGGGCGGGACAATGCCATTCACTTATGGGATGTAGAGAGAGGGGAACACCTGGCATCTTTGGAAGAACACACACGTCTTGTTGATGCGGTGGCGTTTAGTCCTGATGGTGGTACCCTGGCAAGCGGCAGTTGGGATAACACAGTTCGATTGTGGAATATACAGACAGGACAATCCTACGTTACGCTCATGGGCCATACGTCTCGTGTCAAATCTCTTGTGTTCTTCCCTGATGGTAAAACGCTTGCCAGTGGCAGTTGGGATGATACAATTCGGTTGTGGGATACACAGACAGGACAGCTTCAAGCGACACTCACAGGGCATGCTGCTGGTGTTAATACGCTTGCGCTCTCTCGATATGGTGGCACCCTTGCAAGCGGAGGTGATGATGGCACCATTCTCTTGTGGGAGTTTACTCCTATTGAACCGAAGATAGTAGTGGATGTGAACAGTGATGGTGTGGTAAACATCCAAGACTTAGTGCTCGTCGCATCGCATCTCGGTGAGACCGGGCTGAGTCCTGGAGATGTAAACGGTGATGGTGTGGTAAACATCCAAGACTTAGTGCTCGTCGCATCCCGTTTCGGCGACAGTTAGCGAAGTAGATAAAAACCGAAGAAACAAAAAATTGGAGAATAGTTAACGTGTCAACAGACCAACGCCTCCGAGTCGCTATCTACGGCTGCGGCAATTTTGCGAAACGGACGCGCATTCCAAACCTATTACAGACAGATGCGGTCGATATTGTCGCTGTGTGTGATAGCAATTTACAGGCAGCGCAGGAGATCGCAGTCGACTTCCGGATTCCACAGGTCTACCACAGCGAAAATGATGGCGCGTATAAGATGCTTGACGCTGAAGCCATTGATGTGTTATACTCTATCGTGCCAGCGTACGTACGCACCGATGTCGAAGTGAGCGCAGTGAAAAAGGGTATCCATCTCTTCAGTGAGAAGCCACAAGCGATCACGATGCAAGTCGCACGCCGAATAGACGACGCTGTGCAGCAGGCGGGCGTTATCAGTACTGTTGGATTTCGTGAGCGGTATCGTCCACTTTTTCAAGAGGCACGTCAATTCTTGGCGGACAAACAGATTGTGCATGTCCGTTTCCAGAGTTTCGGTGGATTGCCGCCTTCAAGGGATGGTAGTGCTAAAACGTGGTGGGCGGAGATGGACAAATCCGGTGGTCGTGCCCTTGATTGGGGAGTCCATGCAACGGATTATAGTCGGTTTATGACGGGCTTGGATGTCGCACGGGCGCAAGCCTTCTATTATGAACACTCTGCTTACGCAACCGCTTTGTCATCGAGTTTTAATTACTGTTTTGACAATGGTGCTACGATGACGCTGAGTTTCGTCTCATCTGGTCCCAGTCCGAGAAACGAACCGTGGTTTACGGTTTTCTATGAAGGCGGATGCCTTGAAATTTACCAATACGATAGGATTGAGGTCAATGGTAAAATCCTTTATCAAGCCGACGAATTCGACCCCTGGTTAGCGCAGGATAAAACCTTTATCCGCGCTATATTGTCCGACGATGCAAGCATTTTATACAGCGATTACCACGACGGTCTGTTCTCTTTAGCACCTGTTTTGGCTGGCTGGGAATCCGCCCGTCGTAACGGGGAATGTATTGATGTGGTGTCGTTTATGAATGACGTATAATTAAAAATCAAGAAAGGAAAAATTATGGATGCAAGATTAAGAAAGATTCAGATTACACCCATGAAATTCGACAAAGAGGGCGCGATGCAGCGTGAAGAATTTGCTACGCTTACCATTGAAGTACCCATGGATAGCACAGCACAACGCGCCGCTATTATAGAATTATGTGAGCTCCTTGACCAAGAATGGGTTATGGTTAACGTTGAGGGCAAAGCAGTCGTGGCTGTCAGCACCGCTTGAGGTGTGAGCAAAGGGGATAGAGTCTTTAAGGTACAAATTCCCTTTTCCACTGAACTTCACCGAAAACCATCGTGGAATGAAATTATGCCTTAAATGGCATAATTTGTCTTTGCTTTACATTTGAAACGATGCCCAGGAGCCCATAGTTAAAAAATATGAAAAAGAAATGGCTTTTTACACCCGGTCCGACGCCGATTCCGCCCGAAGCGTTGTTGGCGATGGCGCAACCGATTGATTACCACCGCAGCGAAGATACTGTTGCCTTAATTAAAGACGTTCTCGAAAAACTCAAACACGTTTTCCAAACCGAGAACGATGTCCTCTTCTTAACATCATCTGGTACCGGTGGTATGGAAGGCGCAGTTGCGAATCTACTGTCTCGTGGAGACAAAGTGATTGTGATCCGGAGTGGTAAATTCGGGGAACGCTGGGGCGAGATCTGCACCGCCTTCGGTGTTGAAATTATACCGATTGATGTAACGTACGGAAATTCTGTTGACCCGCAGGCAGTGGAAACGCTTTTAGTTGAACATCCTGATGTAAAAGCGGTTTACGCAACACTTTGTGAGACCTCGACGGGTGTTCTACACGACATTGAGGCACTCGCACGCCTGACCCGAGTGCGTCCAACACTCTTGATTGTTGATGCTGTCAGCGGACTCGGTGCTGACGATTTACAGATGGACAATTGGGGTGTGGATGTCGTTGTTTCTTGTGCTCAAAAAGGGTTGATGACCCCACCGGGACTATCGGTCGTAGCACTCAATCAGCGTGCCTGGGAGGCAGTTGAACGTTCTGACCTCCCGAAATATTACTTTGACTTCCGTAAGGCGTATGAGACCGGCTTACAGGGTTCTGTCCCCTATACACCGGCGGTGACACTGCTGACGGCGCTGCAATGTGCACTAAATCGTATCTGTGAAGAGGGTATCCGTAGGACGATTGCGCGTCACAGCCGCTTAGCTGCTGCAACCCGAAGTGCGGTTAAGGCATTAGGGCTTTCCCTCTTTGCGGTATCGCCAGCGAATACTGTAACATCAATCCGGTTACCAGAAGCAGTTGATGGGAAGGCTTTCATCAATCTGATGCTCGACGAATACGGTATCACCTATGCTGGTGGTCAGAGCCAGTTAAGTGGAAAAATCGTCCGAATTGCACACCTCGGTTGGATGAATGAAAACGACGTTATCGTCGCTATTTCTGCGTTTGAGCGGGGTTTAGTGGAGATTGGTTACGATATTCCACTCGGTGCTGGGGTTACCGCTGCGCAGGAAGTTTTTCGGACGACTTAGCACTCTAATCTCCTGCATCTGCACGATTGTAACCAGGAAAAAATATGTCTGAGACAACACTTTTTGATGCCTCGTATGAACAGCGAAAAAAGCCGCTGCTGATCCAAACGTTGGAACGGCTACGCCCCATTTATAGTAAGTCAGAGTTGAGTTTTTTACGTATCGACGGTATGAGCCGTGAAGGTTTGTCACAACGCTCCGGACGTGGATTCGTCAATCGGGATATTCTTGAAACGGTACTCGGCAATTTGTTAGAATGTGTCGCACCAGGATCACACAATGCGCCGCATCTCGAGCACCAAAAACGCGAACTCTCGGAGGCGATTGAAGAGGTGGCGGATCAGTTATATGCCATGGTCGCGCAGTCTTTTCTCGCTGTTGCAGACGAAACACCGCTTGAGACTGCACTTGAAACCGCATTTTCACTCCTTTGGGAGCTGCCGCGGTTCAAAAGCCGGGCACTCTGGAATCGTTTCGCCTCTCTCAAAGACCCTGCTGTTTGGGATGCTTACCTGCTTCACACCGGTATTTCACGAGAAAAACTCGCCGCCATTGATTTCCGATCCCAAGTTGATACCGCAATTCAGGAGCGAACCTTTGAACCGTATCAAGACTTTCTCGGCACGCTGAATCTTGCCGCCGTTTTGGACTATCAACTCCAATTGGTAGGGAGTACGTACCCGGGGTGGCGTGTGCTCTTTTACCACGATGTCGCACATGCTCTGACCCGGAGTGAACCGCCCGAAGAGAGCCCAGACATCGAAAGAGTTCCTGTCCCGTTGTTACCGCGCGCTATTTCGGAACTCGCTGGACGCTACTACCAAGCCGATATACACCCGGAGACACAGATCGGTGACGCGAATTTCCTTGAACACCCACATCGCGGCGTAACCACCGGACAAACAGGAATTATCGGTTCTGGATGTGTTATCTATCCGAGTACATTTGGTGGATTGAGCGTCAAAGTCAAGCAACGACACCCTGTCATCGGCGATTTCGTGGAGATCGGCACAGACACAAGTCTCCTCGGTCCGGTTCAAATTGCGGACCATACGACTATCGGGACAAATACCGAGATTTATGGATTTGTAGAAATTGATCAAGGTTGTCGTATCGGTTCATCAGTTGTTATTGGAACTATTCGGGGAGCTGCTGAACATCCGGGGAAAATTATGATTGGCGATGAAGTGCGTATTGGTGATGGTACTGTCATTGAAAATACATCTGAAATGGATCTGATTATACCAACGCGTGCACAGATTCCTGCCCGAAGCCATGTTGCAAACGATGGATTTGGATTCCCTCGATACATTACGTGAGAATAGAATTTTCACTTCTCATAAAGCACTCCAGCGGATTGGCATATCTATAGGCAGAGGGTTTGTAACCCCAATTACCATACCGTCGCTATCCGCTTCATCGAAAACCCGTTTTTTTGACCAACAACTCGACTCCGAATATAATAGAGTAAGGCACGAGTTGTTGGTCAAAACGGAAAAAACGGAGCAAAAACCTAATATTTAAAAAGATGAAAAAAATAGAACGCGCGCTCATCAGCGTCTACGACAAAACCGACCTATTAGAAATAGCAACTGCCCTCGCACAACGTGACGTAGAAATCCTCTCCACCGGCGGCACAGCCCGACACCTCCGAGATGCAGGGATTAACATCCTTGATGTTTCTGACTATACCGGTTTTCCCGAAATGCTGGATGGTCGAGTGAAAACCCTCCATCCAAAGGTGCATGGGGGGATCCTCGCCGAATGGGATAACGGAGAACACAAGGCACAAGCGGAAGCACACGATATCGGTTCCATTGACATAGTGATATGCAACCTATATCCGTTTGAAGCAACTGTCGCCAAGCCAGATGTAACACTTCCCGAAGCGATTGAGAATATTGACATCGGCGGTCCGACAATGATTCGTGCGGCGGCAAAAAATTATCGACACGTCGCTGCCCTCACGGCTCCGAGCCAATACCCACAAATTATCGCCGACTTAGATGCCAACGACGGCTGCCTCTCGGAAGAACGACGATTTGAATTGGCAAAAGCGGCGTTCGCGCATACCGCGCACTACGACACCGCGATTGCAGCTTATCTTACCGATGATTCCCGCCTGATAAGGCGGATTAGGGGGGTTAATAAAGCAAAGGATTCCGAAACAGACGCATTCGCAGATAACCTAACCCTCCATTTCAAGAAGGAACGTACACTCCGCTACGGCGAGAACCCGCATCAGCGCGCCGCTTTCTACAGAACTGAAACCACCCCAGGACCCTCCGCAGCGTGGGCAAACCAACTCAGTGGACAACCGCTCTCTTTTAATAACCTCCTTGATTTAGAAGCCGCTTTAGAGATCGTCAAGGACTTTGAGACCCCTGCTTGTGCCATTATCAAACATAACAATCCGTGCGGACTCGCGACTGCAGATAATCTACAAGCTGCCTTTACGAAAGCATTGGAATGTGATCGGACCTCTGCTTTCGGTTCGATTGTTGGATTAAATCGTAAAGTAACAATCCAGACAGCAAATACGATTCGTGAGGCGGCACAGGCAGGCGTAAAAATTGACGCTATTATCGCACCGAGTTATACCGAGAAGGCATTGCGTGCGTTGTCACGGGTCAAACGCCGTCCTGTCCTCGAAGTTGGGGCGTTGTCGGCCTCCGAACCTGTTTTGCAGATTCGCAACATTACTGGTGGCATACTCGTCCAAGGCCCGGATGTCCACGACATGGAAGCAGCAGCACTACAGGTTGCCACCAAACGTCCACCTACAGACGATGAGATAAAATCTCTACTGTTCGCGTGGAAGGCTTGTAAACATGTTAAATCCAATTGTATCCTGTTGGCGAGCGGCACGCAGAGCGTCGGTATCGGTGCAGGGCAGATGAGCCGTGTGGATGCCGCCATTATTGCTATCCGTAAGGCAGGCGAAAAGGCGAAGGGGGCAGTGTTAGCCTCGGATGCCTATTTTCCGTTTCCCGACGGCGTTGAAATTGCCGGTGAGGCGGGTATCAGTGCGATTATTCAACCCGGTGGTTCTGTCAATGACGCACCAGTGATTGAAGCCGCTGACGCTTACGGCATGGCAATGGTCCTGACAGATATCCGACATTTCCGGCATTAGCATAGCGACGTTAATAATGAATGGCTGTTGACGGGCTCCGATGGTAGATTTGTCAAAGAATTGGACATCCGATGAATTTTAATGGTATGCTATGCCAAGGAAAATACGACAACTCATCGCTGACTTAAGAAAAGCCGGTTTCATGATAGGTAGAATCTTAAAGATGATTGGAAGTGCGAAATATATCAAGATCGTTGAATGGTCAGACGAGGACGAGTGCTTTATCGGGTACTGTCCCGGAATCATTGGTCCATGTTGCCATGGCACTGATGAGATTGAAGTTTATCAGTAGTTATGTGAGATTGTTGACGAGTGGATAGAAATTTTCCATCGAGACAGTGAAGCACTCCCACCGCCGACTATCGGTAAAAACATTGAGGAATTTTTGAACAGTACGGGTAATAACTAAGGAGGGACAGGTGAAAACGTATACATTTGAGGTTGTCATAGAAGAAGACAAGTGGCTTGACGAGCGAATTAAGGATCCTGTTTGGCGAGCGTATATTCCCGAATTGGTGCATCAAGGTGCTTCGAGTTGGGGATATACTCAAAAGGAAGCTTTAAAGAATCTACAAGACGCTGTTGACCTCCTCTTTGAATATCTATCAGAGCAGGGAGAAGAAATCAATCTTGATTCGCTTTTGCGGCATCAGGAAGAAGGTGCTTCTGAATCCTGTTCGCAAATTCAGGTCAGCGATGTGCCTTTAATTACTGTAACAATTTAATATGGCGATCAATTATAGTCGGTTGCGCTCACTCAGAGCACGAAAATTGATACGCGCTTTGAAACAAGACGGGTTTTATGAATTCAGAAGAAAAGGCGCAAACCGCTTTTTTGCGCATCCAGATGGACGGACAACAACGATCCATCTCCATAATATGGGTCAAACCTTTGCCGTTGGCACGCTTAAAGCTATCATTGAGGAGCAAGCAGAATGGACGGAGGCAGACCTTGAGCGTCTTGGAATTCTTTAACCTGTTTCACACTCAGTTAAAGAGAAAATCATCATAGGAAATTGAAAATTGCCTACGACATTAACACTCCCACCCACAATAATTACAGGCGCGGGTGCCTCCGAGAACGTCGGTGAACAAGCGAAACAGCTCGGTGCCACAAACGCACTCATCGTGACTGATCCAGGTATCGCTAAAATCGGATATGCCGACAAGATCGCACAAAATTTACACGCCGCTGGCATAAGTAGCACCTGCTTTTCTGATGTCACACCCGATCCAACTTTACAAAACGTGCAAGACGGACTCAAGCAATACGCTGACGAAACTTGTGATCTGGTTGTGAGCATCGGGGGCGGCAGCGCAATCGACTGCGGAAAAGGCATCGCCATGAAACTGTCGAACGACGGGGGCTTCGCCGATTACATGGGAGTGGACAAGATTCCAAATCTGGGTGCACCCCTTATCGCAATACCGACGACAGGCGGCACTGGCAGCGAAGTCTCCAAGGTTACCGTTATTACAGATACCGAGCGGAATGTCAAGATGATGCTCAGTAGTGCTTGTCTGCTGGCGCACGTCGCGCTCGTGGATCCACTGTTATCCCTCACAACGCCACCGCACCTCACAGCAGCAGTCGGTGTTGACGCGTTGACGCACGCAATAGAGGCATACATCTCCAAACGCGCACAACCGATCACGGACGCACTCGCATTGAAGGCGGTTGAGATGATTTCGGGGTCGCTACGGCAGGCGTGGGCAGATGGCGAAAACATCTCCGCCCGCACGGATATGATGATTGGGGCATCTATCGCAGGGATGGCGTTCAGCAATTCCTCTGTCGCTCTGGTCCACGGCATGTCACGTCCGATTGGCGCATATTTCCATGTCCATCACGGACTCTCGAATTCGGTGTTGTTACGCGATGTAATGGCATTTAGTGTTGTCGGCGCGCCGACGCGCTTTGCAGATATTGCACGGGCGATGGGCGAACCGATTGACGGATTGTCTCCGATGCATCAGGCAGACGCTGCGGTTTCTGCCGTTGAACGACTCGTCACCGATATTCAGATGCCGCGACTCGGCGAAATCGATAAAATTGACAGAGAGAAATTCGAGGACGTGATTGAACAGATGGCAGCCGATGCCATTGCGAGCGGAAGTCCTGCGAACAACCCGCGGCAGGCCACCCCTGAAGATATAATTGCCCTATACCGTCAGTGTTTTTAATCCGACTGAAGTATTACTGGAAGCGGGGCACGCCGTTGTCTATGATGGCGGCACAAAAACGCACGATTGGGGCACGGAATGAAAATGAACACCAACCGAACCTCACCGATCGCTCGTTTTCCACACGTCGGGGCCTGCTTTAACGCCTCATATTGACAAGATAAATTCCTGCTGCTACCAATACAGTTCCTGCTAATATACTCAACGACAGTTCGTCCCCTAAAAACAAATTGCTAAACAATACACCGGACACAGGCATGAAAAAATACAAGACTACCAATTTGCTCGCTTTGTATTTTCTTAGCACCGATGTCAACGTCAGAAAACAGAAACCGGTGAGTATCCAACCTTGATAGAGCATTCCTGCTCCGCTTACCAATGTCAATTCAATCGGTTTCCCACGCTCAAAGAAATAACTCAAAACCAGAAAACACGGAATGTTTAAACTTAACAACCAAATGAGGAGTCGGTGCGGGTAAATGTCTTGAACATACACCTTCGTGAGTGTAATGCGGAGTCCAAAGAAACAGGCAGCCAGCGTCACAATCAGGTCTCCAATGAGATATTCCAAAGTGTCACTGCCACGTAGGTTCGGCGCGATGGCTGCAATAACACCGCCAAAGGCAGAGAGAACCCCCAATATCTTCCGAACAGAGAGCCGATCGTCCGGAAGCCAAAAGTGCCCGAATATGACAGTAAAAATTGGGTAAAGCGAGAAAAAAATGGTTGAGCGAGAAGCGATAGTGAGTTCAGTGCCGATGTTCAACAGAACGGTATGCAATGCATGCAATACCGTAACTACCAACAACCGGCGCAATTCTTCAAAACGCAACCGCATCGACATTCCCTGGAAAAAGCCCACACCGCCAACAGCAATAACCCCTAATATATAACGAAAAAATGCCATTTTCAGCGGCGGAAAGCCTTGCAAACTGATCTTAACAGCAAGTGAATTCCCGCCGTAGAGAGAAATGGTAGACAATACAAGGGCAATAATCTTACCGGGCGGATCTTCATTTCTAAATTCTTTTTCTATCATAATTCTAATGTGAGTTGGGGAACCCGAAAGTTTGTAATATAAAGAGAACTTTTTTATTTAATGAGGTAACCCCAACCGGACTCGCGTTATGATAAGTTTTCAATTACCAATCCACTATAGACAGATACAGAGAAGGGTGAGGTAAGAGACCTCACCCACCACGATTTGCCAGAACAAAGGTGCGGCTTCTGCGAATCATTACATCCCAATGAGTTCGATCTGAACGTTGTCAGGTCCCTTGAAAAACGCCCTGCTGATCTCAGGTAGCAGATAGTCGAGTTCTGCACCTTTCGTCTGGAGTTCTGCGACGGTCGCGTCGAGGTCTTCAACAGTGAATGCAAGTTGGAAGAGCCCCCAGCGTGGATTGCCGCTGGTATCTTCTACCTCCATATCCGCTAATTTAGAGGAGAGGAATATCCGTTCTCCACCGATTTCCATACGGACGACTTTTAACCTGCCGACATCAACTGTTTCTAAGACTTTGCCATCAAATATCTTTTCGTAATAACTGATTGCACCGTCCAGGTCCTCGCACCGAAGATGGACGTGGTCAAACGTGACTTTCATTGTTAGAATTTCCTTTCCTTAGAAGAAGTGCGCCTGACAGCGCGCAAGTCAAAACATGATACAGGATATGTCACTATCACATAGTTCGTTGATTGTATGAAATAAAAAACCACTTTAGGTAGTGTCTATATTTCATTTACATTGAATCAAAATGAGAATATCAAAAACAAACTGGCGTAAATGTTGAACCTACTCAACGTATCCGAGATCCCGTAACTTACCTTCCAGAATCTCTTTCTCCTCAACAGTAGATTCTTGTGTATTCAGGTGGTGGTAATTAGAATTAATCAGGATGTTGTCATAAGCGTCGCGGAAGTGATCTGGATCTTCACAGGCAAACTCTTCACCGCTCAGCACATGTCGATACACGAACTCGCCTGTCTGTTCATCTTCACGATACAGATACTCACCATCCGTTAGGGACCAGAGTCGAACGCCTTCTGAATACCTATCAATCTCTATGTTGTCAACCATTGCCCGGGAGGTTACGCGATGGTGCGGTATCTCTAAGTTGTTTTTGTCAAGAAACCTAACGCCGTAGAGACTATCCAACTCCGACAGGACCCATCGGTTTGCGTCAATTTTAGATGGAGATAGCAGGTCTTGTCCATAACCGTGATAATCCACATTAATACCTGCGAGGTTTGTAATCGTCGGGAACAAATCAATCGCTGAAATCGGCGGATCCGGAAATTCCAGACTCCCGATGTCAGGGATATGTGCTAACAACGGCACGTGTAGCACGTTCTGATTGAGCGTGGCACCGTGGTTTATAATCTCATCGCAGATACCTTCACCGTGATCTCCGAAGATGAAAATTGCCCACTCTGAGAGATGAAGTTGCTTCAAAATTTCAACGAGCTTAAATTCGAGTATATGCGTCACAGCGGCGTAGTAGATACGCAACGCCTCATCCATCCTATTGTTATCGACGAGCCACTCGAAACTTGGAGCACCCGGAATTCCGCTCATGCCATATTCAGCGTGTGCATACCAGAAATGCAGGAAACAGAATTGCGGTACGTCCGAAGGCTGCTTGAGTTGTCGGATCAAGTCTTCAAGTGAGCCGAGATGTTGTGCCGATGTATTCGGGTCGATTGCTGTAATGAACGGTTCAAAGTCGAGGAATCGGAACACATCCGGACGTTCTGAACGCCCGGTGATGTGATAACCAGCATCACTAAATATCTGAAATAGATTTTGAATACCCTCGAACATCTTAAGGTAAGCCTGCCCATAGAGACCGTGTTCAAACGGGTAAAGTCCGGTGAAATAGGAGGTATGAGACGGACGTGTCGCCGGTGCTGGCACAAAAAACTTTTCAGCAAACAAGAAATCTTGAGTCAGTAGGTCGAACTTCGGTGTGTTAAAAAGGGGGTTCGTCCGACTGAGTGCATCGAACCGCCAGCAATCAATTGAGATGAGTAAGAATTTATTGACAGTGTTGATTTTCATCATCTAATCCATCAAACGTGGATTGTGAAGTGCCAATGAAAAGTGCTTGATTTCTTTTCCAAAACACCTTAAAATGTAGATGGTTAAGTGAGGTAAACTAACCGCCTGCGTTTGCACATTATCAATGCGCGCAGTAGGTGCAGCACTGCACATCGCTGACATTATATCACGACCATCTTCAAAAATCAAATTTTTTCCGTTAAACAACACCTTACGTAGCGTCTATGTCTTCATCCTGAAGGACGGAGTCTTGACTCTGAAGATGATGATAAAAATAAGGAATAACTTGTGAACAGACTCAAGATTGTTGTCCCCGGTGATTTACCACCGCAAATCCAAGGCTCACCGCATCTCGAACGCCTGAAACCCTATGGCGATGTTGTACTCTACACGGATCGACCCGAGACGAACGAGGAGAAAATTCGCCGCGCCGAAAGTGCAGACATCCTCATCAATTCGCGCGGGATCGTCAAGTGGCCCGCAGAAATCCTACGTCAGCTGCCTAAACTCAAGTTAATTTCGCTCTGCTCCATCGGAACGGATATGATTGGACTTGATGAGGCGAAAGCGTGTGGCATTACTGTTTGCAATCAACCGGGACGCACCGCGCCGGTTGTCGCGGAGCACGGGTTCGGACTGATGTTCGCGCTCGCCAAACGCGCAGCATTCCTCACAGCCTCAATGAAGGTAGGCGGATGGCCCCGTATGGACAACATCTACTTGCAAGGGAAAACTTTAGGAATTGTCGGCACCGGGCATATCGGGACAGAGATGGCACGTCTCGGACGAGCCGTCGGGATGAATGTTATCGCGTGGACGTATAACCCTTCAGCAGCGCGTGCAGAGGAACTCGGCGTTCAGTTTGTTTCTCTTGATGAACTGCTCCGTACTGCCGATGTCGTCAGTTTGCATGTCAGGTTGACAGAGGAGAGTCACCATCTCATCGGTGAACGTGAATTTGGCTTGATGAAACCTGGCGCGCTCTTAATCAACGTTGCCCGTGGCGGCGTGCTTGACACCGACGCGCTTATCCGTGCGCTGAACAGCGGACACCTCGGTGGTGCTGCGATTGATGTTTACGACCAAGAACCACCCCCTGTTAGCTATCCGCTCTTAGAGTGTGAGCAGGTAATTCTAACACCGCATTGTGCCGATATGACGCCTGAAGGTGTTGAACTTCTCAACGAGGGTGCCGTGGACAATATCATCGCTTTCCTCGAAGGCAAACCACAAAATGTAGTTGTTTGAATTAAAGAGATGCAATTAGCTCCAGATAAACCCAAGTCTCACCAGAAACCGATTTTCGACAACGGAGAAAATCGAGAAGAAACTCCCATAGTTAAAAAGCCGATTTTCGACAACGGAGAAAATCGAGAGGAGACCCCCATAGTTAAAAATATAGGTGTTGATACGGGCGGCACTTTCACGGACATCGTGATGCGTATCAATGAAGAACTGTTCACGCACAAAGTCCTATCTACACCCCAAAACCCAGCACACGCCGTGATACAAGGTGTGAGCGAAATCTTGCGTCTGCACAGCACCGATGCTAATCAGTTGGAAATTGTCCACGGATCGACAGTCGCGACGAACGCACTCCTTGAACGTAGAGGCGCGCGGATTGCGCTCGTCACAACGAAAGGCTTTGAAGACGTTTTAGAGATAGGCAGACAGGCGCGTCCAAGTCTCTACGATTTTTTCGTAGAACGTCCAGCACCGCTTGTCCCTACCGACAGACGTTTCGGTATATCGGAGCGTACACTGCACACAGGCGAAATCCAGACAGAGATTGAACCCGCCGATTTGGATGCCCTTGCCTCCGAACTCGCTGCGTTGGAACTTGATGCAGTCGCAATCTGTTTCCTTTTCGCCTATGTCAACCCGCAGAATGAACAAATCGTTGCAGCACACCTTGCACGGCTTGGGATACCAATTTCATGTTCACACGAGGTCCTACCGGAGTACCGCGAGTATGCGCGTTTCAGCACCACGGTCGCGAATGCGTACATCCGTCCGACTTTAGAACGACATCTCTCCACGCTGACAGATTCTGAGCAGTTCCCGGAGTCGTTTCGACTGATGCTCTCCAACGGCGGCAGTGTTTCTGTAGAGGCATTTCAGGGCAGATTGCAAGCTGAAAACTTACTGTCCCAAAATACATCTGTTGGTATCCGCACGGTACTCTCTGGTCCCGCGGGCGGTGTTCTCGGCGCGTATCAAATCGCGAAAGCTGCTGGCTACGATCAGATCATCACATTTGATATGGGTGGCACCTCCACGGATGTGAGCCTCTGTAATAACGGCATCTCACTCACGACGGAAAGCACGATTAGTGGACTTCCGATTAAAGTGCCGTTGATTGACATCCATACCGTCGGCGCAGGCGGTGGTTCTATCGCAACTCTGGACGCAGGTGGCGCGTTGCGCGTCGGACCAGAGAGTGCAGGCGCGGATCCAGGCCCAATTTGCTATGACAATAACGGAGAAGACATCACAGTAACCGATGCGAACCTCTTCTTGGGACGCATTGCTGCGACTCAGTTTTTAGGCGGCGCGATGTCACTTAACCTTGATAAGCCCCGCGCACACATTGAAAAATTTGCGGCACAACTCGGCATTCCTGTACTGCAAGCTGCCGACGGTATTCTCAAAGTTGCAAACGCTGCTATGGAACGTGCCATCAAGGTTATCTCTGTGGAGCGAGGATTTGATACACGCGATTTCACGCTCATCTCTTTCGGGGGTGCTGGCGGTTTGCACGCCGCATTTATGGCAGAAAACCTCGGCATCCAAACGGTACTGATCCCACCAAACGGTGGTTTACTCTCCGCTTACGGGATGCTCTTCGCGGACATCATTAAAGACTACTCACAGACAGTGCTATGGCGGTTTCAAACAGATGGTGAAACACTTGTTGAAGCATTGAACACTGGGTTTGACGAACTCTTAACCCGTGCGGAAAATGAGATGAAAGCGGAAGGGTTTCTCCCAAATCAGCTGAAAATCGACCGTTCACTTGATGTGCGGTATGCGGGGCAGTCTTATGAACTAAATATCCCCTATTTTACTGAAACAGGGACATATCCACAGGCGACGCAGGTGCTTATTCAGAAATTTCACGCTGCACACGGTCAGCGGTTCGGTTATGCGCGAACAGACGCACCGGTTGAAGTTGTAAACCTACGGCTTACGGCAACTGGGGAGACCGACAAGCCTTCTATCCAACCCTTACCGCTTGTGGATGCCGATCCCTCTGAAGCGTTTATTGTCCAAAACCGTGTTGTATTTGAGGGTGAAGCACTCCCAACCGATTTCTATCGCCGCGAAGCGTTGCGTCCTGGCAACCAAATCGCAGGTCCCGCGGTTATAACAGAATTCAGCGCAACCACTGTAATACCACCGAATTTTGCCGCCGTTGTTGATGTGTATCAGAATCTTATTTTAACGAAGAAATAGGGCTGTCCAAATTCCTTTGACACAGTGTATCCTATTTGATATACTTTGTCTTCGTAGCACCCAAATTGTAGTCCGTAACGTAGTGGAGGGCGGGGCTACGGAAAGGCACGTGAAATTTCAAATTACCCCTCACCGAACCGCAAGGAAAATTAAAAACATGAAAATTACAGATGTAAAAACGATTTTGACAGCACCGAATGGTACTCGACTCGTCGTTGTTAAAATTGAAACGAGTGAACCCGGCTTATACGGCATCGGTTGTGCGACGTTTACACAGCGTCCGCTTGCCGTGGCAACAGCAGTCGATGAATATCTCAAGCCCTTTCTTATCGGGAAAGATCCAGCGAACATAGAGGACATCTTCCAGACCAGTTTTGTCAGTTCCTATTGGCGAAACGGGCCGGTACTCAACAATGCCCTCAGCGGTGTAGACATTGCCTTATGGGATATTATGGGCAAACGTGCCAACATGCCTGTCTACCAACTGCTCGGTGGCAAATGCCGTGAGGCTGCAACGCTTTATGCGCATGCAGGCGGCGGCACTTTTGAAGAGGTAGAAGAGAGCATCCGGCGTTATATGGAGCAAGGCTATCGCTATGTCCGCGCACAGGTGGCAATACCCGGCTATTCCACTTACGGCGCAGGCGGTGGAAAGCGAAGTTCCCCTGCCTTTGAACCGACTCCTTATGTGAATACCATCATCAAACTCTTTGATCATCTGCGCACAAATCTTGGCGACGCGGTCGAACTCCTCCACGATGTCCATGAACGTATCCCACCCATACAGGCGATTAATCTCGCCAAAGGACTCGAACCGTATAATCTCTTTTTCCTTGAAGACCCATTTGCCCCGGAGGACGTTGATTATTTCCAACTGATGCGCCAACAGACGAGTATTCCCATTGCTATGGGAGAATTGTTCAACAATCCGAATGAGTATGTTCATCTTATCAAGGACCGGCTTATTGACTTTATTCGGGTACATATCTCACAGATCGGTGGCATCAGCCCCGCGCGTAAGCTTGCCGCATTTTGTGAATTCTTTGGTGTGCGCACGGCATGGCACGGCCCGGGTGATGTTTCCCCTGTCGGGCATGCTGCCAATGTTGCGCTGGATCTGGCATGCTATAACTTTGGGATTCAGGAGCAGCATGTCTTCGGTGAAAATACTAAAGAGGTCTTTCCCGGTTGCCCCGAAATTCGGGATGGCTGTTTTTGGGCAAATGATGAACCCGGACTCGGCATGGACCTAAACGAGGAACTCGCGGCACGCTTCCCATTTCCAGAACATCCGCTCAACGGCGGTTGGGCCCCGGTGCGTCGGATGGATGGTACAGTTATCCGCCCTTAGGTGAATCGTAGAACTGCTCACGGTTTGAAACTTGTCAGAAACCCGCTTGCAACAGCAGCAAGCGGCGCGAAAACCCAATAGTTAAAACCATGAAATGTATTGTTTATGCTGCTTTTGCACTCTTAGCGGGTTTCGTATACGCGGAGATCCAGTTTACGCGGGTGACTGACGAAGCAGGCATCCGATTTCGTCACTTTAACGGGGCGACCGGCGAAAAACATCTCGTGGAGACGATGGGTGGCGGTGCGGCTTTCTTTGATTACGATAACGATGACGACTTGGATCTCTATTTCGTCAACGGGGCACCTGTACGAGAGTCGCGTATGGACTCTCGGGACAATGTAGGAGGGGTTTTTAACCCCGATGCCCTACCGACAAATCGACTCTATCAGAATAACGGCGATGGCACCTTTACCGACGTGACGCAACACGCTGGCATCGGGGACACCGGTTACGGCATCGGTTGTTGTGTCGCCGATTACGATAACGATGGTAACTGGGATCTATTTATTACCAACTTCGGAGAGAATATCCTCTATCGAAACGATGGCGATGGCACTTTTACGGACGTGACAAGCGATGCTCGTATCATTGGTGAACCCTGTTTCTCAGCTGGATGTGCTTTCGCCGATTACGATAACGACGGCTGGCTTGACCTTGTCGTTGTCAACTATGTATTGGTTGATTTAGCGTCCGCTCCAGATTGCTCGCAAGCCGGGATACCCGCGTATTGCCGTCCAGAAGACTTTCCTCCGACATCAGATATCCTCTACCGAAACAATGGCGACGGTACCTTCACCAATGTAACGCAGGATGCCGGACTCACCACACTCGGCAGAGGACTCGGCGCAGTCTGGATGGATGTTGATAATGACGGTTTTCTTGATCTTTACATCGCCAACGACCGGGAGCCTAACTTTCTCTATCGGAATAACGGTGATGGCACTTTTACGGAACTCGGTGAATTGCACGGCATCGCACGCAATGAGCACGGCGACGTTGAAAGTAGTATGGGTATTGATACGGCGGATTACGATAACGATGGTGATTTTGATGTCATCCTCACACACTATCAAGCCGAAACGAATACGCTTTACCAGAACGACGGGAACGGCGTCTTTTGGGATGTCACCGCGCAAAGCCATCTGAGTGAACCGACACTTTTACCATTGGCATGGGGCACCGGCTTCGTCGATTTTGACAATGACGGTTGGCTGGATCTCTTCTTTGCGAATGGTCACCTCCACGATAATATTGAAGAATTGGAAGAGATCGGGACCTACAAACAACAAAACCAACTTTTCCACAATCGCGGCGACGGGACATACACGGATATTTCTGGTATATCTGGTGATGGTATGTTAATCAAGAAGTCCAGCCGTGGTGCAATTTTCGGCGACTATGATAACGACGGCGATCTGGACATCCTTGTCACGAACATTGCCGATGCACCAGACCTACTTCGGAACGATACGCTACCGACTCATCATTGGTTAGGCGTTAAACTTGTCGGTGAAAAGTCAAGTCGCGACGGGATAGGTGCGAAGATAACACTTCAGAATGGCGATACACACTTACTCCGGGAAATAAAAAGTGGGGCAAGTTATCTCTCACAAAACCCGCATCGGCTCTTGATTGGGTTGGGGACGATAGATCAAGTTGATCGGGTCGTTGTCCGCTGGCAGAATGGCTTGCAGGATGTCATTGTAAATGTTCAATGCAATCAGTGGTTGACAATTCGAGAAGGTAAAGGTATTATATCAAATTAAGTTGATTGATTAGACGAGGTTGCTAAGTCTTAATTTTCCTACAACTTTTATGGAGGAAGATCTAATGGATAACAGATTTTTTGTTATGATCCTTAGTCTTGTCGTCACGCTTATGCTGGCTGCAAGTCCGTCTGCACTCGCGAAAGTTGATCCGGACACCGTTGTCGGCATGTGGCTGTTTGAAGAGGGCGCGGGCGATGTTGCTAAGGATACTTCCAAGACTGGAAACGACGGGACCATTGCCGGACCCAAAAAGTGGCGCGATGGAAAGTTTGGACAAGCCTTGGAATTCAATGGCAATGATGTCTACGTAGAAGTAGAATCCAACAAGAGCATTATTCTTGAGGAATTGACGATTGTCGCATGGGCAAACTTGGAACCGTCGCAAGGCGCGCGTTGGCAATCTATTATGATGCGCGGTCAGAATCCACGTAACTATCTGTTGGTTGTGGATAGGGATAGCCAAAAACTTCAGCTTAGTATTACAAAAGGTGCGCCAGGAGCATGGGCGGGTCCGATTGCAGGTCCCGTTATCACAGGCGATGGATGGCACCACCTTGCGGGTGTTATCGGTGAGAAAGCCGGTCTGGTTATCTACACCGACGGTGAGGAAGTCGGCAAGCAAGCGTATGCAAAGCCGAGTCTCGATGCCGACCCGGCTCGAATGCGGATTGGGGATGGATCAAACGGTGGACACCAGTGTGAAGGCTTGCTTGATGAAGTCGCACTCTTCAATGTTCCACTTGAGCAGGACGACATCAAAACCATCATGGCAAATGGACTTGAAAAGGCAACAGGTTTGTTGGCGGTAGAGCCCGAAAGTAAGTTGACAACAATATGGGGGAAACTGAAAGCTGGCTTGTAGTTCCTCTATTTCTCGCGCTGCCGGATTTCTGCTAAACCTTCTTGATAGAGCGGATTATCAGGCGCGAGTTCAATCGCCTTTAAAATCGCTGTTTCTGCTGCATCGTATTTCCTGATCTTATAGTACAACCACGATAAGGTGTTGTAATAAGGCGCGGAATCGGGGGCTAATTTTGTGGCGTGGCGTGCCAATTCAACCGCTTTTTCCAAATTCTGATTGTGTCGTCCATACAAATAAGCGAGTCCGTGGTACGCCATCGCCGCTTCCGGTGCGAGCACAATAGCCCGTTCGTAGTGCGTCTCTGCCGCATCAAACTTATTCTTCGCCGCATAGAGTGTACCAAGCATTGTCAAGGTTTCTGGCAAATTGGCGTTAATCTCAAGCGCGCGGTGGAGCTGCTTTAAGGCGTTCTCCGCGTCTCGGTTCTGCATGTAGGCGATACCGAGATTGTGATAAATCTCTGCTGTCTCTAAGCCGAGGACGATAGCACGTTCGTAGTGTGGGACTGCTTGTTTTGGGTGTCCTTGCTCCAATGCAACTCTGGCGAGTCCAGCGGATACTTGCGCAGTATGCGTATCCGATGTGTTATATTTACCGATACGCTCGAACGCGTGAGTTGCCTTTTCGTATCTTTCGTGTTTGAGATAGGTATTCGCGAGCTGGAGGAGTGCTTCGGCTTTTTCATCGGTATCCGCAACGAAAACTGCTTCAAGTTGTTTCTGGATTTCTGTGTCCGCCGTTTTTAAAGCACGGAACCGCTGCATCGCCTTTTCAGTTTCGAGTATATCGCCAGTTTGCTGGTAACATCGGGCAAGTTGGTAGTATGGATTCGGCATCGTTGGCGTTAGTGCAATAGTTTTCTGATACGCAGCAATCGCCGTTTGCCAATCCTGCTTGCGGCTGTAAAGGATGCCGAGGTGGTAGTGTGCCTCGGCAAAATTTGGATCTTCCGCAATAGCGTGCTCTTGTGCGGTGATTGCCTTCTCAATCTCTCCACGTCCTGCATAGATTCTACCGAGGTTATGATGTGCCTCAGCAATACCTGCCATGTCTTGCTGAACCACTTCCGTATAGCGTCGGATTGCGTCATCAAACTTTCCCTGTTGGTACGCGATATAACCCAAACCTAACAGTGCTTGTACCACTGCGGTCTGGCTTTCCACGTTGTCTTTTTCACTTATATCCGAGTGGAGTGCTTCTTGGTAGGCGTGGATGGCTTCTGCATAGTGACCGAGTTGGGAGTGGGCGTACCCTAAACGGGCAAGCGTCTTTCTATTTTTCTCTGCACTGGTGAAGTGTTGGATGGCTGACTCGTAATTCCCCTGTTGGAGTGCTGCCTCCCCGAGTTCGTAAGCGTTTTGGGCGGTAGCAGGGTGTCCACCTAACGCATAAAGGCATAATGTGATAGATAACCAACGAAGTAAGGTTTTCATCGCTATTTTGCGGCGTACGCGAAGAAATCCGCAGAAACACCCTATCAATACGCAGAAATACCCAAGCAAAAACACCCCAAGCAAAAACCTCAAATGCGACGTGCATTCACCTGACGAGGCAAAGTAAATGGGTTTAGTCAAACCCCAACCGTTTGACCTCTGTCTGGAGGAAGATTCCAGTCTTTTCACGGACCTGCTGTTGGATGTGTGTGACTAACTTCAGCACATCTTCTGCTGTTGCATTGTCGATGTTGAGGATAAAGTTCCCGTGGATTGTGGATACCTCTGCACCGCCAATACGATAGCCTTTCAATCCGCTAATATCAATTAATCGTCCTGCGGAATCACCGGGTGGGTTTTTGAACATACACCCCGCATTCTCTTCAGCGAAGGGCTGCGTTGCGACTTTCTGCTTGTAGAACGTTTGCATCCGCTCAGTGATGGTGTCAACATCTCCGGGTTCAAGTGCCAGCGTCGCACCTGTAACACAGAAATAGGTATCCAAACCGCTGTGTCGGTATTCAAAGTGTGCTTCTGCGTGCGTTAAGTTGATAAGTTCACCAGTGTCAATCATGACCGTAACGTTTGTAACGACATCTCCGAAACTGCTTCCCCATGCGCCAGCATTCATAATCAGCGCGCCGCCGACAGAACCGGGGATACCGAGCGCGAATTCCACGCCGCTCAAGCCACGTTGCGACATTGTTTTTGACAGTGCGGGTAGCGCGAGTCCCGCTCCTACTGAAACGACGTTCCCGTCCACCTCCAATTTCGCCAACTCACCGACTAACCTGATACCGGTACCTTTGAAACCGGTATCGCTCACCAGCAGATTGGACCCGCGACCGATGACCGCAATTGGAACGTCCCACGCTTTGTGAAAGCGCGCCAATGCCGCCAGTTCAGAGACCGTGCTAACTTCAATATAAGCCGTCGCTTCACCACCTATACCGAAGTAGGTATGTTTTGCGAGCGATTCTCTAAACCGGAGTCGTGAACCAGGTTGCGTTACAATTTCCGGCAGTGCCTCTTTCCAATCCATTCGCCCCTCCTTTTTTCTCTATTATAGCATATACAGTGGAGGGTGTCAATGTCTGTGGAGAGAACAAAAGGCATCGAGTCTCATGTTTCACGTTTGCGGAAAATAAAAAACGAACCTTTTCTGAACACATCTGACTAAAGATGCGAAACCAAAATGTGAACGCCTTTGAGATAAAATTGGCGGTATTCACACAACTCAAAATCTTATAGGAGAAATGAAAATGAAACGGAAATTTTTTGCAATCGGTGCAGTCGTGGTTCTCGCAATCGTCGGTGTATTTATATTTCAATATGCAACGTTGGCGCAACGTCCAGACCGGAACGCTCAGAACCAACAACGTGGAAATCGTCAGGGTGGTGAACGCGGAAACAGAGGCGGAATGCAGGGAATGATGAATCCTATGTCCATCGTTGATAATTCTTGGATTGACTTAACATTCTCTGTAAAAGTAGACGATGAGACACTCATAAAAGCACGACCCGTCTATCAGACGACTCGTGACAAATTTGCAGCAAAGATGAAAGAATTACGTGCCTCCGGTAATTGGCAAGCGATGCGGTCCGAAATGCAGAAACTTGTCGTTACGGTCGGACCCGAATTCCAAGCGAGCCTCAAAGAGGTATTGACGGAAGAGCAGATGGCTAAACTCAACGAGTTGACGAAAAAGCGTCAGACAGAAATGCAGCAACGTGGCAATCGTCAGGGTGGTGAACGCGGTCGTCGTGGCGGTGGTAATCAGTAGTCATCGTCCAGAAGCAGCCGTGCGTCTCATTCACGCACCTATACCGTGGGTCGGGCATATCGCCTGACCCTTTTCTTTTTAAGGCGAAGCCAGTAAATTTCAGCCTGCTTCATCTCATAATGCCACAGGGCTAAATCCTGCCAATCCTCTAATCCTGAGAATCCTGATTCGGGCAATGAACACTGCACATTAATCATCTACTGTTGCGTTCTTGGATCCAGCGGAGAACCAGTTCACGGTTCTCGGTGTTGCCGTATTGCTGAAACCAGTTCGCGAGTTGTTTACCCGTTTCAATGAGAAGGGGGTCCATCTCCTCAGATTTAGACTTCAACGCGGATTGATATTTTTCGAGTGCCGCATTCGTCTGTTTTCGTCTGATTAAGGTGAGGGCGAGGGTACATCGGACCTTGGTAAGAATATCTCTTTTCATTTTATCAAAAGGATGCCGGATCAGTTGTGATTCTAACGACAATAGATTCCTGAACGCTGGCATATTAATCGGATCTTTCTGGAGGACGGTTTCAAAGCCTGCAAGCGCATTCTGGTGTTCACCCTGCACGAGATAGAGATAACCGACGGTATTGTAAATTTCGGTGTTGCGCTTGGATTCCGGGATCCCCTCAAATTCAGCGATAGCGGCGGCGTACTGCCGTTGTCCCATAAGGGCATTCCCACGCCGGATTCGGAGGTTAATCTGTTCCTCCTTCGCTTGTGGGTTCTCCGGTTCTTGTGCCAAGACACGGGACACCTCTATAGTAGCACGTTCATAGTCGCCCGCTCCCTGGTAGGCGTTTGCGAGACTCAAACGTAAATTTAGATCGGTCGGCGCGAGTCGGAGAGCCTTCTGAAGCAGTTGGATCGCTGTGATATACTCCTCCGTATCGCTGAGGCTTCGCGCATAATGGTGATAAGCAGCGATGAGATTATGGAGCGCGTGGGCTGCGTTCGGGGTAATATTGTAAACGTGTTGGAATGCGGACAGTGCCTCGGCATAGTCACCTTTTTTCAGGTATAACTCGCCGAGCAGGTTGCGGATGTGCAATTCGTTCGGGTAAAGTTTCTTTAATTCGAGATACGCATTTGCAGCTTCGTCTAATTCACCTGCTTCGTTATGTGCCTTCGCCTTTCGGGTGAACGCATCGCCTAAATTTGTGCGGGCAACACCGAGTGTCGGCATTAACAACAACGCGTTGCGATACGCTTCAATTGCCGCATTCCATTCGCCACGATTTCGCAGGGCGACCCCGTAGTTGTTATAGCATTCTGCAAGATGGTGCTTCGTAAGCGCATCCACTGGGTTAATATCAATTGCTTTCTGGTAATAATTGATCGCTGTCTCAAATTGTCCAACTTGAGCGTATCCGTTGCCCATCAATTGATAGGTAGGCGCGTCGAGCGGGTCCATCCGAATTACCCGTTCAAAAGTCGTGGTTGCGGTCTCAAAATCTTTTGCTGCTAACGATTTGAATCCCTTTGCCCGGAGGAGTTGATGTAGATTTCGCCGCGAGGCTTTATGATACGGTGCAATATGAAGTGCTTTTTCAAACGCTTGTATCGCCTTTTCTGCCTCTTTTTTTTCGTAGAAGAAGATACCGAGTGTATTGTAATCCGCTGGCGACGGTTTCTGGGTGATCCGTTTCTCAAGGAGCGCGATTGCCTCATGGGTTTTTCCGGTTTCATGGTAGGCTTGAATCAGCTTCTCTATTGCGGGTTGAAACTTAGCATCTAACTCCTGGCAGGTTAGAAAACTCCCGATTGCGGCTGGTGTGTCGCCTTCATCAAAATAGACAGTTCCCAACAGGTAATGATGACGGAGACGTTTTCGCTTTTCCGCATAGGGTTTCGCTTCAATCTCGGATGTCAAAACCTTGATAGCGATGTCGTGTTGTGGTGTATTAAGGGGTGTATTGTAGAGTTTACGCAGCGTGGTTATATCGCGTGCTGATGGATGTTGCACTGTTGCTGTCGGATAACTGATATCACCGGGATGTGGGCTGTGTCCCCATAATCCGATTGCGTGTCCAAACTCGTGGAGGCAAACTGTCCGCATCTCTTTCTGTGATAGTTCGCCGATAGTGCCGTCGCCTTCCAACATAAGTATAACCTCGACGGTAAACGGTGATGAGGTATCCGCTGGATCTTGCGCAACCGTCTGTTTCGTGTCTTTGAGGCGTATAAGTTCTGCACTGCCGAGTCTCATGTCCTGAAAGTCGGTGTGGAGACCGCTATGTCCCCAACTGACACGGATGTCTGTGTTCTGAGGTGTCTCCGTCTCTTCAAAGCGGATATCGTCATCGCTGGCGGTCTGCCACTCTTGCATGGCGTATCGGATTTCGGGTAGATACGGACTCTCTTTTAGGATAGGCGAGATATAGACCCGGATCGGCATCTGCGTAAAACGGGTGATTCTACCTTGAGAAAAGAGCGTGATGTGATCGAAATAATCCGTATAAACAGGGACAGAGGGTTCTTGTGCTATCGCCGTTTGAGGGGTTCCAATGTTAAGTAGTATGAGTGTGAGACTGATTAGTGTGATGTTCAAGATATTTTTAGAACTAACTTCAGTGTTAACCAGTATTGACAGCAATCTGTGCCAGAAGGTATATTGTATTCTTATTTTCATCAAGAGATTCCTTTTTATTTCGTGAACTAACTCCGACTCGCGAGTTTGTTTGCGAAGATACTGATTAACCCACCTAACATCACATACCCAAAAATTACCTCTAAAGTGACGAGGAAACGCGCGGCGATATTATCCGCTACCACATCACCGAAACCGAGTGTCGTGAAAGTAACGACGCTAAAATAGAAACAATCCCAGAAAGTTAACGGCTTCCCGCTATACGCGCCTGTAATTTGATGGAAGTGTGGAGTGAGATCTACTAACCATAACGACATCCACGATGGAAACGGAAATCTGTATGCAATGGCGAAGAGAAAAACAAAAAGGATGGACCAAGATGCCCAGAGTGCTAAACTTCGTCCATAATCGGAACTCCATCGCCATAAGCGTGCCAACACAGGATTCGCTTGGTCGAAGGCACGGATGAATTGCTGGTCGGCGACGTATCGTTTAAAAAAAGGGTTCTCGACTTCATCTACATGTTGACTATCCAAATAGAATTCGGTCGCGCGATGCCGTTTTTTCCTAAGTTTCGCTCCGATTAACGGGAAAAGGGTGTTTGGGATATACTGAATATCGCGAAAGGCGGCGACACCAACAAACTGCGCAGCGGTAAAGTTAGCGGTACCGAGGAATGTGGCATTATTGAATGCTGTTGTTTCAGAGAACCATGTCCCTGTGCAGTCAAGTATGCCTTGGAATACGGCGCGCCGGAAATTAGCTACGTTGTAGAAATAAGCCTCATGAAATACAGCATTTTTACGAAATTCGACCCTATGAAAATCGGCGACGTTGTTAAATCTCGCTCGCCAAAAACTGACGCTCTTGTGGAAGGTTGCATTGTGAAAATCGGCGCGTCTCTGAAAGGTAGCCTCACGGAATGCACAAGAACCACGTAAAATGGCTTCATCAAAATCAAGATCTGCCTCAAAAAGAGTGCGCCGAAAGTCCACATCTTTTTCAAAGATGACCGTCCGAAAATTGACGATATTTCTAAACGTACACCCGGTACAAGAGAGGCTCTTGTTGAGAAGGATCCTGTCATTTTCGTCGCGTTCCAATTCGACGGAAAAGATATCGACAATCCCTTCGATGATACAATTCGAGAATGTAACGGATGTCACATCGCTTTGAAGTGCCTCAAGGAAAACTTGCGCTTTAATTATCTCGTTGTGCTTTTCGTACATCTCTGCCTTTTACCTTGTGTTTTATATAGGACTTACGCAATGGACGTTCATCCCTACTATGTTCCGCAGGGTCTCCGGCCCCACCCCTGCGTGCGTTGGGGTTCGGACGGGCACAAAGTCGAGGTTTCCATCCCGTCCGGACAGCGTCTTGATGCGTAAGTCCTATTATATACTGCGCTAATGTTCTTTTTTTGCTTGGTACTGGTTTAAAATTCTGCCAAAAGGTCGGCAAGCGGGTTTTCGAGAACAGGTTCCGCTTCTGGCTGCACAATGGCATGACTTATACCGTCTTTAAGATGGTAAACCTCAACGTCGTCAGGATTTAACCAACATAACTTGGACGTGAGTGCTTCTGCCTCTGCAGCGGCCTCCGATTTTTTTTCCGACAATTGTCCTGCGGTTAATAGATTTTTAAGAACCGCCAAAAGATATGGGCTATGTGTTGTTATAACAATCTGGCTATCGATATGATTCCGCATCAGGGCAATGATATGCATGAGATGTTTTTGTGCTATCGGGTGTAGGTGTGCTTCGGGTTCTTCAATCACTCGGAAGATGACTTCATTGTAAAGCACGTTCATGAACATATCTTGTAGAATCCGTATGATATTTTGCTGCCCTGTTGATGCCTTCTCTAAAAAAGCCGCATTCTCGCCGGTCGGATGCGAAAAGAGTCGCGATTCGGAAATCTCACCTATAGTTTCGTATTCACTCTTTAAGATGCATGAGATCTTTTTAAGTAGGAATTCCATCATCGGTTTATCAATGCTATCTGATTCCGCTTCCGATTTTTCATCGAAGATATTGTGAAAATTCTGTGTACTGAAAGTGTCAAGGAATTCCTCGTTCTTTTCCAGAAAGCGTGCAATGAGATGTAGGTTCACACGCGGGCGAGTGGCAGCACGCGTGTGGAGATCACTTTTTATCCCGCCATAGAAAATCCGTTTGAGAGCATCGGGATAGTTGACAGCGATATTCCGATCCGCCGGGATGAAAAGACTGTCACGGTATGTACCGGCTAACTTCTCCGTGATGTCGCCTATGCCGATAGCCATCTTTAAAATAAAAAAGAACCGCTCGCTCGTTTTAGATTCTGGCTCGTTATCAGTTGAAGATGTATCTGCTTTTGTGGGTAGATCTGCCTCCTTTATTTTCTTGCTGAGTTGTTTTTTATCAAACTGCCTCAATTTTTCTTGTAAGGCGTAACAGAGCGTTTCAACTTCGTCCATAACGGTGGGCAGCTGGATCTCAAGCGTTTTTTCGGCATCTAATGTCAACGTGATTGTGCTATCTGTTGTCCAGTGATAGGTAATTTCAAAGGGTTTTATGGCATCGTCATCATCCGTGATCAGTGTTAAATCGCTTGCATCGCCGAAAAACTCTCGGAATTTATACAAGATTTGTGCGCGAAATACCGTTGATAGGTCGGGTGTAACGGGTTTCATATGTTCCGGCGGGTAAGCGTTGATTTGTTTAATATATTGCCGAAAATCGCGGATTAATTCGTGAAAAAAGTAGAGCAGCTTCGCGAGAACGCTTTTACCGCTGGCTGTCGCGCCAATGAAAACGACTAAGGTTTTATCCATGTCGATTTCTGCTTCTTGGATATTTATAAAGTTTTTGACAAATAGTTTAGGCATGGAGTTTCCATAACATAAGGCGTAGGTGATTCAGACTACACTTTTGCGAGGCAAGGGTTTAATCAGTGAGCTCTCAGATAGCCGCTTCTTGTAGACCCGACCTTTTTGGGTCGGGATTCCTATTTGCTGTTGTTTAACTGGGGATCTGTGTCCATCCTGTGCTTGTCCGGATTGCGTCGATAGCGATTTGGTAACGCCAACCGTCTTGAAATGTTAAATACGGGTCGTGTGGGCGGTCCTCAATATCCGCGAGGAAATCTCGAACAAGCGCGACCCATTTATTTTGGATGTCGTCCCCGATGCGCGGTAGATCCTCTGTTAAAGTTTGTGGAACAGACAGTTCTTCAGTCGTTTCACCAACGTGTTTTGTAAGAGGTGAGAGGATATGCCCGCCCCTTCCGAGAAGCGTGCCGTGCGTCCCATAGAAATACCAACCACCAGTTGGGGCGTGCGTCGGTACACTTGGATGCGTATGCATCGTTACGAGGATATCTTTTTCAGTATCTGCCGTTTCGGAAGATCTCAATTTGAAGAACGCCGAATAATCCCATTCTGCATCACATATCCGCCATTCGAGTTTCGATGCCTCTTCGGTTGTAATCTCTTTACGCCGCCACACCCGAAAGTCGCGGATCTCCGGCACAACGGGTGCTTCTCTAATAGCCGTTTTGGCTTCACCGACAGCCGAGACAACTTTCATACGAGTCATCCGTTCCAGCATACCGAGTCGGTGTGTGAGTCCATTGTTCAATGCCCCGCCGCCGTGTGCCAACGAACTCATCCAATTCCACGGTTTCACTGTTTTTGAAGAGGTATTGTGTGGAATCCGACGGCTGTATCCGATATCGACGGCTGTCAACTCACCGATGATGTGCTGCTGCGTCAACAGTTCTCGCACGTAAGCGACGCTTGGGTCGTATAGATGCGTTGCGGCGAACCCGTGTTTCAACCCCGTGTCTTTGATGAGATTATAGATGTGTTCGGCTTCCGGTGCGGTAAGTGCTAACGGTTTCTCGCTGATGATATGACACCCGAGTTCTACCGCCAATTCGATGACCTCGGTCCGTAGAATAGCAGGCGTTGTCAACGCCACGATATCCGGTTTATGTTTCAGTAGACTCTCTCGCCAATCCGTTGAAGCCTCAGGCACACCTAAATCGGATGCAACTTTCTGTACGATGTCTGGTTTTCTGGCACAGATCGCCAACACTTCAACACCGTAATGTTGAAATGCCTTTGTGTGTCCTTCCGCCGACCAACCTGCGCCGACAACAATCGCTTTTAATTTTTTCGACATTCTTAATTTTTTTGTCTCCGCGCTATCACAAGTTATCTGAGTAAATTCGGAAAGCATTCCTACCGAGAAAACCTCAGCTTAACTCCGACTGGCAAGTTTATTGGCGAAGATACTAATCAAACCTCCTAACATTACATAGCCGAAGATGACCTCAAGCGTAACAAGGATACGTGCTGAGGTATTGTCCGCAACGACATCCCCGAACCCCAGAGTCGTAAAGGTCACAATGCTGAAGTAAAAGGATTTCCAAAACGTCAACGGTTCATGCACGTTTTCGCCGGTCACTTGATGGAACCGAGGCATCATTCCTTGTAGTCCTTCTGGGAGCCAGGAAGGCCCTTGCATATATAGTAGTGAGAATGAAAGGGCTATAAGCAGAGACCAGAGTGCCCAGAGCGTTAAACTGCGCCCATAATCTGAACTCCACCGCCAAACTTGCGCCCAAAATGGATTTCTCTCTTTAAAAGCACGTATGAACTGTTGATCGGCTACGTACCGTTTGAAAAAAGGATTCAAAACCTCATTAATATCTTCGCTATCGAGGTAAAATTCCGTTGGCACCTCGGACTGCCGTTTTCGTTTATTGTTAAGCCATTGCCATATCGTGTTTGGCGTATAATTTATGTTCCTGTAGGATGCTGCGACAGCGAACTGTGCGGAGGTGAAGTCAGTTTTTCCGAGAAATGTTGAATGATTAAAAATCGTGGTTTCGGAGCAGTGGGTTTGCACAAAGTCCAGTTCTTTCCTGAAAAATGCCTGACTAAAATGTGCAGCTTCTCGGAACGCGGCATTTTTGAAAACAGTGTTTTCCAAGAATTCCACCTCGTTGAAATCAGCAACTCGCTGGAAGCGCGTCTGTCTAAAGTTCACCTTTCCGCGAAAAGCTGCCTCTCTAAAGAAAACTGGTCCTTCAAACGTTGAGTCGCCGAAGTCACAGGTACTTTGAAAAACGGCACCCCGGAAATGAACAGCCTCTTGGAAAATAGAATTGCCGAAAAAAACCTCCTTTTGGAAGTCAGTTTTCTCAAATTTGAGGACGTTTTTAAACGTGCATCCAATGCAGACAATTTCCTTGTTAACCACGGCCTGTTCTCCAGAGTCTATAGTGGACTCGGTTGAGAAGATGGCAGTGCCTTCAATGACACAACTCGTCAAAAACACACCTTCATAGTCCTCACGTAAGATTGAAAGGAGCGTTCTTGCATCAAGGGTCTGTTCAGTACCATGGTAAATTGGCATGTCTATAATCCCTACATTTTTGCGGAACAGCAAACGCGAAAGTTTGAGGTATAGATAGAGCAGAAGATGGGTGCACCTTATGGCATTAGCGAGTTTACGATGCACTTATCCTCATGCTAAAATCTCACTAACGACCCGCGCTTTCTCTTCAACACCAGTTAAGCGATGATCAAGCCCTTGGAATTTGAAGGTCAACCGTTCGTGGTCAATACCGAGTTGATTGAGGATCGTAGCGTTTAGGTCTCGGACAGAGACAGGGTCCTTGATGATATTGTAGCTGAAATCATCGGTTTCGCCGTGGACGATCCCGCTTTTTATGCCGCCGCCAGCCATCCACATCGTGAAACACTTCGGGTGATGGTCGCGTCCGTAGTTATCCTTCTTGAGCGCGCCTTGGCAGTAAACAGTTCGTCCAAATTCACCACCCCAAATAACGAGAGTATCGTCCAACATACCGCGTTGTTTTAGGTCTTGGACGAGTGCGGTTGAAGGTTGATCAATGTCGCGTGCTTGATTGCGGATGTCGTTTGGCAGGTTTCCGTGCTGGTCCCACCCGCGATGAAAAATTTGGACGAGTCGGACATCACGTTCCATCATTCGCCGTGCGAGGATACAGCAGTGTGCAAATGTACCGGGTGTGTTGACATCAGGACCATACATTTCAAGGATATTGGCAGGTTCCTGCTTCAGGTCTGTCAGTTCGGGGACAGATGACTGCATGCGGTACGCCATCTCATATTGCGAGATACGGGCATGCGTTTCTGGATCCCCGACTTCTTCGTAGAGCTCCTCGTTGAGTTTGACCAGCGAATCCAACATCCGTTTCCGTGCGTTTTCACTCATACCTTTCGGATTTGAGAGAAATAGCACCGGGTCGCCTTGGCTACGGAGTAGCACACCTTGGTGTTCGGACGGCAGGAATCCTGCCCCCCAGAGTCGGTTATAGAGTGCTTGTGCGGACTTCCTACCTGTCCACGTAGCATTCATCACAATAAAGGACGGGAGGTTATTGTTTTCAGTACCTAACCCATAACTGAGCCATGCACCGAGGCTCGGTTTGCCGGGAGTCTCGTTGCCGGTACAAACATAAGTGATAGCCGGGTCATGATTAATCGCTTCGGTGTGTAAGGATTTAATAATCGCGATGTCTTTGACCATAGAAGCGGTATGCGGTAGCAACTCGCTGAGCCAGGCACCATCACTGCCATTGTCGTGCTGCTTGAACTCGAAGATAGAGGGAGCAATCGGGAAACGGTTCTGTCCGGAGGTCATCGTCGTGAGACGTTGTCCCATCCGTACTGTTTCTGGGAGATCTTTATCAAACCATTCCCCCATCTTCGGTTTATAGTCATAGAGATCCATCTGCGACGGTGCGCCGGACATGAAGAGATAGATCGCGCGTTTCGCTTTCGGCGCGAAATGCGGGAGTTCAGGCAACCCACCCATCTGTGGCATCGCTTGTTGTTCAAGAGCATCTACAAGCGTGTTCGGTAACAGTGAGGCGAGGGCTGCACCACCGAGACCCATGGCACATTTACCGAAAAATTGTCGGCGCGTTTCAAGCTTGAGGTATTCTTTAATTGGGTCCATTACGTATCTCCTTTGTTATACCTACTTCCATGTGTTGCGGTGCATTTCTCAAAATTGTTGACAGGTGCTGACGAGGTGCTCCTGCCGTAGGGGCGAGGTTCCCTCGCCCGACAGTTGTTATGCCAAGAGTTCAGTGATAACCCGTGCTTTCTCCTCAACCCCCGTTAACCGGTGATCAAGTCCTTGGAACTTATAGGTTAACCGTTTGTGATTGATGCCGAGTTGATGAAGAATTGTAGCGTTTATATCCCGAGCAGAGACGGGGTCTTTGACGATATTGTAGCTAAAGTCATCGGTTTCGCCATGAACGACCCCTCCCTTTATACCGCCGCCAGCCATCCAACGTGTAAAGCATTTCGGGTGATGGTCACGTCCATAGTTATCCTGACTGAGTTTACCTTGACAATAAACGGTTCGTCCGAATTCACCACCCCAGACGACTAAAGTTTCGTCCAGCATACCGCGCTGTTTCAGGTCTTGGACGAGTGCAGTTGAGGGTTGGTCGATGTCGCGCGCCTGATTCCGAATGTTCTTGGGGAGATCGCCGTGCTGATCCCACCCGCGGTGGAAGACTTGGACAAGACGGACATCGCGCTCCATCATTCGCCGTGCGAGGATACAGCAGTTGGCAAATGTACCGGGGGTCTTGACCTCGGGTCCATACATTTCTAAGACGTGCTCTGGCTCTTTTGACAGGTCTGCCAGTTCGGGTACACTCGTCTGCATACGGAATGCCATCTCATATTGAGAGATACGGGCATGCGTTTCTGGGTCGCCTAACTCCTCGTAGAGTTCCTTGTTAAGTTCTACAAGAGTGTCTAACATCTGTTTCCGTGTTTTTTCATTGACACCTTCCGGGTTTGAAAGGAACAGGACCGGATCGCCTTGGCTACGGAGTAGCACACCTTGATGTTCCGAGGGGAGGAAACCGGAACCCCAGAGGCGATTGTAGAGTGCCTGTGCCCCTTTTGGGCCGCTCCATGTCGCGTTCATCACAATGAAAGCGGGTAGGTTTCTGTTTTCGCTGCCGAGGCCATAACTCAACCACGCACCGAGGCTCGGTTTGCCCGGACTTTCATCGCCGGTGCAGAAGAAGGTGATCGCTGGATCGTGATTGATCGCTTCGGTGTGTACCGACTTGATAATTGCGAGGTCTTTCACCATGGATGCGGTGTGTGGCAACAATTCGCTAATCCACGCGCCGTCACCACCGTTGTCGTACTTCTTGAATTCAAATATAGAGGGCGCGATGGGGAATTTATCCTGTCCGGAGGTCATCGTTGTGAGACGTTGCCCCATGCGGACGGATTCTGGGAGATCCGTGTCGAACCATTCCCCCATATTCGGTTTGTAGTCGTACAAATCCAATTGTGAGGGTGCCCCCGACATAAAGAGATAGACAGCTTGCTTCGCCTTGGGGGCGAAGTGCGGGAGTTCTGGCAGACCTCCAAATCTCGGCTTTGCTTGCCCGTCCCGTTTGTCGGGGGATAAAGAGAGGTCAAGCGCATTCACAACGGCGTTCGGCAGCAGTGTGGCGAGTGCCGCACCACCGAGACCTGACGCGCATTTACCGAAAAATTGGCGACGCGTCTCAAGTTTCAGATATTCCTTAATTGGATCCATTACTTATCTCCTTTCGCGACGCTGTTCCATAGTTGAGGTGTCGCGATGCTTTAATTATCTGCAGGCGGTAATTCAATATCCAGTTCCAAATTCGGAAACTGTTTCAGGAGTCTTTGAAGGGGCTCCTTATCTTGAATCGGATTTTCCTTGACGGCTAAATGCTTTAAACTCGTAACGTTCTCTATGGGGCTGATGTTCCTGACTTGATTCTGATCCAACGCTAAGTGTGTCAACTGCGTCGATCCAGTGAGCGGCGTGATGTTGTTGATCTGATTTCCGCTAAGCCATAAGTGTGTTACCTGTTTCAAATTCGCGAGCGATGATATGTCGCGAAGTTGATTTCGTCGAATGTTCAATAACTGCATCTGTGTCAGGTTCGCAAGAGGTTCTATATCGCTGATTTGATTGTCCCAAAGCCCTAATTCTGTAGTTTGTGTCAATTCAGTCAGCGGTTTTATATCTGTAATATGATTTGCGCCAAGCCCTAATTTCGTGATTCGCGTCAACTTAGCAAGAGGTTCGATGTTGTTAATTTGATTGTTCCAGAACTCTACATTCGTCAGTTGCGTTAAGTTAGCGAGTGGTGTGATGTCGCTGATTTGGTTTTTTTCGAGTCCTAATTCTATTAATTGTGTCAATCCAATGAGAGGTGTAATATCGCTAATTTGATTTTCACCCATCCGCAATTCCGTCAACTGTGTTAGTTCAGCAAGTGGTGTGATATCGCCAATCTGGTTCTCCGTAATGCCAAGTTGTTTCAACTGCATCAATCCAGCGAGCGGTTCAATGTCACGAATCTGATTTTCACCAAGTCCTAATACTGTCACGGAGGTGAGTCCGATGAGGGGCGTAATGTCGCTGATTTGGTTTTTGGCACAGTCTAAAGTGATAAGTTGTGTCAGTCCGACGAGGGGCGTAATGTCACTAATCTGATTCTCGCTAAGCCATAAATACCGCAACTGTGTTAATTGGGTGAGAGGTGTAATATCACTAATCTGATTATCCCAAAGCCATAAGTTTGTTATTTGTGTTAATTCTGATAGAGGTGTAATGTCGCTGATTTTATTTTGCCGGATGTTCAACAATTTCATCTGTGTTAATCCAGCAAGTGGCGTAATGTCGCTGAGTGGGTTTCCCCAGAGTCCCAACTCTGTGATTTGTGTCAATTCAGCGAGCGGTGTAATATCACTGATCTGATTTTTTCCAAGCCCTAAGTCTTTGAGCTGTTTTAACCCAGTGAGCGGTGTAATATCGCTGATTTTATTATAGCCGAGAGATAAGTGTTTCAGCTGCGTGAGTCCGGCAAGTGGAGTGATGTCGGTAATATTATTAGCCGACAGATCTAAATCTCTTAACTGTGTTAATCCAGTAAGCGGTGTGAGGTCCTCAATTTGATTAGCGTAGATATCTAATTCAATTAGATCAATAGCTTTTTCCAAACCCGTTAAATCGCGTATCTCACTGTTATTACCATCCAAATGATTTAATGCTTGAAACTTCTTTAGCGGGATACGAGCGTTTGAATCCAAGCGGAGTGCCTTGCGGACTACAGTCGCTAAGTTGGGGTCCGGTATCTTCACGTACGCATTCGTTGAACGATTAAGCAAAGCAGTAATGGGAAGTACAAGCAGCGTGTACAAATATTTCAGGGTCTTCATCAGAATAAGCCTATAGTGGGCGCAGCCCGAAGATTGCGCCCATTAGATGTAATTATCCCTTATTCAAGACTTCGTCGAGATTAAGGATAAGATTTGCAATCATCGTCCATGCAGCGACTTCGACTGCATCTAAAGTTTCATCAGGTTTCGATTCGCCGACAGTGATCAGTTCTTTGGCTGCTTCCGGATTTGCTGTCAATTCCTGATGGTGCGCTTGGAATGTTTCGAGTAGCAGTGCCTCCTCTTTCGGTTTCGGGAGTCGGGCAGTAGCTGCTTCAAAGAGGTAAGCGATACGGTCTTCCGTTGTCTCACCACCCTCTTTAACCGTGCGCTCTGCGAAAGCGCGTGCCGCTTCAAAGAACTGCGGGTCGTTCATCAGCATTAACGCCTGCATCGGCGTGTTCGTACGTTCACGACGGATTGTGCAGGCTTCACGTGACGGCGCGTCCAAAATGTTCATCTGTGGTGGTGGTGCAGTACGCTTCCAGAATGTGTAGAGACTCCGACGATACACCTTGTCGGCACCTGTATCTTTAACAAACGTGTCGGTGTTAGATCCCGTAAACCCGACAGCCTTCCAGAGACCATCCGGTTGTGGCGGTTTAACACTCGGCCCCCCAATTTTGGCATACAACAAACCGCTGAGCGCGAGTGCATTATCACGTACGGTTTCGGCATCAAGTCGGTACCTTGTGCCGCGAGAGAGCAGCGCGTTGTCCGCATCACGTTCCAGTTTTTCAGGTGTGACCTCTACACTCTGCCGATATGTTGCTGACATAAGCATCAATTTCAGCGTCGTTTGCACGTTCCAGCCAGAGGCAATAAATTCGGTTGCCAGCCAATCGAGGAGTTCGGGGTGCACCGGCGGTGTGCCTTGTGTGCCGAAGTCCTCCGCTGTTACTACAATTCCAGTGCCGAAGATGTCTTGCCAGAACCTATTGATCGCAACACGGGCAGTAAGTGGATGTTCGGGTGATAGCAACCACTTTGCCAAACCGAGACGATCCGGTGTTGTATCTTCCAGCATCGCAGGGAGCACTGCTGGCGTTTGCGGATAAACTTGTTCGCCTGGATGCTGGTACTCACCACGTGCCAAAACGTAAGCACCTCTCGGTTCAGTCCGTTCCTGCATCACAAGCGTCGTCGTTAGCGAACCATCCAGCGTGTTCCGCTTCTGTCGGGTCTCTGCTAAGTCAGCAACAACCGCTTTCAAATCCGCGAATGCGCGGAGTGCATTTTCGTTGACGCTCTTGTCAAGCGTGATGTTTGCTCGATAGTAATCCCGAATTTGATCCTTCTGTGCGGTCTCACGTTCACCGCGAGACGTGCCAGCAATATCTACAATGTTCGCGGGTAGCATCGGCGGCGCGCTTTCCATACGGAAGTAGAAACCAGAGGGACCTGAGTAGTTGACAATTTTCAGGAGTAGCGTGTTGTTACCGGGTTTGAGTTCCACTTGCATCTGCTCTTGGTCAGCAGCGGCATCTCGCTGGACATTTTTGGCAAGAAGTTCGGTGCCGTTCATCCAGACCTTCAACGCATCGTTGCTCCCGATATACAGGAGTGCTTTCTGTTGGGTAACGGAGGAGATGTTTCGGAAGATATAGGTGGCACTGTTTTCGCCGACGATGTCGTTATGCACCTGTTCGTCAACCCAGTGGCTCTGCTGTTCCCATTTGATGGTTTTGTCGTTGACCTTAAACGTGTCGCCTGCATTGACACCTTTCGTTTCAGGTTCATAAACCTGATAGAAGGCGAGGTTCCCGTGTTCAGCCGTAAATGGACCCGCAGCGTGCCAGTTTCCTAATCCTATCTTGGAACCGATGGGGTAAACAGTTGTTGCATCTGTGAGTGCAAGTCGGAATCGTCCTAATTGCTTCTGGCGCAGGTCGAACTCATGTTTAAGCCGGATTTTCAACCTGCCGCCTTCTGTGCCAAACGGTGCAGCAACAAGAAAGATGGCTTGCCTGTTTTCGTTTCTTCTGTCGAGTGCCCATCCGGTTTCCGATTTATCGTCAATTGCGTTTGCAATAACACCATCGAGATTGTCTTCACCCATGACCTGTTCGTGGTCTGCCCACGCCTGCACGATTTGAACAGGTGTCCACGGATCGGCTGCATCGGTATTTTCAGTTTCATTTTCCACACTTGCATCAGCATCAGGAGTATCTTTTGCTTGTGCTTCGGTGTCGGCATCAGCAGGTGCGTTTTCCGTTTGTGCATCGGTATCAGGAGTTGTGCTTTCCGCTTGTGCTTCGGTATCGGTATCAGCATCAGGTGTGCTTCCGGCTTCTGCGTCAGTATCTTCAGTTTCCGTTTGCGTTTCAGTGTCAGCGTCGGTGTCGCTACTTTCCGCTACCGGAGAGTCATCACTCTCTGCTGCGGGTGGTGCAATGAAGATCGCGAAGTCGGTCAAGACAACGTTGCCGTTACTGCTTCTACCGATCCCACCTTTCGGCAAGGATTCGTGCTTGATACCTTCCAGACGCACAGCACTCCATTTGCCGGGTGGCAGGTCTACGATGACCTCGTAGGTTTCCTGTTCGGGATTGGTGCCGCTGGCTAATATGGAGTTATCCTCTAAAGCTTCGAGTGTCGCTCCGCCTTTTGAGTAAAGCGATGTCGGTTTCAGGGTTGTCCAGCGCGGCATCCTATTTTCCCAAGCGATTTGGGTCGCATCGAGTTCGGGAATAGGTGCTTTGGTTTGGGCATCTAACTCGGTGATCTGTGCATCAAACGCTGCGAGTTCCGCTTCCTGCTCTGGTGTCGGCAGCTTCACAACTGGGGGCGAATCCTTACGGTTGCCGTCCATCGCGTTTTCGGTGATATTGTTGAAATAGGCGTAGAGTTGATAGAATTCCTTCTGTGTAATCGGATCGTATTTGTGGTCGTGGCACTGCGCGCACCCTACGGTTAATCCCATCCAGACGGTCGAAGTGGTATTGGCTCTGTCAATAGCGTATCGGACGTAGTATTCCGCATCAATTGAACCGCCTTCACTTGTCGTGACGTGGCATCGGTTAAAACCGGTGGCGACGCGTTGATCAACCGTCGGTTCCGGTAAGAGGTCACCTGCTAACTGCTCAGTCGTAAACTGATCGAACGGCATGTTCTTGTTGAACGCATTGATTACCCAATCGCGGTAGGGCCACATTTCGCGGTAGTTATCTAAATGGAGTCCGTGCGTATCGCCGTACCGTGCGACATCTAACCAGAAGCGACCAAGATGCTCGCCGTATTCGGGTTTTGCCATAAAAGTATCAATCAGTTTTTCGTAAGCGTCTGGTGAATCGTCTGTGAGAAATTGATGAATCTCTTCACGCGTCGGCGGTAGACCGGTAAGATCGAAACTTAAACGTCGGATGAGGGTCCGTTTATCCGCTTCACTTGCAGGGGTGAGTCCCTCTTTTTCAAGTCGTGAGAGGATGAACGCGTCAATCGGGTTTCGCAGCCAGTCTTTCTTCTTGACAGCAGGTGGTGTTGGGCGGACAGGTGTGGTGAACGCCCAGTGTTCTTCCCAATTCGCGCCTTCGCGAATCCACTGCGTAACGGCTTCTACCTGTTCCGGTGTCAATGTTTTATTGAAGTCCGCGGGTGGCATGCGATAGGTGTCGTCATCGGATACGATACGGAGATGGAGTTCGCTCTCTTCGGGTTTGCCGGGGACGATTACAGGGTATCCGCTCGGTTCAGAGAACGCGCCCGCTTTCGTGTCAAGTCGGAGGTTAGCCTGTCGGGTCTTGGCATCTGGTCCGTGGCAGGCGAAGCAATTGTCCGCAAGAATCGGACGGATGTCAAGATTATAATTCACGGTGGCTTGTGGTGTTTCGTGATGTTCCGCAGGTGCCGAGGGACCCCCGAACACGGCGAGGCAGAAACACACTAACGTAGCTAATAGTGGAATCGTATTATTAGCGATCTTCACTGGAATTCTCTCCCTTTTTTCAGCGTTGTAGTCGGCAATTTATCAACTCTATATACCAAAAAATCTAAATCACAATTTTCTATAGTAGATTTGGCAATTGTGACGTTTCGTTGGGCGAAAAGTTTAGCAATGTTGCTATATTTTACGTTACAGTTGGATACTTGTCAAATATTTTTACTTGATTGGACATTCAGTTTTTGTTGATACACCATACGCTGTGTGATATAATTCTAACAATTACCAATCATCAAGGAGCAATAGGATGGCTTTTAGTGATTTTAAGAAGATCCCTGACGTTCAGAAAAGATTCGGCATCCGACACATCGAAAATGACTTCATAAAGATTGCGGAAGACGTGTTACCTTCGGAACAATTTCTGCAAGAGTTGGAATTTAGCAGACAGTATATTCCTATTTTCGCTTCTGAGGGCGCGCGTTGTGAAGCCGTTATCTACCCTGTTTTGCGGGAAGTGTATAAAGCGTACGCTGCTAACTACGCCCTATGGATAAAAGAACCTCTTGCCTACGATGAAATGCTGAGCGGCACGCCCGATTACTTCATCTCAACAAGATCCGAATTGGGCATACTCATTGTAGGTAACCCGTTGATAATACTCGTTGAGGCAAAGAAGAACGACTTTGAGCAGGGCTGGGGACAATGCTTAGCGGAATTGGTAGCGGCACAAAAAATAAACGCGAACGCGGATATGCCCGTGTACGGTATAGTCAGCGACGGCACGTTGTGGCAGATTGGGCACCTTATCAACGAAACCTTCACCCAAAATCGAACGAGTTTTAGCGTAGATAATTTGCCTGTCCTCTTTGGTGCTATTGATTCTGTCTTCAAATCGGCAAGCGAGGTTTCTCAAAAAACCTCCTCCCAGTAAGTACTTTTACCTATTTGTGTAAGTTTACTTATTCAGCCGCAACCTTCTCAAAAATGATAACATGCTGCCACGGTAGACCGTCGAGCGTCTCTACCCAAGAAAGTGGATGCGGCGTTGCTTCCTTAATTACCTGCAATTCACTCATCTTGTGCAAACGCTTAATCGGCACGTTGTCATCTTCCAATCGGTATTCTACAAAAGCAACCCTACCACCCGTTTTCAGACCACGGCAGATATTCTGCATCATCTCATAAGGATGCGAAAATTCGTGGTAGACATCTACCATAATCACCAAATCGACTGCGTTCGGTGGCAATTTCGGATCGGTAATCGTGCCTAATACCCCTTTGATATTGGTAATCCCTTCTTCCGCCATTTTCTTGGCAAGGATGTCAAGCATCTCCTGCTGAATTTCAACACCGTAGACGATCCCTGTTTTGCCGATTTTCGGTGAGATCCGCCGAGCGATGTACCCCGTACCAACCCCAATATCCGCGACAACATCCCCTTCTTTGAGTTTCAACATTTCAATGAGACGATTCGGCATCTCTTCTCGTTCGCGCTCTGGACGTTCTAACCATCCTGCGGCGAGATGTCCCATCACGTGCGAGATTTCGCGTCCCATGTAAATTTTGCCGATTCCGTCTCGGCTGGGTGTCCGTTGTTCATAGCGCGTACTCGCTGGACGTTGCCGGTCGTCAGCAGTTGTGGCATAAATTAACAGAAGAGCTACGACAATAAAACTTGCCAAAATATAAAGGTTTCTATACATATATTTTGTTTCCTAAACTATTGTCAAAGTTTGAGCAGATGGCAGCAATTGGGAAACAGATCTGCCAACTGCGTCACAAGTTGATCCGATAGATTTTGATCAAATAGAAGCTTCATTGTTGTAAACGACCATCTGCGATTTTTCCTTATCCGCGGCATACGCAAAACAGGCGCGAATGTCGGTCTCGGTTAACTCGGGGAAATCTTTAAGAACTTCCGCTACTGTCATCCCTGATGCGAGATACTCAAAGACATCGTAAACAGTGATCCGCATTCCTCGAATGCACGGCTGCCCGCTGCGTTTGCCCGGTTCAATAGTAATAATGTCTCTGTAGTTGTTCATCTCTGTACCTCCTAAGGATTCCTTGAGCTTTGCGCAAACACCTCTACAATAGAAAAAGAGATGCTAATCGAGTCTACAAGAATGAGCCAACAGTTTACCACCTTCCAAGATAGAGTCCTCGGTTTTCCATCGGCATCGTCACTCGCTTGCCTTGCTGGCGTTGTGAATCGACAATAGCGAAGACCATCTCCGTACTTCGGTGCGCGAGATGGATGTTACCGCATGTTTCGGTATCGGTCTCAATCGCATCAACGATGTCTTCAATACAACCGACGGTACCGCTTTTCCGTTCATAAGGGGGGAATTGCGCTTCCAAAATCTCGTTAAACTGCCCTTGCCGTTTGCGGAGATGAAAACCGAGTCCGTTATTGAGCGCACGAATTGTGCCTTCGCTACAATTCACCTCAAATTCATAAGCCGTGCCGGGGATACTGATACCGTTAATACCGTTCTCAAAACGAATAAATCCCATTACGATACCGGGATCGGATTCCGTGCGGTTGTCCTCAAAATCAGCATCGTCAACGGCGACGTTGCCTTGCACGTATTCAATCGGTGAATCGCTCGCCAAAAAGAGGAGCATATCCGCTGCATGCGTGTATCCCCAGAGCGCGGCACCACCGCTATAGGCGATAACAGAGCGTCTCTCACCGAGTTCGCCGCTTTCGAGGATTTCACGCATTTTGATGTATCCCGGCGTGTAACGGCGCTGCGTGCCGAGGTTGAATTTGACATTGTGTTTTTCGCAGACCTCTACCATTGCGTCTGCTTCTTCCATAGAGGCACAAAGCGGTTTATCGCAATAGATACCCTTCACGCCGTTTTCCGCAGCGAATGCTGTAATTTCGGCATGATTGCCAGGACGTGTGGCGATACTAACAATATCCGGTTTCTCTTCAACAATCATCTCACGATAGTCTAAGTAGTACTTGGGAATTTCCCATTTATTGCAGACGTATTGCGCCTTCTCCTCCACTACATCTGCAGCGGCGACGATGTCTGTCCGCTCGAAAGCGGTATATCCTGCGGCGTGCGAATAAGGTAACGCGCCGTGTGGTGTCGCACGGACCTCTTCATCAATTGTACCACCCATTCTGCCACAGCCGACGATGCAAGCACGATATTGCGTTCCCATTAGATTCCTCCATTACGTTTCGCTGTTGAGATCAGAAGATTGTTCCTGTCGTGAAAGGTTTCCGCTAAACTGTCAACTGCACAACGTCTTGTTTGACGATCTCTTTTGTGTGTCCATAAGATGCAGTTTGCACGAGTTCCTGAACTTCAGGTGTTAAACGGTTAACGATTTTCTCCGGTAGACTTTGCTTGCCATCGTATTGCGGACGATAGCGGAGAATCAAGAAACGCCTGTCCCGATCCTTCGGTTTCCACCGCAAGACCCCGTGTGTCAAGAGTTCAGAGATAACGAGAAAATCGCCTGCTTTTGGCATGAGATTGGTAAAAACATCGTCGAGTTCGGGATCAATACCGTCGGGCCCCGGTGTCAGAAGGTCTTCAGGTCTCTCGAATTTGCTCTTATGCGAGCCGGGGATAACGATAAGTCCACCATCGCCGGGCTGCACATCGGTCAAGTAGAAGAACGCCACGAAATCGTTGCAGTAGATCTGGTTATTCTGAACCTCGTAGCGGGTGAGCCAGTGCCGTCCCTCACGTGCACAGTGCAAGCCCGCCGGATTTGTTCCCATCGGTTGCCTGTCCGGGTTGTGCTGTTCAAGCGTGAGTGTGCCAGTAACAAACCGCGGTTTATCGAAGGTAAACTCTTTAACGAGGGGCCAGATAGCCGGATGCACCGTCATCGCCTCAAGCGATCGGTCAAAAGCGAATCCGTGTTCATATCTACCGCCTTTCCCGGGTTCTAAGTCGCGCGGACGTGTCGTGAATTCTTCGGGACGTTCATCAAGCGGCATGTGAATATACCGATCTACAGCCTCCTGTACCGCCTTGAGTGCATCCCCTGTGACTGCCCCTTTGATGTGCAAGTAGCCTGTAACGTCAAACAGATACCGTTGTTCTGGGGTCATTTTTCGTTCCTTTTAGGTTAGCTGGACATGTTCACTTTTGACGATGTCCTTGATATGCGTATAAGATGCGGATTGCGCAAGTTCAATAGTTTCAGGGGAGAGTCGTTCCATCACCTCCGGCGGAAACGGATTTCGAGGTCCCTTGGTGTCTTGAAAAAACTGTGTTTTGTAACGCAAGATGATAAACCGCCGATATCGGTCTTTCGGTTTCCAGATGAGAACCCCGTGCGTCAGCAATTCGGACAGGACGATTGCATCGCCAGCGCGGGCTGTCACGTTAACTAACGCGGGATGAAGTTCGTCGGGTGGATCCTCTGGGTCCGGGAAGAAGAGTCCCTCCGGACGTTCAAAGTTTGCTTTGTGGGAGCCTGGTAGGACAACTAAACCGCCGTCACCCGAATAGACATCGGCGAAATAGAAAAAGACGACGAAATCGTTGCAGTGAACCTGTCCGTCCTTGACGGCATAGCGGCGCGTCTGCCAGCCGCAATCTTCACGCGCACAGTGCAACTTACCGATAACCTGATCATGCTCGGGTCGCTTAGCAACAAGACTGCCTCGATTAAAACGGGGTTTATTATCGGTAAGTTCCTTCACAATTGGCCATGTTTTCGGATGGAGTGTGAGTGCCTCAAGCGATTTGTCGAACGAAAAGCCGTTGGAATAGCCGCCACCGCCATAACTAATACCGGGCGGGAGTTCGTCCTCCGGTGTTTGAACGCATCGTTCAACCGCATCTTGGGCATTTTTCAACTCTTCATCGCTGAGAACATTTTTGAGGTGGATGTACCCTGTTAAATCAAAAAGGTATCGTTGTTTGGGAGTCATATACGTCTCCTTTATTGGAAAAGCCCGATCATTCGCAGGTAAATTGTACACACGATGCCAGTTTCCGTCAAATGTTTTTCTTAGCCAGCCCCGTCCTAAATATAACCTGTTGAACCATCCGGGCGGATGGGACACGTGCGCTGCCAATGGATGTATTCGTTGTCAGTGATAGCTGCTTCGTTCACCTCTACACCCAAACCCGGACGATCCCGTAATTCCAGATAGCCGTCTTTCGGTAGGTAAGGCTCGTCTACCCAAGCGTTCCATTCCGTCTCGGTCGGTAGGAGATATTCAAGTATTTTGAAATTCGGGGTTGCAGCGGCGAAATGGACATTGACAGCCGTTGCCAGCGGTCCCATCGGATTATGAGGGGCGACGCTGACGTAGTGCGCTTCGGCAATCGCAGCGATTTTGCGCATCTCTAACAATCCACCACAGACACAGATGTCCGGTTGGATAATATCGGCACCCTGTCCTGCGATGATGTCCAAAAACTCAAAACGTGTGTAGAGGGATTCCCCTGTCGCGAGAGGTACTTGCATCTGGGAGCGTAGACGCGTCCATGCGGGGATGTGTTCGGGACGGAGCGGTTCCTCGTAGAAATACGGATCGTAGGGCGCAAGGGCGTTAGCGAGTTGGAGTGCGCGGATAGGTTCAAATATTTTAGCGTGTGGATCGAAAGCGATCTCCCAGTCCGACGGCGTATTCTCACGGATCTGCTCAAAATAGGTGGCGGCTGCATCGCAGACGCGTCCCCATCGATTCGCGTCCGGATCGAGTTGATAAGGACCGGTCTTGAAGGCGGTAAACCCCCACTCTTCATGAAGTTTGTGTGCTTGATCAGCGGCTTCAATACCGTCTCTACCACCGATACCACGGTAGACGCGGATGCGGTCCCGTGCATGTCCGCCGAGGAGCATGTAGACTGGTAAACCTGCTGCCTTGCCACTGATGTCCCAGAGGGCGTGATCTACGGCAGAGATGACAGCGAGTCCTGCACCGCCTGCGGGAAAACGGAACTGCTGATGCAGTTTCAGCATGATATACTCAATCCGTCTGGGGTCGTCGCCTTGAATCATCTCAAAGATATAATCAGCGATTGGTTCAACAGAGAGGTCGGGACCTGTGGAGTAAGCCTCACCCCATCCGTAGAGTCCTTCATCTGTCTCGACTTTGATAAGGCCGCGGGGACGGTTACCAAAGCGTGCCATAAAGGTTTTGATAGCAGTGATTTTCATGTTTTTAACTATGTGCCTCCGCGCTGCCCTCCACTTCGTTTCGGGCAGGTTTTTGGTTAAGTCGCATGGGCTTTGGCTGTTGTGCAAAATATAGTAAAACCGAAAAATAAGAGTCTTGTAGGTTGGGCTGAACGGGAGTCAAGTAAAGCGTTGATAGAGAAGATACCTATCAAATTCAGTAAAAAAACTGAAGACACCAAAAAACGAGTGAAACCCAACACTTTTTAGGCTCAACATAACGGTTTTTGTTGGGTTTCGCTATATCTCTCTATACCAACGATTCATGGAAAGCCGTAATTTCCTATGTAAACGTAAGGATCTTTACCGCTCAACCCAACCTACGGAAACTGCTCTTTACTGACTGCTGAAGACTGATGGTTATTCTTCACCATGAATCGGTACGAAACGGTGATGCGGGTAGCCCTTCCTTATTCACAAAATTGGGTTCCGCGCTCTGGTGCCACCCGAATCGGACAGCGACCGGATTCTCAATAGTTTCACTGGAGACGACGATTGTGTCGTCATCAATTGTTGCTTGCGCTTTAACGAATTGCTTATCTTCACCGGCGATTTGGAACCATGTGAGCGGTTTTTCATCTTGCGAGGTTAAACCGCTACCGACGTGATCAAACGTGAGTCGGATTGTGTCTCCTTCGACTGCCATTGATTTGTAGAGCGGACCGGAATATGTTACATCATCTCTGCCGTAGTCCTTCGCGAGTGCCCACAATGCCAACCTTCTGCCGACTCCTTGTTTATTTCGGGGATGGACATCTCTGGGGTCACCGATGTCAGTTGTCACTGCCATACCGGTATTTGGGAGTGCCAACGTCGCTGTTTGTGCTTCCCAGATTTGCGGCAGGAAAAACTGACCTTCCTCTTGGTTACTGTAATTGAAGGGTGCGAGTTGCACAAAATAGAACGGGAAATCTCCTTGCTCCCAAACCTCTCGCCACCCGTTGATGAGTGCCTTCATCTTCTCGTGGTAGATCATACCGTCCTGATGGTTTGATTCGCCTTGATACCAGAGTGCGCCGCGTATGCCGTAAGGAACGATTGGATGCACCATACCGTTGTAGAGTGCCGTCGGTCTCCCTGCATCCATTAGCGGATGCGTATTGTCAGGCATCGGTTTAAGCTGCGCATCGGTTTCTAACGCTTTCCGTGTTTCGGCGATCCACGCTTCTATCGCGTCTATTTTCTGTGGAAGTTGTGCGCGATAGTTCGCCTGTATGTCTTCGACTTCCTTGTTTATAGACGCAAGTGCAGGCACACCAGCGAGACCGACAGGGGGTGTCCACGGTTCGATGAGGGTACCGCCCCACGAGGTGTTGATTAGCCCGATCGGTACATCAAGATTTTTATAGAGTTTCCGTCCGAAATAGTAGGCGACAGCGGAGAAATTCGGGATTGTCTCAGGTGTGGTTTCATACCAATCCGCCTCAACATCTTGCTGAGGTAAACCTGACGGGACTCGCGGGATATGGAACAGTCGGATTTTCGGATACATCGCTGCGGCGATCTCTACCTCGCTATCATTTGAGATGCTTACGGGCCATTCCATGTTCGACTGCCCGGAACAGACCCAGACTTCGCCGAAAAGCACGTTTGTCAGTTCGAGGGTGTTACTGCCTTTGATTCGGAGTGTATAGGGACCCCCAGCTGTCACAGCGGGGAGTTTAGCCTGCCAATTGCCATCAGCGTCAGCAACCGCGGTGGTTATTGCTGAAACCGGTTCGACATCTTCGGCTTCAGCACTGAGTGTTAGGGTAATCTCTTCGCCTGGGGATGCCCACCCCCAGATAGGTGCCTGCATGTTGCGCTGCAGTACCATGTTGCTGCCGAAGACACGCGGCAGTGTAACTCTGGAATACGCGAAACCTCCTATGAGAAGTGATAGAAAACCGATGAGGCATAGCAGCGTTAGTTCCATATTTTTGCTCCTTCAATTAGATAGCGAAGTGGATAAGTCAAGTCCTTCGGCTATTTTACCATGAATCCGTACGGAACGGTGATGCAGGTAAGCCTTCTTTATTCACGAAATTCGGTTCTGCGCTCTGATGCCAGCCGAATCGGACAGCGACTGGATTCTCGATAGTTTCGCTGGAGACGACGATTGTGTCGCCATCAATTGTTGCCTGTGCTTCGACGAATTGCTTATCTTCACCGGCGATTTGGAACCATGTGAGCGGCTTTTCATCGCTTGCCATCAAGCCGCTACCAGTAGCGTCAAAGGAAAGTCGAATTGTGTTTCCTTCGACTGCCATTGATTTGTAGAGCGGCCCGGAATATGTCACATCATCTCTGCCGTAGTCCTTTGCAAGTGCCCACAGTGCGAGTCGTCTACCGACATCCTGTTTGTTTCGGGGATGGATGTCTCTGAGGTTCCCGATGTCGGTTGTTACAGCCATGCCGGTATTTGGGAGTGCCAACGTCGCTGTTTGTGCTTCCCAGATTTGGGGTAGGAATAGTGGGTTCGCATTGCGTCCGCCGTAGTTGAACGGTGCGAGTTGAACGAAGTAGAAGGGAAAATCGCCTTGTCCCCAGACCTCGCGCCAGCCATTGATGAGTGCCTTCATTTTTTCGTGGTAGAGCATCCTGTCTCGGAGGTTTGATTCGCCTTGATACCATAAGGCACCACGCATCGCATAAGGGACAATCGGATGCACCATGCCGTTGTAAAGTGCCGTCGGTCTCTGTTGATGCCTTAACGGATGCGTATTTTCAGGCATCTCCGTGAGTGGTGCACCAGTTTCCAGTGCTTTCCGTGTTCCGGCGATCCATGTTTCAATATCTTTCATTTTTTGTGGGAGTTGTGCGCGATAGTTCGCCTGTATGTCTTGGACTTCTTTGTGGATGGTCGCAAGTGCAGGCACAGCAGCGAGCCCGACAGGGGGTGTCCACGGTTCAATACGGGTGCCACCCCATGAGGTATTGATTAAACCGATCGGTACATCAAGATTTTTATAGAGTTTCCGCCCGAAATAGTAGGCGACGGCCGAGAAACTGGCAATTGTCTCAGGCGTAGTTTCGGACCAAGCCGCGTCTACATCTTGCTGTGGAAATCCTGATGGTACTCTCGGTACATAGAACAGTCGGATTTTCGGATACATCGCTGCGGCGATTTCTACCTCGTTGTCTTTTGAGGCGTTCACCGACCATTGCATGTTCGACTGCCCGGAGCAGACCCAGACTTCGCCGAAAAGCACGTTTGTTAGTTCAAGAATGTTACTGCCCTTGACTCGGAGTGTATAGGGACCGCCAGCTGCCATAGCGGGGAGTTTGATTTGCCAATTGCCTTCTGCGTCGGCGACCACAGTGGTTGTTGAAATCGGTTCGACACCTTCGGCTTCAGCACTGAGCGTTATGGTGACCTCTTCACCTGCGGATGCCCACCCCCAAATAGGTACCTGCATATTACGTTGCAGTACCATATTGCTGCCGATGACACGTGGCAATGTGACCTCGGCATGAACGAGGTTTCCTGTGAACAGTAATAGAAAACCAATAAGAAATAGCGTGATTCGTTTCATATCCTTACTCCTTGAATTAGATAGTTAGTGATGTAGCCTTTCCAGTTTTAATCTGTGGACTATTAGAGGTCAGCCATGAGTGATTTATCATTCTTTCGGAATGATTTCCACCTTCAATTCAATTTTTAAACCTTTGGCAATTTTCATAAGATCTCGTTTTTTATCTTGTGTTGTTGCGCCTACATAGATGTAATGTGAACCTGATTGCCTTTGGGAGTAGTCCGGGTATTCAGAATCTGAGACGAGAGGGATTTTGCTCCGGATTATTCCAAGTGCTGCAACTTTCTCTACGCCTAACTTTTCAATTACCTCAAAGAAAGTGTCTCTTATCTTAGGGCACTCAATTATTTCACTATTGGACATCGTAACAACGAGTCTCGTCCGTTGCGGTGACTTTTTCGATTTTGGAGTTGGCATAGGCGGATCCGGAATTGGCGTAACGGGGACTTCTTGGGGATCCGCTGTTAAACTTTTCAGAAAGGCAAGCACTTCTTTTTCTGTTGGTATGTATCTACAGACTTTTTTCATTTCTTTTGTTAGAAGTTGCAGCAATGCCTGATCCTTTTTTTCCAAGAGCTTATGCCATACTCCGGGCAAATGCTGTGCCAACTCGCGTTGTCGAGAAAAGTCCCAATAGTCTTCTTCGATTGCAACAAATGCCCTACCTGTTTGCACCGACTCGTAGTTTAGGTATCTGTTCAGATAGTAGGTATTTTCCTCATGATTTCCTGTGCGAAGATCCAATTCGATTACCTTGCGTTCTTCATGAGTTCCTTCACCAGCTGGATAAAAAAACGCAATAAGTAGTTATTGACTTGTTAATTGTCAAATAATTCCATTTGGTCAGTTGTTGATTTGCCCCGTACCAGTGGGGTATCAAAGCGTTTGCCTTCAAGGATTTCCTCTATACAGAGAACCTGTAGGCGAGGATATTCTTTGCTATCAATGGTGATTGTGCCTTTAGTTCGGCAGAAGTCTTGAAAGTTCTGTCTTTGTATCTGTCCGAGGGTCTTACGCGTGATGAAACCACCGAGTGGATAATCATTTTCATCTATCACCCCCGCAAGTGCGCGTAAATCTTGTATACCCACCCTTGCACCACCCTTTACTTCTAACTTCATCGCTTTTAGGTCTTCGTCATAAGGGAAGTAGAGTCTTCCATCTACACCACCGTCCCGACTTTTACGTGCTGTTACAAAGCCATCAACCATTTCTACAGCCCATTTCTGAAACTGGTACTTATCACGTTGCCAAAGGTCTTTCGCGCCTTCTACGCTACGAGGAATACCTGTGATTTGATAGTCCTGATCTTCTACTAATCTGCAACGCTCCTGTAAACGAACGGCACTTACGCGTTTGATCGCATGAATGGCAATATCAATACCAATCCATCTACGATTTTGTTGTTGGGCAGCCTCAAGAGTTGTTCCACAGCCACAGAAAGGATCAAAAATAATGTCATCTTCGTTACTTGATGCCAAAATAATACGTTCAAGCAGTCTTAAAGGTTTTTGAGTCGGATAGCCAAGACGCTCATTTCCACGTAAATAAGGTATATGTATAATCCAGTCTTCTGGGAACTTACCTAAAGGATTAAGTTTAGTGACACCTTCTTTTGAATAACCACTTCCGAGACGATTGAGTGTTTGTCCTTCCCGTGCTTTGCTGCCTTCAGCATACGGTAACCGAATTGGATCAACGTTAAAACACCATTGACTTCCATTTGAATACCAGAAAATCGTATCATGAGCGCGAGATAATTGGCGTTGTCCCTTTGCCGACATCCTCGTATATGCCCAAACAATCTCATTTCTGAAATTTTTTTCTCCAAAAATGCCATCCATGAATATTTTCAAGTAATGGCTACATGTTGGGTCACAATGCAAAAAAATGCTTCCAGTTGGTCTGAGAACTATTTTCATTTGCAGTAATCGCTCTGCCATATATGATAGATATGCCAGAAGTTTTGGGTTTGTATTCGTGAGTGCCTTCATCCATGCCTGCCAAAATCTGACGATGCCATCATCCACTCCAGACATTAACATTTGTTTGGGAAGTTCACGAATTGCTCTTTCTCGATCAGGATCAAGTGTCCATAAATCACAAAAGGCTTCTATCTGATCTGGTAAAGGTCTCCCTGTTTCATCTTTGTAAATAGCGTTATAAGCACGATTGGAATTGAAAGGTGGATCGAGATATATTAAATCTACACTGTTTGCCTTCATCTCTTGCTGCATTACGGTGAGGCAGTCGCCATAATAGAGTTTGTTCACGCGGCTGCCCCCCCCCCCCCCCCACTTGAACGCTCTCCCTAACAAACTTCCAAAAGATACTCTGTTCGCGGTAGTTATACTTATAGCACTGCTCGGCTACATAGAGAGGAGTATACCCCGTCTGATAATGGTGATGTGAACCGTACCATGCGCGTTTTAGCAAACTCCAAAAGCCTTCAATAGTGTTGGTGTGAATATCACCATCTACAAACTGCTCTTGATGATTGATGACGGTATGCTTCATCTCTCGACTTATTGCCCAATAAGCACGGTATTCATCAGTAATCAGTTCTGATTCTTTCGTATTGACAACTTCCCGAATGAAATTCAGGATACCGCGACCGGTCAGATCGGTTGCCAGCCGTGCTACGACTTTTCCACCACGTTCTACCGCTCCGATAATGGCATCTTTCTTTGTACCGCGACCGCGTTTATTCGGTTTATCGTCCTCGCGTTTATTTTCCTTGCGAGGCTTGCCACCGATATAGGTTTCGTCTGCTTCTATGATGCCCTGTAGTAACGCACTTCCCTTTTTTGCCATCTCCGCACGGATACGTGTCTGCATATACCATGCAGTTTTCTGATTTAGGTCTAAATCACGTGCTAATTGATAGCTTGATAGACTTTTCTTGGCATTTGCTACCAGTGAAATCGCGAGAAACCACTTTTGAAGCGGTATTTTCGTATCATGAAAGATTGTACCATGCGTTACTCTAAAGGATGCATGGCAGTCGTGGCAATTCCAGCGTCCAACTTTCCCACTTTCGTTGCGTTTTCCCGTGTGGATACTCTCACAATGTGGACAGGGAACAGGATTCGCACCCCAACGAACTTTTTCAAGATACTTAATACAAGATTCTTGACTTGGGAAACGTTCCATGACTTTGATTAAATCCATTGATAAAATACTCCTATATCCTTAGAATATACGTATATTTTACCATTTTATGCACTTTTTGTCAAGTCAATAACTACTTATTGCGTTTAAATTTGCTGTAATAAAGGTATTGACAGGGAGTAGACGATCAAAATTGGGCATTTGGGAGATAGTACTATCCGACACGAACACCTCTCCGATTAATCCGTGTCCTGGCATCGCTCCTGTATCGAAAATTCCAAGACCCCTTCTAATGTCATTACCCAAAATTCCAAAACCCCTTTTAAGATTCTTACCCGAACTGATATTGGAAATGGGACTGGGTGCATCTATTTGCGGTAGATCGGTGTACGTAACAATATCGGTAACGGCATCAGCACGAATCAGTGCTTTAGGCACACTTGCCCGTAGGGTATAAGTCAACGGAGTAAGCGAAACCTCTGATGCCCCAGCATTTGCCATCTGTCGGTTTGGACGGACGTGCCGGGGCAAAATCCGCCGCCTTACCTGCTTTTTAGGGACAGTTTCCAATATCTCCGCAGATATATGCTCCTTCTCCGTATCAAAATGATGGGCAAGAAACACAGAAACAACAAACATCAAAGCAATATGTACACAAAGTGATAATAATAACGCACGACTTGTATGTTTTTGTATTCTCATGTCTTTGATCCTTTTTTCGATGTTTCAATAGTTTATATTAAGTTAAGATGTGGAAAATAACTTTAGTGTTCAAAAAAAATCAGATGTAACACACACTGATGAGGTTTGAAAAAATTTCGGTAATTTGGTTTGGAGAACCGTGGCGTTCCTGGTGTATACCCGGTGCGGTTCATGAAGTTTAAGTATTTAAATCGGTAATCCTGATTTTCCCCAGGCCCGGTAGGTGCGGTTTCATGAAATTTAAGAAAATATTTCGGTAATTGACGGGCAATAATGCAGATCGCATTTGGGTGAGTACACCGCAGAATTGCCCTACTACAAACGGGTTAGTTCGTAGTAGTGCGATTTATCGCACGTTCCGACATTACCGAATTAATAAATTAATCTTCATCAAACCGCACCATAAGTGTCAATTTTAGAAAAATAACCCTCTCGGCATCCAAAAACAACCTCGCCACTTAGATCCAGACGGGCGGTTTCCTAACGCTTTACACTTTTGGCTTCTGAACTGTGATTTCTCTGATTTCTCTGATACCTATGATAAGAGAATCCATCACAAGAAACTGGAAACTGAAAACCGATTCCTGACGACTCAGCGATTCCGCGGGAACGCCATCTTTGTAGAAACTTCAACCCCACAATCAGCATCTTATTTTCCATCAGAGATCTTATCAGAAAAATCACAGCAATCAGAGTTCAGACTTACTATGCCGAGAATGGCACGAAAACTCCCTAAATTGACACCTATGGTTCGGTTAGGAAACCGCACCATAGGTGTCAATTTAGTGGCTTTTCCGTAGCCTCTTGGATTCTGCGAAGGGTTGTATTTCTTCCAGTGCTTCTCTGAAAAGAGCCACCGTTGTCAAATGAACGTTTTATGTCTTTGAAAGTTTTACGAAGTGCCGTTTTTGAGTGATGAAAACTCAAGGTGAGCAGCCTCGCATAACCTGCGATATGCTTTGCCGTCTTGATGAAACTGTGCTGTATATGTCGGTATCCAGCCCCTAACATGACAGCGTGTTGAATCAGAATCGCAATAAGTTTGGCATAGATTTCAGAGAGTATCCGATAGGGTTTCTGACTTCGAGAAACATGAAGTTTTGAGATACTTTTGAAACTCTTAAACATCAACTCAATCTGCCATCGGATGCCGACAATGACACAGATTTGTTTCGCTGTGAGTTGACGTGCTTCAATATTGGTGATATAAAGGTTGTATCCTGCGAGACGTAAGAGTGCCTTTGAGGGTGTTTTGGCTTTGCGTTTGGCACGGCGTCGGATGTAGCGTCGGCGTTGATTTGTCTGTGCTTGAGAAAGTTTTTCAGCGATGAGATAAACCTGAAGTCGCTTTCTTTTACCGATCCGAATAGACTTACGGATGTAGGTGTCTTCTTGAGTCGCCTTGAGCATCTTTTCTAAATCAATGCGTTGCCCGTTTTCATCAGCGAGGTAAGAGTTTGCTTTCAAACGCGAGACCCAGTAGACGCTGTTTGCGGTGAGTTTTTCAAACTCATCAAGGGAAAAATATGCCAGGTCTGCGAGTTGTAAACTCCCTTCTGGCAGTGGATCGGCTGCTTTTGCATCCGTCAAATCAGCCGTCATACCATCGGTGAGTTGGAAGTCCTGAAAGCCGCCCGTAAGGACATCAAAGCGTAAATGAAGTTTCAATCCGGCTTTCTTGGGATGATTCTTTTTCGGTTGCCCTTTCCAAATCTCATGAAGTTCATCAGGGAGTGATAACCCTGTCGAATCTTGTACATAGACGCCCGTAAACGGCTGAAGTAAACACACGGCTTGGCGTTGACTGCCAACTTCAAGCACTTCTGTAATGGCGGCGTCAAGTGTCGTTTTCAACATTTCAGTCGTTTCGAGGGTCAGGCGTTGTTCAAGGGCTTGCCGTCTGACTTCTATACCGAGCGTCGCAGCGGTTTCGGTGAGTTGCTGATAACTTGCTTCTGGATTTTCTAACCACCCCAAGACAAGGATTTGCGTCAGCGCACTCCCCGTGAGTTTGCGTTTTCTTTTCACGAGTCCGGTATCGACAGCAGCTTCATCAGGGAGGGTTTGAAGGATCGTTTGCATTTTATCTACCACTTGTTGTAAAATGGACATTGGAAATACCTCTTTTTTGTAGAAATAACCACTCTAATCTTTTTCTACATTATACAAGAGGTGTTTCCTCTTCACAGCATTTTTCTCACACGAAATACAACCTTATTCCTGCTAAATTGACACCTATGGTGCGGTTAGAAACCGCACCTACCGGCCTGGGGTATTCAGCACATAATTCTAATTCCGCCAGGCGCGGTTGAGAAAAACGGGATTATTTGCGTATTAGCATTTTACGGGTAGCAGAGAAATCGCCTGCGGTGAGGGTGTAGAAATACACACCGCTCGCGACGGGTTCACCTACCTCGTTTTTACCGTCCCAATACGCGGCGCGGCTGCGGCTCTGATACATGCCAGCAGATTGATTGCCCAACGCTAATACCCGAACTAACTGACCGTCCGCAGTATGGATAGAGATGCGAACAGCCGCAGGGTTTGCTAACCGATACGGGATCCACGTCTCCGGATTGAACGGGTTCGGGAAGTTCGCAAGCAGTGCCGTCTCGTTAGGTGTCAACGTTATAAGGAGCTGTTGTAAAAACAGGACACCGCGCTGTGACATTGTATCCGTAAGGTCCAATTGCTGTGCAGCGGAGAGCCACTGTTTCACCTCTGCAGCAGTGAGCATTTCTAAGACTTCGGGATATAGAGACGGGGCGGCGGCAGTTGTGCCTAACGCACTCGCAACAAGGACAAGGTCCTGGATATTGACTTGTCCATCACCGTTAATATCCGCCTTGTTTGTGCCCGTTTGCCCCAACTCTCCAGCAACTAACACTAAATCCTGAATGTTGACAATGCCATCACCGTTGATGTCTCCTTTGAGTTGCGTCGGTTCGGTTATCTCGGCATTTTCAACCGTTGGCACAAACGCCTTACCCACACTATCGGTGAGCAGCACATCAGATAGCGTTAGAGTGGATGCCTGCGCTGCAATCACTTCAAACGTCAATGTGGCAAGCGTGCCGTCACCCTCGCTTTCACCAGCGAGAGATGCAGCGTTGAGTTTGATGAGATTTCCTTCGACAACGGGATCCACAAAGAACGCACCCGCAGGTAGATAATCGCCATTCGCACTTGAGACATACCGTAGGGCAGTTGTATCAAACTGCACCGTCGCCTGATACCCGGCGACGGTTTCGCCGCTTGTGATGTTCAGTGAAAATTCCATCTGGGTGCCAACAGCCGTGGATGCCACAGAGGCGGGTGAGATGTTAACCCTCGCAGCGGTCGCTGCTGCTCGGGTTGGTTCGGTTATCTCAGCATTTTTAACCGTTGGCAGAAAAGCTTTACCCGCACTATTCGTGAGCAGCACATCAGATAACGTTAAAGTGGATGCCTTCACTGCAATCACTTCAAAAGTCAATTGAGCGAGGGTGCCGTCTCCCTTGCTTTCCCCAGCGAGAGACACAGCGTTGAGTTTGATGAGATTTCCTTCAACAACGGGATCCACAAAGAACGCACCCGCAGGTAGATAATCGCCATTCGCACTTGAGACATACCGTAGGGCAGTTGTATCAAACTGCACCGTCGCCTGATACCCCGAGATGGCTTCGGCACTTGTGATGTTCAGTGAAAAATCCATCTGGGTGCCAACAGCCGTGGATGCCACTGATGCAGGTGAGATGTTAATCCTCGCAGCAGTCGTTGGTGTTTCGGTTTCGGGAACGTCAGCATCGGTCGTTGCTGCTGCCGTTTCGGGAACGTCTGTAGAAACGTCAGGCACTGTGGTTGGTCGTTTTGTTCTCCCGTATTCATAGGGTCCGATATCCACAGCGGCACCGGCAGGTCGGGCGGCACCGTCAAAATCATCGGCGGGTGCGTAGGCACCCGTGCCTGCATCAATCGTAGGACTCCCAGCAATCGGATGAAAATCGCTATTCGCTGCGTCTACGAGCAGCGGTTCGCCGGTGATGTTATTGTTGGCACCGTCCGCCAAGAGTTCCCAGAACGCCAAATCGTTGCCGACCGCATTAACGAAGTCCATTCCAATATTGTGAAAAAGGTTATGGGTTATGGGTAGATCCAGGTCACCTCCGATGGAGATGGCAGTTTTCATACCGCTGAAAATGTTGTTGTGGAAACGACTCCCGGGAATGTTCACGAAGATAGCAGGCATTGATGCCGCCGCAGAAAGTCCATCAGCAACCATGAACAGATTGTTAGTGAAGCGCGCAGGCGCATCATCATTGTTATCATCTACGGAAACCGAGGAAACACCGCGACTTGCAGTGTTATTAAAGAAAATGTTGTTGGTAAATTCCGAAATCACACGATTATTATACAGAAAGACCGCACCCGCACCGTTTTCGGCTGAATTACTATCAAAGAGATTGTGAGTAACCTGGGAAACTTTTCCACTGTTTGCCCTAAACCCGCCACCACCAGGACTACTTTTAGCGGTATTCGTAATAAATGCATTGTGAGTAATGTTGCCAGTAAAGTGCAGAACGTAAAATCCACCGCCTTGACCACCGGTATTGTCGGTAAAGGTATTGTGAGTGATATCGCCGGTCATCAGTCTAACGTAAAACCCACCCGCCGCATACTCAGCACCTATATTGCCCGTGAAAGTATTGTGAGTGACGTTCCCGTTCAAACTATCCTGAACAGAGAAACCACTACCAACTTGTTGTCCACCACGACGATTGTTAGTAAAGGTATTGCCGGTAATGTTACCATTTAATACGCCCGTCACGTGGATCCCTCCTCCAGCGTAATGATAACCAGCAGTTTTTTTCTGAAAGATGTTATCGGAAATATTCCCTGTCGAGTCCCCTTCAATCCACAGCCCGGTGCCGTTATCGCTGAAGGTATTATTAAGGACTGTAAGGCTCGTATTTGTCCACAGGCCGTGTTGGGAATTGTTACTGAAGGTGTTGCCGGTGAGAGCAAGCGATAGATTCGTGGCAACGCCACGCGGAGCATTATTATGGACGATACACGCCTCAATGCGACTGGTAGTCTCACGCCTGCCCCCCGTATCCCGGAAGACAATACCACCAGCATTAGCGGGATCGGCGGCACCTTTCTGATTAATGTTCTGAATTGTGAGATTCCGGATGGAGACCTCTCCGACATCTTCACCAAGGAGGATTGGCGTTTCGGTTTCACCGAGGTGTTGCGCATCAAGGATACAGTCGGCGGCTGTGGTCGTGCCTTGGATGACCATCTTAGACCGGAGTCTGATCGGGAAAACCTCGCGTGCGTTTGCCGGTTTCGCGGGAGCCGCGTCGTAGGTGCCGGGGTGAATGTGGACATGCCACGGATCCGGCAGATTGCTTTTCTCGCTAATCAACAAGGCGTAGGTAATGGATTTATACGCTTTCCCAGCGGCACCTCTACCGGTGGCTGCGTTGATGCCGTTGACTGCGTCTACATGGATATGCGTTTGCGCGGTACTCATATTGTGGAGCGTCAGCGTAAATAGCGCGACAAAAAGCATCACTATCAGTTTATGAGATGTAAATAAGCTTTTCATTGAAAATTATCGTCCTTTTGATGGTGGATATATGGCGGATTCTGCGCGAACAAACGCAGCGGCAGCACACAATATCGCCACGCACGTTGTCTATTCCAAGCACGGGAAAGCCGTTTTTTCGATGTTGGAATTGATACGTCTGCCCTGCATGTTTGTCACCTTACCTTCATCTGGGGTTCCGAAAACTGCGCGTACAGCATTTTTTGCGCTGCACGCTCCAAATTGACCAAAATTATGTAAAACTTACGTATTTCCCCTTAAAGTCCCCCTGATAAGAGGGATTTAAGCGGTTAAAAATATTTGAATTATCAAGTCAAGCACGGACTCTTGTCTGAATGTTTCTGTCAACAACTAAAATTTGCCATACTATAGTGAAACGGAAAAATAAAGAGACACTTTCATCCCCCGGTAGGGTTTTTGCTTGGGTGTTTCTTCGCTGTTTCCTAACCGAACCGACACAGAGTGTCCTATTAATTCTAAACTTCACTATAAAAAGTGCTGATGCGTAAGTAATAAGTTATGATATACCAATTTTTATAATTTTTGAAATAAAAAAATTATAAAGTCTATATCTAACTAAAAATTATAATTAAAAAAAGGGAAATTATTTTTCTGGGTGTGTAAAATTTTTGGCACAGGAAACCAACAGCCTATGCTACAGAAAGAGTGCCACAAACTAAGCAAGATTAAATAATAAATTCGGTAATTTATTGGCGAAGTCCGGTGCGGTTGCAAACAGCACCTACCGGGCCCCCTTTCCAGTAACGGGTGGGGACCCCGGGTGTCTAAAATTGGACGAAAAAACCGAGAACTAAATAGCCCTAATCTCGAGTAAAAAATGACTTGATAAAGGGACTTTGACGCTGCTATACTAATTGAAGATGGATGGTGTGATAAACTGTAGGTAGAACACTATGCAAAGTCAAGAGGTTCGCTGGGTTCAACGTGCAAATAGTTTTGAAAGGGTTTTGGGTCGATTAAGGGCAGCTGTCAAACTTGCGGAACAACGGGAACTCTCAGACTTAGAAGCACAAGGGTTGATACAAGGGTTTGAATACACGCATGAACTTGCTTGGAAGACGTTGAAAAACTTCCTTGAAGCACAGGGTATAGTGAACTTGTACGGCTCGCGCGATACAACCCGAACGGCTTTTAGAAACGGATTAATTGAAAACGGCGAAGTCTGGATGGATATGGTTGATAAACGCAACCTAACATCGCATACCTACGATGAAGATGTTGCAGCTCAAGTTGTCATGACTATCCGCAATGCTTACTTTGCTGAATTTGAGAGATTGCTCGTCCGACTACAGCAACTGAAAGCGGAAGGAAACCTTTAAAAATGCAACACGGTTTGTCTGTAGAGACACTCGAAAAAATTCGTGATGTTTTTGCGAACTACCCACAGGTGGAAGAAGCCGTGTTGTATGGCTCTCGTGCCAGAGGTGATTATAAAAACGGATCTGACATCGACCTGACGCTTCGCGGTGGGGATGCGCTGACGCATACGATCCTCTCCCGAATCGCAAACGATCTGGACGACCAATTGCTGCCTTATACCATTGATCTGTCTATTTTTGGGAATATCCGTAACCCTGAGATGGTTGAGCAAATTGAGCGTGTCGGCGTGGCACTGTATAAAAAATAAGAATAGCCGTCAGCGGTCAGCAATCAGCAGTTAGATAAGAAGTCTTTTGAGTCTTAGCTGGAAGCTAATGGAGAACTGATAACCGATAGCCGTTAGAAAAGAAACAAAAAATGCAAGAATTCAAAATCGCAGATCAAACATATACATCACGGTTACTCATTGGAACGGCGGGTTACCCGAATTTTCATATCATGACGGAGGCTATTGCGGCGAGCGGTGCCGAGATAGCTACGGTGTCAATGCGTCGTGTGAAATGGACGGATGATACATCTGGCGAAAATCTGTTCGCACTCCTGCGTGAACGGGGTATGACAATCCTCCCGAATACCGCTGGGTGTTTCACAGCGAAGGACGCAATCCTGACAGCGAACCTTGCCAGAGAAGCACTGGAGACATCGCTTATCAAGCTCGAAGTGATAGGGGATGAACAGACGCTATTCCCGGATGTAGAGCAGCTGCTCAGCGCGGCGGAAACACTTGTCAAAGACGGTTTTACTGTACTTCCGTATTGTAACGATGATCCGATTACTTGTAAGAAATTGGAAAATGTCGGTTGTGCAGCGGTGATGCCGTTAGGTGCGCCGATCGGTTCAGGGATGGGGATTCGGAATCCGTATAACATCCAGATTATCCGAGATCTTGTGCAGGTGCCGCTCATTGTGGATGCGGGGGTCGGGACAGCATCGGATGCGGCGATAGCGATGGAATTAGGGTGCGACGGTGTTCTGCTCAATACTGCAGTGGCGAAGGCACATCGTCCGGTGCTGATGGCGGAGGCGATGAAGAAAGCGGTTGAAGCGGGTAGAGCGGCGTTTTTAGCAGGGCGGATTCCTCGAAAACTCTATGCGACAGCTTCAAGCCCGCAAGCAGGAATAATTGAATAGCGGCAAGCGTCTCTACAGAGTAACCGAGTGAGAAAGCAGATTCATAACTTGAAAATTTATCTTGATACGTGTTGTTTGAGTCGCCCGTTTAATGATCAGACGCAGCTCCGGATTCTTCGCGAAACCGAGGCTCTTGAGAAAATTTTTGATGTTTTCGTCACGGGCCACTGGCACTGGATTGTCAGTGAAGTTCTGACAACCGAAGTCAACAACAATCGAAATTGGATTCAACGCTCTCGAATAAAATCTCAGATGGATGCAGCACATCAAAAAATTCCGGTTGGTACAAGGGAGAATTTAAGAGGTAAACAACTCGAAACCCTTGGATTCAAATGGTTTGATGCCTTGCATCTGGCCTGTGCTGAGAGCGGCAAAGTAGATATTTTTCTTACAACAGATGACCGGCTCCTTAGGAAAGCCAAAAGGCTTAGTTCTGATTTGCGTGTCCGAGTCGAAAATCCATATATGTGGTTACAGGAGGCAAATAGCAGTGAGCATCCTAAAGATGGCAGATAGTGAACTTTATGATCTCGGAATCGAAGCTCTTACAACCAAACTTGGTAAAGCTGGAGCATCCCGTTTTCTTATTATTAATAGGCAGGCTCCATGCAGAGGTGATTATTCGGTTGAACGGCATGAATGGCTGGATAATTTACCAGATATGGACACTCTCATTGAACAAATTCGCCAAGCAGGCAAGGACGCAGAAGTGGAACGGAACCGTATATCCAAACTGAAAACTTATGTTTCTAAAAATGGGAAACCACTGGCAACACGTATCCGGGAAATCTCAGATGAAGACCTTTATAAACTCGGACTTGAAGCCCTTGTAGATAAACTGAGTATCGCTGGTATGCCGCGGTTCATCCGGCTCTGTGCACCGGGGACGGGTCCTTATGCAATTGACAGACACAAACCGCCCAAACTGGATTCAGTACCGACTTCCCAAAAGGTTGAAAATGAACACTCAATAGATAAAAAATGAAAAAAGCAGCTTTCTCTTTAGGATTATGTCTCCTCACCTTTATACATCTGGGAGCGGGTTACCTCTACGCGCAACTTCAGACTGAGCTCGGACAGAGCCTCTTGGAAAAGGAACCTGAAACGTCAGAAGCTGACTCTGCAAAGTTGACAGTCAATGCACATCTCTCCAACACGTTTA